>CAVXKQ010000007.1:0-82599 GCA_963762325.1 uncultured Solirubrobacterales bacterium | reverse complement strand
GACTTCTGTCTCTCTTGGCGTCGCCGGCTAGGACTTCGCCGGCCGCGGGGGCCGTTCGAAGAACATCGAAATCTGCGTTACCGGGATGCTGGCCTCTTCCGGCGAGTTTGCGAGCCGGTCGGCGCTCGCCGCGATGATCTCCATCGTCCGCTCCATCATCTCTCCGTGAAGCTTGTTGAATTCCGCCCAGCCGTCCTCATCGACGGCGGCGGGGGTTCGGGTCAGGTAGAAGTCGGAGCGCGAATAGAAGGTGCCGGCATCCATCGCTTCGGCGGCGTCGGCCATCGCCAGCTGCAGGGTGTAGAGGGAGTAGGGACGCCGCTCCTCCACGGTGAGCTTCGCCCACTCCTCATCGCTGATGTAGGCCAGGGTGACTGCGCGGTAGAAGTGCTCGACGGCGCCGCGGACCTTCTGTTCGTCGATCAGCTCGACGACGCCCAGCGAGACGAGCTTTTTTATGTGGTAGCTGATGTGCCCCACGTCCTCCTTCAGCTCGTTCGCGATCTCGTTGGGACTCGCGCGGCGTTCGGCCAGGATCGAGAGGCATTTGACGCGGGTGGGATGGGCAACGATCGCCGCCAGCGTTGACTCGATTGATGGGCGCGTCTTCACCGATCCCATGACTTCCTCCTGTTGAAGAGCCTGAAGCAACGATCGTAAACGACTTCCTGAACGCTCGAAGTGAGTTTTTAGCTCAACTGGGCCAATCGCTGGAATCGTTTCTAGCGTTGGAACGGGTCACACCAGAGCGAGCTAAAGCAGGGAAGGGGGTGAGCAGGGGTGAAGATCAGCAATGAGGCAAACGTCTTGCCGGCGTTCTCGGTAGTGAAGTCCGTCTGAGCGGCAGGGCCGGCCTTTCGACCCCCGGGGGAAGGCCGGCCCCCTTTCACCCCGCACTGGGATAATCGCCCTATGGAGGAGGTCGAGACCAGCGCCGAGCTGCTGAGAAGGGTGCCGCTCTTCGCCGACCTCGAGCAGGCCGAGCTGGAGCGCTTCTCCCGCGTCGCCGTGCCCCGTTCCTTCCCGGCCGGCACTCGCGTCTTCCACGAGGGCGACCGCTCCGACGCCTGCTACATCGTCCGCGAGGGGAGCTTCCGGGTCACCCGCGAGCACTCCGACGGACGGGCGATAACGCTCGCCACCCTCGGCCGCGGCGAGGTCTTCGGCGAGCTGGCGATGCTCGACGGCGACACCCGCTCGGCCAGCGCCGAGGCGCTCAGCGACGGCGAGCTGCTGGCGCTGCCGGCCACAGACGTGCGGGGGTTGCTGGCCCGCCACCCGGAGATCTCGGTGAAGCTGGTGGCGGCGCTGGTGCGCCGCCTGCGCGAGGCCAACGAGAGGATCTCGCGTCAGTCCTTCCAGACCGTGCCGAGCCGCGTCGCCGGCGTCCTCTCTCAGCTGGTCTCCGAAACCCCGCACGGCGGCGAGGGGGGAGAGGTGACGATCCGGATGAACCAGGCCGACCTTGCTCAGCTCGCCGGCACCTCGCGGGAGAGCGTAAGCCGCTTTCTCGCCGACCTCGAGCGGGCCGGGGTCGTCCGCTCCGGCCGCGGCCGGGTCACCGTGCTCGACCCCGCCAAGCTCCACAACTACATCTTCTAGCGATGGCCGACTTCGGCGCCCTCCGCGCGCGGATGGTGGAGCGCCAACTGCGGCGGCGCGGGATCGAGGACGAGCGGGTGCTGGCGGCGATGGGGGAGGTGCCGCGGGAGGCCTTCGTGCCGCCGGGCCTGCGCCACCGCGCCTACGCCGACTCCGCCCTGCCGATCGGCGAGGAGCAGACCATCTCCCAGCCCTGGATCGTCGCCGCGATCTGCCAGGCGCTGGAGCTGAGCGGCTCCGAGCTGGTGCTGGAGGTCGGGACCGGGTCCGGCTACTCGGCCTGCGTGCTCTCGCTGCTGGCGGCGCGGGTGGTCAGCGTCGAGCGCCACCAGTCGCTGGCGCTCGGCGCCCGCGAAGCGCTCGCCTCCCTGGCCGTGACCAACGTCGAGCTCGCGGTCGGCGACGGCAGCCGCGGCGTCCCGGAGCTGGCGCCGTTCGAGGCGATCGCCGTCCACGCCACCGCCCCGGCCGCTCCGCCGGCGCTGGTCTCCCAGCTCGGCGAGGGTGGCCGCATGGTGGTTCCGATCGCCGACGAAGAGCGGGGCGAGCTGCTGACCGTGCTGCGCCGCCGCGGCGGCGAGCTGGAGGCGGCGACGATCGGCGCCTGCCGCTTCGTCCCCCTCGTAGGCGAGCAGGGCTTCTAACTACCGGCCGATGGGCCTCGAGAGTCCGCGATGTGGACGCTCCAGGCCCGTCGGCCGCGATTCAGCAGCCGGACGTCGGGTCCTTGGCGTCCTTGACGACTTCGTCGTTGCCGCTGCCGCAGTTGATCCGCCGGTCGCGAAGGCCGTCGGCGGCGTCGATGAAGTCGTTGCCCCCCTTGCCGAGGAAGACGTCGGCGCCGAGGTGCCCGAGCATGCTGTTGTCGCCGTTGTCCCCGGTGAGGACGTCGGCGCCGTCGGAGCCCTCGAGGCTCTCGTTGTCGGCGAGGATCTGATCGGGGGTGCCGCAGCCGGCCGGGCCGCCGCTGCCGCCGAGGGTGATGTGGAGCGAGGCATTGGAACGGGCGTAGGAGACGGTGTCTTCGCCGGCCCCGCCGTCGAAGCGGTGGCCCTGGCAGGTCGCGACCGAGGAGACCAGGAGGTCCTCTCCGGCGCCGCCGCTCAGCTGGTCGCCGCCGGGGTCCGCGTAGAGGACGTCATTGCCGCCTTCGCCGACGAGAGTGTCGTTGCCGTCGTTGGGCCCGTTGTAGTTCTCGCCCGCTTCCAGCACGTCGTCCTCGGGGCCGCCGAGGAGCGTGTCGCTGCCGGCGTTGCCGTTGATCCGCACCTTGGCGCTGGCCGGGACGCTGGGGTCGATCGCGAGGCCGTCGTTGCCGCCGCCGCCGGTCACGACCACGAGCGCCAGCCCGGCTTCGCCCGGGCAGGTGACGACGGTGGCGTTGCCCGCCGGGTTAGAGCAGCCGCCGCCGGCGAAGACCGCGCGGTTGTCGGAGACGGTCCAGCCCCCGGCGCCCAGCGAGACCCGGATCTCGTCGGCGCTCTCGCCGCCCTGGACGACCAGGCTGGAGCCGTCGAGGCCCTGGTTGAGGATCACGTAGGCGGCGCCCGGCGGGGGCCCCGGTTCGGGGCCGCAGGAGTTCTCGACCGAGAAGCCGGCGCAGGCGTCGCTGCCCGGACCGCCGAAGGCGACGCCACCGCCGCCACCGCCCTCGAGGGTGTCGTCGCCGACGCCGCCGTCGAGTCGGTTGGCGTTGTTGTTGCCCATGATCGTGTCGGCCTGCGGCGAGCCGACCACGTCCTCGAAGCCGTCGAGGTCGTCGTGGCCGTCGCCTTTGGCCTTGCTGGTCTGCAGATTGACGATGACGCCGCTGCGGGTTGCGCTGGCGTAGGAGACGATGTCGGCGCCCCCTTCGCCCCCGGCCAGGGTGTCGGTGCCGGCGTCGCCACGGACCACGTCCCCGTCCCCGGGCCCGCCGTCGGCGTCATCGGTGCCGGAGCCGCCGAGGATCGAGTCGGTCCCGGCGCCGCCCTCGAGGTGGCTGTCGTCGCCCGCGCCGCCTTCGATCGTGTCGTTGCCGCCGTCGCCGTCGATCGCGTCGTTGCCCTTGTCGCCCAGGATCCTGTCGTCGCCGGCCCCGCCCCCGAGCGAGTCGCTGCCCTGCTGGCCGTCGAGGAAGTCGTCGTCGGGGCCGCCGTCGATGGTGTCGGGCCCCTTGGCGCCGTTGAGGGAGTCATCGCCGCCGCCGCCGAAGATGTGGTCGGCTCCCTTGAAGCCGGAGAGCTGATCGTCGCCACCGCCGCCGTCGAGCATGTCGGACCCGGTTTCGCCGAAGAGGCGGTCGTTGCCGTCTTCGCCGTAGAGGGCGTCGAAGCCGCGGGCGCCGCGGAGGGTGTCGTCGCCGGCGCCGCCGCAGATCGTGTCGTTGCCGTTGGGGCCGCCGCTGATGCGGTCGTCGCCGCCACCGCCGTAGATCACGTCGCTGGCGCCTTTGCCGACGATCGTGTCGTTGCCGGCGGTGCCGACGATCGTCACTTTCTTGCCGCCGCAGCTCATCGCCGCGGCGCCACCGGCGAGCGGCGCCAGCAGCAGGGCGCAGGCCCCGACCAGGAGGGCGAGGAAGAAGCGCGCGCGGGTGCCTGCCGATGCCATGACTATCCCCATCGGTTCCCGCGGCGAGATTCTCCAATCGGACGTCGGATAGACGTCCAGACACGGACGCGCCGCGAGGATCACGCTCGGGGCTTTCCGTCCTATACGCTCGCAGCGCAATGAGGGGCGGGACCTACGTACTGAACTTCTATTCCTCGGTCTTCGTCGACCAGCTGAAGCGGGGCCGCAAGACGGCGACGATCCGGCTCGGCGACAAGAGCGGCAAGTACGAGCGCGGCCAGGTCGTCTGGGTCACGGTCGGCTTTCGCCACAGCCCGCGCGAGAAAATCTTCAGCGCGGTCATCGACGACGTCGAGGTGAAGCCGCTCAAGGAGCTCTCGCGGCGCGACATCGAGCACGACAACCCCGAGTTCCGCCGCCTCGAGGACGAGCGCAAGTTCCTCGAGCAGATCTACAGCCGCCCGATCCTCGAAGACGACGCGGTCACCGTGATCCGCTTCTCGCAGATCACCGAGTCGCCGCGGCCTCACCTCGGCAACGGGGAGACCCCGCGCCACAACTGAGGCCATGGTCGAGTACGCGTTCCTGACCACCTGGTTGCTCGAATCGCCACGTCAGCCGGTCTGGGAGGCGATCCACGACCAGGAACGTTGGCCCGAGTGGTGGCGCGGGGTGGAGGAAGCCCAAGAGCTGAGGCGCCCGCCCGACGGCGCCGACGTCGGCACGGTCGCGCGGATGGTCTGGAAGAGCCTGCTGCCCTACCGGGTCGAGTTCGAGGTGACGACGACCCGGGTGGAGCACCCCCACCTACTCGAGGGTCATGCCGTCGGCGAGCTGGAAGGCGTTGGGCGCTGGCGCCTCTACGAGCAGGACGGCGTCACCGCGGTCCTCTACGAGTGGAACGTGAAGACGACGAAGCCCTGGATGAACTTCCTGTCGCCGCTGCTGAGGCCGGCCTTCGAGTGGAATCACGACTGGGTGATGGCCCGGGGCGGCGAGGGAATCGCCCAGCTTCTCGGGTGCAGGTTGCTGGCAACAGACTGACCCCGCTATCTTTCCCGGGTGGTTGGCACTCCCACCATGAGAGTGCCAAACGCTTGAGGGAGCAAATTTGGCTCCAGAGCGGGAAATCCTGACTTTGCCAGTAAATCACGCACCGATAACGGAGGTACACGGATGAAGCTGAAGCCCCTCGGGGACCGGCTGATCGTCAAGCCGATCGAGGAGGAGGAGACGACCGCCAGCGGCATCGTCCTCCCCGACACGGCCAAAGAGAAGCCGCAGAAGGGCAAGGTCGTCGCGGTTGGCGACGGCGCCATCAACGAGGACGGCCAGCGCCGCCCGCTCGACGTCGCGGAGGGGGACGAGGTCCTCTACTCCAAATACGGAGGCACCGAGGTCACCGTCGAGGGGGACGACCTGCTCGTCCTGCGCGAGTCGGACGTGCTCGCGAAGCTCAGCTAGCCGCCCACGCACTTAGAAGAACCAAGGAGGACTGAATACACATGGCTCATAAGGAGCTGAAGTACGCAGAGGAGGCCAGGGGGGCATTGCAGGCCGGCGTCGACGCCGTCGCCAATGCCGTCAAGGTCACCCTCGGCCCCAAAGGCCGTTACGTCGTGCTCGACAAAAAGTTCGGCGCGCCGACGATCACCAACGACGGAGTCACCATCGCCCGCGAGGTCGAGGTCGAGGACGTCTTCGAGAACCAGGGCGCCCAGCTCGTCCGCGAGGTCGCCACGGCGACCAACGACGTGGCCGGAGACGGCACCACGACGGCGACCCTGCTGGCCCAGATCATCGTCCGCCAGGGGCTGAAGAACGTGGCCGCCGGCGCCAACCCGCTGGCCCTGCGCCGCGGCATCGAGAAGGCCGTCGACGAGGTCGTCGACAACCTTCGCGACAAGCAGTCGAAGGAGGTTGCCGGCAAGGAGCAGATCGCCCGCGTCGCCGCCATCTCCGCCGCCGACGACGAGATCGGCAACGTCATCGCCGACGCGATCGAGAAAGTCGGCAAAGACGGCGTCGTCAACGTCGAGGAGGGCCAGACCTTCGGCATGGAGCTGGAGTTCACCGAGGGGATGCAGTTCGACAAGGGCTACATCTCCCCGTACATGGTCACCGACCAGGACCGCATGGAGGCGGTGCTGGAGGACCCCTACATCCTCATCGCCAACCAGAAAATCGGCTCCGTGCGGGACATCCTGCCGGTGCTCGAGCAGGTCATGCAGGGTGGCAAGCCGCTGCTGATCGTGGCCGAGGACGTCGAGGGCGAGTGCCTGGCGACCCTGGTCGTCAACAAGCTGCGGGGCACCTTCACCGGTGTCGCCGTCAAAGCCCCCGGCTTCGGCGACCGCCGCAAGCGGATGCTCGAGGACATCGCGATCCTCACCGGTGGCGAGGTCATCACCGAGGAGATGGGTCTCAAACTCGAGAACACCCAGCTCGCCCAGCTCGGCAAAGCCCGCCGCGTGGTCGTCTCCAAGGACACCACCACGGTGATCGACGGCGCCGGTGAGGGCGAGGACATCAAGGGCCGCATCAAGCAGATCAAATCGGAGGTCGAGAACACCGACTCCGACTTCGATCGCGAGAAGCTCCAGGAGCGTCTCGCCAAGCTCGCCGGAGGTGTCGCCGTGGTCAAGGTCGGCGCCGCCACCGAGACCGAGATGAAGGAGAAAAAGCACCGCGTCGAGGACGCGCTGCAGGCCACCCGCGCCGCCCTCGAGGAGGGTGTCGTCCCGGGTGGTGGCGTGGCGCTGCTCAATGCCCAGTCGGGTCTGGACCCCGACAAGCTCGTCGATGACCCGGACGAGCGCACCGGCGCCCGCATCATCCACCGCTCGCTCGAGGAGCCGGTCCGCCAGATCGCCGAGAACTCCGGCCTGGAGGGCTCGGTCGTCGTCAACGCCGTCCGCGACCTCAAGCCGGGCGAAGGCCTGAACGCAGCCAACGGCGAGTACGGCAACCTGATCGAGGCCGGCGTCATCGACCCGACCATGGTCACCCGCTCGGCCCTCCAGAACGCCGCCTCAATCGCCAAGAACATCCTGGTGACCGAGGCAATCATCGCCGAGCCGCCGGAGGAAGCGGGAGCCGGCGGCGGCATGCCCGGCGGCATGCCAGACATGGGCGGCATGATGTAACCACGCCTGCCCAGGCGTATCCTCGCCCTCAACAGGCGAGTGGCTTTTCGAGGGCCCGGCTCAAGCCGGGCCCTCTTCTTTTGCGCGTTCCACTACACAATCGCCACCAAGCCGCCACCCCCTGCGCACCACCTACGCCCCCCACCCGGCCAAGCTCCGGCCCCATGCCACCCCCACCCCCCGAACAGCCCGCCGATGGGCCGATAAGTGGAGCCATATTCCCCTTATCGGCCCATCGGCCGAGCATTACGCCGCGGCGGGATGGGGAGATTGCTCGTATTGCGGAGCGGCAGCATGGGGTGATCACGCTTGATCAGTTGAGGCGCTTAGGGGTTGGCAAGAGCACGGCGCAGAAGCGAGTCGAAGCGGGCCGATTGCACCGGGTGCATGAGCAGGTATACGCGGTTGGACATTCGCTGCTGAATCGGGAAGGCCGGTACATGGCGGCAGTCCTGGCTTGTGGGCCGGAGGCGGTGCTTTCGCATCGCTCCGCGGCGGATCTCTGGGAATTGCGGGAGGCGAAGCGAAATCGAATTGACGTTACGGCCCCGGGCCGGCGGGGTCGGGCACCCGCTGGAATCGATGCGCATCGGGAGGGGTCGCTGGGCGCCGCGGACCGGACCGAGATCAACGGCATACCCTGCACGAGCGTGGTGCGGACGCTGCTGGATTTTGCCGGAGTCGAATCGGTCTGGCAGCTGCGGAAGGCCGTTGGAGAGGCCGAGGTGCGTCGCATCCTTGACAAGCGCGCCGCGCGTGAGCTGATCAGGCGCAGCCGAGGAAGACGTGGGGTGGCCCGCTTTCGGATGATCCTCGACGAAATCCACCCGGAGACGAAGCGGACCTTCAGTTACATGGAGCGGCTGTTTCTACGGATGTGCATGCGTGCGGAGCTGCCGAAGCCGGAGGTCAACGTCACTCTGCGGGTTGGCAACTCCAGCTTCAAGCCCGACTTTCTCTGGCGTGAGACCAGCCTGATCATCGAAGCGGACAGCCGCCGTTTCCACGACACCGACATGGCCTTCCTCGACGATCGCCGGCGCGAACAGCGACTGCAGCTCGCCGGCTGGCGGGTCTCCCGCTGCACCTGGTGGGAGATCGAGCACGAACCAAGGCGACTCGCCGAAACCATCCGTGGTCTCCTCATCCCAGCGCCGCATCCGCGGCCGACGGGCCGATAAGTGGAGTATGGCTCCGCTTATCGGCCCATCGGCCCCTAAGGCGTGACGGGGGCCGGTTCGGGCGTGGGGGTGGGGATTGGTTCGGGGGTCGGGGTGGGGACGGGCGTCGGTTTCGGCGTGGTTTTTTTCGGCTTTGGCGGTAGGGGCGGCAGCAGGCCGGCGTTGTAGTCGGCGTACTGAAGGAAGTTGGCGCGGCGGATCTTCAGGCGCAGGGTGTTGGCGGTGCGGGGGTAGAGGTTGAGGTCGTACTGGTTGCCGGGGCCGAAGCCGGTGTAGTAGGTGAACATCCGCACCCGCGGGCGCTTGACCACCCAGGCGATCAGCTGTTTGACGAAGCGCGGTTCGTCGACGCCGTGGACCGCCCACTCGTTGATCGCGATCGGCTTGCCCTTCCACTGCTTGCCGACATAGAAGCGATTGAGGTCTTCCCAGACCGGATACTGGGAGTAGAAGTCGGTGCCGGCCCAGTCGACCCAGCGGCTGCCCGGCCAGTAGTTGCCCGGGAAGTTCCCTTTCACCCGCGGCGATCCGCCGGGCAGGGGGCTCCAGATCATGCTCACCGGGGCCACCGGCAGGATTTCCGGGTTCGGGCCTTTGGTCCGGTTCAGCGGCGGCAGCCCGATTTCGGCCAGGGTCAGGTTGATCCCTTCCAGCGTTTGGCCCCCGCGCACGATCGCGGCGATCCGGCGGAAGGCCTGCTTGTACCAGCCGGTCGTGTGTTCGCCGCCTTTCTGGCTGCCGTCGCAGTTGACCGCCGACCAGGCGTTGAGGCAGCGGTTCGGCTCGCCCAGCGGCCGGATGTAGGCCGGCAGCCCGTGCGTGGCGAAGAAGTCGTTGAGTTGCAGCAGGTAGTCGTCGCCGGCACCGAGCGCGATCTGCGCGGGGGTGATCAGCTCCGCCAGCGTCTGGTCGTCGGCGGTCGAGATCGCCAGAACCGGCCGCGTCCCGGTTTCGCGCCAGCGTTCGTAGGCGGCGTTGAGGCTGTTGCCCCAGGGGTGGAAGGTCTGCAGCAGCGCCGGGTGCTTGCCGGTCAGGGCAGCGAATTCGTTGAACTCGGTGGTCGTGCCGCGGTCGCTGACGCCGAGGAAGACGTTCGGCTTCGGTGGCGTCAGGGTCAGCGCCGTTGCCTGCCCGGCGAGCAGCGCAGCGCCGACGGCACTCAGCGCCAGAGCTCTATTCAGGACCTTCCAGGACATCGCTCATCCTTCTCGGCTCGACCCCGAGCGCCTGCACGTCAGCCGTGCCGCGCTCGCCGACCATGGAGACCTCCATCAGCTCGGCCTCCTCCCAGGTTGCAAACACGGACTCGCCGAAAACGGTGCGCAGGGCGATCAAGCTGGAGCGGATCAGCGGCAGGGGCACGTGGACGAGCGGTCGCGGCCGGCCGGCGATGCGGCTGACCAGATCGGACATCTGGTCGTAGCTGAGCGTCTCCGGGCCGGCCAGCTCGTAGCGGGGCTGCGCCTCGTCCGCCGCCAGGGCCGCGACCACGCACCGTGCCACGTCCGCCGCCCAGATCGGCTGGAAGACAGCCCGGCCCTCGCCGGAGACCGGCAGCACCGGCAGGAAGGAGAAACGCCGCAGCAGGGTGATCCAGGGGTCGCTGTGGTCGTAGACGATCGAAGGCGCGAAGACCGTCGTCTCCAGGGGCGAGGAGGAGACCGCCTGCTCGGCCAGCCACTTCGCTCGAAAGAAGCGCGTTCGCTGCGCCGCATAGGCGTCCAGCGCGCTGAAGAAGTGAAAGCGCCGCACGCCGCTGCGCTCCGCCGCCCGCAACAGCCGCACCGTCGCCAGCCCGTTCAGCTCCTCGATCCGTTTCGGCGGCTGGTCGCGGATAGTCGCCGCCAGGTGGATCACCGTGTCGACCCCCCGCAGCGCCTGCCGCACCAGATAGGGGTCCGACATCTCCCCGAGGTCGCCGAGGGCGATCTGCACGTCGACCCGTCGCGCTCCCAGCCGGCGCGGCTCACGCACCAGGCAGCGCACGTCCTTGCCGCTCTCCAGCAACTGCGGCAGCAGCCGCGAGCCGATGCTCCCGGTCGCACCCGTCAACAGCAGCATCCCCGCCGCCCCTCTCGTCTCGGCCGTCTCATTGCAGCACCCAACCCTAATGACGCCGCTCCGCGCGGCAGATCCGTAGAATGTGCGTTCGCTTTCGGCGGGGGCCCCTGGCCTCTGTCGAGCACCGAAATCGACTTAGGAGAACCTCCCCCGAATGACCTACGTCATCGCCGAGCCGTGCATAGGCCAGAAGGACAACTCGTGTGTCGAGGTATGTCCCGTCGACTGCATCCACCCGACGCCGGACGAGCCCGATTACGACTCGGTCGAGATGCTCTACATCGACCCGGACGAGTGCATCGACTGCGACGCCTGCGTCGAGGCCTGCCCGGTCGACGCCTGCTTTGCCGAGGATCAGCTGCCGGCCGAGTGGGCGAAATACGCGGAGATCAACGCCGAGTACTACAAGAGCAAATCGGCAGCCTGAGGCTCTCGCCCGTCAGCTACTGAACGACCGGCAGCGGCGTGCCGCTGACCGGTGGCGCCTCCGCGGCGCTCGGAGCCGCCTGCAGCACCGGAAGCTCCTGCGGGGTGGCGGCGACGATGCCGCGGGCTGCCTGCCGGATCGCCTGTGAGGCGGGGGCGTCGGGCTCGGCGGTGACCAGCGGCGTGCCGCCGTCGGCGTGCTCGCGCAGGGGCTCCGACAGCGGCACCTTGCCGAGCAGGGGCACGTCGAGCTCGTCGGCCAGCAGCTGGCCGCCGCCCTCGCCGAAGATCGTGAAGCGCTCCCCGTTCGGGGTGGTGAAGCCGGACATGTTCTCGATCACGCCGAGGATCTCGAGGTCGAATTTGGCCGCCATCTCAGCTCCGCGCCGGGCCACCGACTGGGCCGCCGGCTGCGGCGTGGTGACGACGACGAATTTGGCCTGGGGCAGCAGCTGCGCGAGCGTCATCGAGACGTCGCCGGTCCCCGGAGGCAGGTCCAGCAGCAGGTACTCGAGCTCGTCCCAGGCGACGTCCTCGAGGAACTGCTGGATCGCCTTGTGCAGCATCGGCCCGCGCCAGACGACCGCGGCGTTGTCCTCGACGAAGAAGCCGATCGACATCACCTTGACTCCGCTGGGGCTGTCCAGCGGCAGGATTTTGCGCTCGCCGTTCACCTCCGGCTTGTGGTTGACCCCGAGCATGCGCGGGATCGAGTAGCCGTAGACGTCGGCGTCGAGGGCGCCGGAGGGGTGGCCTTCGGCGGTCAGCGCCGCGGCCAGGTTGGCGGTCATCGTCGACTTGCCGACCCCGCCCTTGCCGGAGGAGATGCAGATCACGTTCTTGACCTTGGCCAGCGCGCCCTGGGGCAGCTTGCCGCGGCCGAGCGTCTGCTGCAGCGTCCCTTTCTCCTCATCGGAGAGGACGTCGAAGCCGACGCCGACCGAGGTCACGCCCTCCAGCTCGGAGATTTCCCTGGCCACCGCCTGTTCGAAGTGGGAGCGGATCGGGCAGCCGGCGGTGGTCAGCGAGACGATCACCTCGACCCGACCGCCCTCCTGGACGTCGATCGAGCGCACCATGCCCAGCTCGACGATCGAGCGGCGCAGCTCAGGGTCGATTACCGCGCGCAGCCTGTCGGTGATCTGATCCTTGGTGGGAAGGGCCATCGCGGTCATTCTCGCAAAAGCGCTGTGCGCGCGGCCCCGGTCCTCCAGAGGGGGGAGAGATTCGCCCGCCCCGGTCCTTGGCGCCTCCGTGGGCAAGCGAGCGACGGAGGGCGGATGTCGGGCACGCGAGGCGGACTGGCGCGGATCGTGGCGATGGGGATCGGGCTGGCGGTGGCCTTGCTGCTGCTGGCGGCGGCGGAGGCGCGGGCCGGCAGATATGCGGTCGCCCAGTGCGGTTGGTACGTGGGGGCCGACGCCGACTGGGCCGACACCACCGGCGGCGTCAAGTTCCGCCCGGACGCCTACTGCGTGCCCCCGCCGGGCGCCGACCCCTTCGACGGCGCTCATCTGAAGAGCTTCACCCGCGACGGCCAGGCCACCGTCTCCGGCACCCGCTTCGCCCGCTGGCGCTGGACGGCGCCGCCCGGCACCGGGATCGTCCAGGTGCGAGGCACCTGGTGGTACGCGCTCCACGACGGGATCGAGCAGCGGGTCGGCGCGATCAACTGGGGCGGGGGCTTCGAACCGTTCCGCTCCGCCGCGACGACCGACGTCGCGCCCCGCGAGTTCGTGGCCGGCTTTCCGGTTCCGGTGGCGGCGATCGAGGACAGGCTGCTCTGCGCCCGTGCCGAGACCAAGTCGTGCGCGCTCGATCCCGGCTCCTGGTCGGGGATGCGAGCGGTCACGATCACCGTCGACGACGCCGGCCCGCCGGTCTACGCGAGCATGGAAGGTGCCCTGGCCGAGCCGGGCTGGAAGCGGGGCATTCAGAGCCTCACGGTGGCCGGCGGCGACGTCGGCTCCGGCATCCGCTTCGGCGACACGATCGTCGACGGCGCCCTCGTCGCCCGCACCGAGTACCCGTGCGAGAAGGCCTTGATCGGCGGCGAATGGCGGGCCACCCGCATGCGCCCCTGCCAAACCAACGTCGCAGCCGGGCAGGGCGTCGCGACCACCACCTTCAGCGACGGCCCCCACGCGCTCGGCCACTGCGTCACCGACTTCGCCGGCAACGTTGGCTGCGCGACGGCTCGCACCGTCCTCGTCGACAACAACGCGCCCGCCCATCCGCGCTCGCCGGCGCTGGCCGGAGGCGACGGCTGGCACCGGGTCGACGACTTCGATCTCTCCTGGGCCAACCCCGACCAGGGCCCCGCCAGCCCGATCGCCGGAGCTGTCTGGCACCTCACCGGCCCCGCCGGCTACGACGCGGGAGCCAAGTTCACTCCCGGCCGCGACAGCGCCTCGCTCAGCGATATCTCGGTGCCGGCGCCCGGGACCTACGCGCTGCGGCTCTGGCTGCGGGACGACGCCGCCAACGAAGCCCCCGGCTCGGCGGCCACCGTGCCGCTGCGGTTCGACGACGTGCCCCCGGGGCTCGCTTTCGCGGGGAGGGGCGAGGACGGCATCCCGGCGCAGATCCAGGCCGACGTCGGCGACGCCCACTCCGGCCCGGCCTCCGGGCAGATCGCCTACCGCCGGCTCGGTGTCGAGACCTGGACCGAGCTGGCGACCAAGCTGCAGCTGGATCCCACCGGCGGGAAGGCGACGCTGCTCGCCCGCACTCCCGACCTCTCGCCGGGCACCTACGTCTTCCGCGCCGACGCCGCGGACGCGGCCGGCAACACGAGCTCCACCACCCTGCGTGCCGACGGCACCGAGATGGCGCTCCGCAAGACGCCGCCCCCGGTGGCGCCGAAGCAGGTCGTGCCGCCGCGGGAGAAGGCGCGGCTATTCGCGCGGCTGGGCGGTGGCGACGGTCGCGGCGAGGCGCTGACGGTCCCCTTCGCGGCCCCTGCTCTGGTCAGCGGCCGGCTCACCCGCGCCGACGGCGCCGGCATCGCCGGCCGCGAGCTGCGCGTCGTCACCCGCCCATCGCGCGGCGCGCTCGCCCCAGCCACCACCACGACCGTCGTCACCGGCGAGCGCGGCGGTTTCGAGCTGCGTCTCGACCCGGGGCCGTCGCGGCAGGTCGCCGTCGTCTTCCCCGGCGACGGCGGTCTAGAGCCGGCAAGCCGCCCCTCCCTCGACCTGCGGGTTCGCTCGGGGGTCTCCCTGCAGGCGTCGCCGCTGTCGCTGAAGACCGGCCAGGCGGTCCGCCTCCGCGGCAGGGTCGCCAGCCGCGGCGCTCCCATACCTAGGCGCGGCAAGCTGGTGGCCATCCAGTACCTGGAGGCCGCCACCCATCGCTGGCGCCCGGTGCTCGTCACCCGCAGCGATCACGGCGGGCGCTTCCGCGCCCGTTACCGCTTCCGCTACGTCAGCGGCGTCGCCTCGATCCGCCTGCGGGCGACGGTGCTGGCGGAGGAGCGCTGGCCCTACGTCCCCGGATCCTCGCGCCCGGTAACGGTTCGGGTCAGCGGTCGGTAGGGTGGTGGCCGATGTCGAAGGCAACCCTTCACACCAGCGCCGGGGCGATCGTGCTCGAGCTGCACGACGAGGACGCGCCGAAGACGGTCGAGAACTTCCGCAAGCTGGCCGCCGATGGGTTCTACGACACGCTCGTCTTCCACCGCGTCATCCCCGACTTCATGATCCAGGGGGGCTGTCCGCAGGGGACCGGCACCGGCGGCCCGGGCTACACCTTCGAGGACGAGTTCAACGACCACAAGGTCGTGCGCGGGGCGCTGGCGATGGCCAACGCCGGGCCCAACACCAACGGCTCGCAGTTCTTCATCGTCACCGCCGGGGCGGCGCCGTGGCTGGACGGCAAGCACACCGTCTTCGGCACCGTCACCGACGGCATGGACGTCGTCGACGCGATCGAGTCGACTCCGACCGACGGCTCCGACAAGCCGCTCGAGTCGCAGACGGTCGAGCGCGTCGAGCTGGCCGAGTAGCTACGCGTCGCTGCTCTTTGCCCGGCGCCGCCGCAGCGCCTCGCCGGGTCGCCAGAGGCTGACCAGGCCCGCGACCAGGGTGACCAGGAAGATCTGGCCGATCATCATCTCCAGGCCGGCGATCATCCGTCCCGGCTGCCCGCCCGGGACGAGATTCCCATAGCCGGTGGTGGTCAGCGTCGTGTAGCTGAAGAAGAGGAAGTCATTGCCCTGGGGGTTCGACAGCCCTTCGAAGAAGGCGCCGCCCTGGACCCGCTCGATCGTCCCGTAGAGGAAGGTGAAGAGGATGCCGAGCACGGTGTAGACGCTGATCGCGCCGAGAATCGTGCGCGATCCGACCTCGGCCGTGGTCACGACCCGGCGCAGCACGGTGGCCATGGCGATCGCCAGCAGGACGATCTGGATCGCCGAGGCGAAGTTGAGCCAGGCGTGCTGGTCGGAGATCGCGGCAACCGCGGCGAGCAGCACGGTCAGCACGGAGAGCCAGAGGGCCGCCCGGATCGTGCCGGCGCGGGCGTGTGAGCTGGTCAGGGCGACGACCGAGGTGGCGCTGGTGGCGATCGTCAAGACGACGGCCGACCAGCCGCGGTTGGAGAGCAGCGAGGTCAGCACGTAGGTGGTCAGCACCAGCAGCAGGACCAGCCCGAAGGCGTCGCTGACCCGCTCGGCGCGCTGCAACCAGCGCTCCCGCGTGCGGGCGCGGATGGCGGCATCGTCCATCCCCGCTCGTTCGGCCGCCACCCCGGCTTTCCTGCCCGGCGAAGTCGCGCGGCGCGAACGTCTGCCTGTGTGGCGGCCCTACGGAGACGGCTTGAGCAGCGCCAGCGGCTCGACTTCGATCTTGGCCGCGATTCGTTCCAGGCTCTTGAGCGTCAAGTTGCGCTCACCGCGCTCCACGCTGCCCATGTAGGTGCGGTGAACGCCCAGAATGTCGGCCAATGCCTCTTGGCTGAGCCCTCGGGCTGTGCGGTAAGCCCGTAGGTTGCGGCCGACTGTGCGTTGCAGGTCGCCCTCCATGAGGGGGAAGACGCTCCCGCGTTGCTACTTGACAGTCTACAGACCTATAAGTAGCATCCCGCGCCGCCTGGCTGGGCCCATCACCACCCCGCTCGGTCAGGCCAAAGCTGAAACAGCAGAAGCGGGGGATACGGCGACAGGTCTTGCTCGGAGGCGGGTAGGCGCCTTCCCTCTTACCAGCCACCCCCAGCAAGGCAAGGGGGCGTTCGCCGAAAGTGAGACTAGGTTGGCGAGCGCCCCCCTTTACACGGGGAAGACCGGCCGCCTAGACCTCGGCTGCCGCCGCCGACAGCTTGGGGTCCCGCAGGCGAACCATGCGGAACGAGTTGACCAGGCCGATCAGGGCGGCGAGGAGCGGGATGGCCAGCGCGACCTGGAGGGCGAGTGGCCTCGCATCCGTGTTGATGCTGACGATCTCCTCGCGAACTTCCTTGGGCTGCCCGACGAGCAGTTCTTCGAGTTGCGAGTTGCTCATCACCTCGGCGTCGTCCTCCAGCGCGTCAGCGACCCGCTGCTGCTCGGCCGGGGCGAGAACCGTGCTCATTTCGGCCTTGTCGGTGAAGGCGAGCGAGAGCGTGGCCAGCATGATGGCGCCGGCGAACGCCAGACCGAACGACAGCCCGAACGATCCCCCCGCCGAGTTCACCCCGGCAGCCTCGCTGATCCGCTCCTCCGAAATTGGGGACAGGGTGTAGTTGTTGAGCTGCGACACCAAGAGCCCCAGTCCCGATCCCGCGATCGCGAGCGGAATCAGGAGATACCAGCCTGAATCGGCCCTGGGCACAATCGGGATCAGCATCACCAGTCCGGTCGTGACGAGCGCGAATCCCACGCGGATGATCGTGCTCGGGCTCCGCCTACCCGCCTTCCTTCCAGCGAGCACGGCCATCCCGAACGTCGTCAGCGAGAGAGGGGCAAGAGACAGTCCGGCCTCTAGGGCGTTGTACTCGAGCACCATCTGCAGGTAGATCGGCAGCGCGATCATCATGCCGCCGAGAGCGATCTGCTGGAGCATCTGACCGGTGACCCCGAGCCTGAAGACCTTGGACTTGAAGAGGTCGGGGTCGAGCAGCGATGGCTTGCCCTGCCGCTTGCGCCGTCGCAACCAATGGACCAGCGACCCGAGCCCAATCGCGCCGACCGCCAGGATCGCGCCGACCGCCTCGCCGCCCTCCTGCCAGACCAGGATGCCGAGGACGACGCCTCCCATGCCCAGCACCGAGAGCCCGGCGCCGAAGACGTCGATGCCACGGGGGCCGGTGTAGGGAACGTCGCGTACGAGGCCGATGCCGGCGAGAACGGCCGCGATGATCACCCCCTCGAGCAGAAAGCCGACGCGCCATGACAGATAGGTGGTGATGAATCCGCCGAGCAGCGGTCCAACCGCGGCCGCGACGGCAGCCGCGGCACCCACCATCGCGTAGACCTTCCGCTGTGCCTCTCCCTCGAAGTTGCCGTGGATGAGGGACTGCATTGAAGGCAGCAGGAGCGAGGCGCCGATCCCTCCCACCAATGCCCAGAAGACGATGATCGCGAGCAGGTCCTGGGCGAGCGTCATCGCCACCGCGCCGATCCCGTATCCGAGCAGACCGAGCACATAGGCGCGCCTGCGCCCGAAGAGGTCGCCGATCTTGCTCCCGATCAGGATGAAGGCGGCGGAGACCAATGCCTCCAGCGCGATCGCCGATTGCACGCCGCTGACGGTCGTGTCGAGATCCCGGACCACCGCCGAGATCGAGACGTTCATCAGCGACGTGTCGACGACGAGCACGAACATCGCCATCGCGAGCAGCAGGGCGAGTCGCTGGTTCCCCGTCTTCTGCACTGCCGTATTCCCAGCTTTCAAGCGGAGGGGGTGGGATTCGAACCCACGAGCCCCCTTGCGAGGGCCACCGGTTTTCAAGACCGGCGCATTCAACCGCTCTGCCACCCCTCCGGGTGCGAACGGAGCGGATGCTAAAGGGCCTGGGATCCGCTCAGGTTTGCTTGTACTGATTGGATTGAGCGATGCGGCGGTTGCTCCTCCTTGCCTCGGCGATGATCTTCTTCGACGTCGCCTTTTTCGCCGCCATCGCCCCGCTCCTGCCGGGGTACGTCGACGAACTCGGCCTGACCAAGGCCCAGGCCGGCTTCCTCTCGGCCTCCTACGCGGCCGGCACCCTGCTCGCCGCGCTGCCCGCCGGCTACGTCGCCAGCCGAGTCGGCCCGCGCCGCTGCGTCATCTGCGGCCTGCTGCTGCTGGGACTCTCGAGCCTGGCCTTCGGCTTCGCCCATGAGATCGGCCTGCTGGACGTCGCCCGCTTCACGCAGGGGATCGCCGGCGCGCTGATCTGGGCCGGCGCGCTGACCTGGCTGATCACCTCTGCCCCCGACGAGAGGCGCGGCTCGATCATCGGCACGGCTCTGGGAACGGCGGTGGCCGGCGCCCTGCTCGGGCCGGTGCTGGGCGCCTTGGCGGCGTCGGTGGGCACCGAACTCGTCTTCGGATCGGTGCTGATCGTCACCTTCGTCCTCGCCTACCTGGCCTCGCGGTTGCCCGAGGTCCGGGTGCCGGAACGCCAGAGCCTGCGGGTCGTCGTGGCGTCCCTGTTGAGCAAGCCGATCCGTGACGGCGCCGCCTTCGTCGCCGTCCCCTCGGTGATGTTCGGCGCGATCGAGGTGCTGGTGCCGCTGCGGATCGACTCGCTCGGCGGCGGCCACGGGGTGATCGCCGCCGGCTTCATTGCCGGCGCGGCGCTGGAGGCGGTGCTGGCGCCGCTCGCCGGCCGCCTCTCCGATCGCGTCGGCAGGCGCATGCCCTACGTGGTCGGGCTGACAATCTGCGCCCTGGCGATGGTCGCGCTCGCGCTCGCGCAAACGCTCGGCACCGTGCTCGCGGCGCTGGTCGTCACCTCGCTCGGCGCCGGCCTCTGCTTCGCGCCGGCGCTGACCCTGCTCTCTGAGATCGCCGACTCCAGCGGCCTGCACCAGGGCTTCGCCGCCGGGCTCTCGAACATGGCCTGGGCCTCGGGCCAGGTCGTCGGCGGGATCGGCGGCGGCGTCGTCGCCACCCTCACCGGCAACGCCATCCCCAGCATTGCGATCGCCGTCCTGCTGCTGGTCACGGTCGCCTACGCGTTCCGCTCGCTGGAGCCGTCGGCGAGCACCCAACCGGCGGAGAGCTAGGCGCGGCTGCTCATAGCTAGGCTTGGGCCGCATGGCGCCCGCCCAGCCGAATCCGGACTCGCGCGGCTGGGTCAACTGGGCCGGGGACCAGGCCTGCCGGCCGGCGGAGATCGCCCGCCCGGCCAGCCGCGAGGAGCTGGCGCAGGCCGTCGCCGCCGCGGCGGCCGCCGGGCGCAAGGTCAGCGTCGCCGGCTCCGGGCACTCCTTCACCGAGGCGGCGATGACCGACGGGACGATGGTCCGGGTCGAGGCGCTGCGCGGAGTGCTCGACGCCGACCCCGAGTCGGCTCTGGTCAAGGTGGGAGGGGGGACGGTCCTCGCCGATCTCAACGAGGAGCTGGCCCGGCTCGGCCTGGCGATGGAGAACCTCGGCGACATCGACAGCCAGACGATCGCCGGCGCGATCTCGACCGGCACCCACGGCACGGGGGCGCGGCTGCGCAACATCTCGGCCCAGGTGGAGGGGATCGAGCTGGTGCTGGCCGACGGGTCCGTGCGCCAGCTCAGCGCCTCCACGGATCCCGACCTCCTGCGGGCGGCGCGAGTCGGGATCGGAGCGCTTGGGGCGATCTCCGCCGTGACCCTGCGCTGCGTGCCCGCCTTCACGCTCGAGCGCGTCGACGTCCCGCGCCCACGCGAGCAGGTCCTCGACGCCTTCCAGGAGAGCGCCGACGCCAACGATCACTTCGAGCTCTTCACCTTCCCCTACGCGGAGTCGGCCCTGGTCCTGGAGCGCAACCGCACGGATGCGCCCCCGCGCCCGCGTGGCCGGGTCGCCGCCCACCTCAACGACGTCGTGCTGGAGAACTGGGCGCTGGAGGCGCTGTCGGCCACCGGCAGGCGGTTCCCCTCCGCGATCCCGGCGCTGTCGCGGCTGGCGGGCCGGCTCGCCTCCGGCGGCCGCACGATCGACCGCAGCGACCGCGTCTTCGTCAACGAGCGCCGGGTCCGCTTCACCGAGATGGAGTACGGCGTCCCCCGCGAGCAGGGCCCGGAGGCGGTGCGCCGGGTGATCGAGTGGGTGCGCTCCAACCGCTACCCGGTCTTCTTCCCGATCGAGATGCGGGTCGCGGCCGGCGACGACGCCCTGCTCAGCCCCTCCCACGAACGCGACACCGCCTACATCGCCGTCCACCAGTACCGCGGCATGGAGTGGCGCCCCTACTTCGAAGCCGTCGAGGAGATCATGAACTCCTACGACGGCCGCCCCCACTGGGGCAAGCGCCACTTTCAGACCGCCGCCACCCTGGCGCCGCGCTATCCGCAGTGGGAGCGGTTCCAGCGCGCCCGCGACGAGCTCGACCCCGGCCGCGCTTTCACCAACGAGTACGCCGCCCGCGTCCTCGGCCCCTGACCCCTGGGCCGGCCTACAGGAACGTCTTGCCCTCGCCCCGGTAGGTGGGGACGACGTCGACGATCTCCTCGCCTTCGACCAGGTGCAGGGAGTCGAAGCGCTCGCAGAGCTCGCCGGCCTTGGCGTGGCGCAGGTAGGCGCGGTCGCCGATCCGCAGGCCGGTGGCGGCGTCGCCGAGCAGGGGGGTCTGGACCTCGCCGGCGCCCTCTTCGGGATCGAGCTCAAGGCCGGGCGGGAGCCACGGGGCGGGCAGCCGCGCCGGGTTGCCGCCGCCGGAGGCGAGGTAGCCGCCGCCGAGCGCGGTCGCGACCTTGGCGGTCGGCTTGCGGACGATCGGCAGCGCGAAGCCGGCAGCGGGGTCGAGGTCGAAGCGGCTGTAGTGGTCGAAGAGGGTGGGGGCGTAGAACCCGGAGCCGGCCGTGACCTCGGTCACCGCCTCCTCGGCGCCGGTCAGCTCGAGGCTGCCGGTGCCGCCGCCGTTGACGATCTCGAGGTCGGTGAACTCGCCCACTGCGGCCGCGATCGCCCCCCGCCGCTCAGCCAGCTCGGCAGCGGAGCGGCGCTGCATGAAGCGGATCGCGGCGCCCCGCAGCCGCTGGCCCGGGGGCCGGTCGCCGACCCCGGCGATCTGGCCCTCGTAGGCCATCAGCCCGACCAGCTCGATCTGCGGTCGCGCCTCGATCGCGCGCGCCAGCGCCACCACCTGCTCGACCGTGTGGACGGGGGAGCGCTTGGGCCCGACCTTGATCCGGCCGCCCAGCACCCACCAGCCGGCGTCGATGTCGATGCAGACCCGGACCGGCGCCGCCCCCGCGCCCAGCACCGACTCGATCATCCCCAGGTGCTCGACGCAGTCGACCATCACCACCGGCGCCCCGGCCGGGTTGGCGACTGAGCGCAGCGCCAGCTCGCCGAGCGCCGCCGTGTCGGCGGTCGGGTAGGCGAGCAGCAGATCCTCGAAGCCCTGCTCGGCGAGCCAGAGGGTCTCCGCCAGGGTGTAGGTCATCAGGCCGGAGAAGCGCTCGTCCCTCTGCAGGATCGCCTCCAGCAGCGCCCGGCAGCGGATCGACTTGCTGGCGACCCGGATCGGCTTCTCCCCGGCCCGCCCCAGCATCTCCGCCGCGTTGGCCCACATCGCGTCGAGGTCGACGAAGGCGAACGGCGCTTCGAGCTCGGCGAAGACCCGCTCGTAGCGCTCGTGCGACTGCTCGGGGACGGCGGACACCCGCATGACCCTATCCGCGCGAGGAACGGAGAGGGAGGGATTCGAACCCTCGAGAGAGCTTGCGCCCCCTACTCGCTTAGCAGGCGAGTGCCTTCAGCCACTCGGCCACCTCTCCGGGCACTCCGCCCCGATTGTAGGAAGTAAGCCGCCGTCGGGTTGCGCCGAGGCGCTTCAGCCGTGGCGGGCGCGGAGCACGACGCGGCCGCCGCGCGACGGGATCATCGTCACGTTGCGGTGCAGCGCCCGCTCGGGGGCGGGGTCGTCGGCTTCGAGGTCGAGCCGGCGGGCCATCGCCTCGAGGACGACGCGCTGCTCGGCCATCGCCAGGGCGGCGCCGAGGCAGCGGCGGATGCCGCCGCCGAAGGGGATCCACTCGTAGGTGCCGGGCTTGCGGCCCCCGAGCCAGCGCTCGGGGCGGAACTCGAACGGCGCCGGGTAGAGGTCCTCGCGGTGGTGAACGAGGAGGATGCTCATCGTCACCGCGGTCCCGGCGGGGACGCCGTGCTCGCCCAGTCGCCAGGGCACGGTGACGCGCCGGCCGATCAGCGGGATCACCGGCCTTGAGCGCATCGCCTCGACGATCGTCGCCTCGATCTGCTCCTCGGCCCCCTCGCCGGAGCGGACCGCGCCCAGCAGCGCCTCGTGCGCGGCGGGGGTGCGGACCAGGCGCTCCCAGGCCCAGGCCAGTGAGTTGGCGGTGGTCTCGTGGCCGGCGAGCACGAGCACGAGCAGCTCGTCGCGCAGTTCTTTGTCGCTCAGCTCCTCGCCCTCCTCGGTGCGCGCCTGCAGCAGCAGCGAGAGGATGTCGCGGCGCTCGTCGAGGTCGGCGGCGCGCCGGCGCGCCTTGATCACCGCGTAGACCTGCTTGTCGAGCATGTTCAGCCCGGTCTTCATCAGGCCCATCGCCTCGTCGCGGCCGATGTGGAGCAGCTCGCCGAGCTGCGCAGCCGGCTGGGTCGAGGCGGCGACGAGGCGGCGGATCATCTGCCGCAGGCCGTGCTCGGGGGTGCCGCGCCGCGGCTTGCCCTCGATGCCGAAGATCCCGGCCATGATCACGTCGAGGGTGATCGCCTGCATCCGCGACGCCAGCGCGAAGGGCTTGCCGATCGGCCAGGCGTCGATCTCGCGTTCGGTCGCCGCGGCGATCATCTGCGTGTAGGCGTCGATCGCCTCGCCATGGAAGGGCGGCAGCAGCAGCTTGCGCTGGCGCATGTGGCGCGGGCCGACGGCGGTGAGGACGGAGTCGGGACCGACGATCGGCCGCAGCGGCGACTCGCCCGTCAGCGAGGGCGCCTGCTCGGGGCTGGCGGTGAAGAGCGACTGGACGTGGTCGGGATGGGAGGTGACGACGACCGCGTCCTCGGTGGCGCCGTGCATGGAGAAGACTTCGCCCAGCTCGCGGCGAGCGCGGAAGACGAACTCGATCTGACGCTGATTGAAGCGCAGCGACTGCACCAGCCGCGGCAGCGCGATGCGTGTGGGGGCTTGGAGTCCGCTCAGCTCCCCCGCCTCGATCGGCCCGGCGGGGGAAGGGGCGGCTGCCCCGACCAGGCCGTCGGCCGGGAGCTCGGAGGTCGTGGCGGTGCTGGCGTTCGGGGTCATGGATAGGGGATCATGCCAGCGATGAACGGCAGAGTCCTGACCGCCCTGGGGGTGTTCGCGGCCGTGGTGGCGATCGCGGCCTCGGCCGGTCTCGCCCTCGCCCTCGTCGGCGGCGGCGACGAGGGCGGCGCCCCCGCGGCGAAGGACGTCGCGGTCGGTCCGGGCGCCGGTGGGTCCGCGGCGGACGCGGACGCTGCTCCCGGCGCCTCTGCGCCGGGCCCCACGCCTCCCGTCCCCGCCCTGGTCGAGAAGCCCGCGCGCGGCCCCGCCTTCGTGATCGCCCAGCTGCGCGCCGGGGCGCGCGTGGAGCTCTCGAGCAGGCCCGGGGGCGACCCGATCGAGACGCTCGGGCCGCGCACCGAGTTCGGCTCCCGGGTGGTGCTTGCGGTGGTCCGGCGCGACAACGGCTGGCTCGGCGTCTCCAGCCCCGACCTGCCGAACGGGCGGCTCGGCTGGGTCCGCGAGGACCCGCGCCAGCTCGATCTCTACTGGACCAAGTACTCGCTGCACGTCGACCTCTCCGACCTCAGCCTGTCGCTGCGCTACGGCGAGGCGACGGTGGCGCGCTTCCTCGTCACCATCGGCGCCCCCGGCTCGGAGACGCCGGTCGGGCGCTACGGGGTGACCGACGCGCTCAGCTTCGACGAAAGCCCCGCCTACGGGTGCTGCGCGCTCGCCCTCAGCGGCCGCCAGACGCAGCTGCCCGAAGACTGGATCGGCGGCGACCGGCTGGCGATCCACGGCACCCCCGGACCCGTCGGCGGCGCCGAATCGCACGGCTGCATCCGCGCCACCGACGCGACCATGCGCGAGATCTTCCGCCGGGTGCCGCTGGGCACGCCGGTCTTCATCGACGAGTAGCCCCGCGCGTCTCTACAGTCAGGCGATGCAGGCGAACCCAAGGTCCGGCGAGACGGGCGCCCACATCGGCCGGCGCACCAAGATCATCGCCACGGTCGGGCCGGCGAGCTGGGACGCGGCAGTCCTCGAGCAGCTGGTCGAGGCCGGCGCCGACGTCTTCCGCCTCAACTTCTCCCACGCCGGCCCGGAGCGACAGGCGCAGACGATCGAGGACGTTCGCGCCGCCGCGGCCCGGATCGGCCGCGAGGTCGCGGTGCTCGGCGACCTGCCGGGGCCGAAGCTGCGGATCGGCTCCCTGCGCGGCGACTTCGCCGAGCTGGAGACGGGGATGCACGTGACCCTGACCCCGCGCGAGGTGGAGGGCGACCGCGAGACGATCCCGGTCTCCTGGCCCGGCGTAACCGACCTGAGGGAGGACCAGGTCGTCTACCTGGCTGACGGGGCGATCCGCCTGCGGGTCGACAACCCCGATGCGGGCGAGGTCGACTGCGAGGTCGAGGTGGGGGGGACGCTCTCCTCGCACAAGGGGATGAACATCCCCGGCGGGGCGCCGCTGCCGGCCACCACCCGCGTTGACCTCGGCTGGGTCGATTTCGCGGTCGAGCACGGCATCGACCTGCTCGCCGTCTCCTTCGTCTCCACCGCTGACGACCTCGCCCCGGTGGCGGAGCGGCTGCGGGAGCTCGACTCGAACATCCCCCTCGTCGCCAAGATCGAGAAGCAGGAGGCGGCCGCCAACGCCGAGGAGATCGTCCGGGTCGCGACCGGGGGGATCATGGTCGCCCGCGGCGATCTCGGCATCGAAGTGCCGCTGGAGCAGGTGCCGATCGAACAGAAGCGGTTGATCCGCGTCGCCGGGCAGCGCTCCAAGCCGGCGATCACGGCGACGCAGATGCTGGCCTCGATGGTGACCGCCCGGCGCCCGACCCGGGCCGAGGTGACCGACGTCGCCAACGCGATCTACGACGGCACCGACGCGATCATGCTCTCCGAGGAGACCGCGGTCGGCCAGAACCCGGTCGAGTCGGTGCGGGTGATGGACCGCATCGCCCGCGCCACCGAGCCCGACCTGCGCTACGGCGAGTGGCTCTTCACCCGCACCGATCAGACGACCCAGGACGTCGCCGACTCGGTCGCCCAGAGTGCCGTCGGCGCGGTCTACCGGCTCGGGCTGAAGGCCCTGGTGGTGCCGACCAACAGCGGTCGCACCGCCCGTCTCGTCTCCGCCCACCGGCCCAACGTGCCGGTGCTGGCCATCTCGCCGTACATCGAGACGGTGCGCCGCCTCAACCTGCTCTTCGGCGTCACCGCGGTGCAGAGCGACTTCGGGACCGAGCTGCGGGCTCTGCTCGGGCACTGCGCCGCGCTTGCCGGCAGCCAGGGGGTTGCCGAGCCCGGCGACCTGGTCGCGATCACCGCCGGCCTCGACGGCCAGGAACTGGGCACCAACCTCTTCGAGGTGCATAGGGTGCCGGAGCGATGAGCCCGGCGGCGAGATTGGAGCGCGAGGACGGCGGCCTGGCGGTCATCACCTTCGACAGCCCGCCGCTCAACCTCTTCGACCAGCGCATGATCGACGACTTCCAGGCGGCGATCGCCGACCTCGCCGCCGCGCCGCCGCGGGCGCTGCTGATCCGCGCCGAGGGCCGCGCCGTCTCCGGCGGCGTCGACGTCCACGTCTTCGAGGGGCTGAGCCCGGAGCAGGGCAGCCGGCTCTGGGACGAGCTGCTGGGGACGATCGACCAGCTGGAGGCGCTGCCGGCCCCGATCGTCTTCGCCGCCCACGCCCTGACCCTGACCGCGGCCTTCGAGATCGCACTGGCCTGCGATCTGATCGTCGCCAGCCCCAAGGCGGGCTTCGGCCTGGTCGAGAAGGTGGTCGGCCTGACCCCGTCGATGGGCGGCACCCAGCGCCTGGCCGAGCGCGCCGGCAGCGGCCGCGCCCGCCAGTTCGTGATGACCGGGGAGATCTTCAGCGCCGAGGAGATGGCGCGCTGGGGCGTCGTCAACACGATCTACGGCGAGGGCGAGTTCGAGCAGCGCTCCCGCGCCCTCGCCGCCGAGCTGGCCGCCGGCCCGACCAGGGCACACGCGATGACCAAGCACGTCCTCAAACGCTTCCGCGAGGGCGGCATCCCCGCCGCCGACGAGGCGATCCGCACCGAAGCCTCCGACCTCTTCGCCACCGAAGATCTCCAGAACGCCGTCAAGACCTTCCTCGAGCACGGCGGTCCCGGGCACGCCACCTTCGAGGGTCGCTGAGCTTCCGTGATGACTTACCGGGGTCATAGGCACGTCAAGTCATCAACCTTTGCCGTCCACCGTTAGGGTCTCACCCATGACCGACTTCGATGCGATCGCGGCGGGGATGACCCAGGCAGTGCCGTTCGCAGGCTTTCTCGGCCTCGAGATCGTCGGCGTCGCCGAGGGTGAGGCGACGGTGGTCCTGCCCGAGCGCCAGGAGCTCACCAACCACGTCGGCTCCCAGCACGCCGGCGCCCTCTTCACCGCTGCCGAGACGGCGTCGGGAGCCGCCTTCGTCGGCGCCTTCGCCGAGCGCATGGGCGACGTCACGCCGCTCGCCCGCAGCGCCGAGATCGCCTACGAAAAGATCGCCAGGGGCCCGATTGAGGCCGCCGCGACCCTCGGCATGCCCAAGGGCGAGGCCCTCGCCACCCTCGATCGCGAGGGCAAGGTCGAGTTCCCCTGCGAGGTCGTCCTCACCGACGCCGACGGCGTTCGCGTCGCCACCGCCACCGTCCGCTGGCATGTCCGGCTCAACAAGCCGGCCGCCGCCTAGCTACGCTGCCGAACCCCTAGAATCGCCCCCGCGGGCCGCCCGGCCCCATCCTGCGCCAGTAGCTCAGTTGGATAGAGCGTCGGTCTACGAAACCGAAGGTCACAGGTTCGAATCCTGTCTGGCGCGCTTCCGGGCTCCTCCAGGCGCCCAAGCTCAGCCGGAGAGCGCCGCTTCCATTCCTGCCAGCTGGGCCTCGATCCCGGCCGAGATTCCGTCGCAGATCTGGTGCACGCCGGGGTCGGCGATCCGGTAGATCGAGCTGGTCCCTCGCTTGCGGCGAGAGACGAAGCCCTCCGCGTGGAGGGCGCTGAGGTGCTTGGAGACGTTTTGCTGCGAGCCTCCCACCAGCTCGGCGAGCTCCCCAACCGAGGCCTCGTCCTGGCTGCGCAGGAGATCGAGTATCCGCAGCCGGGTCGGATCGGAGAGGGCGCGAAAACGGCGCGCGATCAGCTCCGCTGCCTCTGGAGTCAACCGGCTCTCTCTCATCGTGTTATTGTACCATTCACAACTGATAAGTTGCTCAATTGTAAACTTGTGAATGGGTATAGGAGAAGAAATGGACACGGTGCGGAAGCTGGGACCGATCGGGCGGCTGGGACGCTACGCAGCGACCAACAGGCGGCGAGTCTTCGTCGCCTGGGCGCTGATCGCGGTCGGCCTCGGGCTGCTCGCGCCCCGGGTCGAGACGGCGCTCTCGGGCGCCGGCTGGGAGGCCAGCGGCTCGGAGTCCGTCCGGGCCCGGGACCAGCTCCAGCGCGAGTTCGGCGGCGCCGGCTCCTATGCGCTCCAGGTTGCGGTTCACTCCTCCGGGGCGGAGGTGAGTGCGCCGCGGCTCCAGCGCACCGTGGCCGCGGTTGAACGGGTCCTGGCCGCCGACCCCGCGGTCGGCGCCGTCATCCCGCCGCGCCCCGGCGCGTCGGTCTCCGCCGACGGCCTGACCGCGCTCGTTGTAGGCGCCGCCGCCCGCGGGCCGAACGAGATGGTCGCCGCCGCCGATCGCCTCAGGCCCGAGATCGCCGCCGCGGCGGGACCGGGAACCGAGGCGAACCTGACCGGCGCCGCTGCCATGTGGGCGGACTTCAACGAAGCCAACCGCGAGGCGATGCTGAAGTCGGAGCTGATCTCCTGGCCGGTGACGCTGGCGATACTCGTCCTCGCCTTCGGCTCGCTGGTGGCCGCGGGCCTGCCGCTGATGCTGACGATCACCGGCCTCGTCGCCTCCGCCGGCGTGCTCTACCTCGGCACCCTGATCTCGCCGATCTCGATCTGGGCGATGAACTTCGCGCTGATGTTCGCGCTGGCGCTCGGGATCGACTACGCGCTGTTCGTCGTCATGCGCTTCCGCGCCGCGCTCGCGGGCGGGCGCGCCCCGGTCGAGGCGGCTGCCGAGACGATGGACAGCGCCGGCAAGGCGATCCTCTTCTCCGCCCTCACCGTGCTCGTCTCGATCTCGGCGGTGCTGCTCGTCCCCAGCCCCGCCTTCCGCTCGGTCTCGCTGGGAATCATGGTCTCGGTCCTGTTCGTGCTGGCGGCGACGCTGACGCTGTTGCCGGCGGTGCTGGCCAAGCTCGGGCCCAGGGTCGACGGGCTGTCCCTGCCCTGGGCGGGCAGCGGCGATCGCGGCTCGCCGCGGCTTGCTCGCTGGGGGGAGCTGCTGTGGCGCCGCCCGTTCCTGTTCGGCGGCGTCGCCCTGGTCCTCCTCGTCGGCCTCGCCCTCCCGGCCCTCAGCCTGAAGACGGGGATGCCCTCGATCAAGGTCGTTCCCAAGGACGACTCTTCGCGCGTCGGCCACCGGCAGGTCAGCGCCGCCTTCGGCACGGGCGCGCCGGCGACGATTCAAGTCACCGCTCCGCGCTCCGCCCGCACGGCGGTGAAGAGGGAGCTGGAAGCCGACCCCGGCATCGCTTCCGTCGCCGCCCCCGTCGCGGGCACCGGCGACGCGGTCCTGATCGCCGCCGTGCCGACCAGCGCCGCCGCGACCACCGCCTTCGCCGACACGGTCGAGCGGCTGCGAGGCACGCTGCCCCCGGCCGCGCTGGTTGGCGGCGCAGCCGCCGAGAACCACGACCTCGAGTCGGCGCTGGCGGCGAAGGCGCCGTTGGCGATCGGGCTCGTCGTCGGGCTCGGCTTCCTGCTGCTGCTGATCGCCTTCCAGGCGCCGCTGGTGGCGGCGATCGCGGTTCTTGCCAACCTGCTCTCGACCGCCGCCGCCTTCGGGGTCGCCAAGCTGATCTTCCAGGACGGTCACCTGAGCGGCCTGCTCGGCTTCGAATCGCAGGGCTTTCTCGACGCCTGGGGGCCGATCTTCTTCTTCGCGATGATCTTCGCGATCGCGATGGACTACACCGTCTTCCTGCTCTCCTCGGCGCGGGAACAGTGGGAGCGGACGGGAGACGCGAAGGAGGCGATGGTCGGCGGACTGGCCCGCTCAGGGCGCGTCGTCCTCGCCGCCGGTGCGGTGATGGTTGCGGTCTTCTTCACCTTTGCCCTCTCGGGACCGCTGCCACCGAAGGAGATGGGAGTGATCCTCGGCGTCGCCGTCCTCCTCGACACCTTCCCGGTCCGCCTGCTGTTGCTGCCGGTGTTCCTGCGGCTTGCCGGTCAGGCGGCCTGGTCGATGCCCTCCTGGCTCAACCGCACCCTGCCCGACGTCCGCTTCGGGCACGGACCTTCCTAGCCGTGCTCAGCTGTTGAGGGTCACCGCCACGCCTTCGCAGACGTGCTGGTGGGCGCCGCTTCCCCTCACCGTCTTCTTCGCGATCTCCACCCGGTAGGTCGTGTGAGGCGAGATGCCATTCGCCGGGCGCCCGTGGAAGACGCCGCCGCCGTCGCTCACCAGCTCGGTCTTCCCGGAGCCGTTCAGGGCTTGGACCTCAACCGTCCGGTTGCTCCGGCAGGCGCGCAGCGGCGAGCTCACCTTGCCGGTGATGCGTTGGGGAGCTTTGAATCTCAGCTTGATCGTGACCTTGACCGAGTAGGTCTGGGAGTGGGCGGGCGCCGGCGCCGGAAGCGCGAGCGCGATTCCGCAGATCAGGATCGAGACGGCGGCGATTTGCTTCATAGGCGCACGATATGCGCTGTGGAGCGCGACTGCGCCGTTTGCTTCAATTCTCAGACCAGAGAAAGGAGGTGGTCCTATTTTGAGTCACATGCTTCAAGGGACTCTGGAGGTGCAGGGCCGCTAGGCGCCGCACTGGTTTGGGCGCCCGGCGGAATCCACCCCGGGCACCGGCGAGCAAGGAAGGCCGGGCGTTGTCCCACCCGGCCGTCGCTTCCGCGTTCGTTCCATGCACCAGGCAAGGGCCGCCTCCGGGCGGCCCTTGTGCGTAGGAGAATGGAGAACGATGGAGGTCAGCCCTTGAGCCCGGAGGACCGCTACGTCCCGGCGTCGGGCGTGCGCGGGCTGACCCGCTTCTACGACTCGATCGTCGCCGTGACGATGCGCGAGCGGCTCTTTCGCGGCCGGCTCACCCGCCAGGTGCTGACGGACCTCCCCGGCGACGCCCGTATCGCCGACGTCGGCGCCGGCACCGGCACTTTCGCGATCGGGCTCCTCGCCGCCGCGCCGAAGGCGACGGTCGTCGCGATCGACGGGGATCCGGAGGTCCTGGCGCTGGCGAAGGCCAAGGATGGCGCCGCGGCGGTCGAGTGGAAGCAGGGGCTTGCGGGCGAGCTCCCGCTTCCCGACCGCAGCTGCGACCGGGTGACGATGTCGTTGCTGCTCCACCACCTCGACCCCGACGGCAAGCGCGCCGCCCTCGCCGAGGCCCACCGCGTCCTCCGGCCCGGCGGCCGCCTGCATATCGCCGACTGGGGCAGGCCGCAGGACCCGCTGATGCGCGCCGGCCTCTTCACGCTGGCGATCTTCGACGGCTTCGACGGCATCCGCGACCATGCCGCCGGCAGGCTGCCGCTCTTCGTCGAGGGGGCGGGCTTCGGCGACCTCCGCCGCCGCGATCGGCTGCGGACGGCCTGGGGGAGCCTCGAGCTTCTCAGCGCCACCCGGCCGGACTGACGGGGTCGAATAGCGGCGCCGCGGGTACCAGGGGGATATGCGATCCGCCTTTGGGAGCCTGGCAGCCGTCCTTCTCCTGGTCGCCTGGGGTCCGACGGTCGATCTGGCTGCCGCCGCCGACGAACCGGTGACGCCCACCTGCGCCGCCGGCCCGACCACGCTGGGCGCCACCACCTATGGCACCCCCTGCGACGACGTCATCGTCGCCCCGCCGGGCGTCGCCGCTGTCCAGGGCGGTGGTGGCGACGACAGGATCCTCGCCGGCCCGATCGCCGCCGCCGTCCCCTGCGCGGCGATCTGCCTGGGCGTCGGCAGCCAGACCTTCGAAGGCGGCCCCGGCAACGACGTCGTCTTCGGCGAGCGCGGCAACGACACCCTGCGCGGCGGCGCCGGCGAAGATCGCCTCTACGGCGGCATCGGCGACGACGTGATCGAAGGCGGCCCCGGCAGCGACCTGCTCGGCGGCGGCTTCGGCGCCGACACGATCGACGGCCAGGAAGGCGACGATTACGTGCGTGGCGGCGGCACGATCGATCACATCTTCGACACCGGTGGCGGCAGCGACACGCTCAGCTACGCCGACGGCGTCACCCCCGGCTTCGGTGCCGGGATCGCCACCGGCGTCGCGAACTTCCCGTCGGGGGAGAGCGGCGAGCGCGGCGTCAACCTCGATCTGCGCGCCGGCGCCCCGGAACTGAACGGCAACCAGGGCATCGCCGGCGACGGCGGCGGCTTCGACGAGGTCCAGCCGGGCAGCTTCGAGACGATCGTCGGAACCGCGTTCGCCGACTACGTGATCGGCGGCGAAGCGGGGGAGACGATCTACGGCGGCGGCGGCCCTGACGTGATCCTCGGCAACGGCGGCAATGACCACCTCTTGGGCGGCGCCGACGGCGACTACCTCGACGGTGGCTCTCCCGGCGCCAACTCGATCGACGGGGGTCCCGGAGCCGACAACTGCGTCAATCCGAGCGGTTCGCCCGGCGCCGCGGACTGCGAGGGGACGAGCAAAGCGGTCGTGCCGAGGCCAGCCGGCGCGGTCAGCGTCGGGCTGATGACCGCCGGCGCGCCGGGCCGCTCCCAGGTCTACCTGACCGGCAGCAGCGCCGCCGACTCGGTCGCGGTGACCTACTCGCCCGGGACCGTCAGCTTCGTGCTGTCCGCCGGCGCCTTTGGAGCCACCGGCCCCGCATCCGGCTGCACGGTCTCCACGACCACCTCCGCCAGCTGCCCCGTCGGCGCTCTTGACTCGATCGTTCTCGCCGGCATGGGCGGCGCCGACACCCTCACGGCGACGGGCTTCCCGCAGGAAGCCGCGGTGGTCGCGCTTGGCGGCGAAGGCGCCGACGCGCTGACCGGCGGGGAAGGCAGCGAGGACCTGCTGGTCGATGGCCGCGGCGCCGACGAGGACGTCCTCTCGGCACTCGGCCGCGACGATGCCCTGCTCCACAACGGGGGTCCCGACGAGCTGTTCGGCGGCGACGAAAACGACCTCTTCCTCTCGGTCTCGATCTGCGACGGCGAGACGCTGAGCGGGGGCGAAGGACGCGACAACGCCTCCTGGGCGAGGCTGACCAAAGAAGGGGCGGAGGACAAAGAAGGCGTTGAGGCGCGGTTGGACGCCGGCCTCGTGGGCCGGTTTGGCGCTGCCGGCGACCCCGGCTGCGACGGCGAATCGCCCGACTTCCTGGTCGGAATCGAGGACCTGGAGGGCTCCAACGCGCCCGACGCCCTCTTCGGCGACCCCGGGCCCAACCAGCTGCTCGGCCACAAAAGCCCCGACGAATACTTCGCCGGCGCCGGCCCCGACACGATCCTCGCCAACTCCGCCGACTCCGACCCGGTCATCGACTGCGGCGCCGACGTCGACACCGCCGTGATCGACGTTCCCACCGCCAAATATGCCGACGCCACCCCTGTCGGCTGCGAGAACCTCCGACAGGGCGCGCCCGAAGACTTCCGCCCCCCGGCCGAGCCGTCCTTGCCGCCACCGCCCCCGATCCCCCCGCTGCCGTCCCCGCCGCCACCCGACCTCGAAGCGCCCCGAACCAGGGCGACCGCGCACCCCGCGAAGCTGGTGAGAACGGGCGGCCACAGGCGCCGTGTCGTCTTCCGCTTTGCCTCCAGCGAGCCTGGGTCGAGCTTCCGCTGCAAGCTCGATCGCCGTCCCTACCGCCCTTGCGTCTCCCCGCGCGCCTACAGCGTCGCGCTCGGCAGGCACGCCGTCCGCATCTTCGCGATCGACGCCGCCGGCAACCCCGATCCCAGCCCGGCGCTGTTTCGCTTCAGGGTGCTGTCGCGCTAGGCCGGTTCGTTCTCGGCGAAGCGCTTCAGCAGCGGCGGCATGTTTTCGACCAGCTCGGCACGGAGCACGTCGATGATCGGGCCGCGGATCATCATCCCCAGCATGCGGCCGGGGTCGACCTCCAGCCGGTAGGTCACCCGGGTGCGGCCGCCGCCCAGGTCCTCGAACTCCCAGCTGCCCTCGACCGACTTCAGGTCGCCCTCCTCCTGGGCCCAATCGATCCGCGTCGGCTCGGTGTAGTCGAAGCGGATCGTCGAGTCGAGCTGGCGCACCCTGGCGTCGGTCTCCGTCCGCACCAGCACCTGGTTGCCGCCGCCGTCGCGCTCGACGCATTCGACGAGCTTGAGTTTCGGCTGCCACCGCGGCGAGCCCTCGACGTCGGCCACGATCGCGTAGACCTCCTCGATCGGAGCCGAGATCTCAGCGCTGGCCGAACCGCCGATCGTCCCCATGCTTTAAGCCGCCCCTCGTCCCGACGTCTCCGTTTCGCCGCGAGTGGCCACGGGTACGGATTCGTTGACGGGTCGCAAAACCGAAAGGAGAGATCTCGTGGGAATCATCGGATGGATAGTGCTCGGGCTGCTTGCCGGGGCAATCGCGAAGTTGATCATGCCGGGTGAGGATCCCGGAGGGATCATTGTGACGACCCTGATCGGAATCGCCGGCGCGCTCGTCGGCGGCTTCATCGCCAGCGCCCTCGACATCGGCGACCTCGACGAGTTCTTCGACCTCGGCACCTGGCTGATCGCCATCGCCGGTTCGCTGTTGCTGCTGGGGATCTACCGGATGCTCGCCGGCGACCGGGCCGGCGGCCCTACGCCCCGCCGTCGCTAGGTTGAGGAGGTGCCGTTCTGGATCGCCCGCCGCGCCGCCCCCGCCGTCTGGAAGCGGATCCCCTGGAAGATGGTGTGGGCGGTCGCCGTCTGGCTCGGCAACAAAGGCCGCGAGCGGGTCGAAGACAACCTGACCCCAAAGGAGCAGAGCGAATTCTGGTCCTTGCTGAAGAAGTCGAAGGGGCGACCCGACAACCTCCCCCAGCGTGACCGCACGCGGATGAAGAACATCGCCGGCAAGGCGGTTCGCGGCAGCTAGGCGGCGGCTGGCCGGAATGGACAACGGCGCGTGAAAACGCGCTCCGCTCCAATCTCTTTCCGGTGGCGGGTGGGGGCCGCCGCACCCCGAAATCGAGGGGATGCAAAACAAACCTCGCTTCACCTACGCGAACGTCGTCTCGACCCTGGCCCTCTTCCTCGCCCTCAGCGGCGGGGTCGCCTTTGCGGCCAGCAGGATCCACACCAAGGACATAGTCAAACGCGCCATCACCAGCGGCAAGCTCGCCGTGGGCGCGGTGCGCAGCAACCAGATCGCCAACGGCGCCGTCAGCGGCCCGCAGATCGCCAACGCGGCGGTCGGCTCGAAACAGATCGGCGCCGGCTCGGTCGCTCCCTCGAACCTCCAGTTCCCTGTCTATTTCGCCGCCAGCCCACTTGGCGGTTCGATGGCGGTGCCGGGCAGCGAACCCGTTCCCTACCCGCTCAGCGATTCCAGCTGGAGCCAGAATCCCGGCCAGCTCAACGTCGTCTTCGGGGGCGCCCGAGCGACCCTCGCCTACGACGGCGAAGGCGCCGGCGCCTGCCGTCTGTTCTTCGAGATCAGCGTCAACGGCAGGCAGACCGGCGGCGGCGAACTCTCGACCGACTCGACCGCTCTGCGCCAGGTCGAACAGACGGTGGGCGTCCAGCCGGAAATCGACCCGACCGCCCCGACTAACAACAAGCTGACGATCCGGATCGCCTCGAACGAAGGCTGCGTCCCGAGCTCCACCCTCGACTCGACGCGCTTTCGCGTGCTCGACTTCGGCTGAGGCCGAGTCCCCGCCGAGCGGCTGGCCGTTAGGGCCGCTCCCTAAATCTCCAGGCGAGCCGTCTCCTGCTCGCCTGGAGATCCCCTGGCTTGACATCCAGGAACCTTTGTGTTCTCATACTCGGCTAATTGATGTACGCGGTAGTTCAGACCGCACAGGGAGAAGCACCCAGGGAAATCGAGCCTCGCGGGAGCCGCTAAGGGAGCGGCAGGCAGAGGGGCTCAGGGACAAGGAGACAGTTACGTGAGAACTCACGCGAAGGCATCGTCCGCGGGATCGACCGAGCGCCAGGCCAGTGGCCTGGGTCGCTTCTTCCGTGGGGCCTTCGCCACTCGTGCTGCTTCGAGTGAAGCCAAAGGGAGTGGTGCGCCCAAGGCCCCCCGCCTCGCCTTCCCAGCGGCACTCGTTGCGGCACTCGCGCTCTTGGCCTTCGCCGCCGCTCCCGCGGGCGCCGTGACCACCCGACCGTTCGTGGAATTCTTCGGCAGCGCCCAGGAACAGGCGCTTCGCGAACCGAAGGGACTGGTTTTCGATCAGGGCGCAGGCGAGCTCTTGGTTACCGGCAAGATCTCCGAAAGCATTGGGTCATATGGAATCGTCTCTCGCTTTGACGAAGAAGGCCATCCGGTCAACTTCTCAGCCCTCGGCACCAACGAGATTGACGGAAAGAAAGGTCCCGGCGGCAATCCCTGCGCCGAGGAACCCGCTTCCTGCGACGCGGTTCCGCAGAACGAACTCCTTTTCCTCAACCCCGAAAACATCGTCATAGACGAAAGCGGCGGGGTGACCGATGGCAATATCTACGTCCCTCAGCCGGAATCCCAATGCGTCCAAATCTTCGCCGAGGACGGCCGCTACCTCGGTCAGCTCAGCGGCCTGACTGTAAGCGGCGTCGCCGTGGATGAGAGCGGCAACCTCTATGTAAACGATCTCTTCCGCGGAATCGATAAATACGTCCCCTCCGCTAACCCGCCTGTACTCAGCGACCGCACCAACACCCTTACGTCCGTGACCACGCCCTTCAGCCTCGCTGCTGGCGCTGGACCGACGGCGGGCTCGCTTTTTGTACTGGGTGCAGAAGGAGAAGAATTTAAGGGCTTCAAACTCGACGCTACCACTGGGGCGATCGACTACGCATATTTCCCAGCGTTCTTCAAGACCCAGACGGTAGACCCCGTCAGCGGCCGCCTGTTCGTCGGTACGTACGAAGACGAACTAATCGAGTTCGACGTCTCCAGCCCCTCGGGCGCGCAGAAACTGACCGAAGAGCACCCGAACAATCTCCAGGGCATAGCGGTCAACGCCGCCAAGGACCTCGTCTACGTCGCCAATGGCAATAGCGGCAAAGTTGAAGTCTACGGGCCGGCACCCGTAGTCCCGACTGTAGGGACCGGCACGGTCTCAAACCTGACCGGAACCAGCGCCACCCTCAACGCCACGGTTGACCCAAGAGAGCTTGAAGTCGAAAGCTGCGTCTTCGAATGGGGCGAGACGAGTGAACCCTATGAGCACACCACGCCCTGCGCGGAGAGCTCAGCCCAGATCGGCGAAGGCAACACCCCGGTCCCGGTCCACGCCGACGTCAGCGGCCTCACGGGCGGAACGACCTACCACTTTCGCGTCGTCGCCGCCAACGCCAACGGCGCCAACGAAGGCCAGGACAAAGCCTTCTTCACGCCGGCGCCGCCATTGATCAGCGAAGAGGGGGTGCAGAGCGCCTCGCGAACCGAAGCGACGCTGATCTTCAAGGTCAACCCGCGCAACTTCGCGACCACCTACCACCTCGAGTACGGCAAAGCCGGTCAGCCCTATGAACAGGCCACCAACGAGCGCGGCGTCGGCGCCGACGGCACCGACCACGCCCTCACCTTCAGCCTCGAAGGGCTCACCCCCGGCACCGCCTACCACTGGCGCGTGGTTGCCTCGAACCTCACCCCGGCATTCCCAGGGACCGGGGTGACCAACGGCGATGAGCAGAAATTCCATACCCACGCCACGCTCGCCCTCAACACCAGCTGCCCCAACCAGGCTTTCCGCACCGGCTCCGCGGCAACCCTGCCCGACTGCCGTGCCTATGAAATGGTCTCCCCGGTTGACAAAAACAATGGTGACATCGCCGCCTTTCGCGGCTTCGATGGCCAGGAATTCGCTGGCCGAGCCGCCTACGATCAGGCTGCCGTCGACGGCGACAAACTGACCTACACCTCCGGCACCCCCTTCGGCGACACGATCGCTGGGCGCAACGCCAATCAGTACCTGGCGACCCGTGGCGCCGGCGGTTGGTCCACGCACTCGCTGAACGCGCCCGGCGGCCCCACGGTTGAAGAACCGCGCCTCCTCAGCTGGCCGCTGGATCCCGCCTACACCCTCTTCACCCCCGACCTCTCCGAAGCGTGGATGCAGGACGCCCGCATCCCGCCGCTGACCGCAGACGCGGTCGAAGGGATGCCGAACTACTACCGGCGCAACAACCTGACCGAGAGTTATGAAGCGCTGACCAACGAGGAACCGGCATCCCGCCCGGGTGAAGCCTTTGGCTACGAATACCTCTTCTGGCCCCGCGCTCACTCCAGCGATTACAGCGACGTTCTCTTCGAAACGAAGGCGGCGATGACGCCCGACGCCTTCCCGACCATCAAGAAAGTGTCCCAGACCTACGCCTCGATCGACGGGGATCTGCATCTGGTCAGCATCCTGCCTGACGGCAGGGCCGATCCAGGCAACAGCGGCGGACATGCGCTTTCGGCCGACGGCTCGCACGCTTTTTGGTCCTCTCGAAGGGAAGACACCTTCTTTACGTCAACCGGCGTGCTCTACCTCCGCCTCAATCCGGACCAGCCCCAAAGCGCGCAGGCTCTCGGCAGCGCCAACGGGAGCGGCACTGTCACCGCGGGCTCCAATGAAGTCACGGAAGTCGACACCGCCAGCGGTGCCTTCGCTGTCGGCCAGAAAATCGTCGCCGAGGTGAACAATGACCTTAAGGACGCCGGTGGCCTTGTCAGGTTCGCGGGCTTCCCCCAGGAAGCGACGATCACCGCGGTCGGACCCAGCTCGCTGACGCTCTCGGCTCCAGCGACTGCGAGCAGGGGCGTACTTCTTTCCGCCTGGAGCGATTGCACCGAACCCGACAAGGCCTGCACGATCCCCGTCTCCCTGTCGGTGCCTGATGGCAATGAAGCGCTGTTCCAGTTCGCCAGCGCCGACGGCTCGAAGGTTCTGTTCAAGGTCTCTGAAGGCATCAATCTCCCCGGTGACCTCTACGAATACGACGTCCCCAGCCGCACCGCGACCTTGATCGCCGACGAATCCGTGGGCGCCCTCGGCGGCAGCGAGGACGGCTCCCGCGTCTACTTCGTCTCCAAAGAAGACCTGGCGGCGGGCGCCACCGAGGGGGAACAGAACCTCTACCTCCGGGAAGGAGGAGTGAACGCCTTCATCGCCACGGTCACCCAGGCTGACCTGAGTGGGTTCCCCACCAGAATGATCTCGCTAACGGCCCAGGGGCGCGCCACCAGGGTCAGTCCCGACGGCAGCCACCTGCTCTTCATGTCGAAGAGCAAGGCGCTGGCCGAAGAGGTGGCCGGCTATGACAACACCGACGCGGTCTCAGGCGAAGCCGACCACGAGGTCTACCTCTATGAGGCTGGCGGCGAGCTGCGCTGCGTCTCCTGCAACCCCAGCGGCGCCCGGCCGGTGGGCCAGCAGATGCAGAAATCCTTCGACACCGCGGAATCAGGGGAAAAAGGCCCCGAGAACGCCTGGGCGGCCGCCTGGATCCCCGGCTGGGAACACCACCTGCTCGCCCAGCGGGCGCTGACCGACGACGGCAACCGCGTCTTCTTCAACGCCTTCGACGCGCTGGTCCCCGGCGACACCAACGGCGCCCTCGACGTCTACCAATGGGAGCTCCCGGGGACCGGCGATTGCACCACCGCCACCACCACCTACAGCGAGCAAAACGGCGGCTGCGTCAGCCTGATCTCCAGCGGTCAGAGCCCGACGGTCTCGGAATTCATCGACGCCTCGGCCGATGGCCGCGACGTCTTCTTCACCACCGGTTCCAGCCTGCTGCCCCAGGACCCGGGCCTGATCGACATGTACGACGCGCGGGTCGAAGGCGGGTTCCCCCAGCCACCGGCGCCGCCGGCGATCTGCGAAGGCGAAGCCTGCCAGGGCGCCCCGACTCCCCCTAACGACCCAACCCCCGCCTCCGCCTCCTACAACGGTCCGGGCAACCTCAACGAGGCGGCGGCCAAGAAGAAGAAGTCAAAGAAGCACAAGCACAAGAAGAAGACCAAGAAGCACAAGAAGGCAAAGAAGAAGGGCGGCAAGTCAAAGCGAGCTGCCAACAACTCGACCCGCCGCAACGGCTGATGCAGATGAAGAGCAAGGGAGCCAAGACGATGAATTCCAAGCCCAAGAGCCCCCGTCGCCTGCGCCGTGGCGCGGCGACCCTTCTGATCAGCGCCTGCACGGCGATCGGCCTGCTGGCCACCGCGGCGCCGGCGATGGCCGACTACGGCTTCAGCAAGTTCGACGTCACCTTCACCAACGCCGACGGCACGCCGGCGACCCAGGCGGGCTCGCACCCGTTCGCGATGACGACCGAGCTGGCAATCAACAGTCACGGTTTCGTCGACGGCGAAATCAAAGACCTCTTGATCGAGCAGGCGGCGGGCCTGGTGGGTGATACGACGGCGATGCCGCGCTGCTCCAATGCCGACTTCCTGAAAGTGGGCTTCAGTCTCAGCGGCTGCCCGGACCAGACCGCGGTGGGGGTAACCGCCGTCAACCTTGGAGCGGACAACCAGTGGTTCCAGAACGCCGTCTACAACCTGGTGCCGCCACCCGGGGTGGCGGTGAAGCTTGGGTTCAACGTCTCCACGGTCGCGGTGACGATCAACCTCGGTGTCAAGCAGGCCCCCGAATACAACATCAGTGCCTCGCTGGTCAACGTCGCCCAGACGCTGAAGATCTACGGCTCGGCGTTCCAGCTCTGGGGGGTGCCGGGCGATCCCCGCCACAACGGCTTGCGGGGCAAATGTGCCTCCGAGCTCTCGAGTAGTTTCCCGACTGGCTTCAAAGAATTTGTGCCCAACGGCAACTGCGCCGCCGGTGACATCGGTAAACCCTTCATGACCCTGCCGCGCAGCTGCACCGGTCCCGCCACCACCAGCTACTCCACGGACGCCTGGGAGAGCCCCGGCGCCTTCGTCTCGGGCAGCTCGATCACCCACAACAACTCCGAACCACCGGACCCCGAAGGCTTTACCGGCTGCTCGCAGCTGGGCTTCAAACCGACGATCAAAGCGCAACCGACGACCAAAGCGGCCTCTTCGCCCACCGGCCTTGATTTCTCGCTCGACGTCGACGACGAAGGCCTGACTAGCGCCACCGGCTTGGCCCAGTCAGACATCAAGAAGACGGTCGTCACCCTGCCCGAGGGCTTCAGCATCAACCCCTCGGTGGCCGAAGGGCTGAACATCTGCTCTGAGGCCCAGCTGGCCGCGGAAACGCTCTCCAACCAGGGCTGCCCGGAAGCCGCCAAGCTCGGCAGCGTCGAGGTCGAAAGCCCGCTGCTCGATGAACCGATCAAAGGTGCCCTCTACCAGGCCGCTCCCTTCGACAACCCGTTCCACAGCCTCATAGCCCTCTACATAGTCATCAAGAACTCCAAGTTCGGGATCATGCTGAAGCAGCCCTTAAAGGTGGAGACCAACCCGGTCACCGGCCAGATCACCACCACCGCCGAAAACCTCCCCCAGCTCCCCTACAGCCACTTCAAGCTCCATTTCCGCGAGGGCGCAAGGTCCCCACTGGCAAGCCCCCCCGCCTGCGGCACCTACAACGTCAAAGCCGAACTGACCCCCTGGTCGGGCTCGGAAACGATCACCACCAACTCCGCCTTCCAGGTGATCTCAGGCGCCAACAGCACCCCCTGCCCCTCAGGGGCAACGCCGCCCTTCCATCCCGGGTTGGAAGCCGGTTCGATCAACAACGCCGCCGGCGCCTACTCGCCCTTCAACCTGCGCTTGAGCAGAAACGACGGTGAACAGGAGTTCACCCATTTCTCGATCAAGCTGCCCCCGGGTGTGACCGGCAAGCTCGCCGGCGTGCCCTTCTGCTCTGACGCGGCGATCACCGTCGCCAAAGCGAGGACCGGCCCCCACGGCGGCCAGGAAGAGCTCAACAGCCCCTCCTGTCCGCTGGCCTCTGAAATCGGCCGCACCCTGGTCGGCGCCGGAGTCGGCCCCGGCCTGACCTACGCCCCCGGCAAGCTCTACCTCGCCGGCCCATATAACGGCTCCGCAATGAGCATCGCCGCGATCACCGCCGCTCGGGTCGGGCCCTTCGACCTCGGCACCGTGGTGATCCGCTCGGCCCTGAAAATCGACCCCGAAACGGCCGAAGTCTTCGTCGACGCCACCGGCTCAGACGCGATCCCCCACATCATCCAGGGGGTCCCGGTCCACGCGAGGGATATCCGCGTCTACGTAGACAAGCCCGAATTCGCGCTCAACCCGACCAACTGCTCGCGCACCTCTACGGCGAGCACGGTCCTTGGCTCCGGCCTCAACTTCGGCTCTGACGCCGACGATCAGCCGGTCACGGTGACCTCACCGTTCCAGGCGGCGAGCTGCGCCTCCCTGGGCTTCGCCCCGAAACTGGAGCTCAGCCTCAAAGGCGCGACCAAACGCGGCGGCACCCCCGCCCTCAAAGCGGTGCTGACCGCCCGCAAAGGCGACGCCAACATCGGCAAAGCCCAGGTCACCCTGCCGCACTCCGAGTTCCTCGAACAGAGCCACATCAAAACCATCTGCACCCGGGTGCAGTTCAAAGCGGGTTTGGTTCCAGGCGAAAAATGCCCGCCGGCATCGATCTACGGCTACGCCAAGGCGGTAACTCCGCTCCTTGACGAGCCGCTGCAGGGCCCGGTCTTCCTGCGCTCATCGAGCCACAACCTGCCCGACCTGGTCGCGGCTCTCAACAGCGGCAAAATCAACATCGCCCTCGCTGGTCGCATCGACTCCGTCAAAGGCGGAAGGATCCGCAACACCTTCGAGTCGGTCCCCGACGCCCCGGTGACCCGCTTCACCCTGGAAATGCAGGGCGGCAAAAAGGGCCTTTTGGTCAACTCGGTCAATCTCTGCAAATCGACCAACCGGGCGATCTCCCACTTCACCGGTCAAAACGGCAAGGTCTATGACACCAACCCGATCGTGAAGCCGCCCTGCAAGGTCAAGAAGACCAAGAAGAAGAGCAAGCGCGCCGCTCGCGCCGCGGGCTAGCGCATGGGCAGACTGAAGGGTAAGGCCAAGGTCGCGGTCGCGACCTTGGCCCTCGCCGCCCTGGCGGCAGGAGCTGCCACCGCGGCGACGATCCAAAAAGGCGACCTGCGCATCACCCTGCTGAGCCAGATCCTCCCCTACAAGCTGCCCAGAACCACCCCCGCCCCGATCGCGGTCTTCGTCTCCGGCCACGTCGACTCGGCCTCGGGCGGACTGCCGCCCCAGCTGCAGCGGATGAGCGTCAAAGTCAACCGCCACGGCCTCCTGCAGTCCAAGGGATTGCCGGTCTGTCGTTTGCCGGAGATCCAACCGGGCTCGACTGAAAGGGCTCTCAACAACTGCTCAGACGCCCTGGTCGGCTCCGGGCGCTTCTGGGCGGAGATCGTGCTCGAGGACCAGCGCCCTTACCCAACTAGAGGAAGGCTCTTGGTCTTCAACGGCCGCAAGAACGGAAACCCCGTCCTCTTCGCCCACATCTTCACGACGATCCCCTTCGCTTCTTCCTTCGTCATCACCTTCTCGATCGCAAAGATCGACGGCGGCGCCTTCGGCACTGAACTCAAAGCTTCTTTGCCACAAGCATTGGGCGACTGGGGCTACCTGGATCGCATCAAGCTCACCCTGCGCCGCAAATACGACTACAAGGGCAAGGAACTCTCCTACTTCAACGCCAACTGCCCGACGCCGAAAGGGACGCCGACGGCTTCCTTCCCCTTGGCCCTGGCCGACTTCGACTTCGGCGAGGACGGTAAGATCGGGGTCAGCGTGGTCAAGAGCTGCCGGGTGGCGGGGTAGGCGGCAGCTTCATTCTCGCCAGCTCGCGCTGGCCCTCATCTTCCCCCCGTCGCGATGTCACTCCGTGATGGGCTTCCTGAGTCGGCGCGTCTCTAAGGGCGTCATTTGCAGGGAAAGCGTGAGACGCGCTTGACTTCCAGACATGCGTGTGTCTTAATCCTTCCCAGATCTGGGAACACGGATGTATGCGTTCCTGGATTCCGAACACAGGGACAACTGAGCCTCGTGGGAGCCGCTAAGGGAGCGGCCGGCAGAGGGGCTCAAGGGACAAGGAGACAGCTACGTGAGAGTTCACGCGAAGGCAGTGTCTGCGGGATCGACCAAGCACCGGGCCAGTGGCCTCGGCCGCTTCTTCCGTGGAGCCTTCGCCACCCGTGGCGCCTCCGGCGAGGCCAAAGGGAGTGGTGCGCCCAAAGGCGGCCGCCGCGCCCATTCCGCTTTCCCGGCGGGGCTCGTCGCGGCTCTCGCTCTTCTGGCCTTCGCCGCCGCCCCGGCCGGCGCGGTGATCCAGCGTCCCTTCCAGGAAACCTTCGGCAGCGCCGAGCAGCCTTCCTTCCTTGAAGTGCGGGCGATGGTCTTCGACCAGAGCACCAGTACCCTGCTCGTCGCAGAAACTTCCCCTTCTGTTCTCCGCCGATTCAACGCAGACGGGACTCCGGCGAACTTCTCCGCCCTCGGCACCAACGTGATCGACGGCAAAGGTCCTGGCGCCGATCAGATGCCCCAGGGGGTGCTCACTTTCCGCCCCGCAGCCGAAACTCAACTCGCGATCGATGAATCCGGAGGGGTGACCGATGGCAATATCTACGTAACTCAGCCGGAATCTAACTCAGTCATCATTTTTGCTTCCGACGGAAGCTATCTCGGTCGGCTGACCGCTGGCGACGGAACTCCTTTTGGCGAAATCTGCGGCGTCTCGGTTGATGCGAACGGGGTCCTATACGTGGGCGACTACAGCAACGGAATTTTCAAATTCGTCCCCACGGCAAATCCACCCATCAATACCGATAGCACCGCCAATTTTAAAAGCGTGCCTGAACAGGGAAAACTGGCCGTCGGCGCGGGTCCCACCATCGACTCTCTTTTCGCCAACTCATTTGCCGAATCGATCTCGAAAGTCGACGCTTCTGACGGCTCCATCGACTACGTGCTCTCTCCCGGCTGGAACATGGATGTGACGGTGGATCCGGCCACCGGCCATGTCTTCGTCATCCCCGGCCTCCAAGCATTTGGAACCAACACGGAATTCATCGAGTACGACGCCTCTGGCAGCACGAGCGCCACCAAAGTAACCGAAGCTCATACTCCTAAAATCGTCACGATTGCGGTCAACAGTGCCCAGAATCTCGTCTACGTGAGCCATCAACTCGACAACTTCAGCGATGGGATCGATGTCTACGGCCCGCCCCCACCGGTCCCTGCTGTTGCCACCAGTCTGGCCTCGAATCTGACGGCGAACAATGCCACCCTGAATGCCACCGTCAATCCCCAGGGGCTGGAAGTCGAAAGCTGCGTCTTCGAATGGGGCGAGACGACGACCTACGATCACACGACGCCCTGCGCTGAGAGCTCCGCGCAGATCGGCGAAGGCAACAGCCCGGTGCCCGTGCACGCCGACATCGGCGGCCTCAGTGGCGGTACCACCTACCACTACCGCATCGTCGCCACCAACGCCAATGGAACCGGCGAAGGGTCAGACATGGACTTCGACACGACGGCCCCGCCGCTGATCCTCGAAGAGGCAGTGCAAAGCGCCTCGCGGACCGAAGCGACGTTGAGCTTCAAGATCAACCCCAAGGGCTTTCCGACCAGATACCACATCGAGTACGGCAAAGCCGACCAGCCCTATGAACACAGCACCGTCGAGCGCAGTGTCGGCGCCGACAGCACCGACCACGCCCTCACCTTCACCCTCGAAGGCCTGACCCCCGGCACCGCCTATCACTGGCGCATCGTCGCCACCAACGCCGATCCCGACCTGCCCGGCACCGGCACGACCAACGGCGATGAGCGCAAATTCCACACCCATGGCACGCTCGGTCTCAACACGAGCTGTCCCAATCAGGCCTTCCGCACCGGCTCGGCCGCGGCCCTACCCGACTGCCGCGCCTACGAGATGGTCTCCCCGGTCGACAAAAACGGCGGCGACATCCTTGGTTTCCTCGCCTTCAGTCTTCAATTCACCGCTCGCGCGACCTATGACCAGGCTTCTATCGACGGAAACAAAATGACCTACTCGTCGGGAACTCCTTTCGGCGACACGGTCGCCGGGCGCAATTCCAACCAGTACATGGCGACCCGTGGCTCCAGCGGCTGGACCACGCACTCGCTCAACGCGCCTGGCGGTCCCACCATCGAAGAACCGAACAACCTCGTCATTCCCTTCGAACCCGCCTTCACGCTCTTCACCCCCGACCTCTCTGAAGGGTGGATGCAGGACGGCAGGATCCCCCCGCTCACCTCTGACGCGGTAGAAGGCATGCAGAACTTCTATCGGCGCGACAACCTGAGCGAAAGTTATCAAGCGCTGACCAATGAGGAACCGCCGGTACGGCCGGGCGGCATCTCCGCATACGAATACCCATTCCTGCCTAAAGGCCATTCCGCTGACTTCGACGACGTTCTCTTCACTACGCGAGCGCCACTGACGCCAGACGCTTTCCCGACTGCGGGGAAGGTGTACCAGACTTACGATTCGGCCGCCGGGGACCTCCACCTGGTCAGCTTCTTGCCGGACGGCAGCGCGTACCCCTTGAACAACAGCATGGGCAACTTCCTCTCCGGAGATGGATCCCTTGCTTTCTGGACCGGTACCCAGCGGGAATCAGGCGGTGCCCTCATGACTACTAATGGTGCAATCTTTCTCCGTGAGAATCCGACTGAGCCTCAAAGTGCGCAAGCGCTCGGTCATGCCAGCGGCAGAGGAAATCTGACTTCGGGCTCCAATGAAGTGACCGGCGTCAACACTTCGAGCGGTGCCTTTGCCGTCGGTCAGGAAATCATCAGCCGGGACAGCGTCTTCATTGATGCTCTTCCGGTGGGCACGTCGATCACCGCGGTGGGCCCTGGCTCGCTGACGCTTTCGGCTAATGCGGAAGCAGGCGTATCAGGCGCACTTCTGTTCGCCTCGAGTGAATGCACCGAACCCGACAAAGCCTGCACGATCCCGGTCTCGCAGTTGGTGCCAAAGGGCGATGATGCGGAATTCCAATTTGCCAGCACCGATGGCTCAAGGGCTCTGTTCAGGCTGAATGCCGGATCCAACTCGGGCGATCTCTATGAATTTGATGTCGCCACCCGCACCCCGACCCTGATCGCCCACGAATCGGCAGGCGTGGTCGGCGGCAGCGACGATGCCTCCCGCATCTACTTCGTCTCCAAAGAGGACCTGGCGACGGGTGCGAGCGCAGGAGAGTCGAACCTCTACCTGCGCCAAGGGGGAGTGAACACCTTCATCGCCACGTTCGCTGCGGCTGATGTGGGAGGAGGCACTACCAGTACGCCCGTCGCGAGCCATGTCCAAGAACGCGGGAGCAGAGTCAGCCCCGACGGCAGCCATCTGCTCTTCATGTCAGAGAGCAAAGCTCTGGCTCAGGAGCTCGCGGGCTATGACAACACCGACGCGATCAGTGGCAAAGCCGACCGCGAGGTCTACCTCTATGAAGTCGGCGGCGAGCTGCGCTGCATTTCCTGCAACCCGAGCGGCGCCCGACCGCGGGGGCAGCGGATGGAAAAACCGTTCTATATCCCCGAATCCGACGAACGCTCTCCCGCCTGGGCGGCAGCCTGGTTCCCCGGCTGGGAACACGAACTGCTGGCCCAGCGGGTGATGTCCGACGACGGCGACCGCGTCTTCTTCAACGCCTACGACGCGCTCGTTCCGGGCGACACCAACGGCGCCATGGACGTCTATGAGTGGGAGCTTCCTGGCACGGGCGACTGCACCACCACCAGCTCCAGCTACAGCGAGCAAAACGGCGGCTGCGTCAACCTGATCTCCAGCGGCCAGAGCCCGCGGATCTCGGAATTCATCGACGCCACCCCCGACGGTCACGACGTCTTCTTCTCGACCGGCTCCAGCCTCTTGCCTCAGGACCCGGGACTGATCGACATCTACGACGCCAGGACCAACGGCGGCTTCCCCCAGCCCCCCGCCCCGGCGGCGATCTGCGAAGGCGAAGCATGCCAGGGCGCCCCGACCCCGCCGAATGACCCAACCCCCGCCTCCGCCGCCTACAACGGCCCCGGCAACGTCAACGAAGCGGCGAAGAAGAAGAAGAAGTCAAAGAAGCACAAGAAAAAGAACAAGCACAAGAAGCAAAAGAAGAAGGGCGGCAAGGCAAAGCGCCAGGCCGCCAACAACTCGACCCGCCGTAACGGCTGATGCAGATGAAGAGCAAGGGAGCCAAGCAGATGAATTCCAAGCCCAAGAGCCCCCGTCGCCGGCGCCGTGGCGCAGCGACGCTCCTGATCAGCGCCTGCGCGGCGATCGGCCTATTGGCCGCCGCCGCACCGGCGATGGCCGACTACGGCTTCAGCAAGTTCGACGTCACGTTCACCAACGCCAACGGCACGCCGGCTACGCAGGCGGGCTCGCACCCGTTTGCGATGACGACCGAACTCACCGTCAACCGCGATGTCGCCGTCGAAGGCGAACTCAAGGACCTACTGCTCGAACAGGTGACCGGCCTGGTCGGCGACACGACGGCAATTCCGCGCTGCACCAACGCCGACTTCTTCGTCGCGAGCTTCAACCAGCCGCCCAAATGCTCTGATCAGACGGCGGTGGGGGTGACCGCCGTGCAGCTCGGAGGAGAACGATTCTGGTACCAAGCGCCGGTCTTCAACCTCGAACCGCCACCCGGGGTGGCGGTGAAGCTCGGCTTTGTCGTCTCCAGCGTCTTCGTGACGATCAACCTCGGCGTCAAGCAGTCCCCCGAATACAACGTCAGCGCCTCGCTGGTTAACGTCGCCCAGACGCTGAAGATCTTCCGCTCGGTGTTCCAGCTCTGGGGAGTACCGGGAGACCCTGGGCACGACCACCTGCGTGGGGATTGTGGGAAAACTTTCAGGACGAGCTTCGAGGGCGGCTTTCTGCCAGGCGGCAACTGTCCCGCCAACGGCGTTGGCAAGCCCTTTCTTACCCTCCCCCGCAGCTGCAGTGGTCCCGTCGCGACTACCTACTCCACCAGCTCTTGGGAGAATCCGAGCGTCTATGTCAACGGCAGCTCGATCACCCACAACAACTCCGAACCACCGGACCCCGAAGGCTTCACCGGCTGCTCGCAGCTGGGCTTCAAACCGACGATCAAAGCGCAGCCGACGACCAAAGCGGCCTCGAGCCCGACCGGCCTTGACTTCAGTCTCGACGTCGACGACGAGGGCCTGACCAGCGTCACCGGCCTGGCACAGTCCGACATCAAGAAGACCGTCGTCACCCTGCCCGAGGGCTTCAGTGTCAACCCCTCGGTGGCCGAAGGCCTGAACGTCTGCACCGAGGCACAGCTGGCGGCGGAAACGCTCAGCAACCAGGGCTGCCCGGAAGCGGCCAAGCTCGGCAGCGTCGTAGTCGAAAGCCCGCTGGTCGAAGAACCGGTCACCGGCGCTCTCTACCAGGCCGCCCCCTTCGAAAACCCCTTCGGCAGCTTGATCGCCCTCTACATCGTCATCAAGAACCCAACCCTGGGGATCATGCTGAAGCAACCCTTGAAAGTGGACACCAACCCCGTAACCGGCCAGGTAACGACCACGGCCGAAAACCTCCCCCAGCTCCCCTACAGCCACTTCAAACTGCACTTCCGCGAGGGTGCCCGCTCACCACTGGCAAGCCCCCCCGCCTGCGGCACCTACAACGTCAAAGCCGAACTGACCCCCTGGTCGGGCTCGGAAACGATCACCACCAACTCCGCTTTCCAGGTGATCTCAGGCGCCAACAGCACCCCGTGCCCGAGTGGCGGCACGCCGCCCTTCCACCCCGGGCTTGAAGCCGGCGCTATCAACAACGCCGCCGGCGCCTACTCGCCCTTCAACCTGCGCCTCACGCGCAACGACGGCGAACAGGAGTTCACCCACTTCTCGATCAAGCTGCCGCCCGGCGTCACCGGCAAGCTCGCCGGGGTGCCTTTCTGCTCTGACGCGGCAATCGCCGTCGCCAAAGCGAGGACCGGCCCCCACGGCGGCCAGGAAGAGCTCAACAGCCCCTCCTGCCCGCTGGCCTCAGAGATCGGCCGCACCCTGGTCGGCGCCGGAGTCGGCCCGGGCCTGACCTACGCCCCCGGCAAGCTCTACCTCGCCGGCCCCTATAACGGCAGCGCCATGTCGATCGCCGCGATCACCGCCGCTCGGGTCGGGCCCTTTGACCTCGGCACCGTGGTGATCCGCTCGGCGCTGAAAATCGACCCCGAAACGGCCGAAGTCTTCGTCGACGCCACCGGCTCTGACGCGATCCCCCACATCATCCAGGGGGTCCCCGTCCACGCCCGTGACATCCGCGTCTACGTCGACAAGCCTGAATTCGCGTTGAACCCGACCAACTGCTCGCGCACCTCAACGGCGAGCACTGTCTTGGGCTCCGGCCTGAACTTCGGCTCCGATGCCGACGATCAGCCGGTCACGGTGACCTCGCCCTTCCAGGCGGCCTCCTGCGCCTCCCTCGGCTTCGCGCCGAAACTGGAGCTCAGCCTCAAAGGCGCGACCAAACGCGGCGGCACCCCCGCCCTCAAAGCGGTGCTGACGGCACGCAAAGGCGACGCCAACATCGGCAAAGCCCAGGTCACCCTGCCCCATTCGGAGTTCTTAGAACAGAGCCACATCAAAACGATCTGCACCAGGGTGCAGTTCAAAGCGGGGATCGCACCAGGAGAAAAATGCCCGGCGGCCTCGATCTACGGCTACGCCAAAGCGGTGACGCCGCTCCTGGATGAGCCGCTGCAGGGCCCGGTCTTCCTGCGCTCATCGAGCCACAACCTGCCCGACCTGGTCGCGGCACTCAACTCCGGCAAAATCAACATCGCCCTGGCCGGTCGCATCGACTCGGTCAAAGGCGGTCGCATCCGCAACACCTTCGAGTCGGTCCCAGACGCTCCAGTGACCCGCTTCACCCTGGAAATGCAGGGCGGCAAGAAGGGACTGCTGGTCAACTCGGTCAACCTCTGCAAATCGACCAACCGGGCGATCTCCCACTTCACCGGCCAAAACGGCAAGGTCTATGACACCAACCCGATCGTGAAGCCGCCCTGCAAGGTCAAAAAGGCCAAGAAGAAGAGCAAGCGCGCTCGTTAGCGCTTAGGCACCCGATGAGAAGACGTCTGGTGAGGGCCGGGGCGATAGCCCTGGCCCTCTCTCTACTCGGCAGCATGGCCCACGCGGCGACGATCCAGCGCGGCGATCTGCGCATCACCCTGCTGAGCCAGATCCTTCCTTACAAGCTCCCCAGAACCACCCCCGCCCCGATCGCCGTCTTCGTCTCCGGCCACGTCGACTCGGCCTCAGGTGGACTTCCGCCGCAGCTGCAGCGGATGAGCGTCAAGGTCAACCGCCACGGCCTCCTGCAGTCCAAGGGCCTGCCGGTCTGCCGCTTGCCGGAGATCCAGCCGGGCTCAACTGAAAGGGCTCTCAACAACTGCGCCGACGCCCTGGTCGGCTCCGGGCGCTTTTGGGCGGAGATCGTGCTGGAGGACCAGCGGCCCTATCCGACCCGAGGGCGGCTCCTGGTCTTCAACGGCCGCAAGAACGGCCGACCCGTCCTCTTCGCCCACATCTTCACGACGATCCCCTTCGCTTCTTCCTTCGTCATCACCTTCTCGATCCAGAAGATCGACGGCGGCGCCTTCGGGACCGAACTCAAAGCCTCTCTGCCTCAAGCTCTCGGCGACTGGGGCTACCTCGACCGCATCAAGCTCACGCTGCGCCGCAAATACGACTACAAAGGCAAGGAACTCTCCTACTTCAACGCCAACTGCCCGACCCCGAAAGGGACGCCGACGGCTTCCTTCCCGCTGGCCCTGGCTGACTTCGACTTCGGCGAAGACGGCAAGATCGGGGTCAGCGTTGTGAAGAGCTGCCGGGTGAAGGGGTGAGGGGGCGGCGAAGCATCTAAGATTGACCCTGGCCCGCCCGGATAGCTCAGTTGGTAGAGCACTTCCATGGTAAGGAAGGGGTCACGAGTTCGAGTCTCGTTCCGGGCTTGTCTGGGGGTCCTCGCCCTGGGGTCCGAGCAGGATCTCAATCAACGTCGGGGCGAGCTCTTCCAGCCGCTCGGCGCCGTTGCTTCTGATCTGCCCTGAGATCAGGGCCAGCGCCCCGCCTACGAGTCGCTCCTCGCGCTCCTCGCCGCCCTTGTGCTCCTCGGTCCCTCGCAGGAGGGCGACGAGGCGAGCGATGAAGCGCGCCCGTGCCGCCCGCAGCCCCCCGATCTGGGCCGGCGGTTCGGTGCTCAGCAGATAGGCGAGGGAGGGCTCGGAGGCAAGCAGGGACAGTGCGCCTTCGACAGCCGCCGGCGCCCTCTGGGTCGAGCCTCCATTGCTTACGCAGGAGCTCTCGATCCTCTCGCAGAGGCGCTTTGCCCCGGCCTCGTAGGCGGCACGCAGGCAATCCCAGAGATCGTCGAAGCGCTTGTAGAAGCTGGCGGTGGAGACCCCCGCCAGCTTCACGACTTCGGTCGTGGTGATGGCGCCGTACCCCCGCGCGGCGAGTGACTCGGCGGCCGCCAGCGCCAAGCGCTGGCGCTGGTTTTCCTCGACCAGGCTGGGGGAGAGGCCGTGGCGACCGGGCGGCAGGCGCTCCATCGCTCCGGCCTCCCTGCTCACCCGGACCCCTCACCGCCCTGCCGCTCGAGCAGGAAGACCCGGGCGGCCTCGAGCTCGGCCTCGGCAGCCTCCTCGCCGAAGTAGAGGCCAGTGGCGAAGCGCATCAGCTCAGGCAGGCCCTCCCAGGCAGCCGCCGGTTTGCCCGCCACCAGCTGCTCGCCCACGTAGGTGGCGATTGCGCCGGCGACGAAGAGGCCGGTCAGCTCGGGTGGGCGCTTCTCCGCGGCAGCCTGCTCGCGAGCGGAGTCGATCGCTTCGCCCACGGACTGGATCGCCTCCTCGCGCTTGGCCAGCGCCGGGCCGCCCGCGATCTCGGCCTCGATCAGGAGCGCTCTCGCCAGTGCCGGGCGTTCCTCGGCGAAGCGCAGCAGGTCAGTCAGGGCCGCCCGCACCCCGCGGCGCCAGTCGCCCTCGGCAACGGCCGCCGTAAGCAGCTCGGCGACGAGGCGGTCGGTCCAGGTCGCGTAGGCCGCGGCGAAGCATTCCTCCTTACTCGCGAAACGCTCCCAGAACTGCACCCGGTGGCCACCACAGCGCTCGAGCACGTCGGCGACGGCGGTCTCGCGATAGCCGAGCTCACCACAGGCCACCAGCATTGCCTCCATGATCGAGGCGCGAACCGGGTCGTCGCCGCGCCCTGCGGCTTCGGCGCGCCGAGCCGGCAGGTCGTGCCTGCGCTTGCTCGATGCGGCTGCTCGGGAGCCCACATATAAAAACTAGCTCTTTTACGCTAGAAAAGCGAGCCTTTATTGGCAGCCTTCTGTATTTCGCCTCAAATCCGGCAGTGACTGCCAAATCGTTGGCTATTCTCGGATGCATGCAGTACCTCTCGGAGCGCCTGCTTGCTACGAAGACAGGAGGGCTGCGCGAGAAGCAGACCCAGCGCGAGACCGTCGCCGCCGGGCAGCGTGAGCGCCTTCTCCTCGCCACCGAGCAGCTGATGGCGGAGCGCGGTTGCACCGGGACGACGATCGAGCGGATCGCCAAGCTGGCGCGGGTCTCTTCGATCACCTTCTACGACCACTTCGCCAGCAAGGAGGAAGCGCTGGTCGCCGCCTTCGAGCGAGTGGTGGAGGAGGGGCGGGCCCGCCTGGCCGAGGAGGTCCCGGCCGATCTTCCCTGGCCCGACCAGATTCGGGAGGGGCTGCGGGCGCTGCTGACGATGATCGCCGCCAAGCCCGAGTGGGGGAGGGTCTGCTTTATAGAGACGCAGAAGGGCGGGCCCGGGCTGCTCGCCCACTACGAAGCGGTCCTCGACAGCGCCGTGCCCAAGCTTCGCGAGGGCCGCCTCTGCGCCGACGCCGCCGAGGACCTGCCGGAGACGCTGGAGGAGACGATCGCCGCCGGTATCGCCTGGCTCCTGCGTGAGCGCCTGGAGGCGTATGAGGGCGGCGAGATCGAGGTCGAGGGGATGCTCTTCGAGCTCCTCGACATCGCCCTGAGGCCCTACCTCGGCGTGACGGAGACGCGGCGGGTCGCGCTCGTGGAGCGGACCTAGTGCCTCGAGCCAGGGACGAGGCAGCCGCGGCGGTCGCCCGCCTCTCGCCGGGCCGTCACGGACTCTCCCGTGACGCGGTCGCCGAAAGCCAGCGCGAGCGGCTGCTCAACGGCGTCGTCGAGGCCGTCGCCGAGCACGGCTACAACTCGACCACGATCGCCCAGCTGATCGAGGCCTCCGCGGTCTCCCGCCGCACCTTCTACGAGCATTTCACCGGCAAGGAGGAATGCGCCCTCGCCGCCTACGAGCTGATCGCCGCTCATATCCGCGACGGCCTGCGCGAGGCTGAAGCGCAGACTGTCTGGTCGGACCGCGTGCGCGCCGAGCTGGCGACCATGCTCGGGATCTTCGCCGCCGACCCGACCGTCGCCCGCTTCGTCCTGCTGGAGTCGCTGGCCGCCGGCGGCGAGCTGGCGGCGCGCCATCGAGCCTCGCTGCGTTGCTTCGGCGAGCTCCTGCGCCCCGATTCCCCGCCGCCCAACGACGCCCTGGCCGAGGCCAGGGAGCAGGCGCTGGTGGGTGGGATCTCGACCCTCGTCGTGCGCCGCCTCAAAGCCGGCGAAGCCGGCAACCTCGAGGATTTACTGCCCGACCTGCACGAGCTGGTCCTGACCTCGTACCTGGGCCGCACCGAGGCCCAGCGGCTCGCTCGCACCTCCGCCGCCTAGGTCTCCAGCCGGCCTAGAAGCAGCGCCCAAGCCGCTCTGGCAAGCGGCTGACGCGCCCCTGTTCGGAAACTGATCCCGCTTTCCCAAAAACTAAAACTTGCATTTAGAAACGAGATCTTTTATTCTCCTCCGGGTCGCCTTCTGGAAGAGGGCTACAGGGATAAGCACCACAGGGACAACGGAGCCTCGCGGGAGCCGCTAAGGGAGCGGCAGGCAGAGGGGCTCAGGGACAAGGAGACAGTTACGTGAGAACTCACGCGAAGGCATCGTCCGCGGGATCGACCGAGCGCCCGGCCAGCGGCCTGGGCCGCTTCCTCCGTGGAGCCTTCGCGACCCGTGGCGCCTCCGGCGATGCCAAAGGGAGTGGTGCGCCCAAAGGCGCTCGCCTCGCTTTCCCGGCGGCGCTTGTCGCCGCGCTCACGCTCCTGGCCTTCGCCGCCGCTCCGGCGGGCGCGGTGACCACCCGGCCGTTCGTGGAATTCTTCGGCAGCGCCGAAGAACAGACGTTCAGACTCCCGGGACCGCTGGCCTTCGATCAGGGCAAGGGCGAGCTCCTGGTTGGCAGCAGCGACCCCGAAGGAACCATCAACGGCAGACTCTCTCGCTTCGACGAAGACGGCACCCCGGTCAACTTCTCTGCCCTTGGTACCAACATCATCGACGGCAAGCAAGGGCCCGGTGGCAAACCCTGTGCCGAAGAACCCGCTTCCTGCGACGCGGTTCCGCAGAACCAACTCCTTCTACTCGGTTCCGAGAACGTTGTTATAGACGAAAGCGGGGGGGTGACCGACGGCAACATCTACGTCAGTCAGCCGGAATTCGGGTGCGTTCAGATCTTTGCCGAAGACGGCCACTACCTCGGCCAACTCGGAGGCTTCATAGTAACCGGCCTTACGGTTGATCTGAGCGGCAACCTCTACATAAGCAATCTCTTCAACGGAGTGGATAAATACGTCCCCTCCGCCAACCCGCCTGTCCCCGACGACCACATCGACACCCTCACGTCAGTTATTCCTCCCACCAGCCTCGCTGCAGGTGCCGGACCGACGGCTGGCTCGCTCTTCGTAGCGGGTGAAAAAGAAGGTGAGCTGGGAGCTTACAAACTCGACGCCACCACCGGAGCGATCGACTACAAGTACTACGCGTCGTACATCGAGGACCAGGCGGTTGACCCTGTCAGCGGCCACCTGTTCGTTGCCACGACCTTCGGCGAGCGCTTGGTGACTGAGTACGACGTCTCCGGTGCCTCGGGCGCGCAGAAGCTGACCGAAGCGCACCCGAACAATCTTCGCAAGATCGCGGTCAACGCGGCCAAAGATCTACTCTACGCCAGTAATCAAGAAGACGGCAAAGTCGAAGTCTTCGGACCGACGCCCATAGTCCCGACCGTCGAGACCGGCACGGTCTCGAACCTGACGGGAACCAGCGCCACCCTCAACGCAACGGTCAACCCGAGGGAACTCGAAGTCGAAAGCTGCGTCTTCGAATGGGGCGAAACGAGTGAACCTTATGACCACACGACGCCCTGCGCGGAGAGCTCGGCGCAGATCGGCGAAGGCAACGCCCCGGTCCCTGTCCACGCAGACATCAGCGGCCTCAGCGGCGGCGCGACCTACCACTTCCGCATCGTCGCGGCCAACGCCAACGGCGCCAACGAAGGCCAAGACAAAGTCTTCTTCACGCCGGCGCCGCCGCTGATCAGCGAAGAGGCGGTGCAGAGCGCCTCGCGCACCGAAGCGACGCTGATCTTCAAGGTCAACCCGCGCAACTTCGCGACCACCTACCACCTCGAGTACGGCAAAGCCGGTCAGCCCTACGAACACGCCACCAACGAGCGCGGCGTCGGCGCCGACGGGACCGCTCACGCCCTCACCCTCACCCTCGAAGGGCTCACTCCGGGCACCGCCTACCACTGGCGCGTGGTGGCCACCAACGCCGACCCGGCCTTTCCTGGCACCGGCTCGACGACGGGCGATGAGCAGAAATTCCACACCCACGGCCCGCTCGCCCTCAACACCAGTTGCCCCAACCAGGCCTTCCGCACCGGCTCGGCCGCGACGCTGCCCGACTGCCGCGCCTATGAGATGGTCTCCCCGGTCGACAAAAACGGCGGCGACATCGCCGCCTTCCTCGGCTTCGGCGGCCAGGAATTCGCCGGCCGGGCGGCCTACAACCAGGCTGCTCTCGGCGGCAACAAACTGACTTACTCAACCGGTACGCCCTTCGGCGACACGATCGCCGGCCGCAACGCCAACCAGTACATGGCGACCCGTGGCGCCGGCGGCTGGTCCACGCACTCGCTCAACGCGCCCGGTGGCCCCATCGTCGAAGAAGAGCGCATCCTCAGCTTCCCGCTGGATGCCGCCTTCACCCTCTTCACCCCCGATCTCTCCGAAGCCTGGATGCAGGACGCCCGCATCCCGCCGCTGACCTCAGACGCGGTCCAGGACATGCCGAACTTCTACCGGCGCGACAACCTCACCGAGAGCTATGAAGCTCTGACCAACGAGGAACCGGCATCCCGCCCAGGAGAAGCCTTTGGCTACGAATACCTGTTCTGGCCCAAGGCTCACTCCAGCGACTACAGCGACGTGCTCTTCGAAACGAAGGCGGCGATGACGCCCGATGCCTTCCCGACCACCAAAAAAGTGTCCCAGACCTATGCCTCGATCGACGGGGGCCTGCACCTGGTCAGCGTCCTGCCTGACGGCCGCGCCCTTCCCGGGAACAGCGGCGGGCATGCGCTTTCGGCGGATGGCTCCCACGCTTTTTGGTCCTCACGAGGAAACAATCTCTTCTTTTCGTCAACCGGCGTGCTCTACCTCCGCCTCAATCCGGACCAGCCCCAAAGCGCGCAGGCGCTCGGCAGCGCCAGCGGCAGCGGCAACGTGACTGTGGGCTCCAACGAAGTCACCGGAGTCAACACCGCCAGTGGCGCCTTCGCCGTCGGCCAGGAAATCGTTGCCGAGACCGACGCTGGCCCTCACGACACCGGTGGCGTTGTCACCTTCGCAGGCATTCCCCAGGGAGCGACGATCACCGCGGTCGGCCCTAGCTCGCTGACGCTCTCGGTTGCCGCAAAACAGAGCAACCTTGTCAATCTTTCTGCCTGGAGCGAGTGCACCGAACCCGACAAGGCCTGCACGATCCCCGTCTCCCTGTCGGCGCCGGACGGCAATAGGGCGCTGTTCCAGTTCGCCAGCGCCGACGGCTCGAAGGTGCTGTTCAGGATCGCCCGGGTTGCTTCTGGAGACCTTGAGCTCTACGAATACGATGTCCCCAGCCGCACCGCGACCCTGATCGCCCAGAAATCAGAAGGCGCCCTCGGTGGCAGCGAGGACGGCTCCCGCGTCTACTTCGTCTCCAAAGAAGACCTGGCGGGGGGCGCCACCGCGGGGGAGCAGAACCTCTACCTGCGCCAGGGAGCAGTGAACACCTTCATCGCCACGGTTACCCAGGCTGACGTGGAAGGGGATCCGACCGGGATGGTCTCGCTGGTAGCCCAGGGACGCGCCACCAGGATCAGCCCCGACGGCAGCCACCTGCTCTTCATGTCGAAGAGCAAAGGGCTGGCTGAAGAGGTCGCTGGCTACGACAACACTGATGCGGTCAGTGGCGAAGCCGACCACGAGGTCTACCTCTATGAGGCTGGTGGCGAGCTGCGCTGCGTCTCCTGCAACCCCAGCGGCGCCCGGCCGGCGGGCCAGCAGATGCAGAAATCCTTCGACATTGCGGAATCGGACACGAAAACCAACACCTGGGCCGCCGCCTGGATTCCCGGCTGGGAACACGACCTTCTCGCCCAGCGGGCGCTGACCGATGACGGCAGCCGCGTCTTCTTCAACGCCTTCGACGCCCTGGTCCCCGGCGACACCAACGGCGCCCTCGACGTCTATGAGTGGGAGCAGCCGGGCACCGGCGACTGCACCACCGCCACCACCACCTACAGCGAGCAAAACGGCGGTTGCGTCAGCCTGATCTCGAGCGGCCAGAGCCCGACGGTCTCGGAATTCATCGACGCCTCCGCCGACGGCCGCGACGTCTTCTTCACCACCGGCTCGAGCCTCCTGCCCCAAGACCCGGGCTTGGTCGACATGTACGACGCGCGGGTGGAAGGCGGGTTCCCGCAACCACCGGCGCCGCCGGCGATCTGTGAAGGCGAAGCCTGCCAGGGCGCGCCGACTCCCCCCAACGATCCGACCCCCGCCTCCGCCGCCTACAACGGCCCGGGGAATCTGAACGAGACGGCAGCCAAGAAGAAGAAATCAAAGAAGCACAAGCACAAGAAGAAGAACAAGCACAAAAAGAAGGCAAAGAAGAAGGGCGGCAAGGCAAAGCGCCACGCCGCCAACAACTCGACCCGCCGCAACGGCTGATGCAGATGAAGAGCAAGGGAGCCAAGAAGATGAATTCCAAGCCCAAGAGCCCCCGTCGCCTGCGCCGTGGCGCGGCGACGCTCCTAATCAGCGCCTGCGCGGCGGTCGGCCTGATGGCCACCGCGGCGCCGGCGATGGCCGACTACGGCTTCAGCAAGTTCGACGTCACGTTCACCAACGCCGACGGGACGCCGGCGACGCAGGCGGGCTCGCACCCGTTCGCGATGACGACCGAACTTGCGGTCAACAAATTGAATGCCAAAGTGGAGGGCGAAATCAAAGACCTCTTCATCGAGCAGGTGGCGGGGCTGGTCGGCGACGCGACGGCGATGCCGCGCTGCTCCAATGCTGACTTCCTGAAGGTTGGCTTCAACACCAGCAGCTGCCCGGACCAGACGGCGGTGGGGGTGACCGCCGTCAACCTCGGAACGGAAAAACAGTGGTTCCAGAACGCCGTCTACAACCTGGTGCCGCCGCCCGGGGTGGCGGTGAAGCTCGGGTTCAACGTCTCCTTCGTATTAGTGACGATCAGCATCGGCGTCAAACAGGCCCCCGAGTACAATGTCAGTGCCTCGCTGGTGAACGTCCCTCAGACGCTGAAGATATTCGGCTCGGCGTTCCAGCTCTGGGGGGTGCCGGGGGATTCCCGCCACAACGGCTTGCGGGGCAGCTGTGCCTCCGCGATCTCGAGTGGCTTCAAAGGGTTTGTGCCCAACGGCAACTGCCCCGCCAATGAAATCGGCAAACCCTTCCTGACCCTGCCGCGCAGCTGCACCGGCCCCGCCACCACCAGCTACTCCACGGACGCCTGGGAGAACCCCGGCGCCTTCGTCTCGGGCAGCTCGCACACCCACGACAACTCCGAACCCCCGAACCCCCAGAGCTTTACCGGCTGCTCGCAGCTGGGCTTCAAACCGACGATCACCGCGCAGCCGACGACCAAAGCGGCCTCGAGCCCAACCGGCCTTGACTTCTCGCTCGACGTCGATGACGAAGGGCTGACCTCGGTCACCGGCCTGGCCCAGTCCGACATCAAGAAGACCGTGGTCACGTTGCCCGAGGGCTTCAGCGTCAACCCCTCGGTGGCCGAAGGGCTCAACATCTGCACCGAGGCCCAGCTGGCAGCGGAAACGCTCTCCAACCAAGGCTGCCCGGAAGCCGCCAAGCTCGGCAGCGTCGTGGTCGAAAGCCCGTTGGTGGAAGAACCGGTCAAAGGCGCCCTCTACCAGGCCGCCCCCTTCGAAAACCCCTTCGGCAGCTTGATCGCCCTATATATCGTGGTCAAGAACCCCAAGCTGGGGATCATGCTGAAGCAGCCCTTGAAAGTGGACACCAACCCGACGACGGGCCAGGTAACGACCACTGCCGAAAACCTCCCCCAGCTCCCCTACAGCCACTTCAAACTCCACTTCCGCGAGGGCGCGAGAAGCCCGCTGGCTTCACCCCCCGCCTGCGGCACCTACAACGTCAAAGCCGAACTGACCCCCTGGTCGGGCTCGGAAACGATCACCACCAACTCCGCCTTCCAGGTGATCTCGGGGGCAAACAGCACTCCCTGCCCCTCGGGCGCAACGCCGCCCTTCCGTCCGGGGCTTGAAGCCGGCTCGATCAACAACGCCGCCGGCGCCTACTCGCCCTTCAACCTGCGCCTCACGCGCAACGACGGCGAACAGGAGTTCACCCACTTCTCGATCAAGCTGCCCCCGGGCGTGACCGGCAAGCTGGCGGGAGTGCCCTTCTGCTCTGACGCGGCAATCGCCGTCGCCAAAGCGAGGACCGGCCCCCACGGCGGACAGGAAGAGCTGAACAGCCCCTCCTGCCCGCTGGCCTCTGAAATCGGCCGCACCCTGGTCGGCGCCGGAGTCGGCCCCGGCCTCACCTACGCCCCCGGCAAGCTCTACCTCGCCGGCCCCTACAACGGCTCCGCAATGAGCATCGCCGCGATCACCGCCGCTCGGGTCGGGCCCTTCGACCTCGGCACCGTGGTGATCCGCTCGGCCCTGAAAATCGACCCCGAAACGGCCGAAGTCTTCGTCGACGCCACCGGCTCAGACGCGATCCCCCACATCATCCAGGGGGTCCCCGTCCACGCCAGGGATATCCGCGTCTACGTCGACAAGCCCGAATTCGCGCTGAACCCGACCAACTGCTCGAGGACGTCTACCGCTTCCACGGTCCTCGGCTCGGGGCTCAATTTCGGCTCCGACGCCGACGATCAGCCAGTCACGGTGACCTCGCCCTTCCAAGCGGCTTCTTGCGCCTCCTTGGGCTTCGCGCCGAAACTGGAGCTCAGCCTCAAAGGCGCGACCAAACGCGGCGGCACCCCCGCCCTCAAAGCGGTGCTGACGGCACGCAAAGGCGATGCCAACATCGGCAAAGCCCAGGTCACCCTGCCGCACTCCGAGTTCCTCGAACAGAGCCACATCAAAACGATCTGCACCCGGGTGCAGTTCAAAGCCGGGATCGCGCCTGGGGAAAAATGCCCGGCCGCCTCGATCTACGGTTACGCCAAAGCGGTGACGCCGCTCTTGGACGAGCCGCTGCAGGGCCCGGTCTTCCTCAGGTCGTCCTCTCACAACCTGCCCGACCTGGTCGCGGCACTCAACAGCGGCAAAATCAACATCGCCCTCGCCGGTCGCATTGACTCGGTCAAAGGCGGGCGGATCCGCAACACCTTCGAGTCGGTCCCAGACGCCCCGGTGACCCGCTTCACCCTGGAAATGCAGGGCGGCAAAAAGGGACTGCTCGTCAACTCGGTCAACCTCTGCAAATCGACCAACCGGGCGATCTCCCACTTCACGGGCCAAAACGGCAAGGTCTATGACACCAACCCGATCGTGAAGCCGCCCTGCAAGGTCAAGGGCAAGAAGAAGAGCAAGCGCGCCGCTCGCGCCGCGGGCTAGCGCGTGGGCAGACTGAAGGGCAAGGCCAAGGTCGCGACCGCGACCTTGGCCTTGAGCGTCCTCGCCGCCGGCGCTATCGCCACCGCCGCGACGATTCAAAAAGGCGATCTGCGCATCACCCTGCTGAGCCAGATCCTCCCCTACAAGCTCCCCAGAACCACCCCCGCCCCGATCGCCGTCTTCGTCTCCGGCCATGTCGACTCGGCCTCGGGTGGACTCCCGCCCCAGCTGCAGCGGATGTCGGTCAAGGTCAACCGCCACGGCCTCTTGCAGTCCAAGGGCCTGCCGGTCTGCCGCTTGCCGGAGATCCAGCCGGGCTCAACTGAGCGCGCTCTCAACAACTGCTCAGACGCCCTGGTGGGCTCCGGGCGCTTTTGGGCGGAGATCGTGCTGGAGGACCAGCGGCCCTATCCGACCCGAGGAAGGCTCCTGGTCTTCAACGGCCGCAAGAACGGAAGGTCCGTCCTCTTCGCCCACATCTTCACGACGATCCCCTTCGCTTCTTCTTTCGTCATCACCTTCTCGATCCAGAAGATCGACGGCGGCGCCTTCGGGACCGAACTCAAAGCCTCTCTGCCTCAAGCTCTCGGCGACTGGGGCTACCTCGACCGCATCAAGCTCACGCTGCGCCGCAAATACGACTACAAAGGCAAGGAACTCTCCTACTTCAACGCCAACTGCCCGACCCCGAAAGGGACGCCGACGGCTTCCTTCCCGCTGGCCCTGGCTGACTTCGACTTCGGCGAAGACGGCAAGATCGGGGTCAGCGTGGTCAAGAGCTGCCGGGTGAAGGGGTGAGGGGGGCCCTTTTGGGCATTTCACTGCACCTGGACCAGGCACGTTTCCCGCGAGTACCATTGACAGAGATGTCAGCGCCGAGAAAACCATTGCTGGCCGCGGGCAACAACGCTCGATGGGCTGAGATCAACCGCGAAGAGGCGGACGAACTGCGCGTCTCGAATATGGCATTGACGCCGGCGCAGCGCTTGGAGCAGGGCCAGAAGCTGTCCCAGCAGGCGGTCTCTCTGCTCGTCGCATCGGTGAAGGCGGGCCATGCCCCCAGACGAGCTCTCTGGTCCTGATCTCTCCGGCATCGTCGCCGACGCCACAGCGGCAGGGTTGGAGCACGTCGTCATCGGTGGCTTCAGCGTCATCTTCCATGGCTACGTGCGTGCCACAAAGGATTCGGACCTTCTGGTGCCCGACGGCCCGGATGCCGATGCGGCCGTTATGCGCTTCCTCCAGCGCATCGACGGTAGGCGGTTCCGAGACGACAAGATCCTCACCCGGGCGGAGGTGGCCGGAGCAGACAGTCTGCGTGTCAACAGCCGCCACGGGATCATCGACATCATGCGGGGCAGGCTGCCTCCACTCGACTACGAGACGGTCTCCAGCCGAGCCGACTCGGCCGAGTGGGACGGCCACACGATCCGCATCGCGGCGCTGCCGAGCGTCGTCGGCTTCAAGCGCCTCGCCGGCCGGCCTCAGGACAAATTGGATCTGAGCGAGCTGGAGGCGATCTACGGGGAGCTGCCGATCGACCCGATCCCCGGCCTCGACACGTAGCCCACATATATAGGCTCTCGCCCGTGGACTTCGCCCTCAGCGACGAGCAGAGCGACTTCGTCGACGCGATTCGCGATTTCTGCGACCGCGAGTGCGGCACTCAGGACCAGCGCGAGCGGCTCACCGACGGCTATCGCGAGCACCACAACTTCGACGTCTACAGGCAGATGGCCGAGCTGGGCTGGCTCGGGGTCACGATCCCCGAGGAGTACGGCGGCTCCGGCGGCTCGATGCTCGACGCCTGCCTCTTCATGGAAGAGACCTCGCGCGGGCTCGCGCCGATCGGCGGCTATGCGACGACGCTGATCGTCGCCGGCGCCACCCAGCGCTTCGGCAGCGAGACGCAGAAGAAGGAGATCCTCGGCGGCATCTCCTCCGGCTCGGTTGAGGCGATCGCTATGACCGAGCCCGAGGCCGGCTCCGACGTCGGCGCCCTCAGCTGCTCCGCCGAGGCCGTCGACGGGGGCTTCGTCCTCAATGGCCAGAAGGTCTTCTGCTCCAACGCGCACATCGCCGACCACGTGCTCGTCGTCTGCCGCACCACCAAGACCGAGAGCAAGCACGAGGGAATGACGATGATCTGGGTTCCCCGCGACGCCGACGGGATGGAGACAGTCCCGATCGAGACGATGGGCGGGCGCGAGACCAACCACCTCTACTTCACCGACTGCGCGGCGCCCGCCGACGCCGTGCTCGGCCAGGTCGACCAGGCCTGGACCCAGCTCATGGCCGGCCTCAACGTCGAGCGTCTGATCCTCGCCGCGACGATGCTCGGGATCGCCCAGCGCGCCTTCGACGACCTCATCGTCTACGTCAAGGAGCGCCGCCAGTTCGACCGCCCGATCGGCTCCTTCCAGGCGCTCCAGCACCGCATCGCCGACCTCGCCACCGACCTCGAGGCGGCTCGCCTGATGACCCGCTGGGTCGCCACCCTCACCGACGAGGATCCGGGCCGGATGCTTCCCCAGGAGGCCTCGATGGTGAAGCTCTTCGTCACCGAGGTCGCCAAGCGCACGACCCTCGAGGGAATGCAGATGATGGGCGGCTACGGCTACTCCTCCGAGTACGACATGGAGCGCCTCGTTCGCACCTCGCTGGTCTCCACGATCTACGGCGGCACCTCGGAGATCCAGCGCAACATCATCGCCAAGACTCTCGGCCTCTGAGCCGCCCCGCGCCGGGCCACAGAGGGACGCTATCCTTCGCACAGCCTCGCGCCTTGGGCCCGGGGCTTTCTTCTGTAACGACCGTCCTCAGGAACGAGGGAGAAGTATGGCTCGCGGAGATGTCCGCATCGCGGTGACTTTGGCTTGCGAAGACTGCAAGCGACGGAATTACCAGACCAACAAGTCCCGGCGCAACTCGCCGGACCGGGTCGAGCTGCGCAAGTTCTGCCGCTGGTGCGGGCACCACACGGCCCACAAGGAGACCCGGTAGCTCCCGATGGCCAAGACCCGCGCACAGCGCAAGGCCGAGCGCCGGGCTCGGGAAGCTGAGGAGCGCAAACGCTCCGACGGCGAGCGGGGCGCCGAGTCGCGCGCCCAGCACGACACGCAGGTCCCCGTCTCCGGCGACATAGCCGAGATCGAGGCGGTGGAGGCCGGGATGGCCGCCGGCGCCCCCGAGGCGCAGCTGGAGACCCCCGACGCGCCGAAGCCGCGCTCGGCCCGACGCGCCGAAGCAAAGGCGCAGAAGGAAGCCGAGAAGCGCCAGCGCGGCGAGCAGAAGCGCCGCGAGAGCGAGCAGCTCGCCAAGAAGCAGAAACAGGCGAAGACCGAACGCTCAGCGCGGCGGCGTCATCGGATTCCTGGTTTCCTGCTGGCAAGAGCTGAAGAAAGTGCAGTGGCCGGATCGCGACACGCTGATCCAGGCAACCGCGGTCACCATCCTCTTCGTCGCCGTTGCGGCCGCCTACCTCGGCGCCCTCGACGCTCTCTTCGACTTCCTCATCAAGCGGATCCTGTAGCTCAGGCTCCCCGAACAAAGGCTTCGATTTGTATCGCTGGTACGTGATCAACACCTACTCCGGGCACGAGAACAAGGTCAAGCACAACCTCGAGCACCGGGTGCAGACGATGAGCCAGAACCGCAATGTGCGGCAGGTCGTCGTCCCCACCGAGCAGGTCTCGGAGATGAAGGACGGGCAGAAAGTGACGGCCGAGAAACGGACGATGCCCGGCTACGTCCTGGTCAACATGGAGATGACCGACGACGCCTGGGGGCTGGTCAAGAACACCCCCGGCGTGACCGGCTTCGTCGGCTCGCGCAACAAGCCGGTGCCGCTCTCCAAACCGGAGGTCGACCGCCTGCTGCACCGCGAGACCGCCGAGCGCCCGCGCACCCAGGCCCAGTTCTCGATCGGCGAATCGGTCAAAGTCATCTCCGGCCCGCTCTCCGACTTCTCCGGCGAGATCGCCGAGATCAACGAGGACGCGGCCAAACTCAAGGTCCTGGTCTCGATCTTCGGCCGCGAGACGCCGGTCGAGGTCGGCTACGACCAGGTCAAGAAGATCTAGCTCGCCAAGACCGCTACGCTCCGCAACCGCTCATGGCCAAAAAAGTCCTCACCCTCATCAAGCTGCAGATCCAGGCAGGCAACGCCAACCCGGCGCCGCCGGTCGGCCCCGCGCTGGGCCAGCACGGCGTCAACATCATGGACTTCTGCAAAGCCTTCAACGCGCAGACCCAGTCCGAAGGCGGGACGATCATCCCGGTCGAGATCACGGTCTACGAGGACCGCTCCTTCACCTTCATCACCAAGACGCCGCCGGCCGCGGTCCTGATCAAGGAGGCGATCCGGATCCCGAAGGGCTCCGGCGAGCCCCACGTCAACAAAGTCGGGACGATCTCCCAGGACCAGATCCGCGAGATCGCCGAACGCAAGATGCCCGACCTCAACGCCAACGACATCGACGCCGCCTCGAAGATCATCGCCGGCACCGCCCGCTCGATGGGCGTCGACGTCAAATAGGAGATCTCGTGGCCCACGGCAAGCGATACCGCCAGCAGTACGACAAGGTCGAGCGCGACCACGCCTACCCGCCCGCCGAGGCGAGTCGCGCTGATCAAAGAGACCGCCAGCACCAAGTTCGACGAGACGGTCGAGGTCCACTTCCTGCTCGGCGTCAACGTCCGCCACGCCGACGAGCAGCTGCGCGGGACCCTGGCGCTGCCGCACGGGCTCGGCAAGGACGTCACCGTCGCCGTCTTCGCCCAGGGCCAGCAGGCCCGCGACGCCGAGGCCGCCGGCGCCGACTTCGTCGGTGGCGACGACCTGGCGAAGAAAGTCGAAGAGGGCTGGACCGACTTCGACGTCGCGATCTCGACCCCGGACATGATGCCGACGGTCGGCAAGCTCGGCCGCGTGCTCGGCCCCCAGGGCAAGATGCCGAACCCCAAGGTCGGCACCGTCACCGACGACGTCGAGAAGGCCGTCGGCGAGTCCAAGTCCGGCAAGGTCGAATACCGCACCGACCGCCAGGCGATCGTCCACATGGCGATCGGCAAGGCCAGCTTCGACGAGGGCAAGCTGCTCGACAACTTCAGCGCCGTGCTCGACGAGATCGTCCGCGCCAAGCCGGCCTCGGCCAAGGGCAAATACATCATCTCCTGCACCCTGGCGACCTCGATGGGCCCGGGCATCCGGGTCGACGCCTCCAAGGGCGGCGACCGCGAGTTGGTCGCCGCCGCCGCGCGCCGCCGCCGACGGCGAGACCGCAGAGGAACCGGCGACCGCCTAGACTCCCCCGCCGCTAACCCCAGACCACCGGCAGGTGGTCGACGGGCCGCAAACGTCCAAATCACGGACGCGTCAGGCCCGTCGGCCCCCAGAAGCCCGGTGCAGGTGAGACAATGAACCGCGAAGAAAAGTCCGCAACCATCCAAGAGATCGCCGCCCAGATCGAGGGCTCTGAAGCGATCTTCGCCGTCGACTACCGCGGTATCAGCGTTCCCCAGGCGGCCGAGCTGCGCTCGAAGCTGCGCGAGGCCGACGCCAGCTTCCGCATCGTCAAGAACCGGCTGACCAAACTCGCCGCCGACAAAGCGGGCGAGGAGCGCCTGGCCGAGCTGCTGCAGGGCCCGACCGCGCTGACCTTCGTCCGCGGCGACACCGCCGCGGCCGCGAAAGCGATCTCCACCTTCAACAAAGAGCACGACGTGCTCACCTACAAGGGCGGCTTCATGGGCGCGACCTCGCTCGACGCCGACGGCTTCAAGTCGATCGCCCGCCTGCCCAGCCGCGAAGTCCTGATCGGCCAGTTCGCCGGCGTCGTCGCCAGCCCGCTGACCGGCCTGGTCCGCGGCCTCGGCGCGATGATCCAGGGCCTGGCGCTCGCAGCTCGGCCAGATCGCCGAGCAGGGGCTGGTCACCGGCGAGGCACCGGCTCCCGAGCGCCGCGGCCGAGGAGCCCGAGGCCGCCGAGGCCACGACCGAGGCGCCTGTCGCCCGAGGAGCTACGGCCGAGGACGAGACTTCCGATGACAACGAGGACGTCGTCGCGATGACGAGACTTCAGATCAAGATTCGAACGAGGAAGAGGGGTAACGACCGCATGGCAACCAAAACTTCAACCGAGGACTGGATCGAGGAGCTGAAAAGCATCTCCGTCCTGGAGCTCTCCGAGCGGATCAAAGCGCTCGAGGAGGAGTTCGGCGTCTCCGCGACCGCGGTCGCGGCTGCCGCTCCGGCTGCCGCCGGCGCCCCGGCCGAGGGCGGCGGTGGCGAGCGAAGAGTCCTCGACCGTGGACGTCGTCCTGACCGAGGTCGGCGGCCAGAAAGTCCCGGTGATCAAGGTCGTCCGTGCGGCCACCGGGCTCGGCCTCAAAGAGGCCAAGGCGCTCGTCGACGAGGCCCCGAAAGCGATCAAAGAGGGCGTCGAGCGCGACGAGGCCGACAAACTCAAAGCCGAGCTCGAGGAGGCCGGCGCGACGGTCGAGCTCAAGTAGAGCCGCCCGCTTCGCCGGCGCGGATCCCAGTCAGGGAGCCAAGCTTGAAGGCGCGTGTCGCCGTGTGTTATTTTTCGCGGTCGCGCGCCATTTGAGTCTCCCTGCCCAGATCTGCGCTTTACCTTCGTCCCTCTGACCGCCCGAGGAGTCGCCGACTTGGCACGTTCGAACGCTGCCCCCGTAACCCGTAGGAGCTTTTCCCGCCTAGAGAACCCCCTCGAAGTCCCACATCTGATCGATATCCAGCGACGTTCCTTCGAGGAACTGACGGATCCGAAGAGCGGTGGGCTGCGAGAGACGATCAACGACATATCCCCGATCGAGGACTACACGGGGAACCTGCAGATCGTCTTTGGCGAGTTCAAGTTCGAGGAGCCGCCGCACTCGATCGAGGAGTGCCGGGAGAAGGACATGACGTTCTCGCGGCCGCTGACCGCGACCGTCGCCTTCCAGAACAAGGAGACGGGGGAGATCCGCGAGCAGGCCGTCTTCATGGGCGACTTCCCGTGGATGACCGAGCGCGGCACCTTCATCATCAACGGCACCGAGCGCGTCGTCGTCACCCAGCTCGTGCGTTCGCCCGGCGCCTACGTGATGGCGCCGAAGGACCCCGAAAAGCAGGTCTTCATCGCCAACCTGATGCCGGCCCGCGGCTCCTGGCTGGAGCTCGAAGTCGACAAAAAAGGCAAAGTCTTCGTCCGCATCGACCGCAAGCGCAAACTGCCGGTCACGGTGCTGCTGCGCGCGATGGGCTACGTCGAGGACCAGCAGCTGCTGGACATGTTCGACAACTCGATCTACCTGCGGCACACGATCGAGGCCGACACCGAGGCGACCCGGACCGAAGAGGGCGCCCTGATCGAGCTGTTCAAAAAGCAGCGCCCGGGCGAGCCGCCGTCGGTCGACGCCGCCAAAGGCCTGCTCGAGCAGCTCTTCTTCGACCCCAAGCGCTACGACCTCACCCGGGTCGGCCGCTACAAGCTCAACGCCCGTCTCGACCTCGACATCGACCTCGAGACGCGGGTGCTCACCCACGACGACATCATCGCCCTGGTCAAGGAGCTGGTCTCCCTGCCGAAGCTGCTCGGGATCCCCGAGGAGATCGACGAGGAGAACCCGATCAAAGACTATGCCGCGGAGGCGATCACCTACCCGCGCGAGCCGGTCTACGAGCACCTCGACGAGTACGAGCACTTCGGCAACCGCCGCCTGCGCACCGTCGGCGAGCTGATCCAGGAGGCCTTCCGGATCGGCCTCTACCGGATGGAGCGCGTGGTCCGCGAGCGCCTCACCACCGAGGACTCCGACGCGATCACCCCGCAGACGATCATCAACATCCGCCCGGTCGTGGCGGCGATGAAGGAGTTCTTCGGCTCCTCGCAGCTGTCGCAGTTCATGGGCCAGACCAACAGCCTCGACGGGCTCACCCACAGGCGCCGGCTCTCGGCGCTCGGCGCCGGCGGCCTGACCCGTGAGCGGGCCCCGATCGAGGTCCGCGACGTGCACCCGACCCATTACGGCCGGATGTGCCCGATCGAGACCCCGGAGGGTCCGAACATCGGCCTGATCGGCTCGCTCGCCTCCTACGCCGCAGATCTCCGAGCACGGCTTCGTCACGACCCCGTACCGGCTGGTCGAAGACGGCGTCGTCAGCAAAGAGATCGTGCACTACGACGCGACCCAGGAGGAGGACAAGGTGATCGCCCAGGCGAACTCCGAGTTCGACCCCAAGACCGGCAAGCTGAAAGGCCCGCAGGTACTGGTCCGCGCCGGCGAGCAGGAGTACGCGACCGCGACTCCCAAGGAAGTCGACCTGATGGACGTCTCGCCGTCGCAGATCTGGTCGGTCGCGACCTCGCTGATCCCGTTCCTCGAGCACGACGACGCCAACCGGGCGCTGATGGGCTCCAACATGCAGCGCCAGGCGGTGCCGCTGTTGAAGCCGGATCCGCCGCTGATCGGCACCGGCATGGAGCGCCGCGCCGCGACCGACACCGGCGACGTCGTCCTCGCCAAGAGCGACTGGCGAAGTCAGCCACGTCGACGCCGAGCGCATCGTCGTCAGCAGCAGCTCGAAGAAAGACGAGTACCCGCTGCACAAGTTCATGCGCTCCAACCAGGGGACGATCATCCACCAGCGGCCGATCGTCAAGAGCGGCCAGCAGGTGAAGGAGGGCGACGTGCTCGCCGACGGCTCCTCCACCGGTGGCGGTGAGATCGCCCTCGGCAAGAACTGCCTGGTCGCCTTCATGTCCTGGGAGGGCTACAACTTCGAGGACGCGATCATCCTCTCCGAGCGCCTGGTCAAGGACGACGAACTCACCTCGATCCACATCGAGGAGTACGAGATCGACGCCCGCACGACCAAGCTCGGCGACGAGGAGATCACCCGCGACATCCCCAACCGCTCCGAGGAGAGCCTGCGCAACCTTGACGAGCGCGGCATCGTCCGGGTCGGGGCCGAGGTCGTCTCCGGCGACCTCCTGGTCGGCAAGGTGACGCCGAAGGGCGAGACCGAGCTGACCGCCGAGGAGAAGCTGATCCGCGCGATCTTCAAGGAGAAGGCGCGCGAGGTCCGCGACACCTCGCTCAAGGTCCCGCACGGCGAGGGCGGGGTCGTCATCGACGTCCTCACCTTCAGCCGCGACGAGGGCGACGACCTGCCGCCCGGCGTCAACGACCTGGTCCGCGTCTACGTCGCGACCAAGCGCAAGATCGCCGAGGGCGACAAGCTCGCCGGCCGTCACGGGAACAAGGGTGTGATCTCGAAGATCGTGCCCGAGGAGGACATGCCCCACCTCGCCGACGGCACCCCCGTCGACGTCATCCTCAACCCGCTCGGCGTGCCGAGCCGGATGAACATCGGCCAGATCCTCGAGACCCACCTCGGGTGGGTCGCGGCGAACGGCTGGTACGACGACGGCTCCGAGGCCTACAAGCAGGCCCACTCCGACGAGGGCGACGGTCGCGTCTACGTGGCGACCCAGGTCTTCGACGGCGCCACCGTCGAGGACGTCGACACGGCCCTGGTCAAGTGGTCGGAGGAGAACGCCGAGCGCGGCATCGACCTCGGCATCGACATGAACGAGCGCGCCGGCGCCAAGGCATCGGGCACGGCCCAGCTCTACAACGGCCGCACCGGCGAGCCCTACGAGGGCAAGGTCACGGTCGGCTACATGTACATCCTCAAGCTGCTGCACCTGGTCGACGACAAGATCCACGCTCGCTCGACCGGCCCCTACTCGCTCGTCACCCAGCAGCCGCTGGGCGGCAAGGCGCAGTTCGGCGGTCAGCGCTTCGGCGAGATGGAGGTCTGGGCCCTGGAGGCCTACGGCGCCGCCTACACGCTGCAGGAGATGCTCACGGTCAAGTCCGACGACACGGTCGGGCGGGTCAAGGCCTACGAGGCGATCGTCAAGGGCGAGAACATCCCCGAGCCGTCGATCCCGGAGTCCTTCAAAGTGCTGTTGAAGGAGATCCAGAGCCTCTCGCTGGACGCCAACGTCGTCTCCGAGGGGACCGACGTCGAAATCTCCGACGAGGAGGACGACCTGCTGAAGGCGGCCGAGGAGCTGGGGATGGACCTGACCGGCGTTCGCGCCGACTCCAGCAACGGAGCCGCGGACGAGCAGGAGGAGCAGGTCGTCGCCGAGGGCGAGGCTGGAACTGATGGTGATGGTGCCGGAAAAGCCGAAGAGGCCGCGCCGGCCGAGGTGGAGGACTGATGATCGACATCAACAATTTCGACGCGATCGAGATCGGGCTCGCGTCCTCGAAGAAGATCCGCTCCTGGAGCTGGGGCGAGGTAACCAAGCCCGAGACGATCAACTACCGCACCCTGAAGCCGGAGAAAGACGGCCTCTTCTGCGAGCGCATCTTCGGTCCGACCAAGGACTGGGAGTGCTACTGCGGCAAGTACAAGCGGGTCCGCTACAAGGGCATCGTCTGCGAGCGCTGCGGCGTCGAGGTGACGCGCTCCAAGGTCCGCCGCGAGCGCATGGGTCACGTCGACCTCGCCTCGCCGGTCTCCCACATCTGGTTCTTCAAGGGCGTGCCGAGCCGGATCGGCTACCTGATCGACATGGCGCCGAAAGAGCTGGAGAAGGTCCTCTACTTCGCCGCGTCGATGATCACCTGGGTCGACGTCGAGGCCCGCGACAAGGACGTCGGCAAACTCGAGAAAGAGGTCAAAAAAGTCGTCGACTCCTACGAGTCCGAACGGCAGAAACGGACCCAGGAGCTGGCCGAGTCCCTGGAGCGGCGGATCAAGTACCTCGAGGACGGCGCGCAGGACAAGTTCGACGACGAGGACCACATCTGGGCCGACTCCCTGAAGCTGACCGCGGCGCAGCTGCGCAAGCTCAAGGACGACGAACGGACCAAAATGATCAAAGAACTGCGCAAACAGTTCGACGCGGAGATCTCCGACACCGAGGCCTACCTCGAAGAGGCGGTCGAGCGGATGAACGAAGTCTGGAAGATCTTCACGGAGATGAAGCCGAAGGACGTCGTCAACGACGAGACGGTCTTCCGTGAGCTCAAAGACCGCTTCGGCTCGCCGTTCGGCTGGGGCGAGTACTTCCGCGGCGGCATGGGCGCGGAAGCGGTTCGCGACCTGCTCGAGCAGGTCGACCTCGCCGCCGACTGCGAGGAACTGGAGCAGATCATCAACAGCTCCAAAGGCCAGAAACAGGCTCGCGCGGTGAAGCGGCTGAAAGTCGCCTCCGCCTTCCTCAACTCCGACAACCAGCCGGGCTGGATGGTCCTCGACGCCGTGCCGGTGATTCCGCCGGAGCTGCGCCCGATGGTCCAGCTCGACGGCGGCCGCTTCGCGACCTCCGACCTCAACGACCTCTACCGCCGCGTGATCAACCGCAACAACCGGTTGAAAAGGCTGCTCGACCTCGGCGCGCCCGAGATCATCGTCAACAACGAGAAGCGGATGCTGCAGGAGGCGGTCGACGCGCTGTTCGACAACGGCCGCCGCGGGCGCCCCGTGACGGGGCCCGGCAACCGTCCCCTGAAGTCGCTCTCCGACATGCTCAAGGGCAAGCAGGGGCGCTTCCGCCAGAACCTGCTCGGCAAGCGCGTCGACTACTCCGGCCGCTCGGTGATCGTCTCCGGCCCGAGCCTGCGACTGCACCAGTGCGGGCTGCCGAAGCTGATGGCGCTCGAGCTCTTCAAGCCGTTCATCATGGCTCAGCTGGTCGAGCGCAAAGCCGTGCAGAACATCAAGGCGGCGAAGAAGATGGTCGAGTCGATGATCCCCGAGGTCTGGGACGTGCTCGAGGAAGTCATTCACAAACACCCGGTGCTGCTCAACCGGGCGCCGACCCTGCACCGCCTCGGCATCCAGGCCTTCGAGCCGGTGCTGGTCGAGGGCAAGGCGATCCAGGTCCACCCGCTGGTCTGCCACGCCTTCAACGCCGACTTCGACGGCGACCAGATGGCGGTCCACGTGCCGCTCTCCGCCGAGGCCCAGGCCGAGGCGCGGATCCTGATGCTGTCGGCGAACAACATCCTCTCCCCGGCCCACGGGGCGCCGCTGGCGACCCCGACCCAGGACATGGTGCTCGGCATCTACTACCTGACCTACGGCCCCGATGAGGACGAGCTGGCGAAAGCCGACGCCGAGCTGAAGGCCGGCAAGGGCGAGGGCCGCAACGGCTCCAGCCCGAAGGTGAAGGTGTTCCGATCCGCGCAGGAGGCCGAGCTCGTCTACGAGAACGGCGGCTGCAAACTCCACGACCAGGCCGAGTTCCGGCGGGCCGGGAAGGAACACTTCCTGACCACGGTCGGGCGGATCATCTTCAACGAAAGCATCGAGCGCTCGCTCGCCGACGCCCTCGAAGACGACTTCGATCCCGAGCAGTACGAGTTCGTCAATCACTCGCTGAAGAAGAAGGACGTCAACGAGATGGTCTCTGACCTGGTCAAGGCCTACGGCGCGCCGCCGGTCTCCCAGGTCCTGGACGCCTTCAAGGACCTCGGCTTCAAATACGCGAGCAAGGCCGGGATCACGGTTGCCAAGAACAACGTCGTCTCACCGCCGGAAAAGGCGGAGATCCTGGAGCGCTACGAGAAGGAGACCGAAGCGATCCAGGGCCAGTACGACGACGGCTACATCACCGCCGAGGAGCGCCACGAGGCGGTCACGGCGCACTGGAACCGGGCCACCGACGAGGTCGCGCAGGCGATGGAGGACAACCTCGACGAGCTGAACCCGATCTTCATGATGGCCAACTCGGGCGCTCGCGGATCGTTCAAACAGATCCGCCAGCTGGCCGGCATGCGCGGCCTGATGGCAAACCCGAAAGGGGAGATCATCGAGCGGCCGATCAAGGCCAACTTCATGGAGGGCCTCTCCGTGCTCGAGTACTTCATCTCGACCCACGGCGCTCGAAAGGGTCTCGCCGACACGGCGCTGCGGACGGCCGACTCCGGATATCTGACGCGGCGCTTGGTCGACGTCGCCCAGGACGTCATCGTGCGCCAGGAGGACTGCAAAACCAAAGACCACATCGAGATGGTCCTGCGCAAGGACGACGGCTCCCTCAACGACAACCTGTTCGGGCGCCTGGCGGCCAAAAAGCTCGAGACCAAACGCGGTCGCGAGCTGCTCAAGCGCAACCAGGAAATCACCCTGCCCGACGTCGAAGCGATCGCCGAGGCCTTCGGTGAGGACGACGTCAGGATCCCGGTTCGCTCGGCGCTCAAGTGCGACGCCGACTCCGGCGTTTGCCGTGCCTGTTACGGCATCGCGCCGGCAACTGGATTCATGGTCAACATCGGCGACGCGGTGGGCATCATCGCCGCTCAGTCGATCGGCGAGCCCGGCACCCAGCTGACCATGCGCACCTTCCACACCGGCGGCGTCGCGGGCCAGGACATCACCCAGGGCCTGCCGCGCATCGTCGAGCTTTTCGAGGCGCGTAAACCAAAGGGCCTGGCGCAGATGGCCGAGGCCGACGGCAAGGTCTCGATCGACGAGACCGACAAAGCGCTGAAAGTCAACGTCACCGAGTCCAGCGGCGAGGAGCACGCCTACAGCTTCCCGTTGCGGACCCGCCTGCACGTCGCCGACGGCGACAAGGTCGAGGCCGGCCAGCCGCTCAACGAGGGCTCGCTCTACCCGGCCGACCTGCTGGCGATCCGCGGCCGCACGGCGACGGAGCTCTACCTGGTGGACGAGGTGCAGAAGGTCTACCGGGCCCAGGGCGTCGACATCAACGACAAGCACATCGAGTTGATCGCCCGCCAGATGCTGAAGAAGGTGCGGATCGAGTCGAAGGGCTCGACCAGCCTGCTCCCGGGCCAGCTCGAGGATCGCGGCAACCTCAAACGCCTGAACAAGAAGACGAAGGAAGACGGCGGCACGCCGGCCAAAGGCGAGGAGGTCATCCTCGGCATCACCAAGGCCTCGCTGGCCACCGAGTCCTTCCTCTCCGCGGCTTCCTTCCAGGAGACGACGAAGGTGCTCACGGACGCCGCCCTGGAGGGCAAACGCGACCGGCTGGTGGGCCTGAAGGAGAACGTGATCATCGGCAAGCTGATCCCGGCCGCGACCGGCCTCAAGCACTACCGCACGGTCGCGATCGAGCCCGCGGTCGCGATCGCGCCGCCCAGCGACGACGAGCTCCTCAACGAAGACGAGCTGGCAGCCGAGCTGGGCGTCGACGGCGTCGAGGCGCCGGTTGAGGGATTCGGGCCTTCGTTCGCGGAGGAGCTGGAGGAGTTGGCGAACGAGATCGAGTCGACTTCCGAGGAGTCGAAATAGAAATAGCGTGAGGTGGGGAGGGGTCGGGTGCCCCTCTTCACTTAACTTTTTCGAGGGTCGCTTGCTGGCTGTCGCCCGGGGCGGGGTAGCGAAAAAGTACAAGACGTTGCGAGGGGCACCCGACCCCTCCTCGTCGATCCCTGTTTCGTGTGATATAGAACGAGCGTTGAGCGGTCGCCTAGAACAGTTGATTAGCTGGGGCGCTGCGATTTAAGTCGTCCACTACTGCGAGGGGTTTCCGTGAAATTGTCAGCTTCTGTCAGGCGCCTGTGTCTGGGTGCGACTCTCTTGCTCGCCGCGGCGGGCTTTGTATCCAGTGGTCCGTCCAGGGCCGAGGCGGCTACGCCTCTGCACACGGACGTCATGTTCCTCTTCGACACGACCGGGTCGATGGGAGGGGCGCTGACGGCGGCCTCGGCGGAAATCCAGGCAGGCATGACGCAGATCGCCGCCTCGTTGCCCGACGCCCAGTTCGGCCTGGCGGAAGTGAGCGACTACAAAGAAGTCAACAACCCAGGGTTCTTCGATTACGACATCGGGGGGAGCCACGATCCTTGGACCCTCAAGGTGCCGATCACCTCTAATCAGTCCGCGATCAGCGAACAGCTGGCGAAACTGGTTGCGTCTGGTGGCGGCGACTCGCCCGAGGCATACGGGCGCGGTCTATATGAGTCGGCGAGCAACGCGGGCGTCGGCTGGCGTCCCGGAGCACGCGGCCTGATTGTCCTGGTTGCCGACGACGTGCCCCACGACAACGAACTGAATCTCGGGATCCCCACCGAATCCTGGGTCGAATCGCCGTTTGACACCGGCATCGATCCCGGCGCCGACAACACGGTTGGCAGCGGCGACGACCTCGATTGGCAGGGCGTCCTCCAGCGGCTCATCACCGACGGCAAGCCGCTCGAGTTCGTCGACTACCAGGGTGACCCGGAATATCTGCCGTACTGGAAAATCTGGGCCGGCAGCACCGGCGGGGCGGCCTTCTCGGCCGAATCCGGCAATCTGGTGACCCAGATCGTCGAAGCGGTGAAAGCCGGGGCGTCGGCTGCGTTGCCTCCGTGCCCCGCGGGTCAGATTCGCGATGCGACCGAGCATTGCGTGACCCCGTTACCGCCAGCGCCGCCGTCGAACAATTTCAAAATCGAGCTGCGGATCAGCTGCTCGAAAGGCTGCCACGTCGTCGAAGTCAAAGTCGTCTTCGACAGCGCTGGCAACGTGATTGCGGAAAGCGTGCTCGGGGAGACCGCTGGCGCTAGCGGCGCTCAGATCAGCGCCAGCCCCAAAGGCAAAAAAGCCTGTGGCAAAAGCAAAGCCGGGTGCAAGCCCAAGCCGCTGATCAAGCGACTGACTCAGGCCGTCGTCCCCGGGGCCAACACCCTGAAACTGAAGCTGACCGGTGCGGCTCTGAAAAAACTGCACAAAAAAGGCAAAGTGAATCTCAAAGTCGGCTTCACCTTCACCCCGACCGGCGGTGCCCCGAAAACCACCGTCCAGACGCTCAAAGTGAAGCTGCCGAAAGGCAAAACCAAACAGGGCCCGAAGAAAAAAGGCGGCAAGTAGATCTGAGCCAGATCTGACGTTCGATCCGGCCAGACGCAAAACGGCCGGGGGATTGCTCCCCCGGCCGTTTGTTTGCGCTGAGCTGTCGTCCCGGGGTCAGCCGGCGAGGCAGTAGGCGTAGGCGGTGATCGTCGTGTCGCCCACGGCGTCGCTGCGCGCGTCGAGGTGCCAGCCGTTGCCGCTGCGGTAGGAGCCCGCCACGCGGACCTGGTAGAAGCCGGCGCTGGAGCCGCCGCTGATCACGGTGGTCCCGGCGGGGCAGGTGGCGGTGACGCTGGCGTTGCCGCCGCCTTTGATCGCCGTGCTGTTCGAGGCCTGGACCAGCGGTGCCAGCTCGGCGGCCCGGACGGAGCCGCTCTGCAGCTCGCTGGAGCCGACTGAATCCGCGGCGATCTCGCTGCTGCCGACCGAGTCGGGACCGAGGTCGTTGGCGGTCAGGGACTGGTCGGCAACCTCCGAGGAGGTGACCGAATTGGGGCCGAGATCGTCAGCGGTGAGCGAGTCGGGCGCCACCTTCGGCGAGGAGACGGCATTCGGGGCGATCTCACTGGCGCCAACCGAGTCAGGGCCGAGGTCGGTGCCGGTCAGGGACTCGTCGGCGACTTTCGCCGAGTTGACCGCGCCGTCGCGGAGGTCGACGGTGCGAACGGTGCTGTCGACGATCTGAGCGGAGCGGACGCTGTTCTTGGCGACCGACGCGGCGAAGGCAGTGCCGGCGAGAGTCAGGAAGAGCGCCACGCAGCTGATCACGAGGGCGGGGGAGATGCGGAATGAACGGGTCTTGCTGGTCATCGGAGGTTCCTTTCGTTGGTTGTTGATCCGATGGACTCAGCTTCCGTTCGATCGAGGTTTCTCTCTACGGACCCCAGGGGTGAACCTCCTCACCCCTCCGAGGCCGGTGTACGGTGGGAGTTTGAGAGAATGTCTTTAAGGGGAATAGGACAATGAGGGGAGTCAGACGGAGCGTTAGCACCGCCACCCTCTGTGTGGCCGTAATCCTCTTTGCATTGCCCGGAATGGCTCTTGCTGTGTGGGTGGCGGATATCAATCTCCCCGGTCCGCTCGAGGTCACGTTCAACGCCGATTTCTCTCCACGGGCGTTGCCCAAAACCGAGCGCGTTGCGGTCGCCTTCACCATCGCCGGCGCGATTAGGACCAAGGACGGCTCTCTTCCGCCAGCGCTGGAAGAGCTGGTCCTCGAACTCGACAGAAACAGCTCGCTCGACGGCTCGGCTCTGCCGAGATGCGGAGGGCCATCCCGGGACGTAGCTCGCACCCTGGATGAGATTAGGAAGATCTGCAAGGACGCGATCGTCGGCGGTGGAAAGGCGACTTTCTGGATTGCGTTTCCCGAAAACTCGCCCATCCCTGCTGTGACCGATTTGGTCGTCTTCAACGGCGGCGCAAGGAAGGGTGTCACGACTCTCTACGCCGCTGGCTGGATTGCCACGCCCCTGCACCGCATGATCGTGTTACCGATCGAGATAAGTCAGAAGCCCGAGGGTCGCATCGGCACGGAAGCCACTCTTGCCGTTCCGAAAATCGCAGGCGGTTTCGGCTTGCTTTCTGATTTCAGCCTCACTCTGCGTCGGCGGATCCCCGGCAGGAAGACGAGGGCCGGCATCATGTCACTGAAGTGTCCCAACGGCGCGTTCCTCGTCCAAATTCGCATGACCTTCGCGGATGGCGCCTTGGTTCGAGGAGAATTCCCCCGCCGATGTCGAGCCAAGCATGTAGTTGGCTGAGTAGCCAGTTCTATAGATTTCAGGCATGATGGCTGACGACAAGGTCTGCATCATCGGGGCCGGCAGCTCGGGCATCGTCGCCTGTCAGGTGCTGAAGGCGCGCGGGGTCCCCTTCGACTGCTTCGAGAAGGGCTCGCAGGTCGGCGGCAACTGGCGCTACGAGAACGACAACGGCATGTCTTCCGCCTATCGCTCGCTGCACATCAACACCTCGCGGCGGGTGATGGCCTTCAAGACGCTGCCGATGCCCGACCACTACCCGGACTACCCGAACCACTTCCAGATGGCCGCCTACTTCGACGAATTCGTCGACCACTTCGGCCTGCGGGAGGAGATCCGCTTCCGCACCGAGGTCCTCGCGGTCGAGCCGCGGGACGCGGAGTGGGAGGTGAGCGTCGAGGACGCCGACGGTGGGCGTGAGACCCATCGATATCGCGCGGTCCTGGTCGCCAACGGGCACCACTGGGACCCGCGTTGGCCGGAGCCGGCGTTCCCGGGCGCCGACGAGTTCGACGGCGAGCAGCTGCACGCTCACCACTACCGCGAGCCGGACGTGCTGCCGGGCAAGCGGGTACTGGTCCTGGGCATCGGCAACTCCGCCGTCGACATCGCGGTCGAGTCCTCGCGGATCGCCGATGCCACCTTCCTGGCGAGCCGCCGCGGTGCCTACGTGATCCCCAAGTACATCAACGGCAAACCAATCGATGAGCTCTCGAACCCGATCTCCTCGATGCTGCCCCTCGCGGTCCAGCGCTTCTTTGCGACGCGCGCGCTCGGTATCGCCTCCGCCGCCGACCCGACCGCCTACGGCCTGCCCAAGCCCGACCACAAGCTGTTCGAGGCGCACCCGACCGTCTCCTCGGAGCTGCTGCCCCGCCTCGGCCACGGGGATATCGCGGTGAAGCCGAACATCGAGCGCTTCAGCGGCGGCCGAACGGTCCGCTTCGCCGACGGCAGCGACGAGGAGATCGACCTCGTCGTCTACTGCACGGGGTACAAGATGACCTTCCCCTTCTTCGATCCCGACGTCTTCTCGGCGCCGGACAACCACCTGCCGCTCTACCGGCGGGTCGTCTCGGTCGAGCGCCCGGGCCTGTTCTTCATCGGCTTCATCCAGCCCCTCGGCCCGATCATGCCGCTCGCCGAGGCACAGGCGGAATGGATCGCCGACCTCGTGGATGGGCGGGCGACGCTACCGGCGCCGGCGACGATGCGGAAAGAGGTCGAGGTCGAGGAAGCGAAGATGAGAAAGCGCTTCGTGGCCTCTAAGCGTCATACCGTCGAGGTCGACTTCTATCCGTATCTGCGCGAGATCCGGCGCGAGCGAAAGCAGGTTGGGCAGCCGGCCTGACGAGGCGGGTGCGGCCGCCGGGCGGGCAGGCCGGCAACGCCTTCGCGGCACCCCCGCCGTGGGGCCCGCGGCGCGGCCCGCGCGGCAGCTTCGGTCGCGGGCGGCGCTTGAAGCCACCGTCGGAGTCCTCGGCGCCGTCGGGCTCGGGCGTTGCCTGGCTCGCCCACCAGACGAGCCAGATCGATCCCAGAACCGGGATCTTCAAGACCACGAGCAGGAAGAAGATCGGCCAGAACCCCGTCATTCCGCCTCAGTGTAGACAGTCGCTCAGGAGGGCTCGCGACGCTCGCGCTCGAGGCCGCGCGCCCAGGCCGCCAGCGCCTCGGTCTGGGCCTCCTCGAGCCCGAGCTGCGGTTCGGTGGGAACCAGCAGGGTCGGCTCCGGCCGCGCTCGGGCCCACTCGTAGCAGCTCTCGTCGAAGTTGTCGTCGATCCAGGCCATCGCCCGGCCCTCGCAGTACTCGTCCAGCGGCCCCAGCTTCCAGTGGGCGGAGCCAAAGCGCGCGGTCCCGTTGAAGGTCAGGAAGGGCAGCTGCGGCAGCCCGAGGATGTTTGGCAGGTAGTCGTTGGCCCGGTCCTCCCAGCCCGTCGCCCAGACCATTCCGTAGTGCTCGGCGAGCTGGGTCAGCCGCTCGCCGGCCAACAGCGAGATGCAGTGGACCATCCCGTCGACCAGCTCGAACTTGGCCGCGTCCTTCGGGGGCGGATCGTCGAATCCGAACAACGAGATGACCCCGTCGACGTCGACAGCCAGGATCGGTTTACCCATGCCCCAAACTCTAGAGACGCCGTCGCTACCAGCGGTAGTGCGCAAAGGCCTTGTTGGCCTGGGCCATGCGGTAGATGTCGTCCTTCCGCTTCCAGGCGCTGCCCTGCTGCTGGTTGGCGTCGAGGATCTCGCTGGCGAGGCGCTCGGCCATCGAGTACTCACGACGGGCGCGGGCGAACTGGACCAGCCAGCGCACCGCGAGGGTGCGAGCACGGCGAGCTGGAACCTCGACCGGGACCTGGTAGGTCGCACCGCCGACGCGCCGGGAGCGGACCTCGAGCACCGGGGTCAGCGCCTTGATCGCCGACTCCAGCGTCTCCACCGGGTCCTCGCCGCTGCGCTCGCCGACGATCGCCAGGCTGTCGTAGACGATCCGCTCGGCCAGGGACTTCTTGCCGTCGCTCATCACCTTGTTGACGAGCTGCTGGACGAGGCGGTTGCGGTGCCTGGCGTCGGGCTCGACCGGCCGGATCTGTGCTGCGGAGCGGCGCGGCATCAGGAAGCCTTGACGCCGTAGCGCGAGCGGGCCTGCTTGCGATCGGAGACGCCGGCGGCGTCGAGGGTGCCGCGGACGACCTTGTAGCGGACGCCCGGCAGATCCTTGACGCGACCACCCCTGATCAGCACCACCGAGTGCTCCTGAAGATTGTGTCCCTCGCCGGGGATGTAGGTGGTGACCTCCATGCCGTTGGTCAGGCGCACACGGGCGATCTTGCGCAGCGCCGAGTTCGGCTTCTTCGGCGTCACCGTCGCGACGCGGGTGCAGACGCCGCGACGCTGGGGGGCGGCTACGCCCTTCTTGCGACCCTGGCCCGACTTGAGGCCCGGCGTCGTGGTCTTCTTCTTCGGGCGCTTGCGGCCCTTCCTGACGAGTTGATTCGTATTCGGCACGGCCGCGCATAGTAGAGCAGTCCGGCGAGAACCAGCCCCGCCGCTGCCGCCAGCTCGGCGTAGAAGCCGTCCTCGAGCACCGCCGTGGCGGCCGCGAAGCGGGAGGCCTGGGTGCCCTCATCGAGCCCGCTGGGGAGGTCGACGAGCAGGATCGCCGCGACCGCGACCAGGCCGAGGCCGGCGACGACCAGCCCGAGCCGGCGGCGATCGCGGGCGCCGGCCAGGACGCCGAGCAGGGCGGCGAGAAGGCCGATGGGGACGAGCAGATAGGCATGGGCGTCGCCGGCGGTCCTGACGTCCACAGTCGGCGGCCGCGCCACGCCCGGCAGCCCGGCGTAACCCGGTTGGCCGATCTCTACCGCGCGGTAGTCGAGGAACTGAGAGGCGACGAGGAGGCCGCCCGCGACGACGATGACGGCGCCGATCGCCCGCTGCGGGGTGAGGACGGTGCTGGCTCGAGTCGCACCACGGG
>CAVXKQ010000006.1:0-275551 GCA_963762325.1 uncultured Solirubrobacterales bacterium | reverse complement strand
GGCGCACCGCGGCGTCCGCGCTCGGCCATGTGCAGAGCACACTCCCTCACGCGTCCTTGCGCTGCTTGGTTTTCGCGGCCTAGATAGGATCACCGCCCATGGCTACCGTTCGCATCCCTCCAGTGCTGCGCCCGAAAACGGGCGGTCAGCCCGAAGTCGAGGCGGCGGGTGACAACGTCGGCGAGGTGCTGCGAACGCTGACCGCCGAGCATCCGGACACCCAGGCCCAGTTGTTCGGCGAGGACGGCGATCTCAACCGCTACGTCAACGTCTATCTCAACGACGAGGACGTGCGGGTCCTGAACGGCCTCGACACCGCGGTCAAAGACGGCGACACCGTCGTCATCCTGCCGGCGATGGCCGGCGGCGCCCGCTAACGCTCGAGTACCCGCCCGAGGAATTTCCTGGTCCGCTCCTCGCGGGGATTGTCGAAGACGTCCGCGGGGGTGCCCTGCTCGACGATCATTCCCTCGTCCATGAAGACGACCTCGTCGCCGACGTCCCGTGCAAAGCCCATCTCGTGGGTGACGACGAGCATCGTCATCCCCTCGGAGGCGAGCTCACGCATCGTGTCGAGAACCTCTTTCACGAGCTCGGGGTCGAGCGCGCTGGTCACCTCATCGAAGAGCATCACGTGTGGGTCCATGGCCAGAGCACGGGCAATCGCGACACGCTGCTGCTGGCCGCCGGACAGCCGTTCTGGGTATTCGTTCAGCTTGTCGGCGAGGCCGACTCGCGTCAGCAGCTCGGTCCCCCTCGCCTGGGCCTCTGCCCTGGGGCGGTCGAGCACTTTTTCAGGCGCCATCGCCACGTTCTGGAGTGCGGTGCGGTGGGGGAAGAGGTTGAACTGCTGAAAGACGATCCCGACCCGCTGGCGGACGAAGTCGAGCTCCCAGCCTTCCTCGCCCGGGCCCGACTCGGGCCCTCTGCAGATGTCTCGGCCCTCGAGGAAGATCTGGCCGTCCTCCGGTGGCTCGAGCAGGTTGATGCAGCGCAGCAGGGTGCTCTTGCCTGAGCCGCTGGGCCCGAGGATGCAGACCACTTCGCCTTTGCTGACCTCGAGGTCGATGCCGCGCAGCACCTCGAGGTCGCCGAAGCGCTTGTGGACTCCCGCCAGCTTCAGCATCGGCTCCGCCATCGACGCCTAGTGATGCATGACCGGAGGGCCCCCACCGCGCGAGGTGCGCGCCCTTTCGCGGGCGATCAGCCGGTCGACGATTCGGGCCAGGGGGAGGACGACGATCAGGAACATGATTGCTCCGAGGGTCAGGGCCGAGCTGTTGAACGTCTTGGACTGGATGTCCCTGCCGACCAGTGCCACCTCGTTGAGGGCGATCACGCTGACCAGCGTCGTATCCTTCAGCAGCGCCGTGAATTCGTTCAGCATCGGAGCGATCACCTTGCGCACCGCCTGCGGGACGATCACGTTTCGCATTGCCTGTCCGTGGCTCATGCCGAGGGATCGGGCCGCCTCCATCTGGCCGCTCGGCACCGCTTCGATCCCGGCCCTGTACACCTCCGCGTAGTAGGCGCCGTAGACCAACACCAAAGCCATGATCCCGTACCAGAAGTTGTCCGGTTTGCCGAGCCACTGGGGGATCGTGAGTGCCTCCGGCAAGGGCAGGAAGGCGAGGCTGCCGGAGATCAGCAGGATCAGGATCAGCAGGGGGACGCCGCGGAACACGTCGATATAGCCGATCGTGAGAAAGCGAATTGGCAGCAAGCCCCTGCCGGGCAGCTGGCGGAGCAGGGCGAGGAGGAGGCCCCAGATCAGCGCCAGAACCGTTGCCAGCAGCGCGAGTTCGAGGGTGATCACGAAGCCGTTCAGGACCTCATCGAAGTGTTTCGACATCTGCGAGAGGTCGAAATACTGTTCGATGATCTCGTTCATCCCGTCCTCACGGGGCCGGCCATCCAGTCAGGATCTGGTCATTTCGCTTCGTGGGTCGTGGTGCCGATCCCCGGCGGGACCGGCTTGTGGAACCACTTCGTGTAGATCGTCTTGTATTCCCCGGAGTCGATGACTTCTTTCAGGGCGTCGTTGAGTTCGTTGAGCAGTTCTTCATCGCCCTGCTGGACCACGAATCCGTACTGTTCTTCCGTTTCGATGCCGCCCGAGATTTCGAGATCGCTGTCGGCCGCGATGATGTTTTCGGCGACCGGACGGTCGATCACGACCGCGTCGATCGTTCCCGCCTTCAGAGCAGGAATCGTGTCCGGCCCCTGCGGGTAGGTCCGGAGTTCCTTCGTCTCGATTTCTTCTTCGACGTATTCCTCACCCGTGGTCCCCTGCTGGACTCCGACGACGAGGCCTTCGAGGTCCTTGTCCGTCTTCAAGTCGGAGTTGCCCTTTTTGACGACGATCGACTGTGCGGATGGCAGGTAATAGGGGTTGGTGAAGTCGACGGTTTCCTCGCGTTCGTCGGTGATCGTCGTCGCCGAGGCAACCATGTCGAACTTGCCCTGGGCGAGATCGCGGAAGATCGTGTCGAACGAGGTGTCCTTGAATTCCGGAGTGCGCCCGATCTTCTTGGCGATCGCTTCCACCAGTTCGATGTCGAAGCCCTTGAATTCGGTCTTGCTCTTGCCGAATTCCTCGAACGGCGGATAGGGGACGTCGGAGCCGACCGTGAGCGCTTCACCGCCTCCACCTCCGCCGCCGGTGGTGCTGTCGTCGCTGCTGCCGCAGCCGGCCGCGAATGCCGCGACGGCACAGACGGCCAGGGCGGCGAGCAAGGTGGAAAGGGGGCTCTTCCTCATCGATGCTCCTCCGTTCGAAGAAATTGCTACCGGGTGGCCATTACCCAGAGGTGAGCGAAACTACTCGCCTGCCAGGCGCTTCGCAAGGCTGGCCCCGGCCTCGTTGCGGCAGTGGGTCAGTTTGAAAAGCCTCCCCACCGGCCCTGATTCCGCGCTAGCTTCGGCGCATCCGAACACTGAAGCGGCGGGGGCGCTGCGCAAACAGCCCCCCGCCCGGCACGAGGAGGGATGCTCCCCATGCAGGCAAATCGTACGCGGCGGCACTGGCCCGCCAACCGTATCCCCATTCAGCGCGCAGTTATGGGCTTGGCGCTGGAGGTCTACCCGCAGTGGCGCACGATCCCGGAACTGGCGCGTGAGGTCGGTTCTCGCGGGGCTCTGACGCGGGCGGTCTTGGAGTTGATCGGGCTCGGGATGCTTGAGAATCACGGCTCGGCCGTGCGCCCAACCAAGGTGATTGCTCGCTTCGAGCGACTGAGGCTCCCGTGACGTTGCACGGGCGCTTCAGCGTCAACCTGCGCCGGGTCCGTGAGCGGGCGGGCATCACGCAGACGGAGCTAGCGCTGCTGACCGAACTGCACCGAACCGAGATCAACAAGTTGGAGACCGGGAAGCGGATGCCCCGCCTGAACACCGTCGTCAAGCTCACCAGCGCCCTCGATTGCCGAGCGGACGAGTTGATCGAGGGCATGGCTTGGAAGCCGGATCTCGCTACCTTCGGTTTCTACGAGGTCACCGAGCCGGGCGGTAGCCTCTGATCATGGCTAAGCGCTCCAAGAAGCCTGCGGATCTCAACCGGCTCGCTGCCGCCATCGTGGGCGAAGCGACCGATGAGTCGACGCCGGAGCCGGAGAGCCAGCAGGCTCAAGCTGGTCGCCTAGGGGGTCGCAAGGGAGGTCCAGCGCGCGCTAGTCGCCTTAGCGCTTCAGAGCGATCCGAGTCTGCGCGAAAGGCAGCGCAGGCGAGGTGGAACCAAGAGAAAGGTGAGTAGCTAAGACGCGCGGCGACGATCCGCAGCAGGGGTTCGTCGCGCCCGGAGAGGTGAAATAGCGGGGCCGTCCCACCGGGGCGCGCCGCCGATTCGCTGCGCTGCCCCGTCCCAGGATGACCGATGCGGACCGTCCCGAAGGGCCTTGGTGTCGGACACAAACCGACTGGATGAGGAACGTTCGCTCATGGTTTGATCTCCTTCAATTTACCTATTGCGATTAGGGGAGCCTCGCTCCAGAGGCACTGATCAAGCCGCTGCACGGTGTCCCTCACTGCGTCGGGGGGGCCGAGATCGACCCCCATGAGCTCGCTCATCTCCTTGCGATCGATCACGAATCCATGCTCTGGATATCCGTTCACGAGCCGATCTGCAATCTCTCCCGCTTTTTTCTGCCCGTGGTGCGGCAGAAGAAGGCGAGTAGCGTAGTCCTCCGCCACTTTCAGGACCCGCGATTGCTTTGCGTAGTGAACCGTGTCGATCTTCTCCAGGAGAGGCGCCATCATGTCCGACACAAAGCGGCAGGCGATGGGCAGCATCACCTCGGTCCGCTTCTGGGTGCCCGCCATCATCGTCAGCATCGTCTCGTCTAGCTGTTCTAGCGCGGCCGTGTGAAGACGCTCAAGGGCCTGAATCTCATCGAGGGCTGACGTGCGTTCCTCCCTGTCGCTGTCCCAGAGTTGTGCATCGAGGGGGCCCAACTCTGCGTCTACGCCCATGATGATTCGCTCCGCACCTAGAGAAAGAAGAGTTGCCGCACTCTTCGCGTAGCTTGGAACCACCGCAATAAAACCGCCCGCGTGCCGACAGAGAATGCGGGAGATGCTGAAGGCGTCTGGTGCAGTGCCTCCGGGGGACTCCAAAAGCAAGGCAATCGGCCCATCGGCGTCCAGTTCTTCCCGAGCCGACAGGAAGGAAATTCTGGTTTGGGCCCCGAGGCTCGCCTGTTTGTGGTCGCCACCTTGCTGGATGCAGAGCCAAACTGGACGTCCCAATCCTGCCTCAAGCTCTTTCACTGCTTCCACCAAGGAATCCGGCAGCACGGGCGCCGAACAGAAGAGGCTCGCGGTGTATTTCGTAGGTGCTGCGGGTGGCGATTGAGTGGCTGCGCCAGCCGTCCGCTTAGCCGCCTGCCGCTTACTGCCCTTCCCGTTCGCCTTCGCCGACGCTGAACTCTGAGCCGTATCCCCGGTCGCCACACTTGCAGAGTACTCAAGGTGTACCGAAAGCGCTGGTTCCGTCCGAACGCTCAAGCAAAATGGTCAGTATGAACAGGCTGAGCACCGAGAAGCGTGCCCAGATCATCGGCTGCCTGGTCGAGGGAAACAGCATCCGCGCCACCGTCCGCATGACGGGCGCGGCCAAGAACACGATCACGAAGCTGCTCGCCGACCTGGGGGAAGCCTGCGCCGAGTATCAGGACGGCGTCCTCCAGGGCCTCCCCTGCACGGTGCTAGAGGTCGATGAGATTTGGTCCTTTTGCTACGCCAAGCAGAAGAACGTCCCGGAGCAGTTCAAAGGGACGCCCGGCTACGGCGATATCTGGACCTTCACGGCGATCTGCGCCGATACGAAGCTGGCTCCCTCTTGGATGGTCGGAGAGCGCACGTCCGACGACGCGGAAGTCTTCCTCACCGATCTGGCGAGTCGACTAGAGGGCCGGGTGCAGTTGAGCACGGACGGCCACCGGATCTACGAAGGGACCGTTGGACCTTCCTTCAGCCACAACGTCGATTGGGCCCAGATCCAGAAGCACTACGCCGGGGGCAGCGATATCGGCAAATACAGTCCGCCGGTCTGCACCGGCACCAAGCGGCGGGTGGTCAAGGGCAACCCGGACCCCGACCGGATCTCAACCAGCTACGTCGAGCGCCAGAACTTGACCATGCGGATGGGGATGCGTCGCTTCACGCGGCTGACCAACGGCTTCAGCCGCAAGGTCGAGAACCTGGCACACGCGGTCTCTCTGCACTTCATGCATTACAACTTCGCCCGGCCCCATCAGAGCCTCAAGGAGCGCTACCCGCGCACCCCGGCGATGGCTGCCGGTGTCTCGGACCACGTCTGGTCGCTGGAAGAGATCGCGGCGCTGCTGGACTGACCTCGCCTTAGTCGGTTTCCCGTTCGCGCCGCCGCACTTCCCGGGTCCACCGAGTGAGGAACACAAACTGAACGACGACCCCGACGGCGCCAAGCAGGGCAAAGAAGGCGCTGACCGCGAGCAGGCTGACGTTGTCGATCAGGCCAACCAAGATTCCAGCCAGGGCCAGGATGGCTCCACCGATGACGGTGCCCATCGCCTGCGCTAACACGTCGCGCCAAAATCCCCATGCCTGCGGCGTCACGCGGCCATTCTCGCCGGGGCAGCCGTGGGGGTCAATGCCCGGCGCGCGGCCCTCGCACGTAGAGAGATCAAACTGACCCACTGCCCTCGTTGCCCCTGGCTATACTTTTTGAAGTAAGGGAGACGATGCCTCGCGACCAGCTACTCAACCGGCCCTGCGGAGGGCGCTTCGGCGACATCGTCGAGTCGATCGGCAACACGCCGCTGGTCGAGCTGCCGCGCTTGTCGCCCAAGCCCGGCGTCCGCATCTACGCCAAGCTCGAGGGCCACAACCCGACCGGCTCGGTCAAGGACCGCGTCGCCAAGTCGATGATCGAGGCCGCCGAGGCCGAGGGCGCGATCGAACCGGGCCAGACGATCCTCGAGCCGACCTCCGGCAACACCGGCATCGCCCTGGCGATGATCTGCCGCCGTAAGGGCTACCCGCTGAAGGTGGTGATGCCCGACAACGTCACCGAGGAGCGTACCCAGCTGCTCTCCATGTACGGGGCGGAGATCGTCTACTCGGAGGGGGCCAAGGGATCCAACGGCGCCGTCGAGGTGGCGCTGGAGCTGGCCCAGGACCCGAGCTTCTACATGCCCTACCAGTACGGCAACGAGGCCAATCCGCTCGCCCACTACAACGGCACCGCGGTCGAGATCCTCGACGAGCTCGACGAGGTGACCGCCTTCGTCGGCGGCCTCGGCACCGGCGGCACCCTGATGGGAAACGGCCGCCGCCTCAAGGAGGCCAATCCCGAGACCCTGATCGTTGCCGCCGAGCCGATGCAGGGCGAGCTGGTCCAGGGCCTGCGCTCGCTCGACGACGGCTTCATCCCGCCGATCATCGACCTCTCGATCCTCGACCGCAAGATCATGGTCTCCAACCGCGACGCGATCGTCTGGACCAAGAAGCTGCTCGACGAGGAGGGCGTCTTCGCCGGCGTCTCCTCGGGGGCGATCGCCGCCATCGCCGCCCGCATCGCGGGCGAGCTCGAGGGCGGCAACGTCGTCTTCCTGATCCCCGACGACGGCTGGAAGTACCTCTCTTCCGGGGTCTACACGAAGCCGATCGAGGAGATCGAGAACCTCGACTCCACCGTCTGGTGGTAGGCGCCGGCCTCGCCCTGCAGATGCGCATCTCCCAAAGCCTTGTCGACGAGATGGTCGCGCACGCGCGCGAGGATCTGCCCAACGAGTGCTGTGGGATGGTCGGCGGCCGCGACGGCGCGGCGACCGAGGTGATCCGGGTCGCCAACTCCGCGGCGAGCCCACTGCGCTACGAGATGGACCCGCAGGGGCAGTACGACGCGCTGAGGTCGATCGAAGACGACGGCGAGCTGCTGGCGATCTACCACTCGCATACCAAGAGCGCCGCCTATCCCTCGCAGACCGACGTCAACCAGGCGGTCGCCTGGCCCGAGCAGATCTACGTGATCGTCTCCCTCGCCGACGAAGACGCCCCGGACGTGAAGGCCTACCTGCTCAAAGACCTGAAGATCGCCGATGTCGAGCTCGACGTCGCATAAGACCAGCAGCCATCGTCGTGGCGCCCACGGCGGTGGCGGCGGCTCGCACGAGGGCTCCGGTGGCGGCGGTGGTGGCGGAGGAGGCGGCGGCAAGCTCGTCAAAGTCGCCTTCGCCCGCAACCAGGCCGAAGCGGAATTGCTCCAGGGGCTGCTGTCGGAGGCGGGCATCCCGAGCGTGCTCAAACGCAGCGGTGGGTTCGACGCCCCTGAGTTCCTCGCCGCCGGCCCCCGCGACGTCTTCGTCAACTCGGACTCGGCTCAGAAGGCCCGCGAGGTGCTCGCCGAGACGATGATCGAGAGCGAGGACGAGGAGCGCCAGGAGCTCGGCGGGCAGGTGCGCCTCGGCCGCGAGGACACTGAAACCTCCCCAGCTCGCCTCGCGATCTGGGTGGCGGCCGCCTTCCTCGGCGCCGTGATCCTGGTCTGGGTCCTCTACCAGCTCAGCTGACGGGGCTGGGGCGGGCCATGCCGCGCAGGTGGTCGCGCCAGGCGCCCTCGATGTCGCGGAAGCGGGCGTCGAAGGCGTCTTCGAGGGTCGGTGTCGCGCCCCCCGGCTTGAGCTCGTGGACGAGCCGCTCGCAGGCCTCGGGGCCGCGCTCGTTCTCGAGCAGGTCGAAGATCGTGCCGCCGAGGATCACCGCGTCGCGCCGCGACGGCGGGAAGGAGGGCCGGGCGCTCTCGCGCAGGCGCCGGATCACGGCGGCGCGGTAGAGGCCGACCTGGCGCGCGAAGTACTGGGCGCCGCCTTCGACCAGCCAGGCCCAGCGCAGGTAGCGGCCGAAGCGACGCGGGGTCCAGGAGGGGGGGAGGTCGGTGTTGTTGGCGGCGACCACGAGCTGCGCATAGAGGCGCTCGGCCGTTCCCAGCAGCGCCTCTTTGGAGTCCTCGCCGGCGGCGCGGCGCTCCATGTGCGAGTCGTTGAGCACATGCAGCTCGGTCGCCATCGCCCAGCCGGCCAGATAGCGGCGGCCCGCCGGAGCCGCCGACCAGCGGGCGGCGGGGAGGAAGGGGTGGGCCATCGTCAACCAGGCCGGGTTGGTGTGGACGACCACCGTGACCTCGCCCGGAACCCGCGCGAAGCGGTCTTCAAGCCGCAGCCGGAGGTCCTCCATCCGGTCCAGCGTGCGCTCGGCGTAGGCCGAATCGTCGGTGTCGTGCCGGGCGGTGAAGCTCAGCGACTCCGTCTCGATCCAGGACATCGATCGAGACTAGCGAGAGCGCCTGAGGCTCAAACCAGCGCGGGCTCGGGGGCGCCGCAAACTTCTCTGATCTCCTGCCTGGCACGGTCGAACTCTTCGTCGGCCATCACCGGGGTGCCCTCGAAGGGCAGTTCGCGGTCGATCTCGACCCAGGAGCGGCAGCCGTGGTACTCGTCGCGGACGCGCACCGTGACCGGGCGCGGGATGCGGTGGACCCGCAGCAGCAGGATGTGCAGCGGGTGGCGGCGCTTCCAACTCAGCCGCTTCTCGGCGTAGTCGGGGGTCCAGATGTAATACGGCGAGAGGCAGTCGAGGGTGCGCCGGTCGTTGATCGTCACATGATCGGTGACTTCGGCCCAGGCGCGCAGGCGAACCCGGTCCGGCTGCGGGATGCCGCCGTCCTGGAGCAGCGCTTTCGGCGGCGGCTCCTCGTCGGGCCAGACGCCCTCCTCGAGGGCACGGCTCAGCTCGGGGTGATGGGACTCGCGGACCAGGTCGTTCTGCTGGTGATCGAAGGTCGGGTAGAGGAAGAAACGCTCGTGCTCGAGCTCGAAGTGCTTGTTCTCCTCGCGGATGCCGCCCTTTCGCAGCGTCAGCAGCTGCTCACCCTCCGCGAGGGCGCGGACCGTTACTGCCCATTCCTTGAAAGCGATCGGCATGTGGAATTCAGTTCCTGAGAAGTGGTGAATCGAGGGGCGGGGCTGAGGCTCAGGGTCAGAAAATGACCGTTCCGCCTGCCCGGACGGCGCATTCTAGAGCAGCACCGTCAAATCGCAAAATTAAAAGTCCTTAAACATGGCCACCGCCGCCTGGGGTCTCGATTCGGAGCCGGTTCCCGGGCAGGAGGTCGCCCTCGGCCTTGCTCGGCAGCGGTTCGTCGTTGAGCGTGTTGCGCCCGTGTTCCCCATTGCCACCGCCACCGCGGCCGCGCGGGGGGTGCCGGCGGCGCTCGCTGAGCAACGTGAAGCGCATCGGCGCGAGGGCTTCGATCTCGCGCACGATCCCGTCGCCGCCGCGGTGGGCTCCGTCGCCACCGCTGCCGCGCCGGATCGAGAGCTCGCGCACCCGCAGCGGGAACTCCGTCTCCAGGGCCTCGACCGGCGTGTTGAGGGTGTTCGACATCGCGACGTGGATCGCGCTCGGCCCGTCGGCGTCCGGGCAGGCCCCCTGGCCGCCGCCCAGCGTCTCGTAGTAGGTGAAGTCGCGGTTGGCCAGCGTCAGGTTGTTCATCGTTCCCTGCCCCTGGGCCGGGACTGGGCGCGCGCCTCCCAGCGCCGCGATCACCAGGTCGGCGACCCGGCTCGAGGTCTCGACGTTGCCGGCGGCGACCGCGGCCGGGTAGCGGGCGTTGAGAAGGCAGGCGGGCGGCGCCACGACCTCGATCGGGCGGTGGGCTCCGGCCGAGGGTGGGGCCTCGGGGTCGGCCAGGACACGGACGGCGAAGAAGGCCGCCGACTTCGTCACCGAGAGCGGGCAGTTGAGGTTGCCCTCGACCTGCGGGTCGGTGCCATCGAAGTCGAGTCGCAGCAACTCGCCGTCGATCGTCGCCTCGACCCGCAGGAGGACGTCCCGCTCGCGGGTTCCGCGATCGTCTTCCAGCACGTCCTCGGCGCGGTAGACGCCATCGGGCAGCGCCGCCAGCGCCGCGCGCGTGCGCCGCTCCGCGTAGGCGAGGATCTCGCCCATCCCCGCGCGCAGCGTCGTCGCGCCGTGCCGGGATGCCAGCTCCGCCAGCCGCCTCTCGCCGACCCGGTTGGCGGCCTGCTGGGCCCGCAGATCGGCGAGGCGCTGGCGCGGCGAGCGCATCCGACTGGCAAGCCGCTCCAGCACGCCGTTGCCGAGCCGGGTGGGCGGGATCACCACTCCCTCTTCCTCGAGGGTTTTGGAGAAGGCGGGCATCCCACCCGGCGTCGGGCCGCCGATGTCGGCGTGGTGGGCGCGGCTGGCGGCGAAGCCGAGCAGCTCGTCGGCGACGAAGACCGGCGAGATCAGGGTCACGTCCGGCAGATGGGTGCCGCCGCGGTAGGGGTCGTTGAGGATCCAGGCGCCGCCGGGACGCTGCTCCTCCCCGAGCACCGCGGCGACCGCGTCGGGCATCGAGCCGAGGTGGACGGGGATGTGCTCGGCCTGCATCACCAGCTCCCCGGCGGCGTCGAACAGCGCCGTGGAGCAATCGTGGCGCTCCTTGATGTTGGCCGAGTAGGCCGAGCGGATCAGCGTCGCCCCCATCTCGTCGCAGGCGGCGCGTAGGGCGCCGATCAGAACCTGGAGGGCGATCGGGTCGAGCTGGCTCATCCCGTGGTTCCTCGTGCACCTGTCTCGTGCATTTGGAACCGCGCGATCACCGTGCCGGCGGCGTCCACCTCGGCTCTCCAGTCCGGCGGCAGGACCAGCGTCGCCTCGGGCAGCTCGAAGACGACCGGCCCCTCGGCCCGGGTTCCCGTCGCCGGCTCGCCGCGCAGCACCGGCGTCTCGATCCACTCCTCGCCGAACCTCACCGGTCGCGAGCTCCGCGCGAGCGGGGCGTCGGCGGCGGCGACCGGGTGCGGTTGGGGACCCGCCCGGACCATCGCCAGGCGGATGTCGACCAGAATCACCTCGCCGGCGGGGTCGCGATGGCCATAACGCTCTTCGTGAGTGCGCTCGAAGCGCTCGCTCAGATCCGCGGGGTCGGGGTCGACCGGGCCGGCGACCGGCAGCTCGAAGGCCTGGCCGGCGTAGCGCATCTCATAGACCAGCTCCGGGCGAGCACCCGCGAGGTCGGCGGCGGCGATCAGTCGCTCGACCTCGGCGGCGATGCGCGGGGCGCTCAGCTCATCGCCGCTCAACATCACCGTGCGAGCGGTGTCGCGGCGACGGTCCGAGGCGCAGAGACCGAGGGCGGACAGCACGCCCCCGGCGCGGGGGCAGAGGATCGTCGCGATCTCCAGCTCCGCGGCGATCGCCGCCGCGTGCATCGGACCGGCGCCCCCGAAGGGCAGTAGGGCGAACCCGCGCGGGTCGATCCCGCGCTCGACGGTGACCACGCGGAGCGCCCGCACCATCTCCTGGTTGGCGACGTGGACGATCCCCGCCGCGGCGGCGAGCGGGGGGAGGCCGAGCGAGCGGGCGAGGGCCGCGACCGCTCGTTCGGCCGCCTCGCCGTCGAGGGCGACGCCGCCGGCCAGGCGCGAGTCGGCCGCGAGATGGCCGAGCAGGAGGTGGGCGTCGGTCACGGTGGGCTCGTCGCCGCCGCGGCCGTAGGAGGCCGGGCCCGGGTCGGCGCCCGCCGATTGGGGCCCCACCCGCAGGGCGCCGCCCGGGTCACGCCAGGCGATCGAGCCGCCGCCGGCTCCGACCGTGTGCACGTCGACCATCGGCAGCTGAATCGTGCGGCCGCCGATCCGGCGGGAGTCGGTGCGGCGCACCTCCCCGTCCTCGACCACGCAGACGTCGCAGGAGGTGCCACCCATGTCGAATCCGAGGGCGTTGCCGTTGCCGCTGACACGAGCAAGCAGGCCGGCGCCGACGGCACCGGCAGCGGGGCCCGAGAGGACGCTCCAGGCTCCCGCTCGGGCCGCTTCCTCGGCCGGGGCGATCCCGCCCGAGGACTGCATCACCAGCGGGCGCGGCAGGCCGCCGGCCGCCGTCGCCTCTCCCAGTTGCTCGAGGTAGCGGCCCAGCAGCGGGCTCAGATAGGCGTCGATCGTGGTCGTCGAGCAGCGCTCGTACTCACGAAAGCGCGGCAGCACCTGATGAGAGGCGGAGACGTGGACGCCCGGCAGCTGCTCCCGCAGGTGGTCGGCGATCCGGCGCTCGTGCGTGGGGTCGAGATAGGAGAAGAGCAGGCAGATCGCGACCGCCTCGGCGCCTCGCGCCCGGAGCAGCTCGGCCAGTCGCTGCGGCTCCGCCTCGGCCAGGGGCGCCACGATTCCGTCTGGCCCGGTTCGCTCGTCCACCTCCAGGCGCAGGGCGGGCTCGACGAGCGGGGCCGGCTTCGGGGCGCAGAGGCGATAGAGCTGGGGACGGTCCTGGCGGCCGATCTCCAGCACGTCGCCGAAGCCGCGGGTCGCGATCAGCGCCGTGCGGGCGCCGCGTTCCTCCAGCAGCGCGTTGGTCCCGACCGTCATCCCGTGGGCGAAGCTCTCGATGTCCGCCGGGCCGGCTCCGGCCAGCCCCAGCACCCCGTCGATCGCCCGCATCACGCCCGCCGACTCGTCTCCCGGCGTGGTCGGGACCTTGGCCGTGTGCATCGCGCCGTCGTCGAGCAGGACCGCGTCGGTGAAGGTGCCGCCGACGTCGACCCCGAGCAGCATGCGTCAGTGCCACTCCTCCCGGCGGACCTCTCCGTCGGCCGCCAGCACGAGGTGGACCCCGTTGAGCTCGGCATCGATCTCAGGGCAGTCGGTTCGCAGGTGTCCTCCCCGCGACTCCCGCCGGCCCAGGGCGGCGGTCGCGAGCCGGCTGGCGAGGGGGTAGGGGGCGGAGATCAGACGGGCGAGGTCGTCGGGATTTCGCAGCGGTCCGGCGCCGCGCCAGACCGCGTCCCGGGTCTGCTGGGTCGGCGGCACGAAGCGCCAGTCCGGCAGGCCCGGACGCGCCGTGGTCCCGGTCTCCGCCACCGCCGCCAGCGCGGCGCGGGCGCCGAAGACGAAGCACTCGCTGAGCGAGTTCGAGGCGAGCCGGTTGGCGCCGTGGAGGCCGGTGCAGGAGCACTCCCCGACCGCGTAGAGCCCCGGCAGCGAGGACCGTCCGTCGAGGTCCACGGCGATTCCCCCCATCATGTAATGGGCCGCCGGCGTGACCGGCACCGGTTCCGAGCGCGGGTCGAGGCCGGCCTCGGCAAGCGTCGCGAAGACGTTGGGAAAGCGGGCCGGGTCGATCTCACGCAGGTCGAGTCTCACCTCCGCCGTGCCCTCGACCCGCATCCGCTCGAGGATCGCGGCGGTCACCTCGTCACGAGGGGCGAGCTCGTCGGTGAAGCGCTCTCCGGCGGCGTCGAGCAGCTTCGCCCCCTCGCCGCGGATCGCCTCCGTGATCAGGGTGCCGTCGACGCTCCTGCCTGGCAGGGCGATCGCGGTCGGGTGGAACTGGCAGAACTCGAGGTCCGCCAGGTCGGCTCCGGCGGCGCCGGCGAGCACCGGCCCGGCCCCGATCGCGCCGCGCGGGTTGGTGGTGCGACTCCACAGCGCCGCCGCCCCGCCGGTGGCGAGCACGGTCGCGGCGGCGGCGATTGGGCCGGCGTCGCTGAGGACTCCGTGGCAGCGATCCCGATCGCTCCAGAGCGCAACTGCCGAGGTCCGCTCGCGCACCTCGATCCGGGGCTCGGCGGCGACCATCGCGGCCAGCTTCGAGGTCAGCTCGTGGCCGGTCTGACTGCCGCCCGAGTGGACTATTCGCCGGCGTGCGTGACCTCCCTCGAGACCGAGCGCCAGGCGTCCTTCGTGGTCGAGGTCGAAGACGACGCCGCGGGCGAGCAGGTCCCTGACCAGGGCCGGGGACTCTTCGGTCAGCACGCCTACCGCGGAGGGGCGGCAGAGGCCGCGCCCGGCGGCAATCGTGTCAGCGGCGTGGCTGGCGGGGGAGTCGCCCGGCTCCAAGGCCGCCGCCAGCCCGCCCTGCGCCCAGAAGCTGGCGCTTTGAGAGAGGGGGGTGCGAGAGATCAAGCAGATGTCCCCGCCCTGCTCGGCCGCCCGCAGCGCGGTCCAGAGCCCTGCCGCACCGCCGCCGACGACGGCGACGTCGAACTCGCCGGAGCGGGCGGCTATCGCCCCTCAGCCTCTCGGCGGATCGAGTCGAGCTGCTCGCGCAGCCAGGCCGCAGCCGCCTCCCGCACCCGCGCCTTCTCGTCCGCGACGGCACTCTCGGCCTGTGCGGCGCGGCGCTCGGCATCCGCGACGCGCTTCTCGGCCGCCTCGGCCTGGGCTTCGATCTCGTCGAGGCGATCCTCCGCGGCGGCGATCGCCTGCGCCTTGGCCTCGCGCTCGCGCTGCAGCTCTTCTTCGTGGGTGAGTCGCAGTTGCTCTTCGATCTGGTCGGCGCGGGTGCGCTCGCGCTCCAGATCCGCCTCCAGCGCTTCGATCTCGGCCCTGGCACGCCGCGCGGCCGTGGCGGCGATCTCCGCCGCCGCCTGCAACTTGCGCTCGGCTTCCTCGACCTGGGCGTTGAGGCTTTCGCCGCTGGGGCCACCCGTTTCAGAGCTCATGCGGTTTCAATCTATTACCGGGGTCCGTGCGATGTCGCGGTAGGCGGCGATCGCGCGCTCGGCCATCCTTGCCGCCGAGAGCGACGCGGCCCTCGCCGCGCCGGCCACGCGCGGGTCCGGCGAGGCGAGGTGGGGCTGCGCCACGGCGCTCCACGCGGAGAGGTCGAATGGCGCGCAGAGACAGCCCTCGACGCCACGAAGCGCGTAGGGAGCGATGCCGACCGCGGTCGAGAGGACCGGCACGTCGCAGGCCAGGGCCTCGACCGCGACCATCCCGAACCCCTCGTAGTCGGAGGTGACGAGGACGGCGTTGGCGGCGTTGAGCCAGAGCGGCATCTGCTCGGGGCCGATCGAGCCGCCGCTCAGCAGCTCGGCGCCGCAGGCCGCGGCGAGCTCCACGGCGCGGTCGTGGCGCTTCTCGGGGCGGCCCGGGTTGGCGGGGAAGAAGAGATAGCGCCCGTCGGGCGCGAGCCCGAGCGACTCGCGAGCCCGGGCGCGGGGGACGCGGCCGAAGCGCTCGAGGGCCGGCCCGCACGGGAGCACGGCGGACCCTGGCACCGCGGGCAGGCCGGGCCGGCCGTCCTCGGGTGCGAACAACGGCCGCGACACGGCGGCGACGAGGTCGACCCGCCAGGCGAGGCGGCGCGAGAGCGGGCCGACGATGCCGTGGCGGACGTCGGTGCCGTGGAAGGTGACGATCAGGGGCCGGGCGCCGGCCAGCCGCGCGCACCATCCCGCCAGTCCGTAGTGGGCATGGACCAGGTCGAAGCGCTCCCGCCTCAGCAGGGCCCGCAACCGGCGGGTGGCCGGGAGGTACTCGCCCTTGCCGGGCGGAAAGCTGAAGACGTCGACGTCGACGCCGTGACGTCGCACCTCGTCCACCTGGTCGCGAACCCAGCGCCCGCGCTGGGGCGCCGAGTCGTCGGGCTCGAAGTTGGTGACGACGAGGACGCGCACCCAGGTGAGGGTAACCGCGACGGCGACGGCGGACCGCAGGCGTTTGCGCGTTTTGCCTCTGGCCCGACCCGAACTATTCACATCCGGGTCTGGAGGCGTGCGCCGCCACGGCCGAGCATTGGTCTTCAACCGAGCGAGGAGGCTTCGATGATCTATGCACTGATGGGGTACCTGCACGCTGCCGTCGAGCGTCGCGTGCGCCGTGTCCAGTCGCTGGCCGCGGGGGAGACGGGACAGGGGACGGTCGAGTACGTCGGCCTGATCCTGCTGGTCTCGCTGCTGATGGTGGGGATGGTCGCCGCGATGAAGGGGTTCAACAGAAACCGTAGTAAGACCCGAAACCTAAAGCAGAATTCGGCGGATGAAATTGAGACCAGGCCCCAAACTGGATGCAAGGCCCGAAACCTAGCTGCCCCATCTCCCGGTCATCGTCTGCCGAGGGTGGCTTCAAGCTTCAGCCGACTCGGCACCACTTCCAGCCAAGGTCTCGGAGCGCACCCGGCGACACTCGCTTTGCCGCGTGGTTGGGGTCGGCGGCCCGCGAGGATCCCGGCGGCGGCCGCCGACCCCATTACTCGAAGCGCTGACGGTCATGAATGGGGAGTCGAAGCGCCTGAACATCCCCACCACCGAGCCGGCGAATGGTCCGCGCGGCCGACCGGGGGCATGGGCCTTAGGGTCGACCGGCCAGGCGCCTATTCGTCGTTCGCCCAGTACGAGCATCTTCAGCCTGGGGCTGCCGGCCCCAATTGCATCGAGGAAATCAAGGACGTGCTCAGCCAGCCCGACTACGCCGTCGTAGTCGAGTTCGACCAGATGACGGTGGATCTCGAACATCGACATCTCGGCGTCGAGATGAGCGCCGACGGTGTTGCGGAGCTGCCGGAGATAGCGCCAGCCTGCCTCTCCGATCGAGACCCGGAGCCGCTCTAGTGACTCCCCGTCCTCGGGAATCCCCTGACTGCGGCACAGGGCGACCAGCGGGGAGACGACATTGAGCTTGGCGCCGGGCGGGGCGCAGGTCTAGCAATGCGGCGTTCAACTCGAGCCCGATCGCCGAACGCACCAGCCAGTCATAGACCAGGTGCCGCTCGGCCACCGACGCAATTGGCAGCAGGGCGTCGAGATGCAGCGCCACGTCGTTGATCTAGGTAATCCGTCGCCCGATCAGCCCACCTCCCTCGCTCGGAAGCGTGCAGGGGCGGAGCGAGGCGGCACTATCGGCCGCGAGGTGCCAGTAATTGCGATCGGGCGCCGGGAGGGAGCGGACGATCTCCTCGGCAAGCTCGTCCGGGAGATAGGTCCAGATGGCGACCGAGTCGTCCGGCTCCACGCGAGTGAGGGCATCGTGGGCCTCTCGCATCGCCATGCAGATAGCGCCTACGCGCCCAGGCTCGACCGCCTCCCAGAGGCGGAGGGTGGCGTCGATGTCGTCGCCTCGCAATGACGATACGGCCTGGCGTTTGGCCTCCAGGTAATCGCGGACGCCATCACCTTCGTTCAGCGCCTTCTCCAGGGTCCTCAGCAGCGGCTTGCAGTTGCGTGCGTGGCGTTGGTCCTCGCGATCGCCGCTGCGGGCCAGCTCATTGCGCCAGATCCTGAGCCAGCCGAGACCGGCGTCGGCGAAGACGAAGGTGTAGCGAGCCAATGCTCGTTTGTGGACCTCCTTCGGGGCCAGGTCAGCCAGCCGTGCAGCGGCCAGCGCCATGAAGGTGCAGTGCCTGGCCTTCAGTCGCGCGTCACGTGACATACCGACAAGCACGCCTTGAGGTGGTAGCACCAGACCAGCGTTCGACGGCTGCTAGAGAGGTGTGACCTCGAGGCGGCCTGACGGTTTAGTACGGACATCGGGCCTGCCCCGGTCACTTTTCCGCGACGTGAGCTGCGAGCGGGCAATACCCGTCGCAAGAATTTAGTGACTCGAAAATCTCTGCTTTCGCTACACCCTTGGCTAATCCCAACCTCATAGGCACATGGAGGTGCGCGCCCGCGCTGGTCAGTGTCGCGACGGGAGGGAGGCTCGAAGGCTCCCTGCATGGCGGTCCGCGACAACTTATACACACCCTGGTACGCCTTACTACTTCATTTTACTCTTGACACACAGGTGTTAAAACTCATACGATCATGAATCGAGGGAAGTTCAACGGATGCCTTTTCTCTTATGACGAGAAGGCTACTTCCCACCCGCGCCTTACTGGTTAGTGGTCAAGGCTAGGCGCTGAATGAGACCCCGAAAGGAGATTCTCCCATGCCTGTTCGTTTTAGCCAGACCCTTTGCTGTGCTGTCGCGTTGGCAGTGCCTCTCTTTGCGCTGTCCGCAAGTCCTGCGTTCAGCGCTGTGTATTGGTATCCGCCAGGCAGTCCCATTCAAAACGAGGGCGGCAGGCTCGTTCTCGTCCCCCCAAGCGGCGCAACTAGGTTCATCGAATGCAACAGTTGGATGAGCGGGAAAACCCCGGGAACTTCTTATCCACCGAAAACCGAAGACCGACTTTGGGCAACTCTCAAAGTATCCAACTGTGAAGCGTCCGCCGCATTTTCAATGGCCACGGTAACTGCTATCGGCCCAACTGGAAGCCCAACCCCAGAGATTTCATTCAAGGCAGAAACCCCAACCTTTACCCCGCAGTATGGGGGAGCCATCGGCGATGGAATGGTCACCATTCCACAAAGTGTGAAATACGAATTCAAATATGTACTTCCAAAAATGGCGGAATGTACCTACAAGGTACATTATGACTCCTCGTCAATTGCTATTCAGAAAGGCTTCACGCTTCATGTTGAATGGTGGCAATCCGTGCTAAAGATCAATCGTATTCCAGTGCCAGTGCAGGTAGTAGCATCAGGACCCTATGCGTCACTGTGTGGTCCATCGGGTACTTGGTTCCTCGATACGCAGTATTTTGTGACCTCTCCCCACCTTGAAATCCTCGGGAGCCAGTGACGTGCGAAGTTTCATGTAGGTAGGAAAACAGCCGGGCGATGTCTCGTCTGTTAGAGAATCAGCAGGCATCGCTCGGCTACGGATCATCGACCATCTACGAGGCACAGGACCGAAGGTCGGCGTTCAGACCGCTACGTATCGGCTTCGGCCAATGAGGGGACTCCGGATCGGGGGCGGCCTCCGCCACTGCCTTGGCACCGCGATGATGGCGGCTCGTCGTCGCCCGGCCGGAGAATGGCTCCAGTGTTCGAGGCGAAGACCAAGTCAACCATGCTCTCGAAGATGAATGGATATCTTCGTAAGAGGCGCGTACTACGTCGCCAGACGGCGCCAGCCCACCCAGAGCACGAGCGCCGGGACTCCTCCAGGCTTGATCTGTCAGCCTTTGCCCACAGATCGCCTAAGCAAACAGCGGGGGTGGGCATTGTGGTGGAGCCGGTGTCAGTAGGAGTGGTGGCAGCCGCTCTGATCGCCAAGGCGTTGAACCGAGCCGAGGACGGAGTGATCGATGGCGGGGTGCGGGCGGTACGAAAGGCAGTGCAGGCTCTGCGCCGGCGCTTTGCCACAGACGCCGAGGCAGAGAAGGCCCTTGAGGACGTGGTCGAGGTCCCCGACAGCGAGAAGCGCCAGGCCGTCCTGGCCGAGCTGCTCGAAGCGCGCGCCGCGCAGTCGGTGGAGCTGCGCGAGGAGCTTCGCGCGATCGCCGAGCAGATCGAAGCGGCAGGGGTGGTGATCGGTCCGGTTGCCCAGAAGGCGATCGGAGACGGGAACGTCCAGAACGCCGGGATCGTCAACAGCCAGATCGACAACCAGGGCACCTCGCCCTGCGACTGACCCATCCTCCCTGTGGGCGAGCAGCGCATCGAGGGCAACCGCAACGTCCAGATTCAGGGCGCCGTTGGCTCGCGCATCCAGATCAGCTACGGCGCCGCCACCCGTACCGTCCCCCTCGAAGCTGCCCATGTTCCGGTGGCAAAGAAGCTGCGCTCCCCCGCCCGCCTGATCCGGGCTCACGCCGGCGTCACTCCCTACGTCGAGCGAGGCAATCTGACCGGTGAGTTGGAAGCCTGGGTCGACTCAAAGACGTCTTTCGCCGGCCAGGTGATCGGTGGGCCGGGCGGCTCCGGCAAGACCCGGCTCGCGGTCGAGCTCTGCGAGCGGCTCGAAGCGAGCCATTGGCTTTGCGGCTTTCTCACTCGGATAGCCGATCCGGGAATGCTTGACGCCCTGGTCGATGCCCCCACCGCCCGTCTGGTCGTGATCGACTACGCCGAGACTCGCCCGGGGCAGTTGGAGCTGCTGCTGCCGCTACTAAGCGCCAAGGCAGCCCCGGAGTCCCCAGTGCGAGTGCTGCTGTTAGTGCGGGGGGCTTCCGACGAGGCCGGGAATTGGGTGGGCCGCCTGACCGACCGCGTCGACTCCTTAGACACGGTGCTTGAGGAATGCGAGGCCCGTCAGCTGGAGAAGACGCCCTTCGACGCCGCAGAGCGTGGGGCTCTCTTTGAGAAAGCGGTACCCGCACTGGCCGCGCGTCTGGATCCCGACGCAGAGCCAGGGCCTCGTCCCGATCTCTCCCAGGAGGCCTTCGAGAGCCCGCTGATGGTGGTGATTGCCGCTTACCTGGCCGCACAAGGCGAACAGGCGCCGACGACCCGGGAAGGCCTGCTGGACGAGGTCCTTGCCCACGAGCGCCGCTACTGGCGGGAAGACTCTGCGGAGTTAGGGGCCGAAACGATCCTCCTGCAGCGGATTGTGGCGGTGGCCACGCTGCTCGATGCCGGTAGCGAGTCTCGGGCGGCAGAGTCTTTGCGGGTGTTAACCGATCTGCGTGACGCGACTACTGAGCGCCGCAACGAGCTAGCCCGCTGGGTGCGGGTCCAGTACCCCGGCCCGCGCTGGTGGAATCCGCTGGAACCCGACTTGGTCGGCGAGCACCTGGTGGCGAAATGCTTCGCCGACCAGCCAGAGGTGCTGAGCGGTGCCTTGACCATCGCCGAGCCCGAGGAGATCACCCGGCCGCTGGAGGTTCTCTCCCGCGCCGCCGCCGATCACCCCGAGTTGGCGAAGGCGCTTGGCCCGATCCTTGACGATGAGCTGGAGCGGCTGTGTGGACTCGCAGTTGCGCAAGCCAGTGTTGCCAGGGACACCGATCTGCTCTACGGCAAAACGGTCACCGTCGCTGCCGCGCTCGATGCTCTGCTCGCAGCCGTAGAGGTCGACCTCGAGGGGGTGGCGGCAGCCGTCGAACTGATGCCCCCTCGTGGCGATCTGGTGCTGAATGAGCTGGCGGCAAGCTTGACTGCTCTGGAAGTAGAGCGTCTCCGTCACCTAGGCGAAGCCGACTCCTCTGCACATGCACCCAACCTGGCGAGCGCCCTGAACAACCTCTCCAGCCGCCTCTCGAATGCCGGTCGCCATCCCGAGGCCCTGGAAGCGATCGAAGAGTCGGTGGCGGCGTATCGCCCTCTGGCCGAAGCCAACCCTGCCGCATACGCACCCGACCTGGCGAGCGCTCAAAACAACCTCTCCAACCGCCTCTCAGATGCCGGTCGCCATCCCGAGGCCCTGGGAGCGATTGAGGAGGCGGTGGTGGTCTCACGCCTTCTGGCCGAAGCCAACCCTGCCGCATACGCACCCGACCTGGCGAGCGCTCAAAACAACCTCTCCAACCGCCTCTCAGAGGCTGGTCGCTATCCCGAGGCCCTGGAAGCAATCGAAGAGTCGGTGACGGCATACCGCCTTCTGGCCGAAGCCAACCCTGCCGCATACGCACCCGACCTGGCGAGCGCTCAAAACAACCTCTCCAACCGCCTCTCGAATGCCGGTCGCTATCCCGAGGCCCTGGAAGCAATCGAAGAGTCGGTGACGGCATACCGCCTTCTGGCCGAAGCCAACCCTGCCGCATACGCACCCGACCTGGCGAGCGCTCAAAACAACCTCTCCCTCCGCCTCTCGAATGCCGGTCGCCATCCCGAGGCCCTGGAAGCGAGTCAGGAGTCGGTCGCGGTCCGTCGCCTTCTGGCCGAAGCCAACCCTGCCGCATACGCACCCGACCTGGCGAGCGCTCAAAACAACCTCTCCCTCCGCCTCTCGAATGCCGGTCGCCATCCCGAGGCCCTGGAAGCGATCGAAGAGTCGGTGACGGCATACCGCCTTCTGGCCGAAGCCAACCCTGCCGCACATGCACCCAACCTGGCGAGCGCCCTGAACAACCTCTCCAACCGCCTCTCGAATGCCGGTCGCCATCCCGAGGCCCTGGAAGCAATCGAAGAGTCGGTGACGGCATACCGCCTTCTGGCCGAAGCCAACCCTGCCGCATACGCACCCGACCTGGCGAGCGCCCTGAACAACCTCTCCAGCCGCCTCTCGAATGCCGGTCGCCATCCCGAGGCCCTGGAAGCGAGTCAGGAGTCGGTCGCGGTCCGTCGCCCTCTGGCCGAAGCCAACCCTGCCGCTCACGGGCCCAACCTGGCGAGCGCCCTGAACAACCTCTCCAACCGCCTCTCGAATGCCGGTCGCCATCCCGAGGCCCTGGAAGCGAGTCAGGAGTCGGTCGCGGTCCGTCGCCCTCTGGCCGAAGCCAACCCTGCCGCTCACGGGCCCAACCTGGCGAGCGCCCTGAACAACCTCTCCCTCCGCCTCTCGAATGCCGGTCGCCATCCCGAGGCCCTGGAAGCAATCGAAGAGTCGGTGACGGCATACCGCCCTCTGGCCGAAGCCAACCCTGCCGCTCACGGGCCCAACCTGGCGAGCGCCCTGAACAACCTCTCCAACCGCCTCTCGAATGCCGGTCGCCATCCCGAGGCCCTGGAAGCGAGTCAGGAGTCGGTCGCGGTCCGTCGCCCTCTGGCCGAAGCCAACCCTGCCGCTCACGGGCCCAACCTGGCGAGCGCCCTGAACAACCTCTCCCTCCGCCTCTCGAATGCCGGTCGCCATCCCGAGGCCCTGGAAGCAATCGAAGAGTCGGTGACGGCATACCGCCCTCTGGCCGAAGCCAACCCTGCCGCTCACGGGCCCAACCTGGCGAGCGCCCTGAACAACCTCTCCAACCGTCTCTCAGCTGCCGGTCGCCAGCCCGAGGCCCTGGAAGCGAGTCAGGAGGCGGTCGCCGCAAGTAGCCTCCGGCCGAGTTAATCCGCCCCTACCGTCCAACCTTGCGAAGTTAGGACAGATCTCGCTAGTCGCTTGGCTAAATCCGGTGCCCGCCGGCTGGCTTCGGCTGTAATGACGCAGCTGGGAGTTTGAAGAAATTTTGCGGCAGTCAACCCCTCCGGTGCTGCGCTTCCGAGGTCGCCTGTCGACCTACGGCTAGGGGGCGTATGCCCTCCGGCCAGATGCGGACTCTCAACGGCGTGACCCGACTGCCGGCGGCCCTCGAAGGACGATGTGGGCAAGCTACTCAGCAATACCTACGTGGCGACTGCACCGTGCCTTGCCTGAACGGCAAGCAAGGCACCGAGCTGGCGGACGTGATCGTCAACAAGATCAAGGAGGCGGTGGACAAAGTCGCCTTCAAGTAGGGGGTGTCTCAGCCCGTCCTTTCCCTGCACGTGTCCACAAGCCCGAGGAAATGAAATGAGCCCTGCGCACGCCGCCGCCCCGCCGGTTCCGTCCTCCGTGCGACGTATGCTGTATGACAGCATGAAACATCGTACGCAGCTATATCTGGATGACGCTCAGCACCGTTGGCTTCGGCAGCGGGCCGGCAGGTCCGGGAGCATTGCCGCCGTCGTGCGCGAGTTGATCGACGCCGAGCGCGCCCGCCGGCCCGATCTGGCCGGCGATCCGCTGCTCCGCTATCTCGTCGACGAGTCGCCGGGCCGCGGGCGCGAGGGGACGAGCGTCACCACGCTGGATCGCGACATCTACGGTCGATGAGGTCCGTCTTCGTCGACACCAGCGCCTTCGTCGCCCTGCGCAACTCGGCGGAGGCCGAGCATCGGCGGGCGCGGGCCGCGCTCGCCGGTCTTCTGAGCGAGGGCGCCGCCCTCTTCACCTCGAACTACGTCTTCGCCGAGACCTATACCGCGCTGCTGGTCAGGGTGGGACGCGGCGAGGCGATCGAGTGGGGCAGGCGTTTCCGCGCCAGCGGCGCGATCGAGCTGGTCCGCCTCGACGAGGACGTCGAGGGCGATGCCTGGGAGATCCTCGCGCGCCACGAGGACAAGCTCTGGAGCTATGTCGACGCCACTTCCTTCGCTCTGATCGAGCGCGATGGCGGCGGCGAGGCGTTCGCCTTCGATGCCCACTTCGAGCAGCGCGGCCTGCTGGTGCACCCGCAAGGCTGAGCGCCGGCGCGCTTTTGCGTGAAAGACTCGTCGGATGCCAGCGTCCCGCAGCTATGACCGCGCGCCCGCCGACATTCGGCCGGTGACGATCGATCCGGGCTTCGTCGCCAGCGCCGACGGCTCGGCCCTGATCTCGATCGGCAGGACGAGGGTCATCTGCACCGCCTCGGTCAACGAATCGGTGCCGCGCTGGATGCAGGGCCGCGGCAAAGGCTGGGTCACCGCCGAGTACGCGATGCTGCCGGCCTCGACCGGCGAGCGCAAGCAGCGCGACATCTCCAAGGGCAAGCAGGATGGCCGGGGGGTGGAGATCCAGCGCCTGATCGGCCGCTCGCTGCGGGTGGTCGTCGACTTCAAGGCGATGGGGGAACGCAGCGTCTACGTGGATTGCGACGTGCTCGAAGCCGACGGGGGCACCCGCTGCGCGGCGATCACCGGCGGCTATGTGGCGTTGCGCCAGGCCTTCCAGAAGCTGCTCGACAAGGAAGCGCTGGAGGCGATGCCGCTGAACGGCTCGGTCGCCGCGGTCAGCGTCGGCATGGTCGACGGACGCGCTCTCTGCGACCTCGACTACGTCGAGGACTCCAACGCCGAGGTCGACGCCAACGTGGTCATGACCGGCGACGGCGGCCTGGTCGAGGTGCAGGCGACGGCGGAGCGCACGCCGCTCTCCCGCGCCTCGCTCGACGAGCTGCTCGCACTCGCGGAGGGCGGCATCGCCCGCCTGCGGGAGGTGCAGGAGCGGGCAGCTTGATCCTCGCCACCGGCAACCGGCACAAGCTGGCGGAGATGGAAGAGCTGCTGCCGGCGATCGAGCTGAAGCGGCTGCCGGAGGGGCTGGAGATGCCGCCCGAGGACGGCGACAGCTTCGCGGCCAACGCGCTGATCAAGGCGCGCGCCGTCCGCGAGGCGACCGGAGAGGTGGTGATCGCCGATGACTCGGGGATCGCCGCCGAGGCTCTCGGCGGCGCCCCGGGGATCTACTCGGCCCGTTACGCGGGCGAGGGTGCCAGCGACGAGGTCAACCTCGACAAGCTGCTGCGCGAGGTTGGCGCGGCTGCTGGCAGTCGCCGCGCCGCCTACGTCTGCGCGATCGCCCTGATCGACGAGTCAGGGGACGAGCACGTCTTCGAAGCCCGCTGTGAGGGACACCTGCTCGAGCAGCGGCGCGGCGAGGGGGGCTTCGGCTACGACCCGGCCTTCGTCCCCGACGACACCGGCCCCGCGGACCAGCGCACCTACGCCGAGTTGAGCGCCGCCGAGAAGAACGCGATCAGCCACCGCGGGCGGGCCGTTCGACTGCTCGCCGATCACCTCGGCCTGCCCGCCGTGGGGTCGCCGTGATCCGCACCAAAAGCGGGGCGGCGGCGCTCTCGATCGCCTCCAATGCGGTGCTGATCGCGCTCAAGCTGGCGGCTGGGGCGATCACCGGCTCGATCGCGATCCTGACCGAGGCGGTCCACTCGCTGATCGACCTGGTCGCCTCGGTCGTCGCCTTCGTCTCCGTCCGCAAAGCCGACGAGCCGGCCGACGCGGAGCATCCCTACGGGCACGAGAAGGTCGAGAGCCTGGCGGCGACGATCGAGGGAATGCTGATCCTGGTCGGGGCCGGCATCATCGTCTACGAGGCGACCCATCGGCTCGTGATCGGCTCGACCGTCGAGTCCCTGGGGGTCGGCATCGCCGTGATGGGGTTCTCGATGCTGGCGAACCTGGCGGTGTCCAGCGTCCTCTCCCGCCAGGCCAAGGCGCACGAATCGCAGGCGCTGGAAGGGGACGCGGCGCACCTGCGGACCGACGCCCTCACCTCGGGCGGCGTGCTGGTCGGCTTGCTGCTGGTAGAGGTCACCGGCGCCGCGGCCTTCGACTCGATCACCGCCCTGGTGGTGGCGGTGGCAATCGTCTGGGCCGGGATCAGGATCATCGGTCGCTCCTCCGGCGTGCTGATCGACGAAGCGCTGCCCGATGCCGAGATGGACCGGATCGAGGCGGCGATCGCCAGCGCCCGCAGCCCGGAGGTGGCCGGCTACCACAAGCTGCGGGCCCGCCGCGCCGGCAGTCGCCGTCACATCGACCTCCACGTGCAGTACCGCTCGGGCACCAGCCTCGAGCTCGCGCACGAGCTGGCCCACCGGATGCGCGCCTCGATCGAGGCCGAGATACCCAACTGCGAGGTGCTGATCCACGTCGAGCCGGAGACCTCGCTCCGCGAGCCCAACGACAGTCGCTCCGGGCCCTTTCGCTCCGGCTAGACCCTCCTAAGGCGGGGGCAGGAGGTTCACCGCCGCGGCCAGGCCGACGGCGATCAGAGTGATCGTGTAGCCGGTGTAGCCGCTGACGGCAAAGAGGATCGCGGCGATGGCGCAGATCGCGACCACGGTGATCCAGGAGGCTCGGGCAAGGGGCATGGTCGGTATTTTCACTCACATGGCCGACGCTGCCGCAACCGAGGTCGCTCCGGACGATGCAGCGGACGCGGCCCTCGCCTTTCTCACAGAGATGTCTCCGGACCTGCGGGCGGCGGCGATCCTGGGCTCCGGCGGCGAGGTTCTCGCCGCCGCCGGCGACCACCGGCGCTGGCGGGACGACTCCGCGGCGCTGCTGCAAGTCGCCGATCGGGCCGGCGGCGAGCCGGCCGAGCAGGTCCACATCGCGACCGAACAGGGCGAGGTCTTCGTCCTGCGCCTCGGCGGCCTGGCCGTCGTCGCCGTCACCGAGCGCTTCGCCCTCGCCTCGCTGATGTTCTTCGACATGCGGGCGGCTCTGCGCGACCTCGCGCGCGCGATCGCGGCCGGCGGCAAGGGCTGATGCCCCCCAAGCCACACCGCGTCCTGCTCGACCGGGTCTCCGGCTATGCCGACGAGGCCGCCGCCTACATGCGCCGCCGCCGCACCTCCCGCCTGCCGTTCGCGCGTCTTTATTACGCCGACGGGCGCAGCAGCGACCACGCCGACGACCCCGCCTGCGGGGCGGAGCTGTTCGTCGCCGCCGGGCGCCTGATCGAGGTCGCGGGAAGGCGGCCCAAGGCGTGAGCGAGCTGATCCAGCCCGCCGTCGCCGAGCGGGTCCTGGCTCGGGCGCTGGCCAACGGGGGCCGCTTCGCCGAGGTCTTCGCCGAACGCCGCCACGGGCTGGCGATGGCGATCGACGAGTCGCGGATCGAGGCCGTTCAGTCGGGCGCCGAGGAGGGCGCCGGCGTGCGCGTGGTGGAGGACGGCACCACCTACTTCGCCCACGTCGACGGGCTCGACCCCGCCGACCTCGAACGCGCCGCCGACGAGGCCGCAGCGGCCCTGCGGGGCGAGCGCCGTGAGCCCAGCCCGCTGCGGGCGGTGGCGACGACGCCGCAGCCGATCGAGCGGCGTCCCGAAGACGTCGCGGCGGAGCGCAAGGCGGCTCTGCTGCGTGAGCTCGACGAGCGCGCCCGCGGCCAGGGTGGGGAGGTCGCCCAGTTCACCGCCTCCTACGCGGAGGCCCGGCGCGAGGTTGCGGTCGCCAACTCCGACGGCCTGCTGACCGGCGACGATCGCACCCGCACGCGGATCGGCGCCCAGGCCGTCGCCCGCCGCGACGACGTGGTCGAGACCGGGGCCGAGACGCTCGGCGCCCACCGCGGATTCGAGCTGCTCGAAGACGACCCGGGCCTGATCGCCGAGCAGGCGGCCCGTAAGGCGCTGACTCTGCTCGACGCCCGACCGGCGCCCTCCGGGTCGATGCCGGTGGTGGTCGGCGGCGGCTTCGGCGGGGTCCTCTTCCATGAGATGACCGGGCACGGCCTCGAGGCCGACCACATCCACAAGCAGGCCAGCGTCTACGCCGGCAAGCTGGGGGAGCAGGTCGCTCAGCCACTGCTGAGCGCCTACGACGACGGCCGCCTGCCGGGGGAGTGGGGCAGCGACGCGATCGACGACGAGGGGGTCGCGACCCAGCAAACGCAGGTGATCGAGGAGGGGCGGCTGACCGCCTACCTCTACGACCGTCTCAGCGCCGAGCGCGACGGCGTCGCCTCGACCGGCAACGGTCGCCGCGAGAGCTTCCGCCACCTGCCGATCCCGCGCATGACCAACACCTACATCGCCCCCGGCGACGCCACCCCGGAGGAGATCATCGCCGAGGTCGAGCGGGGCTTCTACGCCGTCTCCTTTGCCGGCGGTCAGGTCGACCCGGCCACCGGCGACTTCGTTTTCGGCGTCTCCGAGGGTTACCTGATCGAGGCTGGCGCGGTGACCCGTCCCTGTCGCGGCGCGACGCTGGTCGGCAACTGCCTGGAGGCCTTGATGGCAATCGACGCGGTCGGCGACGACTTCTTCATGAAGACCGGGATCTGCGGCAAGGGCGGCCAGAAAGTCCCGGTCGGCACCGGTCAGGGCCACGTCCGCGTGCGGGCGATGACCGTCGGCGGGACCCAGCGGTGACGGAGCTGAGCGCGAGCGCGAGGCGGGCGGTCGAGGCGGCCCTCGCCGCCGGCGCCGCCGAGGCAGAGGCCTACGCCTCGCGCGACAGCGGTCGCGAGGTCCGTGTCCATGGCGGCGAGGTGGAGAGCCTGACCGCGGCGGCCAAGAGCGGCATCGGCATCCGCGCCTGGATCGGCGGCCGGGTCGGCTACGCCTACGGCACCGACCTCTCCGACGCCGGGGTGGCGGCGATCGCCGGCCGCGCCGCGGAGGCGGCCGGGGTCGCCGACGAGGACGAGTTCGCGCGCCCTCCCCAGCCGGCCCCGGTCGAGGCGTTGCCGGGGCTGAGCGATCCGTCGGTCGGTGTCTGGACGACGGCTCAGGCCGCCGAGCTGGCGCTGGCGGTCGAGCGCACGGCCCTGGCGGCCGACCCGCGCGTCGTCGGGGTCGAGCAGGTCGTCTACGCCGACTCCGCCGAACGGGTCGCGATCGCCTCTTCGACCGGCGTCGCCGGCGAGTACGAGTCCTCCGACTGCTTTGCCTACCTACAGGCGCTGGCCGAGAGCGACGGCGGCCGGGAGACCGGGCTCGGCTTCGGGCTCGCGCGCGGTCCCGACGGCATCGACCCGGAGGCGATCGGGGCCGAGGGCGCCGAGCGGGCGACCGCGATGATCGGCGCCGTCAAGCCCGCCTCCAGCTCGTGCCCGGTCGTGCTCGACCCGACCGTCGCCGCCAGCTTCGTGGACCTGATCGGCGGCGCCCTCGGCGCCCGCGCCGTGCAGCGCGGACGCTCGCCCTTTGCCGGCCGCCTCGGCGAGGCGCTGGCCGGCGAGGCGCTGGCGCTGCATGACGACGGCCGCGATCCCGCTGGCCCCGGCTCGGCGCCGTTCGACGGCGAGGGGATGCCGCGCCGCCGCACGGCTTTGATCGAGGGCGGCAGCCTGCGCGCCTTTCTCTACGACACCTACACGGCGGCGCGCGACGGCGTCGCCTCGACCGGCAACGCCGCTCGTCATGGCTACCGCTCGCAGCCTTCGGTGTCGGCCTCGAACCTGGTGATCGCCCCCGGCGCGCTCTCCTTCGAAGCGCTGCTTCGCGAGGCGGGCGATGGCGTTTTCGTCAACGACGTCGCCGGCCTGCACTCGGGCGTCAACCCGGTGACCGGGGTCTTCTCGGTCGGCGCCTCGGGGCGGGCGATCCGCTCTGGCGAGCTGGCCGAGCCGCTGCGCGAGTTCACGATCGCCAGCGACTTGGTCTCGATGCTGGGCTCGGTTCGGGCTGCCGGAGCGGAGCCTCGCTGGGTGCCGTTCGGCGGCTCGGTCAGCACCCCGCCGCTGCTGATCGGCGCGATGGCCGTCAGTGGCTCCTGACGGTTACGCCGAGTCCGCTGTTAGATTGGCGCCCGTCTTCAACCCCCGAGGAGGATTTCGACGTGACCAAGGCTGAGTTTCTGGATCAACTAGCAGGCGACGACCGGCTGGGCAGCAAGAAAGCTGCTGGCGACGCCGTCGACGCCGTGCTCGAGGCAATCACCGACACGCTGAGCTCCGGTGGCGAGGTCAGCTTCACCGGCTTCGGCAAATTCCACGTCGCCGAGCGTGGCCCGCGCCAGGGCGTCAACCCGCGCACCGGCGAGCGCATCACGATTCCGGGCGGCAAGGTTCCGCGCTTCTCCGCCGGTTCGGCCCTGAAGACCAAGGTCAAGGGCGGCTGATTTCCTGAAGCTGTTCGCCGATCGGCTGGCGGCGCTCGTCGATGAGCGCCGCAGTCAGATCTGCCTCGGCCTCGACCCCGATCCGGCCCAGCTGGCCGGTGAGGGGACGGGAGCCGGCGATGCCCCGGCGGCCGAGTTGGCTGCCGCCGCGGTGCTCGCCCACTGCCGCGCCCTGATCGATCGCGCCGGTCCAGCCTGCGTCGCGGTCAAGCCGCAGCTCGCCTGCTTCGAGCGGCTCGGCGCGCCCGGATGGGCGGCCCTGGCCGCGGTCTGCCAAGCCGCTCGCGAAGCCGGCCTGCTGACGATCGCCGACGGCAAGCGCGGCGACGTGCCGGTCACCGCCGCCGCCTACGCCCAGGCCCTGGTCGGTGAGACGCCAACCCCCTGGGGCGCGGTCCCCGGACTCGGCGCCGACGCCTTCACCGCCAATCCCCTGCTCGGCCGCGACGCTCTCGAGCCCCTGATCGCCGCTGCGGCGAACGCCGGCGCCGGCGTTTTCCTCCTCGTTCGCACCAGCAATCCCGGCGCCGCCGACGTCCAGGACCTGCCGGCCCCGGAGCGACCGCTGCACGAGCGCCTGGCTGGGCTGGTCGACGATCTCTCCGGGCGCCTGCTGGGAGACGGCGGCCTGAGCGCGCTCGGCGCGGTCGTCGGCGCGACCGAGCCCGAGCACCTCGCTCGCATGCGGGAGCTGATGCCGCGGTCGATCTTCCTGATTCCCGGCGTCGGCGCCCAGGGCGGCAGGCCCGAACTGCTGGGGGCCGCCTTCGAGGCGGGACCGGCCTCGGGCCTCGTCGCCGCCTCGCGGGGGATCGCGGCCGATCCGGACCCGGCCGCGGCCGCCGAGCGCCTGCGGGCCGCCGTCTGGGACGTTTCGACCGCCTGAGACGCCCGCGGCGGCCACTACGATCATCCGGCCCCCAGTTCGACTCCCCATCCAGTCCAATGGAAAAACGCACCAGCGCCTTCGCCCGGATCTTCGCCGCCGTCGCTCTGGCGGGGGCGGTCGTGATCGTGATCGTCGCGATCTCGAGCTCGCTCGGCGATTCGGACTCCTCGAGCAAGGGGGGGCACGGCGGCAATCAGGGACCGCAGAAGATCCAGCGCAAGACGAGGGCCGCCACCTACGTCGTCAAGAGCGGCGACACCCTGGTCTCGATCGCCCACCGGACGGGGATCCCGGTCGCCCACATCCTCGCCCTCAATCCGGAAGTCGACCCCCAGATCCTGATCGCCGGCGAGACCCTGAAGCTGCGATGAGGTCGCGCCGTCTCGGCGTCGCCCTGCTGGTGGCATTGCTGGGGTTGGCGCTGTATCTCCCCGGGGCGGCCAGGGCGGCGCCCGGGCCGCGAATCGAAGCCCGTGCCTGGACTCTGATCGACGCCCGCACCGGCGACGTGCTCACCTCGCACGCCGCCGCCGAGCAGCTGCCGATCGCCAGCACGACCAAGCTGATGACCGCCTACGTGGCGCTGCGGGAGATGCCGCTCGGCCGTCTCGTGCGAGCCGCGCCCTACCACCCGATCTACGGCGAGTCGCTGCTGGGCCTGCGGACCGGCCAGCGGATCAGCGTTCGCGACCTCCTCTACGGGCTGATCCTGCGCAGCGGCAACGACGCCGCCCACGACCTCGCCCTCGCCACCGCGGGCTCGCTGCCGCGCTTCGTCGCCCAGATGAACCGGCGGGCGGCCGCCCTCGGCCTGGCCGACACCCACTACGCCAACCCCGTCGGGCTCGACCAGCGCGGCAACTTCTCCAGCGCTAGCGACCTGGCGACGCTGAGCCAGCGGCTGCTCCGCATCCCCGCCTTCGCCAGGATCGCCGACGCCCGCAGCGCCGTGCTGCGCAGTCTGCAGCCGCCGCGCCGGATCGAGACCATCAACGAGCTGCTGCGGATGGCGCCCTGGGTGACCGGGGTCAAGACCGGCCACACCTTCGACGCCGCCTACGTCCTCGTCGGCTCTGGGCACCGCAAGGGGGTCGACCTCATCTCGGTGGCGGTCGGCGCTCCGAGCGACGAAGCCCGCTACCGGGACAACCTCGAGCTGCTCGAGTACGGATTCCGCCAATACCGGCCACGCCTGCCGATCCATGCCGGGGAGGATCTCGCCGATCCTTCGATCCGCTACTCCGGCGGCGAACTGCCGCTGCGGGCCGCCCGGCGGGTCGCGATCGGCCTGCGGAAGGACCAGAGGTTCAGCGTCGAGGTCGACGCCCCGGGGGACGTGGAGGGGCCGATCCGCCGCGGCGCCGTGCTCGGCCGTGCCACCGTCTTCGTCGACGGGCGCCCCGCCGCCGTGGTCGCGCTGCGGGCCGGTCGCTCGATCCCGGCGGCCAGCGGCTTCGACCGCGTTCGTGCCTTCCTCGGCGAGAACCCAATTCCTATCGCGTTGGCGGCCTTCGTGATACTCATTGGCGGGGTATTGCTCTACCGCCGCGGGCGCCGCGGAGACGACGAAGGGAAGCGGATTCGGGTGAAGGCCGAGTGATTCTCACCGTGACTCTGAACGCAGCGGTCGATCGCACCGTCGCCGTGCCCAACTTCCGCCTCGCCAGGCGCCACCGAGCGGTCGAGAGCCGCACCGTCGCCGGCGGCAAGGGCATCAACGTCGCCCGCGCTCTCAGCCTGCTCGGCCGCCCGGTAATCGCCTCCGGGTTCGTCGGCGGCCCGACCGGGCTGCGGGTGCTGGAACAGCTGCGCGAGGAGTCGGTTTTGACCGACTTCACCCGGATCGCGGCAGAGACGCGGATCAACCTCGCCGTGATCGACCCCACCTCCGGCGATCAGACCGAGATCAACGAGCGCGGCCCGGCGGTCAGCCCGGAGGAGACGAAGCGGCTCTTCGAGCGGATCGGCTACCTGGCGGGCGGGGCGAAGATCTGCGTGCTGGCCGGTTCGCTGCCGCCCGGCGCTGGCGACGACCTCTACGCGCGGCTGATTGCCGACCTCGGTCGCCGCGGCGTCCCCGTGGTGCTGGACGCCGAGGGCGAGGCGATGCTGGCGGGGGTCCGCGCCGGCGCCTCGATGGTCACCCCGAACGAGCGCGAGGCCGAGGAGCTAGTCGGCCAGGAGTTCTCCGACGGCGGCGATCTCGCCACGGGCCTCAACGAGCTGGTCCGCCTCGGCGCCTCCGAGGCGGCGATCACCCGGCCCGAGGGCTGCGTGGCGGCAGTCGGGGAGGGCGCCGAGCGGCGCTTGCTGGAGGTTCACACCGAGCCGCTCGAGCCGGTCTCCACCGTCGGCTCCGGCGACGCCTTCCTGGCCGGTTACGTCGCGGCCCGCTACGAGGGGCGCACGCCCGAGGAGTGCCTCGCCTACGGCGTCGCCTGCGGCGCCGAGTCGACCCAGCACTTCGGCGCCGGCACCGTCGATCGCAACCAGGTCGAGCGCCTGCTCGGCGAGGTCGCCGTGCACGATTTGGAGGTCCCGGCAGAAGTGTAGGCTGGCTGTTTCAACGCCAGCCCTGGAGGAACTCTTTTGGAAATCGAAATCGGCCGCGGTAAGAAGGGGCGGCGCGCATACGGATTCGACGACATCGCCATCGTCCCGTCGCGTCGTACCCGCGATCCCGACGACATCGACATCAGCTGGACCCTCGGTCCCTATCGCTTCGACCTGCCGCTCGTCGCCTCGGCGATGGACGGGGTGGTCAGCCCCGACACCGCCGTTCTCGTCAACGAGCTCGGCGGGCTCGGCGTGCTGAACCTGGAGGGCATCTGGACCCGCTTCGAGGACGCCGAGGATCGGCTTGAGCAGATCGCCGCCGCCCCCAAGCACGTGGCGACGCGGCTGATGCAGGAGATCTACGCGGAGCCCGTCAAGTCGGAGCTGATCGGCAAGCGGGTCGAGGAAATCAAGGCGCGCGGCGCCGTCGTCTGCGGCTCGCTGACGCCGCAGAAAGTGCGGGAGCACTATGAGGTGGCGGTGGAGGCCGGCCTCGACATCCTCGTCATCCAGGGGACGGTGATCTCCGCCGAACACGTCTCGACCACGGTGGAGCCGCTGAACCTGAAGGAGTTCATCGCCGAGGTGCCGGTGCCGACCGTGGTCGGCGGCTGCGCCTCTTACTCGACCGGGCTGCACCTGATGCGGACCGGGGCGGTCGGAGTCCTGGTCGGCGTCGGTCCCGGCGCCGCCTGCACCACCCGCGGCGTGCTCGGCATCGGCGTCCCCCAGGCGACCGCGATCGCCGACGTCGCCGCCGCCCGCTCCCAGCACATGCTGGAGACCGGCGAGTACGTCAACGTGATCGCCGACGGCGGCATGCGCACGGGCGGCGACGTCTCCAAGGCGATCGCCTGCGGCGCCGACTCGGTGATGGTCGGATCACCGCTCGCGCGGGCCAAGGAGGCGCCGGGCCGCGGCTTCCACTGGGGCATGGCGACCTTCCATCCCTCGCTGCCGCGGGGGACGCGGGTCTCGACCAAGCAGGACGGGACGATGGAGGAGATCGTGCTCGGCCCGGCGCAGGAGAACGACGGCACCTTCAACCTGATGGGGGCGCTGAAAACCTCGATGGCGACCTGCGGCTACGAGGACATTCGCTCCTTCCAGCGGGCCGAGGTGATGGTCGCGCCGGCGCTGATGAGCGAGGGTAAGAAGCTGCAGAACGAGCAGTCTGTCGGGATGGGCTCCAACGGTCGTGCCGCGGTCTCGGCGGGGGTTGCCGTAAGCGATGACTGAGCAGGTCGTCGCCACTGTCGACGAGCTGCCTGCGGATGACGTGCGAGCGGTAGAGGAGGTGCTGGTCCTCGACTTCGGTGGGCAGTACTCGCAGCTGATCGCTCGCCGCATCCGCGAATGTGGGGTGTTCGCGGAGCTGCTGCCGGCCACCACGTCGGTGGAGAAGATTCGGGAGCGCAAGCCGAAGGCGCTGATTCTCTCTGGCGGGCCTGCGTCGGTCTACGGGGAGGGAGCGCCCGCGTTTCCGACCCAGCTGCTCGACCTCGAGATCCCGATGCTGGGCATCTGTTACGGCATGCAGGCGATGGTGCTGGCGCTCGGCGGCCGGGTCGAGTCGGCCGAGATCGGCGAGTTCGGCCGCACCGACCTCGTCCTCAGCAACGGCGGCGGCCGCCTGTTGGGCGGGCTGCCAGAGGAGCAGAGCTGCTGGATGAGCCATCGCGATGCCGTCTTCGAGGCACCGGTGGGCTTCAACGCCCTCGCCTCCAGCCCCAGCTCCCCGGTCGCCGCCTGCGAGCTGCCCGACCGCGGCCTCTACGGGATCCAGTTCCATCCCGAGGTCGTCCACACGCCCTACGGGACCGAGATTCTGACCCGCTTCCTGCGCGACGTCGCCGGCTGCGAGCAGCAGTGGTCGCCGCAGTCGGTGATCGCCGAGCAGGTCGAGAAGATCCGCGCCCAGGTCGGCGAGGGGCGGGTCATCTGCGGCCTCTCTGGCGGGGTCGACTCCTCGGTCGCGGCGCTGCTGGTGCACAGGGCGGTGGGGGAGCGGCTGACCTGCGTCTTCGTCGACCACGGCCTAATGCGGCTGAACGAGGCCGAGCAGGTGGTCGAGGCCTTCCGCCAGTTCGGCATCCCGCTGATCCACGTCGACGCCGAAGAGCGCTTCCTCGCCAAGCTGGCCGGGGAGGAGGACCCCGAGCGCAAGCGCAAGATCATCGGCGAGGAGTTCATCCGCGTCTTCGAGGAGGAGGCGGACAAGCTCGCCGACGTTGGCTTTCTCGTCCAGGGCACGCTCTACTCGGACGTGATCGAGTCCGGCGGCTCCGACCACGCGGCGACGATCAAGTCCCATCACAACGTCGGCGGCCTGCCGGAGGAGTTCGACTTCGACCTGGTCGAGCCGCTGCGGATGCTGTTCAAGGACGAGGTCCGCGCCGTCGGCGCCGAGCTCGGGATGCCGGAGCGGATGGTCTGGCGCCAGCCCTTCCCGGGACCGGGGCTAGGAATCCGCATCGTCGGCGGTGAGGTGAACAAGGAGCGCCTGGACATCCTCCGCACGGCCGACGCGATCCTGCAGGAGGAGATCCGCGCCGCCGAGCTCTACCGCCAGCTCTGGCAGTCCTTCTGCGTGCTGCCGGTGGTCCGCTCGGTCGGCGTCCAGGGCGACGGCCGCACCTACGCCTACCCGATCGTGATCCGTGCCGTCACCTCCGACGACGCGATGACCGCCGACTGGGCACGGCTGCCCTACGACCTGCTCGAGCGCGTCTCCAACCGCATCATCAACGAGATTCGCGACGTCAACCGCGTCGCTCTCGACATCTCCTCGAAGCCGCCGGCGACGATCGAGTGGGAGTAGCGGTTCCCTTCTAGATCGGCTCCTCGCGCCCGCCCGGGGTCTCGAAGCTGGCGACGCCGACGATCGCCGAGATCGCGCCACGCCCCTTGCTCCTGGCGAGTCGCCTGCGACTTTCCCCCTGCACGGTCAGGACCTTGTCGACGGTTTCTTCCATCGTGGCCGCCACCTTGTCCCAGCCCTGCTGATCCAGCCGGACCGGCATCCAAGCCAGGGTCGTATCTTCGCGGCCGTCGATGGTGCCGGCCTCCAGCGCCGCCACCGCGCGGTCCATGAAGCTCTGCAGGGTGGCGCCGGAGACGCCGCCGAGCAGGGCACGCGGCACCCGCCGCCAGATCCGGTCGCCGATGAACGAGTGGGGAGCGGCCTTGTAGAAGTGCTCGGTGGCGCCACGGCGTTTCGCCGTGTCGACGAGCTCAAGGCAACCGCATTTGTCCAGCGCTCTCGTGTGGTACGCGACGTGGCTGAGCCCTGCGTCGAGATCGCCGGAGAGCCGGTTCGGGCTCGCGACTCGCTCGGTGAGGATCTCGAGGATCTTGATCCGCAGAGGATGGGCCAGCGCCCTGACCAGGCGTTGGTCGATCACTTCAGGTCGATTTCGGTTCATCGGGGGGCTCCTTGCGACGTCAACGGGGTGGCTGAATGGACTGCGTTTTCCTGCTTAAACCAAAATACGTGCTGATTAGTTGTACGGATCACAACTAAACGTCGCAATTTGGTCGGTAAGCACCCCTGACTGAACTGAGATCAGGCGTAAACACAAACAGGATTCATTCTCATTAAGGTCTGGGGGATGGAGCCACTGCTGGAGCCGTTCCAGCTTCCCTTCGTCGAACGCGGCCTGATCGAGATCCTCATCCTGGCCGTGCCCGCGGGGCTGCTCGGGACCTGGATCGTGCTGCGCGGGCTCGCCTTCTTCTCGCACGCCGTCGGCACGGCGGCGTTCCCGGGGCTGGTCCTGGCCGACGGCCTCGGCTTCGCGGCTCCGCTGGGTGCCTTCGCCGCGGCGCTCCTCTTCACCGGCGGCAACGCCGCCCTCGGCCGCGGTCGGGACCGGGGGCGGGACAGCGTCGTCGCCCTGGTCCTGGTCGGCTGTCTAGCGGCGGGAGTGATCCTCGCCAGCGACGTCTTCGGCTCCGGCGCCAACGTCGAGACCCTGCTGTTCGGCAGCCTGCTCCTGGTCGACGACGGCGATATTGCGCTTGCGGCCGGCGCGGCGCTGGCGACCGTGGCCGCGACGTCGCTCGTCGGCGGGCGCTGGCTGGCCCAGGGCTTCGACCCCGGCGCCCCCGTCCCGCGGCGACAGGTGCGGTTGCTGGACGGGCTGCTGCTGGGGTTGATCGCGCTGGCGACGACGGCGGCGCTCTCGGTGGTCGGGTCGCTGCTGGTCAGCGCCCTGTTCGTGGTGCCGGCCGCGACCGCCCGCCTGTTCACCCGGCGGATCTGGAGCTGGCAGCTGGCCAGCGTCACCTTGGTCGCCGTCGAGGGCGTCGCCGGCCTGTGGCTCTCGGTCAGGACCGATGCGCCGCCCGGGGCGACGATCGCCTGCGTCGCTGGCGCGGTCTTCGCCGCTGTCGCGCTCGCTCGGGCGATCCCACGGGCGCCGCGGCGCGCTCTGGCGCTCGCCGGCGCGGCGATGGTGCTGGGCCTGGCCGCCGGGGGCTGCGGCGGTCTGGCCGCCAGCGACGACGGTCGCCTCCACGTTGTCGCGACCACCACCCAGATCGGCGACTGGGTGCGTGTGGTCGGCGGCGACGCGGTCGTGGTCGATCAGGTCCTGCAGCCGAACACCGACCCCCATGAGTACGAGCCCCGGCCGAGCGACGTCGAGGCGGCCGCCGCCGCGAAGCTGGCCTTCGCCAACGGCGACGACCTCGACGCCTGGATCGATCAGATCGTCGCCGACAGCGGCAGCGACGCCACGGTCGTCGATCTCGGCGCCGTCGTGCCCGAGCGGCTGCCCGGCGAGAGCAGCGGCGAGGAGGTATCCAGATACGACCCCCACTGGTGGCACGACCCGCGCAATGCCGAGGCCGCCGTGCGCGAGATCTCCCGCCGGCTCGCCGCCGCCGACCCCTCGCGACGGCGCCGTTTCGAGCGCAACGCGCGCGCCTACCTCGCCCGTCTGAGGGGGCTCGACGCCGCCATCGCCAGGTGCGTCGACTCGGTCCCGGTGGCAGAGCGCAAGCTCGTCACCGACCACGACGCCTTCGGCTACTTCGCCCGCCGCTACGGGATCGACGTCGTCGGTGCCGTGATCCCCTCGCAGACGACCCAGGCCCAGCCCTCTGCCAAGGACCTCAGCGAGCTGATCGGGCTGATCGAGCGCGAGGGGGTCGAGGCGGTCTTCGCGGAGAGCTCGCTCAGCACCAAGGTCGCCGAGGCGATCGCCCGCCAGACGGGCGCCACCGCGGACTGGACGCTCTACGGCGACACGCTCGGACCGGAGGGGTCCAGCGGCGCCACCTACCTGGGCATGGAGGCGGCCAACGCGGACTCGTTCGTGCGCGGCGTCAGCGGGGGGAGGCGCGGATGCCGGTTCGGCCCCTGATCGAGGCCACCGGGCTGGCGGTCGGCTACGGCAGCGCGCCGCCCGCGGTCTCCGAGGTGTCCTTCGCGCTCGGGGCCGGCGAGAGGCTGGCGCTGCTCGGCCCCAACGGGGGCGGCAAGACGACCATCCTGCGTGCCGTCCTCGGCGAACTGCGCCCGCTTGCCGGGACGCTGCGGGTCGGCGCCTCCTGCGGCTCGGTGCCGCAGACCGAGCGCTCGCGGCTCGACTACCCGGTCTCGGCGCTCGAAGTGGCTTCGATGGGAGCGCTCTCACGGCTGCCGTGGTGGCGTCCCCTCGGCCGCGCCGAGCGCGAGGCCGGGCGCGCGGCCCTGGCTCGGGTGGGGCTGGAGGCGCTATCCCAGGAGACCTTCGGTGAGCTCTCGGGCGGCCAGCGCCAGCGGGTCCTGATCGCCCGCGCCCTCGTCCAAGACGCCCAGGTGCTGCTGATGGACGAGCCCTTCACCGGCCTCGACCGCCCGGCGGCCGAGCGGCTGGAGGCGCTGATCGCGGTGTTGGCGAGCGAAGGGCACGGCGTCGTGATCGCCACTCACGACCTCGAGCAGGCGCGCCGCTGCGACTCGGTGCTCTGCGTCAACCGCCGACAGATCGCCGCTGGCGCCCCCGCCGCAGCGCTCGACCGCGAGGTGCTCGAAGCCACCTACGGCGGCGCCATCGTCGAGATCCCCGGTGGCGGTGGCCGCGCGATCCTGCCCCCCCATCATCACCACCACTGATCGTGTTCGAGCCCCTTCAGGAAGCGTTCATGCAGCGGGCGATCGTCGAGATGACGATGCTCGGCCTGGCGGGCGGCGCGCTCGGCTGCTGGGTCGTCCTCTACGAGCTCTCCTACGCGGCCGAGTCGCTCGCGCACTCGATCTTTCCCGGCCTGGTGATCGCCGCGATCGCGGGTCTCCCGCTGCTGCTCGGAGCGGCACCGGCGATCGTGCTGGCGGCGCTGGCGATCGCGGTCGCCGCGCGTCTGCCGGGGGTCGGCCGTGACGTCGGCGTCGCCGTCGTCGTCACCACGATGTTCGGGCTGGGGGTCCTGCTCGCCCTCTCGCCGGACTCGCCGCCGGGCGTCGAGTCGCTGCTCTTCGGCGACATCCTCGGACCAACCGATGCCGACCTCGCCGCCGCGCTGGCGCTGGTCGCGGTCGTCGCGGTGGCCCTGCCGCTGCTGCACGGCCGCCTGCTGGCGACCGGGTTCGACCGTGGCTCGGCGCGGGCGCTGGGCCTCTCTCCGGCACTGGTTGACGCGGCGCTCCTGGTCCTCCTTGCGGGGGCGATCGTGGTCGCGGTGCAGGGCCTCGGCAACCTGCTCGTCGTCGCCGTCTTCGTCGGCCCGGCCGCCGCCGCCCGCAATCTCAGCCGCCGGATCGTGCCGATGATCGCCTGGGCCGCCGCGATCGCCGTCCTCGCCGGGATCGCCGGCCTCTACCTCTCCTACTACGCCGGGACCGCCGCCGGAGCCTCGGTGGCGCTGGCGATCCTCGCCTCCTATCTGGTCTCGCTGCCGCTGGCCCGCCTGCGGGCATGGCAGCGGCGAGAGCCGGCGCCGGCCGAGGCTACGATCGCTTGAAATGACCGTCTACGCGGACACCGGCTGGGCGCGGCACGCGCTCGAGACCCTGCGGGCGGCCGGGCACCGGCGCGGTGGCGCCCGCACCGCGGTGGTCGAGGCGCTGGCCCGCCACGATTGCGCGGTCACCGCGTTGGACCTGGACGACGAGCTGCGCCGACGCCAGCCGCCGATCGGGCGGGCCAGCGTCTACCGGGCGCTCGAGCAGCTCGAGCAGCTCGGCCTGGTCCGGCGGATCGAGGTCTTCCGCGGCACCGCCGGCTACGAGCGGATCGAGCCCAGCGGCCACCACCACCATCACGCGATCTGCCGCGAGTGCGGCCGCATGGTGCCCTTCGAGGATCCCGCCCTGGAGCAGGCGATCGGCAAGCTTTCCGCGGCCATCGACTTCAACGTCGCCGAGCACGACGTGGTTCTGCGGGGGACGTGCGAGAGCTGCGCTGAAAGGGGCCTATCCCGCTAGGGAACCTTGCTGCTCAGCTGTAGGCGTCCCACTTTTCGAGATAGGCGAGGGGGTCGATCGGGGCGCCGCCCTCGTACCAGCCGGGGGCGGCCCACATCTCGAAGTGAAGATGGCAGCCGCTGGCGTCGCCGGTGTCGCCGACGAGGCCGATCGGCTGGCCGGTGCGGACGGTTTCGCCGGCCTGCAGCGGCGAGGGTTCGGCGAGGTGGGCGTACATGAAGTCGTAGGTCGTGCCCTTCCCGTCGATCACCACGTAGTTGCCCGCCGCGCCCTGGTAGCCGGAGTACTGGACGGTGCCGCCGCGGGCGGCGACCAGCGGCGTGCCGCAGCTGGCCATCGTGTCCTGGCCCTGGTGGGTGTGGCCTGAGCGAGCGGCGCCAAAGCGCCCGGCGCTGAGGCTGAATTCGTGGGCGCCGAGGATCGGGAAGGCGTAGCCGAAGAAGGTGAAGCTGAGGGTCAGCGCCGTCGACTGGGTCGCCCGGCGCGCCGCCGGAGCCGGAGTCTGCGGCGCGATCCGGAAGCTGTAGCGGCCGTTGCGCGCCGGCCGGCCTTCGTTCGTGGTGCCGTCCCAGCGGATGCTGTTCGGCAGGTCGGCGGCGACGTCGTTGCGGTAGAAGGTCTTGACGACCGCGCCGGCGGCGTCGACGATCTCGATCCGCAGGTCGTTGAGCGGCTGGCTGCTGCCGATCGTGTAGCTGAGGCGGGGGAAGCGGAAGCCGAAGTAGAAGGTCTTGCGCGGCGTCGCTTCGGCTGCGACGAGGGTCAGCGAGCCGGCGCTGGGGGTCGCGGTCGGCGCTCCCGCGGGGCTGCTCGGGGGTGGCGGGCTGCCGCTCGGGGTCGGGGCGCCGCCGGTGCCGAGCCCCGAGGCGGTGCCGCCGCCGGCCGCGAGCAGCGCCAGGACCGCAACGGTGCAAATTTTCGCCGCCAAGCCAGGCCGGACAATGTGGTTGTCGCGCACCGCTAGCCTCTCTTTCGATCGCCTACGGAGTTAGCTGTCGGGCTCGCGCTGAAAGAGATGCGCTACGGACGTTTTCGTCCGATTCGCCCCGGAGACCTGCCTCGGCCTCTGCGGTTCCTCCGCTCCCGTTCCGATGGCCGGACGGGATTCGGCATTGCTGGCGCGGCAGTATAGACAGCCGGATGGCTATGATCCCCCGGCCGCGTCGGCGAGTCCGCGCGGCTTTTTGACGACTGAGCCACGATGAAGACCTACGTAGCCAAGCCTTCCGACCGCCAGCGCGACTGGTACGTGGTCGATGCCGAGGGCCAGACCCTGGGGCGCCTCGCGACCCAGCTCGCAGACGTGCTGCGCGGCAAGCGCAAGCCGGAGTACACGCCGCACATCGACACCGGCGACTTCGTCGTCGTCGTCAACGCCGAGAAGATCCGCGTCACCGGCAAAAAGCTGGAGCAGAAGACGTACTGGCGGCACAGCGGCTATCCGGGCGGGATCAAGTCGCGGACGCTTTCGGAGATGCTCGATCGGCGGCCGGAGGAAGTCATCCGCAAGGCGGTCAAGGGCATGCTGCCGCGCAATCGCCTCGCCCGTCAGCAGCTGACCAAGCTGAAGGTCTACGCCGGCTCCGAGCACCCGCATGCTGCCCAGCTGCCCAAACCGATGGAACTGAGAGATAGATGACGGACGAGCAGGACAAAGAGACTTCAGAGACTCCCGACGCCGTCGAGGAGACCGCCGAGGGCCAGGACGCCGCAGCCGCGGGTTCTGTCGCGGAGGACGACTCGTCGTCCTCGCAAGCTGTGGGCGACGAGCCGACCTCCACGCCACCCGCGGACGAGACGTCTGAGGAGTCGGTCGCCGAGGCGCCGGAGGCTGAGCAGGACGAGGGCTCGGAAGTTCCTGCGAAGACTGCCGAGGAGCCTGTTGCCGAGGAGGCACCGGCGGAGGAGCCTGCGGCTGAGGAGCCGAAGGCGGAGAAGAAGAAGGACGTGATTCCCGGCGCCGACCTGGAGCCGATCGCGGTCGAGGCCGAGGGTCGCGAGCTGAGCGCCGAAGAGAAGGCCCGCCTCGAAGCGGAGGAAGAGGAGAAAGCGCGCCGCGAAGCAGCGCTGGCCGGCAGCGACGACGCCGACGCGGAGCCCGCGAGCCGCGCGCCGGCGAAGATGGAGAGCGGATCCCGGTTTCTCGCCACCGGCAAACGCAAGCGCTCGATCGCCCGTGTCACCCTGCTTCCCGGCGAGGGCAAGATCGAAGTCAACAAACGCAGCCTCGAGGAGTTCTTCCCGCGGCCGCTGCACCAGACGATGGCCCGCCAGCCGCTCGCGGTCTCCGGTTACGAGGGCAACGTCGACGTCCGCGTCCGCGTCCACGGTGGCGGCATCAGCGGCCAGGCCGGCGCCGTCCGCCATGGGATCGCCAGGGCGCTGACCGAGATCGACCCGGAGCTGCGGGGCGACCTCAAGCGCCGTGGCTTTTTGACCCGCGACGCTCGCGTTAAGGAGCGGCGCAAGGCGGGGTTCAAGAAGGCCCGCAAGAAGCCCCAGTTCTCGAAGCGCTGAGGCGGCTGCAAATCGGCGCGTGGCGGCGTCCTCGGTCGGCTGGTTTGCTCACTTAGTGAACTAAGCTCGCTGCACCAGCCTCCCTGCGTCCTTGCCAGGCTTGATTTTCGCTCGCCTCAGCACTTCGATAGGGGTGGGGTAGAGGAGTAGGCACTCGATGCCGAAAGAGAGGGAAATGACGACCCAGGCCACGAGAAAACTGTTTGGGACTGATGGCGTCCGTGGTGAGGTCGGCACGTTCCTGACGGCTGAGCTTGCGACTGCGCTTGGGCGTGCGACCACTGCTTCGCTGGATGCTGAGCGGCCGCAGGTGCTGATCGTGCGGGATACGCGGGAGTCGGGGCCGATGTTGGAGGCGGCGCTGGCGGCGGGAGTGGCGGCGGCTGGGGGGGACGCGTTACTGGGCGGGGTGCTGCCGACGCCGGCGGCGGCGATCTTGGTCAAGCGGCTGGGGTTGGATCTGGCGGCGGTCGTTTCGGCCTCCCACAACCCGTATGGGGATAACGGCATCAAGTTCTTTTCCGCTCAGGGGACGAAGCTCGACGACGAGCTGGAGGCGCGGATCGAGTCGCTGCTCGACCAGGCTCCCACCGCTGTGGAGGTCGGCCGAGTCCGTGAGCTCAATGGTGGGCTCGAGGATTACCTGCGCGCGCTGGAGGCGGCCTTCCCGCTCGACCTGCGCGGTCGCCACGTCGTCCTCGACTGCGCCAACGGCGCCGCCCATCGCGCTGGCCCGGCGATCTTCGAGCGGCTCGGCGCGACGGTGGAGACGATCGGCGCCGAGCCCGACGGCCGCAACATCAACGCCGCTTGCGGCTCGACCCACCTCCAGCCGCTGGCCGAGCGCGTCGCCGGCTCCGATGCCGAAATCGGCTTCGCCTTCGACGGCGACGCCGACCGCATGCTGGCGGTGGATGGCAACGGTCGCGTCCACGACGGCGATGAGCTGATCGCCCTCGCGGCCCGCGGCCTCGCCGACCGCGGCGAGCTCGAGGGTGGTGTCGTCGTTACGGTGATGAGCAACTACGGCTTCCACCAGGCGATGGAGGAGCTGGGGATCGAGGTCGCCGTGACCAAGGTCGGCGACCGTTACGTGCTCGATGAGTTGCGCCGTCGTGGCTGGTCGCTCGGCGGCGAGCAGTCCGGCCACATCATCGCCTCGGACTTCGTCGCCACCGGGGATGGGATCGCGGCGGCGCTGATGACGATGCGGGAGCTGGACGGGGCCCCGCTGGCCGAGGCCGCGCCGATGCGCAAGTTGCCGCAGACCCTGGTCAACGTCGAGGTCGCCGACCGCGAGGCGGTGGCGGATGCGGCGGCGGTCTGGGAGGCGGTCGAGCGCGAGGGCGAGGTCCTCGAGGGGCGCGGCCGCGTGCTGCTGCGCCCGTCCGGCACCGAGCCCCTGGTTCGGGTGATGGTCGAGGCCCCGAGCGCCGACGAGGCCGAGGCGGTTTGCGGTCGCCTGGTCGAGATCGTGCGCGCCGAGCTGGCTTGAGCGAGCTCGGCGTCTACTCTTACTCGCCCTGATGTGCGGAATCGTCGGATACGTGGGCGGACGCCCCTGCGAGGAGTTGCTGCTCGCGGGGTTGGAAAAGCTCGAATACCGCGGCTATGACTCGGCCGGCCTCTCCGTGCTCGAGGACGGTGACGTGGAGAGCGTCCACGCGGTGGGCAACCTCGCCAACCTGCGTGCCGCCGTCGAGGAGCGTGCGGCCAACGGGGCAGGCGCTCTGCCGCCCTCGAACACCGGCATCGCCCACACCCGCTGGGCCACCCACGGTCGCGTCACCGAGGAGAACGCCCACCCCCACGCCGACGGCTCCGGCCAGGTCCACATCGTCCTCAACGGGATCGTCGAGAACCATGCCGGCCTGCGCAAGCGGCTCCAGGCCAACGGCGAGGAGTTCACCTCCGAGACCGACGCCGAGGTCGTCGCCCATCTGATCGCCGACCATTACAACGGAGACCTCGCCGCCGCCGTCCGCGCCGCTTACGCGGAGCTGCGCGGTCATTACGCCTTCGTCGCGATGCACGCCGAGGAGCCCCAGCGCCTGGTCGGTGCCCGCAAGGAGTGCCCGCTGGTCGCCGGCATCGGCGCGGGGGAGACCTTTCTCGCCTCCGCGATTCCGGCCTTCCTCGCCGACACGCGCACGGCGGTGCCGATCGAAAACGGCGAGATCGTTGAAATCGAAGCCGGCGGCGTCAGGATCACCGACGCCGACGGCGAGGCGATCGAGCGCGACGCCGAAGAGGTGACCTGGGACGCCGACGCCGCCGAGAAGGGCGGCTATGAGACCTTCATGCTGAAGGAGATCCACGAACAGGCCGACGCCGTCGCCGAGACGCTCGCCGACCGCCTGCCGGGTGACGAGGGAGTTGACCTTTCCGACGTCGCCCTCGACGACGACTTCCTGCGCGACCTGCGGCGGATCGTGATCGTCGCCTGCGGCACCTCGTACCACGCCGGCCTGATCGGCCGATACGCGATCGAGGAATGGGCGCGGGTGCCGGTAGAGATGGACGTCGCCTCCGAGTACCGCTATCGCAACCCCGTGGTCGGTCCCGGCGATCTCGTGATCGGAATGACCCAGTCGGGCGAGACGGCGGACACGCTGGCGGCGATGCGGCTGGCCCGCGAGGCGGGTGCGACGGTGCTGGCGATCACCAACATCATGGGCAGCCAGGTGACCCGCGAAGCCGACGCCGTCCTCTACACCCGGGCCGGCCTCGAGGTCAGCGTCGCGGCGACGAAGACCTTCGTCGCCCAGGTCGCGGCGATGTACCTGCTGGGGTTGCGGCTGGCGGAGCTGCGCGGAACCCTCTCCGCCGAGCGCGTCGCCGAGCTGGTGGCGGCGCTGAAGTCGCTGCCGTCGAAGATCGAGGAGACGATCGCGGCGGTCGAGGACGAGGTGCGCACCGTCGCCTCGACCCACAGCGACCAGGACTTCTTCCTCTACCTCGGCCGCCACATCGGCCTCCCCGTCTGCCTCGAGGGGGCGCTGAAGCTGAAGGAGGTCTCCTACATCCCGACCGACGCCTACGCAGCGGGGGAGATGAAGCACGGCCCGATCGCCCTGCTCGACGAGTCGACGCCGGTGGTCTGCATCGCCACCGACAGCCCGGTGCTGGAGAAGGTTCTCTCCAACGTCGAGGAGGTCCGCGCCCGCGGCGCCCAGACGATCGCGATCGCCACCGCCGGCAGCGAACGCGCCGGCGAAGTCGCCGACGAGACGGTTGAGGTGGCCCGCACCGACTGGATCCTGCAGCCGATCGTCGCGATCCTGCCGCTGCAGCTGCTGGCCTACGACATCGCCCGCGCCCGCGGCCTCAACGTCGACCAGCCCCGCAATCTGGCGAAGACCGTCACCGTCGAGTGACCTGGTTAGGATTCCGGCGCGCATGAAGGTTCGCCTCGTCCTCCCGGTCGCCGTCGCGACTTTCGTCTCCCTCCTCGCCGGCTGCGGTGGGGGTGGTGGCGACTCGAGCTCCGATCCCGCCACCTTGGCGCCGCCCCGAGCGCCCCTCTACCTGCAGGCGAGCGTCCAGCCCACGGGCGAGACCAAGACGAACGTCGAAGGCCTGTTTGAACGGATCAGCGGGCTCGATACCGACCTCGGCACCCTGATCGTCTCCGAGCTCGAAAGCTCCGCCGGCTCCTCGGGCGAAGAGCTCGACTTCGAGAAGGAAGTCGAGCCCTGGCTGGGCGAAGAGGGCGGCCTCTTCTTCCAGAGATACAACGGCGACGAGTTCAGCGGCTACGGGATCGCGGTCCAGAGCACCGACACCGAAGCCACCCAGGACTTCATCGACAAGCAGGCAGGCGAGAGCAACGAACCGCCCGAGCAGGGCTCCTACGAAGGAGTCGACTTCGTCGTCGAGAGCGACGACGGGACGACCGTCGGCGTCGTCGGCGACTTCATCGCTATGGCCGAAGACGAAAAGACCTTCAAGACCATGGTCGATGCCTCCGGCGGCGAGTCGCTGGCCGGCGAAGAGACCTTCTCCAGGGCCATCGATGCCGCGCCAAGCGGCAGCTTCGCCGACGTCTTCGCCGACGTCGGCCGCCTGATCGACCAGTCCGGCGGCTCGATCGACCCCGATGCGCGGCAGTTCCTCGACAGCGCCGGGATAGACCCCGAGGAAGCAACCGCCGTGGCCAGCCTGATCCCCGGCTCCGACCAGGTCGAGATCGACCTCAGCACCGATCTCAGTGGGGAGAATCCGCCGACCGGCGACGCCTCCGGCCTGCTCGCTTCGCTGCCCGCCGACTCCGTTGCCGCCGTTGCCGCGGCCGATTTCGGCACGCGCTTCGAGGAGGCGATCGACAGGATCGATGCCGAAGGCATCCCCGGCGAGGTGCCCCCCCACAAATTCAAGAGCACTCTTAAGGAGGCGGGCGTCGACCTCGAAAAGATCGCATCCTCGATCGGCGACCTCGCCGTCTTCGCCCAGGGGGAGACCGAGAGCAGCCTCGATGGCGCCGCGGTGCTCACGACCAGCAGTGCCAAGGAAGCCGCCAACACGGTCTCCAACGTCGGTCTGCTGCTGCGCGCCAGTGGCACGACCGGCGTCACGGCCATCTCCGGCAGGGCCAGTGGCTTCTCGGTTCGCAGCGACGACCTCGGCTCCAAGCCGTTGGTCGTCGTGGCCCAGGGCGAGCGGATCGTCGTCGCCTACGGCCTGCCGGCCGCCCGGCGGGCGCTGGCGGACGGCAGCGACACGCTCGGCCAGACCCCCGCCTACAAGGAAGCGGTCAGCGCCCTTGGCGGCACCCCGATCGCCGGCTTCGCCGATGGCCCGGCCGCCCTGAAGCTCGCCACCGCGCTGGTGCCGCCGAGCGAGGAGGGCTTCCGCGAAGCCAGGCGCTACCTGACCAAGATCGAGTACCTCGCGATCGGCTCGGGCTCCGCCGACGGGCTTGCCACGGCGAAGCTGATCGCCGGTATCGCGAAGTAGCGCCAACGCGTGCGCCTGGACGGCGGACGCGGCTAGGCTGAGGCGGTGGAGCCGTGGCTCGAGCCGCTGTATGACGCGCAGGGCATTCGCGCCATCGATCGCTGGGCGATCGAGGACCAGGGAGTGCCGTCCAAGGACCTGATGGCGGCCGCTGGGACCGCGCTGGCGGAGGCCGTGGCCGGGCTGGCGCCGTCGGGGCCCGTGCGGATCGTTTGCGGGAAGGGCAACAACGGCGGCGACGGCAGGATCGCCGCCCAGCGTTTGCTGGCGATGGGCTTCGAGGTCGAGACGGTCGACCTCTGGGGCGGGGACGCGCCGGGAGACCTGGAGAGCCGGCTGGCGCGGTCGGGAGCGGTTGTGGACGCGATCTTCGGGACCGGGTTCTCGGGGGCGCCGAGGGAGCCGGCGGCTGCAGCGATCGCCGCGATCAACGGCTGCGGCGCCCCGGTGGTGGCATGCGACATCGCCTCGGGAGTCGACGCGTCCAGCGGAGAGATCGCGGGCGTGGCGGTCGAAGCGGACCTCTCGGTGAGCTTCCACGCGCCCAAGCTGGGGCAGCGGATCGCCCCGGGGAAGTGGCACTCCGGCGAGCTGCGGGTGGTGCCGATAGGGATTCCCCGGGGGGCGCCGAGCGAGGCGGACGCCGGGACGATCGATCCGTCGGTGCTGGTGCTGGCGCCGCGGCGCGGGCCGCGCTCGACGAAGTTCAGCTCCGGCCAGGTCGCCGTCACGGGCGGCTCGCGTGGCCTGACCGGGGCGGTGCGGATGTCTTCGCTGGCGGCGATCCGGGCTGGCGCCGGTTACGCGATGGTCGCCGTCCCGGCCGATCTCGAGCCGGTCTTCGAAGCCGGCGAGCCGGAGGTGATGTCGGTCGGATGTCCCGGTGGCGACGGCTGCTTGGCGCCAGCCTCGGCGAAGACCGTGCTGCGCGCCTTCGAGCGCGCCGCGGCGGGCGTGCTGGGGCCTGGCCTGGGGCGCGATCCCGGCGCGGTGGAGCTGGCCCGCGAGGTCGCGCTGGCGATCGAGGCGCCGCTGGTGATCGATGCTGACGGCCTCAACGCCTTTGCCGGCCTGCTGGAGCGGATCGCCGCCCGCCAAGCGCCGACCGTCCTCACCCCGCATGCCGGCGAGCTGGGCCGTCTGCTCGGGCGCGACTCCGCGGCGGTCGACGCTCGCCGGCTCGCCGCGGCGCGAGAGGCGGCGGAAGCGGCGCGCGCGGTGGTCGTCCTCAAGGGCGACGACACGATCGTCACCGACGGCAAGCGAATCGCGGTCAACGCGATCTCCGCCCCGGCGCTGGCTACCGCCGGGAGCGGCGACGTCCTCTCGGGAATGACGGCCGCGCTCCTGGCGCGGGGCCTCGAGCCCTTCGCGGCGGCCTGCGCGGCCGTGGTCGCCCACGCCCGGGCCGGGCGGGATGCGGCGGTTCGCGTCGGCGCCGCCGAGTCGGTCATCGCCAGCGACGTGATCGCCTCGATCCCAGTGGGCCTGCGCCCGGACCAGCCGGTCGAATAATCTCGCCGCCGTGAAGACCGCCGCCGAGATCATGGACGCCGACGTCCCCAGCGTGACGCCGGAGGACGACGCCCGCAAGGCGATCGACCTGTTGGCAAAGACGGAGCTGGGCGCGGTGGCGGTCGTCGACGGAGACCGCCGAGTGGTCGGCATCGTCAGCGAGTCGGACCTGATCCTCAGCGACGAGGAGTCCGACCTGCACCTGCCTCACTACCTCAACATCATGGGCGGGATCGTCTTCGTCGGCTCGATGAAGGGCTTCGAGAAGCGCCTCGACAAGGCCTTCGCCACCAAGGTCTCCGAGTTGATGACGGCCGATCCGATCGTCGCTCACGACTACGAGGCGGCCAACCGGGTCGCCAAGAAGATCGCCGACAAGCACCACAACCACCTGCCGGTGGTCGATGCCGACGGGCGCCTCGCGGGAATGGTTACGAGGGCCGATGCCCTCGCCGCGCTGGTCGACGACGAGTAGCACGATGGAGCGGGCGGTCGCTCGGATCGACTTCGATGCGATCCGTGCCAACTGCGCCAGGCTCAAATCCGAGCTGCGCGAGGGGACGGAGCTCTGCGCCGTCGTCAAGGCCGACGGCTACGGCCATGGCGCCGACGCCAGCGCCGACGCGGCGCTGGCGGGAGGAGCGACGCGGCTGGCCGTGGCGACCGCGAGCGAGGCCGAACAGGTAGGTCGCCGCCTCCAGCACATCCCGCTGCTGACGATGGGCGCTCTGACCGCCGCCGAGGTCGACGTCGTCCTCTCGGCTGGATCGGAGCTGGCGGTCTGGCGCGAGGGCTTCCGGGGCCTGCTCGCCGACCGCGCCCGCGCTCAGGGACGGCCCGCCCGCGTTCACGTCAAGTACGACAGCGGCATGGGTCGGCTTGGAAACCCAGATCCCGCCGAGGCGTTGGCGCTGGCGCGCGCCTGCGACGCCGATCCCAACCTCGAGCTGGCCGGCGTCTGGACCCATTTCGCCACCGCCGACGAAGCCGAGTCGGACTTCTTCGATGAGCAGCTGGCCCGCTTCGAGGCGGTCGTCGCCGCGGTCAAGGCCGAGTTCCCGCGCGCGATCGCGCATGCCGCCAACAGCGCCGCGGTCTACCGCGACCGGCGTTCCCATTTCGACATGGCCCGCTGTGGGGTCGCCGTCTACGGCCTCGATCCCTTCCAGGGCGACCCGGCCGAGCGCGGTCTGGCGCCGGCGCTCTCGCTGCGCTCCTACGTCGCCGATGTCAGGCGCTTCGCGGCCGGAGCCAGCGCCGGCTACGGACGTCGCTGGCGGGCCTCGGAGGACACCTGGGTCGGTGTGGTGCCGCTGGGCTACGGTGACGGCGTCCGCCGCGGCCTCACCAACAACGCCGAGGTCCTCGTTCGCGGCCGCCGCCAGCCCCTGGTCGGGACCGTCTCGATGGACAACGTGACGATCGACCTCGGCCCCGAGACCACGGTGGAGCCGGGGGACGAGGCAGTGCTGATCGGCAGCCAGGGCGAGGAGGCGATTCTCGCGGAGGAGGTCGCGGCCCGTCTGGGGACGATCAACTACGAGGTCACCTGCGCCATCTCTGCCCGGGTGCCGCGGCGCGCCGCATGAACTTGGGGGACCGCTTGGCCGCGGCGCCGCTGGTCGCCGCGGTACGGGCGGCGCTCGGCGACGGCGAGGTGTGGATCGTCGGCGGCGCGGTTCGCGACGCGGCGCTGGGACGGGAAGTCGCCGACCTCGATCTGGTGGCCGCCGATCCCCGCGTTGCGGCGAAGGCGATCGCAACCGGGCTGGGAGAGCACGCCTTCGAGCTCTCCGCCGAGTTCGGGACCTGGCGCGTCGCCGCCCCGGGTCGGGGCTGGCAGGTCGACGTGACCGCGTTGCGCGGGGGTGGAATCGAGGCCGATCTCGCCGAGCGGGACTTCACGATCGGCGCCGTCGCCGTTCCACTCGCCGGTGGCGACTCGATCGATCCCTTCGGCGGCCTCGCCGATCTCGAGCGAGGCGTGCTGCGGGCGGTCGGCGAGCACAGCTTCGAAGCCGATCCGCTGCGGCTGCTGCGGGCAGCCCGGCTTGCCGCCGAGCTGGGCCTGGAGCTCGAGCCCGGCACCGTCGATCTTGCCCGCGCCGCATCCGCCCGCGCCGCCGATCCCGCCGGCGAGCGCCAGCTGACCGAGCTGCGCCAGCTGGTCGGCGGCCCGGACCCGCTGCGCGGCCTCGTCCTGCTCGACGAGCTGGCGCTGACCGCCGTCGTCCTCCCCGAGTTCGACGCCTTGCGTGGAGTCGAGCAGGGGCCCAACCACCATCTCGACGTCCACGGTCACACGCTCGCGGTGCTCGAGCACACCCTGGAGGTCGAGAGCGACCTGCCGCGCTACGCCGGCGAGCGCGCCGGTGAGATCGGCGAGCTGCTAGCGGAGCCGCTCGCCGACGAGATGACCCGGGGCACGGCGCTCCGTTTCGGCGCGCTCTTCCACGACATCGGCAAGCCCGCCACCAGGGCCGAGCGCGATGGCTTCGTCGGTTTCCGGGGCCACGACGGCGAGGGGGCCGAGATAGTCGGTGGGATCTGCTCCAGGCTGCGGGCAAGCCGCCGTCTCACCCAGCACCTGCGGGGGCTGACGCTGCACCACCTGCGCCTCGGCTTCCTCATCCCCGAGGCGCCACTGCCGCCGCGCCGCGTCCACGAGTACCTGCGCGCGACCGAGCCGGTGGCCGCCGACGTCACCCTGCTCACGATCGCCGACCGGCTCTCAGCCCGCGGCGCCGGGCCACTTGCCGCTCCCGAGATGGTCGAGGCGCACCTCGTCCTCGCCCGGCAGATGATCGGCGCCGCCCTCGACTGGCGCCGCGTCGGCCCGCCGGCGCCGCTGCTGCGGGGCGACGAGCTGGCGGCCGAGCTGGGCATCCCCCAGGGGCCGGAGCTCGGGGCGCTGATGGCCGAGCTGGAGGCCGCCCAATACGCAGGCGAGGTGGCCGATCGCGCCACGGCGATCGAGCATGCTCGCCGGGTTCATGACTGAGCCAGGCGCGAGTCCCGTGCCTGGTCAGGTACGCTCGTCGCCGCATGGCTGAGGAAAAGATCGAAATGGAGGGGGAGATCACCGAGGCTCTCCCCAACACGATGTTCCGGGTCAAACTGGACAACGGCCACGACGTGCTGGGCCACATCTCGGGCAAGATGCGCCGCCACTACATCCGCATCCTCCCCGGCGACCGGGTGAAGATCGAGCTCTCGCCATACGACCTCGACCGCGGCCGCATCACCTATCGCTACAAATAGCCAGGCCTCGGGTCGGCTAACTCGGCTACCAGCGCGGACCAGGCGAAGTCCTTGGCGCCGAGTCCCTTCCCCGTGCGCGGGTCGTAGTACTCGCGCAGGCCTTCGCGGGCGACGGTGGCGATGACGCCGTCGGCGAGCCGCTGGGCCTCGGCCGCGTAGCCGAGGCGGCGCATGCCCAGCCAGACCATCCAGGTCGAGTTGATCCAGGTCGGCCCGCGCCAGTAGCGGCGGATCGGTCCGTGGCCGCCGCCCGGTTCGTATGCCGGCTCGGAGGCGGCTACGGACGGAGGTGCGACAGGGGTGAGGAACTCGCGCTCGTTCAGCACGTGCTCCTCGATCAGGCGCCGGCCGATCTCCTCTGGCAGGTCGGGCAGCGCCAGCGGCGCCAGCGAGGCCCAGGTGACGACGCCTGGCCGCGCGCCGCCGGGCTGGACCACATCGAGGAAGAGACCACGCTCCTCGTCCCAGAGCCGCTCGACCAGGGCGGGGGTCGCCGAGGGCCGCCCCAGCGCCTGCAGCGAGAGCGACCACATCGTGTTGACCAGCGTCTCGCAAAGGACGGGGTGGCCCAGGGCGCGCAGCCGCCGTGCGTCGAACCCGAGCCTGCGGTTGCGCCGCACCAGCAGCGGGAAGCCGATGCGGCCGTTCGAGCGCCAGCCCCAGACCGGTTCGAACTTCGGCGAGGCGTCGAGGCCGGACTCGTCCGGCTGCAGGATCCAGAGCAGGCCGTCGCCCTCGAGGTCGCGGTTGGCAGCGAGCCAATCGATCTGGGCTCCGATCCGCGGCTCCGCGGTCGGGTCGCCGACGGCGACCCGCCAGGCCCAGGCCAGCAGCGGGGGCTGGATCGTCTCGGTCTGGAAGGCGCCGCGCGAGGCGACGTTGTAGAAGATCGAGCGCACCGGCGAGACCCGTTTGTTCCAGAAGATGGTGTGGCCGATGAAGCCGTCGGGGCGCTGGGCGGCAAGCAGGCTCTCCAGCTCCGCCCGTGCCCGCGCCGGCTCGAAACGCCGCCAGACGATCGCCGCGAAGCAGGAGTCCCAATACCACTGCCAGGGATATCGGCCGGGGCTGGGCTGGCTATAGGTGTAGCGCTGCCCGTCCCGCTGCCCTTCCCGCCAGTTCTGCCTCAGCACGCGCTCGGCCTCGACCACCACGGCGGCTGGGGCCGATGGGCCTGAAACGTCCATATGGCGGACGGAATCGGCCCGTCGGCGGCGGTTCACTTGCCGGTGCGGCGCATTTCGCGCAGGGCAAGGGTGCCCAGAAGCGCCAGCAGGCCCGCTAGAGCCAGCAGTCCCGGCCAGGTTTCGGCCCAGGTGACGCTGCCGACGAAGCCCTGGCGGGCGGCTTCGACCACCTGCGTCACCGGGTTGACGCGGGCGATGTCCTGGAGCCAGCCCTGCAGCAGCGCCAGCGGCGCGTAGGCGGTGGTGGTGAGGATCAGCGCCATCATCCCGGCCTGCATCAGCGGCGCCGCTGACTGGCTCTTGAAGCGCAGCGCCAGGAAGGATCCCCAGCAGGCCGCGACGGCCGCCATCGCCGCGACCATGAAGAAGGTGACCGCCAGGCCGTCGACACCGGGCCAGCCGGCGCCCAGCGCCAGCGCGATCGCCAGCACGAAGCTGGCGGGGATCAGGGCCCGGGCGCTGGCGGCAAGCACCGTTCCGGCCAGCAGCACCCAGCGCGGGGCGGGAGAGACGAGCAGGCGGTCGAGCCAGCCCTGTTCGATGTCGCGGGCAAGGTTGACCCCGGCGGCGGCGCCGGTGAAGCCGGCCCCCTGCAGCATGCTGACCGGGACGATGAAGCTCTCGTAGGCGCCGGTTTCGAAGCCCTGCAGCTGGGTCAGGGCGCCGAAGACGCCGTTCAGCCCGAGGAAGAAGATCGTCGGCGCCAGCACCCCGGGAATTGCCGCCCCCGGGACCCGGATCAGCTCGTTCTTGGCCCGGGCCATCAAGGCGCCGATCGTCGCCAGGTTGGCGCGCCAGGCCGGGATCGCGATCGTCGCTTCCATCAGCCGACCCGCAGCCGATGGCGCAGCGCGCGAGCGCTGAGAATCAGCCCGAGCACAATGATGCCGAGGATCGCCAGCACCGCGTAGAGCGTGTCGGCGGCATTGATCTCGGAGATCATCGGCTCGCGGACCCCTTCGGCGATGAAGCTGAGCGGGTTGTACTGGGCGATCGTCTTCGCCGGCTCGATCATCAGTTCCTGCGGGAAGAAGGCGGAGGAGATGAAGAGGACGACGAGGACCAGCGGAAAGAGCCCCTGGACGACGCTGGCGCTGCCGGTGCGCAGCGCGATCGCGGCGCCGATCCCGCCGACCGCCATCGCCGCCGCCGTGACGAGGGCGATCGCCAGCAGGGCGCCGGCGACGCCGCTCTCGATCTCTGCCCCGAAGATCAGCCCGATCGCCAGGAACCAGACCGCGCCGAAGAGCCCCAGCGCCGCGGTCCCCGCCAGGCGCCCGAGGACGATCGCGAAGCGCGGGATCGGGGCCGAGAAGAGGCGGTCGGTGAAGCCCATCTCGATGTCGACCGCGAGGGCGATGCCGCCGCTGTTGCCGGCCAGCATCAGCGACTGCATCATCGCCCCGGCCAGCATGAACTGGAGGAAGCTCTGGACCGGTGGGAAGCCGGGCAGTTCCACCGCTCCTCCTGCGCCGCCGGTCTGAATCGCCAGCAGGATGGTCGGGAAGACGATGATCGGCGCGATCAGCTGCGGACGGCGGAAGGTCTGGCGGATCGAGCGCATGCCCAAGGCTCGTACAACTCGGAGGTTCGTCGCTAGCGAGCTCACGCCCCCACCGGCGCCTGCTCGGCGTTCTCCTCGCTCTCGTCCTCGAGGTGGTAGCCGGTCTTCTCGACGAAGACGTCGTCGAGCGTCGGTTTGACCAGCTCCAGCGCCTCGACCGCGATCCCGGCCTCGTCCAGCGCCCGCACGACGCGGGGGATGTCGGCGGCGCCGTTCTCGACCTCGACCAGGACCTTCCTGCCGTCCTTGGGCGGCAGCAGCTTGCCGACCGGCGCCAGGATCGACTCGGCCTCGGCGACCGAGCCCTGGGCCAGCTGCAGCTGGATGTGGGGATTGCCGATTTCGGCCTTGAGCGACTCCGGCGTCCCCTCGGCGACGATCCTGCCGCTGTCGATGATGCCGACGTCGTCAGCGAGCTGGTCGGCCTCCTCCAGGTACTGCGTGGTGAGGAAGACGGTGGTGCCGTCGTCGTTCAGCGCTCGCACCTCCTCCCAGATGGTCTTGCGGCTGACCGGGTCGAGGCCGGTGGTCGGCTCGTCGAGGAATAGCACGCGGGGTTCGTGGACGAGAGCGGCGGCGAGGTCGAGCCGGCGCTTCATGCCACCGGAGTAGCCGCCGACGCGGCGGTCGGCGGCGGCGACCAGGTCGACCCGCTCGAGCAGGGCGTCGGCGCGCCGGCGGCCCTCGGCGGTCGGTATCCCCTGCAGGGTGGCCTGCAGGCGGATCAGCTCGCGGCCGGTCATCAGCGGGTCGAGCGCCGCTTCCTGCAGGGCGACCCCGATCGAGGAGCGCACCATCCGCGCCTCCTTGACGACGTCGTGTCCGGCGACGGCGGCGCTGCCCCCGGTGGGCAGCAGCAGCGTCGTCAGCATCCGCACCGTGGTCGTCTTGCCGGCCCCATTGGGGCCGAGGAAGCCGTAGATCTTCCCCTCCTCGACGGTGAGGTCGATCCCCTGCACCGCCAGCACCTCGTCGAAGGCGCGCTCCAGTCCTTCGACCACGATCGCTGGCATCGCCAAGAAACCTACAGCGCTCGAATGGCCGGGATCGTGCAAGTTAGCTCAGCCCACGGCATTCCTCGGCCGTGGACGGCAGAATCCGGGCGCAACCGGGCTCCTGAGCCCGTGTTTGCCTAGATTCATGCCCTTGACCGAGAAGACAAGCCGCAACGGCCGCACCTGGGCGCTCTGCGCTGGCGCCGCCTGCCTTTTCGCGAGCCTGGTGGCGACGGTCGCGCCCGGTGACGCCGATTCGGCTCCGCTGCGGGTCGTGGTGCTCGGCCAGACCTCGGAAACCCCGCCTGCGTCCTGCCCGGGCAAAATCGTCAACAACGTCGAGATCACTCCCTGTCGGGTCGAGGGGCACGTGACCGGCTTCCAGGCGATCGCCGACGGCATCGCCAGGCCCTACGAGGCCCCCTTCGAGGGCAAGGTCGTCGCCTGGTCGATCACCCTGGCCAAGCCCTCGACGGTGGAAACCCCGACCACCTCGAACGAGGTTGGCTTCTTCGACGAATTCCTCGGCAAACCCTCCGAGGCCCGGCTCGCCATCCTGCGCCCGGTCGAAGGGTCGAAGCCGCCGCAGTACACGCTCGTCCGCCAGAGCCCGCTCGAGGTGCTCAACCCCTACTTCGGCACCACCCCGGTCTTCGCCCTCAGTCACCCGTTGACCGTGCTGCAGGGCCAGGTCGTCGCTCTGACCGTCCCCACCTGGGCGCCGATGTTCGCCTTCAACGTCGACGCCGACAACACCTGGCGCGGCAGCCGCCTGCCCGAGCACTGCGCGTCCAAGGAAGACATCCAGGGCGGCCATCCCCAGCAGGGGGTCGGCAAAACGAAGACCTACGGCTGCTACTACTCGAACGCGCGGTTGCTCTACACGGCGACGCTCGTCAAGAAACCGTAGGCGTCGCCTAAAGCGCTGACTGGCGCAGCCCGCAATACGGGCAGTCGCTGACGTCCAGCCCGATCAGCTGGTCGCAGCGGCGGCAGGACCTGAGGTTCGCCGGAGTGCGGGGAAGCGACGAGACCGAAGGGGCGAGAGGCAGCACCATCGCCACCGGCTCCATCTCCTCGCCGGTCTCGCGATCGACGTAGATCTTGCCGGGCTCGGCATCGGCGAGGGCCTCGCGGCCGGAGGCCGGGGCGCGCATCCTGTAGAGCTGGCGCTCGTTCATCGCCGCGAAGACTAATAGCTTGGGCGGCAGCGATGCGCGTCCTCCTCTTCCACGGCTACATGCTGCGCGGCACCGGCAGCAACATCTACAACGTCAACCTGGCCCGGGCGCTGGCCCGGCTCGGCCACGAGGTCCACCTCCTCTGCCAGGACCGCGAGGTCGAGATCGAGAGGGTCGAGATCCACAACCCCGACATCCACGGCCTGCTCCCGGTCTATGTCAAAGACCCCTACGAGGGCTTCGAGGTCAAGGCGTTCCCGGAGCTGACCGAGGCGGAGCTCGGCCGCTACGTCGACGCCAACGTCGCCGCCGTGCGCGCGGTCGCGGCGGCGGTCGGCGGCTTCGACGCGGCGCTGGCCAACCACCTGGTGATGGGCCCGGCGATCCTGGCCCGCGCCGACGTCGGCCCCTTCGCCGCCAAGATCCACGGCTCCGCCCTGGAGTACACGGTCAAACCGCATCCGCGCTTCCTGCCTTATGCCTATGAGGGGATGGAGGCGGCCGCCGGCGTCTTGGTCGGCTCCGGCCATACGGCGGAGTCGCTTTGGGCAGCCCTCCCAAATCTCCCCCAGCTGAAGGAAAAGACGCGCCTGGGACCACCAGGCGTAGACATCGGCGAGTTCCGCCCCTTCCACTCTCGCCCATGGGACGGGGATGGAGAGGGTCCGAGAACGAAACCCTCGCCCGCAGGACCCTCTCCATCCCCGTCACGCCAGCCGCCCTCGCCCGCAGGACCCTCCCCCTCCGTCTCCCGACGCGCGGCTCTCGTGGTCTTCGTCGGCAAGCTGATCGTCTCCAAGGGCGTCGACCTGCTGATCGCCGCGTGGCCACTGGTGAGAGCGGCGCATCCCGAGGCGCGCCTGCAGGTCGTTGGCTTTGGCGAGTACGAGGACGGGCTGCGGAGGTTGCTCTCCGCGTTGGACCGGGGCGACCTGGAGGACGCCCGCGAGGTGGCCCGGCTCGGATGGGCGCTGGAGGGTGGGGAGGAGAAGGCGTTGCCGATCCTTGCGGAGTTTCTCGCCAGCCCCCCGCCGGGCTATCTCGAGGCCGCGCGAGGAGTGGCGGAGTCGATCGAGCTCATCGGCCGGCTCGAGCACGACCAGGTGGCGAAGCTGCTGCCGCGGGCACAGGCGCTGGTGATGCCGAGCACGTTCCCGGAGGCGTTCGGAATGGTCGCGGTGGAGGCGGCGGCCTGCGGGACGCTGCCGCTCTCGGCGGGGCATTCCGGGATGCTGGAGGTGTCCCGTCAGCTGGCCACTGAGCTGCCGGGCGGGGTGGGCGAGCTCACCTCGTTCCCGGTCGAGCCCGGGGCGGTCGCGGCGATCGCCGCGCGGCTCGACGGCTGGCTGGCGCTGCCGGAGGCCGAGCGGGAGCGGGCGCGGCGGGCGCTGGTCGGCACGGTCCGCCGGCTCTGGAGCTGGGACGGAGTGGCTCGCGGCGTGCTTGCCGCATCGGCCGCCGAGCTGGACGGCCTGCCCCGCCCCGCCTAGCTAGTGGCGAGCGTCATTTGGGGCGCAAAACCTCCCGCCGCAGCTTCAATAGAATGCCCGCCGCCTCATGTACGGCCGCCTCCCGATAGTGAAGATGCTCGCCGCCACGGCCGCGCTCACCGCTGCGATCTGCGCGGTGATGGTCCCGATCAACTGGGACGGCCAGCAGGGCTCGACCGCGGCCCCGAAGATCGATCAGCTGCTGACGGTGATGATCGTCCTCTCGTCCTTCGTCTTCTCGCTGGTGATGGTGATGCTCTTCTACGCGCTTTGGAAATTCAAAGCGAAACCGGGCGACGAATCCGACGGCGAGCCGCTGCACGGCAATACCCGCCTCGAGGTCGCCTGGACGGTGATCCCGACGATCATCGTCCTCTTCGCCGGCGGCTACAGCTGGGCCGTCCTCAACGACATCGAAGAGCCGGCCAAGAACCCGCTCACCGTCGACGTCTTCTCCCAGCAGTACGCCTGGAGCTTCGCCTATCCGGGCAAAGGCTACGTCTGGACGGAAGGCGAAATGCACGTCCCGGTCGATCGCCAGGTCCACTTCAAGATGCACGCCCAGGACGTGATCCACTCCTTCTGGGTGCCCGAGTGGCGGATCAAGAAAGACAACGTGCCGGGGATCACGACGACGGCGATCGTCACCCCGGACAGGATCGGCACCTACCAGCTGATCTGCACCGAGCTCTGCGGTTTCGGCCATGCCTCGATGCGGGCGAAGGTCGTGGTCGAGTCGCCGGCGGACTTCCGCAAATGGGTCGCCGGGCTCGACCAGAAGGTCCCGCCGCCCTTGATGGAATCGGTCACGGACGACGAGTCGGCACCGACGCCTGTCGGTTCGAGCGGGGCATAATGGAGGGGACCCGATGACGGCTTCGATCAAGCAGCCCGGATGGATTCGAGGCGCGCTCGGCGCGCTCGCCGCTGGCGCTTTCGGCTTCGGCCTGGTGATCGCCCTGCGGGCGATCTCCGACCTGCCGCTTTACCAGACCGAGCAGACCGGCTACCCGCATATCGTCGTGCCGCTGATCCTCGCCCCGCTCGGCTTCCTCGCCGGCTTCGGCTGCTTCGACTACTGGCTGCGCTGGGCCGCCGGCCTGCCGACGATTCCCGAGGACCACTCCCAGCACGGGGCGAAAAGCTGGAAGGACTACTTCCGCTTCAACACCGATCACAAGGTGATCGGAATCCAGTACATCTGCACCACCTTCTTCTTCTTCTTCGTGGGTGGCCTGATGGCGATGCTGATCCGGGCCGAGCTGGCCCAGCCCGGCACCCAGATCGTCGACGCGGCGACCTACAACAGCCTCTTCTCCACTCACGCGGTGCTGATGATCTTCGTCTTCGTGATCCCGGTCTTCGCCGGCATCGCCAACTACGTGCTGCCGCTGATGATCGGCGCCCCGGACATGGCCTTCCCGCGCCTCAACGCGCTCAGCTTCTGGATGCTGCCGTTGGCCGGGATCCTCTTCATCGGCAGCTTCCTCGCCCCGGGGGGCGCCTTCGACGCCGGCTGGACGGGCTACGCGCCGCTCTCCACCGGGGCTCCGCTGGGGCAGTCGTTCTTCAACCTCGGCGTCCAGTTCGCCGGCGCCTCCTCGATCGCGACCGCGCTCAACTTCCTGGTCACGATCATCACCATGCGCGCGCCGGGGATGACCTTCTGGCGGATGCCGTTGCTGGTCTGGGCAAACCTCTCGACCTCGCTGCTGGTCGTCGCCGCGACCCCGTTCATCGCCGGGGCCCAGTTCATGGTCCTCTTCGACCGCATCCTCCACACCAACTTCTTCGACTTCGCGGCCGGCGGCGACGTCATCAGCTACCAGCACATCTTCTGGTTCTACTCGCACCCAGCCGTCTACATCATGATGCTGCCCGGCTTCGGGATCATCAGCGAGGTCATCTCCACGCACGCCCGCAAGCCGATCTTCGGCTACCGGCTGATGGCGCTGGCGCTGATCGGGATCGTCGTCCTCAGCTACTCGGTCTGGGCCCACCACATGTTCGTCGCGGGCATGTTCAGCTGGCTGCGGGTGCCGATGATGATCACCACGCTGCTGATCGCGGTGCCGACCGGGATCAAGATCTTCTCCTGGTTGGGGACCCTTTATTTCGGCAAGATCCACACCTACTCGACGGCGATGCTGTTCGCGCTCGCCTTCATCGTCACCTTCACGATCGGCGGCATCAGCGGCGTCATGCTCGGCATGGTGCCGATCGACATCCACGTCTCCGACACCTACTTCATCGTCGCCCATATCCACTTCGTCCTCTTCGGCGGCTCGGTATTCACGATCTTCGCCGGGATCTACCACTGGTTCCCGAAGATGACCGGGCGCATGTACGACGAGAAACTGGGCCGGGTCCACTTCTGGGGCACCCTGGTCGGCACCTGGGGCACCTTCATCCCGATGCACTGGATCGGGATGGACGGGATGCCGCGACGGGTCGCCGACTACGCGACCCAGTTCGGCAACTGGAACCTGCTGATCAGCTGCTTCGCCTTCATGCTCGGCGCCGTCCAGCTGGTCTTCCTCTACAACATGATCGTCAGCTGGCGCTTCGGCCCCCGTGCCGACGCCAACCCCTGGCGCGCCAACTCGATCGAGTGGCAGGTCTCCTCGCCGCCGCCGATCTACAACTTCACCGAGATCCCCCGCGTGGTCGGCGGGCCCTACGAGTTCGGCGTTCCCGGCGCGAAGCACGCGATCATGGCCGGCGAAGGCAGCGAGGAGCAGGCCAAGGAGCCGAGCGTGGTGGGCACCACGTGAGCGTTGTCGTCGACCAGGACCGGCCGCTGCTGGTCTTCCTCAACGAGGTGGCCGGCGGTCGCAAGCTGCTGCAGGCCGTCCGCGAGCGCCAGGAGAAGGCCTCCGGCGTGGTCGTGGCAGCGCCGCAGAACCAGCCCGCGGTGGGCCAGCTGATCGACTCCGGTGAGCTGCGCGAGGCGGCGCGGGCCCGGGTCGAGGTGACGATGTCGGTGCTGGCCGAGTTCGGCATCGACTCGGTTGGCGAGGTGATGGACCCCGATCCCGCACTGGCGCTCGACGACGCCGTCCGCGCCCACGAACCGGGCGAGGTGCTGTTGTCCTGCCTCGCCGACACGCGCTTCGGCTTCACCCGCAAGGATCTTGTCGAGTGGGCGCGCGCCCAGGTCGAGCCGGAGACGAAGCTGACCCATATCCCGGTCCGGATCGAAGACGACGCGATCCGCTGGGACCTGATCCACACCCTCGTGGTCGCCACCAAGACGGTCGCGACTCCGGACCTGGTCAACCGGCTGAAAGAGCGCGCCGCCGCCCAGCCCCATCGCTACACGATCGTCTGTCCGCAGACCGACGACGTCAGCGAGGCGGAGATCGTCCGCGATCTGGCATCGACCCTGGCCCAGCTCTACCGGGCCGACGTCGACGCCACCGGTCAGCCGATGAGCCCCGACCCCTTCCTCGCCGTCAAGAACGCGATCGAGCACTACCGGATCGACGAGGTCCTGATCTCGACCTTCGCCGGCGAGAGCTCGCGCTGGCTGGAGGGCGACCTGGTCGGCCGGGTGCGCGAGATCACCGACAAGCAGGTCGAGCACATCGAGGTTGGCCGGCCGGCCGCCGCTGTGGCCGCCGCCGTGGCCGAGGGGGGTGAGGGCTGAGATGGAGAGCGCAACCGTAGCCGTCGGACACGCCGAAGAGCACGAGCAGCACGGCCCCCCCGAGGCCCACGAGAGCTCGCGGATCGACCGGCAGACGCTGGGGATCCTGCTCTTCATCGTCTCCGAGGTGATGCTGTTCGGAGCGTTCTTCGCCTCCTACTTCTTCCTCCGCGTCGTCGTCAGCCCAGACAGCTGGCCGCCGCACCCCTATGAGCTTCCGGTCGCCGTCGCCGGCATCAACACCGCGATCCTGGTCTCTTCTTCGTTCACCATCCACTACGCCCTCGAGGCGATTCGCCGTGGCAACAAGCAGGGAATGAAGCTGGGCCTTCTGCTCACCTGGATGCTGGGAGCCACCTTCCTCTTCATCCAGATCAACGAGTACGTCCACCTCGGGTTCAGCGCCCGCGACCTCTCCTTCGGCTCGATCTTCTACAGCCTCACCGGCCTCCACGGCGCGCACGTGTTCGTCGGCCTGCTCCTGCTCAGCTTCGCCACGATCCGCGCTTTCCGCGGCCACTTCGGTCCCAAGGCGAAGGACCACCTCGGCGTCGAGGTCCCGGGCATTTACTGGCACTTCGTCGACATCATGTGGATCGTCGTGTTCGTGACGGTGTACGTCCTCTAGGGCGGCCGCTGCAAACCGGCACATCTCGCGGTCCTCGGTCGCTCGGATCGGGTCACGCACTGAAGTGTGCTCCCCTCACCTCGCTCCCTGCGTCCCACGACATGCTTGGTTTTCGGGACCGTTCACGGGAAGGTAAAAGAATGAGGATTTCGGAGGAGGCGGTTTTCAGGTGGGTCGTGATCGTGGGGGTGGCGGGGGCCTCGGTCGTCGCCTTGACGTTGCTCACGCGGCCGCTGGTGGGGGCGATCTGGGGGTTGTTGCTGGTGGTCGCGGCTTGCGTTCATGCGTATCGCTGGGTGCAGCGGAAGCGTCGCGAAGACGGCACGAAGAAATAACATTTCGCAGACAACACATTGCAGGTCGCCGGCTAGTCTGCCAGCATGGAGACCGTGCGAGACAAGTGGACCGATGAGCGGCTAGACGACCTGAACAAGCGGGTTGACAACGGGTTCGTCCGAGTCGATGAGCGCTTCGACCGTCTGGAAGGGCGGCTGGAAGCCCAGTTCGGACGCCTCGATGAGCGGTTTGCCCAGATGGAAGCTCGTTTCACCCACATTGATGGGAAGTTCGCCCAAATCGACGGGAAGCTCGGCCGTATCGACGAGCAGTTCGGCCATGTGAACGAGCAGTTCGGTCGCATCGACGCTCGGCTCGATTCGATCGGTCGCGCGATCGTCTTCGGGTCGATCGCATTCTCCTCAACGGTGATCGGTGGCTTCGTCGTGATGGCCACACAGGTTTGACCGCCGCCGCTGGTCGATCTCCAGGACCGCCAGCGTCAACGCGATCGGCACGGTCGCGGGCAGCTGGTCGAGGGTGAAGAAGAAGAGGTCGAAGGCGAGGCCGATCGCCGCGGCGATCCCTGCCCCGCGCAGCTGTAGGCGCCTGTCGGAGGCCAGGACGGCGCCCAGGGCGGCGGCGACGAAGAGGTCGCCGAAGCCCATTACAGCGGAGCCGAAGGAGACGAACTGCAGGCGGGGCAGGTCGCCGGGGGAGGCCGCGTTGAGGACCGCGTTGGGCTCCTGGAGGAGGTTGGATCCGACCAGCCAGGCGTCGATCGCGGCCATCGCGTAGATCCCGAGCTTCAGCCAGCGGGCCGGGACCAGGGAAGCCAGGAGCCAGCCGAGGCTGACGCAGGCCAGCGCCGTCAGTGCCAGAGCCGCGGTCTGGCCGCTCAGCGAATCCCGCGCCGCCCAGGCGAGGGCAAAGAGGGGGAGCACGAGCAGCGCCAGCCGCCGCGAGCCGCCGTGGACGAACCCGCCCAGGGCCAGCGCCGCCAGCGGCGGCACCGCGATCAGGGCCAGGTAGGTGAGGAAGTGCGCCGAGGCCGAGTCGAGGGCGATCGCCGCCACCACGACGAGGATCGAGAGGGGCGGCACCAGCGCCCACCAGCGGTTGCGCAGGCGGCTGAGCGCGGGAGCGAGCGGGCGTCTGGGCGCGGCCACCAGCGCCGCCTGCACGAGGCTGAGCAGGCTGATCGAGAGGGCGAACGGGAGCATCGCGGCAGGAGAGCGCCCCGAGTCTAGGCCGCGACTGGCTCCGGACCCGGTCTAGAGGGCGCCGGCAGGCGCTGAGACGGGGCTCTCGCTGGAGGCCCCGACCGGGAGCCGGGATTCCCGCCGTGGCTCCAAGCGCCCCGCCGCGGCGACCGTCCACAGCATCGCCAGCCAGTTCAGGGTGGCGACCGCGACGTGGACCCAGACGATCTCGCTGGGGAGCTCCAGGGCCCACTGGAGGCCGCCTATGGCTCCCTGGAGGGCTAGGAGGGCCAGGACCACCGTCAGGGCCCTGACGGCCCGCCTGTCGCCTCCTGGCCGCCGCAGCAGAAACCAGACCGCGATTGCGGCCAGGCCGTAGACGGTGGCTAGCAGCGCATGGCGCTGGACCACCCATTCCAGGGTCTTGACCCCCTCGAAGGTGAAGCGGTGGACCAGCTGCCCCTCGTGGGCGCCGGCGTGGGGGCCGGAGGCGGTGGCGATCGTGCCGGCGAGGATCGTCAGCTGGCCGAGCGGGATCAGCGCCCGCACCGACCAGACTCCGAGACGGTCACGCGAGCGCCGCCGCTCCCAGGGCTCGTAGCGCGAGCACCAGGCCAGCGCGAAGGCCGCGTCGAGCAGCATCATCGAGAGGATGAAATGGGACATCACCAGCCCGGGCGCCAGGTGGTACTTGACGACGAGGGCGCCGAGGATCGCCTGGCCCACCACGCCCAGCGGCAACAGCGCGCCGAACAGCGCCAGGTGCCAGCGGTAGGGACGGCGGAAGAAGGCGAGGACGCTGGCGGCGATCACGGCGAAGCCGACGAACCCCGTCAGCAGCCGGTTGCCGTACTCGATCACCGCGTGGGATTCGAGCGGGGGGGTGGTCCCGCCGTAGCACTTGGGCCAGTCCGGGCAGCCGAGGCCGGAGCCGGTGAGGCGGACGCCGGCGCCGGTGAGGACGATCAGGGCCAGGGCGGCGAGAGCGACGGCCGTCACCTGGGCGTAGCGCCGCGGGGAGATCTCGAGGCGGTCTCGGAGACGTTGCCGCATCGTCAGTGAATCATCGCAGCGGCTCGCGGCCGCCCCGGGTCAGCCTTTGGACTTCGAGCCGGCGGACGAGGAGGATTTGCCACCGGAGGTTTCCGCGAGCAGGTATTCGACGAGGTCTTCGAGTTCTTTCGCGGACAGGGTCTGTTCGTAGTCGGGAGGCATCACGTTGGGCGGGAACCCCTTGGCAATCTCCTTGTTGGGGTCGACGATCGACTCGTGGACCATGGCGGCGGTCATGCCCGGCAGGACTTCGTCGAGATTGGGGCCGATGGCGCCGCCCGCATTCGCGGCGGCGAGCGTGTGGCAGCCGCCGCAGCCGTTGTTGGCGAAGACCTGGGCGCCGGGGCCGCCGGGGACGGTTGGGGGCGCGGCGCCGGGCACGCCGGCGTACTGGGCGACGTAGGCGGAGACGTCGTCAAGGTCCTGGCCCTCGACGATGCCGGGGGGCATCGAGATGGCCGGATTGTCGTTGACCGGCCGCGGCGACTCGATCTGCGCGGCGACGATCCCTTCGACCGTGTCGCTGTTCTCGCCGACCTCCCGCGCCGCGGCGAAGGCGTCGTCGAGGTTGGGCCCGATCTGGGCCGTCGTTCCCGCCTGCGCCATCGTGTGGCAGGTGCCGCACTTCTGCACGAAGAGGACTCGCCCGCGGGTCGTGTCGGCATCCGTCGTGCCGCAGCCCGATGCGGCCAGAACGACTGCTGCCAGGGTGGCGAGGGCGAGCAGCGGGCGGATGAGTGGCGAGGGGCTGTGCATACGGCTGGCGGGGGCCGGAGTCTATATGTCGCGGCCTCCGAAAAGCCGCCGGTGGGACGCCTGGATTGGAGTAGTCTTGCAGCGATCAGCACTATCTTTTGGCGTAGTCGAGAAGGAGGGCTCAGATGCACGTGAGGGACGGGATGTCGGAGGTGTCGCTGACCGTCGGCCCCTCGCACACGCTGCGCGAGGCCGCCGTGCAGATGGTCGAGAAGGGAACGGGATCGGCCCTGGTCAGCGACGGCGAGTCGCCGACGCCCGGGATCGTCACCGAGCGCGATCTCCTGATCTCCGTCGGCGGCGGCGAGGACCCGGATACCGAGCTGGTCGGCGACCACATGAGCGAGGGGGTCATCGCCGCCGCGCCGGACTGGAGCCTCGAGCGCGCCGCCGCCGAGATGTCGCGCCGCGGCGTCCGCCATCTGGTCGTCTTCGAGGGTGGAGAGCTCGTCGGCATCCTCTCGATGCGCGACATCGTCCGCGTCTGGACCAGCGAGGGCGCGACGTCGGGCATGACGCCGGGCTGAGCGCCCGCTTCCCTCGCTTCTCTAGAGCTTGATCTGCTCGACCGGCAGCGCGGCGCTGCGGACGCGCTGGCGGCGCGGCAGGCTGGAGTAGCCCCGGATCGCGCCGCGGACCAGGCCGCGGAAGGCGGCGAGAACCAAGATCGCGCCGATGATCGCGTAGATGAAGGGGGCGAAGATGAAGCCGCCGGCGTAGATGCCGCAGACCAGGCCGATCGCTCCGAGGGCGAAGAACGCGGGTGCCCAGGAGGGTTTCGGCGCGTAGACCATCTCGCCGGGCTCCGGGATGTGTCGGTGCTCGCTCACGGCTACTGGGCGATGTAGAGGAAGGCGGAGACGAAGGCGAGGGCGAAGACCGCGGCGGCGAAGCCGCCGGCCACCAGGCCGGCGCTCATGTTCTTTCTTGCGGTCTCGCGATCCACGTCCGGATTTCTATCAGGGAAGGCGGCTCTAGAGCTGTGCGTCGACGGCCATGGCCAGGAACAGGAGCGCCAGGTAGGCGAGCGAGAAGAGGTAGGTGCGCAGCGCCCAGCGGCGGTCGGCCGTGCGCAGCAGCTTGGTCGAGCAGTAGATGAAGCCGGCGCCCAGCAGCATCGAGGGCACCAGGTAGGCGATGCCGAGGCCGCCGGCGCAGAAGGGCAGCTGCGTCACCGCGTAGAGGAGGATGGTGTAGAGGAGGATCTGGCGCCGCGTCTCGTCCTCCCCCCGGACCACCGGCAGCATCGGAATCCCGGCCTTGGCGTACTCGTCCTTCATCAGCAGCGAGAGAGCCCAAAAGTGGGGCGGGGTCCAGAAGAAGACGATCGCGAAGAGGTAGAAGGCCATGCCGCTGAGGCCGCCGGTGACCGCGGCCCAGGCAACCAGCGGCGGCACGGCACCGGCCGCGCCGCCGATGACGATGTTCTGCGGCGTGGTCCGCTTCAGCCAGAGCGTGTAGACGAAGACGTAACCGAACAGGCCGGAGAGCGAAAGGGCGGCGGCCAGGGGGTTGACGGTGAGCGCCAGCAGGGCAAAGGAGGCGCAGCCGAGCAGGGTCCCGAAGGCGATTGCGGCGGCGGCCGAGATCCGGCCGGAGGCGACCGGGCGGTCGGCGGTGCGGGCCATCGTGCGGTCGATGTCGCGGTCGACGGCGTGGTTGATCGCGCCGGCGCCGCCGGCCGAGAGGGCGCCGCCGAGGCAGGTCAGCAGGATCAGCCCGAGCGAGGGGTCGCCGGCGACGTACATCGTCGTCACGGTCGTGAACAGCAGCAGCGACTGCACCTTCGGCTTGGTCAGCGTCAGGTAGTCGCGGAGCACCGTCGTCGCGGCGGAGCGCGGGGCAGGCGTGGCTGCCGTCGGGGTGGGCGCGGTCTGCGCGCCGGCGCCGGCTTGCATGGCGCTCAGGCTACCGGCTGGGACTCGCGCGCCGGCGACTCGGCGGGCTTGGTGCGATTGGCGATCGCGTCACGAATATCGCGCATCGGCTGTGCGCCGCGGACGTCGGGCAGGACGTCGAAGTTGTGCGGATCCGGAGGCGAGAGCGCGAACCACTCGAGCGACTCGCCGCCCCAGGGATCGTGACCGGCCTCGGGCCCGCCCTCGCGGCTGACGATCGCGTTGACCAGGGTCATCACGATCCCGGCGGCGAGGATCAGGGTGCCGATCGAGGCGATCAGGTTGTAGGCGTTGACGCCGTCCCCGTCGAAGAACTTGTAGACGTCGATCGCCTGGCCCTCTTCCGCACCGGCCAGGAACAGGGGCACGAAGGCGAGCAGCATGCCGACGATCATCGTCACGAACGAGAGGCGGGCGAGGGTCTCGCCCATCGTCCGCCCGGTCATCTTCGGGAACCAGAAGTAGAGGGCGGCGAAGCCACCGAAGACGGCGCCACCGACCAGCGCGAAGTGGGTGGCCGCGGTGGCGTCGGTGGTGTTCTTCAGCTGCCAGGCGGCGGCGACCATCGAATGCACGATCTCAGCCCCGAGGCCGACCGAGATCATCGAGATCGCGCCGACCGCGAAGAGCAGCGGCGCCCGCATCCGCAGCGCCCCGCCGAGCATCGTCGCGATCAGGTTGAAGACGATCAGGCCGAAGGGGACGATCAGCGCCAGCGACATCAACATCGCGAAGTACATCCAGCCGATCCCGATCGGCGCGGTCAGCATGTTCTGCATCCAGGCCAGGGTGCCGAGGACGGCGATGGCGACGATCGAGCCCATCACGACGCCGCGGTTGACGAGCGGCCGGCGCGAGAGGGCGGCGACGATTTCGGCGATCGCGCCGAAGGCGAAGATCAGGATCAACATGTAGGCGCCGGAGAAGAAGATCCAGCTCAGGTGCTGCCACAGCAGCGGCGCCCCGCCGGAGCCGTCGGCGAAGAAGATGCCGTCGTAGTTGCGGTCGATCATCAGCATCGTCAGCGCCGCCAGCAGCACCGGCCCGATCGTCAGCAGCAGCCAGCAGCTGACGGCGGCGCCCCAGGCGAACACCGGCACCCGCCGCCAGGCCATCCCCGGCGCCCGCAGGTTGCGCAGCGTCGCCAGCAGGTCGATCGCGAGGAAGACGAAGCCGAGCGTGCAGAGGCCGGTGGCGGTGGCCCAGGCGTCGACCCCGTTGTTGGAGAGGAAGGCGAGCTCGCTGAGCGGCGCCAGCGGGTTGACCCCGGCCTCGGAGGGGGTGAAGAGGAAGCCGGCGTAGAGCACCGTCGCGCCGGCGACGTAGAGCGCTGCCCCGATCTGCCCGAGGCGGGGGAGGGCGGTGCCGCGAGCGCCGATCTGCAGCGGCGCCACGTAATAGAAGAAGCCGAGCGCGAGCGGGATCGCGAAGAGGAACACGGCGGTGGCCCCGTAGAGGGAGAGCATCCGGTTGAAGGCCACGGGGGAGAGGAAGGTGTTCTCCGGGATCGCCAGCTGCAGGCGCATCAGCAGCAGCTCGACCAGGGCGATGAAGAGGAAGCCGAGCGCGCCGCCGATCAGGATGCGGCCGAGGTCCTTGTGGTCGGCGCTGGTCGCCAGCTCGACCCAGCGCGGGCGCCGCTTGGCCGGGAAGCCGTCGATGACGAGCTCGGGGCGGGGCGTCTCGCTCACGGTACTTCCCCGTCTTCGATCAGGCCGACGACGCGGTCCTGTGCGGTCTCGATGTCCGTTTTCTGCTGTTCCAGGAAGTCTTCGTAGGCCTGCGGCGAGACCGCTTCGACCTCGGTTCGCATCGCCGCGTAGGCCTGGCCGGAGAGGCTGGCGGACTGGCCTTGGTAGGTGCCCTCCTCATCGGCGCGGAAGACGACGTCGTTGGTCTTGCCGGGGACCGCGTCGCGCTTGCCGGAGAGGGCGGGGACGTCCCAGGTGTGGATGACGTCGGTGGAGAGCAGCTCGAGCTTGACCGGCGTCCGCGCCGGCACCACCAGCTTGTAGTAGGAGAAGGCGCCGTTTGGGTAGTCGTAGCGCCAGAGCCACTGCTGACCGGTCGCCTGGATCGTCAGCGGGCCGGTCTTGGCGGACGCCAGGCCGGCGGCCTCCGCGGCGGGCGTCTCCCGGGCCTTGCCGGTGAAGACGAGGCTGAGGACGAAGATCGCCGCGGCGAAGACGGTGAGCGCGCCGCCGACCCGGAACTGGACCCGGCGCGTGTCGCCGACCGGCTTCGGCTCGACGCCGCGGCGCTCCCGGTTGCGGCGCACCGCGTAGATCAACGCGGCGTTGATCGCGATGACGACGATCGTCGCGGCGACGAAGCCGATCCAAAGCAGAGTGTCGATCTGGTCAGTGCCAGGAGAGTGCGGCGTCAAAGCGCGGCCATTCTAAACACGCGACCCGGCGCGGGGTCGCTCCCGTCGGCGGAGGCATACCTATACTCGCCGCCTTGATGACGAGGCGTTCGCGGCGATCATCCGCGCTTCGACACGCGGTGCGGGCTGGAGCGGTGGGCGCGCTCGGCGCCGCTGTCGTCGTGCCGCTGGTGCGACGGCGGCTGCGGATACCGGCTCCCGTCACCGTCGCCGCCTGCGCCGGCGGGCCGCTGGCGCTCGCCGTTCTCTACCCGCGTTCGAAGAAGCGCGACGTCGCCCTCTACGCGATGCAGATGTGGGCATTCATCATGGTCCACGAGATCCCCTTCGACGATCCGGAGCGGCTGCGCAGCCGCCTGCGCAGCCGCTACCCGATCGTCGCCGATCGTTTTCTCGGCGCCGGTCAGCTGCCCAACACCCGCCTGCAACGCACCCTCGCCCGACTGCCCCGGGTCGGTCTCGTCGACCGCTTCCTCACCTGGACGCACTGGCTGTGGTTCTTCGAGCCCTACCTGGCGCTGGCCCTGATCCTCGTCCTGCGCAACGAGCGCTTCCCGACCGCCGCGCGCCAGATGGCCGCCGTCTTCGACATCGGCTGCGCCGTCTACTTCGTTCTGCCGACGGCACCGCCGTGGTGGGCCTCCGAGAACGGCCTGACCGGGGATGAGGTGCGGCGGATCATGGTCGAGGTCGGCGAAGACACCTGGGGATCGGCCTGGCCGAAGATGTACGACGCCCTCGGCGGCAACCCCTGGGCGGCGATGCCCTCGCTGCACTTCGCCACCTCGCTTCTTGCGGCGCTCGCCCTGACCGAAGCCGGCAAGGTCAAGGGCGCGATCGGCTGGACCTACGCGGGAACGCTCGGCTTCGCCCTCGTCTACCTCGGCGAGCACTACGTCACCGATCTGCTCGCCGGTGCGGCTCTGGTGGCCGTCGTCAGGCGTGGGGAGCCGCTGGCGGAACCGCTCGTCCTCGCGGTCAACGGGGGCCTGCAGCGCTTGGAGCGCCTGGCCAGGGGGTAGCGTCCGGGGTGTGTCTGGAGAGCACTCGGCGAACGGCGACGGAACCGCCGAAATGCCGCTGCTCACGACGCGGCGCCTGGTGCAGACGGTCATCGCCGTCCTGCTGCTGCTCGGCTGCATCTACTTCCTCTTCCCCAAGCTGGTCGGCCTCGGCGACGCGCTGAGCCGGCTCGACGAGGCGGATCCGGTCTGGATCGCCGTTGCGATCGGCTTCAACGTCCTGGCCTACGCCACCTACATCGCCCTCTTCAAGGCGGTGGTCGGCGGCGACGCCCTGCGCCTGCGCTGGCGCGAGACCTACGAGATCAACATGGCCGGGGTGGCGGCGACGCTGCTCTTCTCGGCCGGCGGCGCCGGCGGCATCGCCGTCACCTACTGGGCCCTGCGCAAGGCGGGGATGGGGCGCCGCGACGTCGCCCGCCGCATGGTCGCCTTCATCAGCCTCCACTACGCCTTTTACCCGCTCGCCCTGATCGTCTTCGGGGTCCTGCTGCGGACCGGGGTTCTCGAGGGCAAGGGCTCGGTCGAGCTGACGGTCGTCCCGGCTGCCGTCGCCGGGCTGCTGCTGGTGATCGGCGTCCTCATCGCTCTCATCCCCCCCGATCTCGAGCGGCGCCTGGCGCCCTTCGCCCACGGCGAGCGTGCCCGCTCCTTCCTCGCGAGCGCCGCCAAAATTCCGGCGACGGTGGGGGAGGGGTTCCGCTTTGCCCTCGGGCTTTTCGCCCACCCGTCGCGCGGCGGCCTGGCGGTGCTCGGCGCCGCCGGTTTCTGGGCCGCCAGCATCGGCGTCCTCTGGGCCTCCTTCCACGCCTTCGGGGTGCACGTGCCGCTGGCGGTGGTCGTCCAGGGCTTCTTCCTCGGCATGGTCGCCAACCTCTTCCCGCTGGCCCCGGCGGGGGTGGGGGCGGTCGACGCCGGCATGATCGGCGCCTTCGTCCTCTTCGGGATCCCCGAGACGACCGTCTTCCCGGCGATCCTCGTCTTCCGCCTGGTCGCCTTCTGGATGCCGATCCCACCCGGCATAATCGCCTTCTTCCAGCTCCGCAAAACGGTCCATCGCTGGGAGACGGAGGGACTGCCGGTGGGACGCGGCGGCAATGCGGAATCGGACCTCGAGCCGGCCATCGGCGGATTTGCGATGGGCCGCCAAGGGGGCTACTATAAAAAGTAAAGTAATAGACTCCAGGCGGCGAAAACATGGTTGATTCGAAGAAAATCGAGAACGTGATCATCATCGGCGGGGGGCCGGCCGGCTACACGGCGGCGCTCTACACGGCGCGCGCCAACCTCGAGCCGCTCGTCTTCGAGGGCTTCCAGTGGGGCGGCCAGCTGCAGAACACGACCGACGTCGAGAACTACCCGGGCTACCCCGAGGGGATCATGGGCCCGGAGATGATGAGCCAGTTCCGCGCCCAGGCCGAGCGCTTCGGGTCCCGTTTCGTCACCGACGACGTTGACCGCGTCGAGCTCTCCGACGGCGGCGTCCAGAAGGTCTTCCTCGGCGACGAGGAGCACCGGGCCAAGACCGTGATCCTGGCGATGGGGGCGGAGCCGAAACGGCTCGGCGTACCCGGCGAGATGGAGCTGGCCGGCCGCGGCGTCTCCACCTGCGGCGTCTGCGACGGCGCCTTCTTCAAGGGCCATGACGTGATCGTGATCGGCGGCGGCGACTCGGCGATGGAGGACTCGATCTTCATCTCCAAGTACGCCGAGCGGCTGACGATCGTCGGCCGCCGCAACGAGTTCCGCGCCTCGAAGATCATGTTCGACCGCGCCCGCGAGAAGGAGAACATCGAGCTGAAGACGCCGTATATCCCGGAGGAGTTCGTCGCCGGCGAGGACGGCAAATTGGCGAAGATCCGCCTCCGCCACGCCGAGACCGGCGCCGAGGAGGAGATCGAGGCCAGCGGCGCCTTCGTCGCGATCGGCCACATCCCCAAATCGGAGATCGTGCTCGGCCAAGTCGACACCGACGAGGACGGCTACATCGTCGCCGAGGCGGGCTCGACCAGGACCAACCTGGCCGGGGTGCTCGCCGTCGGCGACGTCGTCGACCACACCTACCGCCAGGCGGTCACGGCGGCCGGCACCGGCTGCATGGGCGCGCTCGACGCCGAGCGCTATCTGCGCGACAGCCCGCCCCCGGTCGAGGCGCACTGGATGCCCGGCGGCGAGCCGATCGAGATCGCCCCGACCTCCTAGCCGATCGCTCTGGCTAGGGTGGTCCGATGGGCGAGCGCGCCAGCACCCTCTTCCCGTTCGGGATCGCCGTGGTGCTGCCGCCGGCGGGATTGCTGCTCGGCCTGCTCAACATCCAGCAGGACAACCGCGACCTCGGGATTCGGCTGATCGTCGTCTCGCTGCTCGCCGCCGTCGTCTGGGTCCTACTCTTCGTCTGATGCCCGAGTGCACCCACCTCGACGCCGTAGAGCTCCTCGAGCTCCCGGACGAGGTCGAGGGCTGCGAGGAGTGCCTGGCGCATCTGCGCGACAGCCCGCCCCCGGTCGAGGCGCACTGGATGCCCGGCGGCGAGCCGATCGAGATCGCCCCGACTCCCTAGCGGTCCACGGCGGTAGTGGCCGAGACCGCTGCGCTCGGCCACTTGAAGAACCCCAGCGAGGCCCAGGTTGAGGACTGGTCGAGGCTGGTCGCGCGCTGGTCGACCAGGTCGTCGGCGAGGCTTTCGACTCGATCCCGCAAGTGCGCCATCGGTGGGGTTTCGCTCGACAGCGAGTCGAAGGCATCCCATAGCTGCTTTGCGGCGCGTTCGGTCACGGGCGAAGAGGGGCGGTCGGCGATGACGTCAACGGCTTCTGCGAGCCACACCGGTTCCTGGTCAAAGCAGCCAGTGACCTTTCCGATCCCCTCGGCTACGCCAAGCTCGGTCCACTCTCCCTTCAACTGAAGCAGGCCCGACGCGCCCGGATTCCGTGCGGCGATTTCCGGGTCGTCGACCGGTGGATCGGTATCTGCCGGGAGCCCCAGTGCGATCAACCGGAAGACACCGTCGGAGCGGTTCTCGTTCCGGTTCCAGGATGTGGTCAGCTGTGCGGCCAGAGGCTGAATCCCCTGCGTCCTGTTGGCGCTGGAAGCGCCCTGTCGCATGCTCCGCAGGTTTCGGCCGAGTGCGTCCAGCGCGGCGGCTTCCATGGCAGAGAGGTCCTCATCCCAACCGAGGCTCACGACCAATTCGAGATTCCCGAAGTTGCGGTCCCGCTCCGCTTGCTCGATCAGGCACTCGCAGTAGGGGGCGGCCCGTAGCTTGCCCTCGCTCGTGTAGCTGGCGCCGATTGCGAACGCCAGCCAGCGGATGATGCTCGACCGCCCCTTTTCGCCGTTGCACTTGTCGAGCCAGGTCAGCAGCGTGGCCGTGGCGCCGGCGGTCATGCCCATGGTTCGACTCATTCCAGTGTTGGCGTGGTCGGGGAACCCCTGGATATCGATGCTGTCGTCGTATGGGCCTTGGGCCCTCGGGACGTAGTCGAGATCCGCCGCGACAAGGCCAGTCTCGCGCCAGCGCTGCTCGGCTCGTGTCCACTCGTCCAGGTCGCCCATCCGCCCCTCTTCTGCAAGCTCAGCTTGGCGCAGGAGAGCCTCTGGGTCTCCCTCCGCATGGGTTATGGCGGCGGACAGCGGCCAGGGAGAGAAACGCCCAATCGCCGCCCAGTCAGCGGGCTCCACGGCGCGGGCGAGCATTCGCAGCTGGCGCGCCAGCTCGGCGGCGCTTGGCCTCTCGCTGAAGTCGAGCGCGGCGTTGATGCCAACCCAGGCGGGATTGCAAATCGCTGGAACCGATTCCTCTAGTCGCTCGCGTAACTCCGTGGCCTCGGTCATCGTGATCGACTGCAGCCCCAGCTCGAAGGCCTGGGAGTCGATCCCGGCCAGCTCGATCCGGTGGTCCATCAGGTGATTCCATTGCGTTTGGAACGAGTCCCCAATTGCGACGACTGGGTTGTGTGGCAAGCTCTTCGAGAGGGCGGAGAGGGGTCGGCTGCTGGCAAGAATGGCGGCTAGGCTGAGCTTGTCTCCCAGCTCTCGGGTTCGGCGCATCAGCCACGCACTCGCGGGGCTCCCCTCGCTATTGAGCACTTCGACTAAGCCTGTCGCGGAATCGGGAACCCCTTCCTCGAGAATGGCGCTCGTCCAGGTCGCTCCTTCAGCGTCCAGGGCGAGAAGAGCCGCAATCGCACCAGCGCGCAAGTCTGTGTCGTCGAGTGCCCCGACGAGGGCTTCCGCGTAGATATCGGCCAGGGGCTCCTCGTAGACCCGGATCAGCCGGTCCTCATGGCGAGAACGGCCGGCAAGGCGCATGGCCTCATTGGCCAGCAGGCGCGAGTAGGCCGGCTGGGTCCGGGCGAAGCCGTCGTCGAGCAAGTCAGACGCAAGCACGGATCCCGGGCGGGATATTTGCGCTAGCGGGTCGACGCCGGGGTCGTTGAGCTGTGCGCAGATCGTGGTCACCGTGTCGCGAAGGTGCTGACGCTCAGCAAAGCAGTGACCAGCGGCGAAGAGGAATACGTTTCTCCAGCTAGTGACTCCGGCGATTGCCCGCAGTCGCTCCGCCACGCTCTTCTCGCCCCCGTCCATCAGCGCTTCCCCCGCCATGAACTCTTGTAGAGAGCGGATCTCAAAGCCGACCTCGTCGGCCTCGACTCCAACAAGGAAAACCAGCCGATCGGCCGCCGCTTTGATGATTTCGCCTTCCACCACGGAGAGCTGCGGTTCCTCGTGCCCCTCATCCTGCAAACGGGCGCGCACGATCGCGGCGAATCGCTCGGTCGGCATCCGTGCCTCCGCGTGGGAGACGTACTCCCCCTCGATTTGCAGGATCAGGGCAACACGTCGGTGGACAGCGTCGATGTCGGGCTTGTGCTCGCGCAAAACTCGCACGGCGGGGATCTCGCGCTCGAGCTCGCGCCGGTATATGACGTCGTAGTACTCGGAAAAGAGCTTCCATCGCTGCTCCGGCGGCTGACCTCCTCGATCCACCAGGGTCGCCATGATCGTCACCTGCAGCGGACTCGTCATCAGTTTCACGGTCGATTCGTTTCGTGAGGCTTGCTCTAGCCGCGCGACGATGCGTTTCTGGCGATCGGCGTCGGTCGGGTGCCGGGCTTGGGCGAGGCGGGTGCCGTACCGCCGTGCCAGCTCGACGGACAGAGGCGACAGAGCGACGTGCCTGTAGACGGTGGGCGAGAAATCGTCGTTGTAGCCCTGTGGCCGGGTGGTCGCGATAACGAGCAGGTCCGCTTGTGCCTGCGTCGCGTCGATCCAGAAGTCACGAATGGTCTCCATCACTCGGGCGCGGTTGCTGGAGGCGGGAACCTCGTCGAGACCATCGAGTACGAGTAGCCATGGGTGCTCCGCCAGCCATTCCCGGAAGACGCTGACCGGCAGCTCTTGGCTCGTGCGCCGGGCGAGGATGTCGGCCAGCATCTCCAGCAAGGAGTTCGGGCCGTCTCGTTCGGCGAGTCGGTCCGAGAGCTCGGTCAGGGCGATGCGGACCGGGAAGCGACGGACGCTGGGAAATGGGATCGCCTCTCCATCGCACTGAGACTTCATCAGAGCTAATGCCGACCGCGCCTCCGGCGTCAGCGAGTTCGGCGGTCGTGCCTCCAGTAGGCTGGCGCGGAAGAGCTGACAGAGGAACTGCCCTGCGGTCGTCTTGCCCTGGCCGGGCCCGCCAACAAGGACGAGGCGACCGCGCTCCGGTTGACCTGGCCTCGCATCGGACGAGGAGGTTGGGTTGCTTTCGGGATTGAGCTTTTCGGTGGCGATCTCAAGGCTAGTGGCGATGAAGCCCTTATTGGCGATCTCGTCGTCGGCGTTGACGAGGGTCGGCAGGTCAATGAACACACGGCTGATTGGAATCTGCTCCTCCGCTACCCGCCCGGCCTGCTCGAGGTTCGCGAACTGGTCCGCGAGCAGCTCCTTCTCGAGGAAGTTGGCGATGAGGCTGTCGAAGTCTGGGGTCGCCTGTTCGAGGCGATCCTTCAGTTCCGCCAGGACGTCACCGGTGCTGATGAAGGCCCCAAACGCGTTGCGAATTCCCTCTGCGTCATCGAGGTAGGTGCGGAGCTTGTCGTAGTCCCACAGATGAAAGCCCTTCAGTGGGTATTGGGCCGCGACGGCATCCGCGCGTGCCTTGCCGCCGGTCTCCGGCACGGAGGAAAGCGCCACGTTGGTGGCGAGGATGTAGTGGGTCGGCCGGACTCTTTTCGAGGATCCGTCGAAGGTCTCCTCCAGCTCTTTCTCCAGTCGCTCGAGGAGCCACTGAGTGTCTTTCGCGGTGTCCTGAGTTCGCTGGCGAAACTTCGCCTGGACGACGAGCGTGCCGCTCCATTGATCGGCAATGCTGGGGTACGGGACAATGCCGTCGAAACTAGCCTCTCGGCCCCCATCGGGGCCGTCGCCGAAGACGACGATCCCAGGCGCGATCACCTTGGCGGCGAGGGCTTGTACCAGCTGCTCGAAGGAGCGAGTGTTTAGGCGTGAAAGGTCGTAGTCCATGCTCGACGATTCCTGGCGGCGGCGAAAGGCCGAGATCATGGCCCAGCTTGGTTCATTGTGATTACTGGGGCATCTTATTGCCCTCGCGTTAAGACGTACTTGACTTAGGCTGAAAAAGGCATGGGTAAGCAGCTCACGGCCCACTTTCTTTTCGTGCTCGCCGTCCTGCCGCCGGTGGGGGTGATGCTGGGCGTGGTGGTGCTGCAGGCCGATCGCGACAGGGCATGCATCTGATCGCCGTCGCGGTCCTCGCCGCCGTCGTCTGGGTTCTACTCTTCATCTGATGGCCGAGTGCACCCACCTCGACGCCGTGGAGCTCCTCGAGCTCCCGGACGACGTCGAGGGCTGTGAGGAGTGCCTGGCGCAGGGCACGCGGTGGGTCCACCTGCGGATGTGTCAGAGCTGTGGGCACATCGGCTGCTGCGACAACTCGGTCGGCAAACACGCCACCGCCCACCACCGCGAGACGGGCCACCCGATCATCCGCTCGGCCGAGCCGGGCGAGCGCTGGAGCTGGTGCTACCCGGATGAGCTGATGTTCGAGATCAGCAGCGGCGCCGGGGCGTAGGCGGCGCCCTTCTCAGCCTGCAGTCGCTCGAGCAGCTCGACGGCTCGGGAGGCGCCGATCAGCGCGCCTATCCCGAGTGGTCCCAGCGGCCAGTTGAAGCCCAGCTTCATCGCCGTCTCCATGTCCTCCGGCGAGGCGATCTCCTCTTCCAGGGCGAAGGCGGCCTCGTTGGCGATCTGGGCGAATAAGCGCCTCAAGATCTCGCCGGCGGCGGGATCGATCCGGGCCAAGGCCTCCGGGTCCAGGGTCGGCGCCTCGATCCCGAACTCGGGGTCGGCCTCGCGTTCGCTTCCCTTGCTGTAGGCGTAGTAGCCCTGGCCGCTCTTGCGGCCGAGCTTGCCTTCCTCGACCAGCCGTTCCTGGATCGGGCTCGGGCGCCAGCGCTCGGGTTCGCCGCCCTGGGCGAAGAAGGAGCGGGCGATCGTCAGGTTGACGTCGAGCCCGATCAGGTCGAGCAGCTCGAAAGGACCCATCCGGAAGCCGCCGCCGAGGCGGACGACGCGGTCGATCGTCGCCGCGTCGGCGACGCCGTCGCCGAGAATTCGCAGCGACTCCAGCGAGAAGGGACGGGCGAGCCGGTTGGCGACGAAGCCGGGAGTGTCCCTGGCGCGGATCGGCGTGCGGCCCATCGCCCGGGCCGCCGCCGCCGCCGTCGCCAGCGCCGTCTCGGTGGATTCCGCCGTGGCGACGACCTCGACCAGCTTCATCAGCGCCGGCGGGTTGAAGAAGTGCATGCCGACGACCCGCTGCGGGCCGGGGACGCCGGCGGCGATCTCCGCGACCCGCAGCGAGGAGGTGTTGGTGGCGAGGACCGCGTCGGGGCCGCAGACCGCGGCCACCTCAGCGAACAGCCGGCGCTTCAGCTCGACGTCCTCCGGCGCCGCCTCGATCAGCAGCTCGCAGCCGGCCAGCTCGCCGATCTCGAGCGCGGGCTCGACCCGTTCGGATGCGGCCTCAGCCTCGGCCTCGGTCCAGCGGCCCCGCGCCGCGCCCTTCGCCAGGGCCTCGCCGAGCGCGCTCGCGCCCTCCTCTGCCGCCGTCGGAAAGGCGTCGTAGAGCCGCGTCTGGAAGCCGCCCAGCGCAGCGACCTGGGCGATTCCCCGGCCCATCGTGCCGGCGCCGAGAACGCCGACGCGGGTGACCGTCACCGGCCCTTGAAATCGGGCTCGCGCTTCTCGATGAAGGCCTTCATGCCCTCGACCCGGTCCTCGGTCGCCATCGCTTCGTCGAACATCCGCCGCTCGGCCGTGAGGCCGGCGGAGAGGGCCGTCTCGTCGGCGGTCAGCACCGCCTGCTTGGCGAGCCGGGTCGCGATCGGCGGCCGCTCGGCGATCGTGCGGGCCAGCTCGAGCGCCTCGTTCCGGCAGTGGCCGGTCTTGACGACTTTGTTGACCAGTCCCCACATGTAGGCGAGGCCGGCGTCGAAGTGGCGGCCGGTGAGGACGTACTCCATCGCCCTCTGCTTGCCGATCGCCCGGGTCAGGCGCTGCGTGCCGCCGCCCCCGGGGATGATCCCCAGGGTGATCTCGGGCTGTCCGAAGCGGACCGTTTCGTCGGCCACGATCATGTCGCAGGCCAGCGCCAGCTCGCAGCCGCCGCCGAGCGCGTAGCCGGAAACGGCGGCGACCAGCGGCGTCTGCACGTCCGCGATCCGCCGCCAGAATTCGGCGCCGCTGGCGTCGGAGGGCTCGCCCAGGGCCCGGGCCGCCAGCGCCCTGATATCGGCGCCGGAGGCGAAGATCTTGTCGGAGCCGGCGAGGACGATGCAGCGGACCTCGGGATTGGCGTCGAAGCGCTCCAGGCCGGCCAGGATCCCCTCCCGCATCTCGCTCGAGAGCGAGTTGCGGGTCTCGGGGTGGTTGAGCTGGAGCAGGCCGACGCGGAAGTCGTCGACCGAGGTCTCGACGATCGCCAAGGGGCTCAGCTCTCCTCGAAGGGCAGCATCGCGTTGATCCCGGTGGCGGCGCGGCCGATGATCAGCTTCTGGATCTGCGAGGTGCCCTCGTAGAGGGTGGTGACGCGGGCGTCGCGCAGGTAGCGCTCGACCGGGTAGTCGTCGACGTAGCCGGCGCCGCCGTGGACCTGGATCGCCAGGTTGGCGCATTCGACCGCCGACTCGGTCGCGTAGAGCTTGGCGACCGAGGTCTCGGTCGTGTTCGGCTTGCCTTCGTCCTTGAGGACGCCGGCACGGTAGACCAGCATCCGGCTGGCGTCGCGCTTGAGGATCATGTCGGCAATCATCTCCTGGACCAGCTGGAAGCGGGCGAGCGGGACGCCGAACTGCTTGCGCTCCTTGGCGTAGGCGACGGAGGCGTCGACGCAGCCGTCGCAGATGCCGACGCAGCCGGCGGCGACGCTGTAGCGGCCGTTGTCGAGGGCGCTCATCGCGACCTTGAAGCCGTCGCCGACCTGGCCGAGCATCGCGTCGTCGCCGACCTCGACCTCGTCGAGCGCGAGCGAGGCGGTGTCGGAGGAGCGCAGGCCGAGCTTGCCGTGGATCTCCTGGGACGAGAACCCCTCGCTGGCGGTCGGGACGAGGAAGCAGGCCAGACCCTTGTGCTTCTTCTCGGGATCGGTCTGGGCGAAGATCAGCGCCACCTCGGCGAAGTTGCCGAGCGAGATCCACATCTTCTGGCCGCTGATCGACCAGCCGGAGTCGGTCTTGGTGGCGCGGGTGCGGAGGTTGGCGGCGTCGGTGCCGGTGTCGGGCTCGGTCAGCCCGAAGCAGCCCAGCGCCTCGCCCGAGCAGAGGCGGGGCAGCCACTGCTGCTTCTGCTCCTCGGTCCCCCAGCGCTCGATCGAGCCGGCGACCAGCGAGGTCTGCACGGAGACCACGGTGCGGGCCGAGGAGTCGCCCCGGCCGACCTGCTCGACGATCAGCCCGTAGCCGATGTAGTCGAGGCCGCGGCCGCCGTACTCTTCGGCAACCGGGGCGCCAAGGTAGCCGACCTCGCCGAGCTTGCTCGCCAGCTCGCGGTCGAAACGGCCGGCTCGGTCGTTCTCTTTGACCCGCGGCACGATCTCCTTGTCGGCGAACTCGCGCGCCGTTTCGGAGATCAGTCGCTGCTCGTCGCTCAGCTGGAAGTCCATCTCGCCCCTATCTCTGTGGTGGTCATCGAAGTTCGCGCAGCTCTCGCCCGAGCGTCTCCGCGAAGGCCTGCTGGGCCTCGCGGGTGCGCGGCCCTGGCGCGGCGGAAAGCTCGTTTCCGTCGATCGCGGCGACCGCCTGGATCTCCCGCGTGGTCGAGGCGAGAAACGCCTCGGAGGCGGCTCGCAGGTCCTCGACCTGCCAGGTCCCCTCCTCGACGTCGAGCGCCCTGATCAGGCGGTCGCGGGTGATCGACTCGAGGACGCCGTCGCTGAGCGCCGGCGTGCGCAGGGCGCCGTCGGGGGTGACCCAGAAGATCGCCGAGGTCGGCGGCTCCAGCACCGTGCCCGCCGGCGTCACCAGCACGGCCTCGTCGGCTCCGCGCCCTTTGGCCAGGCGGCTGGCCTGCATGTTGGCGGCGTAGGAGAGCGACTTGACGCCGTTCAGGATCACCGTCGGGCAGTAGGTCACGGTCGCCACGCTCAGCGTCTCGCCGTGGTCGGGGATCGGCTCGGTTGCGGCGATCCGGCGGCCGCCGCGAGTGACGATCAACCGCAGCTGACCGTCGACGTCGCCGGCCGCCGCCAGCAGCGCGTCGATCTCGCTCTCCAGCGCGCCGCGGTCGAACTCGAGCTCGATCGCCGCGGCCGAGCGTCCGAGCCGGTCGAGGTGGTCGCCGAGTGCGAAGGGCTTCCCCGCGTAGATCCGGATCACCTCGAAGGCGCCGTCGCCGCGGTAGAGGCCGTCGTCCTTCATCGGCACCAGCGCCTCGGCGGTCGCGGTCACCGTCCCGTCGACGCTGGCCAGCTCTGAGAAGCCCGTCACGGCTGGCGAGGCTACCTGAGACGGCCCCGGGGGTTGACCCGGCGAATCGTCACGTTGCTGTCCCAGACGACGGCCTCTTGCCGCAGCACGTAGTACACGGTGACGATCGCGTGGTAGAGCCCAGGTCCCGAGCGCCAGGTCAGGGCGCACCTCACCCGGGGCCGGGCGAGGCGCTTGCAATCGCCCCTCAGTTTCTCGATCAGCAGCACCCGCGGGCCGAGCGCCTCGAGCAGCGAGTTGACGACGAATTCGTCGGCGTCCTGGCGGCGCATCCGCGGCGGCTCCCTGGTTCGGCCCCGGGCCGCCGGGCCGCCCTGTTCGACCGCGGCGATCCATTCCGAGGCCCAGGTCGAGACCCGGTCCGCGCGGGTGAAGATGTTCGGGACCTTGGTGCTACACCTCGGGCCGCCGGTGCTGGTGATGCCGACCTCGACGACCGTGCCGTCCGGCCGCTGGGCGATCGCCGGCCCGCCGCTGTCGCCGTAGCAGCCGCCGGTCGCGTGGTCCGGCGGGTTCGTGGCGCAGAGTTGCAGCCCCGGTGAGTAGGCGGGAGCAAAGCGCCTCGTCTTGCGCACGCAGGACGCCGGGGCCTGCACCACGGTGGAAGTCGACCGCAGCGCCCTCGGCTCCTGGGCGGCGTTGGCGTGAGTCAGGCCCCATCCAGCCAGGAGCACGGTCGCCCCGCCTTCGTAGAGGGCGCCGTCCGCGGCGCTCGCCAGTGGGATCGCCGGGGCCGCGGTGGGGGTCGCCAGGACCAGCACGGCGGCATCCCCAACCACGGTTCCGGGGTTGAAGGCGGGGAAGACGTGGGTGCTCGTGACCAGCGACAGGTCCTTGGCCTGGGCCTGGTGCGGGTTGGTCAGGCCGGTGGCGACGATGTAGTCCCGCGTCGGCGTGTACCCGCCCCGGTCGAGATCCTCGACGCAGTGAGCGGCGGTGAGGATCAGCCGCGGCGCGATCACCGTCCCGGTGCAGGCGAAGCCCTGTTCGTTGCCGTCTTCGGCGGCGATGAAGGCCAGCGAGGGGAAGGCGAGGATCGAGGCGGTCTTGCCGCCGACGATCGACGCATGCGCCCGTGAGCCGGCCTGCGCCGCGGCCGGCGCAAGCAACGCCAGGGCGATCGCGCCGAGCGCCGTGACGCGGGCGCCACGCCGCCGTCGAGAGTCTCCCCGCCGCTTCATCCAGAACAGAGCCTAGTGACCTGGTTGAGCATTCAGGTGGGTTAGGAGGGCCTAGACGGCTTCGAAGACCGTTGCCAGGCCCTGGCCGACGCCGACGCACATGGTCACGACGCCGTATTTGCCGCCGCGACGACGCAGCTCGCGGACCATGGTGGTGGAGAGGCGGGCGCCCGAGCAGCCGAGCGGATGGCCGAGGGCGATCGCGCCGCCGTTGACGTTGAGTCGCTCCTGCTCGATGCCGAGCTCGCGGGCGCTGGCGAGGACCTGGGAGGCAAACGCCTCGTTGATCTCGACCAGATCGACCTGGTCGAGATCGAGGCTGGCGGCGGCGAGGGCGCGGGGGATCGCCGCGACCGGGCCGATGCCCATGTGGGCGGGGTCGACGCCGGCGACCCCGAAGGAGACGACGCGGGCCAGGGGCTCGAGGCCGAGGCGGCGGGCGCCCTGCTCGGAGCCGATCAGCAGGCAGGCAGCGCCGTCGTTGAGGGTCGAGGCGTTGCCGGCGGTGACGGTGCCACCCTCGCGGAAGACCGGGCGCAGCTGCGCCAGCTTTTCGAGCGAGGCGCCGGGGCGGGGGCCCTCGTCGGCCTCGACGACGACGATTTCGCGACCCCGCGGCGCCTCGATCGGGACGATCTCCTCCGCCAGCCAGCCGGCCTCGGCGGCGGCGACGGCGCGCTGATGGCTGCGCAGGGCGAAGGCGTCCTGGTCCTCGCGGCTGATCCCGTAGCGGTCGGCGACGTTCTCGCCGGTCTCGCCCATCGACTCGGTCGAGATGCCGAGCTCGGCCATGCGCGGGTTGATCATGCGCCAGCCAAGCGTCGTGTCGTGCATCGTCTGCGGGCCGCGGGGGAGGGCCCGCTCCGGCTTCTCGACCACCCAGGGCGCCCGGCTCATCGACTCGACCCCACCGGCGAGGTAGAAGTCCCCCTCGCCCAGCTTGACCGCGCGCGAGGCGGCGTTCACCGCCTCCAGGCCGGAGGCGCAGAGGCGGTTGACGGTGGCGCCGGGGACGCTGTGTGGGAGGCCGGCGAGAAGCGCCGCCATCCTCGCCACGTCGCGGTTGTCCTCGCCCGACTGATTGGCGGCGCCGAAGTAGACGTCGACGATCTGCTCGGGGTCGACGCCGCTGCGCTCGACCACGGCGCGAATCGTGTGGGCGGCGAGGTCGTCGGGGCGGACGCCGGAGAGGGCGCCGCGGTAGGCCCCCATCGGGGTGCGGAGCGCGTCCAGTACGTAGGCCTCGGGCATGGCCCTAACCGTATCCTTGTGGTGTGCTGCTGATCCTTGGGACCCTGGGAGTGCTGGCGTTCATGATCGGCGTGCTGGTGGTCGTAGGGCACTTCTATCCCGGCTCGTCCGCCGACCTGGTCGACTGGAAGCCGACCCGCTCGCCCGACGTCGAGGCCCAGAACGAGATCGACGACATCCGCCAGATGATGGACGCGCAGAACGAGCTGCGCCGCCGCCGCGGCGCGCCCGAGATGACCGAGGCCGACCTGCGGCGACGAGTTGCCGAAGACGAGCGGCTGCGCCAGCGCGGCGGTGGGCCGTTCGAGTCGGCCTAGGCCTAGTTGCGTGGTGGCATCTCGAAAAACATCGTGATTACCCTGGCGGGGATGCTGGTGGCGTTTGGATCAGCGCTCATCCGCTCGGCGCTGGCTGCCTCGACCTCGATCGTCCGCCGAAAGGCATCCGCATAGATCTCGCTCAATTCACGCCAGCCCTCCTCGTCGACCGTGACCGGCAAGCGAGTGAGATGGTGGTCGGGGCGTTTGGTGAGGGTGTTCGCCTCGATTGCGCTTGCAGCGTCGGCGACGGAGAACTGAAGCGCGTGGCGCGCAAACCGCAAGCGCTCCTCGACCGATAGTTCGCTGTACTCCTCGTTCCCCATGACGGGTCGTTTGATCGCTCGATAGAAGTGCTCGACTGCGCCGCGCACGGGACGCTCGCGCACAAGTTCGATCGCTTCCATCTTCAGTAGTTGCTTGACGTGGTAAGAGACGTTGCCGACCTCCTCGCCGAGCTCTTTCGCCAGTTCATTGGGGCTGGCGGTGCGGTCGCTGAGGATCGTCAGGCAGCGGGTGCGTAAGGGGTGGGCGACGATCGCCCCTAGCGTGGAGTCAAGCGCTCCTGCCTGCTTAACCGATCCCATTTTGTCCTCCTATTGAGAGTGTTGAACCGATCAAGCGTAAGCGAATTTTAAGGACAGGGGACTAAATATGGCGAAGTCAAATTAATTGCTGGAATCGGTTTTAGCGTTTGATCAGGTCGCACTGATGCAGACATCCAATCACTTGGAAGGGGGTGAGGGGATGAAGCTCGCTGCTACTGAGAAGACGGCTCCAATGTTGTCGATCGTGAAGACGTCGTGAAGTGAAGCGGGCGGGCCGGCCTCACCCTGGGGGGAGGCCGGCCCTCCTTTCATGAGTCGTAGGCTGGCGACGATGGCACGGGCGTTGATCGTCGGCTGCGGCTGCCGCGGCAGGTCGCTGGGACAGAGGCTGCTGGCCGAGGGCTGGGCCGTGCGCGGGACCAGTCGTCGCGAGCAGGGGCTGGCGGCGATCGCGGCGGCCGGGATTGAGCCGGCGCTGGCCGATCCGGACCGAGTGGGAACCCTGCTGGAGCTGGTCGGCGACGTCGCCGTGGTCTACCTGCTGCTCGGGTCGGCCGAGGGTGGGCCCGAGGCGCTCGCCGCGATCCATGGCCCGCGCCTGGAGCGGCTGATGGAAAGGCTGGTCGACACGCCGGTGCGGGGGGTGGTCTACGAGGCGACCGGCAGCGTCGCCGCGCCCGTGCTCGAAGGCGGGGCGGAGATCGTCCGCGCCGCGGCGCGCACTTGGCGCATTCCGGTCGCGGTCAGGGGGGAACGCGGCGACCCGGTCGCCTGGTCTCAGGAAATGGCGGATCTGGCTCTGGGACTGCTTTTGCCTGCCGCCGAATCCAAATAGTTAAACTCAGATAGGAATTTAGGAAATTCGGAAAGAGAAGATGCGAGAGGAGCGGTTCGATGGCGTTGCAACTTGGTGACGTAGCACCGGATTTCGAGGCCGACACGACCGAGGGCCGAATCAAGTTCCACGACTGGATCGGCGATTCGTGGGCGGTCCTGTTCTCCCACCCGAAGGACTTCACCCCGGTCTGCACGACGGAGCTCGGCTACATGGCGAGCATCGAGCCCGAGTTCGCGAAGCGCAACGTCAAGATCATCGGCCTCTCGGTCGACCCGCTGGACAAACACGAGGAGTGGGTCGACGACATCGAGGCGACCCAGGGAGCGCGGCCGGACTACCCGATCATCAGCGACGCCGACTTCGAGATCGCGAAGGCCTACGGGATGTTGGCGGCCGACGTCTCCGGCGACCCCGGCGATCGCACCCCCGCCGACAACCAGACCGTGCGCAACGTCTTCGTCATCGGCCCCGACAAGAAAGTCAAACTCATCCTCGTCTATCCGATGACCACCGGGCGCAACTTCGACGAGGTCCTGCGCGTGATCGACTCGCTGCAGCTGACCGCCCAGCACAAAGTCGCGACTCCGGCTCAGTGGCAGCAGGGCGAGGACGTGATCATCGCCGGCTCGGTCTCCAACGACCAGGCGAAGGAGATCTACCCGGACGGGTGGGAGGAGCCGCGGCCCTACATCCGCATCGTCCCCCAGCCGAACGGCGACTCGAACAACTAGTCGAGTCGCTGCAGCAGGTCGCCGAGGATCCGCGCGGTGGCTCCCCATATGAGCTGTCCCTCGACCTCGTAGGTCGGGGTGCGGATGGGGACCCCGCGCCGGACCAGGCGGCGCATCTCGATAGCTCCGGCGGAGCAGCTCGAGCGAGAAGGTGAGGACGGTCTCGACCTCGCTCGGGTTGGGCTCCAGATTCAGCTCGGCGGGGTGGGCGACGAGCCCGACGAAGGGGTGGACGCGGTAGTCGGTGACGAAGGTCGAGACCGGCGGCAGCGCTCCGACCAGCTCGACCACGGCGGGGTCGAGGGCGATCTCCTCCCGCGCCTCGCGCAGGGCCGTCGCCGCCAGGTCGGCATCGGCCTCGTCCCGGCGCCCACCGGGGAAGGAGATCTCGCCGGCGTGGCGGCGCAGGTCGGCCCGCCGCTCGGTGAAGATCAGCCCGGGCTCCTCGGGCCACCCGAAGAGCGCCAGCAGCACGGCGGCGTCGGTGCGCCCCCGGACCTCCATCGCCGCCGCGTCCTCGGCCGAAAGCAACAGCGAATTGATGGCCGATGGGTCGATTCCGTCCAATATATGGACGTTTCAGGCCCGTCGGCCCATCAGATGATCACTTGGACGGTGCCGCCGTCGACGGACCAGGCGGCGCCGGCGACGTAGGAGGCGCGCGCGGAGCAGAGGAAGACGATCGCGGCGGCGATCTCGGCCGGGTCGGCGAGGCGGCCAATCGGGCGTTTGGCGCCGGCTTCGGCGAGCGCCTCCTCGCGGCTTCCGGCTCCGCTCAGATCGCGTGACTGATCGAGCAGGCCGCCCGGGTCCATCCACATCTCCGATTCCGCCGGGCCGGGGCAGACCGCGTTGACGAGGACGCCGCGCTTGGCGTAGCGGTCGGCGAAGAGGCGCGAGAGCGAGAGCTCGGCGGCCTTCGCCACCGAGTACTCCGGCATCGCCGCCGAGGGACGCTTGCCGGCGGTCGAGCAGACGTTGACGATGCGGCCCCAGCCGCGCGCGGCCATCGCCGGGGCGGCGGCGCGCATCGCCCGCAACGGCGCCATCACGTTGAGCTCGTACTGGGCGCGCCAGTCCTCGTCTGGCACGTCGTCGAGGTCGCGCCAGGCGGCGGCGCCGGCGTTGTTGACGAGGACGTCGAGGCCGCCGAAGTACTCGGTCGCGGTGGCGAGCATCCTCTCGCCGGCGTCGGCGGCGGTGACGTCGAGGGCGAGCGCGGCGGCGCGGCCGCCGGCCTTGGCGCCGGCGCCGACGGCCTCTTCCTGCACCTCGCGCAGCCGCTGCTCGCCGCGGGCGACCAGCAGCACCTGGGCTCCCTCGGCGCAGAGCCCGAGCGCGGTCTCGCGGCCGATGCCGCGGCTGGCGCCGGTGACGACGCAGGCGCGCCCGGCCAGGCCGAGGTCCACTAGGTCGCCTCGAGCCGCTCGGAGACGACGACCGTGGCTTCCCCGACGAGCAGCTTGTGGACCGGGCATTTGGCGGCTATCGCGAGCAGGCGCTGGCGCTGCTCTTCGCTCAGCCCCTCCGGCAGCTTCAACGCCACCGCGTAGTTGGAGGGCATGGCGCCGTCGTAGGCGACGTCGACCTCGACCTCGATCGAGCCGACGTCCCAGCCCTTGCGGTCGGCGTACATCTCGACCGTGATCGCGGTGCAGCCGGCGAGGCTGGCGGCGAGCAGCTGCGTCGGTCGCGGGCCGGTGTCGGTGCCGCCGACCTCGGCGGGCTCGTCGACCACCAGCGTATGGCCGCCGTCGACCTTGATCTCGTGGGCGAAGCCGTCGAGGCGGCGGGCGACGACCGTCACGACTTCGTCTTGCCGCGGCCCTCGAACAGGGCCGGGTCGTCGACGTCGGCGAAGCGTGCCATCGCGTAGGCGAGGTCGGAGGCGCGGTTGACGAAGTGGATCACGGTCTCGCCGCTCAGCTCGCCGGCCTCGGCGAGGGCGGAGATGCGGCGCTCGGCGCGGCGGATCGTGGCGCGGGCGACGTCGAGCTGGGCGGAGAGCCGGTTGCCGCCGGGGATCACGAACTTGGGGGGCAGCTCGACCTCGGCCATGTAGCGGTCGATCAGCCTCTCGAGCTCGGCGACCATCGCCTCGGTCGTGCGGCTGACCCCGTCTTCGAGCCGTCCCGCCGCCTCGGGGGCGGTCGCCAGTTCGGCGCCGGCGACGAAGAGGTCGTCCTGGAGGCGGAGGATGTCGGCAGCCAGCTCGGTCTCGTCCGGGCCGCAGAGGGCGCGGGCGAGGCCGAGCATCGAGCAGGCTTCGTCGAGGGCGCCGTAGGCCTCGGTGCGGCCGTGGTGCTTGGGGACCCGGCCGCCGTACCAGAGCGAGGTGGTCCCGTCGTCGCCCTTCTTGGTGTAGATCTTGACCACGGGCCGATCCTATGCGGGCCGCTCAGCGGACCGGGTTGAAGGCGATGCCGGTCATCACCTTGGGGAAGAAGTAGGTCGACTTGGGCGGCATGTTCTCCGCGGTCGCGGCGACGGCACGGACCTGCTCGATCGGCACCGGGCGCTGGATGAAGGCGACGTCGAAGGGGCCGCTCTCGACCATGGCCAGGGCGTCGGGGATGCTCTTGGCGTACTCGAGGCCGCGGCGCGCGTCGATGTCGTCGTCGCTCATCCCCGCCAGCCCCTTCAGCACCAGGGTCTCGAGAATCGCTGAGTCGAGGTGGCGGTAGGCCTCGGGCTTGCCCTCGAGCCGGCGGTCGAGCTCCCCGACGTCCTTCAGCCGCAGGCGCATCCCCTGCTTGTGGAAGTCGTCGTAGAGGCCGAAGACGCCGACCCCGTCCTCGCCGGCCGGGTCGAGCTCCTCGACCCCGACCTCGGTGATCTCGAAGAGCTCGCGCAGGCCGCTGCCGAGCTGTCGCTGGCGCTCCGGATCGCCGGCGAAGCCGGAGAGCAGGCGGTGGGTGGGGAAGACCGTGAGGCCGGGGTCGTCGAGCCCGGTCAATGCCATCAGCGTGTAGTCGTGGGGGCCCGAGCCGCCGATCTCGTCGCGGTAAGCGCGCGCGGTCTCGTAGCGGTGGTGACCGTCGGCGATCAGCAGCTCGGCGCCGGCCAGGCGCTCGCCGACGGCGGCATGGACCGCCGGGTCGGTGACCCGCCAAACGCGGTTGACGGTGCCGCCCTCGTCGGTCGCCTCCCCCCAGGGCTCCTCGCTCAGCGCCGGCGCGACCAGCGGCCAGGCGTCGGCGCTGCTGAGCGAGAAGATCGGGGAGAGGTTGAGGCCGGTGGCGCGGGTCAGCTCGAGCCGGTCCTGCAGTGGTCCCGGATGGGTCCGCTCGTGGGGCCGGATGCCGCCGCCCTCGTAGTCCTCCACCCGGACCCTGGCGAGGATCGCGTGGCGGCTGTGGGTGGAGCCGTCGGGCGCCGTGTAGTCCTGCGTCAGCGCCCAGATCGAGGGCTCCTCGTCGGCGACCAGCGCGCCGTCGGCAAGCCAGCTCTCGATCGTCTCCGCCGCCCCCCGGTAGGGGTCGCCGCTCGGGTCGCTTGCCGGGTCGTCGGGGTCGAACGGCTTCGGCAGGTCGATCGCGACCGCGTTGTGGGGCGAGCGCTCAAGCAGGCGTGCCCGGCCGGCGGCATCGATCACGTCATAGGGGGGCGCGGCGACGGCGTCCAGCGATCCGACCCGGTCGAGGTCGTAGTGCAGCGCTTTGAACGGACCCACATCGGCCATCGGGGTCACTCTAGACTGAGCCGGTCGGGGTGTGGCGCAGCCTGGTAGCGCGCGGCCTTTGGGTGGCCGAGGTCCTCGGTTCGAATCCGGGCGCCCCGATATTCGATCGTGTTTGATGCCGTGGCCGCGCGCTGGGCATCCGAGCTCAGATGACGATCAGCGCGCAAACGGCTTGTCTGCGGGGGTTTCGCTGGTAGCGCCTAGACAACTTACCCACCTAGGTGTATTGGGCAAGTTTTAGCCAATATAGTTACCCAAATGGATATCGAACGCCTTGACAAAAGCCCCGTGGGGCATCTGGTGCCGATCCTCGGGCCAGATCCTGCGACCCACGAGATCGTCGAGGGGAAGGCTTTTCTGCCGGATGCCTTGCCCTCGACCCTGACGTTGTCAACGCCAACCTGGACTACGGTCAATCGTGCATCCGCTGCACTCGCTCGCTTGGACGGGGCAGCTCGGCGCATCCCGAACCCCGCACTCCTTCGTCGCCCCGCCCTGCGACGTGAGGCACAGAGCACGAGCGCGTTGGAGGGGACCTACGCTCCATTCGCCGATGTTCTGGCAGCAGATCGGGATGACGAGCGGCACATGACGGCGGAGATTCGAGAGGTTCTGAATTTCGAGCGGATGGCCGAACTCGCATTCACGTGGCCGGAGGATCGCCCAATGACGATCGGGATGCTTGGTGAGCTCCAGCGCACGCTCGTTCGAGATACGGCGGGTGAGCTCAGTGACGCAGGCGGACTTCGCGACCGCATCGTCGTCATTGGAGCACGGGGGAGAAGCCTCGGCGAAGCTCGTTTCGTTCCACCCCCGCCCGGTGACCAGCTCCGAGCTGGAGTCGAAGGACTCCTGGGCTGGGTCAACGACCCCCCCGAGCTGCCGACTGTCGTGCAGGCGGCTATGACCCACTACCAATTCGAGTCGCTTCATCCCTATTCCGATGGAAATGGGCGTCTCGGACGGCTGCTCGTGATCGTTCAGTTGCTGAGGGGGGCGTTGATACGAGAGCCCCTGTTGGTGGTCTCGCCGTGGTTTGAGCAGCGTCGTGATCAATATCAAGATGCGCTGTTCGCCTTAAGCTTGAGCGGAGACTGGGATGCGTGGATTGCCTTCTTCGCCGAGGGTGTGGCTGCTGCGGCCGCTGAGTCCCAGGACAAGGTAGAGCGCCTCGTAGCGCTTCAGGAGGAACTGCGTTCAACGGTCCAGTTGGCAGGTAAACGCGGCGCAGCGGAGCGTCTTGCCGCTGATCTGGTCGGTCGCCCCTACATCACCCAGAGAGAGGTTTCGCAGGAGTACGAACTCTCGAAACCGGGCGCAAATAATGCGATTAAGACCCTTCTTGATCTTCAGATCCTCGAGCGCTCTGACATCCGAACGTGGGGCAAGGCCCGGGTTTATGTGGCGCCATCCGTTGTGAAAGTCGCATCGTCATGACTGGGGTTTTGCCTTGTGGACATTTGTCCGGTGAGGCGGAAGCTAGGTTGTGCCGATAGTGGCATCGATGGTGAACGAGGGAGACCAGATCGAGCGGCGCGTCGAACGCGCTGTCTTCGAAACCGACAAACACCTCGTCGTCGGCGATGTGACGCTTCCGCCGGCCGGCTACCAGAGCCGGTTCTCGGACTCGCTCAACCGAGCCGACCTCGAATTCGTGCCGCTGACCAACGTTGAAATCACTTCGCTGGCGGACGGCAAGGTCAGCGAGAGGCCGTTCATCGTGCTCTCCAAGCGCCACATCAGGCTCTCCTATCCCTGCGCCACAAACTGACGCAAGGAATCTTTCAGGCGCGCCGCGCCCGGTCCCGATTGGCGTAGGAGCCGAGGTCGATCGCGAAGGCGAGGACCACGATGAACCACTCGAAGCCGGAGACGCGGTCGGAGCTGTTCCACATCACCGCATAGGCGAGCGTCGTCCAGGGCAGCAGGAAGAAGCCGAGGAAGGGCACGAACCAGCTGTCGAAGGCGCGGCTGAGCAGGTCCGAGAAGAGGAACAGCGCGAACAGCGCCAGCCGCGGCGAGATGAAGGCGAAGAGGACGAGGAGGCAGCCGATGTGGAGACCGTACCCGCTCGCGAGGTCGGCCGACAATCAACTACGGTCGGCACGATGAGCGAGCGCTGGACGGCGGCCGACATTCCCGACCAGACGGGTCGCACCGTTGTGGTCACCGGCGCCAACAGCGGCCTCGGGCTGGCCGCGGCTCGGGGGCTGGCCGCCGCCGGAGCGGATTTGGTGCTCGCCTGCCGCAACACCGAGAAGGCGGAGGACGCGGCGGCGTCGATTCGCAACGAGCTGCCGAGTGCGACGGTCGCGGTCGAGGGGCTCGATCTCTCCAGCCTCGCCTCGGTCCGCGACTTCGCCGTGCGCTTCGATGCCGAGCGCGACGGCCTCGATCTGCTGATCAACAACGCCGGGGTGATGGCGCCGCCGCGGCGCCAGACCGACGACGGCTTCGAGCTTCAGCTCGGCACCAACCATCTCGGCCACTTCGCTCTGACCGGTCTCCTGCTTGGGCAGATGCAGGGGCGCGGGGACGCCCGTGTCGTCACCGTCAGCAGCTTCGCCCACAAAGCCGGCCGCATCAACTTCGACGACCTCCAGAGCGAGCGCCGCTACTTCCGCTGGCGCGCCTATGCCCAGTCGAAGCTCGCCAACGTGCTCTTCGCCGGTGAGCTGGAGCGCCGCCTGCGCGCCGGCGGCTCGGGTGTGAAGAGCCTGGCCGCTCATCCCGGCTATGCCGCCACCAACCTGCAGACGGCGGCACCGCCTGCGCTCGACCGCGCCGTCTTCGCGGTGACCAACCGGCTGCTCGCCCAGAGCGCCGAGATGGGCGCCCTGCCGGAGCTGTACGCGGCCACCCGGCCGAACCTCGACGGCGGCCTCTTCATCGGGCCCGACGGCTTCGAGGAGCGGCGCGGACACCCGAAGGTCGTGCGTCCGGTCAGGGCCGGCCGCGACGAGGCGACGGCGGCGCGGCTCTGGACGGTCTCGGAAGAGCTGACCGGCGTCGGCTACGAGTTCGGCAGCCTCGCTGGACCTCTTCCGTAACGTAGAGGTCAGGAGGTACGACAGATGAACCGACTTGGAAAGCTGATGACGATGCTGAATCCCGAGAAGACGCGGATGCCCGCCCCCGAGGACGCGTTGCCCGGGCGCAGCGAGCCGGCCTTCGAGGTTCCCGACACCCACGCGGTGCTGGGCACGCCGATCAAGCCGCCGTTCCCGGTGGGGATCGAGGTCGCATATTTCGCGCTCGGCTGCTTCTGGGGTGCGGAGCGACTGTTCTGGGGCCTCGACGGCGTCTACACGACGGCTGTCGGCTATCAGAACGGAACCACGCCGAACCCGACCTACGACGAGGTCTGCTCGGCCCGGACCGGGCACGCCGAGGCGGTGCTGGTCGCCTTCGACCCGGAGAGGCTCTCCTACGCCGACCTGCTCAAGGTCTTCTTCGAGGAGCACGACCCGACCCAGGGGATGCGCCAGGGCAACGACGTCGGCACCCAGTACCGCTCCGGCATCTACTTCGCCGACGACGCGCAGAAGGCGACGGCGGAGATGGCGAGGGACGCGTATGACGCCGCGCTGCGCGCCGCCGGGCACGAGCCGATCACGACCGAGGTCGAGCCTGCCGGGCCCTTCTACTACGCCGAGGAGTACCACCAGCAGTACCTGCACAAGGTGCCGAACGGCTACTGCGGGCTGGCCGGCACCGGGGTCTCCTGCAGCATCCCCGCCGCCGCTCCCTGACCGAGCGGATGTCCCGCGGGCGCGGCGAATAGCATCCCGCGCCCGTGGCACCCTCCTTCGGCTCCTACATAGGCGGCTGCCTCGCCGCGATCGGCATCCTCGCGGCGCTTGGCCTCGGCGGCTACTGGCTGCGGCGCTGGATCGTGCCGGAATTCTCCGGGGCGCTGGCGCGGCTCGCCGACGCCACGATCGCGGTCGCCTTGCTGGTCGTGTCGCTGGAGATACTCGGCAGCCTCAGCATCCTGCGGCTGGGCTGGATCGTGCTCTTCTGCATCGCCGTCGGGCTCGGCGCGGCCTTGCTCGGACGTCACAAGGCGCCGCGCGACGGGAAGGAGGTGATGGCGCCGAAAGTGGGGACGGCGGCGCTGTTCATCGCCCTCGCCGTCGCCTCCTTCACCGTCGCCGAGTGGACCTTCCCCTCCCAGCTCAACCTCGACCTGGGGATGTTCGGCGGCGACACCACCTGGTACCACATGCCCTTCGCGGCGGGGATCGCCCAGGAACACTCGACGGTCCACCTCCACTTCACCGATCCGCTGCGACTGGCCGCCTGGTTCTACCCGCAGAGCACCGAGCTGATTCACGGCGCCGCGATCGTCCTCTTCAAGAGCGACTGGCTTTCGCCGCTGATCAACCTCTTCTGGCTGGCGCTCGCCCTGCTGGCGGCCTGGTGCGTCGGCCGCCCCTACAAGGTCGGCCCGGCGACCCTGGTCGCGGGGGCGATCGTGCTCGACGCCGGGGTGATGATCGAGACCCAGCCGGGGGAGGGGCGCAACGACATCATGGGGCTGGCGTTCCTGATCGCCTTTGCCGCCTTCCTCATCAACGGCCACCAACGGCGTGCGCCGAAAGAGGGGGCCGTCCAAGACCGGCCCGAGCGCGACGCGCCGCTGCTCGACAAGGGGCCGCTGGTGATGGCCGGGATCGCCGCCGGACTGGCCGGCTCGATCAAGTTCACCTTCCTCGTCCCGGTGGCCGCGATCACGATCGGGGTCGTGATCTTCAGCGGTAGAGGGCGGCGCTGGACCACCGCCTGGGTGATGGCCGTGCCGATGCTCGTGGTCGGCGGCTACTGGTACCTGCGGGCGGCGATCAAGACGGGCGGGAACCCGATCCCGATCACCAAGTTCGGGCCGCTCAACCTGCCGACTCCCGATCAGATGCCGCTCGACCCGCGCCCGCGCTTCGCCGTCGCCCACTACCTGACCGACCCGACGATCTACCGCAGATGGTTCTTTCCCCAGCTCGACAACGCCTTGGGGCCGCTCTGGCCGTTGATCCTGATCATCGCCGTCGCCGCCGCGGTCTTCATCGTCGTGCGCTCGCGCAACCGGATCCTGCAGGTGATCGCCGCCGGGGCGCTGGCGACGGCGTTCGTCTACCTCTTCACGCCGCTGACCGCGGCGGGGCAGGACGGCTCGCCGACTGGTTTCTTCACCAACACTCGTTACCTCGCGCCCGGTCTGATCCTGGCGATGGCGCTGTTGCCGATCGCCCGGCCGCTGCGGGCGCCCAACCAGCGCGCCTGGCAGACGCTGCTCTTCCTCACTGGCGTCTACGCGATCACGGTGTTGACGACGCCCCGCTGGTACCCGGGCTACATCGTCGGCACCGTCTTCATCACCCTGGCGCTGGTCTGGGCGCCGGCGGCGCTGGGGCTGGGGCGGGTGCGCGGCCGGGTCAGCCGTGGAATGGTCGCCGCGATCGGCGGCGCGGTGCTGCTGCTGGCAGTGGTGTTGGGACGGGCGCAGGAGGTCCAGTACGCCGATCACCACTACACGAAATCGACCCTGTTCCTCGGCGAAGGCGGGCCCCAGAAAGCCTACGATTTCGCCCGCCGCCAGCACGACAAGCGGATCGGCATCGTTGGCTCCAGCGAGATCATCTTCGGCCAGTACGGCTTCTATGGCGGCGATCTCAGCAACCACGTCAAATACGTCGGCGTGCCCGGTCCGAACGGGACCTACCGCCTGGCGACGACCTGCGAGGCATTCCGCCGCGAAATCAATGCCGGCGACTACGACTACCTGATCATGAGCGAAGCCACCCAGGACTTTCAGGCCGCCGAATACTGGTACCCGATCTACGCCTGGGTGAAGGACGACCCGGCGCTGAAGCTGGTCCTGTCCGAGCCGAGCATCGTTCCCCAGCCCGACTATGTCTTCAAGGTCAACGGCAAGCTCGATCCGGCTGGCTGCGCCAACCTCGGCGGCTGATCCCGGCGCCGCCGTGGGCAGCCGCGCCCCCTACGGCATCTTCCTCCAGCCGAGGCGGTCGCTGTCCAGCGCCAGGGAGTCGACGGTGGCGGCGAGGTGCTCGAAATGCATCTGGTAGTCGTCGTATGAGCGGAGCACGCGCTCCCGCCGGATGAACGGCGCCAGCTCATGCCAGAGGCTGAGGGCGCTGGCGCCGAGGAAGCTGCCGGCGATCTCGGGATCGATCAGCTTGTGGGCGACGAGGACGCCGACGTTGTCCAGGTAGTGGCTGACCCGGAAGGCCGCATCTTTGATCCCGGCGGGGAGCCCGCTCATGCCCTGCTCGGGATCGCAGCCCTCCAGCTGCGACAGCAGCAGCCGCCGGTCGGCGACGAAGGCGGGATCGCGGAACTCGCGGAAGAGGTCGATCGCGGCCGGGAAGGCGTTCGCTTTGCGCGCCTCGCGGAGCTGGCGGTAGGAGATCGCCGCCGAGGCGAGGGCGACGAGCAGCGCGACGATGGCGATCGAGAGAGCTGGCACTCGGCGATCCGGCTACGGGATTGGGAGCCGGCGCTTCATTGGCTGGGGGTGAGCGCATGCTCGAGGACCAGCTCGGCGGAGCGCTCGGGCTGCTCCCACCAGAACATATGGCCGACGCCCTCGAGGGTCTCGAGACGGGCGCCGGGGATCAGCGAGGCGACCAGCGGGCCGTTGGGGTAGCCGAGCACGCGATCGACGGTGCCGTGGATGACCAGCGCCGGCACCTCGATCTGCGAGAGGCGGGCGCTGGTGTCGTGGGCGACGATCGCCTGCAGCTGCGCCCCGATCGTCTCCCGCGCGGCGGGCAGCGCCTCGGCCATCGCGACGAACTCCGCGTAGCGGCTCTCGTCGGCGCGGAAGCCGGGGGAGAGGTTGAGCTCGTACATCGCCCGGTGGACGCGGTCGCGGTCACCCGAGGCCATCGCTTCGGCCAGCCCCTGGAAATCGCCTTGGTCCATCAGCTGCGAGCCGGGCCCGCCGCAGTAGGTGCAGCCGAGGGTGAGGGAGCGCAACCGGTCGGCATGGGCGAGGGTCAGCTCCTGGGCGATCATGCCGCCCATCGAGATCCCCAGCACATGGGCGCTCTCGATCTCCAGTGCGTCGAGCAGGGCGACCGTGTCGGCGGCCATGTCGGCGATCGAGAAGGCCTCGGCGGCGCGCTCTGAGAGCCCCATGCCGCGGTTGTCGAAGGAGATGACCTCGAAGCCCTGCTCGAGCAGGGAGGAGAAGGGCCGTCCCCAGGCCAGGTGGTTGGCGCTCATGCCCTGGATCAGCAGCAGCGGCTCGCCTTCGCCCGCGCGCTCGTAGTGCAGCTCGATCCCCGGCAGCTCGGCTTTCGGCACGCCGCGATGCTACGCGATCCCGCTTGACAGGGCCTAATCTTCGCGGGCTGCCCCCGTAGCTCAGTGGACAGAGCACCGGCCTTCTAAGCCGATGGTCGTTGGTTCGAATCCAACCGGGGGCGTTGCCGATTGGCTTACGGTTTGCTGTCCTCGCCATTCAGTCGGCGCCTAATCCAGGTCGAAATCGCGTCGGCAAGGCCCAGTGCGAGGCCGGCGCCGATGCCTACGGCGGCACCCATGAGGGCCACGCCGATCGGAACCGCCAGAAGGACAAGGGGCTCCCGGCTGGCTGCATAGCCGAGGCCCGCGCCAGCGCTACAAATGGCGGTGATCGTGCTGATCAGCAGTCGATTGACCGGGATCGGGTTGTCGGTGCCGTTGGGTGGCATGGATCCAGGTTTTCACGGGCTCGAGTGGTCAGGCAGCCCTAGAGAGCCGTAGGCCAGCCCTAGAGAACGGTATGCCCGTCCTAGAGAACGAGTTAGCCGGCCTAGTGAAATTGCCTTGTCGTCGTTATGACCACTACGACAATCTAGAGTTATCTAGATATAACTAGCGTTCTCTATGCAGCCGATCAAGCCGTTCGTCGCCTATCTGGAAGGACTGCGAGGGCGACCCAAGTCATCCAGCGGCCCACTTGATGTCGAGCGCGTCAGGTCGTTCGGCTTGCCCTATGCCCTACCGGGCGAAGATTGCGCCGCGAGCCTCGAGGCCAGGTCGGAGCGATTCCTGGAAAACCTCTGGGCGGCAGTAGATGCTCTCGAGCCGACTCAAAGCGTCGTTGCACAACATTATTTCTTCGGCTCTGGAACTTCGAGAGAACGCGAAAACGCCGCCGTATCCGCCCTACCAGGGGCCAGTGACAGTACCGCTCGCAACAGTCAGAAGTCGGCGCTCGACGGGGTGGCCAGGCGATTTCTCGAGCACGGCGAGGTCCTGACCCAACCTGGGACGCGCGAACCACTCGCGGAGACGGTCAAGGCAATTTCCTCGCTCTACCCTGCCGGGTCGGACCTCAGGCAGCTAGCCGCGATGATCGTGCCCAGCCGCCCGGCGGTCGAGGACGCCGAGATATCGCTCACGCTGGAGGATGCAGAGGATGCTTCCCTCTATAGCCTGCTGCTGACCAACACCACGCTGACCCGGTCTGGGCCTTTCTACCTGGCAATCACGTCACGGGCCACTTTGTCGGATCTCATCGTGACCATGTGCCCAAAGGTGGGAGAAGTTTTCGCCTGTTCGAGTGCCGCCGACGTCGAGCAGCGTGCGACTGAGTGGAGCGAGCGCGGTCGCAGCCTTTTCACGGCGATCGGGAAAGACGATAGAGGCCTCACCACTCGCAGCGCCTTATCCCTCGAGAGACTCTCAGGCGAGGACAAGGCCTCGGTTCTCGCAGGACTCTCGGACGAAGATATTGACGCTACGGCAGTGCTTGCCGCGGAGATTCCAGATCGCATCGCTGCGGAGGGATTGGTATCGGTCGAGGTCAGGCTGTATTCGCAAATGGAACGGCGGGACCACTACTGTTATTGGCTAGCCAACCGTCCGACCTTCGTCAAAAAAATCGCTGTCAACTGGTCGGCGCTAACGCTGCCCGAGGACCAGAAGATCAGGCTGCGCTCAACGATCCGCGCAACTGCGTATGAGCCGCACTACGACGACAGTGGCTGCGAGTTCCGTGTCGATGGATGGCTCGTCGCCGGACAGGGAGTCCTAGTTACCTGGTGATGCCGGCGCTTGGGTGGCGCCCTTCTTGCAAGACCTTCTCGGCGCAGCGCCTGCCGATTAGCCCTGCTTCACGGTCGAAGGTAGCGGCGCTACGGATGGGACTGGTTGGATCGTCATCTGATTTCACCTCCTTTGCGGAGCCGGCGGCACCACTGCGCCTGCGGCGATGGCTTGGTGCAGTGAGTCAAGGCTGCCAGGCTAATTGGTCGATCGGGCGTCATTCTCGTCCGGCGCAAGCGAGAAGCGGCAACTCTGTTGCCGGTCGCGCGGTCTCGTTGGACGCGGACGGGCATCGTCAGCTCAACGCCTCGCGCTCTTTGCGCGAGCCCAGCCGATGTCGGCACGCAAGCGGAAGTCGTCGCCGATCCCGCCGAGGTGGTTGCGGACCAGCTCGCAAAGGACGTCGCGCTGGGCGAGGTCGATCGTGGCGGTGGTGGGCATTGGCGCCGAAGGCGTGTCCTTCGGTGCCGGCCCCAAAACGTTATTCAGGTTTTGGCTCAGCGAGCTTGACGGCCAGGTCTTTCCCCCGCCTTGACAGACACTGAGGGCCCGATTCCCCTGGGGGTCGGCCATCAGGATGTCAGCGATAGCGCGTCAATCTTGATCCGAGCGACCGGGTTCGTCCTTGTGTTCTACTGGGGGCGTTGCGTCTCCGGCGGTGGGATCTAGGATTCTTAAGCAATGGAGCAGGGGACGCGGGATCGGCAGACCGAGGACCGCGGCTGGCGGGAGCGGCTGCTCGTCGTCGCCGCGACCGTTGCGGTCGTCGTGCCTCTGATGATCTGGGCGGTCGACCTGCACTGCAGAGATGACTCGGACAACGGGGAACCCGAATCGCACCATCCCGAAATCGTGCGTGTACAGAACGAGGACATCGTCTCGCTCCCGAGCCTGGCCGTCCCGCGTCTCGAGCTCGCCGGCGAACACAGCATCGTCAAGGGCCAGTTCCTCACCACCAAGCCGGGCTCCAATGCCCCCGAAGGGTTCCTGCTCAGGGCTCTCTCCCCTTCCCAGACCTTCACCACCGAAGACGGAGAAGGGGAGACGACGGTGAAGACCCGGCCCGCCTCGCTCTTTGAAGCCGAACCCGTGGGGGAGCTGGTGGCCAACCCCTCCGATTTCGAAGCTGAGGGCACCAGCCTGATCCCACCGGTGACCGAACCGGTGCGCTCCGAACTGGAGGCGGTCACCGCCGCTCTGCGGACGGGCCCGATAGAAGACAGTTTCCTCTGGCCGCTGCTGAAGGATCAGGTCAAAGTGAAGTGCGAAGGCGAAGCCGGGCTGCCGGACTTCAAGCCGGAGATGAAACTGCACCTCGAGCCGAACTTCGACGTGCGCTGGAACAAGGCCAAGTGGTGGAAGCGGCGGATCGAAACGGCCGACGCGAGCATCGCGGCGACCCTCTCCCTGACCGTGCAAGGGGCTGCGTCGGCGAGCTTCGAATGCGAACTGGTGCCGCAGCGCGGCGTGCCGATCTTCTTCATCGCGGTGCCGGTCGGCAGCGTGCCGGTCCCGATCCGGGTCGAAGCCACCGGCGCCCTGAAGGCCAGGGCCACCGTCGCCACCGACGAAGACGACCATTCCAAGGTCGACCTTAAAGCGTCCACCGGCATCGAATACGACGGCGAGCGGGTGAAGACGCGGGCGCCGCGCCTGGAAGAAGTCGAAGCGAGCCTCCATCTGCCGGCTTTCAACCCCCAAGCGACGGTGGGCTTCCGGGCCAAGCCGGGCCTGGCGATCGAGGCGGGCTGGCGCATCCCCGCGCTGGGTAAGGCCGCGGCCGTGGCGGAAATGAAGCTCGGGACCGGCATCGACCTGAAATACGACAAGGACGCCAGGTCGGAAGCCAAAGCGCAGCTGCAAGCCTGCATCCCGCTCGAGCTGCAGGGCGGCTTCTTCTTTCACCTGCCGGGCAAGGAATGGGGCAAGGAATCCGAACCCCGCAAGCTGCACGAGGAGTGCGTGCCGATCTCCCGCGGCCCAAAAGGCGAAGAGGGGGGCACGGAACCGACGCCGGAGGCGGGCGGCTAGGGTCGCTCGCCTCAGTAACCCGGCGGGTGGCGGACGACGAAGCCGTCCGGCGGAGCGGAGGCGATGTGCCAGCGGGGGCCGGTGCCCTGCTCGTCGCCGACCGTGTCCCAGCGCAGGCCGGCGATCTCGGCGAAGGTGTGGCCGGCGTTGGCGTAGACGGTGATCCACTTGCCGGGGCCGGGGGCGCCCCAGCCCTCGAGCTCGCTGGAGGTGAGGGGGCGGGGGATCATGCCGCCGCCGAAGAGGGCGAAGCTGACCGCGCCGGAGCAGTCATAGGAGTTGGAGTAGAAGGAAGCGTGGCCGCCGCCCCAGACGTAGGGGCGGCCGACGATCATGTTGGCGTTGTTGATCACGTCCTTCACCGCCTGCGGCGCGTTCGGCGGCGGCAGGGCGATGCCGGTCAGCAGGATCGAGGTCGAGGCGCCGTCGCCGGCCCGGGTGTTGGCGAAGATCTTTTCCCGTTCGGCGGCGCTGTGATGGGGGATCTTGGTGCCGTTGGACCCGGCGGAAGCGGGCGGCATCTCGGCGGGATCGGTGGGGACCGCGGGCGCGGCCGGAGCCTTGGTTCCCGGTGAGTCCCCGGAGTCGGCGGCGGTGGCTTCGATCCTGCGCCGGGCTTCGATCAGCGCCAGGCCGTTGCCCAGCGCCCCGAGCGCCTCGTCGGCGCCGGTGGTCGAGGCGATCGCGACGAGCACCGTCCGGCCCACGGTTCCGAAGGCCTCACCCGAGCTGGGGCCGTTGGCCGGCCGCTCGGCGGCGGCGGCGGACGGGAGCGCCAGCAGCGCGGCGGCACAGATCATCATCCCTGCGAGGCGGCCCACGCCCAAAACCTTAGAGACCGGCGGCGCCGGCCTTGTTAGGTGTTCTGGTAGAGCGGGCCGTCCCCGCCCTCGGGCGGGGTGAGGCGACCGCCCTTGGCGGTGATCGCGCCGCACTGGACGCAGTTGGTGTAGTTGACGATCACGTCGACCTCTCCGCTCTCGGGCGCGTCCTCGGGGATCTCGTAAACCCCGGCGGGGCACATCCAGGCCCAGGTCTCGGCGATCTCGCGCGGCACCCGCTTCTGCACGCGGATGTGGTTCGGCGCATCGTCGCGGGTGACGTTGCCGCTGACGAAGACGCTGGAGAGCTTGTCGAAGATGTACTTGCCGTCGGGCTTGGGATAGGAGTCCTTGGTCTTGCCGACGAACATCGGCTGGGCGTCGTTGCGGTGAATCTTCCAGCGCCCGCCGGGGAAGCGGCCCTTGGTGGCGATCATCAGGTTGACCAGCGGCCCTCCTTTGAGCAGGCCCTTCTGGAAGGGCTGGCGGGTGTTGCGCTGTTCGTAGAGGTCCTTGCCGACGATCGAGTCCTCGATTTCCTGCTCGTAGGCGGAGAAGTCATTGCTGTCCTCCTTCAGCGCGGCGTAGATCGACTCGGCCGCGAGCATCCCGGCCTTGATTGCGTAGTGGACCCCCTTCAGCGCCGCCAGGTTGAGCATGCCGGCGGCGTCGCCGGCGATCACCGTGCCGGGCGCGGAGAGTTTCGGCATCGCCCAGTAGCCGCCGGCCGGGATCGCCTTGGCGCCCCAGCCGACCCGCTCGCCGCCCTCGAGGATGTCGCGGACCAGGGGGTGGGTCTTGAACTGCTGCAGCAGGTCGTGGGCGGAGGTGGTCGCGTCCGCGTAGTCGAGGTCGAGCACCCAGCCGATCGAGACCAGGTCCTCGCCGGTCTTCTCGTCCTTCATCGGGTAGATCCAGGAGCCGCCGATCTGGTGGTACTTAGCGGAGATCTTCAGCGGCCAGCCGGCGAGGGTGTGGATGACGCGGTCCAGCGGCTTCTTCACCTTCCAGACCTCTTTGACGCCGAGCTCCCAGACCTGCGGCTCGCGCCCCTCGTCGAGCTCGAACTCGCGCACGGCGGCGTCGGTGAGGTGGCCCCAGCAGCCCTCGGCCAGAACCGTCGCCTTGGCGGCGATGTCGGTGCCCGGCTCGAAGTTGCCGAGCTCCTCGCCGTCCTTGCCGCGGCCCTTGTCGCCCGAGCGCACGCCCTTGACGGCGCCGTCCTCGACGATCAGCTGCGTCGCCGCCGTCTCGGTCAGCAGGTAGGCGCCGGCCTCCTCGGCCTGGGCCTGCATGTAGCGGCAGAGGGCCGAGACGGAGATGACCTCGTTGCCGTGGTTGCGCTGCGGCGGCGGGGGCGGGATGCGGAGCTTGCGCTTGCCGTTGGGGAGGAGGTAGATCGCCTCCTTCTCGACCTCGCCGAAGCCGAAGCCCTGCTGGCGCCACTGCTCGCGGCCGAGGTCGGGGAAGAGCTCCTGCAGCGGGGCGGGGCGCATCACCGCGCCGGAGAGGTTGTGGCCACCGCAGGTTTTCGCCTTCTCGATCACCGCGACCGGGACCTCGCCGAGGCGCTCCATCGTCTCCGGGTCGTCGGCCAGCAGCTGCAGCAGGCGGTTGGCGCAGGCGAGCCCGGCGGTGCCGCCGCCGACGATCGCGACGCCGATCTCGATCCGCTCGTCCTCGCCGTCGAGCGAGCGCTTGACGAACTCGCCCTGGGGGTCGACGGGGGGCGGGAAGTCGGCCGGGGAGACCTTGCCGCTGCTGGAAGCCATGTGACAGCCTTTCGTGTCGATTGACTCGTCAGTCAATCTTACCGCGACGGTCCGATCCCGCTCTCCATCTAAGGTTCCGGTCCGATGGGCGAGCTGATCCTCTACGCGATCCCGGCTTTCGTGCTGTTGCTCGCGGTTGAGCTCTGGTCGTTTCGGATCGCCGCCGACGAGGACTTGGTCGGCTACGAGGCGCGCGACACGCGGGCCAGCCTCTCGATGGGCGCTGGCAACGTCGTCATCAACGCCGTCTGGAAGCTGGGCGTGGTCGTCGTCTACGCCGGCCTCTACGAGCTGACGCCGCTGCGGATGCCGGCTGATGAGTGGTGGACCTACGTTGTCCTCTTCTTCGCCGACGACTTCGCCTACTACTGGTTCCACCGCATCCATCACGAGGTGCGGGTCTTCTGGGCCAGCCACGTCGTCCACCACTCCTCCCAGCACTACAACCTCTCGACCGCGCTGCGGCAGACCTGGACGCCGATGACCTCGCTGCCGTTCTGGGCCGGGCTGGCGCTGCTCGGGTTCCAGCCCTGGATGATCCTGCTGCAGCAGGCGATCAGCCTGATCTACCAGTTCTGGATCCACACCGAGCGGATTGGGCGGCTGCCGGCGCCGATCGAGTTCGTCTTCAACACCCCCTCGCACCACCGCGTCCACCACGGCTCCAACGAGCTCTACCTCGACCGCAACTACGGCGGCATTCTGATCATCTGGGACCGGCTGTTCGGGACCTTCCAGGGGGAGACCGAGCGGGTGAAGTACGGGCTGACCCAGAACCTGCGCACCTTCAAGCCGCACCGAGTGGCCTTCCACGAGTTCGCCGCGATCGCCCGCGACGTGCGCGGGGCGGCGAGTTGGCGCCACCGGCTCGGCTACCTGTTCCGCGGTCCCGGCTGGTCGCCGGACGGGCGCGGGGGCGGGACGCGCGGCTGAGGGCGCGGGCGTTCAGCAGGCGTGGATGCCGGCGGCGCTCTTGACGACCTCGAAGGCGCTGCCGGGGATCCGCTTCAGCTGGTTCAGGTTCTCGTCGTCCCAGCGGCGGTCGCTGCTGCCGCTGAAGTACCAGTTGGAGCCGTTGTCGGCGACGATCAGGCCGTAGCGCTTCATCGCTTCGGCGATCGTGCGGGCGGGTCCGCTGAAGCCGCCGAGCCCATAGCCGGCCTCGAGGCGGAGCCGCAGGCCCATCGGCGGCGCGACCGCGCTGGAGCTGTCGCCGGCGCAGTGGACGGCGGGGTGGACGTAGGCGTCGCGGGTGCTGTCGAAGGTGACGCGGATCGCGTGCTCGAGCCGGCCGGCGGCGACTTCGTCGTAGCGGACCAGCCCCGGGAAGATCGGCAGCCCGGCGGCGTCGGCGGAGGTCCAACCCTCAGGGCGCAGCGCCGTCGAGGTGAGGTCCCAGGCGGTGCCGGAGTCGGCGTTCCAGTGCGGCTTCGGCCGCGGGGCGTAGAACGCGCGGTAGAGCTCGTAGAGCTTGCAGCTCGACTTGTCCACGGCGAGCACGTGGCGGTCGCCGTCGCTGCCGTTGCCGCCCTCGACCGGGGCGGCGCCGGGGACCGGGAACGGCCCCGGGTCGCTCTCCTCGCCATAGGCGGTGTAGTGGACGGGGAGCTTGCGCTGGCCGGGCCCGACGACGGCGAAGGGGAAGCCGTAGGGGCGCGGCGAGCCGAAGTCCGGGTGCAGGTGGTCGCCGCCGTGGGAATCGATGTAGGCGAGGTAGGCGGCCGAGCGCGGGTCGCGCGGCGCCTTGGAGACGTCCTGGTTCCAGGCGGCCTGGTTGGGGAGGGACGGGGCGCGAGGGGAGAGCGAGGCGGGCGGCTCGGGAAAGACCGGGCAGGAGCCGAGGTCGGGGTAGGGGCCGACGGCCTGGGCGGGGGCGGCGAGCCAGGCGGCCGCCCATCCCGTCACTAGAAAAGCGGTGAGAACGCCGCGTATCCAGAGTTTTAGCCCCCAGAGGGGCCACAGTTCTGGATACGCGCGAGTCTTAGGCATTGGGATGGCGTGGTTCGCGCACGCTGAGCCGGCCGACCTCGAGCTCCTCGATCTCGACCCGCCCAAACTTGGCGCGGCCGACGGAGAGGCGGCCGACGCTGAGCCGGCCGATCGCGAAGGCACCGATCGCGGTGGCGCCGACGGCGAGCGCCCCGATTGCCATGGCGCCACGGGCATGGGCACCGACAAACGCACCCGGCCGCACCTCTGGCCGGGCGAGCGCGTGACCGCGCACCTTCGTCATTTTCGGCGGTGACCTAAGCGGGCTTCGTAACTGAAGTCGCCGGGAAAATCCGCGTCTCAACAGTGATCTTCATCGGCGCAAGGCTACTAGCCTCTCCGGATGAGCCTGGACGGCCGTCCCACCCTGCTGGCGATCCAGCACGTGCCCTGGGAGGGACCGCACCGGATCCTCGACGCCTGCGGCGCTCTTCACGTGCAGACGGTGAAGCCGCTGGCCGGCCACTCGCTGCCCAGCCACGACGAGGTCGCCGGCGCCGTCGTCATGGGTGGCCCGATGAACGTCGACGAGGTGGAGCGTTTCCCGGTGCTGGCGCTCGAGCGGGAATGGCTGGCGACGGCACTCGAGCGCAAGCTGCCGGTGCTCGGCATCTGCCTCGGCGCGCAGTTGCTGGCGCGGGCGCTCGGGGCCGAGGTGAGCGCGGGGGAGGGGCCGGAGATCGGCTTCGCTCCGGTCGAGGTCGGCGACCCCGGCGATCCCGTCCTCGGGGCCCTGGCTCCCAGCACCGACGTCCTCCACTGGCACGGGGACGTCTTCGACCTGCCCGACGGCGCCCGGTCGCTGGCGTCGTCCGCGCGAACCGAGCACCAGGCCTTCCGCGCCGGCAACGCCTGGGGGGTGCTCTTCCATCCCGAGGCCGATTTCGCCCTGGTCGAGGCCTGGCTGGCGGTGCCGGAGATGATCGACGACGCGGTTACGGCGCTCGGCAACGAGGGCGCCCACGCCCTGGCGGAGCAGGTGAGCGAGGCGGAGCCGGCGCTGGTCGAGCGCACCGCGCCGGGGTTCCGGGCCTTCGCGCAGCTTGTCGCCGCAAACGGGTAGCCAAGCCGTGTGAAGGCTTCGATTTTCGCCGAACCAGAAGGAGGAGCGCCTTGGAGATCTGCCTGATGATCGAGGGCCAGGAGGAAGTGAACTGGGCCGACTGGCAGGCGATCGCCGCCGCCTGCGAGGAGCATGGGGTCGGAACCCTCTTCCGCTCCGACCACTACCTCTCGGTCGACGATCGCCGCGAGCGCGGCTCGCTCGATGCCTGGGCGACGATCGCGGCGCTGGCGGCGATCACCGAGCGGCTGCGGCTCGGCACGCTGGTCTCCCCGGCGACCTTCCGCCACCCGGCCGTGCTGGCGAAGATGGCGGTGACCGCCGACCACGTCTCCGGCGGCCGGGTCGAGCTGGGGATCGGCGCCGGCTGGTGGGAGCGCGAGCACGAGGCCTACGGCTTCGACCTGCCGGCGGTCGGGCCGCGGATGGATGCGCTGGAGGAGCAGATGGAACTGATCCACCGCTACTGGGAAGAGGGGCCGTTCAATTACGAGGGGCGCCACTACCGGGCCGAGAACCTCGACCCGCTCCCGAAGCCGATGCAGCAGCCGCGACTGCCGCTGATCCTCGGCGGCAAAGGAGGACCCCGCAGCCTGCGCCTGGCCGCCGCGCTCGCCGACGAGTACAACACGGTGATGTCGACCGCGACGGAGATCGCCGACGTCCGCAAGCGCCTCGACGAGGCCTGCGAAGCCGCCGATCGCGACCCGGCGAGCCTGCCCCTCTCGATGATGACCGGCTGGCTGGTGGGAGCGGACCGCGAGGACCTGCGCAACCGTGCCGGGCGCCTGTCGGAGTGGAAAGGCGGCGACGGCGACGGCGACGCGTTCCTCGCGGACATCAGGGAAAGCACGATCGTCGGCACCGTCCCCGAGGCGATCGAGCAGCTGCGGGAGCTGGAGCAGGCGGGCCTGGCCCGGATCATGGGCCAGCACCTCCTCCACCGCGATCTCGACGTGATCGCCCTGATGGGCCGCGAGCTGATCCCCGCCCTGGCCCGCTAAATTGCAGGCAGCGCGGTGGACGTAGCTCAGTTGGTAGAGCTCCTGGTTGTGGTCCAGGCGGTCGCCGGTTCGAGCCCGGTCGTCCACCCCTCTTAGAAGCCGCATCGCAGTGCGGTCTGCCAGATCTTCCGCTGGCGCTGGCGCTGGTGCGCTCGCGGCCGTTTCCCATCTCGTGCGCCGGGGTAGCTCGGGCGAACCAACAATCAAAGGAGCGAGATGGCGGATCTGAACGAGCGCGACGCGAAGCTGGTCCAGTACCTGAGCGAGGCATTTGGCAAGGAGAAGGAGCTGGTGACCAGCCTCGAGGCGCATATCGCGATGACCACCAAGGCGCCGTACAGAAATCGCCTCAAAGCCCACCTCAAAGAGACCAAGGCCCATGCCAAAGCCCTCGAGCGGCGGATCAAGAAGCTCGGCGGCGGCGGGCAGCTGACCCAGACCGTGGTGGGGAAGGCGATGGCCGTGGCCAAGGGGCCGCTGCACATGGTTCGAGGCACCGGCGAGCAGGAGAAGATGCTGAAGAACGCCAAGACCGAGTACTTCAACGAGCACGAGGAGATCGCCACCTACCTGGCGATCGAGACCCTCGCGGAGAAAGTCGGGGATCGCGAGACGGCGAAACTCGCGAAAGGAATCCGCCGCGAGGAGGAACGGATGGCGAAGTTCCTCGAGGGGCAGATCAAGTCGTTGACCAGGGCCGTCGTCACCGAGGAGGTGCCGAGGGCGCAGCACCGGCGTCCCGCCAAAGCCAAACGTGCTCGAAAACCCGCCCGGTCTTCCCGCCGTTGAGCAGCGTCGCGGAAAAGCGGCTGGGCTCAGACAGAACGCTGCCATCCGCGGGGCCGATCTGTGACCTGGTCGTGGGGATGCTCTCGGCTCCGCGTCGGGACACCCCTCTCGCCGTCGAGCCCGCGGAGGAGGCAGCGCGGCTTGCCGCCCTCGTCGAGAGCCCTCTCGGCGACGACGATCTGCAGCTGGCGCTCTACCTCTGCTTCGAGCTCCACTACCGCTCCTTCCCGAACGTCGATCCCGCCTGGGAGTGGGATCCGACTCTCCTGGCGGTGCGGGCCGTGCTCGAGGAGGCCTTTTTCGACGCGCTGGAGGCCGAGATCGCCTCGAGTGAGCCGGTCGACGCCGGCCCAGGTCGGCGATCTGCTCTTTCGCCTCGAATCCGAAGACGGTGGCGTCTCGCTCTCTCGCCATCTCGAGCTCGAGGCGGGAGTCGAGGAATTTCGCGAGTTCGTCGTCCACCGGTCCCTCTACCAGCTGAAGGAGTCCGACCCGCACAGCTGGGCGATCCCGCGCCTCGACGGCCCGGCGAAGACGGCCCTGCTCGAGGTGCAGGCCGACGAGTACGGCGCCGGCCGGCCGGAACGCATGCACTCACGACTCTTTGCGAAGACGATGAGGGCGCTCGGCCTCGACGACCGCGAGAACGCCTACCTCGCGCACGCCCCCGGCGAGACGCTGGCGACCGTCAACCTGATGTCGGCGACTTGGCCTGCGCCGCAGATCGGCGCGGCGCGATCGTCGGCCACTTGGCGATGTTCGAGATGACGTCGGCTCTGCCCAATCGCCGCTACGGCAACGCCCTGCGGCGTTTCGGCTTCGGCGTTGAGGCGACCGACTTCTACGACGAGCACGTCGAGGCCGACGCGGTGCATGAGAACATCGCCGCCTACGACCTCGCCGGAGGATTGGCGAACCAGGAGCCGGAGCTGGCCGCCGACATCCTCTTCGGGGCGCGGGCGCTGCTCTTCCTCGAAGATCGCCTGGGCAGGCGCCTGCTCGACGCGTGGGGAGAAGGTCAGACCTCGCTGCGTCGTCCGCTGGTCAGCGCCGGGGCCTGAACGCCATGGGCGACGGCGCCCCCAGCGTTTCCTATCGTCCTGCCGCTGCGCTGGGCCGAGTCCGGCCCGATCGAGGAGCTCAGCGCCTACCTGGGCTCGATCGCCGAGGTGACCGACGAGATCCTGGTCATCGACGGCTCGCCTGCGGCCGTCTTCGCGGAGCATGCCGCGGCTCTGCGCGGAGTGGCCCGCCATCTGGCTCCGCACCCCGACCTCGACTTCGGCATGGGCAAGGTGAACGGCGTCCTCACCGGGGTGCGCGAGTGCTCTGGCGAGCTGATCGTGCTGGCCGACGACGACGTGCGGTACGACCCTCCGACGCTGCGCCGCACGGTGGAGCTGCTCGACGGGGCGGATCTCGTACGGCCGCAGAACTACTTCGACGAGCTGCCCTGGCACGCTCGCTGGGACACCTCGCGCTCACTGCTGAATCGAGTCTTCACGGGCGACCCGACGTTTCCGGTCGGCGACTTTCCAGGCACCCTCGCCGTTCGTCGCAGCGCCCTGCTGGCTGTCGGCGGCTATGACGGCGACGCTCTCTTCGAGAACTTGGAGCTGATGCGCACGATCCACGCCGCCGGCGGACGGGTCGCAACGCCGCTTGATCTCTATGTTCCGAGGCGCCCGCCGAGCGCGGCCCACTTCCTCTCGCAGCGGGTCCGACAGGCCTATGACGACTTCGCCATGCCGGCTCGGATCGTCACCTTCCTCGCCTTGGCTCCCTTGGCCGTTCATTCATTGCGGCGAGATTGCGCCCACCGCCTGGCCATCGGCGCGCTTGCTGCGATGGCCATCGCGGAGATTGGTCGCCGAAGGGCGGGAGGAGCGACGCGGCTGCCCCTCAGCGGTTCTCTGTTGGCGCCCGCCTGGGTCGCGGAGCGTTCGCTCTGCTCCTGGCTCGCGCTGGGGACGAAGCTACGAGGCGGAGTTCCTTACGGGGGCCGCCGGCTGCGCCATTCGGCGACCCCGTTGCGTCGATTGCGCCGCCGCCACTCCGGGGTCCTCCGCGGTCGCGGCGAGCCCGCTGTCGGCCTTGAACCCGATCGTCTTGTGGGTCCCGTCGCAAAACGGACGGATCTGTGAGCGCCCGCAGCGACACAGGGCCACCACGCGCCGCTTGACCTCGATCTCGTTCCCGCTCTGGTCGACGATCACGAAGGGGCCGCGAACGAGATATGGCCCGTTGCGGTAGGGAGTGATCTTCGTCGGGGAGTCCGACATCTCGCTGCTCAGCTCGCCAGGCGCTTCGCCAGCATCTCCTTGCCCTGCTCGGCGCCCTTGCGGCTCGTCTCCTGAGCGCGCCGGAAGAAGTCGGCCAGCTCGGAATCGCCCTCGCGATCGGCATCTTCGACGTAGGTCTCCAACCGCAGGACGTTGCTCAGGCACTGCTCGGTGAACCAGATCACGTTGTAGTCCTTGTCCTTCGTGCCGGTGACCTGGCCGGTCTCTTGCGAACCCATCTTGCTCCTCCTCGGTTGCGCTGGACGTACCCCAGCGAGCTACCCCGCCCGCCCGCCGACAAACGAGATCGGCGAGCCGTAGCGGCGCGAGCGCGCAGTTTCGACAGCAGCCGGGCGGGGGTAGGGGATCACCACCGTTTTCCCGATGAATGAAGGAGGAGCGCATGGCCGAGTTGACGACGCTGGAGGAGAAGCTCGCGGAGGTGCTGGGCCTGGCCCAGGCCGCGCAGGGAGCCACCGAAAAGGTGGAGGGCATGGTCGAAGACGAGGAAATCGTCGCCACCCTCAAGCAGATGCGCGATGAGGCCGAGGAGACGGAGCGGCGCTGCGCTGCGCTGGCCGACGCCCGCGACGGCAAGAAGACCGCGATCCTCGAAAAGGCCCAGGAAACGAAAGCCGAGGCGACCGACATGATGTCGACCTACCTCGGCGGGGACTCCGATGGACTCGACGGGTTCGAGTTCTTGACGATGGCGGAGGCCGGCGAGGTCGGCCACTGGGCCGTGCTCGGCAAGCTGAACGAGTCGGCGGGGGAGAGCGAGGTCTCCGAGCTGGTCGAGTGGGCGCTGCCGATTCAGGAGCGCCACTTCTCCGAGGCCAAGGACGGCTCGCTGAAGCTGGCCGCGGAGAAAGACCCCTACGAGGAGTCCTAGTACCGAGGGTCGACATGCGTATGAGCTGCCTCTCATGAGCGAGCTACTCGCTATCTACCTCAGAGACCACCTGGCGGGAGCGACGGCGGGGGTCGAGCTGGCCCGGCGGCTGCGGGCGAGCAATAAAGACGAGCCTGAGTTTGGACCGGCGCTGGCCGAGATCTGCGCCGAGGTCGAAGCCGATCGCGAGACGCTGAAGGCGGTGATGGATCGGCTTGGGGTGGGCCGGAGCACGCTGAAGCCGGCCGCCGCGGTGCTCGGCGAGCGGCTGGGCCGGTTGAAGCTGAATGGGCGGCTTTGGGGCTACTCGCCGCTCAGCCGTCTTGACGAGCTGGAGCTGCTGCAAATCGGCGTCGTGGGCAAGCGTCGGCTGTGGCGGGCGCTTGAGCACACCCACGACGAGGATCTCCAGGAGTTCGAGCTGGGCGCATTGGCCGAGCGGGCGACGGGCCAGCTCCGGCACCTCGAAGCGCTGCACTTGAAGGCCGCTTCGCTGGCTCTGTAGTGAGGTCAGTTTCCCCTCGTTCTGCGGGGGTACAGGCGCCAAGAGGCCACAGGGAAGCGAGAAAGAAATGAAGGTAGTCGTCACCGGTGCGACGGGAAATGTCGGGACCAGCACGGTCAAGGCACTCAGCCAGAGCCAGGAGATCGACGAGATCATCGGCTTGGCGCGCAGAGAGCCGACGCTCAAGCAACCGAAGACGAGCTGGCTCGAGGCAGACGTCCTCAGCGCCGACCTGGCGGCGATCTTCACGGGCGCCGACGCGGTCATTCACCTCGCCTGGGCGATCCAGCCCTCACGCGACCCGGTGACGCTGGCGCGGACCAACGTCGAGGGCAGCCGGCGCGTCTTCGAAGCCGTTGCCGCGGCGGGCGTGCCGAGGCTCGTCCACGCCTCCTCGGTCGGCGCCTACTCCCGGGGCCCCAAGGACCGAGCGGTGGATGAGAGCTGGCCGACCGCGGGCACCCCGACCTCCTTCTATTCGCGTCACAAGGTCGCCGTCGAGCGCCAGCTCGACCGCTTCGAAGCCGACAATCCCGAAGTGCGGGTGGTCCGTCTGCGTCCGGCGCTGATCTTCAAGGACGAGGCCGCGACCGAGATCCGCCGCCTCTTCGCCGGACCTTTCCTGCCGAGCTTTCTGCTGCGCCGACGCCTCCTGCCCGCTCTGCCCAGGGTCGAGCGCCTGCGCTTCCAGGCCGTGCACTCCGAGGACGTCGGGCGGGCCTACCTGCGGGCCGTCCTGGCCGACGTCGACGGGGCTTTCAACATCGCCGCCGAGCCGCCGCTCAGCGGCGGAGAGCTGGCCAAGCGGATCGGCGTGCGCAGCTTCCCGGTGCCGTCCCGCGTCGTGCGCCGGCTGGCCGATCTGAGCTGGCGGATGCGCCTGCAGCCGACGCCGCCGGGCTGGCTCGACATGGCGCTGAACGTGCCGATGATGTCCTCCGATCGGGCTCGCGAGGAGCTTGGCTGGGAGCCCCGCTACAGCGGCGTCGAAGCGTTGGAGGAGCTGCTGGAGGGGATGCACAGGGGCCACGGCGCCGAGACGCCGCCGCTCGAAGCTGACAGTGTCCGTGCCCGGCTGGAAGACCTTAAGACCGGCGTCGGCGCCCGTCAGTGGGGTCGCGACCGCGACGAGCAGCTCCTCAAGTACCTGGCCGACGTCCACTCCATCGAGCTGCAGGCGCTGGCGCAGCTTCGCGCCGCGCCGAAGATCGCCGGCGACGAGCGTCTCCGGCAGCCGTTCGAACGGCACCTGGTCGAGACCGAAGACCAGGAGCGTCGCGTGCGCGAGCGCCTGGAAGCGCTGGGTGGCAAGCCCTCGAAGCTGAAGGACGCAGCCGGAGTCGCCGGCGGCTGGGGGATGGTCGCCTTCGCGGCCTCCCAGCCGGACACGCCGGGGAAGCTGGCGATGCACGCCTACTCCTACGAGCACATGGAGCTCGCCGCCTACGCGCTGCTGAAGCGACTGGCCGAGCGCGCCGGCGACGTGGAGACGGCACGGATGGCGGCCGACATCGCCGCGGAGGAGGGGCGGATGGCCGAGCGCCTGGAGCAGTCCTTCGACGCCGCGGTCGAGGCCTCGTTGGCGGCGGTCGACGCGGACCAGCTCGACGCCACGCTGCTCGCCTATCTGCGTGACGTCCATGCCCTCGAGGGGCAGGCCGAAAAGCTGCTGGAGGCCGGCGCCAAGCGGGTCGACGACGAGCACCTCGAGGCGGCCTTCCGCGACCACCTGAGGGAGACTCAGCGCCACCGAAAGCGGATCGCAGGCCTGCTCGACGAGCGGGACGCCGGGCCTTCGCCGGTCAAGGACGCGGCGCTGAAGGCCGGGGGCCTCAATCTCTCCGCCTTCTTCGGCGCCCAGCCCGACTCGACCACCAAGCTCGCCGGCTTCGCGTTCGCCTTCGAGCATCTGGGGATCGCCGCCTACGAGCTTCTGCAGCGAGTCGCGGGCCGGGCTGGAGACGGGGACGTGGTCGTTGCCGCCGAGGAGATCCTCGCCGAGGAGCGACAGGCGGCCGAGCGGGTGGCGGAAAGCTGGGACCACCCCGACGTCCCCCTCGGGGTGGCCTCGTGAACGAGAGCAGCGTCAAGGAGGAGGACCGATGAAGGCACTCACTTTCCACGGCAAACGCGACGTCCGGGTCGACGAGGTGCCCGATCCCAAGATCGAACAGCCCACCGACGCGATCGTGCGCATCACCTCGACCGCGATCTGCGGCTCGGACCTGCACCTCTACGAGGTGCTGGGGATGTTCATCGAGGAGGGCGACATCCTCGGTCACGAGCCGATGGGCATCGTTGAGGAGGTCGGCTCGGAGGTCAGTCACATCGAAGCGGGCGACCGGGTCGTGATCCCCTTCAACATCTCGTGCGGCGAGTGCTGGATGTGCAAGGAGAAGCTCTTCGCCCAGTGCGAGACCACCCAGGTGCGCGAGCAGGACAAAGGCGCCTCGCTCTTCGGCTACACCAAGCTCTACGGCAAGGTGCCGGGTGGCCAGGCGGAGTACCTGCGCGTGCCCCAGGCTCACTTCGGCCCGATCAAGGTGCCCGAGAACGGGGCGCCCGACGAGCGCTATCTCTTCCTCTCCGACGTGCTGCCGACCGCCTGGCAGGCGGTCGAGTACGCCGCGATCCCCAGGGGCGGCAGCGTCGCGGTCTTCGGGCTCGGGCCGATCGGGCAGATGTGCGCGCGGATCGCCCGCCACCGGGGCGCCGAGACGGTGATCGGCGTCGACTCGGTCCCCGAGCGCCTGGAGATGGCGCGCCGCCACGGGGTCGAGGCGATCGACTCCTCCGAGCACGAGGACGTGTCGGCGGTCATCAGGGAGATGACCGACGGCCGTGGGCCCGACGGCGTGATCGACGCGGTCGGCATGGAGGCCCACGGCGCTCACGTCGCCGAGCTGGCGCAGAAGGCGACCGGCCTGCTTCCCGACGCGCTCGCGGCCAAGGCGACCGAAAAGGCCGCGGTCGATCGCCTCTCGGCGCTGCTGGTGGCGATCGACACGGTGCGCCGCGGCGGCACGATCTCGATCTCCGGCGTCTACGGCGGCCAGCTCGACCCGCTGCCGATGATGCAGCTCTTCGACAAGGGCGTGCAGATCCGCATGGGCCAGGCCCACGTGCGGCGCTGGACCGACGAGATCCTGCCGCTGCTCGAGGGCGACGAGGATCCGCTCGGAGTCGATGACCTGACCACCCACCAGGTGCCGCTGGCGGAGGCCCCGAGCGCCTACTCGATGTTCCAGAAGAAGGAAGACGGGGCCATCAAGGTCGTCCTCAAGCCTTGATGTTCGCCGACTCCCCAGCGCCGCGGAGCGAAGAGCCTCCCAGCGACAACCACCGCTTCGGCGCCTCGCCGCCGTTCTCGCTCGGGGTCGAGGAGGAGCTGCTCCTGGTCGATGAGCGTGGCGATCCGATCGCCGCCGCCGAGGCGGTGCTCGACAGCGTCGCCGCGCCGTTCACCGAGCGTGTCTCCTCGGAGATCTTCGCCGAGCAGATCGAGCTGAAGACCGGCGTCTGCGACGCCGCCGGCCAGGTCCACGCCCAGCTCGGCGAAGCGAGGCGCGCGATTCGCGATGCCGGCTATGGCCTGCTCGCGTCCGGCCTGCATCCGACCGCCGATTCGGGAGAGGCGAAGCTCGTCGCCAAGCCCCGCTACGAGGTGGTCCGCCGCGACTTCGGCGACCTGCTGAGAACGCCGCCCTGCGGCCTTCACGTCCATGTCGGCGCACCCGACCCCGAGACCGCGGTGTGCCTCGCCAACGCGTTCCGCCTCTACCTGCCGGTGCTGCAGGCCCTGAGCGCCAACTCGCCCTTCCGCGAGGGGGTCGACTCGGGCAACGCCAGTTCCCGCGCCTCGGTGGTGCGCAGCTACCCCCGCTTCCAGCTGCCGCGTGAGTTTCGCGATTACGAGGAGTTCTGCCAGGTCTCCGACCAGCTGATCGCCGCCGCGGGGGTCGACGACTACACCTACATCTGGTGGGACGTTCGCCCCCACCCCAAGCTCGGCACGGTCGAGGTCAGGGCGGTCGACGTGCAGACCGACGTGCTGGCCTCGAGCGCCATCGCTGCCCTGATCCAGGCGATCGCCGCAAAGGAGCTCGACCAGCCAACCACCCCCGGCCTCCATCGCGAGGCGCTCGAGGAGTCCTACTTCCAAGCCGCCAGCCACGGGTTGGATGCGGTCGTCCTCTTCGACGAGGAGGATCCCGAGCCGGCGAGGGAGGTCGGCCGCAGAGTCCTCGAGCTGACCCGTCCCTATGCCCGCGAGCTCGGCGGCGACGCCGCGCTCGATGAGATCCAGCGGATCATCGAGGAGGGAAACGGCGCCGACGACCAGCGGCGCGTCCACCGCGAGAGCGGGATGGCCGGGTTGCTGGACCATCTGGCCGAACCGAAGACCTGAGAAATGCGACTCAGGCGCTCGGACTGCTCTGGGCCCGGCATCGAGCGCCGGCGCCACGGCCGCGGCTTCACCTACCTCGACCCCGAGGGCGGCCGCGTCGCCGACGAGGACACGCTCGAGCGCGTTCGCGAGCTGGCGATCCCGCCGGCCTGGCGCGAGGTCTGGATCTGCAGCGACCCCCTCGGCCATATTCAGGCGACCGGGCTCGACGAAGCCGGGCGCAAGCAGTACCTCTACCACGACCGCTGGCAATGGCGGGCGGCGCAAAAGAAGTTCGAGTCGATGCGCGAGTTCGCCGCCGCCCTGCCGGGCCTGCGGCGAGCCGTGACGAGGGACCTCGCCCAGAAGGGGATGCCGCGCGAGCGCGCCCTGGCCTGCGCGGTCCGCCTCCTCGACCTCGGCTTCTTCCGGATCGGCGGCGAGGAGTACGCCGAGACCAACGAGAGCTACGGCGTGGCGACGGTGCTGCGCGAGCACGTCTCGGTCGAGGGGGAGGAGGTCGTCTTCGACTTTCCGGCGAAGAGCGGCCAGCGCCGTGTCCAGTCGGTCCGCGACCCGGCGGTGAAGGCGGCGATCGAGGCGATGCGCCGCCGCCGCAGCGGCCCCGACGACCTCCTCGTCTTCCGCGAAGACGGCGCCTGGCGCGACGTCCGCTCCGAGGACGTCAACGCCTACCTGCAGGCGAAGGCCGGCGAGGCCTTCTCCGCCAAGGACTTCCGCACCTGGCACGGCACCGTCCTCGCCGCGGTCGAGCTGGCCCGCGAGGAGCCTCCGGCCTCGAAGGGGGGAGGGGAGCGGGCAATCCGGGCGGCGATCAAACGGGTCGCCGAGCGCCTCGGCAACACCCCCGCGGTCTGCCGCAGCTCCTACATCGACCCCCGCGTCCTCGATCGCTTCCGCGACGGCAAGACACTCGACCTGCCCCGCCTCGGCCCCGAAGACTCCGTCACCCCCCGTCAGCAAGGCCAGATCGAGCGCAGGGTCTTGGAGCTGATCGGATAGGCATGAGGAACGGTTGCCGCCGTCTCGGTTTGGGGTATGAGTTCGCCATGCCAGACGCCGGCGCGGGTAGCTGATGTGGGTCCAGCGGACGATTCGGCTCGCCCCGCGGCCACGGGGCTTCCACCTGGTCACGGAGGAGGTGCTCGACGCCGTTCCCGAGCTGCGGGGGATCTCGGCCGGGGTCCTGTTCCTGCTGATCCAGCACACCTCGGCCTCATTGGCGTTGAGCGAGAACGCCTCGCCGGAGGTGCGGCGTGATTTCGAGGCCTGGTTCGACCGCGCGGTCCCAGAGGGAGCGCCGTACTGGACGCACACCCTGGAGGGCAGCGACGACATGCCCGCCCACGTCAAGGCGGCCCTCCTGGGTCCGTCGCTGACGCTGCCGGTAACCGACGGCCGGCCTGCGCTTGGGACCTGGCAGGGCATCTACCTCTGCGAGCATCGCGATCGCGGCGGCCCGCGCTCGCTGGTCGCCACCGCCTGGGGCGAGGTTTAGAGGAGCTCGGCCGCCATCACGCGCTCGAAGGCGGCGGCGGTCGTGAGCCGCCGCCAGGTCGAGGGGGCGTCGGTGACGATCGGGAGCGGCAGCGGGGTGGTGCGGGCGCCCTGGGGATCCAGCGTGCCGGTGCCGAGGACGGCCCTGCTCTCGACCTCGCGCAGCTCCAGGCGCAGGCGGCGCAGGGAGCCGAGCCGCTCTGACAGCGACTCGCCGCCGCCGGCCTCCCGTTGCCCTCGCAGGCGCACCTCGCGACCTCCCGCATCGAACCACGCGTCGTAGACGAGGGCGCCCGCCTCGACGGCGACTCGTCCGTCGCGCAGCAGGGCATCGCCGATCGCCGGTCCCCGCACCCGGCCGACGAGCCTCGCCTCGCGACGGGGGCCGGCTATGAAGGCGGCGGCGTCGGGGATTTCGGCTGCCAGCTCGATCTGGCCCAGCGGGCCGGCATGCCGCTCGCGCCAGTAGACGCGAATCCCGGGCTCCTCCATCCTCGTCGCCGCGGGCGTCAGCGGGATGCCGTCCTCGCGGTCGGCCGTGCCGAGGTAGCGGCGGGCGTCGCCGTATCCCATCGCGATCAGCGTCGCCGCGTCGATCCGGCCCATGAAGAAGTCGGGATCGAGCGGCAGCGGATGGCGGGGCTTGACCACGTGCACGATCACCGGTCGCCGCTGACCGTAGGGGGAGTGCCCGGCGACGATCGCCTCGTTCAGCTCGCGCAGCCGGTCCAGCTCCTCGAAGAGGACGCCGTTGGCGCTCTGCTCGATCATGTGGACGTACTGCGGGAAAGGGCCGTCGCGGTAGGCGGGGGTGTTGCCGATGCACCAGAGCAGCCACAGCTCCTCGGCGCCGCGCTTGACGGCGCCGCTCAGGTTGGCGTCCTTGATCCAGACCGAGTCGAGGTAGGTGCCGCCGGCGCGCCGCACCGCGGGCATCAGCACCGGCAGCGAGATGCCGGCGACGAGGGCGCCGAGGTCGATCTCGCGATGCTCGATCGCCTCGTTGGCCTTGGTCGCGTGGTTGCAGGTGTTGAAGGTGGCCTCGATTCCCTGCGCCGCGCGGATCGCCTCGACGTCGACGCCCAGGTGCGGGAAGACGCCGCGCTCGATCCCCCGAGCGCCGCCCAGCCCCGGCAGCTGCGGGAACCGCAGGTAGTCGCGCAGCGGCAGCGGCGCCGCGAAGTCCCGTACCCGCAGGGTCCGCCAGCGCTCGGCCATCTCCCGCGGCGAGCAGCCCGACATCAGCATCGCCAGGTTGATCGTGCCGCCGGAGGTGCCGTCGGCGTGGGCGAACGTGAGCCCGGCCTCCTCGAGCGCGCAGAGCACGCCGGCCTGCCAGGCGACGCGCATGCCGCCGCCGGCGAGGATCAGCGACCGGCGCGGCGACTCGCGCTCGGCCGCGGCGAGGGAGGGCGTGTGCTCCATCGCTAGTGGTGGAGGGTCGAGCGGGTGTGGGCGAAGATCAGGGCGAGCCCGAGCAGCTCCGAGCCGCCGAAGAGGTAGGCGTTCGCCCGCGGCCGGCCGTCGGCGGCGCGGGCGAGCAGGCGCGCCGCGATCCCCGAGCCCATCAGCGCGAGGAAGAGGCGGTTGCTCGAGCGCTCGCTGTGGATGCGCTTGCGCTCGTGCAGCGAGAAGAGGCCGAACCCCATCTCGAGCGCCCGCAGGAAGCGGTGCTGGCTCATCACCGTGGCTGCCGAGCGCGCGGGCAGCTGCTCGTGGGGGCGGAAGCCCGAGATCAGCTCGACGTCGAGGTTGGCGAAGGCGGCGCCGCCGGCGCCGGCGACCACGCAGGTGCCCGTGTATCCGTAGAAGAAGGCATCGCTCAGGAGCGGGAGGGCGCCGCCGCGCCTCATCGCCGGATCCGTCGCCAGTACTCGGCCGCCAGCAGCCCCGAGAGCAGGTCGAAGAAGGCGACCCCGAGGGCGATCGGGGAAAAGACCCGCCGCCTCACCCCGAGTGCCACAGCGATGAAGGCGGCGACCTTCTGCAGCGCCGCCCAGAAGACGATTACCGGGTCGCGCCCTGGTCGCAGCAGCGCGTTCAGCAGCCCGCCCCCGACGACGAACATGAACATCCCGATCGTGCCGAAGAAGTGGCGCGCGGTGGCGTCGTCCTCGGCCATCAGCGAGCGCAGCAGTCGCCGCGGGGCGAGCGCCTGCACGGCGCCGGAGACCATGGTCAGGGCGGAGATCGCGATCAGGGCCCGGCGGATCAGCGCGGTCGACATCTCAGGCCGCCTTCAGCACGAAGTAGAGGGCGATGGCGATCCATTGCACCGTCCAGAGGCTGGTGCGGATCACGTTCAGCCGCATCCACTTTCCCAGCAGGAGGTGGAGCCGCGACTCGTCGGTGACCCCGGCCTTCAGCTCCTTGTTGTAGGGGAAGATGAAGAGGATCGTGAGCGCGGTGGCGGCGATCACCCCGGCCAGGTAGAGGATCGGCGACCAGAGATAGCCGCTGTCGGCCTCGCCGACGATCAGCACCGCCGCGGCGATCAGCATCGCGATCGTCATGTAGGTGAAGAAGCCGGTGGCGTGCTTGACCGGTGCGATGAAGGGCAGCTCGTAGGTCTGGGTGGTGAGCCGGGGCTCGATCGGGAACGAGAACAGCACCAGCGACCAGCCCGTCCCCAGGTACATCGAGGCGAAGAGCAGCATCAGGGCGGCGACGATCACGTTCGCGGTCTCGCTCATGGTTCCGGCGGGGCCACCCGCTGCGCCCCCTCATGCTCCAGGGCGGGATCGTTCGGCGGGTCCAGCCAGGCCTGGCTCTGGCCGAGGTCGACCACGCTCTCGAGCCCCTCGGGGACGTCCGGGGGCGGCTGGTCGTAGTGCAGGAACCAGGACTCGAAGTGGTCGTCGAGCACCCCGGCCGTCTCGGGGAGCCAGGCCGTGAGCAGGGGCCGCTCGCCGATCCCGAGCTGCTTCAGCGGCGCTACCCGCGGGTGGTCGCCGATCAGCAGCCGGGCCGAGCGGCTGAAGGGGAGGTTGATTCCCGCCCTGCCGCGGAAGTAGATGTAGGACTTCATCAGCAGGCCGCGGAAGGCGCAGTAGTTCGCCGAGGCGGCGGCGACCGGCAGGCCGGCGAAGCGCGGCCGGTCGATCTCGATCCGGACCGCCAGCTGCCCGTCGAGGTCGTACTGGCTGGAGACGGTCCGCTTGGAGATGACGAAGTCGAGGTTCGCCTGGTGCTTTGGCATGCCCCAGATGCCTTTGCCGCCCTTGACCGAGATCTCGCTGCTGACCGGGAGGTCGACGACGAACTGGCCGGTCCCGTAGTGGCGGCTGAAGAGGGCCGGCAGAAGCGGCGGCGCCGGGCGCTCGCCGTGGGTGCAGGCGATCGCGATCGAGTACTCCACGTAGCGCCCGATGTCGGTCACTTCGTAGTTGACGACCGTGATCACCAGCGCGCCGCGATTCCCCCAGAGCCGCAGCGGGTGCACCTCGTCGCCGGGGATCAGCGCCGCGGCCGCGGCGAGGTCGATCGGGAAGATCGCCAGCAGCGACGGCGTTTCCTCCGAGTTGACGGGCAGGGCGAAGCGGATGCCGTCGACGAGCGCGTGGCGCCCCTGCTGCCGCTCCAGTCGCTTGGGAGTCTTCACCGGACGGCGCCTTTCTCGAGCTCGTCGACGATCACGGGGAAGACGTCGGTGGCCGCCCGCTGGCCCATGAAGACGTCGAGGTGGCCGTAGCCGGGGAAGAAATGCGCGCTGTGGCGTCCCGGCTGATGGTGCTCGAACCACTGGTGGGTGCGGCGCTGGCTCTCCGGCAGGAAGCAGTTGTTGAGCTCGCCGGCGAGGAAGGAGAAGCGCGCCTCGGTCCGCGGCGGCCGGTCGACGAAGCTGGCGGGCAGCTCCGGGCGGTCATCCGCCGGGATCAGGTGCCCCGCCTCGACACAGGCGCGAATCTGGTTGAAGAAGGTGAGCGGCACGTCGGCGAACTCGAGCTTCAGCCACTCGTGGGTCTCCGGGTTGAGGTTCTCGTGGCGCCAGAGAGTGGGGAAGCCGACGCCGTAGGTGAAGCTGGCCAGGCGGCAGACCTGGTTGTCGCACTCGTGGTGGGTGGCCAGGACGAAGGCGTGGAGCAGTTTCGGCATCACCCAGGGCGCGCCGGTGAGGCCCCACTGCGGGTTGAGGTAGCCAAGGACGCGAGCCGCCGGCGGGATCGCGTAACGCAGCTTCGCCCTGGCGAAGCGGGGGACGACGGGGTGGAGGGTGACCGCGTTGGCGACGATCGTCGTCACCTCCGGCACCAGCCCCGCGACGGCGGCCATCATGAAGCTGGTCGAGCCCTGGCAGTGGATCACCGCCTGGATCTCCGCGGCACCCGTCCGCTCGACGACCGCTCGCACCGCCTGGGGATGGTCGAACACCGCCGCCTGGTCGAGCGTCCACTTGTTGTGGGGGATGTCGATGCTCGCGCGCCAGTTCTCGAGCCAGACGTCGTAGCCCTGCTCGACCAGGACGTCGACGAGGTTCGACTCGGTGGGCGCCCGGTAGATGTTGGCGCGCACGCCGGCGCCGTGGACGAGCAGCACCGGGCCCTTCGCCGGCGCGTGCTTGCCGGTGATGTGGATCAGGTTGCACTCGAGGCCGTCCCCCGCGGTGAACGTGACGACCTCCTCGCTCTGCTCGGCGATCGTCACCCGTCGCCTTTCGCCGCCGGCCCGTAGACCTCCCAGAGGTTGCCGGCGAAGAGGGCGCCGAAGCGGCCGACCGCGTCCGCCCGGCCGTCGGGCTCGGTGTCGAAGGTCGTCATCTGCCGGGCGAAGTCCAGCGGCTCGATATGGAGGATGCCGGAGGCGACGGTCTCGGCCGCCTCGTCCTCGTCCGGGCCGACGTGCCCGGCCAGCAGGCGGGTGTAGAGGGTCGAGGTGTCCTTCCAGACGTTGTCGACGCCGGGGTCGTCCTCGACGACCTTGAAGCCGGTCATCGTCAGCGGGTGTTCCTCTTCGTCGGCGAAGTGAAGGCGGTAGAGCATGCGCTTGCTGCGCTCGTCGCCGTCCTGGTTGACGAACAGGTTGAAGCGGCCGCTCTGCACCGGGCACTCGCCGCCGAGGGCTTCGCAACGCACGTAGCCGTCCGCTTGTGCGAGGTGGTCGGGGTCGACGATGAAGCGGTCGACGTCGTCGGCGGTGATGGTCAGGTGGAACATGAAGCCGGTCTCGCTGCTCTCGCCGTCGCGGTGACCGCGCTCGAAGTCCTGCTCGCCGAAGCTGACGAATCCCTTCATCTCCTCGGTGAAGGCGATCGAGACGCCGCGCTGCCCCGGGACCGGTGCGCTGGGATCGCCCGCCGGCGGCGGGGCGGCGGCTGGCGGCGGCGGCGACGGGGCCGGCCGGGCGAGGTCGGCGGTGCGCCCCTCGAGGATCGCGTCGGCGCAGCGATCCGCCACGGCGGCGATCGTCAGGCTGGGATTGGGGCCGACCGGGCCCGGCATCACGGAGCCGTCGACGATGTGCAGGCCCGGGTAGCCGAACACCTCGCAGTTGGAGTCGACCACGCCCTCCTCGATGTCGCGACCCATCGGGCAGCCGCCCAGCGGGTGCACCGTGATGACGCGGTTGAGGTGCCAGAGCGGGTTGTCGAAGAGGGTCGCGCCGAGGCGCTCGGAGACCTGTTGAGAGAGCTCGCGGACGCGCTCGAAGTAATCCGCCGAGCGGCCGTGCTTGCTCCAGTCGACCTGGAGCAGGTCCCGCTCCAGCCACATCCGCCCGTCGGGGATGTCGCGGCCCATCCCCAGCAGGGGGAGGACTCCCGCCGAGAGCCCCGAGTCCCCGAAGAGCGCGGAGATCTCGGCGCTGAGCGAGGTGTCGTGGTCGCGGCCCAGCAGCCGGCGGGCGATGCGGGTGAGGATGCGCGGCGCCATTCGCGAGACCGTCCCCGGGGTGTCGGCGCCCTGCAGCAGCCAGCTGCCGAACTCCGGGTAGCCCGCGTCCTCGAGGTAGAAGCCGCGCTCGCCGGGTGCCCCGCCGTCGAGCTCGTCGGGCACGCGGATCGCGCTGGTTATGACCGGCCCGTTTCCCGGCGCGACGACGCGGGGCTTGCGCTTGCCGCCCTGGTCGGCTTCGCTGCAGCGCAGGGCGAAGGTGAGCAGGTCGCCGTTGCCGGAGAAGTGAGTCCCGAGCGCGCGGCTCAGCCCCGGGAAGGCGGCTCGGTTGCGGAGCATCAAGAAGGTCGAGCCGAGGGTCCCGGCCGACAGCACCAGGCGGTCGGCGGTGACGGTCGCCCGCGGCAGCTGCTTCGAATCGATCGGCACCCCCTCCTGCTCGGCGCCGCGCTCGACGTAGTGGATCGCGTAGCCGCCGCGGTCGCGGGGCTCGAACCCCCGCACTTCGTGGCGGGTCCGAATCTCGGCGCCGGCGCGCCAGGCCTCGGTCAGGTAGTTGTAGTCGAGCGAGTTCTTCGAGCCGAAGTTGCAGCCGACGTCGCACTCGCCGACGAGGCGGCAGGTCTGGCGGGTGCGACCGTGGATGTTCGGCCGCTGCTCCCGGATCGGCTCGCCGGGGATCGGCTTGGCGCCCTGCTCCGGCGCGAAGGTGACCGCCAGGTTCGGTAGGAACCAGTCGCGCCCGAGCTCCTCCGCCGCGGCCTTGTAGGCGACCGTCTTCGGCGTGCTGTCATAGGGCGCCCGGTCGAAGGGGTAGGGGGTCGCGCCGAGCATCTCCTCGGCCCGCTCGTAGTGCGGCTCGAGGTCCTCGTAGGTGACCGGCCAGTACTCATAGCCGGGGCCCGGCTCTTCGCGCACGAACCACGCCGGGTCCTTGCGGATCATCACGTTCGCGTAGATCAGCGAGCCACCGCCGAGCCCGCTGCTGACGAGCGACTCGAGCCCGTCGAAGGACCAGAGGTCGAACATCCCGTGCAGCCCCGCGGCCGGGTCCCAGAAGTTCTTGCTGAGGTCGCGCGGGCTGCGGGGGAAGGAGCCCGGGGGATAGGGCTTGCCCCGCTCGAGTACGAGCACCTTCTGCCCGGCCTCCGCCAGCCGGTAGGCGCTGACCGCGCCGCCGAAGCCGGAGCCGACGACGACGGCGTCGAAGTGCTCCTCGGCGATTGGTCCAGGCGAACTCACTAATTACAACTAATAACCTGCCATCACTTCAAAAGCAACTAAGTAGTCATGAAGAATACGGTTACTTCTTCAGCGATCCCCCGCTGGAATGTGAAATGGGGCCTCGATCAGCTCCGTCTCCAGATCGACGTCGACGGGGCGCAGCCAGGGCTCCTCGGCGGGCTCGTCGGGAGCCGCCTCCCACTCGCGCGGCACCCGGCGGACGCCGATCGGGTAGATCGTCAGCCCATCCTCGTCGAGCCGCAGGCGGAGGAAGTTCTTGTAGTCGGGGATGCCCTGACAGGCGAGGACCTCGTTGGCGTGCTTGGGGGCCTCTCGGTGGGAGAGGATCAAGTACTCGCCGAAGACGATGCCGCCGCCGAAGTAGCCGAGCAGCATCGCGCCGGCGAGCAGGGGGAGGATTGCCCAGGCCGAGTCGGTGAGCCACACCGCGAGGGCGGCGGGAAGGGCGGCGAGCCCGACGTGAACGAGGCAGTGGCGCACACCGAGCCACCATTTGCCGCCGTTGGTCTCCGCCGCGGCGTACCCGACCAGCGACAGGAGCATGGCCAGCGCGACGCCCCCGCTGGCGACGCCCCAGCCGGGCCCGACCTCGAAGGCCGCGAAGAGCGACGCGGCGAAGACCGCGTAGAGCCCGGCGATCGCCCCGCAGAGACCGGGCGCAAGCCAGGGCAACCTCCGCGCGCCCTTCGTCAGCTCTTCGGACTCCTCGGGTAGCGGGAAGCAGGCCATCTGCTTGTAGAGCTGTTTGCCGTGCTCGTCCGGCAGCTCGATATCCGGCGGCATGGTGTGGGTCGGAAACAGGTAGGCGCCACCGCCGCCGGCGGTGATGAGATCGTGCCTGCCGTCCTCCGAGCGGAAGCGGCAGTAGTGGTGAAGGTCGCCGGTCAGGGTCACCCGCACCTCGGCGCCGGCCTCGTGCACGACCTTTTCTGTGAAGTACTGGAGGTTCTTGTGGGAGTCGGGGTCGTAGTTGGGTTTCACCTTGATCCAGCTGGGCTTGCCGGTGAGGAGGATGACGCGATCCCCCTCTGTCAGGCGGATGCCCTTGAAGTACGCCATCTGCGGGTCGTCGATGTAGGTGTCGAGCTGGATGTCGATCGCCAGCAGCCACCAGCGGTGCGGCAGCTGGATCGCGAAGTAGCTGCGGCTCTGCCTCGTCTCCCAGGCGCCGATTTTCCGTTTGGCGCAGAAGATCCGCAGGAAGTTGGTGAGGCCGTCGTACCAGTCGTGGTTGCCCGGTATCGCCAGCAGATCCGGGGCGGGCGCGGCGCTCGCCGGGCAGGCGGCTGCGTAGGGACCGCGGAAGCGGTTCTCGTACTCCTCCCGGGTGGCGACGGGGTAGACCTCGTCGCCACCCATCACCAGGGCGCGCCCGCGCGGCAGCGCATGGTGCGAATCGCCGCCCTCGCTCAGCTCGAGGCGGCGGCGCCCGAGCAGGCAGGCCATCGCGTAGGTCGCGTCGAAGCCATCGCCGAGGTCGGCGACGAAGTCGAGCCAGAGCGCACCGTCCTCTTCGTCGGCGGGCCCGTAGGAGAGCGGCGGTCCGGGGTTCGGGTCCAGCGCCGCCTGGAAGTCGCGCTTGTCGGCGTACTGGCCGAAGAGGCTCGAGACGACCACTCGCAGCGCGGCGACGACGAGGACGCTCGGGCTGAGCCAGTTGACCATTTTCTCGCGCTCGAATTCGAGGTCGTCGAGGGTCCGCGGCCGCTCTGGAGGGGGTTTGAGTGCGACCGCCATTTGCGGAGACTAATTCAATTAAATGAAGATCTGCAAGGTATGGGGAGCGCTGACCATGCGGTAGTGGCCTCACGCTTTCGCGCCGCCCCGCGTTCTAGAACTGACGATCGTGATCGCGAACGAAGAGCCCAACTGGACGGTGTACGAGAGCCCGATCGGTCCGCTGACGCTGATCGCGGGACCGCGGGGCCTCACCGGCATCCGGTTCCCCGGAAGCGCGCGGCCACTGCCGGCGGCGGCGCGGCGGCCGATGTCCGCGGCGGTCGGCCAGCTCGAGGCTTATTTCGGCGGCGAGCTGCGGGCCTTCGAGCTCGGCCTCGACTTGCACGGCGACCCGCTGCAGAGTGAGGTCTGGCGGCAGCTGCTCGAGATTCCCTACGGCGCGACGACCACCTACGGCGAGATCGCTGGGCGGATCGACGCGTCCCTCTACCAACCGGAGCTCGAGCCCTACAAGCGGGCGCGGGTCGTCGGTGCCGCGATCGGGCGCAATCCGGTCCCGATAGTGGTTCCGTGCCACCGGGTGATCGGTGCCGACGGCTCGCTCACCGGCTACTACGGCGGGCTGCAGCGGAAGCGGGCGCTGCTCGAGCTGGAGAGCGCCACGCCTCGGCTTCTCCCGTAGTTTTTCGCTAGGACCTATTCCGTTCCGATAGGCTCCTGGCCAGCCAGCCAGGCATGGGAACCTGGCGGACAGACAGGGGGCGCGGGGCGTCAGCCTTGCCGATCCTGAGAAGGGAAGGCACCAGCATTCCTAATCGGTTGATCCGTACTCGGTAGCCGGGCTCCCACCCGGTCTCAAACCCGGCCGTCAGAGCCGGTCACAGACAGATGGAGAGAGAACATGAGATACGCGAAGTCGAAGTTCAAATTCCTCGGCAGTTTGATCACCGCGGCATTCGCTTTTCTTGCGATGGCGCTCGCTCCGTGGGCATCCACGAGGGCCCGCGGCTGCAGCCAGTTCCAGGGCAGTGAAGGCACCGACGCCGGCGAGGTAAGCGCTGGCGGTTCACCGATCAAACAGAAAGCACGCGCTCGAGGGAGCCGCGGCTCAGTCGGCAGCAAATGCTACGTCGGCTCGCAAGAACAACCCGATGCCGCCCGCGCGTCAACCGCAGGACAGCAGTCACGACGAGCCGACTACGGCGGTACCGGCATCGCGAAAGGAGCCACTCACTCGAGACGTAGTGACGAAGTGCAGCAGTGCAGCTTCGCTTGAGCAGGGCCCAGTAGTACGAGTTCGACGCCGCACCCGGTGGCAGCTCAGTTCCACTGGGAGTTCCGTCTCTCTTACCGCGCCGCCTTGCCCCGGCTTGGCTCATAAGTCCGCGAGCGCAACGAAAGAGAGACCGCATGCCGTCTTACGGAGATCGGCAGCAGAAGGATGGGAACGGGGGGTGGCTGACCTGGTGGAAGCTCGCCGCGATGACCGTGGGCAGCGGTGTGATCCTGGCGATCACCGCCGTCGCCACCGTGGCGGACCCGACCTACGTCCTGGCGATTGCCAGCGTCTCCGTTCTGCTGGCGATCGGCTTCCTCGTCGTCGAGTTGGCCACCACTGCACCGGGGCCGCGCCTGGTCATTCGCGAGGACGGTCCCCAGCAGTCCCGTTGGCGCTGGAAGGGCAACATCGCCCTGCTGTTGGCGATCGCCTCGATCATTGCCTCTCTGGGCAAGTCGGCGGCCGAAATCTGGAACGCCGGCGAGGATTCTCCCGCCCCCGCAACCAAGGAAACCGCGGCCCAGCCTCCGATCATCAACAACACCACCAACATCTATCGCGACCGTCCGCCTCGGCATCGAGCTTGCGGGTTCGCCGGTTGCCAGGGACGCAGCGTTGACCGCGCCTGTCGCCAACGTAGTGGTTTTTGTCGATAACTCAGATTTTTCTTGCATAAAGTCGCGACCTGGGCGAGACTGCGCCGATGGCGGAGCTGCGGGCGCGGAAAATGCCGGTCATAGCGCAGGATCCCGGGGTGCGGCGCGACGGGCGGATCCTGACGACCGACGTCTCGGTGCCGTGGGAGGACCTGCAGCCGGGGCCGATCGGGCACCGCGTCTGCGTCGTCGACTACGACGCCTCGACGCGGAAGATGTACAAGCCCGCGCGCGTCACGGGCCTGCTCGCCGAGGACCTCAAGGACGCCGACCTGCTGGGCGATCCGAGCTTTCACGCCAGCAACGTCTACGCGCTGGTGATGCGGACGCTGAAGCGGTTCGAGTACGCACTTGGGCGCAGGGTCAGCTGGGGCTTTCAAGCCCACCAGCTCAAGGTGGTTCCGCACGCCTTCGAGGAGATGAACGCCTTCTACTCGCGCGAGGCCCAGTCGCTTGTCTTCGGCTACTACCCGACCGCCGACGGGGTGGCGTTCACCTGCCTCTCCCACGACGTCGTCGTCCACGAGACCTCGCACGCGCTCCTCGACGGCCTGCGCCAGCGGTTCATGGCTCCGTCCTCGGCGGACCAGGCCGCCTTCCACGAGGCCTTCGGGGACATCGTCGCGTTGCTTTCGGTCTTCTCGCTAGGCAAGGTGTTGCTGACGCTGCTCGAGCACAGCGCCGGCAGCGAGGCGAAGCCGCGCCGGGGCCTGATCGCCAGGGACAGCGTCACGATGGAAGGCCTGATGGACTCCGTCCTCCTCGGCCTGGCTGAGGAAATGGGGGCCGCGGCGGGATCGGCGCGAGCCGGGGCGCTGCGCCGCTCGGTCAGGATCGAGCCCGACAAGGCGATCCTCGAGCGGCTCGAGTTCGGCGAGGCGCACCGGCGGGGCGAGATCCTCGTCGCGGCGATGATGCGGACCTTCGTCGACGTCTGGACCCGCCGGCTGAAGGATCTCGGCACGGTCGAGGACGACTACCTGGATCTGGGACGGGTGGCCGAGGAGGGCGCGACCATCGCCGAAGTCCTCCTCACCATGGCGATCCGGGCGATCGACTACACGCCCCCGATCCACATCGACTTCGGCGACTACCTCAGCGCCCTCGTCACCGCGGACAGCGAGATCCGTACGGACGACAGCCGCTACGAACTCCGCCAGAGCCTGCTCCAGTGGTTCGGCAGCTACGGGATCGAGCCGGCCTCGGGGACCACGGACGGGACATGGCTCCCTCCCGAGCGCCCGCTCGAGAACCAGGGGGTGCATTTCCAGAGCCTGCAGACCGACCCGATCGAGATGTTCAGCCTGCTCTGGGCCAACCGCCGGCGCCTGCGGCTCGACCCGGGCGCCTACACCCGCGTCGCCAGCGTGCGGCCTTGTGTGCGCACCTCCCCGGACGACGGCCTGCCCCTGCGCGAGACCGTCGCCGAGTGCATCCAGTACGTGGACCTCTACGCGCGCGACCTCGAGCAGGTCGGCCTGACGCGGCCGGCGGGGATGCCGGGCACGCTCAAAGTGACGCTCGAGGGCGGCAGCACCTTGATCCTCGACGAGTACGGGCGCCTGAAGTACGACATCCACAACCGGCTTCCGCGCAAGCACGGCGGCAGCGAAGACATCGAGGCCCAGGGGCGCCTGCAGTACCTCTGGGACCACGGCGCTTTCGACGTCGCCGAATCGCTCAACGCGCGGTTTGCCAGGCTGCATCGCCGCCGCGCCGGGCTCGGCGGGTCCGAAGACCGCAGCGAGGTGTGGTGATGGCCACGGCGCCCACGGGGGTGAGGATCCGCTCCTACAACGTCGGCTTCGGCGACTGCTTCCTGCTGACCTTCACCTACGCCTCCGCGCGCGCCAAGCCGCGCAACGTCCTGATCGACTTCGGCTCGACCAAGACATCGGACACCGGCCCGAGCGGCGGCATGCTCGAGATCGCCGAACGGATCCGCGAGGACTGCGGAGGCAAGCTGCAGATGCTGGTCGCAACGCACCGCCACGCCGATCACATCTCCGGCTTCGCCGGCAAGCCGGGCGCGGTGATCGCCTCGCTCGAGCCCGAGCTGGTCGTGCAGCCCTGGACCGAGGACCCCGACATCGACCCGGATGCGACCGCGCCGAGCGCCTCGGACGGTGGCGGCAAGCCCGCCCGGGCGATGGCGCTGCGCCTGTCGGGGATGCAGGCGCTGGCGGAGGCGACGCTGGCGGCGGTTCCGAAGCTCGAGGCCGCGGGCGCCGTCTCGCCGGCCGTTGCCACCCAGCTCCGCTTCCTCGGCGAAACCAACCTCAAGAACGCAGAGTCGGTGCGCAACCTGGCGACGATGGGTAAGCGGCACGTCTACGCCAGCTTCGGCACGAAGCTGGCGCTGGGCAGCCTCCTGCCCGGGATCGGGGTCGACGTGCTGGGGCCGCCGACGCTGAAGCAGTCCGCGGCGATCTCCCATCAGGTCGCCACCAACCAGGAAGAGTTCTGGCACCTCGCGGAGCCCTCGATGGCCGCCGGGGGGGACGGTGGCACGGTGATCTTCGACGGCGCGCCGACCGCCCGCCGCATCCCGCAGGAGGCGCGCTGGGTGATCCCGCGAATCGACCAGATGCGCGGCGAGGAGATGCTGGCGATCGTGCGGACCCTGGACGGGGTGCTGAACAACACCAGCGTGATCCTCACCTTCGAGGTCGGCGACAGCCTGCTCGTCTTCCCGGGCGACGCCCAACTCGAGAACTGGAGCTACGCCCTGCACGGGTGCGACGAAGCCGACGCGATCCGCAAGCGCCTCGCCGCGGCCCGCTTCTACAAGGTCGGCCACCACGGCAGCCTCAACGCGACGCCGAAGTCGCTCTGGAACGGGTTCAAGCACCGCGCTCCGAAGCCCGGGCCCGAGCGGCTGGCGACGATGGTCTCCACCGCCGCCGGCAAGCACGGCTCACCGGCACGCGGCACCGAGGTGCCGCGGGAGGTGCTGATCGAGGAGCTGACGCATATGAGCGAGCTCCGCAACACCCAGTCGCTCGAGAGCCGCGACCTCTTCTGGATCGACACCGAGCTCGAGCTCTGAGCGCGCCGTCAGACGTGCTTGATCGTCAGCGTGCGCGCGGCCGCGTTCGATAGCCCGGCGAAGGTGTCGCGGATCGCGTCGGCGCCGCCGCCGAAGGGCCGGCAGAACGGGTAGCCCATGGGGCGCGTGTCCGGGTAGCGGTCGACGGCGCCGCACCAGCTCATCGAGCCGCACTCCGCGGGCGCCGCGACCTGGTCGATCGCCGCGTCGGTGAGCATCGCAAGCAGGCGGTACTCGGCGCCGTCGGCCGTGCCGCGCGGCAGCAGCAGCGTGTAGGGCCAGCCGCAGTCGCAGTAGGAGCCCTGGTCCGCGGCGCCGTTGGGCGCCTGCACGTCGGCGGGGCCGCGGTCGACCGGCCGCTTGACGACCGCGGACTCGGTGTCGGGGCGGTAGACGACGGTCTTGCTGTGAGCCGCCAGCGTGACGAGAAATTTGTCCATCTCGATCCACATCCTGCGGTCCTCGGCCTGAGCCGCCGGAGCGAGGAAGATCCGCGCCGTCAATTTCAGCTCCTCGGCGGCCCGGTTCTCCACCCTGATGAAGTAGGAGAACGGTTCGTGGGTGAGGAACTTGATCGCCCGGCCGCCGAAGTTGGCGCTCGCCATCGTCGTGATCAGCTCGTCGACGGGTTTGAGGCCCGCCCCGCCTCCATTCTCGCTGGCGTCCTGTGACCAGTTGTCGCCGCCGAAGAGCTCCTCGCCGACCGCGCCGGGATCTTTCCCCTGCGGCAGGTCGGCGGTCCGGCAGAGGATGATGTCCGGGCTCGCCCAGGCTGCCTGGGCGCCGCCGTCGATCGAGTCGCGCACGAGGACGTCGGGCGCGTCGTCGTCGAACTCGACCGGCGCGAGCTTCTCCTGCCAGGAGGCGCTGAGGTCGTCGATCAGCTTGTGCCACTGCCAGAAGATCTGGTCGCGGATCGCGGCGACCGGGTTCGACATCACCCCGGGCGGGTCCGACAGTTCGGCGATGCGCATGTGCCCGTTGTTGTGCAGCCCGCCGTACATCTGCGGGTCCAGTGCGTGCAGCTGCCAGATGGTCGCCTCCGCGGCCTCGCCGAGATTGGTGTCGTCGATCGCGACGAGATCGCCGTCGGCCCCGTGCAGCTTGCCGGCGTCGATCGCGTCGGTGAGCTGCTGGTACAGCTGCGCGAGTTCGCTCACCGACCTGCCCGGCAGCTCCTCCTCTTCGTCACGACTGCCGAACTCCCGGCCCTCCTCGGGGTCGTAGCCGGCGGCGATCGCGTCGTCCCAATCGTCCGGCCCGAACGGCTCGACCCGCGCGAGGCCGGCCGAGAGGAGCTCGGCGTCGTAGCGGGCGAGCATCTGCTCGTGCATGTAGAAGAAGAGCTCGCCCTGGCGGTCGTTGAGCGTGAACAGGAGGCGGTAGAGCTCACGCGGCAGGCCAAAGATGCCTTCGACGTGGACGAGTTCGGAGAAGAACTCCGCAAGTCTCTGGGGCGAGCTCGCGGTGACCCGTTTCTCCCATTCGGGGTTCGGCTGCAGCGCGTTGAGAATCGCGACCAGTTCCTCCGTGTCGTGGTCTTCCACCCATTTGAGGAAATCGCGCGGGGCCAGGCCGGTGTAGGGATAGACCTCGTGCCAGTGCTGGTGGTGCTCGTTGGCCAGCACGTCCTCGCGCCAGTAGTCCAGCCCCGGCGCCAGGCCGCCGATCGAGATGCGGCGGAGCTTGTCGGCCTTCGCCGCGGGCGGGTCGAACAGCCCCGGCACCGCCGCGGCGGTGCGGGGCTTCGCCAGCAAACGGCCGTCCTTGTTGTGGGTCACGAACAGCGCCAAGCCCTGTCGCACCTGCTCGGGATGGGAGCCGGCGATCTCGGCGTCGACCTGGTCGAGGGCCGCGGCGAGCCCGTCCCGCGCGTCGTCCTTGGATGCGACCAGGGCCGACAGCCGCAGCGACAGCGCTGCCGCGGCCACGCCCTGTTTGGGGTCGAACCAGGCGAAAGAGGGCTCCGCGGCGAGGCCGCGTTTGTCTCCCGCGGCGGCGGCCGGCCCGACCTGATCCTCGAGCAGCCGCGTGAACAGCTTGTCGCTCCGCTCCCGCAACTCCGCAAGCGCCGCCATCGCCCCTCCTGTAAACAGCTTTATCGAATACTCAGACTTTGAGGCGACAACCTAACCGATCTCGGTGGGTGAGGAAAACGGTCCATCAGGTCGTTGCGCACTTGCGATCGGGCGGGTGGGGCCTGAGAATGCGCCGATCGCCTCCTCGAGGGACACGAACGCGACGGCGGTGCGTGCGGTCGTGCGCGGGCGGGTGCAGGGCGTCGGCTACCGCGACGCCACCGTGCGGCTGGCGCGCCGCTTGGGTGCGATGGGCTGGGTGCGCAACGGCGAGGACGGCGGCGTCCTGGTCCATGCCGAGGGCCCCGGCGCGGCGGTCGAGGAGCTGGTGACCTTCCTGCACGAGGGGCCACCGGGGGCGGACATCGACGAGGTGGCGGTCGAGCCGGCGAAGGTCGAGGGGCACGAGCAGTTCGCGATCCGCGGGGTCAGCGCGGGCGCCTTCGTCGTCCAGGAGCACGCCGCCCGGGCTCGCCACTTCGACCTGCGCCTGGAGGTCGCCGGGAAGATGCGCTCCTGGGCGGTCCCGAAGGGCCCCTCGCTGGATCCCGCCGTCAAGCGATTCGCCGTCGAGGTCGCCGACCACGCGATCGCCCACAACGATTTCGAGGGGCCGCTCGACGCGGGGGCGGTGATCGTCTGGGACCGGGGGAGCTACGAGCAGGGCGGGCGGGTGCCCTGGCCGGAGGCGCTCGAGCGCGGCCACGCCGTCTTCGTCCTGCACGGGGAGAAGCTGCGCGGCGGCTTCGCCCTGCAGCGCACCCGCGGCGGCGAGAAGGCTCAGTGGCTGCTGATCAAGCGGCGCGACGAGCAGGCGCTGCCGGGCTCGGACGTGGTCGCCGAAGAGCCGCGGTCGGCGCTCAGTGGGCGCACCCTCGACGAGCTGCTCGAGGACGACTGAGGTAGCCGTTCGAGCGCCGCGAGCGGCTCAGAGGCGGAACGCCTCGACGTCCTCGCAGCGCTGCGCCTGGTCCTGTGGGTCGATGAAGACCTCGTCGCCGGCGCCGCTGCCGCAGTCGACGCGGTCGCCGACCAGGCCCTGGTTGACGTCGATGCTGTCGTTGCCGGCGCCGCCGAAGATGCGGTCGGGCAGGACGTCGTCGGGGCTGGAGCCGACCGAGATGCGGCTGGTGATGTCGTCGCCGCCCTTGCCTCCCTTGGCGAGGTCGCGCCCCGGGCCGGCCGCGAGGTTGTCGCGGCCGCGGCCGCCGAGCAGCCGGTCGTCGCCCTCGTCGCCGCTGAGGAAGTCCCGATACGGGCTGCCGAGCAGGAGATCGTCGCCGTCGCCGCCGTTCAGGGCCAGTCGTTCCGCGGCCACCGGCCCGGTGAAGGCGGCGCCTCCCCGTCCGCTGATGGTGTCGTCGCCGTCCCTGCCCATGACGCGCACGAACGCTTCTCCGGGTTCCGCGTCGAGCGAGACGTCGGCGTCCTGGGCGCTTTCGTCGAGCTCGGCGTTGAGGTTGACGCCGACGGCTTGGCGCCCGAGCTCCCCGATCTCGATTCGCTCCCCCGCCGCGGTGCCGGCGACGTTCAGCACCTTCGGCTCGTAGCTCTCGGCGATCGAGATCTCGATCTCCGCGGCCCCCGGCTCGGGGCTGGCCCCCGGCGCGAAGGCGCCGCTGCCGCCGTAGTTGAGGAAGGGGACGCCGGTCGCGGTCGAGTACTCGATCCGGTCGACGTTGAAGACGGTCGGGGTCCCCCCGGCGCAGGCCTTGGCCCCACGATCGAGATTGTTGGAGACGACTATCTCGTCGCCCTTCCGGTAGATCTGGGTGACGCTCCGGGCCTGGTCGACGATCTCCAGCACGTCCCCGGCCGGCCCCGCCGGCCCGGCGGCGACCAGGGTGCAGCTGACGGGCGCGGCGCCCTGGGCGGGCCCTGCCGCGAGCAGCGGAATCGCCAGCGTCGCCAGGGCGAGCCCGAGGCGGATCCGGCTACCGGGGCGGCCCTGCATGCATCGCAGCCTAGACCCGGTCCACGACGGCTCTCCGACGGCGCCTTTACGGTTCGCGCATGACCCTCACCCTCGACGAGCTGACGGTCGCCGATCCGCCCGACGCCTGGTCGGCGCTCGGGTTCGAGCTTGACGGCGACGTCTGCGTCGTCGGCGACGTGCGGGTCCGGCTGGCCGGGGTGGAGGCCGGGCACGGGCTGACCGGCTGGTCGCTGCGGGAGATTGAGACCACCGAGCTGGACGGGCTGGCGACGACGCGGTCGGATCGGCCGCCGCCGAGCGAGGCGCCCTCGCACCCAAACGGGATCAGCGGCCTCGACCACGTCGTCGCGATCGCCCCCGCGCTGGACCACACCGTCTCAGTGCTGCAGGCAGCCGGCCTCGATCTGCGCCGCATCCGCGAGGAGCCGACCCCCGCGGGGGCTCCGCGGCAGGCGTTCTTCCGGCTCGGCTCGACCATCCTCGAGGTCGTGCAGGAGCCCGCCGAGGCGAACGAGCGCCGCGGGGGCGGTCAGTCAGCCTTCTTCTGGGGTCTTGCCTTCCTCGCCCCGGACCTGGACGCCACCGTCGCCGGGCTCGGCGATCGCGTCAGCGAGATCAGGCCCGCCATCCAGCCCGGTCGCCGCATCGCCACCCTGCGCCGCTCGGCCGGTCTGGGGCTGCCGGTCGCACTGATCACCCCGGTGCCGCGAGCGTGAGGACGACCTACCGCGGCCGCTTCAGCGCATGGGCCGTGAGTCCCTTGGGCGCGCCCTTGGCGCTGAACCGCCTCTTCGTCGCCGCGACCGCGCCCGGCGCGAGCGCCTCCAGGGTGGGGTCGGAGACGAGGATCTCGCCTGGCTTGGCGGCCTCGGCGAGGCGGGCGGCGATGTTGACGTCGACGCCGAAGTAGTCGCCGCCTATCTTGCGCGGGCGGCCCACGTGGATCCCGGTCCGCAGGCGCGGCCGGTAGCCCTCGACCTCGATCGGGGCCGTGCGCTCGCTTGCCGCGAAGGCCGCCTCGGTGGCGCTGGCGGCGTCCCAGAACGCCGCCATCAGGCCGTCGCCGAGCCGCTTCACGACCTCGCCGCGACGCTCGACGATCGGCGGCTCGATTGCCTCGCTGACCTCGCGCAGCAACCTGATCGCGGCGCGGTCGCCAGCCTCCAGCGCCCAGCTGGAGAAGCCGACCAGGTCGGTGAAGAGGATGGCGACGTCGACCTTGCCGCGGCCCCTGTCCTGGGACTCCGCCAGCCGCTGCCAGGCCTGCACCGCGCTCATCCCGAGCTCGCCCAGCACGCCCGGCGCGTCGCCCCTCAACTCCACCAGCTGCCGGGCTGCCAGGTCCGCCGGGCGGCCGCGGGCGGTCGACAGCCGGTCCACGAAGCCGTCGTCCCCGAGCGCCCGCTCGCGCGTTTGCCGCGTCGCCCGCAGCAGCTTCGGATGGCGGTTGAAACGGCGCGCGGCCTCGACGAAGCGCTTCCCACGCGGATCTTTCGGGACCTCGTCCACGGCGGCAGCCTAAGCCCCCGCCGGTCGCGGACGGGGCCGGCGACTCCCGTACGATCCGCGCCGATGCTGATCGACGGCGATCCGCTGGCGAGCCCCTGTGCGCCGCTCGACGACCTGCTCCGGGTTGGCTTGGCGGCACCGGACGAGGTGGCGCTGGTCTCGGCCGACCGCTCGCTGACCTGGGGTGAGCTGGAGGGGGCGAGCAGCAGGCTGGCGGGCGGCTACCGCGAGCTGGGGCTGGAGGTGGGGGACAGGGTCGCCTCGCTGATGCCCAACCGGGTCGACCTCGTCGTCCACTACCTCGCCTGCTTCAAGGCCGGGCTGATCGCCACCCCGCTCAACTACCGCTACACCTCCCGCGAGATCGACCACGCGCTGGAGGTGAGCGGGGCCACGGCGCTGCTCGCCCACGTCGAGCGCGCCGAGGACGTGGCGGCGAGCCGGCTGGCCGCTGGGCTCGGACGCGGGACGATCGCCTACGCAGACGGGCCGGCGACGGCGACGGTCTCCGGCGACTGGGACCACCGCTTCGACGCCCTGCTCGAGGGCGATCCGATACCGGCGGCGGGCGCCGCACCCGATCCGTCCAGCCCCGCCGTGATCTTCTTCACCTCCGGCAGCACCGGCCCGGCCAAGGGGGTCACCCACACGCGCGAGTCGCTGCGCTGGATGATCGCCAGCGCCGCCGCCGCCTTCGGGCTGGACGAGCGCGACGTCTTCCTGCCGGGCTCCTCGATGTCGCACGTCGGCTCCTTCCTCTGGGCGCTGAGCACGCTCTCGGTCGGCGGCGAGGTCGTCGTCGCGCGGACCACCGACAGCCACGAGATCCTGCCGCTGCTGCGCGAGCGCCAGCCGACGGTGATGGCGATGATCCCGGCGGCGCTCTCGGCCCTGGTGCGCGACCACGACCTGCAGCCGGGCGACTTCGCCTCGCTGCGGATCTGCCGGGCCGGCTCCGACAAGGTCTCGACCGAGCTGCTGCACGAGTTCGCCGCCGCCGCCGGCTTCCCGATCGTCGAGGGCTACGGCATGACCGAGGTCGGCCTGGCGACCCTCAACCCGCCCTCGGGGGTCGTCAAGCAGGGCTCGATCGGGCCGCCGGTCAACGGCTTCAGCATCGCCGTGCGCGACGAAGAGGGGGAGCCGGTCGGGGCCGAGACGGTCGGCCGCATCTGGATCCGCACGCGCAGCCGCATGGCCGGCTACTGGGAGGCGCCGGAGGCGACCGCGGAGGTCGTGCGCGACGAGTGGCTGGACTCCGGCGACCTCGCCCGCGCCGACGAGGACGGTTACCTCTGGTTCTTCGGCCGCAAGAAGCAGGTGATCGTCCACGACGGCTCCAACGTCAGCCCGCTCGAGGTCGAGGGGGCGCTGGTCGAGCATCCGGCTGTCGCGCTGGCCGGCGTCGTCGGCGTCCACGACACGGTCCACGGTGAGAACGTGCGCGCCTACGTGACCCTGCGCGAGGAGGCCGAGCGGCCCTCGAGCGCCGACCTGATCGTCTTCTGCCGCGAGCGCATCGGCTACAAGGCCCCGGAGGAGATCGTCTTCCTAGACGAGATGCCGCTCAACCCGACCGGCAAGATCGACCGCGTCGGGCTGAAGCGGATGGCCGAGGACCACCTTCACCCGCACGGCCTGGAGTAAGGCCAACCTCCGGCGCTGACCGTAGAGAGTCAGAGGCGCTGCTCGGTCGCCGCGTCCATTGCCCCGTCGTAGTAGCGGTCCAGTACCCGTTGGAAGAGCGGCTCGCCGGGGGCGGCGCGGGCGAAGAGGGTCATCGAGGAACGCAGCTTGATCGCGTCGACCGCGCCGAGGATCTCCTCCGCCGACGCTCCGGCTTGTTCGACGAGCGCGCGCGTGCACTCGAGCAGGCGCGGGCCGAGGACGGGATGGTCGAGGTAGGCCCGCGCTTCAGCGAGCGAGGAGATCGCGTAGCTGCGCGACATCGCGCTCTGGCCGAGGCCGGCGATCTGGGGGAAGACGAACCACATCCAGTGGCTGGTCTTCCTGCCCGCTCGCAGCTCCGCCAGGGCGCGGTCGTATGTGGCCGCCTGTTCCTGGGCGTCGACGAAGCGCTGCAGGCCGTTGGGATCGTCGCTCACTGTGCCGGTCATTCTGCCGAGGATCGCCTTGGCTCTTGACATGTGACTAATTAGTCACCTATAGTCCGAGCCATGGACAAGGTGTTCAAGGCACTGGCCGATCCGACCCGCCGCGGTCTGCTCGACGCACTGTTCGAGCGGGACGGACAGAGCCTCAGCGCTTTGGAGGAGCGGCTGCCGATGTCCCGCTTCGGCGTCATGAAGCACCTCAAGGTGCTGGAGGAGGCGGGGCTGGTGACGACCAGGAAGCGGGGTCGGGAGAAGCTCCATTTCCTCAACCCCGTGCCGATCCGGCTCGTCTACGAGCGCTGGGTCAGCAAGTACGCCGAGTCCTGGGCCGCGGGCCTGACCCAACTCAAACACGACATCGAGGAGGAAGAACGATGAATCAGACTCAGAGGGAGCCCTGGGAAGTGGTGGACGGCCGCGCGATGGCGGCCTTCGAGATCTACATCAAGACGACCCCGGAGCGGCTTTGGGAGGCGATCACCGACGAGGAGCTGAGGAAGAAGTACAGCTTCGGGGTAGGGACGGCGTCGGACTGGACGCCGGGTTCGGAGTACAAGGCCTCGGTTCCGGGCGTGGTCGAGATCGCCAGCGGCGAGAACCTCGAGGTCGATCCGCCGCGCCGGCTGGTGCAGAGCTTCACGGCGCTTTGGAGCGAGGACGTGCGCAAGGAAGGCGTCTCGCGGGTGACCTGGGAGATCGAGCCGGTCGGCGAGGACTCCTGCCGGCTCCTGGTTACCCACGATCAGCTCCCGGAGGGCGCGAACTCCGAACTTTACGGTGGCTGGTCGATGATCCTCTCCGGCCTGAAGACGCTGCTGGAGACCGGCGAGGAGCTGACCACCCCGGGCTCCCTGCGCTACTCCGGTTGACGGCGCTGGGACGATGTCCCCATGGCGATCTCCCTGCCGTCGGTCTCCTATGAGGACTGGAGCGAGACCTGCGACACGCTGCACGCCCACACCCAGGTCCTCGGCAAGCTGGCGGCGACCCTGGCCCCGCCCGAGCCGCAGCTCCAGCACGCCGCCCTGCGGCCGACCGCCCGCGGCTGGGAGACCGCGCCGCTGCCGGCGCCCGACGGCTCGGGGGCCTTCGCGGTCGCCCTCGACCTGCGCTCGCACGAGGCTCTGGTCGAGCACGCGGACGGACGCGTGCGCAGCGTCCCCCTCACCCCGGACCGGGCAGTGGCCGAGGTGACGCGCGAGCTGCTGGCGGCGGTCGCCGACCTCGCCGGCGAGGCCCGGATCGACCCCGCGCCCCAGGAGGTGCCGTGGAGCGTTGCCCTCGACGAGGACACCGAGCACGCGAGCTACGACACCGGCGAGGTCGCCGCCTACTTCGCCGCCGCGACCCGCGCCGCCCTGGTCCTGGCGGCGTTTCGGGCCCCCTACCGCGGCCGCTCGACCCCTGTCCACGCCTGGTGGGGCTCGTTCGACCTCGCCGTCAGCCTCTTCTCCGGGATGCCGGCCGAGCCGCCGTCGGAGGACTTCATCATGCGCAACTCGATGGACTCCCAGGAGGTGGCGGTGGGCTGGTGGCCGGGCGACACCCGCTATCCCAAAGCGGCCTTCTACGCCTACGCGCACCCGGCGCCGGCGGGGTTCGGGGAGGCCGCGCTGGCGCCGCCCACCGCGCGCTGGGAGGGCGGCCTCGGCGAGTACGTCCTCGACTGGGACGACGTCCGCGCCGCCGCCGAGCCGCAGGCCTTCGCCCTCGAGTTCGCGCGCTCGGCCTTCTCGCACGCCTGCCGGGTCTGCGAGTGGGACCCGGAGCTCCCCGCCAGCGCCGAGGGCGACCCTCCGCCCGTCGTGTAGCCGGTCCCGGCCTCCGGCTCGCCGGGCCGCGGGGTTCCTTATGCACCCGATACGTGCATAAGGAACCCCGCGGCCGGCAGGGGGATGGCCGGCCGGCCATATTGCGCACGGGACCCGTCGATGAGAAGGTGGTCGGCGTGGCAACCGTGCTCTGCGTGCTCTATGACGACCCGGTCGACGGCTACCCGCCGGCCTACGCCCGCGACGGGGTGCCGGCGATCGAGCGCTACCACGACGGTCAGAGCGCGCCCACGCCGAAGGCGATCGGCTTCACGCCGGGGGAGTTGCTCGGCAGCGTCTCCGGTGAGCTGGGGCTGCGCGAGTTCCTCGAGGCGGGCGGGCACCGGCTCGTCGTCACCGCCGACAAGGACGGGCCCGACTCGGTCTTCGAGCGCGAGCTACCGGAGGCGGAGATCGTCATCTCCCAGCCCTTCTGGCCGGCGTACCTGACCGCCGAGCGGATCGCCAAGGCGCCGAAGCTGAAGCTGGCGCTGACGGCCGGGATCGGCTCCGACCACGTCGACCTGCAGGCGGCGAGCGAGCGCGGCCTGACCGTCGCCGAGGTCACCTACTCCAACAGCATCAGCGTTGCCGAGCACGTGGTGATGATGATCCTGGGGCTGGTGCGCAACTACATCCCCTCCTACCAGCGGGTGGTCGAGGGCGGCTGGAACATCGCCGACTGCGCCTCGCGCTCCTACGACCTGGAGGGGATGCAGGTGGGCACGGTCGCCGCCGGGCGGATCGGCTCGGCGGTGCTGCGGCGGCTGGTGCCGTTCGAGGTCGGCCTCCACTACACCGATCGCCACCGCCTGCCGCCCGAGGTCGAGCGGGAGCTGAACGTGACCTTCCATCCCGACGCCGAGTCGATGGTCGCGGTCTGCGACGTGGTCACCATCAACGCCCCGCTGCATCCCGAGACCGAGAACCTCTTCGACGCCGAGCTACTGGCAAAGATGAAGCGCGGCTCCTACCTGATCAACACCGCCCGCGGCAAGATCTGCGACCGCGACGCGGTGGCGCGGGCCTGCGAGAGCGGCCAGCTGGCCGGCTACGCCGGCGACGTCTGGTTCCCGCAGCCGCCGCCGCGCGACCACCCCTGGCGCTCGATGCCCCACCACGGGATGACCCCGCACACCTCCGGCACCAGCCTCTCGGCCCAGGCCCGCTACGCGGCCGGCACCCGCGAGATTCTCGAGTGCTGGTTCGAGGGACGGCCGATCCGCGACGAGTACCTGATCGTCGACAAGGGCACGCTCGCCGGCGCCGGCGCCCACTCCTACAGCGCCGGCAACGCCACCGGCGGCTCCGAGGAGGCCGCTCGCTTCAAGAGCGGTTGAGCCGGGGGTGAGTCGAGGGTGAAGATGCGCGCCGCGGTGCTCGAGGAGTTCGGGCAGCCGCTCGCGGTCGCGGAGGTCGAGCTGGCCGAGCCGCGGGCCGGCGAGGTGCTGGTCCGCCTGGCCGCCTGCGGCGTCTGCCACACCGACCTCTACACCGCCTCCGGCGCCGACCCCTCGGGCTACGCCCCGACCGTGCTCGGCCACGAGGGCGCCGGCGTGGTCGAGCGCGTCGGCGCCGACGTCGGCTCGCTGGCTCCCGGCGACCACGTCGTCACCCTCTTCTCGCCCCAGTGCCGCGAGTGCGTTCACTGCGTCGACCCGCGGACCAACCTCTGCATGGCGATCCGCGAGCAGCAGAACAAGGGCTTCCTGCCGGACGGCAGCACCCGCATCTCCCGCGACGGCGACGGCATCCGCCACTTCATGGGCTGCTCGACCTTCGCCGAGTACACGGTGATGCCGGAGATCGCCCTGGCGAAGGTGAGCCCCGAGGCGCCGTTCGAGCATGCCTGCCTGTTCGCCTGCGGCCTCTCGACCGGCCTCGGCGCGGCGATCAACACCGCCGCGGTGGCGCCGGGCAGCACCTGCGCCGTCTTCGGCGCCGGCATGGTCGGGCTCGGCGCGGTCGCCGGCTGCCGGCTGCAGGGCGCCGAGCGGATCTTCTGCGTCGACCTCTCGCCGGAGCGGCTGGAGCTGGCTCGTGGCCAGGGCGCGACCGACCTGATCGAGGCCGGTGCGGACACGGTCGAGCGGATCACCGAGATGACCGACGGCTTCGGTGCCGACTACACCTTCGAGGCGACCGGCAACGTGGCGGTGATGCGCCAGGCGGTCGAAGCCGCGCGCATGGCCTGGGGCCTCTGCACCGTTGCCGGGGTGGCCGGCAAGGGGGAGACCCTCGACGTCGTGCCGCGGCTGCTGATCACCGGCCGCCGTATTGCCGGCTCTTCGTTCGGCGGCGTCAAGGGGCGCGACCAGGTTCCGGTTCTGGTCGAGCGAGCCATGGCCGGCGAGATCGACGTCGCCCCGTTCATCTCCCACCGCCTCCGGCTCGACGAGGTCAACCGCGGCTTCGAGCTGATGGAGGCCCAGGACGGGATCCGCAGCGTCATCGAGTTCGGCTAGCGGGGTTGCGCTTCAGGCTGGGTCGGCCGGCCTCAGGTCTTCTACCTCGAAGCCGAAGTCGCGGGCCAGGCGCGCCGCGATCAGCGAGCGGTGGCAGGCCTCGTGGTCGCGCTCGACGCAGAGCAGGGCCGCCGAGCCGTCGCCGATCCACCTGACGACCGGGCCGAGGTCGGCGCGGTCGAGGATCTCCGCGGTGTAGCGACTGGCGTACTCCGGAGCGAGGGCCGTGCGGGAGCGTTTGCCCTCGCCGAGCCGCTCGTCCTCCCGGTACTGGAGCTGGCGCAGCTCGGTGGTCGGGGCCAGTTCCTTGAGGTGGGTGTAGCCGATGCCGGCCTCCGCCAACGCCGTCTGCAGGCGGCGGGCGTTGGCCCAGGCGTACTCGCTGCCCCGCACCCCGCGCCGCTGGCGCACGTCGAGCACGAGCCCGGCGCCGGCCGCGTTCAGGGCGGCGAGGAAGGAGTCGCGATCGAAGCCGTAGACGCCGATCGTCGCGATCGAGGGCATCGCCCGGTCCCCGCTTCCGCTCAGCCCTGCTGCTCGGTCGGCCGGATCAGGATCTCGTTGAGGGAGACGTGCCGGGGGCGGGTGACGGCGAAGGCGATGGCGTCGGCGATGTCGTCGGCCTGCAGCACCTCGACGCCGTCGAATCGCTTCCGCACCTGCTCGCGCACCCCGTCGCGGAGGTGGTCGGTCAGCTCGGTTGCAACCGCGCCGGGCTCGACGATCGTCGTCCTCACCCGGCGGGAGGCGAACTCCTGGCGGAAAGACTCGCTGAAGGCGCCGACCCCGAACTTGGTCAGGTTGTAGACGCCGGAGCCGGCGCGGGCGACGCGCCCGGCGACGGAGCTGATGTTGACGACGTCGGCGCAGCCGCGCTCCGAGTCTTCGGCGGCGGCGAGCAGGTGGGGGACGGCGGCATGGGTGGTGTTGATCAGGCCCTTGAGGTTGAGGTCGATCATCCGGTCCCACTCCTCCGTGGGCGCGCCCTCGATTGGGCCCAGCAGCATCTGGCCGGCGTTGTTGACGACGATGTCGAGGCGCCCGAGCTCGTCGACCGTGCGGTCGACGGCGTCGATCGCCTGCTCCTGCTCGGTGATGTCGGACTCGATCGCCAGGGCGGTGTGGCCGTGGCCGCCGATCTCCCCCGCCAGTCGCTCCAGGCGCTCAAGGCGGCGGGCGGCGACGGCGACCTTGGCGCCCTGCTCAGCCAGCGCCCGCGCGGTCGCCTCGCCGATGCCGCTGCTGGCGCCGGTGACGAGCGCGACCGTTCCGTCAAGTGATTGGGCCATCTGGATCTGCCTCCCTAGGTCGTTTTCGGCGCTCCCAGCGCTCCGCGTGCCAACTTACTCCCCGGCCTGTGCCGGGAGCTAACGCCGGTGGGCCCAGAGGAGCAGGCGCCCGATAGCTTGGCCTGGGTGTCACGGCGTCGATCGAATCTCAGGCTCGCCTTCTCGCTGGGCGTGGCCGTGCTTGCCGTTGCCGGCGGCTGCGGTGGCGGAAGCGGCACGACCGAGTCCGGCTCATCGCCTCGCTCGGCCGCCCACCCGGCGCCTCCGGCCCGCGAGCAAGCGGCCCGCGAAGAGGTCGTACCCTCGCGCTGCCCGGCGGGCCTGCCCAGTTGCCGCGCCGCCGCGGGGCGGATCGTCTACGTCGAGCGGGTCGACCCCGACGGCGATGGCGACGCCCACTTCGTGATCGCCGACCCACAGGGCATCACCCTGCCGGGCCTGACCGCGATTGACGTCCGCGCGGGCCTGCGTCCCCAGCCGCTCCCCGGGCCGGGCGATCTGGTCAGCGCCGCCGGTCCCGTGCAAACGGGCTCCTACGGCCAGAGCCAGATCCACGCGCTCGAGCTGCACGTCGGCAGCCGCTAGGGGAGTCGCGAATCGACCCGAGCCATCCGCGCGGCCTAACCGGCGCGGCCGGCCTCGGCGCGCGCTTTGACCCGTAGCAGCAGCCGGCGTCGCACGAGGGAACGGAGCGGCTCGACGGCGACCGCGTAGGTCAGGGAGGCAGGGCCTGCGGGGATGCGGTCGCGGGCGATCAGGCGCGTGGCCCGCTCCCCGGCCGGCTCGAGCAGGAACACGCCCCAGCCGGCCAGGCCGAGCACCCGGCCGGGCTCCTCGATCGTCACCGCGGCGCCGTCGAGCGGTCGATCGTGGCGGATCCGGGAGAGCTCGGGCCAGACCTCATCGGGGGATGCCGCGATTGTCACCGCATGGGTGGTTTGCACCCCCGCCACGGGGACCAGCTCGTCGCCGGGCAGGGTCCGCGTCCGCTCGACGATCGTCGCGCCCCAGCCGCGTAGCCGCGGCTGCAGCTCGAGCCGGTAGGCGAGGGCGGCCGCAAACCCGAGGACGGCGAAGGCCAGGGGCCAGGGAGAGGCGCGGATCGCCGAGCGGGCGCGGGGCTTTGGTCGCAATTGCACTGCCCGACCATAATCTGTCGATTGGTCAGTCGTTCGGGAATCCAAGGGGAGGGCATATGACGCTGCAGGACATCGCGGTACCCGAGGTGGACATCACCTCGTTCGTACTCGAGCAGGTCGACGCGCATGCCGACAAGCCGGCGCTGATCGACGCGCCCTCCGGGCGGGCGCTCGCCTATGGCGAGCTGCGCGAGATGATCGGCACCTTCCGCGGCGGCCTGCAGGCGCGCGGCTTCGCCAAGGGGGAGACGCTGGCGATCTTCATGCCCAACCTGCCCGAGTACGCGATCGCCTTCCACGGCGCCGCCTCCGCCGGTGGCCACGTCACCACCGCCAACCCCCTCTACACCGCGAACGAGCTCGGGCACCAGCTGCGCGACTCCAGTGCCCGCTTCCTGCTGACCGTGGCGCCGCTGCTCGACGTCGCGCTCGCCGCGGCCGCGGACTCCGCCGTCGAGGAGGTCTTCGTGCTGGGCGAGGACGAGCGGGCGACGCCGGTGGCCGAGCTGCTGGGCGCGGGCGCCGGCGAGGCGGTCGCGATCGATCCGGGCGCCGATCTCGCCGCCCTCCCTTACTCGAGCGGTACCACGGGGCTGCCAAAGGGCGTGATGCTCTCCCACCGCAACCTCGTCGCCAACCTGATCCAGACCCAGCAGGTGCTGCGGCTCGACAGCGACGACACGCTGATCGGCTGCCTGCCCTTCTTCCACATCTACGGGATGACGGTGATCATGAACCTCGGCCTGCGCAGCGGCGCGACGATCGTCACCATGCCGCGCTTCGACCTCGGTGAGTTCCTCGGCATCGTCGAGGAACACGGGGCGACGATCGGCTTCATCGTGCCGCCGATCGCGCTCGGCCTGGCCAAGCACCCGGCGGTCGAGGGTCGCGACCTCTCGTCGCTCAAGCTGCTGATGTCGGGCGCGGCGCCACTCGGCTCCGAGCTGACCCGACAGGTCGAGGAGCGGCTCGGCTGCCTCGTCATCCAGGGCTACGGGATGACCGAGACCAGCCCGGTCACCCACGTGATCCCGACCGATCCCGCGCTGAACCGGCCGGGGACGATCGGGCCGCCGATCGCCGCCACCGAGTGCCGGCTGGTCGATCCCGAGAGCGGATCCGACGTCGAGCCCGGCGAGCGCGGGGAGCTCTGGGTTAGGGGCCCGCAGGTGATGCGGGGCTATCTCAACAACGAGGAGGCGACCGCGGCGACGATCGACGCCGACGGCTGGCTCCACACCGGCGACATCGCCATCGTCGACGAGGCCGGATACTTCCAGATCGTCGACCGGCTCAAGGAGCTGATCAAGTTCAAGGGCTTCCAGGTCGCCCCGGCGGAGCTGGAGGCGCTGCTGCTCGGCCACCCCGAAGTCGCCGACGTCGCCGTGGTTGGCGTCCCCGACGAAGAGGCCGGCGAGCTGCCCAAGGCCTTCGTCGTGCCCAGCGACGAGCAGCTCGACACCGAGGCTCTGCTCGAGTGGGTGGCCGGCCAGGTCTCCCCCCAGAAGCGGATCCGCCTGGTCGAGGTCATCGACGCGATCCCCAAGTCGGCCTCGGGGAAGATCCTGCGCCGCGAGCTGATGGCGCGCGAGGCTGCCGCCGGCTGAGGAGCCCAGCCTGGGTAGCGGACGGAACTAAGCCGACTCCGGCCTTTCCTCGCCCGGCCAGGTCCCGGTCGCTCTGGCGAAAGTCGTTCTCGCGCCGTGGTCGGTGAGGCCTTTGACGAGTTTGAAGATCGCGCCCTCGACGATCAGGGCGGCGATCAGTTTGGGCCAGGAGAATTCGCGGTGCTCTGGGCTCGGCGGCTCCTCGTCGTCGATCAGGCTCCAGATCTTTTCGAAGATCTTCGAGCCGACCATCCCAGCCAGGAGGCCGAGGACGATGCTGACCGGGGTGAAGACGAACTTCATTCTCCCCCTGTTCCCCACTGAGAGGGTCTAGAAACCCGCGCCCGGCGAAGGCCAATGCGCCCCGGGCCTTCCCGGCTAGTACCGGGCCAGCTCGCGGTCGATTATCGCGCCGAGCGCGTCGTCAACGCCGTCGGCGGGGATGCTGGAGATCTGCGCTCCGGCGGCGGCGCCGCGCACGTCTTCCGCCGCTCGCAGCGCATGCCAGTGGGAGTCGTAGGACTCTCCGGAGCTGGCCACGGTGCGTCCGTCGGCGCCGAGCAGGCGCCAGCGCCACTTGCCGACAAGGTCTTCGTAGGCGTCGAATTGGGGCATTTCCGTCCTCCTGTAGCGAATGGGAACGTATGTTCGCATGCCAGGCGGCGGCAAAGAAGCGGGCGCTAGTCCCTCTTAGGCCGAGACGCCGGCGGGCGAGAAGCGCTCGTGGACGAAGCGGACGATCGCGGCGCCCTCGCCGACCGCGGTCGCGCAACGCTTGATCGAGCCCGCCCGCACGTCGCCGGCGGCATAGATGCCGGGGACGCTGGTCTCCAGCAGTCCCTCGGCGCCGGCTTCGGGGCCGGTGAGGATGAACCCCTTGGGGTCGCGGGCGACGACCTCGCCGAGCCAGTCGGTGCAGGGCGAGGCGCCGAGAAAGAGGAAGAGGAAGGAGAAGGGCAGGCGGTCGCCGTCGGTCAGGGTGACCGCCTCGAGCTCGCCGTCGGCGCCGTGCAGATCGGCGATTTCGCTGCGGTCGCGGACGGCGACGCCGTAGCGCTGGAGCTCGTCGAGCAGGTAGTGGGACATCGTCTCGCGCAGATCGGCGCGGCGGTGCAGGAGGGTGACGAGGGCGCCGCCGCGGGCCAGCCAGACCGCGGCCTGGGCGGCCGAGTTGCCGCCGCCGACGACGGCGACCCGCTGGGCGCCGCAGAGGTGCGCCTCCGGCGGGCCGGCGGCGTAGAAGACGCTGATCCCCTCGTACCGGTCGAGGTCCTCGACCGGCAGGCGCCGGTATTCGGCGCCGGTGGCGAGCAGCACCGCCCGCGCCGAGACCTCGATGCCGCCCTCGAGCTGGACCCGGTGGCGCTCGGTGCCGGGCTCGAGCGCTTCGGCCCGGTAGGGGGAGCCGGTGCGGGCGCCGAACTTGCGCGCCTGCGTCACCGCCCGCCCGGTCAGCTCGGTGCCGCTGATCCCGGCCGGGAAGCCGAGGTAGTTCTCGATCCGGCGCGAGGTCCCAGCCTGGCCGCCGAGGCCGCTTTTGTCGACGAGCAGCGTGTCGAGGCCCTCGGAGGCTCCGTACACCGCGGCGCCGAGGCCGGCCGGGCCGCCGCCGAGGACGAGCAGGTCGACCTCCTCGCGTTCGCTCAGATGGAGGCCGATGCCGAGCGCCCGTGACAGCTCACCATTGCTGGGCCGGCGCAGGTCGGGCCCGCCGGGCAGGCGCACCAGCGGCAGCTGCTCGGGCGCGATCAGGCCCACCAGCGCGGCGGCATCCTCGCTCTCGGCCGGATCGGTCCAGGAGTAGGGGAGTTTCTGGCGCCGGGCGAAGTCGATTAGGCGCCGGGTCTCGGCCGAGTCGCGCGGGCCGACGATCTCGATCCCGATCCCGTCCCGCTGCTGCAGCAGCTCGCGCCGCTCGATGAAGGCGGAAAGCAGCAGGTCGGAGAGGCCGCTGTCGTCGAAGAGCAGCTGCCGCAGCACTTCGCGGTCGACGGCGATGTAGCGCATCGGCTTGGTGACGACCGCGGTGAGGAAGACCGTCTGGCCGGAGAGCAGGTTCATCTCGCCGAGGAAGCCGGAGGGGCCGTGGTGGACGATCTCGCGCCCGGCGGGGTCGTTGACCGAGACCTCCCCCTCGAGGATCGCGATGAACGGATAGGTCTGGTCGCCGACCTCGAACAGCTTCTCGCCGGCCGCCGCCGTCCGCTCCTCGCCGAGCCGCGCCAGCGTCTCCAGTTGGGAGCTCGAGAGCACGCGACTGGTCGGAGTGGGCACGGACAAAAGGGTACGGCACTCATTTCGCCGCTCCCCCGGCTAGGCCGCGCCTCGCCGCTCCAGCCAGGGCGGCGGCTGGCTGCACAATGGGGGTGGATTCCGATGGCGGCGAAGGCGCGCAAAACGAAAACGAAGGGGCTCGGCGAGTACGAGCGCAAGCGCGACTTCGAGGCGACGCCCGAGCCGGCGCCGAGCAAGAGGCCGCGGAAGAAAGGCGCGCCGCGCTTCGTCGTCCAGGAGCACAGCGCCCGCCGCCTGCACTGGGACCTGCGGCTCGAGCACGAGGGGGTGGCGGTGTCATGGGCGATCCCCAACGGCATCCCCAACGAGCCGACCGAGAACCGCAAGGCCGTGCGCACCGAGGATCACCCGCTCGAGTACCTCGAGTTCGAGGGTGAGATCCCGGCCGGCGAGTACGGCGCCGGGACGATGCGGATCTGGGACCGGGGCACCTACGAGATCCATAAGTGGGAGTCGGCCAAAGTCGTCCTCAGCTTCGCCGGCGAGCGGTTGAGCGGTCGCTTCGCGCTCTTCCGGGCTGGGGCAGCCGAGCAGGACTGGATGATCCACCGCGTCGACCCGCCCGCCGAGCGGCGCGATCCCTTTCCCGAGAACGTGGTGCCGATGCTCGCCCGCCTCGCCAAGCTGCCGGTCTCCGACCGGGGCTGGGGCGTCGAGGTGAAGTGGGACGGGGTGCGGGCGATCGCCTACTGCCGTCCCGGCCGGCTCGAGCTGCAGACCCGCAACCTCAACGAGGTCACCTCCCAGTACCCCGAGGTGCGGCGGCTGAGCCGCCAGCTCGGCCACCGCGACGCCGTGCTCGACGGGGAGCTGGTCGCCTTCGACGAGAACGGGCGGCCGAGCTTCGAGCGCCTGCAGCAGCGCATCCACCAGACCGCGGCGAGCGTCGTCCGCCGGCGGACGAAGAGCCACCCGGTCACCTACGTGATCTTCGACCTCCTCTACCTCGACGGGCTCAACCTGATGGGCGAGCCCTACAGCCGCCGCCGCGAGCTGTTGGAGGGCTTGGAGCTGGCGGGCGAGAGCTGGCAGACGCCCGGCAGCTCCGGCGGCCACGCCAAGGAGCTGCTGGCCGCCAGCGCCGAGCAGGGGCTCGAGGGGATCGTGCTGAAGCGGCTCGACGGTCCCTACTCGCCGGGGCGGCGCACGGGCTCCTGGCTGAAGGTGAAGAACCTCGGCCGCCAGGAGTTCGTGATCGGCGGCTGGCTGCCCGGCGAGGGGCGCCGCCGCGGCAGCCTCGGGGCGCTCCTGCTCGGCTATCTCGACCCCGAGGAGGGGGCGTTGCGCTACGCCGGCAAAGTCGGCACCGGCTTCTCCGACCGCGATCTCGAGGAGCTGCTGGGGCGGCTGCGCCCGTTGCGGCGCAAGGCGAATCCCTTCGCCGGCCGCAGGGGGCCGCGGCAGGCGAACTTCGTCGAGCCGCGGCTGGTCGCCGAGATCGAGTTCCGCGAGCTGACCGCGGAGGGGATGGTCCGCCACGGCTCCTACAAGGGGCTGCGCGAGGACAAGGCGCCGACGGAGGTGAGGCTCGAGCGCGAGCAGGTGACCCTCTCCAACCTCGACCAGGTGCTCTTCCCGGAGACCGGCTTCACCAAGGGCGAGCTGATCGATTGGTATGCCCACATCGCCGAGGCCCTATTGCCCCACCTGCGGGGACGGCCGCTGACGATGAGGCGCTACCCCGACGGCGTCGACGCCCGTCACTTCGATGAGGTCGACCGCTGCCTGATCGACGACCTGCCGACGCTTGTCCAGGCCGCCAACCTGGCGAGCGTCGAGCTCCACACCTCGCTCTCGATGGCGGCCGCGATCGAGCGGCCGACCTCGCTCGTCTTCGACCTCGACCCGGCGGCGCCGGCCGACGTGCTCGACTGCGCCCAGGTGGCGATCTGGCTGCGGGGGATGTTCGGGCAGCTAGGCCTGCGCGCCTACCCCAAGACCTCGGGGTCGAAGGGAATGCAGGTCCACGTGCCGCTCAACACCGAGGTCACCTACGAGGAGACGAAGCCCTTCGCCCGGGCCGTCGCCGAGACGCTGGAGAGCAAGTTCCCGCAGCGGGTCGTCGCGCGGATGACCGAGAGCAGGCGCGGGGGCAAGGTGCTGATCGACTGGAGCCGGAACGATGCCCGCGAGACCACCGTCAGCGTCTACTCGCTGCGGGCCGGCGAGCGGCCGGCCGTCTCGACGCCCCTCGACTGGGATGAGGTGGAGGCGGCGCTTGAGGCCGAGGACGCCGCCCGCCTCGTCTTCGACCCCGCCGCCGTGCTCGAGCGGGTGGCGGAGAGGGGAGACCTCTTCGCGCCGCTGCTGAGTGAGCGACAGCAACTGCCGAGCTAGGCGCGCAGGCTAGCCGCCGAGGGCTTGGCCGATCCTCGCCACCACCGCGTCGGGTTCCAGCTGCATCTGATCCCAGGTGGTTCGCGCGACGCGATAACCGGCGGCGATCAGGAGCTGGTCGCGTCGGCGATCGCGCTGAAACGCGACCGGGGTGGCGTGGGTCTCTCTCCCGTCGGTTTCCAGAACGAGTCGCTGGCTGACCCAGAGGAAGTCCACCATCAGGCGCTCGTTGCCGATCCGCAGCGTCTCGTTGCAGCTTGGGGCGGGGAGGCCCCTGGCAAGGAGCCTGGGGAGGACGAGCGCCTCGAAGTCGCTGCGGAGGTCCGGCACAGAGCCGTCGTCGCTGCGCCAACCGGCGAGGATCGTGGTCAGCGCCTGTATCCCTCGCCTGCCCCTGGCGGCCTGCATGGCGCTGTCCAGCGCGCCGAGGTCGAGACGCTTCAGGACGGTGGCCCGCTCGACCGCCCGTTGCAGCGAGGCATCGCCCAGCATTCCAGCCAGGTCGACCAGCGTCCGGGCCGGCGTCGTGCACGGCAGCCCTTCGTGGACTTCGACTTCGCTCGCGGCCGGAAAGCGGCAACGGCGGCAGCGGATGCCGTCGATTTTGCGACCGCCCTGGCCGCGGACGAGCACGTCGATCGACGCCGGCCAGCGGTCGCGCAGACCCCAGAGCGCCGCCGCCGTGCCGTGTGAGATCAGGGACTCGGGGCCGCAGGCGAGCAGTGCCGCCCGCAGCTCTCCGAGCCGCCCGATCGATCGATGCCCGACCGCGTAGACCCCGCGATGTACACGGTGCAGCCCACCTTGTTCGGCCCGGTGGGCAGCGGCCCGCGGGGTGATGCCGGCGAGGCGCATCTGGTCGACGGATGCCACTCCGCTCTGGCTCGCCGCGATCTCGGCGAGCAATCGATCGCGCCCCGTCCGAGACTCGCGGTTCCTTTTGCACGACATGGGTAAATAAGGAACCGCGCCCCTGGCGTTCTCCCCCCGCACCGGCCGCGTGGTTCCTTATCCACGGCAGACGTGCATGAGGAACCACGCGGCCGATCCGCGTCGATCTTTGTCTGCGGATGTTGAAGCCCGGGTAGCGTCGTACTTAGATTGAGTTCGATGGAACGCTCAGGTTTTCGACACGAGGCGTTGATCTACCGCGATGCGGAGAGCTTCCTCGCGGGCGCCGTGCCGTTCCTGCATGACGCGCTGGCAGCCGGCGAACCGGCCCTGGTCGCCGTCCGCGAGGCCAATAGGACGCTGCTGGAAGGTGAGCTCGGCGATGAGCCCGACGGCGTTCGCTTCGCCGACATGGAGGGGTTCGGTCGCAACCCGGCCCGGATCATCCCCTTCTGGCGCGACTTCGTCGACGAGCACGGCGGCCGGCCGGTACGCGGCGTCGGCGAACCGGTCTGGCCCGGTCGTGACGCGATCGAGATCGACGAGTGCCAGCGCCACGAGTCGCTCCTCAACGTCGCCTTCACGGCGCCCCCGTCGTGGTCGCTGCTTTGCCCCTACGACGCAAGTGGGCTCGATGACGAGGTGCTTGCGGCTGTTGCCGGCTCCCACGCCGCGGTCGAGCGCGACGGCGTCAGCGTCGAAGGCGGCAGCAGCCTCCAGATCGACCCCTTTGCCGGCGACCTCCCGGTGCCTCCCCCGCAGAGCGAGCACTTCGAGTTCGACCGCACCGGGTTGTTCGAAGTCAGGCAGCGGGTCGAGTGGGCGGCCAAGAGCGCCGGGCTGCCGGCCGCGAGCGCCACAGGCCTGGTCGTCGCCGCCAGTGAGCTGGCCGCCAACAGCATCGTTCACGGCGGCGGCAGCGGCACCCTGCACGTCTGGAGGGAGGGGGATCGGCTCCTGGTCGAGGTTGAGGACCGGGGCAGGATCGAGGAGCCGTTGACCGGCCGGGTCCGGCCGCAGCCGACCGACGTCGGCGGGCGCGGGCTCTGGCTGGCGAACCAGTTCTGCGACCTGGTCCAGATCCGCTCCGGCTCGGCTGGGACGACGGTGCGCTTGCGCAAGGCGGTCGGCTGACTCGGGAGGGGAGGCGCCGGCGTCAGCGCAGCTCCGGCAGCACCTCCCGCTCGTAGAAGTCGAAGAAGCCGTCCTGGTCGGGGCCGACCTGGTGCACGTAGACGTGGTCATAGCCGGCGTCGGCGTACTCGCGGATCGCGGCGAGGTGGCGCTCGCGGTCGGGCCCGCAGACGACGCTCTCGGCGATCGCCTCCTCGGTGACCAGCGCGGTCGCCTCTTCGAAGTGGGAGGGGAGGGGCAGCTCGAGGAAATGGCTGCCGCCGATCGCGCCGTTGGGCCACCACTCCAGGGCGGTCCGCACCGCCTCCTGCTCGCTCTCGGCCCAGCAGACGTGCACCTGACCGTAGGTCGGCTTGCCGGCCCCACCGCCGGCGCGGAAGCGCTCGACCGTCTCGGCCACGGGCGCGGTGCCGACGAGGCCGTCGCCGAGACGGGCAGCCAGGTCGACGGATTTCTTGCCTGCGACCGCGACCAGGATCGGCGGCGGCTCCTCGGGCAGCGAGTACAGGCGGGCGTTCTCCACCGTGTAGTGGCGGCCGCGATGGGTCTTCAGGCCGCCCTCCCAGAGCAGGCGGATCACTTCAATCGCCTCCGCCAGGCGCTGCTGGCGCTCGGGCACCGGTGGCCAGTGGTGGCCGAGGATGTGCTCGTTGAGGTTCTCGCCGCTGCCGACGCCGAGCGAGAAGCGGCCCGGCAGCAGGGTCGCCGCGGTCGCCGCCGCGTGGGCGACGATCGCGGGGTGGATGCGGCTGGTGGGGCAGGTCACGCCGGTCAGGAAGTGGAGCCGCTCGGTGGCGCGCGAGAGGGCGCCGAGGACTCCCCAGACGAAGGGGCTCTCTCCCTGGCGGTCGATCCAGGGATGGAAGTGGTCGGAGATGCCGGCGAAGTCGAAGCCGGCGCGCTCGGCCCGCACGGCCTGCTCGACCAGCGCCGGGGCGCCGTTCTCCTCGCTGGAGAGCGTGTAGCCGAGCTCGGTCACCCGACGCTGCTACCCGCGGCTCGGAAACCGCAACCCTGGGCCGGTTGCCGCGTTAGGGCACGAAAGCAATGCCCAATCCCCGGCCGCAGCCGGGGAGCGGGGGACCCACGTTTTCGGGGCGAGCCCACCTTCGGGTGGGGGCGCAGGCTCCTTCAGCGCCAGCCCGTCAGCTAACCCCGCCGGCCGACGAAGGAGGCATCGATGTCGATCGCCCGCTGGGCGGCGTTCCGCGCCGCGCTCTGCACCGCACTCGCCGTGCTCGCCACGGCTCTGATCGCCGCGCTTCCGGGGCCGCGCGCCTGGGCCGAGCCGCCCGGCGGCGTCTCCGCCTACACCCCCCGCCCGACCCCCGATCCGGCCGCCCCGACCGGCCGCGCGATCCTCGCCGGCGGCCGCGCCATCGCGCCAGCGGACGCGCCCGCATCGGTGAAGCGCGTGATCGCCGCCGCAAACCGCATCCGCACCCGTCCCTACGTCTGGGGCGGCGGCCACGGTCGCTGGTGGGACCGTGGCTACGACTGCTCGGGCGCCGTCAGCTACGCCCTGCACGGCGGCGAGCTGCTCGACAGCCCGCTGCCCTCCGGACCGATGACCCGCTGGGGCAGACCCGGGGCCGGCCGCTGGATCACCGTCTACGCCAACGCCGGCCACGCCTACGCGGTGATCGCCGGCCTGCGCTGGGACACCTCCGGCAACACCAGCGGCACCGGCCCGCGCTGGCACCCGGACATGGCCGACAGCCGCGGCTTCGTGGCCCGGCACCCGCCGGGGTACTGATCACCAGACCCGTGACTAGAGAGGGTCCCGGTCGGGCTTGGAGTCCTCGGCGCGCCGGGCCGAGCCCTGGATCGCCGCGATCAGGATCGCCGCGACCCCGGCGGCCATCGAGCCGGCGATGATGTCGGCGTGGTCCGGGGTATCGGTGGCGAGGTCGACCAGCGCGTAGACCTCCCCCACCAGCAGGATCGCCGCCGTCATCAGGCTGAGGATCCAGTTGACCGGCCGGTCGCGCCAGCGAATCGCACCGGTCTCGATCGCGTAGCCGATCAGCAGCACGAGGATGATCTGGGAAGCCTGTTCTTGAAACCGCAGCGACGCCGATTCCTGCGCCAACGGCCAGGTTACGGCGACGAAGACGACGAACGGCGCCACGAACGGAACCTGGGGCGCCGCCCAGACGACGAAGTCGACGACGAAGCGACTCAATTCGCCGAACCAGACAAGGGAGAGGCTCGGCTTGGGGAGCCGCGGTGCGCTCTCGCCGAAGATGCCCAGCCTGTAGACGACCAGCGCGGCGACGGCGACGAGCGCGAGCGGGGCGACGGCGATGCCGACCAGCACGGTCCCGAGGCCGGCGAGCAGAGACAGGCAGGCGAGCAGGCCGGAGAGGACGGCGTTGCGCTTGTTGTCGCCGGACGGCGTGCTCACCCGCTCACCACGTCGCACCCTACAAAGCGGGCTGGCCGGCGGAGCGCGGTCGGTAACTTCTCAGCGTGGCCGCGCTGACCTGTCCCAAGTGCCAGAACCCGATGCGGCGTCACAAGCGCAACGGGGTGACGATCGAGCAGTGCACCAGATGCCACGGCATCTTCCTCGACCGGGGTGAGCTCGAGCAGCTGATCGGCGTCGAGAGCTCCTTCCTGGGCCGCGAGCGCCCAACGGCAGGAGCCAGATCCGGGGAGCCGGAGTGAGAGCGCTGGTCGAGTTCCCGGCCGATGACCCCGCCCGCGCCCTGCGCTTCTGGCGCGGCGTGCTCGGGGTGGAGCTGGAGGAGCGCGCCGGCGACGCCGGCGCCGGCTGGGTCTGCGAGAGCGACGGGCTCAGGCTCGGGGTCCACCAGCGCGGCACCGGCCCCGGTGACACCGTCTCGCTTCCCTACTTCCCCGTGCCCGACATGGAGGCGGCGCTGGCCCGCGTCCGCGAGCTCGGAGGCGCGGTCATCCACCCCGGCGAGCGCTGGTCGATCTGCCGCGACTCCGAGGGCAGCCCGTTCGCGCTCGAGCAGCACCCGGGCTGAGGCTGCAGCCCACCCGCGCCCGATGCGGGCCGACCCGTAAGGCGCGGGCGGTGGCTGCCACTCATGGCCTCTTGCTCGATTCGTAGCATGCGTGCTCTAAATGCCTGAACCAGTCAAGCGCAACCAGCGCTACATGCCCGGGCTGGACGGGCTGCGTGCGATCGCCGTCCTTGCCGTCATCGCCTTCCACCTCGGCTTTGGCTGGGCGCCCGGCGGCCTGCTCGGGGTCGGCATCTTCTTCACCCTCAGCGGCTACCTGATCACCGACATCCTGCTCTCGCAGCTGTCGCGGCGCGGCCACATCCGGCTCGGCAGGTTCTGGCTGGCCCGCGCCCGCCGCCTGCTCCCGGCCCTGTTCGTGATGCTGGTGGTGGTCGTCGCCTGGGTGACGATCTTCGGCCCCGCCCAGCCGCAGCAGTTCCGCGACGCCGTGGTCGCCTCCGCCCTCTACGTCAGCAACTGGCAGCTGATCTTCGGCGACGTCTCCTACTTCGCCCGCTTCGCCCCGCCCGGGCCGCTCAACCACCTCTGGTCGCTGGCGATCGAGGAGCAGTTCTACATCGTCTGGCCCTTCCTGCTGCTGATCGGGGTCAAGTTGGTGCGGGAGACGGAGCTACCCTCCGGCGTGCGGCCGCGGCTCGCCGTCGTCACCCTGGGGCTGGCGATCGCCTCGGCGATCCTGATGGCGGCGCTCTACCGCCCCAGCCTCGACCCCTCGCGGGTCTACTACGGCACCGACACCCGCGCCTCGGAGCTGCTCTTCGGGGCGGCGCTGGCAATGGTCTGGCCAAGCCGCAAGCTGAGCCCGCGGATCGGCGCCGGCGCCCGCAACACGCTCGACGCCCTCGGGGTCGCCGGCCTGCTGGCGATCGCGCTGATGATCTGGCAGACCGACCAGTACTCCTCCTTCCTGTACCGCGGCGGCTTCGTGCTGCTCTCGATCGCCACCGTGCTGGTGCTCGCGGCGCTGGCGCACCCGGCCTCCCGGCTCGGCCCGATCCTTGGCTGGAAGCCCCTGCGCTGGGTCGGCGTGCGCTCCTACGGCATCTACCTTTGGCACTTCCCGATCATCGTCCTCACCACCCCGGGCGGCATCGCCAACGGCGCCGAGCCGCTGCGCGAGCTGCTGCAGTTTGCGGCGATCCTCGGCATCTCCGCGCTCTCCTGGCGCTACGTCGAGGAGCCGGTCCGCCACGGCGCCCTCGGTCGGCTCTGGCGCCGCGCCCGCGCCGGCGAGTGGCGCCCGCGGCGGATGTCGCGCCAGGGCTGGGCGCTCACCGGCGCCTCCGCGGTCGTCCTGCTTGCCGCCTGCGCCGGCATGGCCGGCGTCAACTCGGTCTCCGCCGAAGGCAAAGACGTGCGGGTGGAGGAAGCCACCGCCGCCGGCGCCACCAAGCCACCGCCGCTGACTCCCGCCCAGGCCGCCTCCTCCACGCGCTCCTCCTGCAAGGCGGTGGTCCACATCGGCGACTCCACCTCGGAGGGCCTCACCTCACCCGAATACCTGCCGCTGGAAAGCCAGCGGATCGAAGCCCGCTACGCCGCCGTCGGCGCCGTCGAACAGCACATGGAGATCTCCGGCGCCCGCTCGATCGAAGAGCAGTTCGAAGGCGAACCGAACGCCCAGGAAGTGGCGGAAGCCTGGAAGCTCGAAGGCTTCAAAGGGTGCTGGGTGCTGGCCTTGGGGACCAACGAGGCCGCGAACGTCTTCGTCGGCTCCGCGGTCGGCGAGGCGGAACGGATCGAAATCATGATGAACACGATCGGCGACGAACCGGTGATGTGGGTCAACGTCCGCTCGCTGGTCGAAGCCGGCGACCCCTACGCGGCGGAGAACATGAAGAAGTGGGACGAAGAACTTCTCCTCGCCTGCCGGCGCTACCCCAACATGCGCGTCTACGACTGGGCCAAGGACGTCAAAGACGAGTGGTTCATCGAGGACGGCATCCACTTCACCTCGCCCGGCTACGCCGCCCGCGCCGAGCTGATCGCCCAGGCCCTGGCCCACGCCTTCCCCGCCAAGGGGGAGAGCGAAGGCGGCGACAACTGCCTGGTCAGCTGAGGGTCGGCGCCCAGGCCGCCCTCAGGTCGTCTTCTGGTCCTTGGGCTCGCTGCGCGGCTCCAGCTGGATCTCGCGCTCGGCCCGCGGCACGCCCTCTTCGATCTCGAGGCTGCGCTCGCGCTCGGCGTTGAGCTGGTGGCCGAAGAGGATCGCCAGGTTGCTGATCCAGAACCAGATCAGCAGTGCGACCAAGCCGCCGAGGGTGCCGTAGGTCTTGTCGTAGGAGCCGAAGTTGGCGACGTAGAAGGCGAAGCCGGCGGAGGCGACGGCCCAGACCACGATCGCGACCAGGGCCCCCGGAGTGACCCAGCGGAACCCACGCAGCTTCGCGTTCGGCGCCGCGTAGTAGAGGAGGTCGACCATGAGGATGAAGATCGCCGCCATCGCCGGCCACTTGGCGACGTTCCAGACGTCGACCGCGGTGCCGCCGATGCCGAGCGGGCCGGCAACCGCTTCCACGACCGGCCCGGTCAGGACCAGAGCCAGTGCCAGCAGCGCCATCGCGATCACCATCGTCAGCGTCACCAGCAGCTGCAACGGGCGCAGCTTCCAGAAGGGGCGCCCCTCGGGAGTCTCGTAGATGATGTTGGAAGCGCGGATGAAGGCGCCGATGTAGCCCGAGGCCGACCAGAGGGCGACCGCGAGGCCGAGCACGAAGGCGAAGCCGGCGGCACTCTGGTTGGAGGCGATCGATTCGATCGGCCCCGAGAAGGTGTCTGCCGCCGATTGCGGCCCGATTTCGGTGACGATCTCGGTCAGGCTCGAGGTCGTGCTCTGGGGGTCGCCGACCAGGCCGATCAGCGAGACGACCGCGATCAGGGCGGGGAAGAGGGAGAGCAGCCCGTAGTAGGTGAGCGCGGCGGCCCAGTCGGTGAGGTTGTCCTCCATGAACTCGGTGGCGGTACGTTTCAGCGTCGCCAGGAGACCGGTGTGCGAGCGGGCGTCCACCGCCCGCCTGTACCCCGTCAGGCCGCGGTCGAAGCGTCGATCTCGATCGGTTCCAGCTCGTCCGCGGGCTCGAAGCCGAGGATGCGCCCGTAGAAGTAGAGCTCGGCTTCGAGGCAGCGGACCTCGGTCTCGGCGCGGCGGAAGCCGTGGGCCTCGCCCGCGAAGGCGAGGTAGGCGTGGGGGACGCCGTTGCGCTTCAGCGCCGCCACCATCGTTTCGGCCTGGCTCGGCGGCACCACCTCGTCCTCAAGCCCCTGGAAGAGGATCACCGGCGCGCGCAGCTGCTCGACGAAGTGGATCGGCGAGCGCTGCCGGTACAGCTCCCGCTCCTGCGGGTAGGGCCCGATCAGGCTGTCGAGGTAGCGGGACTCGAACTTGTGGGTGTCGGTGGCGAGCGTCTCCGTGTCGGCAACCCCGTAGTAGCTGGCGCCGGTGGCGAAGGCGTCGTGGAAGACCAGCGCGCAGAGCGTGGCGTAGCCGCCGGCGCTGCCGCCGCGGATCGCCAGCCGCTCGCGATCGGCCTCGCCGCTCTCGGCCAGGTGGCGCGTCGCCGCGATGCAGTCCTCGGTGTCGATCACCCCCCAGGCGCCGCGCAGGCGCTGGCGGTAGGGCCGCCCATAACCGCTGCTGCCGCGGTAGTTGACGTCGACGACGCCGAAGCCGCGGCTGGTCCAGAAGAGGAACTCGCGATCGAGCGCCGGCGTGGCGTGAGAGGTCGGGCCGCCGTGGCTCTGGACGATCAGCGGCGGCAGCTCGCCGGCGGGAGCCTCGAACTCGGCGTTGGTCGGCGGGTAGTAGAAGCCGTGCGCGACCTCGCCGCCGCTGGTCGGGAACTCGATCGGCCGCGGGATCGAGACATAGCCGTCCGCGACCGGCTCCGCGGCCGTCTGGCGGACCTCCTCCAGCTCGCCGCTGGGCACGTCGAGGACGACCACGGCGGTCTCGCGGACGGGACTGGCGGCGGCGAAGGCGACCGCGGAGCCGCGACTGGAGAGCGAGGGAAAGCCGAACGAGGTGTAGGGCAGCTCGAGGTCGCGCAGCCACTCGGCCCCCGGCTCCAGCAGGAAGAGCCGTTCTTCGCCGCGCTCGCAGCGCACGCAGACGATCGAGCCATCGGCGAGGAAGGCGTAGGTGGAGCCGCCGAAGAGCCATTGCGGGTGCCCCAGCTCCGCCTCTTCCGCGGTCAACTGGACGACGATCTCGCCCTCGTCGCGGTAGAGGTTCCACCACCCCTCGCGGTCGGAGACGAAATGCAGTCGCCCTTCGGGATCCCACTCGGGCTGGAAGACGGACTCCTCGCGGCCGCCCGCGACCAGGCTGGCGTCGGCGCTGTCGTCCAGCGGCGCCAGCCACAGCTCGGTTCCGTCCCAGGGCATGTTGGGGTGGTCCCAGCAGGTCCAGGCGAGCCAGGCGCCGTCGGGGCTGACGCGAGGGAACGAGTAGAAGTCGCGCCCGGAGGCGAGCACCGCCGGCTCGCCGGAGCCGTCGAGGCTCAGCGAGACGATCTGGTTCTCCGCCTCGCCCGCGCCGTGGATCTCGCGCACGCCGACCGCGGTGCGCCCGTCCGGGCAGACCCGGAAGTCGGCGTAGCGCAGGGCGGCGGCGCCCTCCGGCTCCGGGGTGATCGCCACCGGCTCCTCGCCGAGGCGCTGGCGGTAGAGGCGCTGGTCGGCGAAGTTGCTGAAGAGGACGAGGTCCTCGCCGGCGAGCGTCCAGGCGCCGCCGCCGTACTCGTGGACGCGGGTGCGGACGTTGAACTCGGTCGGCGTCACCTCTTCGGGCTCGCCGCCCGGCGGCCGCCGCATCAGGACCACCCGGCCACCCTCGGCCGGCCGTCCCTCCGCCCACCAGACGGCGCCGTCCCCCGCCAGCGCGGGCGCCGCCAGCCGTCGCCCGCCGCGGGCGACGACCTCGGCGCCGATCGGCGAGCGCCAGGAGCCGTAGGGAGCGACAGCAGCCATCCGCCCAGTCTAGGTTCGCGCCGCTCGATGCATTGGCGTGCCTATGGACCCACAAATGCATCGAGCGGCGCGGGGCGGGCGTCCATAGACTGCCCGGCCGATGACCAACACCTACGAAGTTCCCCAAGAGTCCCGCGACCTCCGCGACATGGTTCGCCAGCTGGCGCAGGAGAAGATCGCCCCGCGCGCCGGCGACATCGACCGCGAAGGCAAGTACCCCTGGGACGTGCGCAAGCTGCTCGCCGAGCACGACATCCTCGGCCTGCCCTTCTCCGAGCGCCACGGCGGCACCGGCACCGGCACCCTGGTCCTGCAGATGGCGGTCGAGGAGATCGCCAAGGCCTGCGCCTCCTCGGCCCTGATCCTGATGATCCAGGAGCTCGGCACCCTGCCGATCCAGCTCTTCGGCTCCGACGAGCTGAAGGAGCGCTTCCTGCCCAACTGCGCCAGCGGCGAGTGGTCGCCGGCCTTCGCCCTCTCCGAGCCCGAGGCCGGCAGCGACCCCGCCTCGATGCGGACGAGCGCCGTCCGCGACGGGGACGAATGGGTGATCAACGGCCAGAAGAACTGGATCACCAATGCCTCGATCGCCGACTTCTACGTCGTCTTCGCCGTCACCGACCGCGAGAACCACCGGATCAGCGCCTTCGTGGTCGAGAAGGAGCGCGAGGGATTCGACCCGGGCCAGCTCGAGCACAAGCTGGGGATCAAGGGCTCGCCCACCGGCTCACCGTCCTTCACCGACGTCCGGGTCCCGCACGAGAACCTGGTCGGCGCCGAGGGCAAGGGGATGAGCGTCGCCCTCGGCACCCTCGAGCGCACCCGGCTCGGCGCCGCCGCCCAGGCGGTCGGCATCGCCCAGGGCGCGACCGACTACGCCAACGAGTACGCGAAGGAGCGGGTCGCCTTCGGCAAGCCGATCAACGCCCTGCAGGGGATTCAGTTCAAGCTCGCCGACATGGAGACCGGCACCGCCGCCGCCCGCGAGCTCCTCTACAAAGCATGCTCGATGGCCGACCTCGCCGAGCGCCCGGCCGACCTCGGCAAGTGGACCTCGATGGCGAAGCTGTTCGCCTCCGACAACGCGATGCGGGTCACGGTCGAGGCGATCCAGGTGCTCGGCGGCTACGGCTACGTCAACGAGTACCCGGTCGAGCGCATGCTGCGCGACGCCAAGATCACCCAGATCTACGAGGGCACGAACGAGATCCAGCGGGTCGTCATCGCCCGCGGCATGGCCGGCTAGGCGTTCAGCTCTCGCCCTCGACCGCGATCTCCCGCAACCGGTGCGTGTCGACGTCGTAGACGAAGCCGCGCACGCGGTCGCGGTGGGGCAGGAAGGCGGAGCGGCGGACCCGCAGGAGCGACTGCCGCACGTCGGCCTCGACGTCGCCGAAGGACTCGATCGCGAAGGCCGGCGCCACCCCGCTCGCCTCCAGCAGCTCGGCCCGGAAGCCGTCATCGGTGAGCTTCTGCATGCCGCAGTCGGTGTGATGGATCAGCATCACCTCGCGCGTCCCCAGCCGCCGCTGCGAGATCGCCAGCGAGCGGATCACGTCATCGGTGATGACGCCGCCGGCGTTGCGCAGGACGTGCGCCTCGCCGTCCGCCAGCCCCAGCGCCGCGAAGACGTCCAGCCGCGAGTCCATGCAGGTGACGATCGCCAGCCGCCGGCTCGGCTGCACGTCGAGGTGGCGGTCCGGAACCGACTCGGCAAAGGCGCGGTTGTTCTCCAGCAGCTCGTCGGTCGTGTCCATGGCCGCCACCCTAAAGCTCGATTGGGCGGGTCCGCATTCGGGTAGCTCGGAGCGGATGGCCAGGCAGCAACCAGCAGCCCTCTTCTACGACGCCGAATGCGGCTTCTGTCGCACCGCCGCAGGCGCGGTTCTGGCCTGGGACCGCGGCCGGCGGCTGACCCCAGTCGCTCTGCAGGCCCCAGCCGCCGCGCGGCGGCTGTCCGACCTCTCCGCGGAGGCGCGGATGGCCAGCTGGCACCTGGTCGAGCCGGACGGCACCCGCCACTCCGGTGGCACCGCCTTCGCGCCGCTCTTCGAGGCCCTCCCGCGCGCGGCCCCACTGGCGGGTCTCGCGGAGCGCTCTCCCGCCGCCACCGAACGCATCTACAGATTCGCCGCCGAGCATCGCGACCTGCTGGCCAAGCTGGTCCCCTCGGGTCTGCGGCAGCGCGCCGAGGCCACGCTCCGGCGCCGCGCCGCCGAGGGTCAAAGCGAACAGGCGGGACAAGTTGGCCCAGTGACCACCGCAAAGCAAGCAGAGGAGTGAGGAAGATGGAGACGAACAGCGCCAGCAAGGGGATCCTCGACGGCGACAGCGCGGGGACGCGCGACGACGTGGTCGAGCTGCTGACCAAGGCCTACTGGATGGAGATCGAGACGGTGATGAGCTATCTCGCCGCCTCGGTCAACCTCGACGGCGTGCGGGCGATGGAGATCAAGGAGTCCCTGGCCAAGGAGGTCGAAGACGAGCTCGGCCACGCCCGCCAGTTCGCCGACCGCATCAAGGAGCTCTACGGCGTGGTTCCCGGCTCGGAAGAGTTCGCCGCCGAACAGAGCTACCTGCAGCCGCCTGAGCACCAGACCGACACCGTGCACGTGATCCGCGGCGTGATCAAAGCCGAGACGGGCGCGATCGAGCACTACACCAGGATCGTCGAGGTCACCGACCAGGTCGACCCGGTGACCCAGGACATGGTGATCGCGATCCTGCGCGACGAGCAGGGCCACCGGCGCCTCTTCGAGGGCTTCCTGCGCGAGTACGAGTTCGAGGGCAAGGCCTGAGGCCGCGCGCTACTCGTCGCGCGCGGTGATGCGAAAGACGGAGACCACCTCGGCCTGGTGCGCCTCGGGATGCGCGACGTAGGCGCTGGGGCCGCCGCCGAACCAGCCGGCGGCTTCGTTGTTGCCGACGAAGATGCCGGGATGGTGGCGGCCATCGGCGTCCTGGACCCAGACCTTGTCGCCCTCCTTGAAGCCTTCGATCTCCTCGCTCACCGGGCGCAGTCTAGCCAGGCTGGCAGGGTCCCCACCGCCGCAGCTCGTGGCGGTAGGTCCGCATCGAGCGGTGCTTCCAGTCGCCGTGGGTCTGGTGCCGCAGGCTCGGCACCAGCTCGTGGTGGTAGGGAGAGCGGAGGCTCTCGTTGTGGCCGATCACGTCGCCCAGCGGGATCCCGAAGCGGCAGCGCAGGTACTGGGTCAGCCAGAGCGAGGCACGGAGCTGGCGCCCGTCGTCGAGTACGTCCGTGTCGCCGTAGCCGGCGTGCTCGATCCCGATCGCGGTCCAGTTGAGGCCGACCGTGTGGCGGCAGCGCGTGCGCAGGTTGACCAGCTTGAAGATCCGGCCCGAGGGCGAGATGACGAAGTGGGCGCAGACGTTGGGCAGCTCGCCCAGCTCGACGTCGGGAACGTCCGGCGCGAAGGTGTCGTAGACGGCGGCGGCGGTGCCGGCCTGCGCCATGTGTTCGACGATCACCCGAGGATGGCGCAGCCCCCACCTGTGCTGGCCGTAATGGCGCGCGGAATAGGCGGCCATTCCACGCTTGCGTTTGGGCCCGAAGGGGATCAGATGATTGACGATCGGCGGCCGCGCCACGCTCGCCCGCGCCGGCCCCGAGGCGCCCGCCGGGACGATTGCGCCAGCGAGCAGCAGGCAGCTCAGCAGCCCCCCAACGGCTGCGATCGCGATTGCCGGCCGGGAGCTCATCGCGGGGATGCTAGGCCCCGGGGCCGCTGCCGGGAGCGTTCGCGGGCAGTTTGCTGGCGCATCGCCTCGGGTACTTCCAGGAGCGGACAAGGACAGCCCGTCGGCCCGGGTCCCAGCGGCTTTTCACCGGGGGTCTTCCTCCGGTTCCCGCTCGGGCACACGACCAACCGCATCCTGTGCGGCGAGGCGCCCGGGCCGGCGGGCACTAAAATAAGGAGGAGAGCAGCCGATGTTCCAGCAGCTGCGGGAAAAGAGAATCGCCTTCCTGATGGCCAACGAGGGTGTCGAGCAGGTGGAGCTAACCGAGTCGCTGGAAGCCGTTCGCGCGGCCGGCGCGGAGGTGGACCTGCTGGCGCCGGAAGAGGGCGACATCCAGGCCTTCAACCACCTCGACAAGGGTGAGAAGTTCCCGGTCGACCGGGTTGTCGGCGACGCCGACGCCGACGAGTACGACGGTCTCGTGTTGCCGGGTGGCGTCGCCAATCCAGACCTGCTGCGGACCAAAGCCGAGGCGGTGGAGTTCATCCGCGCCTTCTTCGAGGCAGGCAAGCCGGTCGGCGCGATCTGCCATGCCCCCTGGACGCTGATCGAGGCGGGCGTGACGCGGGGGCGCACCCTGACCTCGTGGCCGAGTCTGCAGACCGATCTGCGCAACGCCGGCGCCAGGTGGGTCGACGAGGAGGTCCACGTCGACCAAGGCTTGGTCTCCAGCCGCAAACCCGACGACCTCCCGGCCTTCAACGCGAAGATCGTCGAGGAGTTCGCCGGGGGCGTGCACGAGGGTCAGCGGGCTAGCGCGACCGCCGGCTAGCGAGAGGAGCAGCGATGCCACCGCGTGGGGTCAAGAAAGGCAGCAAACGCGACCGCCAGTACAAAGAGGTCAGGAAGAGCGAGCTGGAAGCGGGCCGCTCCGAGAAACGAGCCGAGGAGATTGCCGCCCGCACCGTCAACAAGGAAAAGGCGCGCGCGGGAGAGTCGAAAAGCGCCTCGCGCAGCTCGACCCGCGGCAGATCCGCCAGCAGCCGCGGCGGCAAGCGCTCCGGCAGCGGGCCCGGCGGCCGCACCCGCGAACAGCTCTACAACGACGCCAGGAAGCTCAACATCGAAGGTCGCTCGAAGATGAGCAAGGAGGAGCTGCAGCACGCCGTCGCCGGCAAGAGCTAGCGGGGAGCCAGCCTCGCGATCTCCTCGCGGGTCGCGGCGCAGCTCACCGATCGACTCGACCACCGTCGTGGCTCCTCCGATTGACGCCGGTGCAAATGGGTAGCGGGGTCCTGTGTCGTCGCTGAAGAAAGCCTTCGCCCGCAAGACCGTAAAGACCGCCGCTAGGCACACTGCTCACGGCGCCGCGTCGAAGGCGAAGCGGCAGCCGCTGCGCGCCGTGACCCTGATTGGCCTCGGCTGCCTGATCGGCGGTTTCGCCGCGACCGCCTGGGGTAGCCGCCAGCCATGAGCGCCGCGCCCGGCGATGAGCCAATCCCCGACGACGTCCGCCCCGACGACGACGAGCTGATCGCGGAGGAGACCGAAACGGCCGCTGCGGAAGCAGCTCGCATTGGCGGCGAGGTCCCGCCCGACACTGACGACCCCGCCGAACAGCCGCTGATCGAGGCCGGCCAGGGGGAGTCGGAGGGGTTCGAGCTGGCCGAGAAGGATCTCGAGGACATCGCCAGCCATGGCGACCAGCGTGGCTTTCCCGACCACGTGCTGCCGCCGGTCGAGGAGCCGCAAAGCGCCGAGTACGGCGAGCCCGACCAGGCCATTCCGGCGGACGGGTGAGCGATGGTCGAGGCCAGGGTGCACAGCCTGCTCGCGATCGTCACCGATGCCCTCGATGGGCCGGAGCCGATCGAGGAGATCCGCCGTGCCGGCAACGGAGCCGGCGGCGAGGTGCGAATCGTCGTGCCGGCCGTCGAGGCGAACGCCTTCCAGCACACGCTGGGGGATATCGATGGGCCCAAGCGCCAGGCGGAGGAGCGATTGCGAGCATCGCTGGAGCGGCTGAGCGACGCCGGGATCGCCGCCTCCGGCGAGGTCGGCGATCCCGATCCGGTGCAGGCGGCGCAGGACGCGCTGCTCAAAGCGCCGGCGGACGAGGTCGTGATCTTCGAGCACGAGGCCGCCCAGGCGCGCTGGTTCGAGGAGGGCCTCTTCGAGCGGGCGAAGGCATCGCTGAACCCGCCGTTGCGGATGGTCGTGCTGCACACCGGCGACGCAGACGGCGAGCACGTGGTCGCCGTCGAGGAGGCCGGAGCGGGGACGAGCGATGACGAGGCAGCGCTTGCCCCCTCGGAGAACCTGCCACCGCTCTCCTTCCGCGACCTGGCGGGGATCGTGGTCGGCATCGTCGGCACCATCGCCACGGTCGTGCTCGCCGCCGCGGCCTCGTCCGGCTCTGGGCCGGAGACCGGATGGAAGGCCGTGGCAATCGGGGTCGCGATCGCCACGGCCCTGGTCAACATGGCCCACGTGGTGGGCCTGACCCTGTTCGAGAGCGTGCGCTACCGCGGCGGTTTCGCCAAGTTCTTCCGCACCCTCTCCCAGGTTGGGACGCCGCTTGCGGTACTGGTCAACCTCGCGATCGTCCTCTTCAACTGAGGCTTCACCCCTGCGGGGACGACGCCGCTCGGTCGTCGGTCCGCAGGGCCTCCAGGACCTCCTCGGCCAGCTGCGAGCCGTCCTCCGGGCGCAGCGGCGTCGCGTTGATCCGCAGGACGACGCCGTCCTCGTCGACTTCCTCCAGCGAGACGCTCGGCTTGTAGCGGGTGGGCACCGTGATCGCCCGCAGCAGGCGCTGCTCGATTCGCCGCGGGCTGGCCGCGGAGTCGAAGCGGGCGCGAACGTCGACTTTGTCGGGCTCGCGCAGCGGCACCACGACGAGGCTGATGAGCACGCTGTTGGGGACGAGCAGGCGATCGGCCCCCTGGACGAGGGTCGCGTAGAAGAGGCCGAGCGAGCTGACGGTGCCCTCGAGCGAGCCCGCCAGGGCGCCGCCGACGAGCCGCACGCGTTCGCCGACTTTGAAGGGCCGGGTGCTCTGCAGGACGATCCCGGCGATGAGCCCGCCCAGGGTCTGCTGGGCGGCGAGACCGAGGACGATCGCCGTGAAGGCGCCGCCGACCGCGAGAGCGGCGGCGTTGACGCCGGCGATCCGCAGCGCCACGATCACCACCGCGGCGATCGCGAAGAGGCGGATCAGGAAGCCGAGGGTGCCGGCGGTGGCCGGATCCAGGCGGCGGTAGAGCGGTGGGGAGAGCCCCTGCACCAGCCAGTGCGTCGCCGCCGAGCCGACCACGATCAGGATCGCGACGGTGGCCATCCGCACCCACTGGCCATAGCCGGGGAAGAGGCTGTGGCGGTTGTAATAGACGACCAGCGTTCCCGCCAGCACCGCCAGCGCCAGCAGCAAACCCCCCAGCGCCCGGCGCGAGACCCTGGGCGCCAGCTCCTCGCCGAGGCCGAGCGAGTGCCAGGCGTGGCTGCGGGTCTCGAACAGCTCGCGGGGCAGTTTCGGCCGGCGCGGTTGGGGCATCGAACACCTCTACCCAGGAACGCACCGCCTATGCGTGACGGCGACGCTCAGCCGCGCAGCGCCGCGAGCGCGTCGTCCCGGGTCCCGTGGATCGGGATCGAGTGCTCCAGCCCGGTGATCTCGAGCACGCGACGCACCTGCTCCTTGCAGCTGCAGAGCACGACTCGGTGCGGAGCGTCGCCGTTGCCGCCTCCGCCAAGGCACTTCCAGGCGCGCACGATCAGGGCAATCCCGGTCGAGTCGATGAACTCGCACTCGGAGAGGTCAATCAACAGCTGAGCGTCGCTGTCGGAGATCACCTCCTCGAGCGGGCCCTCCAGCTCGGGAGCGGTGCTCAGGTCGAGCTCACCGCGGATCTCGATGACGCGAACCCCATCGCCGAGCCGGGTGGCGGATGCCTCGAAGGGCGCCGGAATCACTCGCCGATGCTACCGCAGAAAGCGGCTTTTCCCGGTCCTCGGTTTTGCCTGCAGGGGGCGGGGTAGGAACTGAGCGGCGGCGCGGAAAGCTATGCTCGCCGCGAGACCGACGAGGGCGTTCCGGCGCTTGGGGACTGGCTTAATAGTGAATACGACGACCGACGATCGATCGGGGCTTCAGATGTCCCTCCCGGCCAAGGCTGAGAACGTCGCGGTCGTCCGCCACGCCCTCGCCGGGCTCGCCGACCGGATCGGGATGGAGGAGTCCGTCATCGCCGACCTCAAGACCGTGGTCACCGAGGCCTGCATGAACGTTGTCGTCCATGCCTATCCTGACGAGGAGGCGGGCCCGCTCGTGGTCGAGGCACGACCGGAGCTGGAGGGGCTGACCGTCGTCGTCCGCGACTACGGCTCGGGCATTCGTCCACGCCCCGACTTGGAGCGCCCCAGCCTGCGGATCGGGCTGACGCTGATCTCCGCCCTCTCCCGGAGTTTCGAGATCAAGGGCGGCATCGAACGCGGCACCGAGATCCGCATGCACCTCCCCCTGGTGGCCGGCATGGAGGACGGGGTGTCCGAGCGGCCGGCCGTGGTCACGCCGGCGCAAGCGGAGGAAACCGAGGTGCGGGTCGGGCCGCCCGAGCTCCTGCCGCCGGTTCTCAGCCGCGCCCTCGGCGCCCTCGCCGCCCGCCGCGACGTCTCGGTCGACCGCCTCTCGGACACGATGCTGCTCTCCGACGCGATCTCGGCCAACGCGCCCGACGGATTCAGCAACGGTCACGTCAGCCTCCGCATCGCCGATCGCTCCGAGGGCGTCGAGCTGCGCGTCGGTCCGATGCTGGATGGCGCCGCCGAGCGCCTGCGCTCGAGCCTCGAGCTGCCTGAGGTGGGCGGCTCGCTGGCGACGCTCGCCGACGAGGTGCGGGTCGAACACGACGACGAGGGCGAGTTTCTCGTCGTCGGCATCGCCTCCCTCGCCGCCTAGTCTCCCTGGTCGCCCTCGTCCCCTGCGCGGTCGGGTTCCGCGACCTCTTCGCGGATCCGCTCCAGGGTGCGGCGCAGGATCCGTGAGACGTGCATCTGGGAGTGACCGATCCGCTCGGCGATCTGGGATTGAGTCATGTCCTCGACGAAGCGCAGCCGCAGGACCAGGCGCTCGCGCTCGTCGAGGTGGGGGAGGGCGCCTTCCAGGGCGAGCTTGTCCTCGACCAGCTCGAAGCCCTCGTCCTCGTCGCCGACCCACTCCGAGGCCGGTGATTCTTCGTCGTCGCCGCCGACCGGGCGATCGAGCGAGAGCGGGCGGCGGTTGTGGTTTGCCTCCAGCACCTCGAGCACGTCGGTGGGGTCGACCGCCAGTTTCGCCGCGATCTCGCCGACCGAGGGCGAGCGCTGCAGTTCGACGGTCAGCGAAGAGATCGCCTTGTCGACTTCGGCCATGCGGTCGTGCAGGCCGCGTGGCACCCGCACCGTCCAGACGCGGTCGCGGAAGTGGCGCTTCAGCTCACCAAGGATCGTCGGCGAGGCAAAGGCGGTGAACGGGGTCCCGCGCCCCGGCTCGAAGCGGTCGATCGCGTTGACGAGGCCGAGGCTGGCGACCTGGAGCAGGTCGTCGAAGGACTCGCTGGCGCCGCGGTAGCGCAGCGCCAGGTTCTTGGCGAAGGGGAGGTAGCGGCGCACCAGCTCCTCGCGGGTGACGGGGTCGCGGTGCTCGGCGTAGCGCGCCCAGAGCAGACGCTCGTTGGCCAGGCCGTCGCCAGGGCCGGGCGCCGCGTCCGGCTGGAGTGATCGGGTCTCTTCCCTTTTCGCTGCCATCGATACCTCGCGCGCCGGAGTGTTATACCGGCGCCGCCCATAGGGCTTGCCTATCGAAGCCGTGCAGCGCCCGACGGCCTAGAGCGGCCCTCGTTCCCAACACCATAGCGAGAGGTGGTCAGCGGTCCGCGAAGGAGCGGCTCTCCTTCGCGGGTGACGCCCGGTGGCCGCGACTACTCTGACGCGGCGGGTTTGGACTCCGTCTCCACGGCCCCTTTGGCGTTGTCGCGCTCGGGGCTCGGGGACTTGAAATGCAGGATCTCCACTTTGGCGAGCATGCCGGGCTCGTCGCCGTTGGCGATCCGCTCTGAGGCCTCCGCCTGGATCTCGAGCACGCGATCGAGGGTCGCGCCAAGCAGCGAGGAGACCTCGTCCCAGCCCTGTCTGTCGACGACCATCGGCGTGCGACTGAGGTGGCGGTCCTCGATCTCGTCGAAGGTATCGCTGGTGACGGCCTCCTGGATGTCGTCGAAGACCGCTTTCAGCATCGCCCCCGAGAGGCCAGGCCGCAATGCTTCCGGCATCCGCGCCCATTCGGAGTCGCTGAGGAACTGGCGTCTGGTGGCCCGGTAGAAGTGCTCGGTGGCACCTCGCCGCTGCTTCGTGTCGACCAGCTCGATGCAGTCGTACTTCTCCAGGACGCGCACGTGGTAGGCGACCAGGTTGAGGCTTTGTTCCAGCTCCTGCGAGAGCAGGTTGGGGCTGGCGACCCGCTCATTGAGAATGATCAGAATCTGTACACGCAGAGGATGCGCAAACGCTTTGGCGACGATTTGTTCGACGCCGTCTTTCTTCTTCGTTTTCGGCAAGGGGGGCTTCCTTAGGTGGCTTTTAGGGGTGGCGGCCGATTTCAGCACTGTAAACGTAGAAACTCAGGAAATCCACAACAGTTCCGCATTTTTCGTTTATTTCTTATTTCTTGGTGCCCGACTCTTGATTGATAGAATCATTTAAAGTATTACTCCTCCGGCAGTGCAATGGGAAGGAGGAGACCGAGACTCATGGAGGGGGGTGAGGACATGAAGGTTGGAACGATGGATGTGCGGGTTACTCCTGTCGCGATCAGCAAGGGGTCTTAAGCGTCTCGCCGGTCGGACGGCGGTCGCAGCTGGCAGGCTTTGGCGGTGGCGCCATGGAAGCTGCCTCTGGTCGTGATCGCGATCGCCGTCCCGATCGTCGCCGCCTTTTACCTCGGCGGTCCCGGCGTCGGCGTGGCGATGGGCGCCCTGGTCGCGGTCACGATCGTTGTGGTGGCGGTCCGCCTGGCTCCGCGTGGCCCGATCGGGAAGGTCGCGGCCGACGGCGAGCGCCGCGTCCTCGTCGTCCTCGGCCGGCCGGCCGAGGAGCCCGACGTGGTTCAGGCGATCGCCGCCGTGGTCGCGGCGGACGGACCCGCCGTCGAGACGCTCGTTCTCTCGCCGGCGCGACTCGGCTTCTTCGATCGCTGGGCTTCCGACCTCGAGGGGGCGCGGCGCCAGGCTCAGCAGCGGCTGGTCGTGACCGTCGCCTCGCTGGCCAAGGCCGGGGTCGTCGCCGAGGCCAGGGTCGGCGACGAGGACCTGGTGCAGGCGGTTGAGGACCAGCTTGGGAGCTTCGCGGCGACCGAGGTCATCCTGGTCACCGGCGACGCCGACGAGGATCCGTCGGGAGAGGCCGCCGCGCTGGAGCTGAGCTCGCGGCTGCGACCCCGGTTCCGGCAGCTGCGGGTCAGCGGTCGAGCAGCTCGTTGAAGCGCGGCGCGGCGCGTGTGGGGGCGATGAAGCTGCCGTGGCCGTGGAGCAGCCCGGTGGCCGTGAGATCGCGGACGGCGCGTTCGATCGCGTCCCGCTCGGCGAAGCTGGGCGACTCGCCGCCCACCTCCCGGACCAGTTCGGGGAGCGTCACCAGGATCGGGTGGAAGTCGAGCACCTGGTGCAGGACGGCGGACTCGGTGGCGGCGTCTTCGGCCGCTGGCGTCCAGCTGTCGTCGGTCTCGTCCATGGCCTCCCCCGGCCGCTAAGTCTTCGACCCGGGCGAACTCTCCCCCGCCCGGCGGTCGCCGTTCCTACCCAGTCCGAGCACCTGGCGGGCCCAGGGCGCCTCGACGGCGGTGCAGTAGAAGTGCTGCATCGAGCCCCGCACCGGCTTCGTGCCGACCAGCGAGACGGCAGCGCAGTCGGCGAGCACGCGGACGTGGTAGCTGACGTTGCTGAGCGGTTGCTCCAGGGCGTTGGCGATTTCGCGCGGGCTGATCGACTTCCTGCCGGCCATCTCGCGCAGGATCTCCCGCCGCAGAGGGTGCCGCAGCGCCACCAGCAGATCGTTGTCGTCCGAACGGTTGAGATTCGTCATCGCGGCCCGGGCAATATAGAGCAAACGAAACGTTCTGTCTGTAGAGGTTCTGTCTGCGGCGAGAATCCTGCAGCGCCGCTCAGGCGTCCTCGCGGACGCCGCCCATCTCGCTGAAGACGGCGGTGACGCCGCCGTCTTCTCGCTGCTCGTCGGCGATCACGTGGGAGACCGCGTTGATCAGCGCCAGGTGGGTGAAGGCCTGGGGGAAGTTGCCGAGGTGGCGACCGGATTCGGCATCGAGCTCCTCGGCGAAGAGGTCGAGCCAGCCGGCCGCCTCCAGCAGTCGCTCGCAGAGTTCGCGGGCCCGTTGGCACTCGCCGATCTCCGAGAGCGCCGAGACCAGCCAGAAGGAGCAGATCAGGAAGGTGCCCTCCTTGCCGCTGAGGCCGTCGTCGGTCTCCTGCACCTCGTAGCGGAGCACCAGCCCGTGCTCGGTCAGGTCGGCGGCGATCGCGTTGACGGTGGCGACCACGCGCTCGTCGTCGGGAGGGAGGAAGCGCAGCAGCGGGATCAGCAGCAGCGAGGCGTCGAGGGCGTCGGTCTCGTAGTGCTGGCGGAAGACGCCGTCGCGGACGCCGCGCTCGAGGATCTCGGCGTGGATCGCGTCCGCCCGCTCCTGCCACTCCTCGGCCAGCTCGGCGAAGCCGGCGCCCCGGGCGAGGCGGACGCCGCGGTCGACCGCGACCCAGATCATCAGCTTCGAGCTGACGTAGTGCTGGGGCTCTCCGCGCGACTCCCAGATTCCCTGGTCGGGCTCGGGCCAGGCCTCGATCGCCGCTTCCACCTGGTGGCGGATCAGCTGCCGGTCGGCGGGCGTGCCGCGCCCTTTGAGCGCTTTTTCGTGCAGGTAGATCGAGTCCAGCAGGGCGCCCCAGACGTCGTTCTGGCGCTGGTCGTAGGCGCCGTTGCCGATCCGCACCGGCTGCGCCCCGCCGTAGCCGCTGAGGTGGTCGAGGGTGCTCTCGGTCAGCTCCTTCTCGTGGCCGATCCCGTACATGATCTGGAGGTCGGGGTGGTCCTTGCAGACCGCGACGATGAAGCGCATGAAGTCGCGCGCCTCCTGGTCGAAGCCGAGCGTGTGCATCGCCCAGAGGCTGAAGGTCGAGTCGCGGATCCAGCTGTAGCGGTAGTCCCAGTTGCGTTCGCCGCCCGGGCTCTCCGGCAGCGAGGTGGTGGGGGCGGCGACGATCGCTCCGGTCGGGGTGTAGGTGAGCCCCTTGAGCACGAGGGCGGAGCGCTGCAGGTGGATCCGCCAGGGATGGTCGGGGAACTTGCCGTCGCGCAGCCAGTCGCGCCAGAACTCTTCGGTCGAGTCGAGCCGCTCCAGCGCCTCGGGGGCGCTGCGCGGCCCGCCCAGGTGCTCGTTGCCCCAGGTGATCGCGCAGAACCCGCTCTCGTCCTCGCGCAGCCGCACCGTCCCGCGCACGGCGCCGTCGGCGATCGTCAGGTCCATGTCGCTGGTCAGCCGCAGCTCGGTGCCGTCGTCGGCGCGGGCCGCCGCTTCGCCCAGCTCGCCGCCGCTCCAGCTGGCCGCCTCGAGCCCGTAGCCGAAGCGCGGCAGGCATTCCATCTCCATCTCGACCTCGCCGTCGATGCAGGTCATCGTCCGCAGCAGCGAGCGGTCGGACTCGTGCTTGGTGTCGGGCCGGCTGCCCTTGCCGTCGGCGGTCGCCCACTCGGCGATCGTCAGCGCGTCATGGACGACGACCCAGCCGGTGTCCGTGACCCAGGTCGTCTCGATCACCAGCGTGCCCGGCTCGTAGCGGCGGCCGATCGGCACGAGGACGCCGCGCGGCTTTACCCGGAAGTGGCCGGCACCACGGTCGAGCAGGGCCGCGAAGGCACTCGGGGAGTCGAAGCGGGGAAGGCACAGCCACTCGACGGCGCCGTCGTAGGAGACCAGGGCGGCGGTGTGGCAGTCGGAGAGGAAGCCATAGCTGCCGATCGTCGGAAAGCGGTCTTGGCGGGCACCCACGGCGCTGCTCAAGCTAGCAGCGCTCACGGGCGGCAGCGGGACTCCGGCGCGCCGCTACGCTGACCTGATGGCCCTGCCGAATGCCCACGTGGCGGGCGTCTTCGCCCCCCTGGAGCTGCTGCCGCTGCTGCTCGCGGCCGGCCTCTACGCGAAGCGCTCCGCGACCCTCGCCGCCAAGGGCCGGCCGGTGCCGATCTGGCGCCAGCTCTGCTTCGCCGCCGGCCTGCTGACGATCGTCGTCGCTCTGATCTCGCCGGTCGGGCACATCGCCGAGGAGCTGGTGATCGCTCACATGGTCGAGCACCTGCTGCTGGGCGACGTCGCCACCCTGCTGCTGGTGCTCGGGCTGACCGGCCCGCTGCTGCAGCCGATTCTGGCGATCCCGGTCTTCGACCGGCTGCGCGTTCTCGCCCACCCGCTGGTCGCGCTGCCGCTGTGGGCGCTCAACTTCTACCTCTGGCACATCCCGGCGCTCTACGACGCGGCCTACGGCGGCGCCCCGATGCACGCGCTCGAGCACATGAGCTTCATCTTCTTCGGCTGCCTGATGTGGATGCCGGTCTTCGGGCCGTTGCCGACGCCGCAGTGGTTCACCGCCGCCTGGAAGGTCGGCTACGTGATCGCCGTCCGCTTCGCCGGGGCGATCCTCGGCAACGTGCTGATGTGGTCGGGCACGGTCCTGTACACGGTCTACGCGCCGGGCGAGCGCTACTGGGGCATCACGCCGGTCGCCGACCAGAGCACCGCCGGCGTGATCATGATGGTCGAGGGGACCTTCCTCGGCCTCGGCCTGCTCGCCTGGGTCTTCTTCGAGGCCTCGCGCGAGGGCATCGAGAAGCAGCGCCTGCTCGATCTCGCCCACGAGCGCGGCGTCGAGCTCGACGCCGCGCGCGCCCAGCGCGCGGTCGCGGCCGGGCACGGCGAGCGCCTCGAGAAGCAACTGATCGCCGGCGGGAGAGACCCTGAAGCCGAAGGCACCTGAGCGGCTGCTGCTGACGGCGCTGGTCTTCGTCGTCGGCGCCGCCAGCCTCGGCGTCGAGATCGCGGCCGCCCGCCTGCTGGCACCGTACTTCGGCGCCTCGACGATCGTCTGGGCGAACACGATCGGGGTCGTCCTCGTCGCGCTCTCGGTTGGCTACTGGTTCGGCGGCCGCTACGCCGACCGCCACCCGCACCTGCGCGGCCTCTGCCTGCTGGTCCTGGCGGCGTCGCTGCTGATCGCCGCCGTCCCCTTCGCCGCGCGCCCGTTCCTCGGCTTCTCGGTCGACGCCTTCGAGACCGTCTCGGTCGGCGGCTTCGCCGGCTCGCTGCTGGGCGTGCTCGTGCTGGTCGCGGTGCCGGTGACGCTGCTGGGCGCAGCCGCGCCCTGGGCGGTGCGGCTGGCGGTGGGGGAGATGGACCGCTCCGGCGAGGTCGTGGGCCGGCTCTACGCGATCTCGACCGCCGGCTCGCTGCTGGGGACGATGGTCTCGGCGCTGCTGCTGATCCCGCTGCTCGGAACCCAGCGGACCTTCCTGGTCTTCGCCCTGGCCCTCGCGGTAGTCGCCGCGGCCGGGCTGGGATGGCGGTCGGTGCTCGTCCCCGCCGCCCTGGTCCTGGCGCTGGCGATCCCGGTTGGGACGATCAAGGCCGCCGACACCGGCCGCGTCATCTACGAGGCCGAGACCACCCACCAGTACGCCCGCGTGGTCGAACGCGAGGACGGCAGCCGTGCCCTGGAGCTGAACGAGGGCCAGGCGGTGCACTCGCTCTGGCGGCCGGGCACCTACCTGACCGGCGACTACTGGGACGGTCACCTGGTGCTGGCGGCCGCCTCGCGCCGGCGGCCTCCGGCGCGGATCGCGATCCTCGGCAACGCCGGCGGCACCGTCGCCCGCGCCTTCGGGCACTTCTTCCCCGCCACCGCGGTCGACGCGGTTGAGATCGACGCCGAGCTGACCGAGCTGGGCCGCCGCTTCCTCGGCCTGCGCAACCCGCGCATGCGGACCTTCGCCGAGGACGCCCGGCCCTGGCTGGAGCGCTCCGCCGGCGGCTACGACGCGATCATGGTCGACGCCTATCGCCAGCCCTACATCCCCTTCTACCTGACCACCCGGGAGTTCTTCGAGCTGAGCCGGGAGCGCCTCGCGCCGGGTGGGCTGACGATCGTCAACGTCGGCCATCCCGAGGGGAGCGACGAGCTGGAGCGCGTCCTCGGGCGGACGATGGCGGCGGCGTTTCCGCGCGTCCTGCGCTACCCGATCGAGCCGACCAACACCCTGCTCGTGGCCGGCGACGGCGACTTCTCGGCGGCGCGGCTGCGCCGCAACGTGGCGGCCCTGCCCGGCGCGCTGCGCCCGGCGGCGCTCGCAGCGGCCGCGGCGCTGGCGCCCCGGCTGCCCGGGGGAGAGGTTTTCAGCGACGACCGCGCCCCGGTCGAGTGGCTCGTCGATAGCTCCCTGCTGGAATACGCGAATGAGTGAGCCGAGCGCGACGGAACGACTGCGGGCGTGGCTGGTGACCGGGCCCCTGGGTCGCGGGCTGGCCTTTGCCTTCGACTTCGGCGCGGCCCTGCGCACGTTTCTCGCCAGCCGCCGGGCTCGCTGACGGGCAAGCCGATCATCTAGGGTCCGCGACCGATGGAGACCTCACTCACCGAGCTGCCCGAGTCCCGCGTCCAGGTCGAGGTGGAAGTTCCCGCCAAGGACGTCGAGCGCGCCACTTCGCGCGCCGCGCGGGCGATGGCGAAGGAGATGCGGATGCCCGGCTTCCGCCAGGGCAAGGCGCCGTCGTCGCTGGTGATCCAGCGCCTCGGCTTCGCGCCGGTGCTGGAGGAGGCGATTCGCGAGGCGCTGCCCGAGTGGTACGAACGGGCCCTGCTCGACAGCGGCGTCAGCCCGATCGGCGACCCGAGCATCGAGATGGTCGCCACCCCCGACGGCGAGGGCGAGCCGCTCGCCTTCAAGTTCGAGGTCGGGGTGCGGCCGCCGGCGAAACTGGGCGAGTACAGGGGCCTCGAGGTGGGCCGTAAAGAGGAAGAGGTCCCGGACGAGATCGTCGACACCGAGATCGAGCGGGTGCGCGAGAGCTTCGCCCGCCTCGAGCCGGTCGAGCGCGAGGCCGGGGAGGGCGACTCCCTGCTGATCGATTTCGAGGGGCTGATCGACGACACCGCCTTCGAGGGCGGCAAGGCCGAGGACTACCTGCTCGAGCTCGGCTCCGGCCAGCTGATCGAGGGCTTCGAGGAGCAGCTGACCGGGGTCAAGGGGGGCGAGGACCGCAAGGTCGAGGTGACCTTCCCGGTCGACTACCAGGCCGAGCACCTGGCCGGCAAGGACGCGGTCTTCAACATCAAGGTCAAAGAGGTGCGGGAGAAGATCCTGCCCGAGCTCGACGACGACTTTGCCGCCGACGCCTCCGAGTTCGAGACGCTCGAGGAGCTGCGCGCCGACGTGCGCGAGAAAGTCGGCGCGGCGATGGGCAGCCGGGCGGAGGAAGACTTCCGGGTCGCCGCCATCGACGCCGCCGTCGACGCGGCGACGGTCGAGGTGCCGGCCGACCTGATCACGGCACGCGCCAGCGAACGCTGGGAGCGGATGGAACGCCAGCTCGCCCAGCGCGGCATGGACCCCAACGCCTTCCTGCAGATGCAGGGCAAAACGCGCGAGGAGCTGATCGAGGAGTCCAAGCCCGACGCCGAGCGCGAGCTGAAGCGCGAGGCGGTCGTCACCGCGATCGCCGAGGCCGAGGAGATCGAGGTCAGCGAGGAGGAGCTGGTGGAGGCGCTTGCGCACAGCGCCGAACACGAACGGACGACGCCGCAGAAGCTGCTCGCGCGGCTGCGTGAGAACGGGCGCGACGCGATGGTCGTCGACGACCTCAGGGCGCGCAAGGCGATCGAGCTGGTGGCCGATGCGGCCAAGCCGATCCCGCTAGAGCAGGCTGAGGCGCGGGAGCAGATTTGGACGCCGGAGAAAGAGCGGGAGAAAGCCGGCGGCCTCTGGACGCCCGAGTCCGGCGACTAGTGGGGAGGCCCCGCCGCTCTATAGAGTCCGCCTCGTGAGTCCTCTTGTCCCGATGGTGGTGGAGCAGACGTCGCGTGGCGAGCGCGCGTTCGACATCTACTCGCGCCTGCTCAGCGAGCGGATCATCTTCCTCGGCACGCCGGTCACCGACGACATCGCCAACCTGATCGTCGCTCAGCTGCTGCACCTCGAGTCCGAGGATCCGGACAAGGACGTCAGCATCTACATCAACTCGCCCGGCGGCTCCGTCTATGCCGGCCTGGCGATCTACGACACGATGCAATTCATCAAACCCGACGTGCAGACGATCTGCTCCGGGGTCGCGATGAGCATGGGGGCGCTGCTGCTCAGCGGCGGCGCCGCTGGCAAGCGGATGGCGTTGCCGAACTCGAAGATCCTGATCCACCAGGTCTCCGCCGGCTTCCAGGGCCAGGCGACCGACATCGAGATCCACGCCAAAGAGATCATCGACGTCCGCCGCCGCCTCGACGAGATCATCGCCCACCACACCGGTCAGCCCTTCGACAAGGTGACCAAAGACACCGACCGCGACTACTTCATGAGCGCCGAGGAGGCGGTCGAGTACAACATCGTCGACCGCGTCATCGAACATCACTAGGCGTGGACGGTCGTCCCGATAGGGATTTCGCTTAACTTTTTCGAGGGCGGGGGCGGCCGTCCGAGTTTTGCTGCGGCGAAAAAGTACAAGACGCTTCATCCCAATCGGGACGACCGTCCTCGTCCTTCTCGTGCTGGCGGTGTCCGGGGCCGCGGCGTCGAATGGGGGCGTTGCTTATCACGGGCACGTGTTTCCGGTCCGGGGCCCTCATGGCGTTCGTGGGGCGATTGGGGAGTTTGGGGCGCCGCGTTCGGGCGGGCGGACCCATGAGGGCTTTGACGTGGTCGCCCCCTGCGGCGCCGAGCTGGTCGCGGTTGGCAACGGCCGCGTTTTGCGGCGCGGATACGACCCGGTCCTCTACGGCAACTACCTGCTGATCCACGGCGAAGGCGAGGGCCGCTCCTACTTCTACGCGCACCTGCCGCGGGCGGCCCGCGTTCGCCGGGGCGAGCGGGTGTGGGAGGGGGAGCGGGTCGGCGCGGTGGGGGAGACCGGCAACGCGATCGGCGTCGGCTGCCACCTCCACTTCGAGATCCACGCGCACGGCGTGCCGGTCGATCCGGAGTCCGAGCTGCGGCGCTGGGATCGCTACAGCTGAAGCGCCTTCCCCGTCACGCACTCCCGCCATGCAGGGCCGAGTGGATGAAGGCGGCCTTGGCCTCGGTGTAGCCCTCGCGGTCCTGCCCGAAGCGCGTGGCGAGCTCGTGCTTGAGGGCGGCGTATCGGCTGGCGATCTCGCGATCGGCGCGGAGCAGGTCCCTGAGGGCCAGCTCGTCCGTGAAGCGCCGGCTGTTCGTGGGCACCAGGTGCAGATGGTGGGTGCGCCGGCTCGGGTGCGGCTTGCAGAACCAGTGCATCTCCTCGGGCAGATAGGGCGCGTACAGGTAGTCCAGATCGGCGAGCGGCGCGAAGCAGGCCCTGGACGTCTCGAGGTCGTCGACCCCGACGAGGATGTCGACGATCGGCTTCGCGTCCAGCTCCGGCACGGCGGTGCTGCCGACGTGGTGGATGCCGCCGCTGGCCCAGCGGCCGATAGCCCCCTCGAGGGCGGCGCGCTCGCGCTCGAATAGCGCCGGCCAGCGCCGGTCGTAGGCCGAGATGCGGATCGGCTCGTCCTCGAGCCGCCGTTCGAACCAGAGGCTGGCCTTGGGGTTGCCGTTGTAGTCGGCGACCTCGCGGTAGCCGGCCGCGCGGTAGAGGCCGATCGCCGCGGTCAGGTAGTCGGAGGTGTCGAGTCGCGCCGCCCCGCACCCGTGCCGGCGGGCGATCTCCTCGAGCTCGCCCAGCAGCCTCCGGGCCAGCCCCCGCCCACGGTGGGCGGGGGCGACGTACATGCTCTTCACCTCCGCCACCGCGGTATCGAGATGGCGGATGCCACCGAGGCCCGCCGGCTCGCCGTCCACGCGGGCCAGGAGCAGGGCTCCGGCCGGCGGCGCCAGGTCAGCCGGCGGCCCCGCCGCGATCTCCGCCGCGAGGTCGATGCCCAACGGCCCGTCCGCCTCGCGGATGAAGGCGTCGTAGAGCGGCTCCACCTCGGGGTCGTCGGGGCTCACCCGGTCGAAGGTCAGCACGAGGTCTATGTTTTACGTGCGGGGGACGGAAAACATAGACCTCGTCGCGACAGCCGGCTCAAAGCCCCAGCTCGTACTCGACCCATTCGGAGCGCCGGGCGCCGGTGCTGTCGTAGAGGCGCTGGGCGGTGTGGTTGTCCGGGGCGGTGGCCCACTCGAGGCAGGTCGCGCCACGCTCGCGGGCGACGGCGGCGCTGGCCTCGATCAGAGCCCGGCCGACGCCCTGCCCCCGGGTCGCCTCGTCGACGTAGAGATCGTTCATCAGCACCGTCTCCGCGGCGGCGAGCGAGGAGAAGTGCCAGTAGAGGCAGGCGAAGCCGACGAGCTCCCCATCGCGGCGGGCGCCGAGCAGCAGGCCGTCCTCGCTGGGGGCGAGGAAGCGACGGAAGAAGGTGCGATTGCGCTCCTCGTCCACCGCCTCGACCTCGTAGAAGCGCTGGTAGGCGGCGATCAGCGGCAGCACCCGCTCGAACTCCTCGACGGCGATCGGTGCGATCTCGACCTCTGCGGGCACGGCGACACCCACCGTAGCGGGCGCGCAAGCCCGCGGTCACGAGCAGGGACAGGGGTACGCGCGCAGTAAACGACCTCTCGTACCGGCTTGTGCCCACGTCTAAGCTGTTGGGGCTGCCGGAGTCATAGACCATCCCGTTAGGAGGGGATTCCGCTGGCCCGTCCCACAGACTCGAACGAGCAGCTCCTCTGCAGTTTCTGCGGCAAGTCGCAGCGCCAGGTCAAGAAGCTGATCGCCGGCCCCGGCGTCTACATCTGCGACGAGTGCATCGACCTCTGCAACGAGATCATCGACGAGGAGCTGACGGCGCCGCCCGCCTTCGAACTGGAGAACCTGCCGAAACCACAGGAAATCCACTCTGTCCTGGAGGAGTACGTGGTCGGGCAGGAGGCCGCCAAGCGCTCGCTCTCCGTCGCCGTCTACAACCACTACAAGCGGGTCCAGATCGCCCAGTCCGAAGAGACCGAGGTCGAGCTGCAGAAGTCGAACATCATGATGCTGGGCCCGACCGGGTGCGGCAAGACGCTGCTCGCACAGACCCTGGCGCGGATCCTCAACGTCCCCTTCGCGATCGCCGACGCGACGGCGCTGACCGAGGCCGGCTACGTCGGCGAGGACGTCGAGAACATCCTCCTAAAGCTGATCCAGGCTGCCGACTACGACGTCAAAAAGGCCGAGACGGGGATCATCTACATCGACGAGATCGACAAGATCGCGCGCAAAGCCGACAACCCGTCGATTACCCGCGACGTCTCCGGCGAAGGCGTGCAGCAGGCACTGCTGAAGATCCTCGAGGGGACCACGGCCTCGGTGCCGCCGCAGGGTGGGCGCAAGCACCCCCACCAGGAGTTCCTGACGATCGACACCACCAACGTCCTCTTCATCTGCGGCGGCTCCTTCGCCGAGCTCGACAAGGTGATCGAGCGCCGGGTGGGCGACCGCGGCGTCGGCTTCGGCGCGGCCATCTCCTCGCGGGAGAAAAAGGACGCCGGCGAGTGGTTCGAGCAGGTGCTGCCCGAGGACCTGATCGAGTACGGGCTGATCCCCGAGTTCATCGGCCGCCTGCCGGTCATCACCGCCATCCACCAGCTCTCGCGCGACGACCTGACCACGATCCTGACCGAGCCCAAGCACGCGCTCACCCGTCAGTTCCAGCGCTTCTTCGAGTTCGACGACATCGAGCTCGTCTTCTCCGAGGACAGCCTGGCGGCGATCGCGGACAAGGCCCTGGAGCGGGAGACCGGGGCGCGGGGACTGCGCTCGATCCTCGAGGAGACCCTGCTCGACGTCCAGTTCGAGCTGCCCTCGCGCCGCGACGTGACCAAGTGCGTGGTGACCAAGGAGACGATCGCCCAGGGCCGCCGCCCGACGCTGGTCACCGAGGCCACGCCGCAGGACATCGGGCCGGCTGAGGACGGGCTCAGCGAGGAATCCGCCTAGCGTCTTTAGACTCGCCGCGATGAGCGCGGCGGACAGGAAAAAGCTGGAGGAGACGACCCGCTACGACCCCTCGGAGGTCGAGGGACGGGTCTTCGCCGAGTGGATCGACGGGGGGTACTTCCACCCCGATGCCGAGGGCACGCCGGAGCAGAACTTCTCGGTCGCGATCCCGCCGCCGAACGTGACCGGGGCCCTGCACATGGGGCACGCGCTGAACGGCTCGATGCAGGACGCGCTGGTGCGGATGAACCGGATGCGGGGCAGGAACACCCTCTGGATCCTCGGCACCGATCATGCCGGCATCGCCACCCAGTCGGTGGTCGAGAAAGGGCTGAAGGCGGAGGGCAAGAGCCGTCAGGAGCTCGGCCGCGAGGAGTTCGTAAAGCGGGTCTGGGAGTGGAAAGAGGAGTACGGCTCGCGGATCGTCGAGCAGTACAAGCGGCTCGGCGCCTCCTGCGACTACGAGCGCGAGCGCTTCACCCTCGACGAGGGCTACGTCAGAGCCGTTCACCGGATCTTCAAGCGGCTCTACGACAAGGGCTACATCTACCGCGACTACTACATGGTCAACTGGGACCCGGGCTCGCGCTCGGCGATCTCCGACCTCGAGGTCGAGAACCGTGAGGTCGAGGACCGGCTCTACTCGATCGACTACCCGGTCGAGGACTCCGACCGGGTGCTGACCGTGGTGACGGTGCGGCCGGAGACGATGCTGGCTGACACCGCGGTGGCGGTCCATCCCGACGACGAGCGCTACGCCGACCTGGTCGGTCGGTTCTGCGTGCTGCCGCTGGTCGGGCGGCGGCTGCCGATCATCGCCGACGAGCACGTCGACCCCGAGTTCGGCACCGGGGCGCTGAAGATCACCCCCGGCCACGACCCCAACGACTTCGAGATCGGTCGCAAGCACGGCCTCGAGGAGATCGTCGCGATCGGCGCCGACGGCCGCCTCACCGAGGAGGCCGGCGAGTTCGCCGGCATGGGCGCCGCCGAGGCGCAGGGAGCGATCGTCAAAGCCCTGCGTGAGCAGGGTCGGCTGCGCGCCGAGGAGCCCTACGTTCACTCGGTCCCCTTCTCCCACCGCTCCGGCGAGCGGATCGAGCCGCTGATCTCGCTGCAGTGGTTCTGCCGCATGGACGAGCTGGCGCGGCCGGCGATCGAGGCGGTCGAGCGCGACGAGGTGCGGATCGTCCCGGAGCAGTGGAAGCGCGTCTACCTGAACTGGATGCGGGAAATCCGCCCCTGGTGCATCTCGCGCCAGCTCTGGTGGGGGCACCGGATCCCGGTCTGGTACTGCGACGCCTGCGAGGAGACCCACGTCGCCGAGGAGCCGCCCGAGCGCTGCGGCGCCTGCGGCGGCGAGCTGCGCCAGGAGGAGGACGTGCTCGACACCTGGTTCAGCTCGGCGATCTGGCCCTTCGCCACCCTCGGCTGGCCCGACGACACGCCGGAGCTGCGAGCTTTCTACCCGACCAGCTTCCTCACCACCGCCCGCGAGATCCTCTTCCTCTGGGTGGCCCGGATGGTGATGACCGGGATCGAGTTCGCCGGCGCGGTGCCGTTCCGCGACGTCTACGTCCACTCGGTGATCCAGGCCCGCGACGGGCGGCGGATGTCGAAGAGCCTCGGCACCGGGATCGACCCGCTGGAGGAGATCGACGTGCACGGCGCCGACGCCCTGCGCTTCGGCCTGCTGGCGATGTCCTCGACCCAGGACGTGCGCTTCTCCGACGCCAAGGTCGAGCAGGGGCGGGACCTGACCAACAAGCTTTGGAACGCGAGCCGGCTGATCCTGCTCAACGCCGCCGCGGTCGAGCCGGCGCCGCGGCCGCTCCAGGTCGAGGACCGCTGGATCCTCTCGCGGCTGGAGCGGACGATCGCCTCGGTAACGGAGAAGCTGGAGGCCTACGACTTCGCCCACGCCGTGCAGGAGGCTTACTCCTTCTTCTGGCGCGACTTCTGCGACTGGTACCTGGAGATCGTCAAGCCGCGGCTCTACGACGGCGAGGCCGAGGTCTCGGCGACCCTGCTCTGGGCGCTGGAGCGGCTGCTGGCGCTGCTGCACCCGTCGATGCCCTTCGTCACCGAGGAGATCTGGTCCTTCCACCCGGCCAACCGCGGCCACCTCGTCGTCCATCCCTTCCCGCAGGCGGACGCGTCCTGCTTCGACGACGCGGCCGAGGCCGACGTCGAGGGCGGGATCGGGCTGACCCAGCGCCTGCGCGCCTGGCGGGACCTGGTCGACGTCCCCGCCGCCACCGTCCTCGCCGCCCGCATCGACGGCGTCGATCCACCCGCCTTCGTCGCCCGTCTCGCCCGCTTCGAGTTCAGCGTCGACGGCGGCGAGCCGGTCGCCTCGATCGGCCCGGTGCGCGTGCTCTCGTCCGAGCAGCTCGACGCCGATGCCGTCCTGCTGCGCCTGCAGAAGCGCCGCGAGGAGCTGCGGGCCGAGGTCGAGCGGGGCGAGCGCAAACTCGGCAACGAGGGCTTCGTCGCCAAGGCGCCGGCTGAGGTGGTCGAGGAGGAGCGCGGCAAGCTCGAGAGGTATCGCAGCGAACTCGCCGAGTTGGCTTGAGTTTCGACCCTGACACCTATCTCGATTCGCTGGAGCCGATCGGGTGGCGGCTTGGCCTGGAGCGGATGCACAGGCTGACCACGGCGCTGGGCCTGCCTCAGCATCGCTTCGCCTCGGTCCACGTGGTCGGCACCAACGGCAAGTCCTCGGTGGCGCGGATGGTGGCGGCGCTGCTCGAGGCTCACGGAGTGAGCTCCGGCGCCTGCCTCTCACCGCACGCGGCCCGCTGGTCGGAACGGACCCTGGTGCACGGCGAGGAGGTGGAGGCGGCGGCGTGGGCCGGCGCGGTCGAACAGGTCGCGCAGGCGGCCGAGGGCGTCAACCGCACTCTCGAGGAGGGCGACGCGGTCACTCAGTTCGAGGCGGCGACCGCGGCGACCTTTGCCGCCCTCGCCTCCGCCCGGGTCGAGGCGGCGGCGATCGAGGCCGGCCTCGGCGGCCGGCTCGACGCGACCAACACGATCCCCTCGCGGGTCACGGTGCTGACCTCGATCGGCCTCGACCACACCGAGTGGCTGGGGGAGAGCGAGCTGGAGATCGCCGCCGAGAAGCTGGCGGTCCTGCGCGACCAGACGGCGCTAGTGCTCGGCCGGGTCTCGCCCGAGGTCGAGGCGCTGGCCGCCCGCACCGCGGCCGCGCGCGGGGCCCGCCTCGTCCGCGCCCCCGCGGACCCGGGGCCGGAGCTGACCCTGCTCGCCGCGGGCGATTTCCAGCGCCGCAACTTCGCCCTCGCCCGCACCGCCGCCGAGACCTTCCTCGGCGAGCTCGATCCCGCGCGGGTGGCGCAGGTGGCGACGACGGTCGCCGTCCCCGGCCGCTTGGAGCGAATCGCGGAGCGACCGCCGGTCTTCCTCGACGCCGCCCACAACCCGGACGGGGCCGCCGCCCTCGCGGAGGCCCTGCCGGGCCTCGTCGGGGACCGCCGGGTCGTCGCCTGCCTGGCGATTCTCGCCGACAAGGACGCCGCGGCGATGATCCAAGCCCTCGCTCCATCCCTGGACCACGCCGTGTGCACGCAACTGCCCGCCGATGGGCCTCGTGCGTCCAAATCGCGGACGTCCGAGGCCCATCGGCCGTCGGTTCCGGCTGGGGATCTGGCCGGGATGTGCCGGGAGGCTGGTCTGGGGGCGGAGGTTGAGGTGGGCTTTGCGGCGGCGTTGCGGCGGGCGATCGAGCTCGCCCGCGAGGAGCCCGCAGGGGCGGTGCTGGTGGCGGGGTCCCACTACGCGATCGCCCCGGCTCGCGCCGCGCTTCGGGGCTGAACCGCTCTCTGCGAGGATTCGAGCATGAACCGCAGCACCGGCTCAGAACTGCTCTCGATGATGGGCCTGGTCGCCGCCGTGGTCGCCGTGGTGATCCTGGTCTTCTTCGGCGTCGGCTACCTGTTCGGGCGGCTCTTCCTCTGATGAACGCCACCCAGTGCCGGCGGACAGGGTTCGCAGCCGCGGCGGCGAAGTAGACTGCCCGCTCCCGCAAGCGGGGCCCCACCTATGTCACTAGCGATCTTCGGCATCACCAACAGCGCCCTCAACCTGGTCGCGACCCTTTTCGTCCTGATGCTGGTCGTTCTCTGGCTGGCGCTGATCGTCTACACCTACCTCGACGCGCGCCGCCGTATCTCGGACCCGTTCCTCGTCGCCTGTGCGACCGTTGCCTCCTTCTTCCCCTACATCGGCACCGCCGTCTACGCGATCGTGCGTCCGCCGGAGTTCCTCGAGGACGCCCACGAGCGCGAGCTCGAGATCAAAGCGGCCGAGCTGCGGGTGCGCCAGCTGCGCGAGCAGTCCTGCCCCAACTGCGAGTACCCGGTGGAGAAGAACTACCTCCGCTGCCCAAATTGCCAGCGGCGCCTCAAGGACCCCTGTCCGACCTGCAGCAAGCCGGTCGACCCGCGCTGGGCCCTCTGCCCCTACTGCGAGAGCGCGCTTGCGGGGGGCGGCGAGCGCCCGCGTCGTCCCGCCAGGCAGGAGCGGCGGCCGGAGCAGGATCCCAGCTCGAAACGCCAGCCTCCCCGGCGCAAGAAAGCCGCTCCGGCCGCGGCGGCCAAGAAGCCCGCGAGGGCCGGCCGCGAAGAGCCTTCCCGCGACGCCCCGAAAGAGGCGCCGAGCCCAAAATCAGAGCAAAGGAGCCCCAGCCGTGAGCCGGACCCTGATCCTCGTCAAGCCTGACGCGTTCGAGCGCGCCCTGACCGGCGAGGTGATTGCCCGCTTCGAGCGCAAGGGGCTGCGAATCGTCGCCCTGAAGACGTTGCGCGCCGACGAGTCGATCGCGCACCAGCACTACGCCGAGCACACCGAGAAGCCGTTCTTCGGCGAGCTGGTGTCGTTCATCACCGGCGGGACGCTGGTGGCGGCGGTGCTCGAGGGTGCCGACGCCGTTCCGGCCGCCCGCCAGCTGATCGGCGCCACCAATCCGGTCGAGGCCGCGCCGGGCTCGATTCGCGGCGACTTCGCGCTGGAGATGACCTTCAACATGGTTCACGGATCCGACTCGGATGAGTCGGCGGCGCGGGAGATTGGGATCTGGTTCCCAGAGCTGTCTTAGCGGTGGGGGCCGGGCGCGGTTGGTGGGTTTCGCTTAACTTTTTCGTGGAGCGCCTGGTGCCGTCCGAGATTCGCGGCGGCGGAAAAGTACAAGACGCTTCACCCACCAACCGCGCCCGGCCGCATGCCGAGTCCAGCTAGCGATGAAGGTGGTTCTGGCCTCTAGTTCTCCGCAGAGGAGGGAGCTTCTTCAGAAGCTTGAAGTGGAGTTCGAGGTCGTTGCCCCCGGGGTCGAGGAGCTGAGCGGGGGGGACCCCGAGGTCGAGGTAGTCGAGAACGCGCGGATGAAGGCGCGGGCCGTCGAAGCTGGTCCGGGCTCGTTGGTGATCGCCTGCGATACCGACGTGGCGCTCGATGGCAAGGCGCTCGGCAAGCCGCGGGATGCGATCGAGGCGCGGGAGTATCTGGATCGGATGTCGGGACGGAGCCACGAAGTTCTCAGCGGTCTGGTTGTGCTGGAGGGGGACGAGGAGCGGAGTGGGTTGGAACGGACCTCGGTCTTCTTCAAGGAGCTGAGCGAGGCGGAGAAGGAGCGGTACGTGCGGTTTGGGGAGTGGGAGGGGAGGTCTGGGGGATACGCGATCCAGACGCTTGGGTCGACCCTGGTGGAGCGGGTCGAGGGGAGCGTGTCCAACGTGGTCGGGCTGCCGGTGGGGCTGCTGGCGGAGCTGGCGCCGGCGCTTTTCGAGCGCGGCTGAGCGTTCGGCTCGATTAGGAGCGGCGGCCGCTCTTTGCGATGATCGTCGCTCTGGATCCCCGGCAAGTCGACATATGGGCTTCTTCAGCCGCCTGAGGGGCCTCGGCGGCCGCGACATGGCCGTCGACCTCGGCACCGCGAACACGCTCGTCTACGTGCGCGGGCGGGGGATCGTGCTCTCGGAGCCCTCGGTCGTTGCGATTGACTCGCGCAACGGGCATGTCCACGCGGTCGGCGTCGAAGCGAAGCGGATGCTGGGACGCACGCCGGGAACGATCACCGCGATTCGCCCGCTCAAGGACGGCGTCATCGCCGACTTCGACGTCGCCGAGCAGATGCTGCGCCACTTCATCAAGTCGGTCCACTCCAACCGCTTCGCCCATCCCCGCGTGGTCGTCTGCGTTCCCTCCGGGGTGACGGGGGTCGAGAAACGCGCGGTCGAGGAGGCCTGCCTCTCGGCCGGCGCCCGCCAGGCGTACCTGATCGAGGAGCCGATGGCGGCGGCGATCGGCGCCGGCCTGCCGGTCGCCGAGCCGATCGGCTCGATGATCGTCGACGTCGGTGGGGGCACCACCGAGGTGGCGGTGATCTCACTCGGCGGGATCGTCGTCTCGCAATCGATACGGATCGGCGGCGACGAGCTCGACGAAGCCATCGTCGGCCACTGCAAGCACGCCTACAAACTGGCGATCGGCACGCAGACGGCGGAGGAAGTGAAGCTGGAGGCGGGCTCGGCCTCGCCGCTCGCGGAAGAGGTCCGGGTCGAGATCCGCGGCCGCGACCTCGTCTCCGGCCTGCCCAATACCGTCACGCTCGGCTCCGAGGAGGTGCGCGAAGCGCTCGACGAGACCGTCGCCCACATCGTCGACGCGGTCAAAGACACGCTCGACCGCACTCCCCCGGAGCTCGCGGGTGACATCATGGACCGCGGCATCACCCTCGCGGGCGGCGGCGCGCTTTTGCAAGGACTGGAGCAGCGCCTGCGCGACGAGTGCCAGATGCCCTGTCAACTGGCAGAGTCGCCGTTGACGTGCGTGGCGGTCGGCTCGGGCATCTCGCTCGAGGAGTTCGAGGCGATCCACCGTGCCGGAAAACAACAATGAACTTAGGTCTCCCACGTGTACCGAAAGCAAGTACGCCGCCGTAGGGCGGTGCTCGCCCTTCTCGTCGTCGGCTCCTTCGTGCTGCTGACGATCACCTACGGGCAGGGCTCCAACGGCCTTCAGCGCGGCGTCAGCACGATCTTCAGCCCGATCCAGTCGGCCGCCGACCGCGCGCTGAAGCCAGCCCGCGACCTCGTCAACTGGTTCGACCAGACCTTTGACGCGCGGGGACGTAACAGCCGCCTGCACAGCGAACTGGAGGCGGCGCGCGAACGCGCCGTCGGCGCCGACGCGGCGCTGGCCGAAAACGCGCAGCTGCGCAAGCTGGTGGGTCTCGACCGCAGCGGAGCGATCCCTTCCGGCTACGACCCGGTTACGGCAAGGGTGATCGCCCGCTCCCCGACCGAATGGTCCGCCGACGTCCTGATCGACGCCGGCAGCGGCGACGGCGTGCGCGTCGACGACCCGGTCGTCAACGGCGACGGCCTCGTCGGCACCGTCTCCGCGGTCACCGGCGGCTCGGCCCAGGTGACGCTGATCGCCGACCACTCCAGCGCCGTCTCGGCCAAGGTCGTGCCGCTCGGCGCCCAGGGGGTGATCAAGCCCAACGTCGGCGACCCGGGCGATCTGATCCTCGACTTCATCGACTCGACCAAGCACCTGCACAAGGGCCAAGTGGTGGTCACGGCGGGGTGGCGAGGTCAGGGCATCGAATCCCGTTTCCCTCCCAACATCGGGATCGGCGAAGTGACGGAAGCCTCGATCGTCGAGCAGGAGGCGCGCGAACAGGCCCACGTGCGGCCCTTCGCCGACCTGCGCGACCTCGACCTCGTCCAGGTCCTCAGCGGGGGGTCGCGACGGTGATCCTCACCCCGAAGATGCTCGCTCGCCTGGTCGCGATCGTCGTGCTCGGAGTGCTGCTGCAGCTCTCCTTCTTCTCCCAGGTCGCGGTCTTCCACACCAGCCCCGACCTGCTGCCGGCGCTGGTCGTCTCGCTGGGGCTGCTGGGGGGGACGATGACCGGCGCGGTGACCGGGTTCTCGGTCGGCTTCCTGCTCGACTGCCTGCTGGTGGCGCCGCTGGGCGGCGGCTCCCTCGTCCTGCTCGGGGTCGGCTATCTGGCCGGCCTCTTCCGCGAGCGCTTCGAGATCCACAGCGCCCTGGTGCCGCCGCTGCTCTGCATGGGGCTGACGGTGCTCGCCGAGCTCGGCTTCGGGGCGGTCGAGCTGATGCTCGGCGCCGACACGGCCGTCAGCGGGCTGATCGTCCGCGACATCCTGATCAAGGGCGTCTTCGCCTTCTTCCTCGGCTGGCCGATCTATCTCGGCCTGCGCCGGGTGCTGCGCCCGGCGCTGGTCGACGAGGCGACCGCCAGGCGCCCGCGACGACCGACCGTGCTGGGGGCTTAGCGTGTACCTGCGCTCCAACGACCGGCCGGGTCCCCGCCTGTCGCTGCGGATCGCGGTGCTCGGCGGCATCGCCGTCGCTCTCTTCGCGGTCCTCTTCTTCCGGCTCTGGGACCTGCAGGTGCTGTCCGGCTCCCAATACCTGGCCGAGGCCAAGAACAACCGCACTCGCGAGTACAAAGTGATCGCCCCGCGCGGCAACATCCTCGATCGTGACGGCAACGTCCTGGTCGACAACCGCACCAGCCTGGCGCTCCAGCTCAACACCCAGAAACTGCCCGAAGACCCGGCCGAGCAGCGCGCCGAGCTGGCCCGGCTCGGCCGGCTCGCCCATATGCCGCTGCGCAAGGTGCGCCGGACGATCAAAGAACAGGAAGAAGTCGCGGCGGGGGCGCCGATCACGCTGCGCCGCGACGTCGACTACGACCTCGTCTACTACCTGGAAGAGAACCAGCGCCGCTTCCCGGGCGTCCAGGTCGCGCGCGTCTTCGTCCGCGCCTATCCGGACGGCAGTCGCGCCGCCCACCTGCTCGGCAGCGTCGGCGAGGTTTCCGAAGAAGAGCTGAAGGAAGCTCCGTACGAGGATCTCGAGCCGGGCGACGAGGTCGGCAAAGGCGGCGTCGAGTACACCTACGACCGTTTCCTGCGGGGCCAGCCCGGCCTGACCAAGATCCAGGTCAATGCGCTCGGCCAGCCGACCCCCGGGGGGCAGCTCGTCTCCCAGCCGCCCTCGCCGGGAGACAACCTGAAGCTGACGATCGACCCCGACGTGCAGGCGGCGGGCGAAAGCGCGATGGCCTCGCGCGGCCTGCCGGGCGCGTTCGTGACGATGAACGTCAACAGCGGTCAGTTGCTCGGCCTCGGGTCCTTCCCCACGTATGACCCCACGGTCTTCACCGAACCGATGACGCAGAGCCAGGTGAACGAACTGATCCGGGACCCGGTGCTGGCGCCGCTGAGCAATCGCGCGACCGAAAGCTATTACCCGACCGGCTCGACCTTCAAGATCATCACCGCTCTGGCTGCCCTGGAAGGGGGCGTGATCACCCCCGCGACGTCGATCTTCGACGGCGGCGAGCTCATCGTCGGCACCCAGACCTTCCAGAATGCCGGCGGCGCCTCCTATGGGCCCCTGACCCTGGTCCCGGCCCTGGAAGTGTCCTCGGACGTCTTCTTTTACGAACTGGGCCTGGACATGTGGAACACGGGCGAGCTGCAGCGCTGGGCGGCAAAGCTCGGGATCGGCAAGGAGTCCGGCCTCGATCTCCCCGGTGAGACCGAAGGGCTGGTGCCGAGCCGCAGCTGGCGCAACCAGCTCTACAAGGAAGGCAATACCGACCGTCCCTGGTCGGCGGGCGACAACATCCAGTTGGCCACCGGCCAGGGTGACTTGCAGACCAATCCGCTGCAGCTGGCGATTGCCTATGCGGCCCTCGGCAACGGTGGCACGTTGGTCACCCCGCACGTGGGCATGGAAGTCGAGGACGCTGCCGGCCGGGTGTTGGAGGAATTCGATCCGAAGCCGCGGCGCCAGATCAAGCTAGACCCCGCCCACCGGATGGCGATCATGGAAGGGCTGCACCAGGCCGCCCAGGGCCCGCAGGGGACCTCCTACGGGATCTTCGGCGGCTTCCCGATCGAGGTCGCCGGCAAGACCGGTACCGCACAGCGCCCACCGCACGCCGACCAGTCCTGGTACGCGGTCCTCGCCCCCTATCCGGACCCCCGTATCGTCACCGTGGTGACGATGGAGGAAGGTGGCTTCGGGGCTGAATCGGCCGCGCCGGCCGCGTTGCAGATCCTCGAAGCCTATTTCGACAAGCACGCCAGCTCGGTCTCGGCCTCGGGGACGGGGCTCGCCGAATGATGTACGCCACCCGCAGCAGGCAAGCTCGCCCCGAGCCCTTCGCGGTCCGCATCGGCATCGCCGAGCGGCTCGGCCTCGCCCACATGGACTGGCCGCTGACCTTTGCCGCCGTCGCCCTGGTCGGCTGCAGCGTCTTCACCCTCGGCCAGGCGACCGCCCACGACGTCCCCGGCAGCCCCGGCTACTTCGTCGACCGCCAGCTCATCTACGCCGTCCTCGGCCTGATCGGGATGGTGCTGCTGACCCGGATCGACTACTCGCGCTTCCGCGAGCTGCGGGTCGGCATCTACACCTTCCTCTGCGCCAGCGTCTCGCTGGTCTTCGTCTTCGGCTTCGCCGCCCGCGGCTCGCGGCGCGCCTTCGAACTTCCCTTCTTCAGCTTCCAGCCCTCCGAGCTCGGCAAGCTCCTGCTGGTGCTCGCCCTCGCCGGGTTCGTCATCGACGGCGCCCGGCGGGGCTCGCCGGCCCAGCGCACGGTGCGATATCTGTGCCTGGGACTGGCTCCGGCGGCCCTCGTTTTCCTGCAACCCGACCTCGGCACCTCGATGGTCTTCGCGGTCGCGACCCTCGCCGTGATGTACTTCGGTGGTGTCTACTGGACCCACTTTGCCCTCATCGGCGCGGCGCTCGTCGCGTTGACCGCTCTCGTCCTCGTCGCGGCCCCCGCGGTCGGGGTGCCCGTTTTGAAGGGCTATCAGGAGCAGAGGCTCACCTCTTTCCTGCACCCGAGCGACGACGCTCGCGGTGCGGGCTACCAGCAGGCTCAATCAGTGGTCGCCATCGGCTCCGGTGAGAAGACCGGCCGCGGCGACCGTGCCACCCAGACGAGGCTCGACTTCGTTCCCGAGCGGCACACCGACTTCATCTTCGCGGTGATCGGTGAGCGCTACGGATTCGTGGGCGCCTCGTTCGTCCTGTCCCTTTACGCCCTGCTCTTCTGGCGGGCGCTGCGGATCGTGACGCTCTCGAAGAACTCCTACGGGACCCTGGTCGCGGGCGGCATCGCCGTCTCGCTGCTGTTCCAGGTCTTCGTCAACGTGGGGATGAACCTCGGCATCATGCCGATCACGGGCATCCCCTTACCGCTGGTCAGCTACGGAGGGTCCTCCGTGCTCGCTACCTTCCTGGCGGTCGGAGTACTTCAGAGCATCAATATCCAAGCGCGTCTCAGTCAGAGGGGAAGGTTCGCCTGGTGATGCCTCATTCAGAGGCTCCGGCGGTGCGTACCCAACCGAAACTGAGATAAGCATGAAAAAAACGATTTTGGTCTCCGCCGAGCGCGGAGAGACCCGCGTCGCCGTCCTCGAGTCGAAGACGAAAGGCGGCAAACGCGACGTCGCGGAGCTCTACATCGAGCGCCGCGGCAAGCGATCCATCGTCGGCAACATCTACAAGGGGAAGGTCGACAACGTCCTCCCCGGCATGGAGGCCGCCTTCGTCGACATTGGCCTCGAGCGCAACGGCTTCCTCCACGTCGACGAGATCGTCCTTCCCGGCGGCGAGCAGGCGCCGAGGCGCGGGCGCGGCAGCGGCCGCCGCATCAACGAGCTGATCAAACCGGGGCAGGAGATCCTCGTCCAGGTGGTCAAGGATCCGCTGAAGACGAAGGGCGCGCGGCTCTCGATGAACGTCTCGATCGCCGGCCGCTACCTCGTCTTCGCGCCGCAGGGGAGCGGCGTGGGCGTCAGCCGCCGCCTCGCTGACTCCGAGCGCGACCGCCTGCGCAAGATGGTCGATCGCACCTACAAAGGGCCGGGTGGGCTGATCGTCCGCACCGCCGCCCACGGGGCGAAAAAATCCGACTTCGTGCGCGAGATCGGCTACCTGCAGCGCCTTAACGAGGTGCTGGAGCGGCGCAGCGCCGACACCAAGGCGCCGTCGCTCGTCTTCCAGGAGGCCGACCTCTCGGTGCGGGTCCTGCGCGACGTCTTCCTCAGCGAGTTCGAGAAGGCGATCATCGACTCCGAGAAGCAGTTCGAGCGGGTGACCAACTTCTTCCAGCGCACCGCGCCGGAGCTGGTCGAGGGTGTCGAGCTCTACCGGGACCAGAAGCCGCTGTTGGAGAAATGGAAGGTCGACGAGGAGATCGAGTCCACCCTCAACCGCCGCGTCGACCTGCCCTCCGGCGGCTACCTGATCATCGACTACACCGAGGCGCTGACGGTGATCGACGTCAACAGCGGCAGTTTCACCGGCCGCGGCAAAGGTGGCCTCGAGGAGACGATCACCAAAGTCAACACCGAGGCCGCCGAGGAGGCCGTCCGCCAGCTGCGGCTGCGCGACATCGGCGGCATCATCGTCATCGACTTCATCGACATGGCCCGGGCCAGCAACCGCGACAAAGTCCTGAAGACGATGCGCAAGGCGCTCGACGCCGACAAGTCGAAGAGCTACGTGGTCGAGGTCTCGCCGCTGGGGCTGGTCGAGATGACGCGCCAGAACGTGACCGACGGAGTGCGTGAGATCCTCACCGCCCCCTGCCCGACCTGTCACGGCGAGGGCGTCGTGCTCTCGGCCGAGACGGTGGCGCTGGAGGGGCTACGCAAGATGCGCGACATCGCCGCTGAGCACGCCGACACCGAGGCCTTCCTGATCCGGGTCAACCCCAAGGTCGCGCACGAGTTGACCGACGAGGACAGCGGCCTGACCGAGTTCGAGGGCGAGACCGGCAAGCGCTTCCATTTCGAGGGCGGCGACGCGCTGGCGATCGACACCTTCGAGGTGGTCGAGTCCGGGACCCGGACCGAGATCGAGGAGCGGGCGCTGCCGTTCAAGGTCGGCGAGGAGGTGCTGGTCAAGATCGACGAGCCGCACATGTACAACGCCGACGACGCGGTCGCCCGGGTCGACTCCTACATCGTCAGCATCGTCGGCGGCGGTCGCTTTGTCGGCGAGCGCAAGCTGGTGCGGATCGAGGAGGTCGAGCGCTCCGCAGCGACCGCCTCGCTGCTGGGCACCGATTCGCCCAACGGCTCCGGGGGAGCCGGCGAAAACGGCTCCGAGCTAGACTCCGCCGCTGCTTCGCGCAAACGCAGTCGTGGCCGCAGGGGCGGTCGGGGGCGTGCGCGCGCCAATCAAGGCAGCAAGGACGAGTGAGCGAAAGCATGTACGCAGTGGTCGAAACCGGCGGTAAGCAGTACAAGGTCGAGCAGGGCACGTCCCTCCTCGTCGATCGTCTCGATGCCAAGGAGGGCGACAAAGTCGTCCTGCGCCCGGTGATGTTCCGCGACACGGACGTCATCGCCGGGCCGAAAGAGCTGGCGAAGGTCAAAGTCGAGGCAAAGGTCTCCGAGCACCTGCGCGGGCCGAAGATCAAAGTCTTCAAATACAAGGCCAAGAAGGGCTACCGGCGCAAGGCCGGCCACCGCTCCGAGCTGACCAAGCTCGAGGTGACGTCGCTGAAACTGCAGAAATCAGCGGCAACCAAAACCAGCAAAAGCGCATCTGCTGCCGAGAAACCCGCTGCGGCGAAGGAGGAGACCGATGGCTCATAAGAAAGGGCTGGGCTCCAGTCGCAACGGGCGCGAATCGAATCCCAAGATGCTCGGGGTCAAGGTGTTCGCCGGCGAGCAGGTCAGCGGCGGCGAGATCATCGTGCGCCAGCGCGGGACCAAGTTCTGGCCCGGTGAGGGCACCGGGCTGGGCCGCGATCACACGATCTTCGCGACGCGGGCGGGACGGGTCGATTTCAAACAGGCTCGACGCGGTCGCACGATCTCGGTTCTAGCCGAGGACTGAACGTGGGGGAGGCTGGGCGCCCCTCCCGCTTGCTGTCTTTTTCGCCTTTGACTGTGCGAAAAAGGGAGCGCCGCTGCGCGGGGGGGCACACAACCCCTCCTCTCGGGTTCTAGCTCTCGGTGAGGTTGTTGTTTGTAGCCCAGAGGGCGACAAGGGACAACGGCGCGGCATCTAGTCTCTGATTCGATGTATGACAAGGCGAAGATCTGGGTCGAAGGAGGGGCTGGCGGGAACGGCAGCGTCAGCTTTCGGCGTGAGGCGCATGTGCCCAGGGGCGGACCCGATGGCGGGGACGGAGGGCACGGCGGCGATGTCGTGCTCGTTTGCGATCTCTCGAAGCGGGACCTTGGGGCACTCAAAGGCAGTCGGCACTTCCGCGGCGAGCGGGGGAGTCATGGGGAAGGGTCGAATCGGCATGGGGCGCGGGGGGAGGAGCGGGTGATTCCAGTGCCGGCCGGGACGCAGGCGACGACCGTGGATGGGAGCGCGGTCGACCTGGTCGAGGCGGGGCAGCGGGCAGTGGTCGCACACGGGGGGCGTGGGGGGCACGGGAACAAGCGCTTCGCGACCTCGACGCGGCAGGCGCCGCGGTTTGCCGAGAAGGGTACGAAGGGGGAAGCGGACTGGATTGAGCTGCGGCTGAAATTGCTGGCCGACGTCGGGCTCGTGGGGCTGCCGAACGCCGGCAAGTCGTCGCTGCTGGGGCGGCTGACGCGGGCTACGCCGAAGGTGGCCGATTACCCGTTCACGACCCTCTCGCCGGTGCTGGGAGCGATCGAAGACGACGATCGCCAGGCCGTGGTCGCCGACATCCCCGGCTTGATCGAGGGGGCCGCCGATGGGGCGGGATTGGGGCACGAGTTCCTTGCCCATGTCGAGCGCTGCGCGATGCTCGTCCACCTCGTCGACCTGGCGCCTCTGGAGGGGGACCCGGAGTCCAACTACGAGACGGTGCGGGCGGAGCTTGCGGCGCACGGAGCGGGTCTCGAGCTGCTGCCCGAGCTGGTGGCCCTGACCAAGCGGGACCTGCTCCAAGCCGAGGAGGTCGAAGCGGCGGTGAGCGAGTGGGCGTGCCGGCACGGCGAGGGCGTGCTCGGTGTCCTGGCCGTGTCCTCGGCGACGGGCGAGGGGCTGGACGAGTTGCGACGGGGGGCGCTCGACGCGCTGCCGGAGGCCGCGGCCGCGGCCTCCCCCGGCAAGCCGGTCGGCGAGTTCGAGGCCGAGCACCGCGTCTACCGCCCGGCAGGCGAGGGCGGCTACTGGGTCGAGCGCGAGGCGGAGGGCGCCTTCCGCGTCGCCGGCCGCGGCGTCGAGCTGCTGTTCGAGCGCCACGACACGAAAAACGAGGAGGCGCTTGCCTACCTGGAGCAGCGGCTGGGGGAGATCGGCGTGATCGCGGCTCTGACCAAGGCCGGTTTCGAAGCCGGCGACGACGTCCGCATCGGCGAGCAGGAGTTCGAACTGCACATATAACTGCGGCAGGGCTCAGGTGAGGCCGGAGAGGCCGGCGGCGAGGGCGAAACCGAGGACGGTTACGAGGCCGGCCGCGCGGCCGGCCTCGCTGCGGGCGTCGGGGATCATCGAGTCGATCAGCATCACCAGCAGCGCGCCGGCGGCGAAGCCGTCGATCGCGGCGGTGAGGTCGCCGCTCACCGCGTCGGCGGCGGCGTAGCCCGCGACCGTGGCCACCGTGCAGATCGCGGCGACGATCAGCCAGAGCCGCAGAATCGTCGCCCGCGGGGTCCCCGCTTTGCGCATCGCGTCGGCCGACCCCATCGCCTCGGGGAGGTTGGAGACGAAGATCGCCAGCAGCAGGGCGACGCCCACGCCCTCTCCGGCGGCCAGACTGATGCCCAGAACCGCCTGCTCGGGGATGCCGTCGAGGAAGGCGCCGAGCGCCAGCGCCGTGCCGTCGCCCGAGTCCGGGAACGGCCACGGCGCCCGCGGCCGGTCGCGAAGCGGCGGGCGATCAGCCCGTCGAGGAGGAAGTAGGTGAGCGCGCCGGCGCCGAGCCCGATCCCGGTGACCCCGGCTCCGCCGACCCGAAGCCCCTCCTGCGCCAGCTCGTAGCTGACCGCGCTGATCAGCGCCCCGGCGCCGAAGGCGAGGACCAGGCCGACCTGGCGCGGCGACCAGGAGCGGACGAAGCTGAGCAGGGCGCCGATGACGAGTGAGCTTGCCGCGAGCGCGCCCCAGCCGATAGCCGCAGTCATCTCGGCTACTTTGCTCACCGTGACCCTGGTCGTCAAGCTCGGATCCTCGATCGTCGCCGCCGACGACGGTGAGCTGCGCGCGGACGTGCTCGACGCCGTCTGCGAGCAGGTGAGCGCGCTCGAGCGCGGCGGCGAGCGGGTCGTGATGGTCACCTCCGGCGCGATCGCCCGCGGGATGCGGCTGCTGGGGCTGCCGGTGCGCCCGGGGGCGATGGACGAGCTGCAGGCGGCCTCGGCGGTGGGTCAGGGCGACCTCTTCCGTGCTTACGAGACGAGGCTGGCCGGCCACGGCACGCGCGCTGCACAGGTGCTGCTGACGGCGGCCGACATCGCCGCTCGCACCAACTACCTCAACGCGCGGCAGACCCTGAGGCGGCTGGTCGAGTGGGGGGTGGTGCCGGTGATCAACGAGAACGACACCACCGCCACCGACGAGATCAGCTTCGGCGACAACGACTTCCTCGCCGCCCAGGTGGCGCTGCTGCTCGACGCCAGGCTGCTGGTCCTGCTCACCAACGTCGACGGCCTCTACTCGGCCGATCCGGGGCTCGACCCCGGCGCCGAGCCGATCGCCGAGGTGGCCGACTTCGCGCAGCTGGGGGGGCTGGAGATCGGCGACCGCACCTCGGCTTTCGGCTCCGGCGGCATGCGCAGCAAGGTCGCCGCGGCGGAGATGGCGAGCGAGGCGGGCATACCGGCGGTGATCTGCAACGGCACCAAGCCGGGGATGCTCGCGACCGCGGCGGCCGGCGAGCCGACCGGCACCCGTTTCGCCGCCCAGGCGGGACGCGAGTCCAGCTTCAAGCTCTGGCTCAAGTACGCGAAGCCGGTGCGGGGCCGGATCGTGGTCGACGGCGGCGCGGCGCGGGTCCTGCGCGAGAGCGGCTCGAGCCTGCTGCCGGTGGGGATCGTCGCCCTCGAGGGCGACTTCGATCGCGGCGACGCGGTCGACGTCGCCGCCGACGGCGAGGCGATCGGCAAAGGCATCGCCGACTACTCGGCCCGCGAGCTCGGCCAGGTGCTGGGTATGAAGAGCGCGCAGGTGCGCGCGGTGCTCCCGCACGCGGCGGACGAGGTCATCCACCGCGACCGCTTCGTCCTCTTCTAGGGCCCAGCTACCCTTAGCCGATGGCCGTGACCACGACCAGCGTCGCCGAGGCGTGCGCCGCCGCGAAGAACGCCGCGCGGGTGCTGGCAGGGACCCCGAGCGAGGCCAAGGACGCCGCGCTGGAGTCGACCGCGCGCCTGCTCGAGGAGCGGACCGCGGAGATCCTCGAGGCGAACGCCGCCGACCTGGCCGACGAGCGGTCCGCCGGGCTGAGCGACGCCCTGCGCGATCGCCTCGCGCTGAGCCCCGACCGGGTCGCGGCGATGGCCGCGGGAGTCCGGGTCGTCGCCGCTCTCGAGGATCCCGTCGGCGAGGAGCTCGAACGCAAAACCCTGAGCAGCGGCCTCGACCTGCGCAAGGTGCGGGTGCCGCTGGGGCTCGTCGCCGTCGTCTACGAGGCGCGGCCGAACGTGACGATCGATTGCGCGGCGCTGACGATCAAGAGCGGCAACGCGATCGTGCTGCGCGGGTCCAGCTACGCGGAACGCTCGAACGGGGCGCTGGCGGCGATCGTCCGGGAGGCGCTTTTGGAGGCGGAGCTGCCCGAGGACGCGGTGCGACTCCTCGGCGGTGGCGGGCACGAGGGCCTGGCCGAGCTTGCCACCCAGGAGGGCCTGGTGGACCTGCTGATCCCACGCGGCGGCGGCGGTCTCAAGGCCGCTCTGAAGGACGTCGCAACCGTGCCGGTGATGTACGCGGCGGCCGGCAACTGCCACGTCTACGTGCACGCCGAGGCCGATCTGGAGATGGCGCGCCGGATCGCCGTCAACGCCAAGGTTCAGCGCCCCGGCGTCTGCAACTCGGCGGAGACGCTGCTGATCGACGCCGCGATCGCCGCCCGCTTCGCCCCGGCCGTCCTCGCGGATCTCAGCGAGGCCGGGGTCGAGCTGATCGGCGACGAGCGCGTCCGCTCCTTCGCCGGCGACACGGCGGTGGGTCCGGCCAGCGCGGTGGACTGGGACACCGAGTACCTCGGTCTGAAGATGGCGGTCGCCGTCGTCGACTCGGTCGCGGCAGCGGTCGATCACGTCAACCGCCACGGCACCGGCCACTCGGAGGCGATCGTCACCACCTCCGAGGAGGCCGCCGAGGAGTTCGCCGCGGGAGTCGACGCAGCTGCGGTCTACATCAACGCCTCGACGCGCTACACCGACGGCTTCGAGTACGGGATGGGAGCCGAGATCGGCAACTCGACCCAGAAGCTCCACGCTCGCGGCCCGATCGGGATGCGCGAGCTGACCACCTTCAAGTACGTCGCGCGCGGCAACGGCCAAGTGCGTGAATAGCTCCGCGGGCGCCGGCATCGGTGTGTTGGGGTCGGCCTTCAACCCGCCGCACCTCGGTCACCTCGCCCTGGCGCAGGAGGCGATGTGGCAGCTGGGCCTCGGCGAGGTGATCCTGGTCCCGACCGGCGACGCCCCGCACAAGCGGATCGCCGACGACCCCGGCCGAGAGTTGCGGATGACGATGACCAGGCTGGCCGCCGCCGACGACTCGCGTTTCACGGTCTCCTCGCTCGAGGTCGAGCGGGCCGGCCCGTCCTATACGTATGAGACCTTGGAGCTGCTTGCGGAAGAAAGAGGCGACACGGAGCTGGTGTTCGTGATGGGCGCGGACGCCGCCGTGGGCCTGGAGAGCTGGCGCAACCCCGAGCGGGTGGTGGAGCTGGCGCGAGTCGCGGTGGCGCGCCGGCAGGGCGTCTCCGACGCCGAGGTTACGACCGCGCTGCGCAGCCTCGGCGCCGGCGGCCGGGCGACGATGCTGGAGATGCCCCAGTTCGGCGTTTCCTCCTCGGCCGTGCGCGAGCGGGCGGCGGCCGGCAGGCCGCTGCGCTACCTGGTTCCGGAGCCGGTGGCACGGTTCATCGAGGAAAAGGGGATCTACTCGTGAGCGCGCCGCGATCGGAGTCGCTGGCGCGGCGGTTGGCGGAGCTGGCCGACTCCAAAAAAGCCGAAGACGTCGTCGTCCTCGACATGCGCGAGCTGGTCGCCTACACCGACTTTCTGGCGATCTGCACCACCCGCAACGAGCGCCAGGCGAAGGCGGTCGTCGACGAGGTCAGGGTGCAGGTCAAGCTGGAGATGGGGCTGCTGCCGGGCGGCGTCGACGGCGGCGGCGAGGGCGGCTGGGTGGTCCTCGACTATCTCGACTGCGTCCTCCACGTCTTCACCGCCGACGCCCGCGACCGCTACCAGCTCGAGGATCTCTGGCGTGAGGCGCCGCGGCTCGCGCTCGATCTCGACGCGCCGGAAGCGCCCTCCGCCGCGAGCGCCTGAAAGTACGTCCGAGCCCCCACGTACGTTGCCGCGCATGGGTGCTTTCAAGCGGGCGATTTTCGGCTACCGCCGTTCCGAAGTGGAGACGGCAATGTTGGCGCGCGACGGGCGCATCGGCATCCTCGAGCGCCGGGCGTCCGACGGCGAGCGCCAAGCCGCGGAGATGGCCGAGCTCGAGCGTGAGCTGACCTCGCTTTCGGGGATGGTGATCGAGCGCGAGCGCGAGATCCGTGGCCTGACCGAGCGATTGCGCGAGGCCGACGAGCGCCACGACCGCAGCATCGCTTCGCTCGACGCCGTCTCGTCGCGGCTGGCGGAGATCAACGCCCAGGCCCGCGGGCAGGCGACGCGGATCCGGATGAAAGCCCTGCGCGAGGCGGTCGAGGTGAGCAAGCGGGTGCAGGAGCTGAGCGAGGCCCAGGAGACGGCCAGCGACAGCGCTCCCAGCGCGAACGGCAACCGCCCCCCGGACGTTACCCCCGGCACCTTCGAGGGTGCGATCAGGCTGGAGATCGGCCCGCTCGGCGACTTCTCCCAGCTGGTCGGCTTCGAGGACGCGGTCGGCCAGATCGGTGCCTCTGAGATCTCCGTCGAGCGCTTCTCCGAGGGCCGGGCGACGCTCTCGATGCGGCTGGACGAGCCGGTCGAGCTGCTGCGCGAGCTGGAGGAGCTCTCTTCGCTCGAGTTCAAGGTCCGTCACACCGCGCCGGACAACCTGATCCTCGACGTCGACGAGGATCAGGGCCCCGAGCAGCGCGCCGCCTAGCGCCCTCGCGATAAACTTCGGACCGATCCGGGGCTGTAGCTCAGCTGGAAGAGCGTCGCGCTGGCAGCGCGAAGGTCAGGGGTTCGAGCCCCCTCAGCTCCACTGGTCGTCAGGGCGAGTCGCAGCGCATGGCGCTTGGGCCAAGGGGGGCGTCGACGAGCTCGTCCAGCCGCTCGGTGGCCAGGAGGACCGCGGCGATCTGTGGGTTCTCCGCGACGTTCGAGACGAGGGACCGCGTCAGGCTTCCCGGGGTCTGCGCGATGGCGGAGCCCCCGATGGCACCGCAATCCTCGAGTACGCAGACGTGGTAGTTCACGGTCTGAAGCGTGACACCGGGGAATGCCGGCAGAAGCTCCTCGGTCGTGAGGGGGGTCTGGGCTTGACTGAGCGTCCGCAGGATGCAGCGGCGCATCCCGTGCATGAGCGCGCGCCGGGTCGTCGGTCCGAGGTTGTCGGCGAGCGACGGCGGGAGCGGCTGGTAGGGGGGGTTGTGGTCTTGTCTTGGCCGCACGGGGGCTTGGATCTGATTACGGCGGGTTTGTCGAACTGCTCAGGCATCCTTACGGGGAAGCTGCAAGTCCGCTAGCCAAAATTTGCTTACCGGGAATATGCGGGGGGACCGCCCCGGGGCGAGCTGCCCCCGGGGCGGTCCCTGGCCGTCAGCCGCCCTTCTTGATTGAGCTAGCCGGATATGGCTTTCCAACCGTGATCAGCTTCACGAACGTCACCTCCTCCACCGGTGGTGGGTTCCGGCTCAGGAGACGCGGGGCGCGGGCAAGGACAGAGCGTCGCTCTGGATAACCAGCGGCGACGACGCGCCCGCGGATTGCGAGCGATCCCTGAGCCCTTGCGCCTCCGGTTTAGTGAAAGACCTTCTAGCAATCAATGCACGCTTAGCCAGATTCCCGCAACGTGCGAACGATCTGGGTAAGCGAAGCTGAGCGAAATTAGTTCAAGCAATCTGGAATAGTGGCTCATTGCAAACTGCTCCCCCGGAGGGATCGTGACGACCAAGGCTGCTGCTCCGAATCTGATTGACCCCCGCGCTCTCAAAGCGCAGTCTCATCCAGTCCGCTCGGAAATCCTCAACATCCTGTCCGAGGGCCCGAACAGCCCCAGCCGGATGCACCGGCGGATGGAAGTGGGCAGCCTGCAGGTCGTCTGCCACCACGTAAAGATCCTGCGCGAGGTCGGGCTGATCGAGCTGGTGCGAATCAAGCAGCGTGGCAACCGCAAGGAACACATCTACCGGGCCACCAAGCGGCAGTACTTCACGCTGGAGGAATGGCTGGCGGTGGAGCCGAGATTTCGCGATCCCGTGATCGGGACGATTCTGCGCCAGATTTCCGAGGACACGGGACGTGCCGCGGCCGAAGGACGGTTCAGCGAGATACCTGACAGCCACCTGAGCAGATCGCCGATCGAACTGGACGCCCAGGGGTGGGAGGAAGTGGTTGAGGCCCTGGAGGCTGCCTTGGAAAGCGTGTTGGAGGCGCACGCTCGGAGCAAGGAACGCACCCGGGTCAGCGGCGAGGCGCTGATGGTGGCGCGTGTCGTGATGATGCAGTTCCCGATCGGCCGGCAGGACCCGCGGGAATGCGAGGACGACGAGTAGGCGGTCGCTGGGTCCGCCCGTTCCTTAACTCAACGATCTGCTCGCCGCTGCCGATGACCAGGGCGGATGAGCGCGGTCAATCAACACGTGTTCTCGCACGGGATGCGGGACACGCGAGAGACCCTCGAGGTCTGGGGGGAGCGCCCCTGGGCGGTGCTGCGGGGCTGGCTGGCCTTGAGCGCCGCGATCGCGCTGTCGCTGCTGGCCGCGACCTGGTTCGTCGCCGGGCTGCTGACGTCGGACCTGACGCCGGTCCACCTGCCGGGCTTGACCTCGTCCTCGGAGCCGGACGACCTGCTGCCGATCCTCTGGCGCAACTCGCTGGTCCTGGCGCTGCACGGGTTCGCCTGCGTGGCCGGCTTCATCGCCGGCGCCTCGATGCCGATCGCCGCCGCCCAGCGCACCGGTGTCTCGCGCTGGATCCACGTCAAGGCGGGCGAGCTGGCGATCCTCTTCGTCTGCGCCGTGACGCTCTTCTCGTTGGGCACGCAGGCGCTCTACCTCGGCTTCCAGGGCTCGACCCTCGCCTTCCAGCTGCACATCTCCCGCTTCGAGTTGATCCTCAGCGTCCTGCCGCATGCGCTCCCCGAGCTGACCGCGCTCTTCCTGCCCCTGGCCGCCTGGTTGATCGCCAGCCGCCGCGGCGAGTGGAACCAGCTCCTCGCCGCCACCTTCATCACCGTCGCCCTGGCGATCCCGACGCTGATCGCCGCGGCGGCGATCGAGGTCTACGTCTGGCCCCACATCCTTGAGGCCCTCTCGCCGGTCGATCCGAGCCGCCTCTCGCATATCTGGCTTGCCTCGTAAGATCGCCGGTCGATGACCGGCGGCTACGACCCCAAGGAGATCGAGTCCAAGTGGCAGCGGACCTGGGCTGAGGAGAGGACCTGGGAGGTCCCGAACCCGGGTCAGCCTGGGTTCGACGCCTCGAAGCCGAAGTCCTACGTGCTGGAGATGCTGCCCTATCCCTCGGGCGAGCCACACGTCGGCCACCTCAAGTGCTACGCCGTCGGCGACGCGATCGCCCATTTCAGGCGCCGCCACGGCTTCGAGGTGATCCACCCGATGGGCTACGACTCCTTCGGCCTGCCGGCGGAGAACAACGCGATCAAGACCGGCGAGGCGCCGCGGGCCGCGACCGAGCGCTCGATCGAGTCCTTCAGCCGCCAGTTCCGCGAGTGGGGGATCTCGATCGACTGGTCGCGGGAGCTCGCCACCCACACCCCGGAGTACTACCGCTGGACCCAGTGGATCTTCCTGCGGCTCTTCGAGCACGGGCTCGCCTACCGCACCGAGGCTCCGGTTCAGTGGTGCCCGGTCGACGCCACCGTGCTCGCCAACGAGCAGGTCGTCGACGGCCGTTGCGAGCGCTGCGGCACCGAGGTGATCCAGCGCAGCCTCGAGCAGTGGTTCTTCCGCATCACCGACTACGCCGATCGCCTGCTCGCCGATTTCGACCGGCTCGAGTCCTGGCCCGAGCACGTGATCACGATGCAGCGCAACTGGATCGGGCGCTCGGAGGGCGCCGAGGTCGTCTTCCGCTGCGAGGAGCTCGACCTCGACTTCCCGGTCTTCACCACCCGGCCCGACACCCTCTTCGGGGCCACCTTCTTCGTCCTCGCCCCCGAGCACCCGGAGCTGGAGCGGCTGGTCGCCGGCACCGCGGCGGAGGAGCCGGTGCGCGAGTACGTCAACCGGATCGCCCGCGAGTCGGCCGAGGAGCGGGGCGCGGAGGATCGCGAGAAGACCGGCGTGCCGCTCGGGCGCAGCGTCGTCAACCCGGTCAACGGCGAGGAGATCCCGATGTTCGTCGCCGACTACGTGCTGATGGAGTACGGCACCGGCGCGATCATGGCGGTCCCCGGCCACGACGGCCGCGACTACGAGTTCGCGCAGAAGTTCAGGCTGGCGATCCGGCGGGTGATCGAGGGGACCGATCCCGACGCGGCGGGCGACGAGGAGGGTCTGCCCTACCCGGGCGACGGGCCGATGATCGGCTCCGGCCGCTTCGACGGCAAGCACAATCGCGACGCCTACGAGGAGATCGTCGCCTGGTTGGAGTTGGAGGGCCGTGGCAGGCCCTCGGTCAACTACCGCCTGCGCGACTGGCTGGTCTCGCGCCAGCGTTACTGGGGGGCGCCGATCCCGATCGTCTACTGCGAGCAGTGCGGGATCGTGCCGGTCCCCGACGAGCAGCTGCCGGTCGAGCTGCCGGAGATCGAGGACTACGCCCCGCAGGGCAAGAGCCCGCTGGCGGCGGCCGAGGACTGGGTCGCCACCGAGTGCCCGCGCTGCGGGGGTCCGGCGCGGCGCGAGACCGACACGATGGACACCTTCGTCGACTCCTCCTGGTACTTCATCCGCTACCTCGGCCCGCGCGACGAGCAGGCGGCCTGGGACCGGGCGGCGGCGGAGCACTGGCTCCCCGTCGACCAGTACATCGGCGGCGTCGAGCACGCGATCCTGCACCTGATGTACGCCCGCTTCTTCACCAAGGCGCTGGCGGACATCGGGCAACTCGACGTGCAGGAGCCCTTCGCCAACCTCTTCGCCCAGGGGATGATCACCCGCGACGGGGCGAAGATGTCGAAGTCGAAGGGCAACACGGTCAGCCCCGGCGATTACGTCGAGCGCTACGGCGCCGACACCGCTCGCACCTACGTCTGCTTCATGGGACCGCCCGAGCGCGGGGGCGACTGGTCCGACGAGGGCGTCGAGGGCGTCAACCGCTTCCTCTCGCGGCTCTGGCGGCTCTGCGCGGAGGTCGGGGAGCGCACCGAGGCCGGGGGGGAGCCGGGGGCGGGCGCCGACGGCGAGGCGCGCGAGCTGCTCGCCAAGGCCCACTGGGCGATCGACAAGGCGACGCGCGACTTCCAGCGTGGCTTCCAGTTCAACACCGTGATCTCGGCGGTGATGGAGCTGCTCAACGAGACCTACCGCCTCAAGGACGCCCTCTACGGGGATCCCGCGGGCGCGGCCGTCGTGCGCTTCGCGACCGCGACCGCCGCTTCGCTGATCTTTCCCTTCGCGCCGCACCTCGGCAGCGAGGTGTTCGAGCGCCTCCACGGCGGGCGGGTCTGGGAGCAGCCCTGGCCGGTCGCGGACCCGGAGCTGCTGAGCAGCGACACCGTGACTCTGATCGTCCAGATCAACGGCAAGCTGCGGGACCGGATCGAGGTTCCAGCCGAGGCGCCGAAGGCGCGGTTACTGGAGCTGGCGCGGGCGAGCGAGAAGGTCGCCCGCCACCTCGACGGCAAGGAGGTGGTGAAGGAGATCGTCGTGCCCGGCAAGCTGGTCAACCTGGTAATCCGCTGAGGCGGCGCCGCCCGGTCGCGACGAGCGGGCCACTATCTGGTACAAAGCGCGCCGATGCTCGTCAGGCGTCTCGAGGACGCACCAGTTGAGGAATGGCACCGGCTGCGCACGCACGTGCTCATGGACGCGGGCGAACTCGGTGCCCGCAACCTCTCCGTCACCTGGCTCTCGCTGCCGGCCGGCGCCGAGCAGACGCTGCGCTCCCAGGAGCAGTCCGAGCAGGTCTACGTGGTGGTCCGCGGCGCCGGCACGATGTCGGTCGCGGGCGATACCCAGCAGGTGGTGGAGGGTGACCTGATCCTGGTTCCGCCGGCGACCGAGCACTCGGTCGCCAACAGCGGCGAGGCCGAGCTCTCGTGCGTGGCGATCCAGTCGCCGCCCGTCGCCGCGGCCGAGCTGTACAGCGATCAGCTCGCCGAGGTTGCCGGTTACGACGATGACGACGACATTTAGCTAAGTCGTCGGATTGGGTGCGCCACACGCGCGCCGGCGTCGTCGAGGCTGGCGCCATGCCCGAGCTGAGCCGAGCGCAGGTCGTCGTCTACGGGGCGATCGTGGTGGCCCTGCTGCTGGTCGGGGCGCGGGCGATTCGGTCGGAGGGCGGGGCCGAGCAGTCATTTGCGGCCAGCGCCGCTGAGGAGCCCTTCGGCGGCGACAACTTCAGCGTCAGCGGTCAGGCCGGTGACGTCGTCGTCGACGTGACCGGTGCGGTCGAACGTCCCGGCGTGTACCGCCTGCCAGCCGGCAGCCGGGTCGAGGACGCCGTCCAGCGAGCCGGGGGCGCCAGCGCGAAAGCCGAGCTGGAAGCGGTCAACCGGGCGGCCCGGCTCGCCGACGGGCAGCAGGTGGTGGTGCCGGCGCGCGGACCTACTGGGACCGTCGTCGCCGGCGCGAGCGGGACGGAAGAGGGGCCGATCAGCCTCGGCACCGCCACGGTCGAACAGCTCGACACGATTGACGGCATCGGGCCGGTGACCGCCCAGGACATCGTCGAGTTCCGCGACGAACACGGCGGCCTCGCCTCGGTCGACCAGCTCGACCAGGTGAGTGGGATCGGGCCGGCGACGATGGAGTCGCTGCGAGCCCGGCTTCAGCCTTAGGCCTCGTGCGATCGCCGCACCCACCCTGGCCCGTCCTGCTCGGGATCGCCGTTCTGGCCGCGATCGCTCTGGCCCGCAGCGGCGAGATCCGCGCCCGGGCCGACGCGGGCCTCGGCCGCGGGATGCCGGCCCGCGAGGCGGCGCTGGCGCGCGGCTTCGTGCTCGGTGAGGACGAGGGGGTCGACGCGCGCACGACCGAGGACTTCCGCCGCTCCGGGCTTAGCCACCTGCTCGCCGTCTCGGGCCAGAACGTGGCCCTGCTGGCGTTGCTGGCGATGCCCCTGCTGGGGGCGCTCGGAATCCCCCTGCGCGAGCGGCTGATCTGGGTGCTGGCGCTGATCGCCGTCTACGTGCCGATCGCCGGCGCCGGGCCCTCGATCCAGCGCGCCGCCGTGATGGGCGCGGCAAGCATGCTGGCGACACTGGCCGGCCGGCGGGCGTCGCGCCTCTACGCCCTGACCCTGGCGATCGGCGTGACCCTGGCGATCGACCCCGGCGTCGCCGCCGACGTTGGCTGGCAGCTCAGCTTCGCCGCGGTCGCGGGGATCCTCGGCCTCGCCTCGCCGCTGCGTGAGGCGATCGCGGCGCGGATCGGCGGCGACGGCCTGCGCGGCGCCGTGGCGGAGGGGGCCGCGTTGACGATCGCCGCCACCGTGGCCACGGCGCCCCTGATCGCCTTCCATTTCGAAACGCTCTCGACCACGACGCTCCTCGCCAATCTGTTGGCGATGCCGGCGGTGGCGCCGGCGATGTGGCTGGGGATGGCGAGCGCCGCCGCCTCCCAGGTGCCCGGCCTGCCGGTCGAGGCGCTCAACTGGGTCAACGCCCTGCTGCTCGGCTATGTCGCTCAGGTCGCCGCCTGGTGCGGGCGGCCCGGCTGGGCTGAGGTCCACGTCCGCCTCAGCGGCGCCGGGCTCATCGGCGCCTACCTGACGCTGGGCGCCGCTGTCGCGATCGCTCTGCGGCTGCGCCGCCGACGGCGGCTGGCCGCGGCGAGGAGTCGTGGAGACAGGGCGCCGACTGCAATCGTCAAGCGTCGCGGGGCTCGTCCGGCTGCCGTAGCTCTCGCGGCTCTGGCGGCGCTGGCGCTGGTGGCGACCCTCGTCTCGCCCGGTGGCGGCTCGACCGGGCCGGGGCCGCCGCCGGGCCTTCGGGTCGAGGTCCTCGACGTCGGTCAGGGCGACGCGATCCTGCTCCAGCCTGCCGCGGCTCCCGCGGTGCTGATCGACGGCGGACCGCCGGGCGACGATCTCGCCGCCAAGCTCGAGGCGGCCGGTGTCGGCCGGCTGGGCGCCGCGATCGTCAGCCACGACCAGTCCGATCACGCTGCCGGGATCGAAGAGCTGCTCGGGCGCTTCCCGATCGCCAGGCTTGGCTACGCACGGCTGGGGCGGGCGCCCTTGGCGGCCGCCCGCGCCGCCGGCGCGATCCCGATCGGGCTGGCGCAGGGGGACGGGCTGCGCTCGGGAAGCCTCCGGCTCGATGTCCTCTGGCCCCCGGCGGCACTGCTGGGCGCAGCGGCCGTGGGCGCCGATCCCAACCAGCTGGCGCTGGTCCTGCTCGTCCGCTGGCACGACTTCTCGATGCTGCTCACCGCCGACGCCGAGGCGGAGGCGGTGCCGCTCGATCCCGGCTCGGTCGACGTCCTCAAGGTCGCCCACCACGGCAGCGAGGACAGCGGTCTCGGGGAGCTGCTCGACCGCGCTCGGCCGCGCCTGGCGGTGATCTCGGTCGGGGACGGCAATCCCTACGGCCACCCGACGGCCGCCACCCTGGCAACCCTCGCCGCCCATGGCGTGCGCACCCTGCGCACCGACGACGACGGCACCGTCACCCTCGACGTCGGCCGCGACTCGGTCGTGGTGGAGTCCGCTGGCTGAGGCCGTCAGGGGCGTCACTAGGAGGGTCTAGCGAAACCCCCGCCCGCGCCTGGCGGCGGCGGACGCGGCGCAGTGCGGCGTCCTCAGTCGGTCAAATAGCGCTGCTATCTGACCGCCCTGCGTCCTTGCCCTGCTTGGTCCGGCGCTCGCCAGTCGCAGACGCGAGTTTCGCTAGACCCTCCTAGACTCGCGACATGGCCGAGGAGATGCGAGCGCTCTACCTGATCGCCGGCACCGACGGGTCGAAAATCGACTCGACGCGGGCCCGGCTGCGATCCCGGGCCGAACGAGAGGCCGGGTCCGACGCGCTTGAGGTCTTCGAGCCGGGCGAGGGCCGGGGGATGCCCGACCACGAGGCGCTGCTGGCGGCGATTCCGGCGATGTCGCTGATGGAATCGCGGCGCTACCTGCTGGCCGACGGCGTCGAGCGCTGGCGTGAGCGCCAGCTCGAGGCCGTCGCCGCCGCCGTCGGCGAGCTGCCGCCCGACCTCACCCTGGTTCTCATCGCCCGTTCCAAAGCGCCGCCCAAGCTGGCGAAAGCGGTCAAGGCGGCGCAGGGGGAGATCCACGAATTCGAGGCGCCGAAGGCGCGCGAGATGCCGCGCCTCCTCGCCGCCGAAGCGCAGGGCCTCGGTTTTCGCCTCGATCCCGCCGCCGCCCGCCTGCTGGTGGCTCGCATGGGCGCGAACCCGGTGCGCCTGCGGCATGAGCTCGAGCGGCTGGCGCTGTGGGCGGGGGAGGGAGGCGAGGTGGGCGCGGCCGACCTCGAGGCGATGATCGCCGACACCTCCGAGGCGGCCGTCTGGTCGCTCTCCGATGCCTTGCTCGAACGCGACCCCGCGGCCGCCCTGCGGATCGGCGAGCGCCTGATCGACCAGGGCGAGAATGTCACCGGGCTGATCTACGGCCTCGCCTCGCGCCTGCGCGGGGCCTGCGCCGCCGCCGGCCAGCTGGCCTCGGGCGTCCCTCCCAAACAGGTCGAATCCTCACTGAAGATGCACCCCTACGCCGCCAAGCAGCTGGTCGCCAAACTCCGCAACGCCGAGGTCGCCGATCTCCGCGCCGCCACCGAGGCGCTGGCGGAGCTGGAGCTCTGGTGCCGCGGCGGCGCCGACTACGGCGACGAGCTGGCGCTCACCCTCGCGCTCAGGAGAGCGGCGGGAGCCACGGCCTGACTATTTAGCGGCGGCGGAAGCGGCGATGCGGGCGGCTTTGGACTTCTTGCGGGCACCCGTGTTGCGATGCATCGCGCCCTTCTGCACGGCCTTGTCGATCTTCGAGACGAGGTCGCGCTCCTCGGCGGCGACAGCGGTCGCGTCGCCACCCTCGACGGCGCTTTCGAGACGGCGGAAGTGGGTCTTCACCGTGCTGGTGAGCAACCGGTTCTCCGTGCGCTCGCGCTCGCTGCGTAGGATCCGCTTCTTCTGTGAGGCTATGTTGGCCATGAGTCGAGTGCCTGGGCCGACGTCGTGCCAGCTCCAGGCGGCCGCCGACTATAGCGACTGAGAACCAGCTTGGAGACGCCCAAGGCACCCGACACCCCCGAAGGCGACGAGCGGGCGGCGATCGACGCCGACGCGGCGCTGCGCGAGGCCGAGGCCTTCGATCCGGGCGAGGACCTGGCCGGCGAGCCCGCCCCCGGCCGCCAGGCGGGGCGGATCGCTCGCTCCACCGCCTTCTTCTCGATCGCCACCGCCGCCTCGCGCGTCGCCGGGCTCGGCCGCGAAGTCGTGGCCGCTGGCTTCTACGGAATCAGCGGCCCGATGTCGGCCTTCACGATCGCCTTTCAGGTCCCGAACCTGATCCGTGCCCTCTTCGCCGACGCCGCCCTGCAGCCCGCCTTCGTCCCGGTCTTCACCGAACTGCTCGGCAAGAAGCAGTACAAGGACGCGTTCCGGCTGGCCTCGACCCTGCTGTTGCTGGTGACGATGGTGCTGGGCGTCATCACCGCCCTCTTCGTGCTCCTCGCCCCGGTCGTGATGCCAATCTTCGCGCCGGGCTTCGAGGGCGAGATCCTCGACCTCACGGTCACCCTCTCCCAGGTCCTCTTCCCGATCCTGGTCCTGCTCGGCATAAGCGGCGTCGTCGTCGGCATCCTCAACAGCTACGACCGCTTCGGCGCCTTCGCGATCTCGCCGCTGTTCTGGAACCTGACGATCATCCTCATCCTCGTCGTCCTGGAGCCGATGTTCCACGGCCAGGACAGGATCTACGCCTACGCGATCGCGATCCTCGTCGGCACCCTGGTCCAGCTGTTGATCCCGGCCTGGGACCTGCGCAACACGCCCTTCCGGTTCACGCTCAGCTTCGACTGGCGCCACCCGGGGCTGCGGCGAGTGCTGCTGCTGATGCTGCCGGTGACGATCAGCCTTGGCCTGATCAACTTCAACCTGCTGATCGCCAGCTTCTTCGGCAGCCTCGTCTCCGATCAGGCGCCGGCGGCGATCGACAAAGCCTTCCGCATCTACCAGCTGCCGCAGGGGATCTTCTCGGTGGCGATCGCGACGGTGCTCTTCCCGACTCTGGCGCGCTTCGCCAACCGCGGCGAGATCGAGAACCTGCGGGCGACGATGGCCAACGGGATGCGTCAGATCCTCTTCGTCCTGCTGCCGGCCGCCGCCGCCATCCTCGCCTTATCGGACCCGATGATCCGGCTCGTCTACCAGCGCGGCGCCTTCGACGCGGCGGAGACGACCGTGGTCGCGACGGCACTCTTTTGGTTCGCCTTCTCGCTGCCGACCAACGGCCTCTACCTGCTGCAGACGCGCACCTTCTTCAGCCTGCAACGGCCCTGGCAGGCGGTCTCCCTGGCGGTGATCGACCTCGTCGTCTCCGCCGTAGCGGCGCTGATCCTCTACGAGCCCTTCGGCGTTGGCGGCATCGTCGCCGGCACCGGCATCGGCACCAGCGCCGCGGTCGTCGCCCAGGCGCTGATCCTGCGCCGCGAGTTCGATGGCCTCGAGCTCGGCCGTCTCTTCTCGACCGCGGCCCGGATCGCGATTGCCTCCGCCGCCCTCGCGGGCGCCGGCTGGCTCGTCTGGGACATCCTCGACGAGGCGCTCGGCCGCGGCCTGGTCGGCCAGATCGTCTCGCTCGGCGGCGGCCTCGCGGTGGGGGGCCTGGTCTACGTCGCGGCCGCCAAGTTGCTGCGGGTGGCCGAGCTGGAGCAGATCACCCGCCTGCTGCGCCGCCGCTGATGCTCGGGCCGAGTCGCTACCTGCTTGGCATCGCCGAGCTGACCCTGCTTGTCGGCTTCGCCTGGCTCGGAGCCTCGTCCTTGCGTACCCTCCTGCTCCCCAGGATCGCCGGCGCCCCGGCCCACCTCGCTTCAACGGTCCTGTCCCTCGCCCTCCTGATCGGGGTAGCCGAGCTGCTCGGCACCTTCGGCCTCTGGAAGCCGGGCCTATACCTCCTCGGCGTCGCATCCCTGGGCCTTGTAGCCAGGGCGTTCGCCCGCAGCCGGCATGAGGGGGGGCGCCGAGAACGAACACCTCGCCCGCAGGGGCCTCCCCTCATGCCGGTCTCGCTCCGCCACCCTGAGCTGAGCACGCTGATCGCGCTCGCCATCGCGCTTGTCGCCGTCGTCCACTTCGCCGGCGGAGTCCGCCTGCGGTTATCCACCGGGATGACCGGGTTCGACTCGACCTGGTACCACGGCCCCTTCGCTGCGGGCTTTTTCCAAAGCGGGAACACGATCGACCTGCACTTCATCGCGCCGCAGTTCCTCGCTTGGTTCTACCCGGCCAACGGGGAAATCTTCCACTCGGTTGGGATGCTGGCGTTCGGGCGGGACCTGTTGTCGCCGCTGCTGAACCTCGGATGGTTCGTCGGGTGCCTGCTGGCTTGCTGGTGCATCGGGCGGGCGTACCGGGTGGCTGCGTGGTCGCTGATCCTCGGGGCAGTCGCGTTGAGCGTGCCGGCGCTGGCGGATCAGGCGGGGGAGGCGCGCAACGACATCGTCGGGATCTTCTTTCTGCTTGCTGCCGTCGCCATCGCCCTGAACGCCTGGGCCGCTCGGGAGGAGGGAGAGCGAGGTCTCTCGACCGGAGCGCTGATCGTCGTCGGCCTCGCCGCGGGCCTCGCCGCGGGGACCAAGCTCAACTTCCTGTTGCCGGCGGGAGTGCTGGTCGTCGGTCTCGTTGCGGTAGCGCCGCGCGGGACAAGGTGGCGGGCGCTGGCCGCGTCTGGCCTCGCGGCGCTCGCCGGCGGTGGCTACTGGTACCTCCGCAACCTCGTCCACACCGGCAACCCCTTGCCGTGGGTCGACCACGTCGGCCCGATCTCGCTTCCCGCTCCCGACCAGGCGCTCGGCGGTCGCGAAGCACACAGTGTTCTCGGCTACCTGACCGACGGCGCGGTCTGGTCGGACTGGTTCCTGCCGGGCCTTCATCACGGCTTCTGGGTTCTTTGGCCCCTTCTGGCCGCCGCCGCGGCCGTCGGCCTGGTGCTCTGCCTCCTGGCCGGGATCCGCCGGCCGCGTGGTTCCTTAAGCACCGCCGACGTGCAAAAGGAACCGCGACTCCTGGAGGCGGGCTCCGAAGCGATCCTGTCGCTGGCCGGGCTGCTTGGCCTCGCCACCGCGCTGGCCTGGCTGGTCGCGCCGACCTCCGCCTCCGGCCCCGACGGCATACCTCGCGGCTTCGAGTCCGGCCTCCGCTATCTGGTGCCAGCCTTCGTCCTGGGTCTCGCCCTGCTGCCGGCGACGCCACTGTTGCGTGACTTTTTTGCGCGCCTGGACAGGGTGCGGTTGCCCTTTGTCGCCCCCTGGGCGACAAAGGGCAACCGCACCCGCACCATCCGGACCCATCGTGGATGGCTGGTCGGAGCCGGCGCGGCACTTGTCGTGCTCACCGTCGCCCTCGGCTATCCCGTCCAGCGCCACTACCTGGAGAGCCGCTACTCCGATCCCACTTTCACCAGCCCCGGCCTCGACGCCGCCTTCAAGTGGGCCAACGGGATCACCGATTCCCGCATCGCCACCACCGGCACCCGCCAATACCCCCTCTTCGGCACCGACCTCTCCAACCACGTCCAGTTCGTCGGCCGCGAACGTCCCCACGGCGGCTTCGAAGCCCCGTCCACCTGCCGCGCCTGGCGCGAGGAGCTGAACGAGGGCGACTACGACTACGTGATCACCACCCGCGACCGCCTCGAACCGGTCAAGCCCCCCTACCCACCCCAAGCGCGCTGGACCGAAGGCCCGGGCGCGACGGTCCTCCTCCGCAAGCCCCCCACGGTTGTTTTCCAGCTAACGGACCCTCTGGACCCCGCTTCTTGCCGCAGTTGAGGGAGTTCCCCGGTCCTTTCCAGCTGAGGGAGACGGACGCGGTCCATGGACCGCTGTCTGTCGAGTCCCCACCCGGCCACCGCCGCTCGCCATACTCCGCCCGTCCATGGACCACATCCGCAACTTCTCGATAATCGCCCACATCGACCACGGCAAGTCGACCCTGGCCGACCGCATTCTCGAGGTCACCGGCGCCGTCGACCCGGCGAAAATGCAGGCGCAGATGCTCGACTCGATGGACCTCGAGCGTGAGCGCGGGATCACGATCAAGGCTCAGGCGGTGCGGGTCGAGTTCAACGCCGCCAGCGGCGAGACCTACCACCTGCACCTGATCGACACCCCCGGCCACGTCGATTTCTCCTACGAGGTCTCGCGCAGCCTCGCCGCCTGCGAGGGCGCGCTGTTGGTCGTCGACGCCGCCCAGGGCGTGGAGGCGCAGACCGTCGCCAACACCTACCTGGCGATCGAGGCGGGTCTGGAGCTGATCCCGGTCATCAACAAGGTCGACCTGCCGGGCGCCGAGCCGGAGCGGGTCGCCCGGGAGATTGCCGACCTGACCGGCGGCGACCCCGAGGAAGCGCTCTGGATCTCGGCCAAGACCGGCGAGGGGGTGCCCGAGGTGCTGGAGGCGATCGTCGAGCGCATCCCGGCTCCCAAGGGCGAGCCGGAGGCCCCGGCGCGGGCGCTGATCTTCGACTCCGAGTTCGACCAGTACCGCGGGGTGATCGCCTACGTGCGGATGGTCGACGGGTCCTTCGGGAAGCACGAGCGGATCCTGGCGATGCAGAACGGGACCGAGGCCGAGATCGACGACATCGGCTTCTTCCGGCCGGCGATGACCGCCGTCCAGGGGATGGATGCGGGCGACGTCGGCTACCTGATAACTGGCATCAAGGACGTCGCCAAGCTGCGGGTCGGCGACACCCTGACCGCGCGCGAGCAGCCCGCCGCGGAGGCGCTGGAGGGCTACCGCGAGGTGCGGCCGATGGTCTTCTGCGGGCTCTTCCCGATCGACACCGACCGCTTCGAAGACCTGCGCGACGCGCTCGAGAAGCTGGCCCTCAACGATGCCGCCCTGTCTTGGGAGCCGGAGACCTCCGAGGCGCTCGGGTTTGGCTTCCGCTGCGGCTTCCTCGGCCTCCTGCACATGGAGATCGTGCGCGAGCGTCTTGAACGCGAGTACGGCCTCGACCTGCTCTCGACGACCCCGAACGTGCGCTACGTGGTGCACATGACCAACGGCGCGACGGTCGAGGTCCGCAGCCCCACCGATCTGCCCGACCCGGGCTCGATCGAGTCGGTCGAAGAGCCTTACATCCGCGCCACGATCATCTGTCCCTCCGAGCAGGTCGGCGCCGTGATGGAGCTCTGTCAGGCGCGCCGCGGCACCCACGTCGACATGCACTACCTGAGCCCGCAGCGGGTGCAGATCCGCTACGACATGCCGCTGGGAGAGATCGTCCTCGACTTCTTCGACCTGCTGAAGAGCAGCACCCGCGGCTACGCCTCGCTCGACTACGAGCCGATCGGCAACCGCGCCTCCGACCTGGTCAAGGTGGACATCCTCCTGGCCGGCGACAAGGTCGACGCGCTCTCGATCATCGTCCACCGCGACTTCTCCTACGAGCAGGGCAAGCGCCTGGTCGAGCGGCTGCGCAAGACGATCCCACGCCAGCTCTTCGACGTCCCGGTGCAGGCGGCAATCGGCTCCAACATCCTCGCCCGCGAGACCGTTAAGGCGCTGCGCAAGGACGTCACCGCGAAGCTCTACGGTGGCGACGTCACCCGCAAGAACAAGCTGCTGAAGAAGCAGAAAGCGGGCAAGAAGCGGATGAAGTCGGTGGGGCGAGTGGAAGTGCCGCAGGAGGCGTTCCTGGCCGTCCTCCAGATCGACGAGTAGGGGTCGAGAGGGCGGCGCCGCTCGGCGCAAGCTGATTAGACTGCCGCGCCATGCCAATTAAGACCGATGCCATAGGTAAGGAATGGCCCGGGGTGACCTACCAGGTCGGCCGGGAGAAGATCAAGGAGTACGCGCAAGCGCTGGGAATCGACAACCCCGTCCACTTCGACGTCGAGGCTGCCCGTGCCGCCGACTTCCGCGACGTCGTCGCGCCGCCGATGTTCGCCGTCGTCTACAGCGGGCCGGCGATGGGACCGGTGATGCTCGACCCCGAGGTGGGGATCAACTTCGCGGCGATGGTCCACGGTGGTCAGATCTTCGAGTGGGGCGAGCCGGCCTGCTCGGGCGACGAGATCACGACGACGCCGAAGTGCCTCGAGATCTACGAGAAAGACGGCAAGGGCTTCTACGTCTTCGAGTCGATCTCCGTCAACCAGAACGGCGACCAGGTCGTGCGCGCCGTCTGGACCAACATCGTCAGGGGGGTATGAGGATGGCCGAGCTGAATGTTGGAGACCAGGTCGACGAGCTGAGGGTGACGCCGGACAAGTTCCTGCCGCACCGTTACGCCGGCGCTTCAGGCGACTTCAACGCGATCCACATCGACGACGAGTTCGCCAAAATGGTCGGGCTGCCCCGCAACATCCTCCACGGCCTCTACTCGATGGGACTCGTGGCCCGCGCCAACGCGGCGATCGCCGGGGGTGATCCGCGGGCGCTGAAGCGGCTCTCGGTCCAGTTCCGCGGCATGGGCATGCCGGAGCAGGAGATCGTCGTCTCCGGCACGGTCAAGTCGGTCGACGGCGGCACGGTGGTCGTGGACACCGTCGCCGTGCAGGGCGACACGGCGATCATCAAGAACGCCGAAGCCGAAGTCCAGCTCTAGCCGTTCCTACAATGGAGGGCTGATGCTCTCCGAGCGCCAAGAGCTGATCCTGCAGCTGGTCGTTGACGCCTACCTGGCGTCGGCCAAGCCCGTGCCCTCGAAGGAGGTCGCCGAGCGGCCCGAGGTCGACTGGGGTGCCTCGACCGTCCGCGCCGAGCTGGCGCTGCTGGAGGCCGAGGGGTACCTGACCCACCCCCACACCTCGGCGGGGCGGGTTCCGACCGACTCGGGCTACCGCCGCTACGTCGACCTGCTGTTGGAGTCCGGGGCGGCGCCAGCCGCCTCCCAGGTCGAGCTGGAGCTCTCGCGGCTGCGCCGCGAGGTCGACGAGGCGATGCGGGAGACGACGGCGGCGCTGGCCCAGGTGACCGACCTGGTTGCGATGGCGACGGCGCCGGCGCCGAGCGTGGCGGCGACGATCCACCGGGTCGAGGTGCTGCGGCTGACGCCGACCAAGGTGGTCGTGATCGCGATCGCCTCCACCGGCGACGTCGCCAGGCGCGTCTTCGAGTTCGACCACGCGGTCGATCCCGGCCTTGTCCAGTGGGCGTCGAGCTATCTCAACGAGTCGCTCTCCGGGCTCGGCGTCGGCTCACGGCTGATCGGCGGCCGCCTCGCCGACCCCGAGCTGGACCGGGTCGAGGCCGAGTTCGTCGCCACGCTCGGCTCCGCGTTCACCGAGCTGGCGCGCGAGACCGGCGTCGATCTCTATATGGAGGGCGCCTCGCGGCTGCTCTCCGAAGCGCACCTCGCCGACCTGCCCCGCGCCGATGAGCTGATGACGGCGCTGGAGCGCCGCGCCGGCGTCCTGGCGATGCTGCGCTCCTCGCTCGCGGAGCGCTCGGTCTTCCTCTGGATCGGCGACGAGAACCCGCAGCCGGAGCTGCGCTCGGTCAGCGTGGTCGGCGCCAACTACGGCCTCGGCCACCGCAACCTCGGCTCGGTCGGCGTGGTCGGGCCGCTGCGGATGGACTACGCGACCGCGATCGCCTCGGTGCGCGGCGCCGCCCGCGAGCTCTCGCGCTACTTCGAGACCGTGTACGACGGCTAGCCGGATGAGCCGCGACTACTACGAGGTGCTCGGCGTCAGCCGGGAGGCGAGCGAGGCCGAGATCAAGAAAGCCTTCCGCGGCCTCGCCCGCGAGCTGCACCCCGACGTCAACGACCACGATCCCGAGGCCGAGGAGAAGTTCAAGGCCGCGGCCGAGGCCTACGAGGTCCTCTCCAACGCCGAGCAGCGCCGCACCTACGACGCCTATGGCCACGACGGCCTGCGCTCGGGGGGCTTCGACCCCCGCAGCGCCTCCTTCGGCTCGATCGACGACATCCTCCAAGCTTTCTTCGGCGGCAGCGGCGCCGGCAGCGGCTTTGGCTTCGGCGGCGGTCGGGCGGCGGGGGGCGACATCCTCGTCTCCGCGGAAATCGACCTCGAGGAGGTCGCCGCGGGAGTGCGGCGCGAGCTCTCCTTCGAGGCCGTCGGCGCCTGCGAGCACTGCCACGGCAACGGCGCCGAGCCCGGCACGCCCATCTCCACCTGCGAGCGCTGCGGCGGCGCCGGCCAGCTGCGCCGGGTCGCCCGCACCCCCTTCGGGCAGATGGTCCAGGGTGTCAGCTGCGACGCCTGCGGCGGCGCCGGCAAGGTCCCCGAGACTCCCTGCGGGGAGTGCGGCGGCAGCGGCCGCACCCGGGCGCAGCGTACCCAGGCGGTGGAGATCCCGGCCGGCATCGAAAGCGGCCAGCGGCTGCGGGTCAGCGGCGGCGGTCACGCCGGCGATCCGGGGACCCCGGCCGGCGACCTCTACGTCGAGGTCGAGGTCGCCGCCGACGAGCGCTTCGAGCGCGAGGGCACCGACCTGATCAGCGTCGTCTCGATCCCGGCCACCGAGGCGATGCTCGGCACCGCGGTCACCGTTCCCACGCTCGACGGCGAGCGCGAGATCGAGATCGCGGCCGGCACTCAGCCCGGCCACGAAGAGGTCCTGCGCGGCGCCGGCCTGCCGCGGCTCGGCGGTCGCCGGCGCGGCAACCAGCGGGTGATCCTCAACGTGATCGTCCCCGCCAACCTCAGCGAGGAGCAGCGCGAGCTGACCGAGCGTCTGGACGAGACGCTGGAGGAGGGCAACCTCGGTCCCCGCCACGGCGAGGGCCTCTTCAGCCGCGTCCGCCGAGCCTTCGGTTGATCCGCCTGGCGGTGCGCTGCCCGCCCGAGCAGGCGGAGCTGGTCCTCGCCGAGCTGACCGTGCTGGCGCCCAACGGGGTTGAGGAGGAGCGTGGCCCCGGCTACGTCGAGTACGCGATCTACGGGGGCGAGGGGGAGCTGCCGGAGCTGGGCGAGATCGACGCCGTGGTCGGCGCGGGCACAGTCGCGGTCAGCGCCACCGAGGTCCCCGACGACTGGGCCGACCGCTGGCGCGACTTCCACAAGCCGCTGCTGGTCGGCGGCCGGCTCTGGCTGCGCCCGTCCTGGGAGCCCGCCCGCGCCGGCGCGATCGACGTCGTCGTCGACCCCGGCCAGGCCTTCGGCACCGGCGCTCACCCGACGACGCGGCTCTGCCTCGAGCTCCTGCTGGAGCTGGAGGCGGCGGGTGAGGCGACGGGGCCGCTGACCGACCTCGGCACCGGCTCCGGCGTGCTGGCGATCGCCGCCGCCAAGCTGGGCTGGGGGCCGATCGCCGCCTACGACCACGAGCCGCCGGCGCTGGAGGCGGCGGCGGTCAACGCCGATGCAAACGGGGTTGAGATCGAGCTGGAGCGGATGAATCTGCGCGAACGAGTGCCGGAGCTGGCGCCGACGGTGGTGGCGAATATGACCTCGCCGATTCTGCGAGCTGTCGCCGGCCAGCTCGATGAGCCTCCCGGCACGCTCGTCTGCTCCGGGTTGCTGCCGAGTGAGCTGGACGACGCAGCGGCGTTCTTCGCCGACGTCGGGCTGGGAGAGGTGGAGCGACGGCACGACGGCGATTGGGCGGCGCTCCTGTTGCGTCGCCCTTGAGAGATAGGGTTTTCGCCGATGGCCTTCGCCTCGATCGTCGACCCCGGCTACAAGATCGTGCTGTTCCTGCACATCCTGGCCGTGGTGCTGGCGTTCGGGCCGACCTTTGGCTACGCGTTCTTCTTCTCGGTCGCGCCGCAGTATCCAAAGGCGACCCCGGCGATCTTGGCCGGAGTGCAGAAGGTCGACAAATACCTGGTCAATCCCGGCATGGTCGTCCTGCTGCTCGCCGGGATCGGCTTGCTCGCGGCCAGCGATGGGGCTTGGGACACGAGCGACGTCTTCGTTGCGGTTGGATTCGTCGCGATCATCGTGCTGTTCGGCCTTCAGCATGGTTTCTTCCAGCCGCAGACGCGGAAGGCAAGAGAGCTCGCGGAGCGCGACCTGAAGGCAGGCGACACCCTCAGCCCGGAGTTCGAAGCTGTCAGCCAGGGGCTCAGCAAAGTCGGCAGCCTCGCCGGGATCATCATCGTCGTCTCGATCTTCTTCATGACTTATAAACCGTTCCTGTAACGGCGCCGCGCCGGTGGACAAGCTCGACCCCTCGCTGCCGGTGGCGATGTTCGATTCCGGCGTCGGCGGCCTCACGGTGCTGCACGAGTGCCTGGTCTCGCTGCCGGAGGAGGACTTCGTATACCTCGGCGACACGGCCTGGTTTCCCTACGGCACGCGCGATCCCGATCGGCTGCGCGAGCGCATCGCCCGCATCGCCGAGCTGCTGCTCGGCCGCGGCGCCAAGCTGTTGGTGATCGCCTGCAATACCGCCACCTCGATCGGCGCGGACGTCGCCCGCACGGTCGGCGCCACGCGGGGGGTGGAGGTCGTCCCCGTGGTCGAGCCCCAGGCTGAGATCGCCTCGGCGATCACCGCCAGCGGCAGGGTCGGCGTGCTGGCGACTCCGAACACGGTCGCCAGCGGCGCCTATCGCCGCGCCCTCGAAGCCGAGGGCCGCCCGCTCGAGGTGACCGAAGTCGAGGCCCCCAAGCTGGCGCCGTTCATCCAGGACGGCTCGCCTTTCGACGAGAGCACGATGGCGATGGCCCGCGCCTACTGCGAGCCGCTGAAGCGGGCGGAGGTCGACACCCTGATCCTGGGCTGCACCCACTACCCGCTGGTGGCGCCGATGCTGCAGCGCATCCTCGGCCGCGACGTGCGCCTGGTCAGCGGCGGCCACGCCGTCGCCGCCGCGGTCCAGCGCACGCTTGAGCGCGCCGGAATCGCCCGCGCCCGCGACGGCGAGGGCGACTACCGCTTCCTCTGCACTGGCGACACCGACTCCTTCCGTGACCTCGGCACCCGCTTCCTGCAGATGCCGCTGGGCGAGGTCGGGCGGGTGGAGATCGAGGCGAAATAACGCTTCGAGGCGCCCTCTGGCTCGAAGTTGAGCCCATTGGCGCGCCCCGCGTGCGCCTCGATCCGCGAGGCTGCGCCCATGCCCACTCTCGCCGTCAGCAATACCGTATATACTCACCCCGTGGCAAAGGTGATGATCTCAATCCCCGACAATCTGCTCGAGCAGCTGGATGCCCATGTTCAGGCCAGCCACGAGACCCGCAGTGGCTTGCTGCGGCGTTTGGTGGAGCGTGAGCTCTCGGCGGAGAACGCCCAGCGGCGCAAGCAGCTGGAAGATCTGCTCGGTCCACCTGTCCACCTTGGCGGCGACGCGGCGAAGCTGATCCGCGAAGACCGCGAATCCCGCTGACGTGCTGCTGCTGGATGCCAGCGTCTGGGTCGCGGCCAAAGATGCCGACGATCGACACTACGGCCCCGCCCGGGCGCTCGTTCTCGAGACGGAACTGCCGGCCACCGCTCTCGATCTCACCTTTTACGAGGTCGCCAACGTCGTCGGCTCGCGCTGGGACCGGCCGGACCTGGCGCGGGAGCTTTGCCGCACGATTCAACTGCGCTGCGACGGCCGGATCGCGGCGGTCGGCGTGGAGCTGATCGACGCCGCCGTCGGCACGGCCTCGGAGCTCGGTCTATCGGCCTACGACGCCGCTTACGTCGCCGCCGCTCGATCACACGGCTGGACCCTCGTCAGCACCGATATCCGTGACCTCGTCTCCAAGGGCCTGGCCGTGACGCCAGACGCCGCCGACTACCCTTAGCTCGATGAGCGTTCTCGAGCGGGTCCAAGACGACGTGCGGACGGCGATGAAGGCGCGCGACCGTGAGCGCGCCGCGGCCCTGCGGATGGTCGTCGACGTGCTCCAGCAGGACGCCAAGCTGGGCAAGGGGGACGAGGTCGCGGTGCTGCAGCGGGAGCGCAAGAAGCGGGTCGAGGCGGCCGAGGCCTACGAGGACGCCGGGCGCGCCGAGCAGGCCGCTGCCGAGCGCTTCGAGGCGGAGCTGATCGAGGGCTACCTGCCCCAGCAGCTCTCCGACCAGGAGCTCGGCGCCCTGGTCGACGCGGCCGTGGCGGAGACGGGGGCGAGCGAGAAGCGTCAGATGGGTCAGGTGATGTCGGCACTGATGCCCAAGCTGGGCGGCCGTGCCGACGGCAAGCGGGTCAGCGCGGCGGTGAGTGAGCGGCTTGGCGCGTAGGCAGCTGACGCTGGACAACACGGTCGCCGCCGAGCTGGCCGGCTCCGAGGACACGGTTCTGAAGGAGCTGCGCGGGCGGCTCGATTGCGACCTCCACCTGCGCGGCAACGTCCTCACCCTGGACGGAGACTCCGGCGACGTTCAGGCCGGCGCCGAGATCGTCGACGAGCTGGTCGAGCTGATCGAGCAGGGGCACGACGTCGCGCCTGGGACGATCGAGGCGGTGACCGGCGCCCTCGACGCCGAAGAGAGCCCGGCCGAGATCCTCGACGACGTCGTCTGGCGTCACCGCAACACCAAGGTGGCGCCGAAGACGCTCAACCAGAAACGCTACGTCGACTCGATTCGCCGCCACACCATCACCTTCGGGATCGGCCCCGCCGGCACCGGCAAGACCTTCCTCGCGGTGGCGATGGCCGCGGCGGCGCTGACCGAACGCAAGGTTCAGCGGATCATCCTCACCCGGCCCGCGGTCGAGGCCGGCGAGCGACTCGGCTTCCTGCCGGGTGACATCCAGGCCAAGGTCGATCCCTATCTGCGGCCGCTCTTCGACGCCCTCTACGACATGATCGACCCCGACCGCGTCAACGGCTACTTCGAGCGCGACGTGATCGAGGTGGCGCCGCTGGCCTTCATGCGCGGCCGCACGCTCAACGACTCCTTCGTCATCCTCGACGAGGCTCAGAACACCAGCCCCGAGCAGATGAAGATGTTCTTGACCAGGCTCGGCTTCAACTCGCGCATGGTCGTCACCGGCGACATCACCCAGATCGACCTGCCGAGCGACCAGCGCTCGGGGCTGATCGCTGTCCGCGACATCCTCGACAGCGTTCAGGACATCTCCTTCGTCGAGTTCGGCGGCGAGGACGTGGTCCGTCACAAGCTGGTGCAGCGGATCGTCGCCGCCTACGACTCGCACGACAACGGTGGGCAGGCGGCGCGCGCCGAACACGGCCCGACGCCGCGCTCTTGAGCGTCGACCTGTCCGACGTGCCGGCCGAGCTGCGCGCGGCGGTCGCGGCCACGCTCGAGGTGGTTGGCGTGGGGGAGGGGCACCTGGGGGTCGAGCTGGTCGACTCCACGCGAATCCAGGGGCTCAACCGCGACCATCGCGGCAAGGACGCGCCGACCGACGTCCTCGCCTTTCCGCTCGACGGCAGCGGCCCCGTCGCCGGCCCCCGTGAGCTCGGCGACGTCGCGATCTGCCCCGAGCACTGCTCCGACGTGACCGCGGCCGCGGTCCACGGCGTCCTCCACCTCTGCGGCCACGACCACGAGACCGACGACGGCGAGATGCTCGCCCTGCAGGGGCGGATCCTGGCCGGGCTGCGATGACGCGCTCCGGCTTCATTGGCCTCGCCGGCCGTCCCAACGTCGGCAAGTCGACGCTGGTCAACGCGATCGTCGGCTCCCACGTGGTGATCGTCTCAATGCGCCCGCAGACGACGCGGCGGGCGATCCGCGGCGTCGCCACCGACGTCGGGTCGGGCCACCAGCTCGTGCTCGTCGACCTGCCCGGCGTGCAGCGCCCCCGCGACGTCCTCACCGAGCGGATGCAGCGGCGGGTCGAGCGCGAGCTGGCCGACTCCGACGTCGCTCTGGTCGTGATCAACGGCGAGGAGGGGGTCGGCCCCGGCGATCGCTTCATCGTTCGCGCCCTGCTGGAGGCCGGGGCCAAGCTGCCGGTGATCTGCGCCGTCAACAAGGCCGACCGGCTCGGGCCGAACGAGCTGGTGCCGGTGCTGGCGGCGGCCGCGGAGCTGGAGGGGGTCGACGAGGTCTTCCCGATCAGCGCCCGCACGGGTGAGGGGCTGGGGGTGCTGGTCGAGCGGCTCGGCGAGCTGATGCCGGAGGGGACCTATCTGTACCCGCCGGAGGATCACAGCGACCAGTCGAGCGAGCTGCTGCTGGCTGAGCTGATCCGCGAGCAGGTGCTGAACCGCACCCGCCAGGAGATCCCGCATTCGGTCGAGGTCGCGGTCAAGGAGGTCGCCCCGCGCGAGGACGGCCTGGTTCTGGTCAGCGCCGAGATCTGGGCCGAGACCGAGTCCCAGAAGGGGATCCTGATCGGCAAGGGCGGCGCCAAGATCGGCGAGATCGGCACCGCGGCGCGACGCTCGCTCGAGCGCGAGCTGGGCGAGCGCGTCCACCTCGACCTCAGCGTCCGCGTGCGCCGCCACTGGCGCCGCGACGAGGACCTCCTGGACCGGCTCGGCATCGAGTAGGCGGCCGTGCGGACTACGATTGGACCGATGTTCGGCGAAATCGAATTCGACCAGCGGGGACTCGCGCCCTGCGTCGTCCAGGACTTCGCCACCGGCGAGGTGCTGATGCTGGCTTACGTCAGCTCGGAGTCGCTGGAAATGACGCTCGAGACCGGCGACCTTCACTTCCACAGCCGCTCCCGCGACGAACTCTGGAGAAAGGGCGAAAGCTCGGGCAATTTCATGCACCTGCGCCAGCTCCGCTACGACTGCGACGGCGACGCCGTGGTGGCGATGGTCGACCCGGCGGGGCCCGCCTGTCACACCGGCCAGCGCAGCTGTTTCTACCGCGAGGTGCTGGGCTCGGCTTCGAGCCGCAAGGACGCCCCGCCGGTGCCGGGAGAGCCGTCCGCGGTCACCCACGAAGCGCTGCCCGCTCTGGAGCGGACGCTGCGCAGTCGCGCGGTCGAGCGGCCCGACGGCAGCTACACGGTCAAGCTGCTCGACGATCGCGAGCTGATCGCCGCCAAGGTCGAGGAGGAGGCGGAGGAGGTGGTGCGGGCCGCCCGCGAGGAGTCCGACGAGCGGGTCGCCGAAGAGGCCGCCGACCTGCTCTACCACCTCAGCGTCCTGCTGGTCTCGCGCGGGGTCTCCCAGGCAGCCGTGATGGGAGTGCTGAATGACCGTAGCGGCTGATTCCGAGCTGCGGCTCGAGCCCAGCCTCGAGCAGGCGCGGGAGCTCGCCCGCGAGGGCAACGTGGTGCCCGTGCGCGCCCGCTTCGTCGACGACTGCGAGACGCCGGTCTCGGCCTTTCTCAAGCTGCGGGCGGGCGAGCCCGAGGGGGCGCCCGCGTTTCTGCTCGAGTCCGCTGAGCAGGGCCAGGTCGGCCGCTACTCCTTCGTCGGCCTGCGGCCGCGCGCGGTCCTGCGCTGGAGCGACGGCACCCTCTCGGAGTGGGACGGCGAGGAGGCCGCGGCGGGTGGGCCGCCGAGCCGCGGCGAGCCGGCGCCCGACCCCTACGCGGCGGTCGCCGCCCGGCTCGCCGATTTCCGCCCTGCCCCGGTCGAGGGCCTGCCGCCGTTCGCCGGCGGCGCCGTCGGCTTCTTCGGCTACGACCTGGTGCGCACCGTGGAGCCCCTCGGCGAGCCCAATCCCGATCCGCTCGGCCTGCCCGACCTGGCGTTGATGGTGACCGATGCGATGGTGGTCTTCGACCACCTGCGCCACGAGCTGACCCTGCTCGCCTGCGCCTTTGCCGACTCCGAGGGCGGGATCGAGGCCGGCTACGAGCGCGCGGCGGCGACAATCGCGGCGATGCGCGAGCGCCTGCGCGGCGCTGTGCCGGCGCCAGAGAGCCCGTCGGTGAGCGAGCCGCCCGAGTTCGTCTCCAACATGGAGCGCGAGGAGTTCGAAGCGGCGGTCGCGCGGATCGTCGAGTACGTGCACGCGGGCGACGCCTTTCAGGTTGTTCCCTCTCAGCGCTTCTCGGCGCCGGCCCCGGTCGAAGCCTTCTCGGTCTATCGCGGCCTGCGCGCGGTCAACCCCTCGCCGTACATGTACTTCCTCGAGTTCGGCGACTTCCAGATCGCCGGCGCCTCGCCGGAGCCGCTGGTCAAGGTCAGCGGCGACCGGGTGGAGGCGCGGCCGATCGCCGGCACCTCGCCGCGCGGGCGCAGCGAGGAGGAGGACCGCCGTCTCGCCGCGCGCCTGATCAACGACCCCAAGGAGCGGGCCGAGCACGTGATGCTGGTCGACCTCGGTCGCAACGACCTCGGCCGGGTCTGCGAGTACGGCTCGGTCTCCGTCGACGAGCTGATGACGGTCGAGACCTACTCCCACGTGCTGCACATCGTCAGCCAGGTCTCGGGGACGCTGCGCGACGGCGTCAGTGCGATCGACGTGCTGCGCGCGGCGCTGCCGGCCGGGACGCTCTCGGGGGCGCCGAAGGTGCGGGCGATGCAGATCATCGACGAGCTGGAGAAGGTCAAGCGCTGCTCCTACGGCGGCGCTATCGGCTACCTCTCGTGGGGGGGCGATCTCGATACCGCGATCCACATTCGCACGGTCGTCGCCAAGGACGGCCAGCTGCACGTGCAGGCGGGCGGGGGCACCGTCGCCGACGCCAAGCCGGCCTATGAGTACAACGAGTCGGTGAACAAGGCGAGGGCCGTCTTCCGCGCCGTCGAGGTCGCCTGCGGGCAACCGGACTGGGCCTGAGATGCGGGTGCTGCTGATCGACAACTACGACTCCTTCGCCTACAACCTCGTCCAGTACCTGGGCGAGCTGGGATCCGAGGTGGAGGTGGTTCGCAACGACCGCGCCACCGTCGCCGAGCTGCTGGAGCGCAGCCCCGACCGGCTGGTCGTCTCGCCCGGCCCCTGCACCCCGGCCGAGGCGGGGGTCTCGGGCGCGGCGATCCGCGCCTTCGCCGAGGCCGGTACGCCGGTGCTGGGCGTCTGCCTCGGCCACCAGGCGATGGTCGAGGCCTTCGGCGGCAGGGTGGTCCAGGGCGAGCCGATCCACGGCAAGGACGGCGAGGTCCAGCACGACGGCAAGGCGATCTACGCCGGCCTGCCGAGCCCGCTGGTCGCCGGCCGCTACCACTCGCTCGTCGCCGACCCCGACCTGCCCGACGAGCTCGAGCTGACCGCCTCCCTCGGCGACGTCGTGATGGGGGCCCGCCACCGCGAGCTTCCCGCCGAGGGCGTCCAGTTCCATCCCGAGTCGGTGCTGACTCCGCAGGGCAAACACCTGCTGAAGAACTTTCTAGGAGAGGGGTAGCTATGCCGAACGACGTCGTCAGTCGCGCGATCGACGCGGTCTGCGCCGGCGACCACCTCACCGCCGACCACGCCGCGGCGGTGCTGGCGGAGATCATGGAGGGCCGCGCCGACCCGGTCCAGACCGGCGCCTTCCTGATCGCCCTGCGAGCCAAGGGCGAGACCGTGCCGGAGCTGGTTGGGCTGGCGCGGACGATGCGCTCGCTCGCCACGCCGGTCTCCAGCGGTCGCCCGGACCTGGTCGACACCGCCGGCACCGGCGGCGGACCCTCGACCTTCAACGTCTCCACCACCGCGGCCCTGGTCGCCGCCGGCGCGGGCTGCGCCGTCGCCAAGCACGGCAACCGCTCCAACTCCAGCAAGTGCGGCACGGCCGACGTGTTGGAGGCGCTGGGGGTGAGGATCGACCTCGAGCCGGAGCAGATCGGGCGCTGTATCGACGAGATCGGTTTCGGCTTCATGTTCGCGCCGCGCCACCACGCGGCGATGGCGCATGTGGTCCCGGCCCGCAAAGCGCTGGGCGTGCGCACGATCTTCAACTTCCTCGGCCCGCTCACCAATCCCGCCGGGGCCAACCGGCAGCTGATCGGCGTCGCCGACCGCCACTACCAGGAGACGATCGCCGAGGCCCTGGTCGGGCTCGGCAGCGTCAAGGCGCTGGTCGTCGCCGCCGAGGACGGCCTCGACGAGCTCTCGATCTCCGCCCGCACGCGGGTGATCGAGGTCGCCGACGGCGGCACCTCGGAGTGGTTCGCCGAACCGGCCCAATTCGGGATCGCCCCGGCCGGCCTGGAGGCGGTGGCGGGGGGAACCCCCGCGGAGAACGCCGCCGCCGTGCGGGGGGTGCTGGCGGGCGAGCCGGGCCCACGCCGCGATCTCACCCTGCTCAACGCCGGCGCGGCGATCTACGTCGGCGGTCTCGCCGCCGACCTCGGCGAGGGGGTCGCCAAGGCCGCCGAGGCGATCGACTCCGGCGCGGCGGGAAACGTGCTGGACGGGCTGATCGCGGCGACTGCCGCCGGCGGCGACTAGGCTTCAGCAGTCAAGTGGGAATGATCGAGCAGCTCATCGCTGGGGCCAGGCAGGGAGTCGACGCGCGTCGCCGCGAGCTCCCACAGGCCGATCTCGAGTCGCGGCTATCGAGCCGCGGCGAGGATCGCCCCTTCAATGAGGCGCTGGTCCGGCCGGGCCTCTCGCTGATCGCCGAGTTCAAGCGCCGCTCTCCCAGCGCCGGGGAGATAGCCGCGACCGCGACCGTGCCGACGCAGGTCGGCGCCTACGAGCGCGGCGGCGCGGCGGCGCTCTCCATCCTCACCGACGAGCCGCACTTCGGCGGCTCGCTGGAGGATCTGCGCGCGGCTCGCGCCGCCTGCGGCCTGCCGATCGTCCGCAAGGACTTCATCGTCGATCGCTACCAGCTCTACGAGGCCGCGGTCAACGGCGCCGACGCGGTGCTGCTGATCGTCCGTGCGCTCGACGACGAGACCCTGCGCGCCCTCTACGAGGAGGCGCGCTCGCTCGACCTAGACTGCCTGGTCGAGGTCCATGACGGGGAGGAGCTGGAGCGCGCGTTGGAGGCCGACGCCGAGGTGATCGGGGTCAACAACCGCAACCTCGACGAGGGCACGGTCGACCTGGCGACGACCTTCGAGCTGATGCCCGACGTCCCGGCCGGCAAGACCGTGGTCGCCGAGAGCGGCATCTCCGGTCGCGCCGAGCTGGAAGAGCTGGAGCGGGTCGGCGTCGATGCGGTCCTGATCGGCGGCGCCCTGATGGCCGCCGCCGACCCGGAGTCGAAGACGCGCGAGCTGACCGGGGCCGACGAAGGCACCCGCGAGCACTTGTTCTGAGCGCCGCTAAGCTGCGGGTGTGGTTTTAGACAATCTTTCGAGAGCATTTAGGAGAGGATCAGCGGCGACGCCGATCATCGACCTATGACCAAGGCACGCAGCGCCCTCCGCAGCCCCTTCGGTTCCGCCCTCCTCGGGGGCCTCGTCGTCGCCGTCTTCGGCTGGATCGCGATCGCCGCCGGCTGGATCCAGTCCGAGGAGGGCTCGACGACGACCGTGGCGGCGCCCCTGACCGCGCCGGTGACGGAGCGCTCGAGCAGCGACGGCGGCGAAGGTGCCAGCAACATCGTCAACCAGATCTACCGCGAAGACGGCGACGGGGTCGCCTTCATCGAATCCGACATGCCCGCCGGGGAAGCGGGGTCCCTCTCGCCCTTCGGCGAACCCGAACAGGGAGGCGGCGGCACCGCGACCGGATCCGGCTTCGTGATCGACGGCAGGGGCCACATGCTGACCAACAACCACGTCGTCGAAGGCGCCGACAGCATCCAGGTCAAACTCGGCGCCTCCGATACGCCCTACCCGGCGAAGGTCGTCGGAGCCGACCCGGCGACCGACCTCGCCCTGCTCGACGTCGAAGCGCCGGCGAGCCAGCTGCACCCGCTCGCCCTCGGCAGCTCCGCGGCGATGGAAGTCGGCGACCCGGTGGTGGCGATCGGCAACCCCTTCGGGCTCGACCGCACCGTCACCAGCGGCATCGTCTCTGCCCTGCAACGCCAGATCGAAGCGCCGGACGGCTTCTCGATCACCAACGTGATCCAGACCGACGCGGCGATCAACCCCGGCAACTCCGGGGGGCCGCTGATCAACGCCGACGGTGAAGTGATCGGCATCAACTCCCAGATCGCGACCGGCGGCGGGGGAGGCGGCAACGTCGGCATCGGCTTCGCGATCCCGATCGACACGATCCGCTCGGAGATCCGCCAGCTCGAAACCGATGGCGAGGTCGAACACGCCTACCTCGGCATCAGCGGCGGCACGATCACCCCCGAAATCGCCAAGGCGGTCAACCTGTCGGTGAAGGAGGGGGTGATCGTCCAGACCGTCGTCAAGGGAGGCCCCGCCGACGAGGCTGGGGTCGAGGGGGGCAACACCTCGGCCACGATCGACGGGACCGAAGTCAGCCTCGGCGGCGACGTCATCACCGAGGTCGACGGCAAGAAGGTGACCGGGATGGAAGAAATCGTCGAAATCGTCAACGGCAAGCAGCCGGGGGACGAACTCGAGCTGACGATCCTGCGTGACGGGGACACCAAGACGGCGACGGTGACGCTCGGCGATCGGCCGGCTTCGGTGGAAGAAGGGGAATAGCCCAGGAGGGGTCGTGACCCTCTCCTCTCTCGCTTGCTCGCTGGGTCGTCTGTGGCTGTCCGTGGATCTTTGTCGGCGAGAAGCGCAAAACGTTCGGAGAGGGTCACGACCCCCCCCGCGCAATTCGCTCGCGTAACCTGAGGGCATGCGGGTCAAGTTTTGTGGAGTCACAAATTTGGATGATGCGGCCGAGGCTGTGCGCCTGGGCGCATGGGCGATTGGGCTGATCCATTTCGATGGCAGTCCCAGGTGCGTGGAGCCGGGGGTCGCGGCTGCGATCGGGGCCGCGTTTCGGCGCAAGTGCGAGGTCGTGGGCGTGTTCGTGAACCCGACCCTGGAGGAGGTCGACACGGCGGTCGAGAACTCGGGGGCGACGATGGTGCAGCTGAACGGGTCCGAGGGCGAGTCCTTCTGCGCCGAGGTCGCGCGGCGCACCGGGGTCAAGGTGATCAAGGCGATCCATGTCGCCAGCGCCGCCGACGTCCACGCCGCCGAGTCCTACCGGACCGATTTCCACCTCTTCGACAAGCGCGGCAAGGGGATGTGGGGCGGTACCGGCGAGAGCTTCGACTGGGAGCTGCTGCGCGGCCACCGCTCCGAGGTCCCGGAGATCCTCGCCGGCGGGCTGCGCCCGGGGAACGTCGCCCAGGCCGTCGCCGTTACCCAGCCCTACGCGGTCGACGTCGCGAGCGGGGTCGAGAGCGAGCCCGGCCGCAAGGACCACGCGGCGATGGCGGCCTTCTTCGCGGCCGCGCAGCCAACGGGCATACCGGCAGCATGAGCGCGGTCGAGGAGCGGTTCGGCCCCTACGGGGGACGCTACGTGCCGGAGACGCTGATCGCCGCTCTCGACGAGCTGACCGCGGCCTGGGGCGAGGCCCGCGGCGACGACGACTTCATGCTCCGCCTGGAATCGCTGCGGCGCGACTTCATCGGCCGTCCGACCCCGCTCTACCTGGCCGAACGACTCTCGGAGCGGGTCGGCTCCAGGGTCTACCTCAAGCGCGAGGACCTTGCCCACACCGGCGCCCACAAGATCAACAACGCGGTCGGTCAGACGCTGCTGGCGCAGCGGATGGGCAAGCGGCGGGTGATCGCCGAGACCGGCGCCGGCCAGCACGGCGTCGCCACCGCCACCGCCTGCGCTTTGCTGGGCCTGGAGTGCGTCGTCTACATGGGCACGGAGGACATCCGCCGCCAGGCGCCCAACGTCGAGCGGATGCACCTGCTGGGCGCCGAGGTGGCGCCGGTCGAGGCCGGCGCCCGCACCCTCAAGGAGGCGGTCAGCGCCGCGATCCGCGACTGGGTCGCCAACGTCGAGACGACCCACTACGTGATCGGCTCCGCCGTCGGCCCGGCGCCGTATCCGGCGCTGGTCCGCGATCTGCAGCGCGTTATCGGCGAGGAGTCGCGCGCGCAGGCGCTCGCCGCCGAGGGCGCCCTGCCGCAGCGGGTGATCGCCTGCGTCGGCGGCGGCTCCAACGCGATCGGCATCTTCACGCCCTTTCTCGCCGACGCCGAGGTGGCGCTGATTGGCGTCGAGGCGGCCGGCGAGGGACTGTCCAGCGGCCGCCACGGTGCCTCGCTGGGCGCCGGCAGCACCGGTGTCCTGCACGGCTCGCTCTCCGCCGTGATCGCCGACGAGGAGGGGCAGATCCTCGAGGCCCATTCGGTCTCGGCCGGGCTCGACTACCCCGGAGTGGGTCCCGAGCACGCTCACCTGCGCGACACCGGCCGCGCCACCTACACGGCGATCTCCGATCGCCAGGCGCTTGCCGCCTATGGCGAGCTGGCGCGCCTGGAGGGGATCATTCCGGCGCTGGAGTCCTCGCACGCGATCGCCTGGCTGCTGGAGAACCCAGGGGGCTCTGGATTCGATGTTCTCTGCCTTTCGGGGCGTGGGGACAAGGATCTGGCTGAGGCGGTCGCAAAGGGGGCTGGGGGGTGACTCTGGCGAGCAACAGCGGGGAGGCTCGCCAGAGTCACCCCCCAGCCCCCTCGACGGGCGCCGTCGACGATTCCTCGTCGACTCCGACGGGGGAGCAGCGAATCCTGCGGGCCTTTCAGCTGGCGAGGGATGAAGGGCGGGCGGCGTTGATGCCGTACATGATGGCGGGGTATCCCGATCGGGAGACGTCGCTGGCGGTTGCCGAGGCGTACGTAGATTCGGGCGCTGATCTGATTGAGCTGGGGGTTCCCTTTTCCGATCCGCTGGCGGATGGACCGACTATCCATGCGGCGGCGACGGTGGCGCTGGAGGCGGGTGCCACCTTCGCGACCGCGCTGGAGGTCTGCCGCTCGGTTTCCGACCGGGTTCCGGTCGTGCTGATGGCCTATTCGAACATGGTTCTCGCCCATGGCGGCGCGAAGGACTTCGCGCGACTTGCCGTCGCCGCCGGGGCGGCCGGTGCGATCGTGCCGGACCTGCCGCTGGGGGAGGCCGAGGACGTGCGCGAGGACTTTGCCGCGGCGGGGCTGGCGCTGGTGCCGTTGGTCGCCCCGACCACCTCGGCCGAGCGGCGGGCGCGGATCTGCGCCGTCGCCCGTGGGTTCGTCTACGTGGTTTCGACCGTCGGCACGACCGGCGAGCGGTCCGAGGTCCCGGCCGCCCTGGCAGATCTGGTCGCCGCGACCAAGCGGGACTCGGAGGTCCCGGTCGCGGTCGGCTTCGGCATCGGCACCGCCGGCCAGGTGGCCGAGGTGGGACGGATCGCCGACGGCGTCATCGTCGGCAGCCGCCTCGTCCGCGCCGCCGGCGAGGGCGGTTCGCCGCGGGGCGCCGCGGACGCGGTGGCGGGCTTCCTCAGCGAGGCCCGGGTCGCCCTCGCCGGCTGAGCGATCATCCGCCGGTAGTCGCTAAGCTCCCGGCCGCAATGGGAATGGTCGTCACCCTCTTTCTGGCCCTCGCCGCGATGACGGTCTCCTACGCCTTCGGCCAGGGCGGCCCAGTCGCCGGCCTGGTCTTCTTCACCGTATTGCTGCTCGGCGCCGCGATGCGAATACTGAAGCCGCAGCAGCCCTAGGGTCCGTCCCCGGTAGGGGTGAAGCGTCTTGCACTTTTTCGCCGCCGTCCACCTCGGATGGCCGTCGTCGTCGTCGAAAAAGTTAAGCGGAACCCCTACCGGGGACGGACCCTAAGCCCGCGTAGCGATCACCTCGAGGTACTCCGCCTCAAGGACCATCGCCCGATCACCCGCGGTGTTCGCCTCTTCCAAGAACGAGCGCAGGTCTTCGGTCAGGGCCTGTTCGCCCTCGCTGCCGACCCGCTCGTAGGCCGTCTGGGTCGGGCCGAAGTAGGTGCGGAAGAACTCGATGTAGTGGTCGGGGGAACGGAACGGCTGGCGCGAGATCCGTCGCTCGGCACGGAGGTCGGAGACCCCATCGCCGAACAGGTCCCGCACGTGCTCCTCGGTGCCCCAGAGCAACGGCGAGGGGACGCCGGGCGGCGGCGGCGCGTGCTTGGAGATCGTTTTGAACATCGTCCCGACGGCGCCGTCGGGGCACCAGTTGCCCATCCCGATCCGACCGCCGGGTTTAACCACCCGCAGGAGCTCGTCGGCCGTCTTCTGCTGGTCGGGGGCGAACATCGCACCGTAGATCGACGTGGCGACGTCGAAGCTGCCGTCGTCGAACGGGAGCGCCTGCGCGTCGGCCTCGACGAACTCGATCTCCAGGCGCTCGGCGGCGGCGCGCTCGCGACCGCGCTCGAGCAGGGCGGGAACGTAGTCGGAGCTGACCACGTTGCCCCAGGTCCTGCGGGCGGCGGCGAGCGCCGCGTTGCCGCTGCCGCTGGCGACGTCGAGCACGCGCTCCCCTGGGACCAGGTCGAGCGCTTCGGCCAGGGTCTCGGCGGGATTGAAGACAAGGTTGGCGACCATCGCGAAGTCGCCTTTAGACCAGATCTGCTGCTGGACCTGGGTGACGGCCTTGAGGTCGGGCTGCTCGGTCATCTCCTCCTCGTCGGGGTTTCTCTGAAACTACCTGCTCGCGCCGCCGCGGGCAGCTTCTAAGCTGAGTCGATGCGGATCGGGGTCCTCACCGGCGGCGGCGATTGCCCCGGCCTCAACGCGGTCATCAGGGCCATCGTGCGCAAGGGCGCCGGGACCTACGGGCACGAGTTCGTCGGCTATCGCGACGGCTGGCGCGGACCGCTGGAGGGCGACTGGCGCCCGCTCGACGTGCCTGAGGTGCGCGGGATCCTGCCCCGCGGCGGCACCATCCTCGGCTCCTCTCGGACCAATCCCTTCGCCAGCGACGACGGGCCGGCGCGGATCGCGGCGAGCCTGAAGGCGGATGGCGTCGACGGATTGATCGCGATCGGCGGCGAGGACACGCTGGGGGCGGCATCGCGGCTGCACGAGGAGCACGGGCTGCCGGTGATCGGGGTCCCGAAGACGATCGACAACGACCTCAGCGCCACCGACTACACCTTCGGTTTCGACACCGCGATCAACATCGCGATGGAGGCGATCGACCGTCTGCACACCACGGCCGACAGTCACCACCGGGTGCTGATCGTCGAGGTGATGGGGCGCCACGCCGGCTGGATCGCCTTCCACGCCGGCCTCGCCGGCGGCGCCAACGCAATCCTCATCCCCGAGCGGAAATTTGATGTCGAGCGGGTCTGCGACCTGGTCGGGCGGCGCTTCGCAAGCCATTTCGCGCCGATCATCGTCGTCGCCGAGGGGGCCGAGCCCGACGGCGGCGTGCCGAGCGCCGAGGACGACAAGCTCGACGCCTTCGGCCACGTGCGCCTGGGCGGGGTCGGGCACTGGCTGGAGGGCGAGATCGAGCGCCGGACCGGCAAAGAGACCCGGGCGACGGTGCTCGGCCACGTTCAGCGCGGCGGCACCCCGACCGCCTTCGACCGCGTTCTGGCGACCCGCTTCGGCCTGCACGCGATCGACGCGGCCGACGCCGGCGAGTGGGGGACGATGACCGCGCTGCGCGGCACCGAGATCAAGCTGGTGCGGCTGACCGAGGCGACGGCTGAGCTGAAGACGGTGCCGGAGGAGATGTATGCGGAGGCTGAGGTGTTCTTTGGGTAGGGGGTGGGGGAGGGTCGGCGTCTCGCTCCAGAGACTGCTGGCCGCTGCCATCAGCGCCTTGCTCGTAGCTGGGGTGGGGTGCGGGGCGGGGGAGGGGGTTGCGAGCGATGCGACGTTGAGTGCGTATGTCGACGCGTCGCTCTGTGCGGAGGCGAAGCGGGAGTTGGCAGGGAGTGATGGGCGGGCGGGATCGGTGCGCGTTCGCGTCGTCTGTCTCGCCGAGGCCCGTCAGGGCAGGAGGCTGCGCCTGGCGGTCGTCGGTGCCAACGCTCGCCGCGCCACCGAGGACTCGACCACGATCGCCTACGTCGAAGCTCCCGTCACCCCGAGCTTCTCTCGCCCGATCGTCGAAGCCGCCGGCATTCCAGTGCTACGGAGCGATTCCGGGGGCACCGCGATCTCTGATCTCCTGGGAGCCATCCGGGATGCGGATTCAGGCTCGCTGCGCGAGTCCGTGCGCGAAGCCCTCTCCTAGAGCAGGTCTCTCAGCGCCTCGTCCAATTCAGGGTGCTTGAACTCGTACCCGAGCTCCAGCGCCCGCTTCGGCACCACCCGCTGGCCACCCCTGAGCACCACGCCGAACTCGCCGCCGAATTTGAGGTCGAGGACGAAGCCCGGCACCGGTACGACCGCAGGCCGTCCAAGCGCGCTGCCGAGCGCCTTGGAGAAGTCGCGGTTGGTGGCCGGGTTCGGCGCCGTCGCGTTGAGGACGCCGGAGACCTCCTCGGTGTCGAGTGCCCAGAGCAGGATCCCGACCTCGTCCTCGGCGTGGATCCAGGAGAGGTACTGGGCGCCGCCCGCGAGCGGGCCGCCGACGCCGAGCTTGAACGGGGGCAGCAGCTCGGCCAGCAGGCCGCCGCCGGCGTCGAGGATCTGGCCGCTGCGCAGGATCGCCAGGCGCACTCCCGAGCCCTCGATCTCCTTGGCCGCCTTCTCCCACTCCAGCACCACCTCGGCGTCGAAGCTGGTGCCGGGGCCGGTCGCCTCGTCAACAAGGGCGTCGCCGCGGTCGCCGTAGTACCCCACCGCCGACTGGCTGACCAGGACCGCGGGGCGCTGCTCGAGTGCGGCGATCGCCTGCACCAGGTTGTGGGTGCCGGTGCGGCGGGTCTCCATGATCTTCCTCTTCGCCGTGTCGGTCCAGCGCTGGTTGATCTTCTCGCCGAGCAGGTTGACCACCCCGTCCACCCCGTCGAAGGCGTCGGCCGGCGGTCGTTCGAGGGTCGGCTCCCACTGTCGCCACGCGATGCCGGGGCGGGATCGCCGCGCCTGGTCAGGGTCACGGGTCAGTCCGACCACGTCGTCGCCCCTGGTCAGCAGGGAGTCACACAGGGCCGAGCCGATCAGGCCGGTGGCTCCGGTGACGAGCACCTTCACAGCGCTGGCGCCCGGCCCTTCATCCGTCGCCGTCGACCGTGGCGAAGGTGCCGGTCTCCTCGTTGAGGCGGGCGATGCCGTCGCGCTTGGCCTCCTCGACCACCGCTTCGGCGACCTTGGGCGCGACGTCGCGATTGAAGACGCTGGGGATGATGTAGTCCTCGGCGAGGTCGGCCTCGGACACGGCCATGGCGATCCCCTGGGCCGCGGCCAGCTTCATCTCCTCGGTGATGCTGGGCGCACCGGCGTCGAGGGCGCCGCGGAAGATGCCGGGGAAGGCGAGCACGTTGTTGATCTGGTTCGGGTAGTCGGAGCGTCCCGTGGCCATGATCCGCACGTAGGGAGCGGCGTCCTCGGGCATCACCTCGGGGGTCGGGTTGGCCATCGCGAAGACGATCGCATCGTCGTTCATCTTGCCCAGCGACTCGGCCTCGATGATCCCAGGGCCGGAGAGGCCGACGAAGATGTCCATGCCCTCGATTACGTCGTCGGGCTGGCCCTGGATCAAGTCGGGGTTCGAGTTCTCCGCGTACCAGCGCTTGGCCTCGTTCATCTCGCCCGACTCGTAGTCGGCGCGCGCCGTCGAGAGCGCGCCCTGGCGATCGCAGCCGACGACGTGGGTGATCCCGGAGGCGAGCATCATCTTCGTCACCGCCACCCCGGCGGCGCCGAGCCCGACCACCAGCACCCGCAACTCCTCGATCGGCTTGCCGGTGATCTTCAGGGCGTTGAAGAGCGCCGCCATCGTCACCACGGCGGTGCCGTGCTGGTCGTCGTGGAAGACGGGGATGTCGAGCGTCTCCTTCAGCCGCTCCTCGATCTCGAAGCAGCGGGGGGCGGAGATGTCCTCGAGGTTGATGCCGCCGAAGGTCGGCGCCATCAGCTCGACCGCCTTGACGATCTCGTCGGCGTCCTGGGTGTCGAGGCAGATCGGGAAGGCGTCGACGCCGGCGAACTCTTTGAACAGCATGCACTTGCCCTCCATCACCGGCATCGCCGCCTCCGGGCCGATGTTGCCCAGCCCGAGCACGGCGCTGCCGTCGGAGACGACGGCGACCGTGTTCTTCTTGATCGTGTACTCGAAGGCCTTGGCGCGGTCGTTGTGGATGTCCATGCAGACGCGGGCGACGCCGGGCGTGTACGCCATCGAGAGGTCGTCCCTGGTTTTGACCGGGTACTTGTTGTGCATGTCGATCTTGCCGCCCCGGTGCATCTGCATCGTGCGGTCGACGTAGTCGAGGACGCGCGCCCCGCGGGTCGAGCCGATCGCCCGCAGGATCCGCTCCCAGTGCTCGCGGTCCTGGGCGTCGATCGTGAACTCCCGCACCCGTTTGCCCTCCGGCCCGGCCCCGGGCACCAGGTCGACGCCCTGCAATTGCCCGCCCGCCTCGGCGATCGCCGCGGTCAGCTTGCCCAGCGGCTCCTGCCGCGCATCGAGCTCGACCCGGATCGTGACGCTGTATTGCGCGCTGACGGCCATGACGGCTATCGAATCAGATTCGCCGTCTCGGCCCGCCCATGAGGCTCCGACCCCGTAACGTGGCGGGATGGGGACGAGGTATCACCTCGCACGGGTTGCGTCGCTCGCGGTCCTGCTCGGGCTCGCCGTCGCTCCGAGCGCATCGGCCGACGACGCGTCGTGGCTGTACGAGCCGACGACGATCACGGAAATCGACCTGACCCTTCCGCAGGCCTCGATCGACGCGCTGGAAGCCGATCCCACCGGTGACTACCAGCCCGGCACGTTCTCGATCGCCGAAACGGATGGAGTGCCGGGAAGCGCCGGGCCCTTCACGACTCCGCTCGAGGTCGGCATCCGTCTCAAGGGCAGTCTCGGGTCGTTGCGCAACCTGCACGAGAAGGCCGCCTTCAAGATCAAGTTCGACGAGTTCGTCGACGACCAGACCTTCCTCGGGCTGGAGAAGATGACGCTCAACAACATGGTCCAGGACCCGTCGATGGTCCACGAGACCCTCGCCTACGAAGGATTTCGCGCTCTCGGCGTCCCGGCGACCCATACCGGCTTCGCCTATCTGCACGTCAACGGCGAAGACTTTGGCATGCACCTCAACGTCGAGACCCTCGACAAGCTGGCGCTCGAAAAGCGCTTCGGGAAATTCCTCAACCCGCCCCAGCACCTCTACGAGGGCGAGTACGGCGCCGACGTGACCCCCGCGCGGGTGGCCGACTTCGAAGTCGACGAGGGGAAAAAGAACGAAAAAGCAGATCTCGAGGCACTGGTGGCGGCCGTGGACGGCGGCGCCGTGGATTGGTTCGAACGGGTGGGCGCCCATGCCGATCTCGACGAGATGACCCGTATGTGGGCGATCGAGAAGTACCAGGGCCACTGGGACGGCTACTCCGGAACCAGCGGCGCCCTGCTGCCGAACAACTACTACCTCTACAGCGACCCGGGCGGCAGCTTCCAGATGATCCCCTGGGGGACCGACCAGACCTGGGGCCTGCACCTGTCGTTCGACGGGGGAGGAGGAGCCCTGTTTAACGGCTGCCTCGCCGACGCCGAGTGCGAGCCGCTCTATCGCGAGGCGGCCGCGGAAGTCCTGCCGGCCTTCGTCGACTTCGACTTCGACCGTGCCGCTCGCTGCACCGCCGCCCGCCTGAAACCGTGGCAGAACGTCGAAGCGAACAGCAGCCGCCAGCCCTTCGACAGCGCCGAAATCGCCGCCGCCGTCGCGGCGACTCGCGGTTTTATCGCCACCCGGCCGCAGGAGCTGGCGGATTGGCTTGGCGATGGCGTGCCCGCCGCGCCGCCACTGGATCCCACCTGCCCGCCACTGCGTCACCGCCTCGACGCGTCGGCTCCCGCTTCGCCCGCCGGTCCCGCGGCGACCCCGGTCGCGGCTCTGTCGCCGGCGCGTGGCGTCCTCCTTCTCCAGCGCACCGGATACGGGCGCGGAGCCCTGCGGGCCCGCTTCGGGCTCCCGGCGCCGGGGAGGATCTCGGTGCGCGGAACGATCGGCGCCGACTCGCGCCGGGTTCGCGCCTGTTCCGGCAGCGCCGTCGCGAGCGCCGCGGGCTCGACCCTCGTCACCTGCGACCTCAACGCTCGCGCCCTCGAGCGCCTGGCGGACCACCGCCTGCACCTGCGCCTGCGCGCCATCTTCACAGCGGCGACGGGCCCCGCCGAATCGATCACCCGCTCAATCACCCTCCCCCGTACCTGATCAAAGGGGGAGAACAGCTACCCTGGGTCGACTTGCTGTCGGTATGCGACAGAAAGTCGACCCACCCGATGCGGCCCTGGCCGCGATCGCGGCGAGGCAGCATGGGGTCGTGTCGATCGGGCAGCTGCGGGGGGTGGGGATTGGCGAAAGCGGGATTGCGCGGCGGGTTCGAGCGGGGCGACTGCATCGGCTGCATCGCGGCGTCTATGCGGTCGGGCACCGCGGGACGTCGCGCGAGGGGCGTTGGATGGCGGCGGTTCTCGCCTGCGGCCACGGCGCGGTGCTCAGTCATCGCGCCGCAGCGTTGCTCTGGGGGTTGCTCCGGGACGCCGATGGACCTGTCGACGTATCGACCCCGTCGCGAAGCGGGCGCAGCGGCCGGTCTGGAATCCGTCTGCACCGCTGCCGGTCGCTGGGTCCGACGTCGACCACCGAGCGCCTGCGGATCCCGGTCACCACGCCCGCGCGCACGATCCGGGACCTGCAAACGGTGGTCCCGGCGTGGCAGTGGAGGAGAGCGGTTCGGCAGGGAGAGCTGAAGGGCCTGCCGCTCGCACTCGCCGTGCCGTCGGACCGCACTCGCAGCGATCTGGAGCGGGACTTCCTGGCGCTCTGTCGCGCCCACGGCATCCCGGCTCCGGAGGTGAACGTGAAGATCGGCGGCTGGATCGTCGACTTCCTCTGGCGCGAGGAGCGGGTCGCGGTGGAGACCGACTTCTATGGCTATCACCGTGGCCGCGTCGCGTTCAGGGACGACCGCCGGCGCGACCTCGACCTCCGTCGCCGCGGATTCTCGGTCCATCGCTTCAGCGAAGACCAGGTCGACCATCAGCCGACGGAGGTCATCGCGGACCTGCGAGACGCTCTCGGCCTCGCCTCGTAGAGTGGCGGCGTGGCCGGCGCACCAGAGCTCTTCCTGATCGACGGCAACTCGCTCGCCTACCGTGCTTTCTTCGCCCTGCCGGAGTCGATCGGCACCAGCGACGGCCGGCCGACCAACGCGATCTACGGCCTCGCCTCGATGCTGGTGAAAATCATCGACGAGCACCATCCCCAGGGAGTGATCGTCGCCTGGGACGCGGGGATGTCGGGACGCGAGGTCACCTACGACCTCTACAAGGCACAGCGCAAACCGCGCCCGGACCTGCTGCGCGAGCAGTGGCCGCACCTGATGCCCCTGGTCGACGCCTTCGGCTACACCAACGTCAAGGTCGAGGGCTTCGAGGCCGACGACGTGATCGCCTCCCTGGTCCGCCAGGCGCGAGAGGAGGGGATCGAGGTGATGGTCGTCACCGGCGACCGCGACGCCTACCAGCTGGTGGATGACGGGGTGCGGGTGATGAGCACCTCGCGCGGCATCACCGAGACCAAGATCTACGACCGCGAGGCCGTGCAGGAGCGCTACGGCGTCGCCCCGGAGCTGATCACCGACCTGATGGGGCTGCGCGGCGACACCTCCGACAACATCCCGGGCGTTCCGGGGATCGGTGAGAAAACGGCGACCCAGCTGCTGCAGCGGTTCGGCTCCCTGGAGAGTGTCCTCGCCAGCGTCGACGAGATCTCCGGCGCCAAACGCAAGCAGAACCTGGTCGAGCACGCCGACGACGCCCGCATGTCGAAGCAGCTGGCGACGCTCCAGTACGACATCGAGACCGGGGTCGACCTGGCGACGGCGATGGACTCCGAGCCCGACCGCGCCAGCCTGCGTGACTTCATGCGCGAGTTCGAGCTGCGGGCTGTGCTGGAGCGGCTCGAAGAAGCGCTGCCGACGGGCGAGGCTGTGCCCGGGCGCAGCGTCGAGCGCGAGCTCGAGGTGAAGGTGGAGGAGGGCACGGTCGCGGACCTGGGCGAGGGTCCCGTCGCGCTGGCGATCGCGGGCGAGCGCTGGGCGGCCGCCGAAGGCGAGCGAATCCTCGCCGGCTCCTCCAGCCACGACGAGCTGGCGGTGGCGTTGGCCGGCCGCTCCTTCCTCGCCCACGACGCCAAGTCGGTCGGCGGCGGCCGCCATGGCCTGCTCGCCGCCGCTGCCCGCGAGGGGGTCGAGCTGAGCCTCGACCACGACACGATGATCGCCGCCTACCTGCTCGAGCCCCAGCGGCGCACCTATGAGCTGGTCGAGCTGGCGGCCGACGCCGGGATCGGCCTCGCCGAGGGCGCCGCCGCCGCGGCCGCCGGGGAGGAGGACGGCCAGCTGGCGCTGAGCGAGGAGGTCGAGGCCGGCCTCGACCCGCCCGAGGAGGCCCGTCTCGTCGCCGCGGTGGCGGCTGCGCAGCGCCCCCGCATCGAAGAGCTGGGGCTGGAGAGCCTGCTGAGCGAGGTCGAGCTGCCGCTGATCCACGTGCTGGCGGCGATGGAGCGCGAGGGGCTGAGGCTCGACGCCGAGCGCCTGGCCGAGGTCGGCGCCGGCTTCGGCGAACGGATCGCGACCCTGGAGCGGGAGATCTTCGAGCTGGCCGAGGAGGAGTTCACGATCGGCTCGCCGCAGCAGGTCGGCCGCATCCTCTTCGAGAAGCTCGCGCTGACCCGCAAGCGGCGCGGCAAAACCGGCTTCTCGACCGATGCGCGCGTGCTTGCCCAGATCCGGGACGAGCACCCGATCGTCGAGAAAATCGAGTCCTGGCGCGAGCTGACCAAGCTCAAGAACACCTACCTCGACTCACTGCCGGACCTGATCGATCCCCAGACCGGTCGCGTCCACACCACCTTCAACCAGGCCTCGACCACCACCGGCCGCCTCTCCAGCACCAACCCCAACCTGCAGAACATCCCGATCCGCACCGAGATCGGCCGTCCGGTCCGTGCCTGCTTCGTCGCCGAGCCGGGCGCGCAGCTGCTCTCCGCCGACTACAGCCAGGTCGAGCTGCGGGTGCTGGCCCACGTCGCCGACGAGACGGTGCTGAAAGACGTCTTCCACGCCGGCGAAGACGTCCACGCCGCCACCGCCGCCGAGGTCTTCGAGATCGGCCGCGACGAGGTCGACGTCGGCCAGCGCTCGAAGGCGAAGATGGTCAACTTCGGGATCGTCTACGGGCTGACCGGCTTCGGCCTCGCCGACCGGCTCAACATCCCCCGCAAGGAGGGGGAGGAATTCGTCGCCCGCTACCTGGAGCGCTTCCCCGCCGTGCGTGCCTTCCGCGAGCAGGTGATCGAGCGCGCGCAGGAGGAGGGTTACGTGACGACCCTGATGGGCCGGCGCCGCCAAATCCCCGAGCTGCGCTCGGGCAACCCAAACACCCGCCGCCTCGGCGAGCGGCTCGCCGTCAACACGGTGATCCAGGGCACCGCCGCCGACATCATCAAGGTCGCGATGGTGCGCTGCCAGCGCGCGCTGGCGGAGGCCGGGGGGGGGACCCGCCTTGTCTTGCAGATCCACGACGAGCTCCTCTTCGAGGGCCCGCCGGCGGAGATGGACGGCGCGACCGAGCTGGTGCGGCGCGAGATGTGCGCCGCCTACCAGCTCGATCCGCCGCTCGAGGTCGACGTCGGCGTCGGCCCCGATTGGCTCACCGCCAAGTGACCGTCCCTAGCTGGAGTGGTTGGCGAGCTCGACCTCGTCGAACCTGACGCTGTCGGCGCCGAACTTCAACTCGACCTCCTCGACCGCGGCGCCCGGAACCAGGTCGGCGATCGTGCAGTTGGCGCCGCTGCCGTTGTCGTCATGGCCGCTCGGCCCGGAGCCGGACGGACCGGGGCCCGAGCTGTCGCCGCCGTGGTCGTCGCCGGGCTCATCGCCGTGGCCGCCACGATCGTCACCCGGCTCGGCCTCCCGGCTGCGGACCCCGTGGCCACCGCGTCGATCGCCGCGCTGGTCCTCGCAGCGGATCTTCGTTCCCCGCGTGACCGTGCCGCTCAGCGTCTGCCCGTCGGGGAGCGAGATGGCCAGCGTCTTGGTCGCCGGGTCGAACGATTTGATCGCCGCGGTGCTGCCGCTGCCGTCATCGCTGCCGTGCCTGGCGCTGGCCAGGCCGGGCAGGACAAAGATCGCGAGCGCGCCGAGCGAGACGACCAGCAGACTGGTGAGCCGCGTGCGCCTTCCTTTGAAGTGGTTCATGGCGGTACCTCCTTGTCGAAGCGGAATACGTGTGCTCCCTCGAACCCGAGCCGCGGGCGAAGATCACGAACCGCCGTCGCCGCCGCTCGAACTGCCGCTGCCTGAGCCCGAGCTGTCGCTGCCGGAATCGTCGCCGCTGGTGGTGGGTTCGGTGGGAGGCGGAGGACTGAGGACGGGTGCGGGCTGAGCCGAGCCGGAGTGGTGTCCCGAGCTGCCGCTCGAGCCACTGGTTCCTGAGCCGCCGCTCCGCCCCGAAGCATCGTCGCCTGAACCTCCGCTGCTCTCGCCACCGCCGCCCTTTCCTGAACTACCGCTGTTCTTTCCGGAGCCACTGATCCCCTCGCCTGAACTGCCGCTGCTTCTGCCGCCGTCGCCACTGCCGCCGGAGCCATGGTGCCCCGAATGCCTCCCTCCCGAAGCTCCCTCGCCGGAACGATCTCCACTCGAGCCGGAATCGTCATCGTGCCCCGAGCCGCGGCCACCGTGCCCCGAGCGATCCGAGCCGGGCCCACGATGAGGTGAGAGGTCAGAGTGCCCGTCCTCGCCGGGGCCGCCGCCACCGGAACCGTGTCGGTCCCCGCGCCTCTCCGAGCCCTGGCCGACGTCGTCGCCTCCGCGATGCCCGCCGTCGTCGCTGAACCCCTGACGCGTCCCCACGCTCGGCGTTCCACCAGGGGCGGCGCCGGTGCCTGGCGGCGCGACCGCCGCCGCCGCGGGCTCAGCGCCGCCGCGGGCGCCCCGATCGTGCTGAATCGCGACGCCGGCCCCGACCGAGCCGGCGATCAGCGCCGTCGCCACCCCGACCTTGAGTGCGCCGCCGGCGCCGAGGGCGCCGAGCGTCGCCCCGCCGCCGCCCGCGGCGGCGGCCCCGGCAGCGGCGGCGGCCCCACCGGCTCCCGCCGCTTCGGCCCCGTGGTCGAACAGCACTCGCAGCAGTGGCAGCGGCACCAGCAGTCCCAGGCCGTCGCGCAGCGCCGCCCGGGCGCGGTAGATCGCCTGCCGCGCCGCGCCGCCGCTGACCCCCAGCGCGGTCGCGATCTCCTCGTGGCTCAGCCCTTCCAGCTCGCGCATCACGATCGCCGCCCGCTGCGGATCCGGCAGGGCCCGCAGCCGCCGCATCAGCTCAGCCGTCTCCGCGCGTCCCTCGGCCTCCGCGGCGGCGCTGAGGCCACCCGGGATCGTCTCGGCCAATTCCTCGGCCGGCGGTGGACCATCGCGGAGGTCGTTGAGGGCGGTGTTGCGGACGATCCGGTACAGCCAGGGCTTCAGCTCGATGTCGGTCTGGGAGCCGCGCAGCGCCAGCAGCGCCTTGGAGAAGGCGTCCTGGGTGACGTCCTCGGAACGGTTGCCGACGATCGCGGCGGCGAAGCGATCGAGCGGCTTGCGGTAGCGCCGGACGATCTCCTCGAAGGCCGTCTCATAGCCCTCGCGCACCAGGGCGACCAGGCGCCGGTCGGGCTGGGCACGCAGCGCCGGGCCGAGGAAGATCCGGGCGGCGAGGGGCTCTGCTGGCGGTGGGGGCATCGATCGTTCCTGACTGTGGGTACTGATATGACAGCGGGGAGGTTCAGTCCCCACTCTCTACCCGTGCAACACACATCCAGCCCGAAGATCACGCGTAACGGGGCCCTTTAAATGGATAGGGGCCTGGCCGTGATCCTGACGGCGGCGGCAGGGGGCCTGATCGCGCTGCAGGCGCCGATCAACTCCGGTCTCGGCAAGGCCACCGGCGGCCTGCCGGCGGCGCTGATCTCCTTCGCGGTCGGCTCGATCGCCCTGGCCGCGATCGTCGTCCTCAGTGGTAAGGCCGGCGGCCTCGACTCGGCCTTCGACGTCAGCTGGTATTACCTGCTCGGCGGCCTGCTGGGCGCCGTCTACGTCACCAACGCGCTGCTCGCGGTGCCGGCGATCGGCGCCGGTGGGGTCGCGGCGGCCACCGTCGCCGGCCAGCTGACGGCGTCGGTGGTGATCGACCGGCTAGGCCTGTTTGGCCTCGACCAGGTCGCGCTCGGCCCCGAGCGCATCCTCGGCGTCGGCCTGCTGCTCGCCGGGACCTTTCTGATCGTCCGCTGACTCGACGAACTCCGGCGGGGCGATGTTGAGGTAGTGGGCGAAGGACCAGTCGATGAATCGCTTCGCCCCCATCAGGCGGATCGCCGGGCCGAGCAGGCGCGGCGGGATTCGCGGGATCAGGCGCTGCACCCGCAGCATCCAGCGGAACTTCCACTCGTGCGAGTCGTTGAACTCGGCATAGGCGGAGGCCGCCTGCTCGCGGCTCTGGCCTCCCTCGACGACGCCGCGCAGCTCGCGGCCGAGCGCGATCCCGAAATAGAGCGCGGTCCTGATCCCCTCGGCGCTCAGCGGCAGGCAGTGTCCGGCCGAGTCGCCGGCGAAGAAGACACCGCCCTCGGTCGCCCGGCGCAGCTTGTGGGGGATCCAGTTGCCCTGGTACTCGTTCGGCTGCTTGCCGAGGTCCTCGGTCAGCTGCACGGTGGTGTCCTTGACGTGAAACCTGGGGTCGAAGGAGCCGATCCCGATTCGCAGCTCGTCGCGGGCCGGGAACGACCAGCCGTAGCCGGCGGGCACGTAGCGGCGGTCGATCCAGATCTCGAGGTCGTCGCTGCTGCCTGCCGGGTGCACCTCGAGCCCGCGCGAGAGCGGGGCGTCGGGTGGCTGGTAGCCGTCGCCACTGGCCAGCACACGGCGCCAGCCGAGCGCGTCGACGACGAGCGGGGCGGAGATGACGCCGCGGTCGGTGTCGATCGCGATCGCCCCGCTGCCGTTGGCGGCGCCCACGCGCCCGTTCACCTTGGCGGTCTCGAAGCTGGCATCGCAGTCGCGCCAGAGCAGCTGGCAGAGCTCGCGGTAGTCGAAGGTGGAGAAGGTCCAGGGGAGCTCGTAGCGGGCGTCGCCGTGGGGGGTGTGCATGACCAGCGTGTCGAAGCGTTGGCACTCGCTGTCCATGAGGCCGAGCTGTCGCAGCCACTCGGTGGGGATTCCGCAGGCGGAGGTCTGGCGCTCGCCGATCTCGTAGCGATCGACGATCATCACGTCGGCGCCCGAGCCCGCAAGCTCACGTGCAATCGCCAGCCCGGCGAAGCTCGCCCCGCAGATCAGGACGTCGTGGCTGCCGTCGAGGGGGGTGCGCTCCTCGCCGCGCTTGGTCGCTCTAACCGGCATCGACCTCGATTCTGCCATTATTCGCCGTCGTGTCCGCGACCGACGTAATGACCCCCCCCGCACCTGCCGCCACCCCCGTCGAGGGCTCCAACGGCCTGCTGCTCCAGATCGACGGCAAGATCGTCCCCAACTACGCGGCGACGATGGTCTCCTTCGACGAGGGCGACGTCGTCAACGGCAAGGTCGTGCGGATCGACAAAGACGAGGTCCTGGTCGACATCGGCTACAAGGCCGAGGGCGTCATTCCCTCCAACGAGCTCTCGATCCGCAAGTCCGTCGACCCGGCCGAAGAGGTCGAGCTGGGCGAGGAGATCGACGCCCTGGTCCTGACCAAGGAGGACGCCGAGGGCCGCCTGATCCTCTCCAAGAAGCGCGCCCGCTTCGAGAAGGCCTGGCGCCGCATCGAGATCGCCGCCGACTCCGGCGAACCGGTTGAAGGTAGCGTCATCGAGGTCGTCAAGGGCGGCCTCATCCTCGACCTCGGGGTGCGCGGCTTCCTGCCCGCCTCGCTGGTCGACATCCGCCGCGTCCACAACCTCGACGAGTTCATGGGCCAGACGCTCGAGTGCAAAGTGATCGAGCTCAACCGCAGCCGCAACAACGTCGTCCTCTCGCGCCGCGCCGTGCTCGAGGAGGAGCGCAAGGAGGTCCGCGAGCAGATCCTCGGCCGCCTCGAGCCGGGCCAGGTCGTGGAAGGCAAGATCTCCAACATCGTCGACTTCGGCGCCTTCGTCGACCTCGACGGCATCGACGGCCTGATCCATATCTCCGAGCTCTCCTGGAGCCACGTCAACCATCCCTCTGAAGTCGTCGCGATCGGCGACACGGTGCGGATCAAAGTGCTCGACATCGACCGCAACCGCCAGCGCATCTCGCTCGGCCTCAAGCAGACGCAGGAGGACCCCTGGCAGCGGGTCATCAGCACCCATCGCCCCGGCGACGTGCTCGAGGGAGCGGTGACCAAGGTCGTCGCCTTCGGCGCCTTCGTCGAAATCCTCCCCGGCGTCGAGGGCCTGGTCCACATCTCCGAGCTCGCCGACCATCACGTCGAGAACCCCAGTGAAGTGGTCGAGCCGGGTGCCAATCTGAACGTGAAGATCCTCGAGATCGACGAAGAGCGGCGGCGGCTGTCGCTGAGCATCAAGCGGGTAGAGGGGCAGAACATGCCGATGGGGGACCTGGGCGAGCAGCTGGCCGAGGCGACGGCGGAGACGCCGATCGACCCTGAGCCGAATACTCCGGTCGACCCCGATCCCAACGTGCCGGTCGACCCGCCCGTTGGTGACCCGGTCGATCCCCCACTCGAGGTGCCGATCGACCCGCCCGTCGGTGACCCGGTCGATCCCCCACTCGAGGTGCCGGTTGACGCCGATTCCCAGACCGCGACCGACCCCGAGCCGGCGGTTCCGAGCGATTCCGAGGCCGAGGCGCCGGCGGCCGAGGCGAGCGAGACCACTGAGGGGGACGGCTCGGCGGATGAGGCTGGCGACGAGGCCCATGAGGGCGAAAGCGTCAGCGAGCGGCCGGATTCACCCGACAGCGTCGACGACGCTGCCGGCGAGACGGCCGAGCCCGAGGCACCTTCCGACTCCTAGTCCGGCGATGCCGCTGACGATCGGCCTCACCGGCGGCATCGCGGCCGGGAAGTCCGAGGCCCTGGCTGCCTTCTCACGCCTCGGCGCCGCGACCCTCTCCAGCGACGCCGTCGTCCACGAATTGCTCGACTCCGAACCGCTGGTCGGGCGGCTGACCGAGCGCTGGGGGGCGGAGGTCGCTCCCGGCGGCGGCGCCGACCGCACCAGGATCGGCGAGATCGTTTTCGCCGACCCGGAGCAGCTGGCCTGGCTCGAGGGTGAGATCCACCCGCTGGTGGCCGAGCGGATGGTCGCGTGGCTGGGCTCGCTGCCGGAGGGGACGGAGGTCGCGGTGGTGGAGGTCCCGCTGCTCTTCGAGGGCGGCAGGCACGAGGTCTTCGATACGACCGTGGCCGTCGTCGCCGAGGAGCCGGTCAGGCGCGAGCGGGCGGCGGCGCGAGGCCACGCCCTCGTCGACGAGCGCGAGGCGCGCCAGCTCTCGCAGGAGGAGAAGGCCGGGCGGGCCGACCACGTGGTCGAGAACAACGGCTCGGTCGAGGACCTGGAGCGGGCGCTGTCCGCGCTGCTCGCGAAGCTGCGGCGATGAAGCGGAGGGCTCGGCGACGGCGCTGGCTGGCCCTCGGCGCCGTGGCGGCGATCGTCGGGCTCGGCGTCGGGGCGCTGGTGGCGAACGGGACCTTCGACCATGCCCTGCAGGAGCTGACGCTGCCGCTCAAGCACGAGGACGTGATCCGCCAGCAGGCCTCCGAAAAGGGGGTCGACGCGGCGCTGCTCGCGGCCGTCATCTACTCCGAGTCGAAGTTCAGCGACGCCACCTCGAGCGCCGGCGCCCGGGGGCTGATGCAGATAACCCCCGACGCCGCCGAAGAAATCGAGCGCCTCAGCGGCGGCACCACGTTCAAGCTCGACGATCTCTCCGATCCGGAAATCAACATTCGCTACGGGACCTTCCTCCTGCGCGAACTGCTGGACCGCTACGACGGCGACGAGGCCGCCGCCCTCGCCGCGTACAACGCCGGTCCCGGCAACGCCGACGAGTGGGGCGGCGCCGACCTTAACGTCAGCGACATCCCGTTCCCCGAAACTCGGGCCTACGTGGAAGAGGTCCTCGACAAGCGCGACGCCTACCGCGACACGTACGCCAAGGAGCTGGGCTACCGGTGAGCCCGGCCGCTCCCAGGCCGCGCGTCGCCGCCCTCGCCCTGGCGGTCGGCCTGGTGCTGGCCGACTCCTCGATCGTGGTCCTGGCGCTGCCGGAGATCTATCGCGACCTCGACACCAGCATCGCCGGCGTCACCTGGGTGCTGATCTCCTTCAACCTGGTGATGGCGCTGGCGGCGGTGCCGGCGGCGCTGCTGGCGCGCCGCGTCGGGCCCGGGCGGGCGGCGGCGGTCGGGCTGGCGATCTTCGCCGGCGCCGGCCTCGCCTGCGGTGTCGCCGACGAGCTCTCGACCCTGATCCTCGCGCGCTGCCTGCAGGCGATCGGCGGCGCTCTGGCGGTCACCGCGGCGCTGGAGCTTCTCCCGGCCACGGTCGGCTCCGAGCAGCGTGCCGCCACCGTCTGGGCCAGTGCCGGCGCTACCGGGGCGGCGCTCGGGCCGGCGGTCGGCGGCATCCTCACCGAGCTGGTCTCCTGGCAGTCGATCTTCCTGATCCAGGTGCCGGTCGCGCTCGCCGCCGCGGCGCCGATCCTCGCGGTTGCCAAGCACGAGGCCGCGACCGGGATCCTGTCCGCTGAGGTGCGCCGGACCGGGCGCCCGCACCTGGCGGCGAACCTCGCCCTGGCGATGGTCTCGGCGGCGATCGCCGCCGCGCTCTTCCTCCTCGTCCTGCTCTTGATCGAAGGCTGGCGCCTGACCCCGATCGGCGCCGCGATCGTGGTCACCGCGATGCCGCTGGCGGCGATCCTCGGCAGCCGCCTCGGCCCGCTGGTGCCGAGCGCCCGCGCCCGCGCTGCCGCCGGCGCGATCCTCGTCTCCGGCGGTCTCGGTGGCCTGGCGCTGCTGCCCAAGGCCGAGGTCGCCCTGACGCTGCCGCCGCAGCTGCTGGTCGGGGTCGGCCTCTCGCTGGTGCTCTCGGCCCTGACCGAGACCGCGCTCGGCGGTCGCGCCCCGCAGGCGATCCACGGCGGCTGGACGATCTCCGCCCGCCACGCCGGGGTGGTGATCGGCCTGCTGGCCTTGACCCCGATCTTCACCGCCGACATCGCCCAGCAGCGCGACGACGCGATCGACGCCGGCACCGCTGTGATCCTCGACTCCAAGGTCAATCCGCTGATCAAGCTCGACCTCGCGCAGCGGATCCAGGATCGCCTCGAAGGGGAGAGGGGGAAGGTGCCGACCCTGGGCCCGGCCTTCGAGCCGCTGCCCAGCGATCCCGGCGACCGCGCCGACGTCGAAGGCCTGCGCGACGAACTGCAGGAGCAGCTCAACCGCGGCGCCACCCACGCCTTCAGCCCCTCCTTCGGGCTGGCCGCCCTGCTCGGCCTGCTGGCCCTGATCCCGATCGCCCTCGCGCGCAGGGTGGAGCTGTGAACGCTCCCGGCCCCACCCCCGAGGGTCGCCTGCGCGGGCAGCTCCTGGTCGGCGGCTCGATCCTCGCTGCCCTGGTCCTGATCGGCGCCTACCTGGCCGCGGGCGGCTCCTCCTACACGCCGGAGAAGACCAAGGACCCCTGCGAGCACCGGGCCTGGACCAACCCCCAGAGCCTGAGCGAGATCGCCAACCAGTTCTCGATCTCGGCCCTCGACGGCGCTGCCTGCAAGCTCGGCGTCTCGCGCGAGACGCTGGCGCGGGCGCTGGCGACGCCGGCGGCGCGCGAGCGCTTCAGCGAGCGCTACGGGATCGACGACGCGAAGCTGGCGCGGGCGATCCGCGCCGGCCTGCTGCGCGCCATCGACGACGCCGAAGAGGCCGGCGCCCTCAGTCCTCTGCTGGGCGGGCCGGCGCGCAGCACGGTCGAAACGATCCCGCTCGACCAGGCGATCGAACTGATCGACAACGCGCGCTCCCTGCTTGGCAACGTGCAGGGCTTCCTCGGACCCGCCGGGGAACTCCTGGAAGAATTCCTGCCCTGAGCGCTAGCCCGGCTTCTCGACCCTGAAGCGCTGCCGGTCCGGCAGCCACTCGATGCCGGCGCAGAGCGCCGCCGGGGTCGTCTCCAGAGCCCCGGCGAGTTTGACCATGGCGTCCATCCCCGGCTTGCGCCCACCGCGCTCGTAGTGGGAGATGGTCGTCAGGTGCAGCTTGCAGCGGAAGCTCAGCTCTTCCTGAGAGATGCCCAGTTGTGCACGGGCTCGTTTCATGTTTGCGGCAAAACGATGTCTTCTGTCCATGGCGAAATCTTCTGTCGTAGACGACAAAAGCTCTACAGACAAAACGCTGTTAGACAAAAAGCTTCAAAAAACAGGGGTGCTCACGGGCGCGTCGCGCGCCAGACCCAGAGCATCGCCAGCGGCTGCAGTGGCAGCCGCGCCCAGAGGGCCCAGCGCGGGACCCTGCGCAGGTCCAGGCCCCTGATCTGCTCCGGGTTGACCGCCATGTGGACGTTGGCGGGGAACACCGCCAGGAGCAGCGCCAGCAGCCACCAGCGGCCGAGGCGGCGAGTGCGGGGATGGAGGACGGCGAGGCCGCCGAGGATCTCGGCGACGCCGCTGATGGCGACCGCCTCCTTGGCCGGCACCGGCTCCGGCACGATCGCTTCATAGCTGCGCGGGATCACGAAATGCAGCGTCCCCGTGAGGTTGAAGAGGGCGGCGAGCAGGCTTCTCGAGAGGGTCATCGCCGGGGTAGTTTTCCAGCTCCCCGGATCGCGTGGTTCCTTGGCGACGGCATGCGTCCGTAAGGAACCACGGATTCCCGGCCCCGCCGGGGCGCCCCGCTATGTTCGTGTCCGTGCCCGAGTTCGAGCTCAACCCCGCCTACACCCCGACCGCCGACCAGCCGCAGGCGATCGCCGGCCTCGCCGAGGGCCTGCGCGAGGGGGACCGTTTTCAGACCCTGCTGGGGGCAACCGGCACCGGCAAGACCTTCACGATGGCGGCGACGATCGCCGCGGTGCAGCGACCCTCGCTGGTGATCGCCCACAACAAGACGCTGGCGGCACAGCTCTGCAACGAGTTCCGCGAGTTCTTCCCCGACAACACGGTCGAGTACTTCGTCTCCTACTACGACTACTACCAGCCCGAGGCCTACGTCCCCGCCCAGGACCTCTACATCGAGAAGGACTCCTCGATCAACGACGAGATCGACCGCCTGCGCCACGCCGCCACGGCGGCGCTGTTCGCCCGCCGCGACGTGATCATCGTCGCCTCGGTCTCCTGCATCTACGGGATCGGCTCGCCCCAGGTCTACAACGAAAAAATGCAGCTGTTCCAGGTCGGGGCGGAGATCGACCGCGACGAGGTGCTGCGCAAGCTGGTGAAGATGCAGTACCAGCGCAACGACCAGGTGCTGGGGCGCGGCGCCTTCCGGGTCCGTGGCGAGGTGCTGGAGATCATGCCCTCCTACGCCGAGTCGGCCTACCGGATCTCCCTGTTCGGGGACGAGATCGAGGGGATCCAGCACTTCGACCCGCTGACCGGCGAGGTGCTGGACACGATCGACCACGTCTCGGTCTGGCCGGCCTCGCACTACGTGACGAAAGACGAGACGGTCGAGCGCGCGGTCGAAGAGATCCGCGCCGAACTGGAATCGCGCACGGCCGAGCTGGAGGAGGAAGGCAAGCAGCTGGAGGCCCACCGCCTGCGCCAGCGCACGATGTACGACCTCGAGATGATCAAGGAGGTCGGCTTCACCTCCGGGATCGAGAACTACTCGCGGATCCTCGACGGGCGGCCAGCGGGCAGCCCGCCGCACACCCTGATCGACTACTTCCCCGACGACTTTGTCGTCTTCGTCGACGAGTCCCACCAGACGATCCCGCAGATCGGCGGCATGTTCGAGGGCGACCGCTCGCGCAAGTCGACCCTGATCGACTTCGGCTTCCGGCTGCCCTCGGCGATCGACAACCGGCCGCTCAAATTCGGGGAGTTCCTCGAACGGGTGCCGCAGCTGGTCATGGTCTCGGCGACGCCGGGGCAGTTCGAGCGCGCCGAGTCCACCCGCACGGTCGAGCAGATCGTCCGCCCGACGGGGATCATCGACCCCTATATCGACGTCCGCGAGACCAGGAACCAGATCGACGACCTGATGAACGAAGCCCGCGTCGTCGCCAAAGCCGGCGAGCGCGTCCTGGTCACCACCCTGACCAAGAAGATGGCCGAGGACCTAACGGCCTACCTGCTCGAGTACGGGATCAAGGTCCGCTACCTGCACTCGGAGATCGACACCCTGGAACGGATCCAGATCGTCCGCGACCTGCGCCTCGGCGAGTACGACGTGCTGGTCGGCGTCAATCTCCTGCGCGAGGGGCTGGACCTGCCCGAGGTCTCCCTGGTGGCGATCCTCGACGCCGACAAGGAGGGCTTCCTGCGCGGCGAGACCAGCCTCGTGCAGACGATCGGCCGCGCCGCCCGCAACGTCAACGGGCGGGTCCTGATGTACGCCGACAAGGAGACCGATGCGATGCGGGCGGCGATGAGCGAGACCGATCGCCGCCGGGCGATCCAGCTCGCCTACAACGAGGAGCACGGGATCACGCCCGCGACCGTCCGCAAGGGCATCTCCGAGATGAGCGAGTTCCTGGCGATGGAGGACCGGGCGCCGGCCAAGCGGCGCAGCAAGCGCGGCGGCGAGTTCGACAGCCCGGAGGAACTGGAGAAGACGATCGTCGCTCTCGAGGAGGAGATGCTGGCCGCGGCCGACGACCTCCGTTTCGAGGAGGCAGGCCGCATCCGCGACGAGCTGAAGGAGCTGCGCCGCGATTTGGATGGCCTGACTGCGGGCACCTGACCGGCGCGGCTCGGCGTCCTCGCTCGGTCATGTGCAAAGCACACTCCCTCACTCGTCCTTGATCCGCTTGGTCAGGACACCCGCAGTCAGGCCATCCCGAGGCCCGCGTTCGACCGGCATGGGAGTTGGCCGCAGGCGTCGTTCAGCCCAGCAGCTTCGCTGCCTTGGCGCTGTCGCCGAAGAACTCGCCGCGCACGGTCACGCCGTCGGCATTGATTTTGAGCAGGTGCGCGAAGGGGGCTTCAAAGCTCCCCTTGTCGTTGCCGGCCCGCTGGGTGCCGCGGACGACTACCCACTCGCCGGCATCGATGAACTCCTCGGGCTCGACGCTGAACGACGTCCAGTAGTTGGGAATCTGGGCGAAGTTCGCCATGATCGCGTCGCGGCCCTTGACCTCTCCTCCGAGCGGCAGCTCGTCTGAGGTGACCCAGACTGCGTCCTCGGCGAACGACTCCTGCAGTGCGGCCAAGTCGCCGCGCCCGAAGGCGTCATAGGCGGACCGGGCGGTATCGATGTTCGACATCTCTCTCCTCGATAGGAACCGGGTCCCCGCCCACACCGAACGTACGCCCATCGGGCGCCCGCCGCAACCGTTGGGCTATGCCGACGCGCCCGCGGGCGGAGGGCCGGCGGCTCTAATCTGAGCCCGTGACCATCGCTGTGACCGAAGCGACCTTCGACCGCGACGTCGTCGAGCTCTCGAAGCAGACCCCGGTCGTGGTCGACTTCTGGGCCGAGTGGTGCGGCCCCTGCAAAGCGCTGAGCCCGGCGCTGGAAGCGGCGGAGGCGAGCCACGGCGGCCGAATCCTGTTGGCCAAGGTCGACGTCGACTCCAACAAAGCGCTGTCAGGCCGCTTTGGCGTGCAGGGCATCCCGGCCGTCAAGGCATTTCGCGACGGCGCGGTCGTGAGCGAGTTCACCGGCGCGATTCCACCGGCAAAAGTCCAGCAGTTCTTCGACGCGCTGCTGCCGTCGAAAGCCGACGAGCTGCTGGAGAGAGGCGATGAGCTCTCCCTCCGCGAGGCTGCCGAACTGGAGCCGCGGCGAGCCGACATCGCCGTGCGCCTGGGTCGGGCGCGGCTCGAGCGTGGGGCGGAGGACGAGGCGATCGAGGCGCTCGAGTCCCATCCAGAGGATTTTGCGGCGACCGGGCTCGCGGCTCGCATTCAGCTCTCGCGCCAGGGCATCGGCCCCGCCGCCTTCGCCGCCCTCGACTGCGGCGAGCGCGAGACGGCGCTGGACAGTCTGCTCGGCGAGCTCGCGTCCCTGGTCGACGCCGGCGACGACGGCAAGCCAGCGGACGCCCGTGACCTCGTGCGGCGCGCCATCGTCGGCATCCTCAGCGAGTTCGACCCCGCCGACCCCAACGCCCGCGCCTACCGCCGCAAGCTCGCCTCCGCCCTCGGCTAGGGCGGTGCTTTTTGTCGCCCACAGGGCGACAAGCAACAACTGCCGTGATGGGAACATCTGTTCGTCTGCGTAGAATCGCTGTGAGTGGCTGCCTCTGAACGAATCGTCATCTCGGGTGCCCGGGAGCACAACCTCAAAGACATTGACGTCGAGCTGCCTCGCGATGCGCTGATCGTGATCACCGGGCTCTCCGGGTCCGGCAAGTCGAGTCTTGCCTTCGACACGATCTACGCCGAGGGCCAACGGCGCTACGTCGAGTCGCTCTCGGCCTACGCGCGCCAGTTCCTCGGCCTGATGGAGAAGCCCGACGTCGACTCGATCGAGGGGCTCTCGCCGGCGATCTCGATCGACCAGAAGACGACCTCGCGCAACCCGCGCTCGACGGTCGGGACCGTGACCGAGATCTACGACTACCTGCGCCTGCTCTGGGCGCGGATCGGGGTGCCGTACTGCCCCGAGTGCGGCGAGGAGATCACCGGCCAGACCCAGGAGCAGATCACCGACCGCCTGATGACCCTCGAGGAGGGATCCAAATTCATGGTCATGGCGCCGGTCGTGCGCGGCCGCAAAGGCGAGTACGGGAAATTGCTGGAGCAGATGCGGCTCGAGGGCTACTCGCGGGTCAAGGTCAACGGTGAGCTGCGCCGGCTCGACGAGAAGATCGTCCTCGACAAGAAGTTCAAACACGACATCGCGGTCGTCGTCGACAGGCTGGTGATGAAACCGGACCTGCGCCGGCGCCTCTCGGAGTCGGTCGAGGCCGCCGCGGGACTCGCCGCCGGCCTGATCGAAGTCGAGATCGTCGGCCGGGAGTCCGAGCCGCTGCTCTTCTCCGAGCAGTTCGCCTGTCTCAACTGCGGCACCTCGATCCCGGAGCTGGAGCCGCGGATCTTCTCCTTCAACTCGCCCCACGGCGCCTGCGAGCGCTGCCACGGGCTCGGCTTCCAGCGGGTGATCGACCCCGAGCTGGTCGTCCCCGACCCGACCCTCTCGCTCGCCGAGGGCGCCCTGCAGCCCTGGAACCGCGGCATCACCGCCTACTGGCGGCGGCTGATCGCCGCCGTCGCCGAGGAGTACGGGGTCGACGCCGAGGTGCCCTGGTCGCGGCTGAAGAAGAGCGAGAAAGAGATCTTCCTCTATGGCACCGGCGAGGACCGCCATCAGGTCACCTACACCAACCGCTTCGGCCGCCGCCGCTCCTACAAGGTCCGCTTCGAGGGGATCGTCAACAACCTGCAGCGGCGCTACGAGGAGACCGACTCGGAGACCAACCGCGAGCGGATCGAGAGCTACATGGCCGAGCAGCCGTGCCCCCAGTGCAAGGGCGCCCGGCTGCGGCCGGAGAGCCTCGCGGTCAAGGTCGGCGGTCTCAGCATCGCCGAGTACAGCGACCTCTCGGCCCGCGCCGCCGGCGAGTGGATCGAGTCGCTGCAGATGACCGAGACCGAGCAGGCGATCGCGCGCCTGATCGTGCGCGAGATCACCGAACGGCTGGCCTTCCTCGAGAACGTCGGCATCGGCTACCTCTCATTGGCCCGCTCGGCCCGCTCGCTTTCCGGCGGCGAGGCGCAGCGGATCCGTCTGGCGACGCAGATCGGCTCCAGCCTGGTCGGCGTCATGTACGTGCTCGACGAGCCCTCGATCGGCCTCCACCAGCGCGACAACGAGAAGCTGATCGGGACGCTGGACCGCCTGCGCGACCTCGGCAACACGGTGATCGTCGTAGAGCACGACGAGGGGACGATGATGGCGGCCGACCACCTCGTCGACCTCGGTCCGGGCGCCGGCGAACACGGCGGCCACGTGATTGCCGCCGGCACGCCGCAGGAAGTGGCCAAGAACCCCGCATCTCTGACGGGCCAGTACCTCTCCGGCAAGCGCCAGATCGCCGTGCCGGAGGAGCGCCGGGAGCCGAGCGGCGCCCTGCTGATACGCGGCGCCCGCGAACACAACCTCAAGGACGTCGACGTGACGATCCCGCTCGGCGTCTTCTGCTGCGTCACCGGGGTCTCCGGCTCGGGCAAGTCGACCCTGGTCAACGAGACGCTGCACCACTCCGTCGCCAACCGGCTGCACCACGCCAAGCTCCGTCCCGGCGCCCACGACGGCGTCGACGGCCTCAGCCAGATCGACAAGATCATCAACATCGACCAGTCGCCGATCGGCCGCACCCCACGCTCCAACCCGGCCACCTACACCGGCGTCTTCGACCACATCCGCCAGCTCTTCACCCAGACCCAGGAGTCCCGGGCGCGCGGCTACAAGCCGGGCCGCTTCAGCTTCAACGTCAAGGGCGGCCGCTGCGAGGTCTGCAAGGGCGATGGCCAGATCAAGATCGAGATGCACTTCCTGCCCGACGTCTACGTGCCCTGTGAGCAGTGCCACGGAAAACGCTACAACCGTGAGACTCTCGAGGTCCGCTTCAAAGGCAAGAGCATCGCCGACGTGCTGGAGATGTCGGTCGAGGAGGCCGTCGTCTTCTTCGAGAACGTGCCGAAGATCCACCGCCGCCTGCGCACCCTGCACGACGTCGGCCTCGACTACATCCGCCTCGGCCAGCCGGCGACCACGCTCTCCGGCGGTGAGGCGCAGCGGATCAAGCTCGCCACCGAGCTCTCCAAAGTCGCCACCGGCGACACCCTCTACATCCTCGACGAGCCGACCACCGGCCTCCACTTCGCCGACGTCCAGCGCCTGCTTGACGTCCTCGGCCGCCTCGTCGACGCCGGCAACTCGGTGGTCGTGATCGAGCACAACCTCGACGTGATCAAGACCGCCGACTGGCTGGTCGACCTCGGGCCCGAGGGCGGCGAAGAGGGGGGCGAGGTGGTCGCCACCGGCACCCCCGAGGAGGTGGCCGCGGTGAAGGGCTCCTACACCGGCCGCTTCCTCTCGGGCTTGGTCGTCCCAGCCAAGGCGAAGCGCCGGGGTCGTCGCCGCGAGGCGCTCGCCGCCTAGTCAGCCACGCCGGTTAGGACGGCATGGCCCATTTTTCCGCCTGGTATTGGCCCGGTTGTCCCGAGATTGCTTGAGATCTTTGCCTGAGGGGTAGGCTCGATTCAACCGGGCTATAAGGAGGAGATGATGTCCCACTCTGCGGTGTTGAAACGGGCCTCGTTCGCGCTCGGGGCCCTGCTCGTGATTGCGCTCGTCGCGGTCGGCTGCGGTGGCAGCGACGGCGGCGGGGGTACGAAGATCGCCCTCCTGCTGCCCGAAAACGAGACGCCCCGCTATGAGACCAACGATCGGCCCGACTTCGAATCGTCGATCGAAGAACTCTGCAGCGACTGCGAAGTCCTCTACAGCAACGCCACCGGCGATGCGCAGAAGCAGCAGAGCCAGGCCGAAGCGGCGCTGACCCAGGGCGCCGAAGTCCTCGTCGTCGACCCGATGGACTCCAAATCGGCGGCGGCGATCGCCGAAAAGGCGAAAGCCCAGAACGTCCCGGTTCTGAGCTACGACCGCCTGATCGAAAACGGCGAAATCGACGCCTACGTCTCCTTCGACAACGAAAAAGTCGGCGAACTGCAGGCGGAAACGCTCGCGAAAAAACTGAAAGAAGACGGCAGTGCCAGCGGCCCGATCATCATGATCAACGGCGACCCCGCCGACCCCAACGCCGCCCTGTTCAAAAAAGGCGCCCACAACGGCTTCGACTCGGCCGGAGTCACCGTCGCCAAGGAGTACGACACGCCCGGCTGGTCAGCCGAAAACGCTCAGCGCGAGGCACAGCAGGCGATCACCGCGCTCGGCAACAACGGCTTCGCCGGCATCTATGCCGCCAACGACGACACTGGCGGCGGCGCCATCGCGGCCCTGAAAGGAGCGGGCCTCAATCCGGAAGAAATCCCGGTCACCGGCCAGGACGCGACCGTGGCGGGCCTGCAGCGGATCCTCGCCGGACAGCAGTACATGACTGTCTACAAGGAAATCCCGCCGCAGGCGAAAGTCAGCGCCGAAATCGCGATCGCCCTGGCCGAAGGGAAGGAAGTGCCGCAGGACAAAGTCACCGAAGAAGTCGACAACGGCGCCGGCGAAGTCCCGGCGGTGCTGCTCAATCCGATCGCCGTGACCAAAGACAACGTCAAATCGACGGTGATCGCAGACGGCTTCGTCGAGGCCTCCGAACTCTGCACGGGCTCCTACGCGGCGGCCTGCAAAGAAGCAGGAATCTCGGGCTGAGATGAGCGAGGGCGCTCCGCTCCTCGAGCTGGAGGGAGTTAGCAAGCGATTCGGCCCGGTCCAGGCACTGGACCGGGTCGACTTCGCCGTTCACCCGGGCGAAGTCGTCGGCCTGGTCGGCGACAACGGCGCCGGCAAGTCGACGTTGGTGAAGACGATCGCCGGCATCCACGCCGCGGACGAGGGCACGATCCACTTCGAGGGCCAGGCGGTCTCGATCTCCAAACCCCAGGACGCGACTGCGCTGGGGATCGCCACCGTCTACCAGGACCTCGCCCTCTGCGACAACCTCGACGTCGTCGCCAACCTCTTCCTCGGCCGCGAGGAGGTCTCGCCGGGCTTCGGCACCGCTTCCCGCCAGCTCGACGAGGCGCGCATGGAGCACCAGACCGGCGAGTTGCTCTCCAACCTGGCGGTGACGATTCCCAGCCTGCGCAGCGAGGTCGGCACCCTCTCCGGCGGCCAGCGCCAGCAGGTCGCGGTGGCGCGCTCCCTCCTCGGCGAGCCAAAGGTGGTGCTGCTCGACGAGCCGACGGCGGCGCTCGGCGTCGCCCAGACGGCGCAGGTGCTGAACCTGATCCGCCGCCTGCGCGAGCGCGAGCTGGGCGTCGTCGTGATCAGCCACAACCTGGTCGACGTCTTCGAGGTGGCGGACCGGATCTTCGTCCTCAGGCTGGGCCGGGCGGCGGGCGAGTTCGCCGCCGAATCGACCACCGAGGAGCATGTCGTCTCGGCGATCACCGGGGTCGGCGCCAACGGCGAGAAGAAGGACGGCGACGCGGAGGCCGGCGAGCCCGGCGGGGGAGGGGAGCGATGAGCGACGCGGCCGTCGGCACCGCCGACCCCGAAGCGGGCTTTCCTCGGCGTAAGGAGACGATCCGCCGCCTGATCCAGGGCGACCTCGCCTCGCTGCGGGTGGTGATCGGCCTGGCCCTGATCTGGGCAATCTTCCAGTTCGAGAACGACCGCTTCCTCTCGGCCCAGAACCTCACCAACCTAATGCTGCAGATCGCCGCCATTGGGCTGATCTCGGTCGGCATCGTCTACGTGCTGTTACTGGGCGAGATCGACCTCTCGGTCGGCGCTGTCAGCGGCCTTGCCGCGGGGGTGATGGCGGTGCTCAACGTCAAGCACGGCTGGAGTCCCTACCTGGCGATCGCCGCCGCGATCGCGGTCGGGTTGGCCATCGGGCTGCTGCAAGGGTTCCTCTTCAGCCGTTTCGCGGTGCCCTCGTTCGTAGTCACCCTGGCTGGCTTATTGGCCTGGCAGGGGGCGCTGCTGCAGGTCCTCGGCTCGACCGGGTCGATCAACCTCACCGATCCCAAGATCACCGGGCTCGCCAACATCTTCTACTCCGACACGGTCGGCTGGATCATCGCCGCGGTCGTTATCGGCGGCTACGGAGCGGTGCTCTTTCTCGGCCATAGGCGCCGTGTCGCCGCCGGGCTCGACAGCGAGAGCCTGACCGGACTGGTGCTTCGCTTCGGGCTGGTCGCGGTGGTGACGATCGTCGCCACGACGATCTTCAACTCCGACCGCGGCATGCCGCTCGCCGTGCTGATCCTGCTCGCCTTCGTGGTCGGGATGGAGTACGTGGTCAAGCGCACCGGGTTCGGTCGTCACGTCTTCGCCGTCGGTGGCAATTCCGAGGCCGCGCGCCGCGCCGGCATTCGAGTCAACGGCATCCGCATCGCCGTCTTCGGGATCGCCGGCACGATGGCCGCGATCGGCGGCATCATGGCCGCCTCTCGTCTGCTCGCCGTCAATCAGAACTCGGGCGGCAACGAACTGCTGCTGCTGGCGATCGCCGGCCCGGTCATCGCCGGCACCAGCCTCTTCGGCGGCCGCGGCTCGGTCTGGACGGCGCTGATGGGCGCCCTCGTGATCGGCTCGATCTCCAATGGCATGGACCTGCTGGCCCTCTCCTCGGCGGTCAAGTTCATGGTTACCGGCGGCGTCCTCCTCCTGGCCGTCCTTGTCGACGCCATCGCCCGCCAGCAGCGCTCGGCTTCGGGCCGGGTCTAGTTAGGGCTCGCCTGACCGGCGCGGTTCGGCACCTCCACGGTGCCCGAGTAGCGCCGCTACACGGGCACCGTGTCGTCACCGCCCCGCTTGGTCAGTCGAGCCCTAACGGGCGAACAGCAGGGAGGCGCCAATGGCGCCGCCGAGATCGCCGAGCGAGGCGACGCGCACCGCCGGTGGCTTTTCGTCGAGGAAGAGGTGCTTGCCCATCTCCCTCCTCAGCGGCTCCATGTAGCGGTCGCCGAAGCGCACTCCGAGGCCGCCGCCGATGATCACCGCTTCCGGGTCGAGCAGGTTCACGGCCGAGGCGATCCCGGTCCCGAGGGCCTCGATCGCCCGGTGGATCAGGTCCTCGGCCAGGTGGTCGTTGGCGTCGATCGCCCGCTCCCAGATGCCGCTGGTGAGCCGCGGTTTGTCGTGTTTCTCCATCAGCTTGAAGAGGTCGGTCTTCCTGCCCTCCTTGTGCTGGCGGCGCGCCTCCGCTTCCATCGCCGAGCGGCCGGCGTAGGCCTCCAGGCAGCCCTTGCGCCCGCAGGGGCACTTCGCGCCGCCGCGCTTGACGACCATGTGGCCGATCTCTCCAGCGGCGCCCCGCCCCAGCCACGGCCTGCCCTCGAGGACGAGGCCGCCGCCGACGCCGGTGCCCCAGAAGACGCCGATCAGGCTCTGGAACTCGCGTCCGGCGCCGAGGTGGAACTCGGCTTCGGTAGCGACCTGGACGTCGTTGCCGACCCGAACCTCCGTCTCCAGCGCTTTCTTCAAGTAGTCCGCCAGCGGGAAGCTGCCCTCCCAGCCGGGCAGGTTGCGAGCGCCGGAGACGACCCCGGTCTTCTCGTCGGCATCGCCGGGGGAGCCGACGCCGACGCCCTCCAGAGCCGCGGTCTTAACCCCCGCCTGCTCGGCCGCCTCGCCCAGGGCCGCCGCCATCTCGTCGGCGACGTCCTCGGGCCCGCCGCTGGTCGGCGTCGGCCGCCGCGCCTCGCCCTTGACGTCGCCGGCAGCGTTGACGACCACGGTCTGAATCTTCGTCCCACCCAGATCGATGCCGCCGCGCAGCTCAGCCACGCCGCGCAGTCTATGGGCCGATGGGCCGATAAGTCGCCTATAGCTCGACTTATCGGCCCATCGGCCCCTGCGTCTCGTAACGTGGCGGGGGTGAGCGAGGGTGGGGGACAGCGGGGGTGGCGGGTCTGGTGGGTGAAGCGGCGCTGGTTTGAGCGCAACCACCGGCGGCTGCGACGGTGGCGAATCGATCGCCACGCTGCCCGTGGCGGCTTCTTCGTCCGCCACCCAATCGAGGGGGAGGTGCTGGAGGCGTTGGACGACGGTCGGCTGACGATCGGCGAAGGCACCCTGTTGGAGCCGGGTTGCTGGTTGACGCTGGGGCCGGGGGCGCGGATCGAGATCGGCGCCGGCTGCTTCCTCAACCGCAACACGATGATCGCCGCTCACGAGCGGGTCTCGATCGGCGACCACACGATGTTCGCCAACGGCTGCTTCGTCGGCGACGCCAGCCACCGTTTCGACGACCCGGACAGGCCGATCACCGAACAGGGGTTTACCTCCAAGGGCCCGGTCGAGATCGGCGCCAACTGCTGGTTCGGGGTCAACTGCGCGGTCACGACCGGGGTCACGGTCGGCGAGCGCTGCGTCGTCGGCGCCAACTCCGTGGTCAACCAGGACCTGCCGGCGCGGACGATCGCCGCCGGCGCCCCCGCGAAGCCGATCCGTGCGATCGACTTCACCGGGGGCGCAGCGGAGCAGGGCTAAGGCGCGCCGCCGGCGGGAGCGTCGGCGAGCGGAGCCGGAGCCGGCTGCCCGAACAGTCGGGCGAGCACGATGCTGAGCTCGTAGAGCAGGATCAGCGGTGCCGTCTCGATCAGCATCGAGACCGGGTCGACGCCGGGCAGCGCCGCCGCCAGCAGGGCGCAGCCCAGGTAGGCGTAGCGCCTGTTCTTGGTCAGCTGCTCGACCTTGACGATGCCGAGGCGGGTCACGGCGAGGATCCCGACCGGGACCTGGAAGACGAGCCCACAGGCGAGCAGGGTCTGGGCGAAGAAGCCGTAGTACTCCCTGGCCCGCACCTGGATGTTGAACTGGGCGTCGTTGAAGTTGAGCAGGAACTTGGTCGCCGCTGGCAGCACCACGAAATAGCCGAAGACGATGCCGGCGATGAACAGGGCCGGGATCAGCAGCAGCAGCGGCAGGATCGCCCGTTGCTGCTGCTTGCTGAAGGCCGGCAGCAGGTAGGCGTACAGCTGGTAGAGGATGATCGGCAGCGCCAGGATGATCGCGCCGTAGGCGGAGACGGTCACGGTCGTCGTGAACGGCTCGCTGATCCCGAAGGTGATCAGCTTGTCGTGGTCGGAGGGCAGCGGCACGCTCGCCAGTTCGAGCAGGAGGTGGTTCTGCCAGAAGCAGAGGGCGAGCGCGACGCCGAAGACGGCGACCGAGACGACGACGCGGGCACGCAGCTCGTCGAGGTGCTCGACGAGGCTCAGCTCATCCTCGTGTGAGATCGCTCTGACGCGCCGCATCAGCTCGTCCTCAGGCGTGCTGCTCGGGGGTGGCGACCGGCGCCTTCGGAGCAGCCGCCGGGGCTACGGCGACGGGTGCCGGCTCGATTGCGTCGTGCTCGTCAGAGTCGGCCTTCTCACCGCTGATCGTGCCTTTGAACTCCTGGATGCCCCTGCCGAGCGACTTGCCCAGCTCGGGAAGGCGTTTCGGCCCGAAGACGACGAGCGCGATTATCAAGACGACGACGATCTCCATCGGTCCTATGTTGGGCATGGGTGTCTCCTATCGGTTGAAAGGGACAGCGGAGAGCCGATCGAACGACCGGCCCTGCTGAGCCTCGGGTGACTATTTGAGGAAGCCGGTCTCTTCGACCGCTTTCAGCACCTGCGCTGCCGTTTTCGGCTTATCGAATGCCCCATTCGGCGTCAGGTTCGCCTGGGTCGGCTTCAGCAGCAGGCCGGCCACCGAGGCGTGGCGGGCCTCGATCGACCAGATCGAGAGCGCCGCCGCGATGTAGGCGGGGCTGGCGATGTTCAGCGCCTGGCCCGAGTAGGCACCGACACCGGTGTTCTCGAGCGCGACCGCCGTCTTGATGAACGACGCTTCATCCGCGGTGGTGCCACCGAAATCGACTTTCGGAGCGGCGACCGCTTTGCTCCCCAGCGCCTTCTTGAGGAAGGCGACGTGGGCGTTCTCGTCGGCGGTGACGGTCTTCAAAAAGACCTGCGCCTGCTTGTTCTTCACGAACGAGCTTTTCATGTTGTTGGCGGTCGCCTCGTTGTAGAAGGCGGCCTCCAGGTACTCCAGGGTGAGGGCGTAGTTGAGGATGCCGATGTCGCCCTTGCCGAATTTGGCCGGGGGGCGGCCCTTGCCATTGGCCGCCATCGAGGCTGCGGGGGTGAGTGCGCTGAGCAGGGCGCCGCCGCCCATCACGGCTCCGCCGGTGAGGCCGGCCTTCTTGAGGAAGCCGAGTCGGGTATCGCCCTCCAGGGCCTCGGTCGCCTCGTGGGCGGTTTCGCGGATGTCGCCGTCTACGTCGACCTGTTCGATGTTCAGCTTGGAGCTCATTGGGGGATGCCTGCCTTTCGGGTCAGGGGGGTGGTCCTGCTTTCCCCTTCCGTGCGGGGCCCGTCGGCCCATGGATCACTTGTTTGGCTTGTTTTTATTTTTCGTTTCAGTCGTGTGCGGAAGGGGTACAATTGCTTCCGGCCGTGACCCAGGACAGGGCATGGACCCTCTGACGTGAACTCTCGATTTGGCAACTCCCCCGTTGCGATTGCTGGCGCGCGAGCGATCCGCTCCCGACAGGAACTTCGCTCTGCCCTGGCCCAGCCAAGGCGGAATGGCCGCACGATCGGCCTGGTGCCGACGATGGGCTACCTGCACGAGGGCCATGTCTCGCTGCTGCGAGCCGCCCGAGCCGAGTGCGACCTGGTCGTGATGAGCCTCTTCGTCAACCCGACCCAGTTTGGGCCCGGCGAGGACCTCGGGCGCTACCCGCGCGACGAGGAGCGCGATCTGAGCCTGGCCGGCGAGGCGGGGGTCGATTTCGTCTACGCCCCGGCGACAGAGGACGTCTACCCCGAGGGCTTCTCCACGGCGGTCGAGGTCGGCGGCAACCTGACCGCGGTGCTCGACGGCGACCTCGCTCGCCGCGGCCCCGAGCACTTCCGCGGCGTCACCACCGTCGTCGCCAAGCTCTTCAACAGCGTCGGTCCCGATGTCGCCTACTTCGGCCAGAAGGACGCCCAGCAGGCCGCCGTGATCAAGCGCATGGTCGAGGACCTCGACTTCCCAGTGCGGATCGAGGTGCTGCCGACCGTGCGCGAGGCCGACGGCCTGGCGCTGAGCTCACGCAACGCCTACCTCGACGAGGATGCCCGCGAGCGCGCCGTCGCCCTCTCGCGGGCGCTGCGAGCCGCCGAGCGCGGCGCCCGCGAGGAGTCGCTGCAGGCCGGCCTCGACGCCGCCCGGCGGGAGCTGGCCAGCGCCGGCATCGAGCCCGAGTACCTCGAGGCCCGCGATGCCGAGGAGCTGCGCCCGGTGGCCGAGCTGAACGGCCGCCCGGTGCTCGTCGCCGTCGCCGCCAAGGTCGGCGGCGCGCGCCTCATCGACAACGTCTTGATCCGGACCTTGACCACCTAGGAAAGGCAGAGGGAGAGCCAATGCAGAGACAGATGCTGAAGTCCAAGATCCACCGGGCCACGGTCACTGACTGCGACGTCGACTACATCGGCAGCATCACCGTCGACACCGAGCTAATGGCCCAGGCCGACCTCATCACCAACGAGCAGGTCCACGTCTGGGACATCGACAACGGGTCGCGCTTCGTCACCTACGTGATCGACGGCGAGCCCGGGTCGCGCACGATGCAGGTCAACGGCGCCGCCGCCCACCTGGTCGAGCCTGGCCACAAGATCATCGTCGCCTCCTTCGGCGCCTACGACGAGAGCGACCTCGAGCGCTACTCGCCGGTCGTCGTCCACGTCGACGACGACAACAACCCCGTCGCCGTCGACAGCCATCCCGAGGTGCTGCTCTCATGAGCTCCGGCGGCCGCTCTCACACCGCCCCGCCGCCGTCGGGCCGGACGCCGGTCAACCTGCCCCGCCTGGCCGAGATGAAGGCCAACGGCGAACCGATCGTGATGGTCACCGCCTACGACTACCCCTCGGCGACCGTCGCCGAGGCGGCCGGAGTCGACATCGTCCTCGTCGGCGATTCGGCGGCGATGGTGGTGCTCGGCTACCCGGGCACCGAGCCGGTCTCGATGGAGGAGATGATCGTCCTCGGCCGGGCCGTCCGCCGCGGCCTGAAGACGCCGCTGATGGTCGGCGACATGCCGATGGGCAGCTACGAGTCGAGCAACGAGCTGGCGGTGACGAACGCCCAGCGGTTGGTCAAGGAGACCGGCTGTCAGGTGGTCAAGCTCGAGGCCGGCGGCGTCGCCGTCGAGCGCGCGCGGGCGATCGTCCGCTCCGGCATCCCGGTGATGGGCCACGTCGGCCTGACGCCCCAGACCGCGACCGCCCTCGGCGGCTACAAAGCCCAGGGCAAGACCGCCAGGGACGCGATCAAGCTCTGCGAGGACGCCCTCGCCCTGCAGTCGGTCGGCTGCTTCGCGATCGTCTTCGAGGCCGTCCCGGCCGCGATCACCGAAGCGATCGTCGCCAAGCTGGAGATCCCCAGCATCGGCATCGGCGCCGGCCCCGCCACCTCCGGCCAGGTCCTCGTCTTCCACGACCTGCTCGGGATCACCACTGGCCACATGGCGAAATTCGTCAAGCGCTACGCCAACGTCCACGAGCAGATGGTCGCTGCGGTCGAGCAGTACGGCGACGAGGTCCGCTCCCGCCACTTCCCCGAACCGGACCACGTCTACAGCGTCGAGCCCACCGAGCTCGACGAATTCCGCCGCTACCTCGACCAGGAGAGCCTGGCGTCCCAGAAGGCCTGGGACTGGGAGCCGCTGCCCTGAGCGGCGGCTCCGGCGAGCATCGCCAGTGAGTGCGGCTCGGGCTCTGCACGCCGGTTCAGGCAGCGCTCTCCCGCGATCAGCGTCCCCAGGGTGAGGCCGCAGAAAGCGCTTTTGAAGCCCGGCCCCGTCAACGGGACCAGCCCGGCTCCGGGTAGGCGCACGGCCAGTGGCCCGACCCAGCCGGCGGGGACGCCGACCTCCTTCAGGTGTTTGGCGCTTTTGAGGAACGGCTTCGGTGGCACGACGGTTACGTTCTGGGGCATCGCGCCCGGCTTGCCCGCCAGAAAGCCGCCGTTGGCTTCTTCGACGTTGGCGCCGCGAATGATCCGCATCCCTTCGCCCCATTCCATCGTGCGGCCGGCGAAGCCGTAGGAGGAGGGGGTCCCCGGGCCCAGGATCGAACTGAAATCGAACGAGGCCGCTTCGAAGGCCACGTTGGCGCCGTCGACGCGAGCGCGGGCCTCGAGCATGTCGACCCGCAGTCCGCTGAAGAGTTCTTCGAACAAGCCGTTGAGTACCGCCAGCAGCGATGGTTTGCAGACCCGCCGGAAGCGCCGTTCGACCGTGCCCGGCGCAAGCTTCGCGTCGATCCGGGTGAAGTCGTTCTCGCCCCGGAACTGGATGGTGCCGCGAAAGAGGCCGCGTTCTACGACCGGGTCGCGGCCGCTGCAACCGGGCGTGGAATCGCCGCGCCGGCCCCGCTGACGGCGACTCGGAGCGGCAACGGGCTCGCCCTGGAACCGCACCGAGACCCTCCCGAGGCCGCCGAACCGCGCCACGATCCCCCGGCGGCTCACCGTCCCGCTGGTCCGCAGATCCATCAATACGCCCCCTTTGACCAGGGTCAGCGACACCTGCTTATGGCCCTCGGTCGCGATGAAGCCGCGGAAGCCGTTGCTGCCCTTGATTGCCAGGTTCAGCCGCAGGCTCCGCTCCTGAACGTCGAAGCTCGGCTTCGCGCCGGCGCCAGCGGGCATCGCCAGCAGACCGAGGGTGGCCGCGAGGATCCCGATGGCGCCCGCCCATGGCCTCATGACGCCAGACTATTCAAGATTGCTGTTCGCGCCCGCCCTCCATGCCGCTGCCGGGTCT
>CAVXKQ010000005.1:0-431132 GCA_963762325.1 uncultured Solirubrobacterales bacterium | reverse complement strand
CACCGATGACTAGAACGTCATGGGAGGGCACGGCGCCGGATGCTATGAGCCGAAATCCGACCCCGCAGTCGGATTTGTCGACGGGCCTCAAATACCCCTATATGGAGGGATATCGGCCCGTCGGCTCAGAGCCAGCGCTCGCCGAGGCGGCGGATCGCCGCTTCGCTGAGGCGGATGCCGTCGGCGACGGTGCCGAAGTCGACGTTCTCGGCGAGGTCGTGGCCCCAGTGGTAGTTGGCGGGCTGCTTCAGGTCGGTGCAGCTGCAGATCACGACCGTCTCGTAGCCGGCCGCCAGCGACTCCAGCCCATCGGTGCCGCTGCGCAGGCGCAGGTTCGGGAAGAGCCAGATCCCCATCTCCTCGGCCAGGCCGTCGACCAGGGCCAGCGCCCGCGGCGAGTACTCGCGCATCTTCAGGAAGCCCTCGCCGCGCAGCGTCAGCAGGTGCGGCGAGCCGGTCGACTCGAGGCAGATGAAGGCGGTGCTCTCGCGCGACAGCGACGGGAAGTGGCGCTCGCCGAACGCTTTCATGCCCTCGCTGAAGGACTCCTCGGCGCCGGCCGAGAGCAGGATCACACGGATGCCCACGGGCGGCTCCTCGGCCAGGTTGCGGGCCAGGGCCAGCAGCGAGACGACCGCGGTGCCGTTGTCGTTGGCGCCGGGGACGACGTCGCGCACGCCGATGTCGGTCATCGCCGCGACCGAGCCGGCGCCGAGGAACAGGCCCGAGCTTCGAAAACAGGCGTTTGCCGGTGAAGGCGCCGAGCGCGGCGAGGAGTGGGCCGCCGAGCACCGGCGCCATCATCGTCGGGCTGGTGTCGGTCTTCTCGATCAGGCCGAGGCGGTCGGCGACCAGCGGGATCTGGGGGTGGAAGACGAGGCCCGAGTGGGCGGAGTCGTGGTGGGCGATGACGACCACGGTGCGCTCGGCCTCGGGGTCGCCCAGCTCGCAGACGACGTTGTAGGTGGTGCGCTTGGGCAGGACCCGGCGCAGCCGCCGCTGGCCCGGGGGGAAGTCGTCGGCGATGCCGGCGGCGCCGATTGCGCCGAGGATCGTCCCCAGCAGGCGCCGCCCGCGCAGGCCGGCGAGGCCCGCCAGCACTCCGAGCAGGGCGCCGAGTCCCAGCGGCCACCAGTAGGTGCCGTGCGCCGGCTCGGCCTCGATCCGCGCCTCGGCGCCGAGCTCGGCGAAGCGCGCGACCAGCCACTCGGCCGCCTCGCGCTCGCCCTCGGAGGCCGATGGGCGCTCGATCCGCTCCAGTTCCTCGAGCCGCTCGCGCAGCCATTTGCGGTCCGTCGCCATGGGGGCGAGGACGCTACCCACTTACCATGGGCGGATGTTCGGCGGCCGCAGCTTCACGCTCTTCCACGTGCGCGGGATCAGGATCTCGGTCGACTGGTCCTGGTTCCTGATCCTCTTCTTCGTGATCTTCTGGATGTCGCGCTTCTACGGCGACCTGCTGAACGAATCGGGGTCCGCGACCACTCCCTTCGCGCTGGCGGTGCTGAGCGCGGCCGGATTCTTCGGCTCGATCCTCCTGCACGAGCTCGGCCACGCCTTCGTCGCGGTCCGCAACGGCATCGGCATCACCGGCATCCAGCTCTGGATCTTCGGCGGCATGGCGCGGATGGACCGCGAAGCCGACAGCCCCAGCACCGAACTGAAGGTCGCCCTCGCCGGCCCGGCGGTCACCCTGGCTCTCGTCATCGTCTTCGCTGTCGCCGGCATCGCCGCCGTCGGCGTTACCGAGTTCCGCGACGCCGCCGTGCTGGAAACGAGCGCCGGCGTCTCCGGCGTCATCGCGATGTTGGCCTGGCTCGCCTCGATCAACCTCCTGGTCCTGATCTTCAACCTGCTGCCGGCCTTTCCGATGGACGGTGGCCGCGTCGCCCGCGCGATCGCCTGGTGGAAGACCGGGGACCGCACCTCGGCGACCCGCTTCGCCGCCAACCTCGGCCGCGTCTTCGCCTACCTGTTCATGGCCGGCGGCCTCGCCCTGATCTTCCTCGGCGACATCTTCGCCGGCGTCTGGCTGGCCCTGATCGGGATGGTCGTCAACGGCTCCGCCCGCGGCGCCGCGATGCAGACCGCGATCAGCAGCCGCATCGACAACCTCCGCGTCGCCGACGTGATGGACCGCGAACCGGTCGCGATCCCCGGCGACATCAGCGTCGAGCGCGCCCTCGACGAGTACTTCCTGCGCTACCGCTGGCCCTGGTTCCCGGTCGTCGACGCCGCCCACCGCTTCCTCGGCCTGCTCGAACGCGACCGCGCCGACGAGGTGCCCGAGGTCTCGCGGGCCAGCGCCAACGTCTCCGACCTGATCGACCCCGACCAGGGCCTCTTCGTCCGCGACGACACCCCGCTCGACTCGCTGCTCAGCAACCAGAACCTGCGCAAGCTCGGGGCGCTGATGGCGGTCGACGACGACGGCCGCCTCAGCGGCGTGATCACCGTCGAGCAGGTCGGCCGCGCCCTGCGCGACGCCACCGCTGGGTCTCGCTAGCGACTCGATGGCGTCGCCGCCGCTCTCGGTCACGATCCCGGCTCGCGATGGGATCGAGGATCTGATTCCAGTGCTGGAGGCGCTGTTGCCGCCGGCCCAGGAGGTGGGCGCCGAGGTGGTGGTGGTCGGCGACGTCGAGGGGCCAAAGCCAGCTCCCCACGAGCTCCTTCGCTTCGTTCACTTCCCCGTCGCCGACATCCTCGCGCTGCGTAAGCGAGCCGTCCTGGAGGCAAGGGGGGAGGTGGTGGCGATCGGCGAGGACCACGCGGTCCCGCGGCCTGACTGGTGCAGGGCGGTGATCCGCGCCCACGCCGAGAATCCGCAGGCTCCGGCGGTGGTCGGGTCCCTCGTCAACGCGACCCACACGACCCTTTCCGGACGGGCCAACTTCCTTGCCTTCGCCGCCCCCTGGCAACCGCCGATGCCGACCTTGCCGCCGGGACGGCCGCCCCCTCCTCGACCCTGTCCTTCAAGCGAGCCGCGCTCGATCCGGTCGGAGCCGAGGATCCCGGCTGGCTGGAGGCGCACCTGCTGCCCTCGTTGTTCGAGGCCGGGCTGTTGGTCGCCGACGGACGAATCGTCGTCGACCACTTCCAGGACCACGGCAGCCTCTGGGCGATCCGCAACGCTTATGACAGCGCTCGCTCCTCCTATGGCTGCGAGCGGTCGAGGCTGGACTCCGCAAGGCGGCGCGAGGTCGCGCGCTGGGCGCTCGGGGGGATCCCGCGCCGGCTCTACCGGGAGGCCAGCGAGGGCGCGGGGGGGGCCGGGATGACGATGCCGGAATCGGCGGTGATCGCGGCGATCGCCGCCGCGGCTGGTCTCGGCGCCGTGGCCGGGACGCTGGTCGGCCCCGGGCGCTCGGCCAGCCGCGTCGCCTAGAGCCGTCGCCGGCCGCTCAGACGCTGGCGCGGTGGCGGTCGATGATGCGGCCGAAGTCGATGCCGGCCGGCAGGGTGCCGAAGGCCTGGCCCCAGTCGCCGCTGAGGCGGGAGGCGCAGAAGGCGTCGGCGACGGCCTCGTCGCCGTAGCGGACCAGCAGCGAGGCCTGCAGGGCCAGGGCCATGCGCTCGACGACCCGGCGGGCGCGGGTCTCGATCGTCTCGACGTCGCCGGGGATCTCCTCGCGCAGGGACTTGGCGTAGGCGTCGAGCCGGGGCTCGGAGACGGCGCCCTCCTGCACCTCGGCGAAGAAGGCCTCGAGCGCGGCGGGGCTCTTGATCATCGCCCGCAGGACGTCGAGGCACTGGACGTTGCCGGAGCCCTCCCAGATCGAGTTCAGCGGGCTCTCGCGGAAGAGGCGCGGCATCCCGGACTCCTCGACGTAGCCGTTGCCGCCGAGGCACTCCAGCGCCTCGCCGGCGTGCATCGGAGCCCGCTTGCAGATCCAGTACTTGAGCACCGCGTTGGCGATCCGCTTCAGGTTGGCCGCCTCCTCGTCGCCCCCGAGCGCCTCGTCGTAGGCGCGGGCCAGGCGCAGCGCCGAGACCGTCGCCGCCTCGGACTCGACCGCGAGGTCGGCGAGCACGTTCCGCATCAGCGGCTGCTCGCTCAGCTCGCGGCCGAAGACGGAGCGGTGGCTGGCGTGGTGGATCGCCTGCGCGACTCCCGCCCGCATCCCGGTGGAGCCGCCGATCACGCAGTCGAGGCGGGTGTGGTTGACCATCTCGATGATCGTGCGCACGCCGGCGCCCTCCTCGCCGACCAGCCAGGCCGAGGCCGAGTCGAACTCGATCTCGCTGGAGGCGTTGGAGCGGTTGCCGAGCTTGTCCTTCAGCCGCTGCAGGCGGAAGCGGTTGCGCTCGCCGTCCGGCGTCCAGCGCGGGAAGAGGAAGCAGGAGATGCCGCCGTCGGCCTGGGCGAGGACGAGGAAGGCATCGCACTGCGGCGCCGACATGAACCACTTGTGACCGCTCAGCTCGTACTCGGCGCCGGGCCCGCCGCCGTTGACGGGGCGGGCGGCGGTGGTGTTGGCGCGGACGTCGGTGCCGCCCTGCTTCTCGGTCATCCCCATCCCTGCCAGCGCCCCCCGCTTGCCGGGCACGGGGGCGTTCGCCGGGTCGTAGACGCTTGGAGAGGAAGCGCGGCTCCCACTCGGCGGCCAGCTCCGGCTGAGTGCGGAGGGCGGGGATCACCGAGTAGGTCATCGAGATCGGGCAGCCGATCCCGGCCTCGGCCTGTGACATGCAGATGAAGGCGCCGGCGCGGGCCACGTGAGCGCCGGGGCGCGGATCCTTCCAGGGCGAGGAGTGCAGCTCGAAGCCGACCGCGGCGGTCATCAGCTCATGCCAGGCGGGGTGGAACTCGACCTCGTCGACCCGGTGTGCCAAAGCGGTCGTGGGTGCGCAGCTTCGGTCCGTTCTCGTTGGCGAGGCGGCCAAGCGCCTGCGCGTGCTCGCTGCCGGCGTAGGCGCCGACCTCGCTGATCCGCTCCTCGGCCCACTCGGCACCCTCGCGCCGGACCGCCTCGGTCAACGGCCGATCGGCCGCGAAGACGTTGTAGTCGACCAGCGGCGGCGGCTGGTTAACCACCTCGTGGTTGCCGAAGCCAGTCCTCTCCACGGTAGCCATCGGCCCCGATTGTGGCAGGTAGGTAGCATCGCGCGCCGGTGTCCAAGGTCCAGGTCAAGAACCCGGTTGTCGAGCTCGACGGCGACGAGATGACCCGCATCATCTGGTCGTTCATCAAAGAGCAGCTGATCCTGCCCTACCTCGACCTCGACCTCGATCTACTTCGACCTCGGGATCGAGAGCCGCGACGCGACTGAAGACCAGATCACGGTCGACGCCGCCAACGCGATCAAGCAGCACGGGGTGGGGGTGAAGTGCGCGACGATCACCCCCGACGAGGCAAGGGTCGAGGAGTTCGGCCTGAAGGAGATGTACCGCTCGCCGAACGGGACGATCCGCAACATCCTCGGCGGCGTCATCTTCCGCGAGCCGATCGTGATCTCCAACGTGCCGCGGCTGGTGCCGGGCTGGACCAAACCGATCGTGATCGGCCGTCACGCCTTCGGCGACCAGTACCGCGCCACCGACATGGTCGTCCCGGCCGAGGGCACGCTGACCCTCACCTACACCCCCAAGAACGGCTCCCAGCCGGTCGAGCTGGACGTCTATGACTTTCCCGGGGGTGGCATCGCGATGGCGATGTACAACCTCGACGACTCGATCCGCGATTTCGCCCGCGCCTCGATGCGCTATGGCTTGAACCGCGGCTACCCGGTCTACCTCTCGACCAAGAACACCATCCTCAAGCGCTATGACGGCCGCTTCAAGGACCTCTTCGCGGAGGTGTACGAGAACGAGTTCAAGGCCGATTTCGAGGCTGCCGGCATCACCTACGAACACCGTTTGATCGACGACATGGTGGCGGCGGCGCTGAAGTGGGAAGGCGGTTACGTCTGGGCCTGCAAGAACTACGACGGCGACGTCCAGTCCGACACCGTCGCCCAGGGGTTCGGTTCGCTGGGCCTGATGACGAGCGTGCTGATGAGCGCCGACGGCAAGACCGTCGAGGCCGAGGCCGCGCACGGCACCGTCACCCGCCACTTCCGCCAGCACCAGGAAGGCAAGCCGACTTCGACCAACCCGATCGCCTCGATCTTCGCTTGGACCCGCGGCCTCTCGGCCCGCGGCCGCATGGACGAGACCCCACAGGTGTCGGCTTTCGCCGAGACCCTCGAGCGGGTGTGTATCGAGACGGTCGAAAGCGGCAAGATGACCAAAGACCTCGCCCTGCTCGTCGGCGACGAGCAGGAGTTCCAGACCACGCAGGAGTTCCTCGCCTCGATCGACGAGAACCTCCAACGAGCGATGGCGTAACGGTTCCAAACCCCCAATCCGAGGAGACGATTTCGTGAGCACCCCCGTCAAGGTCACCGTCACCGGCGCCGCCGGCCAGATCGGCTACGCGCTGCTGTTCCGGATCGCCAGCGGCCAGATGCTCGGCCCCGACACGCCGGTCGAGCTGAGCCTGCTGGAGATCCCCGACGCGATCAAGGCGGCTGAGGGCACCGCGATGGAGCTCGACGACTGCGCCTTCCCGCTGCTGAGCAGGATCGACATCAGCGACGACCCCAAGCAGGCCTTCGACGGCTGCAACGTCGGCCTTCTGGTCGGCGCCCGCCCGCGCGGTCCCGGCATGGAGCGCTCCGACCTGCTCGAGGCCAACGGCGGCATCTTCAAGCCGCAGGGCGAAGCGATCAACGCCGGCGCCGCCGACGACGTCAAGGTGCTGGTGGTCGGCAACCCGGCCAACACCAACTGCCTGATCGCGATGTCGAACGCCCCCGACGTGCCGCGCGAGCGCTTCACGGCGATGATGCGCCTCGACCACAACCGGGCGATCTCCCAGCTGGCGAGCAAGCTCGGCAAGCCGGTCTCCGCGGTCACCAACATGACCACCTGGGGCAACCACTCCGCCACCCAGTACCCCGACCTGGTCAACGCCAAGGTCGACGGTGCCAGCGCCTGGGACGCGTCGACGACGAGGCTTGGATCGCCGACGAGTTCATTCCCCGGGTCGCCAAACGCGGCGCCGAGATCATCGAGGCGCGCGGCGCCTCCAGCGCCGCCTCGGCCGCCAACGCGGCGATCGACCACGTCCACGACTGGGTGCTCGGAACGCCCGACGGTGACTGGGTCTCGATGGGGGTGCCGGCCGATGGTTCCTACGGCATCGGGAGGGGATCGTCTGCGGCGTTCCCTGCACCTGCAGCGGCGGCGAGTGGTCGGTCGTCGAGGGCCTCGAGGTTCCCGACTTCTCCCGCCAGCGGATCGACGCCAGCGCGAAGGAGCTGCAGGAGGAGCGCGACGCGGTCAGTCAGCTCGGCCTGATCTAGGGCCAGAACGCAAAGAGGCCGGCCCAATGGGCCGGCCTCTTGAAGCAATAGTCGACTGGGTTCAGCTGCCGGGGTGGTACTGCCGCCCCTGCTTTTTGACCCGTCCCTCTTTCTCGAGGTCACCGAGCACCCGGTAGAGGTAGTTCGGCTTGATCTTCATCTGCTTGGCGACGTCCGAGGCGCTGATGCCAGGCTCTTTGGTGATCAGGTCGACGGCCTGGTCGGCACGGGTGCCGCCGCGCCGTTTGCGACGACGGCGGGGGGTTGCGGCTTTACTGGAAGCGGTTTGCCAGGAGTCGATTTGCTGCCGCGCGGGCGACCCGGGGCGCGCCGGGTAGCTTTGCCACCGAGCTCGGCCAGTGCGCGCTCGAGGCGCTTGCGCTCCTCGTCGAGCTCGGCGAGGCGCTTCTCAACAAGCTCCGTGCCTCGTCGAGTACGTTCGTAGTGCTGGGCATCGGTTTCCTTTCCATCCAAGGAGGAGTAAATTTGTACTAACTGCGGCAGTGTGGCACAGTGACATTCACTGTGACTATTCATTTAGTCAGGAACACTCCCGCCACTGGCCGAATGGCCTGAGAGCGCGTCTAGTGGTTGCGCTTGCGCGGCAGGGTGCGGAAGACCACGTCCCAGAGCGGCGAGGAGACGCCGTAGCCGAAGCGGTGGTCCTGGAAGTGGTGGCGCATGTGCTGCTCGCGCAGTTGCTTGCCGAGGTCGGACTTCGGCACGAAGTGGTGCACGTAGTAGTGCGTGTAGTCGTAGGCGAGGTAGCCGAAGATGAAGCCGCCGAAGAGCGGGAAGGCGGCCGGGCTGCCGAAGATCAGCCAGAAGGCGACGAAGAAGAGCGCCGCCAGCGGGATCGAGACCGACGGCGGCATCACCAGGCGCATCTTGTCGTTGGGATGGTCGTGGTGGATGCCGTGGATGATGAAGTGCATCCGGCGGCCGAAGGCGTTGTCCGGCTCCCAGTGGAAGACGAGGCGGTGCAGCCAGTACTCGGTCAGCGTCCAGATCCCGATCCCGGCCAGCGAGAGCAGGATCAGCTGCCAGACGCCGTAGCCGCGGTCGGCCCCCAGCCACTCCATCGCGACGACCACCGGCACGAAGACGACCGCCGGCACGGCGGGGTGCACGCGGGAGAAGAAGTTGAGGAATTCGCTCTTGAAGAGCGGCGGCGATGCCGAGAGCTTCTCGGTGCGGTCGTGAGCCTCCATCGGCGCCAATAGTAGCGACGGCTCCCCGCGCCCCCGCAAGACGCGGGGAACATGTGACGAGTCTGTGTCAAAGAGGTAGCGATTTGCGGAATTGCCCCTCACGGAAGCGTCACGGCGCTGCCAATATGCCGCCCGATGCCGCGCAAGCCAAAGCCGCCCACCTGCGAGGACTGCTACTTCCACAAGAACCTGCTCTGCGCGCTCGAGCTGAAGGAGCCCTGCGCGACCTTCCGGCCGAACCGCCCCGAGGGCCTGGTGCCGCCCAAGCAGCCGGTCCTGCTGATGCGGGCGCCTCGCTGGGCCTCGCGGCGCTGCTTAGGACGGGTCCGGTCGCCCTCTGGGCGAATTGAGTCGCGCGCCCCTATGGGCGCGGCATGCTCGCCGTAACGGAGCCCGCCTACGGCGCGCAAGAGCACGAGATTGCATATCGCCGCTTCGCGACATTCGCCCAGAGGGCGACCCGACCCTCTCCCAACGGCGCGGTCGTACAGAGCTTCGAGCTGACCGCGCAGAGCTCGTGTACAAGCAGCTCCACCCAGAGGCTGGCGCTGGGTCCAGCTCAGCTGGCCGCCTCGGAGTTTCGCCGGGGAGCCGGTACCCCTCCGCGGGAATGTCGCCGAAGCCGCGACATGCATCTGATTCCTGCGCGGCCGCCAGGCCGCGCGCCGATATCCGGAGCAGCGCCCATAGGGCGCGCGACAATTCCGCAGCGGAGGGGTACCCAGCTCCCCCGGCCCCACCCGTCAACGCCCGCCTGGCTATGTTTTGCCCGTGCCCCAACGCGACCTCTTCGCCGACTTCGCCCGCATGCGGCGCGAGATGGACCAGATGATGGGGGATGCCTGGGGGCGCGGGCGCTACGTCAGCCGGCGGACCAGCGGGTTCTCGCCCAACGTCGACGTCTACTACTGCGGCGATCCGCAGCGGGCGGTGGTCAAGGTCGACCTCGCCGGGGTCGAGCTGAGCGAGGTCGGGATCGAGGTCAGCGGGCGCCAGCTGGCGATCGTCGGCGAACGGCCGGTGCAGGAGACCGAGGGGCGGGTCTACCAGCAGGTCGAGATTCCCTCGGGCCCGTTCCGCCGCGTCGTCGAGCTGCAGGTCGAGGTCGACGCCGAGCGCGCCAAGGCCACCTACGAAGACGGGGTGCTGCGGATCGAGCTGCCGCTGCGCGACCCCGCCGAGACCACCCGCCGGGTGCCGATCGGGCGCAAGTGATGGAGGGCGCACCGGTCCTCGAAGTGGTCGACTCGCCGCTCGACGCCGAGGACGCGATCCGCGCCAACCAGCCGCTGCCCGACGCGCTGCCGGTCCTGCCGCTGCGCGACACGGTCACCTTCCCGGAGACGCTGACCCCGCTGGCGGTCGGCCAGGAGCGCTCGATCAAGCTCGTCGACGACGTGCTCGGCGCCAACCGGATGCTGGTCATGGTCGCCTCGCGCGACCCCGAGAACGAGGAGCCCGGCCCCGAGGACCTCTACGACGTCGGCGTGGTCGGCGTCGTCGCCCGCATGATCAAGGTCCCCGACGGCACGCTGCGCATCCTCGTCCAGGGCACGCAGCGGGTCCGCCTCGGCCCCTACGTCGCCGAGCAGCCCTACCTGGTCGCGCGGATCTCCGAGCTGCCCGACGTCAGTCGAGCCGAGCCCCGAGCTGGAGGCGCTGACCCGCAACGTCCAGCGCACCTTCTCGGAGATCGTCGAGCAGATCCCCTACCTGCCGGAGGAGCTGCAGATGGCGGTCGCCAACATCGACGACCCGGCGGCGCTCGGCCACCTGATCGCCGGCGCCCTGCGGATCGACACCGAGGAGAAGCAGAAGCTGCTGGAGGAGGTCGACGTCGCCAAGCGGCTGCGCCACCTCTCCCAGATCCTCGCCCGCGAGCTCGAGGTGGTCCAGCTCGGCACCCAGATCCAGTCCCAGGTGCAGTCGGAGATCGACAAAGGCCAGCGCGAGTTCTTCCTGCGCCAGCAGATGAAAGCGATCCAGGACGAGCTGGGGGAGGAGGACGAGCAGCAGGCCGAAGCGAACGAACTGCGCGAGCGGATCGAGGACGCCGAGCCTGCCCGAGCACGCCCTGAAAGCCGCCGAGCGCGAGCTCTCGCGGCTGGAGAAACTGCCGCCGGCGGCGGCCGAGCACGGCGTCATCCGCACCTACCTGGAGTGGCTGGTCGAGCTGCCCTGGTCGGTCGAGACCGAGGACAACCTCGACATCGCCCACGCCCGCGAGGTGCTCGACGCCGACCACTACGACCTCGAAGAAGGTCAAGGACCGCATCCTCGAGTACCTGGCGGTGCGCAAGCTGAACCCCGACTCGCCCGGCCCGATCCTCTGCTTCGTCGGCCCGCCCGGGGTCGGCAAGACCAGCCTCGGCCGCTCGATCGCGAAGGCGCTGGGGCGCGAGTTCGAGCGGATCTCGGTCGGCGGCGTCCGCGACGAGGCCGAGATCCGCGGCCACCGCCGCACCTACATCGGCGCGCTGCCGGGGACGATCATCCGCGCCCTGCGCGACGCCGGCACCCGCAACCCCGTCTTCATGATCGACGAGATCGACAAGATGGGCGCCGACTTCCGCGGCGACCCCGCCTCGGCGATGCTGGAGGTGCTCGACCCGGCCCAGAACGACTCCTTCCGCGACCACTACCTCGACCTCGAGTTCGACCTCTCCGACGTCGTCTTCATCGCCACCGCCAACGTCCTCGACACGATCCCCGGCCCGCTGCTGGACCGGATGGAGACGATCGAGCTGGCCGGCTACACGCTCGAGGAGAAGCGCCACATCGCCCGCCGCTACCTGGTCCCGCGCCAGATCGAGGCCAACGGGCTGAAGCCCTCCCAGATCGAGTTCGCCGACGCGGCCCTGACCGCGATCATCGAGGAGTACACGCGCGAGGCCGGCGTCCGCAACCTCGAGCGCCAGATCGGCACGATCTGCCGCAAAGTCGCCCGCGACGTCGCCGAGGGCAAGGCCAAGGGCAAGGTCAAGGTCTCCGGCAAGAAAGCGCGCGAGCTGCTCGGCCGCCGCCGCGTCTTCGCCGAGCAGCGCCGCCGCACCAAGGACCCCGGCGTCGCCACCGGCCTCGCCTGGACCCCGACCGGCGGCGACGTCCTCTTCATCGAGGCGACGGCGATGCCGGGCTCGGGCAAGCTGACGATCACCGGCCAGCTCGGCGACGTGATGAAGGAGTCGGCGCAGGCGGCGCTCTCCTGGGTCCGCGGCCACTGGGCCGAGATCGCGCCCGAGCTCGGCGAGGACTGGTTCGCCGAGCACGACATCCACATCCACGTCCCGGCCGGGGCGGTGCCCAAGGACGGGCCCTCGGCCGGGGTGGCGATGACCGTGGCGCTCGCCTCGCTGATCAGCGGCCGGCCGGTTCGCAACGATGTGGCGATGACCGGCGAGGTGACGCTGACCGGCCAGGTGCTGCCGATCGGCGGCCTCAAGGAGAAGTCGCTGGCGGCGCAGCGGGCCGGGATCAAGCGGGTGATCGTGCCCGGCGCGCAACGAGGGCGACGTCGCCGAGATCCCCGAGCACGAGCTCGGCGAGCCTCGAGTTCGTCTACGTCGACGAGGTCTCCAAGGCGATCGACGCAGCGCTCTCCTAGCCGATGGAGGCGGCGACTCTCGGCAGGGGCGGCCCTGCGACGTATCGCGCAGTCGCTGCGCGAGGCGGCGCGGGCGCGCTCGCGCGCCTTCTGGATCGTCGCCGGGCTGACCGTGCTGGCCGCCGTCCTGCGCTTCGCCACGCTCGGCGTCCAGGCCTACCACCACGACGAGATCGTCACCGCCAGCCGCGTCCTGCGCGGCAGCTTCTTGCACGCGATGGACGCGGTCGGCTTCAGCGAGTCGGCGCCGCCGCTCTACTACGCGCTGGCCTGGGTCTGGACGCAGCTGACCGGGACGGGCGAGTTCGGCCTGCGCTCGCTCTCGGCCCTGGCCGGCGTGGCGACGGTCCCGGTCGCCTACCTGCTCGGCGCCGAGCTGCGCGGCCGCCGCGCCGGGCTGATGGCGGCGGCGCTGGTCGCGGTCAACCCGATGCTGCTCTGGTACTCGCAGGAGGCGCGCGCCTACGCGCTGCTCGTCCTGCTCTGCGCGCTCTCGCTGCTCTACTGCGTGCGCGCCCTGCGCGGCGGGCAGCCGCCGCGACTTCACCGCTCTGGGGCATCGTCTCGGGCCTCGCCCTCGCCACCCACTACTTCGCCGTCTTCCGATCGCCGCCGAGGCGCTCTGGCTGCTGCGCCGGCGCGGGCGCGCCAGCGCTCGCCGGGCTCTGGATCGTCGCCCTCGGCGGCCTGCTGCTGGCGCCGCTGGCGATCCACCAGATGTCCTACGGCCACGCCGAATGGATCGGCAACTTCACGCTCGGGCACCGGCTCTGGGAGACCGGCGTCGACCTTCGTCATCGGCGAGACCGGCGACATCATCGCCCGGCCCGAGCGCCCGGCGCTGGCCCTCGTGCCGCTGGCGCTGGTCCTGGCGGCCCTGGCGCTGCTCGCCTTCCGCGGCGACCGCGAGCGAGCGCCGCGCCGGCGGCGATCCCGCTCGTCGTCGTCGCTGGCGGCGATCGGCGATCCCGCTCGCTGCTCGGCCGTGCTCGCCCCCAGCAAGGACTTCGTCCTCGCCCGCAACGTGCTGCCGGCCCTGGTGCCGCTGCTGGTCGCGGTCGCGATCGGCGTCACCCTGCCGGCGGCGCGCCGCCTCGGCACGGCGATCGGCGCCGCCCTGTTCGCCTACTCGCTCGGCTTCTGCATCTGGGCCAGCTTCTCGCCGGACCTGCAGCGGCCCGACTGGGACGCGGTCGCGGCCGAGATCGGCGAGCCGGCGGCGCCGCGGGCGACGGTCACCTGGGTCCTCGGCGAGGCCTCGCTGCGCTACTACCTCTCGACCGGCGCGTTCCAGGTCACGCCGGCGGACGGCTTCGACTGGCTGGTCCACGAAATCGACTTCGTCTCCGACGGCCGCGTGCCGCCGCCGCCGCGCCGCCTGCTCGGCCCCGGCTTCCGCGAAACCTCGGCGAAGACGCCGGCCGGCTCTTCATCCGGCACTTCGAGCTGCCGGGCCCCGGCCTGGCGCCGCTGCGCCTGCGCGAGCTGACGCGACGCCGACCTCAACTTCCGCATCAACAGGCGTCCTCCTCGACGGCATCGGCCCGGGATAAGCGCCTGCACAGTGACTTCGGGTATAACGCTGCCAGTGGATCCCGCGAGATCCAGCGAGGAGAAGGTATGAGCAAGACGACGGCGACCCGCGCCACCGACATCTACGAGACTGCCCGCGAGAACCCCTACGTGCAGCGCCTGATCGAGGACGAAGAGCTGCGCGACAGCCTGCGCGACGCCTTCGAGGCCGCCAAGGGCGCCTACGGCCGTGCGACCGGCAACGGCAAGGGCGCGGTCAAGGCCGTGACCAGCGACAAGAAGGTGCAGAAGGACCTGCGCGAGGCGGCCGAGAGCCTGCGCGAGGCCTCCGAGCGCCTGCGCAAGCCGCAGAAGCGCAAGAAGCGGCATCGGCCGCTTCCTCCTCGTCGGCCTGGTCGGCGCCGTGATCGCCCTGGTGCTCAGCGAGGACGCCCGCAAGACCGTGCTCGACGCCCTCTTCGGCGCCGAAGAGGAGTTCGAGTACACCTGCACCACCAGCATCAACGGCTCCTGACGCGCTTCAGGCACCGCCATGCGGCGTCCTCGGTCGCTCGCGTGCGAAGCACGCCACGCTCCCTGCGTCCTTGCCTGGCCGGCACCTGAAGCCGCGTCAGGCCCAGCACTAGACTGATTTGACATGGAGGCGGCAACCAAAGAGCGCGAGCTGAGCGGCGACAAGGCGCAGCGCATCGTCGACGCGATGCGCGACAGCGTCGCCAACCGCGGCGCCGCCGGCTCGACCTTCGAGCACGTCGCCCGCGAGGCGGGGGTCAGCCGCGGCCTGCTCCACTACTACTTCGGGACCAAGGAGCGGCTGCTGGTCGAGGTCGTCCGCCGCGACGCCGAGATCCGCGTCGCCCGCCTCGACGAGCCGCTCGCCAAGGCGAAGACGGCCGACGACGTCCTCGACGTCCTCGTCGCCAGCCTCACCGACATGATCGAGAACGAACCGGGCTTCTTCCTCCTCCTCTACGAGCTGTTCAGCGCCGGCCGCCGCAACCCCGACATCCAGCGCGAGGTCGGCCAGCTCTTCGAGCGCACCCGCTCCCACGTCGCCGAGGTGCTGGAGGCGAAGGAGCAGCGAGGGCGTGCTCAAGCTGCGCTTCGACGCCGAGGCGATCGTCTCCTACCTCTTCGCGGTCGGCGACGGCTTCGCCCTGCAGGCCCTCTCCGATCCCGAGCGCGACAACAGCGCCGCGCTCGCCGCCGGCGCCGCCTCGGCCCGGTACCTGCTCGTCGCCGAGTAGCGCCCGCCGGCTCGATCGCCGCGCGGAGTGACGCGACTCACAGACGCGGCCGCGCCGTTGCGAAAAGCTGGCCAACCAGCCAATGCGCGACGCGAATGATCGACTTGCAGCGTTCTCGGCCGCCGCCGGCGCTGGGTCCTTGGCGCCTGGATCGCGATCGTCGTCGCTCGCCCTGCCCTTCGCCGCGCACCAGACCGAGCACCTCACCGGCGGCGGCTTCGACGTTCCCGGCAGCGAGTCGAAGGCGGTCGGCGACTCGATGCAGGGCGACTTCGCCAGCGAGGCCGACGGGATCGCGGTGCTGCTGCGGGCCGAGCCGGGCGCCAGCCCGGGCCGAGCGGGCCGCCGCGGTCGACCGGGTCCGCCGCGAGGTCGCCAGCGGTCGATGGCATCGCCCTGCCGCCGGCGGTCGCCCGCCGCGGCGAGCTGCAGCTGCAGCGCACGCGACAGCGCCCTGCTGCCGCTCACCAGCGCGGTCGCTCCGGACGAGCTGATCGACCCGGCCGTCGACCTGCGCGAAGCCCTCGATCCCGGCACCGCCGCGGGCGGGGTCACCGCCTACCTGGCCGGGCAGCCGACGGTCTGGGCCGGGATGCAGGAGCTCTCCAAGGAGGACCTGGCACAAGGCCGAGGCGGGCGGCTTCCCGATCGTCGCGCTGATCCTGCTCGTCGTCTTCGGCTCGCTCGCCGCCGCGGCGCTGCCGCTGGCGCTCGGCTTCGTCAGCGTGATCGTCACCGGCGCCCTGATCTACTTCATCTCGCTGCAGATGAGCACCTCGGTCTTCGTCACCAACATGGCCTCGATGATCGGGATCGGCGTCGCGATCGACTACTCGCTCTTCATCCTCGCCCGCTACCGCGAGGAGCGCCACGCCGGGCGCGACTGCGACGCGGCGCGGGCCGAGGCGCTGGCCACCTCCGGCCTCGCCGTCGCCTTCTCCGGCCTCGCCGTGATCGTCTCCCTCGCCGGCCTCTGGATGGTCGACAACCAGGCGCTGCGCTCGATGGCGCTGGGGGCGATGACCGTCGTCGCCGTCTCGATCCTCACCGCGACCACGCTGCTGCCGGCGCTGATCGCGATGCTCGGCGACCGGGTGATGCCGGGCGGGATCGTCGCCAGGGTCCTGCGCTTCGTCAAGCACGCGGATCTTCCGCCGCCCCAGCCCGCCGCCGCCCTCGACGGCGCTCCCGCCGGGCCCGGCTTCTGGGAGCGCTGGGCGCGCCGCGTCATGGCCCGCCCCGTGGCTCGCCGCGACCGGCTCCGCCGCGTCCTGCTCATCCTCGCCTCCCGGTGCTCTCGATGCGAGACCGGCACCGCCGCGCTCGAGCAGTTCCCCAAGGACAGCGACGTGCGGGTCGGCAACGAACTCGCCTCCGAGCAGCTCGGCGGCGGCGCCGACCCGGTTCAGATCGTCGCCTCCTTCCCCGGCCGCCGCCGACCGCGCCGCCGTCGCCGCGTTCGCCGGCGAGCTGGGTCGAGCAGCCCGGCATCAGCGCGGTCGCCCCGCCCGTCTTCGCCGGCGACAGCGCCCTGATCGAGGCGACCCCGACCGCGCCCAGCGACTCCGACGCGGCGACGGCGCTGGTCGACCGCCTGCGCGACGTCCTTCGTCCCCGCCACCGCCTGGCCGGCGGCGGCCACAGTCGACGTCGGCGGCGAAACCGCCCGCACCGACGACGTCCGCCACCAGATCTCCGGCTCGCTTTGGAAGATCGTCGGCTTCGTCCTCGCGCTCAGCTTCCTCGTCCTGATGGTGATGCTGCGCTCGCTGCTGCTGCCGCTGAAGGCGGTGCTGATGAACCTGCTCTCGATCGGCGCCGCCTTCGGCGTCCTCGTCGCGATCTTCCAGTGGGGCTGGTTCGACAGCCTGCTCGGCTTCGAAAGCCTCGGCGCCCTGGACACGATCAACGTGCCGCTGATCTTCGCCATCGTCTTCGGCCTCTCGATGGACTACGAGGTCTTCCTGATGTCGCGGATCCGCGAGCGCTACCTGCGAGCACGGCGACAACGAGCGCGCGGTCGCCGAGGGCCTCGCCTCCAGCGCCCGCACGATCTCCTCGGCGGCGCTGATCATGACCTCGGTCTTCGCCGTCTTCGTCCTCACCGGCGTGCCCTCGATCAAGGAGCTGGGCCTCGGCTGCGCGGTGGCGATCGCCCTCGACGCGACCCTGGTGCGGCTGATCCTGGTGCCGGCGGCGATGAAGCTGATGGGCGACTGGAACTGGTGGATGCCCTCCTGGCTCGACCGCCTCTGCCCGACCTCAGCTTCGAGGCGCGGCACCGAGCCCGAGCCCGTCGAGGCCTGACCTCCCGCACGCCGAGGGCTCGACGCCCCTATATGGAGGGAATAGGCCGTCGATCTGGAGCGCATAGGATCGGCGCATGGCCGATGACGACATCGCGTTCGCGGGGGCGGCGCGGCAGGCGGAGATGGTGCGGGCGGGGGAGGTCTCGCCGACCGAGCTGGTGCGGCTCTGCCTCGAGCGGATCGAGCGGCTCGACCCGCAGCTGAACTCCTTCCGCAAGGTCTTCGCCGAGCGGGCGCTGCTCGAAGCCGAGCAGGCCGAGGCGCGGATCAAGGGCGGCGACGAGCGGCCGCTGCTCGGCGTGCCGATCGCGATCAAGGACGAAGTCGACGTCGCCGGCGAGGTCAACACCCACGGCACCGACGCCTTCACCGAGCCCGCCAAGGCCGACTCCGAGATGGTGCGGCGGCTGCGCGAGGCGGGCGCGATCGTGGTCGGCCTGACCCTGCTGCCCGAGCTGGCGATCTGCGGCTTCACCGAGTCGGCCACCTACGGCGTCACCCGCAACCCCTGGAACCCGCAGCGCACGCCGGGCGGCTCGAGCGGCGGCAGCGCCGCGGCGGTCGCCGCCGGCCTGGTGCCGATCGCCTCGGCCGGCGACGGCGCCGGCTCGATCCGCATCCCCGCCGCCTCCTGCGGCCTCTTCGGCCTCAAGCCGTCGCGCGGCCGGGTCTCGCTGGCGCCCGAGCTCGAAGGCTGGCACGGCCTCGCGGTCAACGGCTGCGTCAGCCGCACCGTGCTCGACACCGCGCTCTGGCTCGACGTCGTCTCCGGCGGCTCGCGGGAGCCCGAGGCGCCGCCGCCCCCCGAGCGCCCCTTCGTCGAGTCGGCGAAGACGCCGCCCGGCAAGCTGCGCGTCGCCTACTCGACCGCTGCCGCCGCGCGCAGCGGCCCCGCCGACCGTCGCCGACGAGGTCAAGGGCGCGGTCGCCGACACCGCCGAGCTGCTGGGCTCGCTCGGCCACGAGGTCGCCGCAGCGCGACCCCGACTGGGGCGCTGATCGGCAACAACATCACGCCGCGCTTCCTGCGCGGCGTCGCCGAGACGGTCGCCGAAGTGCCGCACCCCGAGCGGCTCGAACGGCGCACCCGCGGCTTCGGCCGGCTCGGCGGCCTGCTCCCCGACGGCCTCTACGAGCGGGCGCTGCGCGGCCGCGCCGCCGACGCAGCCCGCGTCAACGCGATCTTCGACTCCTTCGACGTGCTGATGACCCCGGTGATGGGCGGCACCGCGCTGCCGGTCCGCCGCTGGGAGGGCCGGGGCGCCCTGCGCACCGTGCTCGGGATGAGCCGCTTCTATCCCTACTGCGTCCCCTGGAACCACCTCGGCAACCCGGCGATGTCGGTCCCGGCCGGCTTCGCCGCCGACGGCATGCCGCTCGCGGTCCAGATCATCGGCCGCCCCGGCGACGAGGCGACGCTGCTCTCGCTCGCCGCCCAGCTCGAGGCCGAGCGGCCCTGGGCGGACGCCCGCCCGCCGATCTCCTAGCCGGCCGGCGGGCCTCACGGAGCGCTTCGGTCAGGCGAAGACCTTGCGCATCCGCGCGATCTCGCGCAGCGAGCCGCGCGGGCGGATGCGGCGCTGCAGGACCATCTTCAGCGGGTTGGCGTCGGGCTTGCCCATCGCGACCCAGTCGGCCCAGCTGGCCTCGAGCGTCGAGGTCGGGGTCGGCGCTTCGCCGGGCTCGGCCCGGGTCGAGCCGTTGTCGATCACCAGGTGCCAGGGGTCGGCGTCGGTGAAGCGCCACTGGTAGACCAGCGGCGAGCCGTTGGCGGCCCGCGGGTCGGCGGACGCGCTTGACCACGTCGAAGTAGAGGCGCTGCATCTCCGGCGAGGCGTCGGGGGCAGGGCCGTCGGGCGGGCCGAGGATGCCGGCCTTCATCAGCTTCACCTGGTTCTCGGCGATCTCGCGCTCGGAGGCGTCGGGGTCGAAGGGGAAGACGCCGGGGGGCATCTCCTCGGTCGGGTAGCCGATCGTGCGCCAGCGCTGGCGGATCAGTTTGAGGCCGAAGGCGAAGATGTCCTCGAGCGTGAAGCCGTAGCACTCGGTGTAGGCGCGGTCGAAGTTCGGCGGGTAGAAGACGGCGGGGCCGTAGGGCAGGACTTCGCGCAGCAGCTCGACCACCGCGGCGCGGTTCTCCTCCCAGCCGGGGTGCTCTTCGGCGAGCAGCTCGGAGAGCACCTTGACGCCGAAGCCGATGTGGCGCTGCTCGTCGCGGGAGACGTTGGCCATGCCGGCGCTGAAGCCGGGCATCGTCTCTTCGGAGGCGAAGAAGTCCTCGATGAAGTGCTGGCCGGGCTGGGCCAGGCTGCCCTCGACGATCAGGTGGTAGAGCGTGATCGCCTGCGCGTACTTGGGCAGCGAGCGGTCCTTGCGCAGTTCCTCGGCCATCAGGTCGAGGCGGTCGAAGATGCCGCGGTAGCCCCAGTTGAGCTGCGGCAGGGTGGAGGCGAGGGTCTGCTGGATCGAGTCGCCGCCGACCCCGATCACCTCCTTGAAGAAGCGGTGGAAGAAGACCGAGTGGCGGACCTCGTCGACCTGCTGGGTGGCGAGGAAGTAGGCCTGCTCCTCGGTCGGGGCGGCGGTGATGTAGGGGGCGAGGGTGTCGGCGACCCGGTCCTCGCCGTAGAAGAACATCGAGTAGATCCACATCGCCGAGCGGCGCTGGATGTCGCTGAGCGCCTCCCAGCCGGCGCGGTCCTGCGGAGAAGTCGATGTCGTAGGCGCTCCAGTTGCCCTGCTCCCAGCGCTGGTAGAGGTCCTCGTAGGTGATGTTGTCCATCAGGCTCTGGGAGGCGACGCTCATCTCTTCTCCTTCGACTTGCCCGTGTCCCGTCAGGGCGGAGCTTAGCGTGCTTACTGGCTGACTGGCCAGTTTCGCGAGTGATCTCGCTCACACAGGTCAGCTGAGCGTGGACGAGGCATCGCTCGCCGCGGGGACTTCGATCTCGCGCTTGAGGATCTTGCCGGTGGGGCCCTTGGGCAGGTCGTCGAGGAACCAGACCAGGCGCGGGTACTTGTAGGCGGCGATCCGCTCCTTGACGTAGGCGCTGACCTCCTCGGGCGCCAGCTCCTCGCCCTCGTGGAGGACGACCGCGGCGCCGATCTCCTCGCCCCACTCGTCGTGGGGGACGCCGAGGACCGCCGCTTCGCGGATCTTCGGGTGCTCGTAGAGCACCTCCTCGACCTCGCGCGGGTAGACGTTGTAGCCGCCGCGGATGATCAGGTCCTTCTTGCGGTCGACGATGTAGAAGTAGCCGTCCTCGTCGACGCGGGCCATGTCGCCGCTGTGGAACCAGCCGCCGCGCATCGCCTCCTCGGTCGCGTCGGGGCGCTGCCAGTAGCCCTTCATGATGTTGTGGCCGCGGATCACGATCTCGCCGACCTCGCCCTGGGCGACCTCGTTGTCGTCCTCGTCGACGACCTTCATCTCGACCCCTTCGAGCGGGGTGCCGATCGAGCCCGGCTTGCGCTCGCTGTCGGGGTGGTTGGAGCAGGCGACCGGCGAGGTCTCCGAGAGCCCGTAGCCCTCGAGCACGATCGCCCCGAAGGCCTCCTCGAAGCCGCGCAGGACCTCGACCGGCATCGAGGCGCCGCCGGTGATGCAGGTGCGCAGGGTCGAGGTGTCGTAGCTCTCGCGCTCGGGGTGGTGCAGCAGCGCCCCGTACATCGTCGGCACGCCGTAGAAGTGGGTGACCCCGTCGCGCTGCATCGTCTCCAGCGCCTCGCCGGGGTCGAATTTGGGCACCAGGGTGAGGCAGGCGCCGACCCTCAGCGAGGCGTTCATGCTCACCGTCTGGCCGAAGGAGTGGAAGAGCGGCAGGGCGCCGAGGACGACGTCGCCGGCGGCGATCTCGCAGGTCGTGCGGGAGGAGACGTCGGCGTTGCGGTAGAGGTTGACGTGGGTCAGCTCGGCGCCCTTCGGCTTGCCGGTGGTGCCCGAGGTGTAGAGGATCACCGCGGTGTCGCTCTCCTCGGTGTCGGCGAGGCCGGGCGCCGGCTCGTGCTCGGCCAGCGTCGCGGCGAAGGCTGCCGGCTCGACCTCGATCAGCTCGGCGCCGGCGTCGGCGGCGCCGTCGCGCGCCTCGGCGGCGAAGCCGTGCCAGGCGAGCAGCAGCTTGGCGCCGGAGTCCTCGAGGTAGAAGGCGATCTCGCGCCGCTTCAGCAGCACGTTCATCGGCACGACGACGCCGCCGGCCCGCAGCACGCCGTAGTAGGCGACCGGGAACTCGGGCACGTTGGGCAGCATCACCCCGACCCGGTCGCCCGGCTCCAGGCCCTTCTCGCGCAGCAGCGCCGCGAGGCGGGCGCTGCGCTCGTCGAGCTCGGCGTAGGTCACGCCTGCTCGCCGAGGCGGATCGCAGGGCTCTCCGGCGCCCGCGCGGCGCTCTCGGTCACGATCGATGCCAGGTTCAGTCCCACTTCGTCTCCTCTCTCCGGTCCCCGCGGTGAGTGTAGCGTGCTGGGCGCTTCGCTAGGCTCGCCGCCGATGGAGGATCTGGGCGAGCGGAGCTCCTATCTGACCTTGGGCAAAGGCGTGCCGGTCTACTCGAGCGACGGCGAGAAGCTCGGCCGGGTGGTCAGGGTGCTCGCGGCGCCCGAGGCCGACATGTTCGACGGCATCGTCTTCGACACCACCGCCGGCCCCGGCGGCCACCGCTTCGTCGACGCGCCCGAGGTGGGCGAGATCTACGAGCGCGGGGTGGTGCTGAAGATCGACGCCGCCGCTGCCGCCGAGCTGCCGCCGCCGGCCGCCAACCCGGGCTCGCTCTGGTCAACCCGGCGGACCTCGCCGGCGGTCGCGGCCGCGGCCTGCTCGGCCGCACCTGGGACCGCCTCTCCGGCAAGGGCTGACCGCTCAGCCGCCATTTCGCGGTTGAAGCTAGGATGGCGGCCGTGAGCAGGGGAGCGATTCTGATCATCGCGTTGTGCGTGGCGCTGGCGCTGGCCGTGGCCGGTTGCGGCGACAGCGACGACTCCACCTCGACCGCGGGAACTGAAGCGACCACGACCGAGCAGTCGGGAGGGAGCACCGAACTGAACGCCAAACCGAAGGTGACCGTCCCCGACGGGGCCGCGCCGAAGAAGCTCGAAGAGGTGGAAATCGTCGAAGGCGACGGCGCCGAAGCGAAGGCCGGCGACGAAGTCACCGTCCAGTACGTCGGGGTCGGCTACGACTCGAAGGAAGAGTTCGACTCCTCCTGGAGCCGCAACGAACCGTTCACCTTCACGCTCGGCGGCGGCGAAGTGATCCCGGGCTGGGACCAGGGCATCGACGGGATGAAGGTCGGCGGCCGCCGCGAGCTGATCATCCCGGCCGACCTCGCCTACGGGCAGGCCGGCTCTCCGCCGCGATCGGCCCGAACGAAACGCTGATCTTCGTCGTCGACCTGCTCGCCGTTAAATAGGGCCGCGATCGGCGATCATCGGCGTTCGATGCGCGCGCCGATCGCCGAACGACTGACGGCGCAGGGGCTCGCCGGCCCGCCGCTGAAGCGGCCGGTCGACGTCGCCGAGCGGCTGCTGGCGGTGCAGGGGCAGGACCCGCGCGGCGCGCGGCTCGCGGTGCGCGCCCGCACCAGCGGCCTGACCGCCGCCGACGTCGACCGGGCCCTGACCGAGGAGCGCTCGCTGCTGATCACCTGGCTCAACCGCGGCACCCTGCACCTGGTCCGCAGCGAGGACTACCCGCTGGCTGCAGGCGCTGACCACGCCGCCGCTGCTGACCAGCAGCACGCGGCGGCTGCGCCAGGAGGGCGTCTCCGAGGCCGACGCCGAGCGGGCGGTGGAGACGATCGAGCGGTCGCTGGCCGAGGAGGGGCCGCTGACCCGGAAGCAGCTGAGCGAGCGGCTCGACGCGGCCGGCGTGCCGACCGCCGGGCAGGCGCTGCATCCACCTGCTGTTCCTCGCCGCCCTGCGCGGGCCCGCCGTGCGCGGGCCGATGGTCGGCAAGCAGCACGCCTACGTCCTCGTCCGCGACTGGCTCGGAGCCGAAGCCGCTGGACCGCGAGGCGGCGCTGGCCGAGCTGGCCCGCCGCTACCTGGTCGGCCACGCGCCCGCCGACGACCGCGACCTCGCCCGCTGGGCCGGGCTGCCGCTGCGCGACGCCCGCGCCGGGCTGGCGGCGATCGCCTCGCAGCTGCGTCGAGCGCGACGACGGCCTGCGTCGACCTCGCAAGCGCCAGCCGCCGCCGGCGGAGATCCCGCCGCCGCGCCTGCTCGGCGCCTTCGACCCGCTGCTGCTCGGCTGGACCTCGCGCGAGGAAGTCGTCGGCCCGCACAAGCTGCTGGTCACGATCAACGGCATCTTCCGCCCCTTCGCCCTGGTCGACGGCCGCGCCGTCGCCACCTGGGGGTACGCCGGCGGCGAGGTGAAGATCGAGCACTTGGGCAAGGTCACGAAGAAGGCGACCGCCGCGCTCGAGGTCGACGCGGCCGAGGTGATTCGATTCCTCAACCCCTAGAGAAAGGAAGGCCATGGCACAGCCAGTGGTCCACTTCGAGGTAGTAGGCAGAGACGGCGACAAGCTGAAGAGCTACTACGCCGAGATGTTCGATTGGGAGGTCAAAGACGACAACCCGATGAAGTACGGGTTGGTCGACGCGCGCGGAGGGCTCGGTCGGCCCCGGCATCGCCGGCGGCATCGGCCAGGGTCCCGAGGGCTACGAGGGTCACATCACCTTCTACGTCGAGGTCCCCGACGTGGAGGCGGCGCTGGCCAAGGCCGAGAGCCTCGGCGGCACCCGGATCATGGGACCGGAGACGATCATGGAGAGCATCACCCTGGGTCAGTTCAAGGACCCGGAGGGGAATGTGGTCGGCCTCACCCAGTCGGCTTCCTGACCTGACAGTGGAGGGCACGTACGCGCTGGTGCGCCGCGCGATCGAAGAGAGGCGGCAGGTCGATGCCACCTACGGCGGCCATCGGCGGCGTATGTGCCCTCACGTCATCGGCACCAGGGATGGCGAGCCGCGAGCGCTGTTCTTCCAGTTCGCCGGAGGCAGCGGCCGCGGCCTGCCCCCGGGCGGCGACTGGCGCTGTCTGCTTCTCGACGGGTTGAGCGAAGTCTCCCTCCGCGACGGGGCCTGGCACAGCCGGCCCCACTCGCAGCCCCAGAGCTGCGTCGCGGAGGTGGACCTCGAGGTGGATCCCTGAGCTAGAGGACTACGCCTGGGGTGCGGGGGGCGGCATCTCGTCCGAGGGCGCCGGCGGTGCGGCCTGTCCCGGCAGCGCCTCTGCCTCCTGCTCCCAGATGTGGTTCAGGGAGACCTGCAGGTAGGCCCAGAGCCCGGGCGCGATCAGCAGGTAGAGGATCAGGGCGATCCAGCCGTTGACCGGCTCGTGGCCCGCGACTTTCGAGGCGCCCTGGACGCGCTTGGTGCCGTTCCAGTAGGTGACCAGCACCGGGATGATGATCAGGAAACCGGGGAAGAGGGCAAGCAGGGAGTTGGTCGGGTTCTGGCCGAGGTCGTAGCCCTTGGCCTCACCGTACGCTTTCAGCTCCTTGTTGATCTTGTACCACCAGACCAGGTGGTAGATGCCGAGGGTGATGATCGGCAGCAGGGCGACGGCCCAGGGGCTGCGCACCTTCACCTCGTGCTCGGTGCCGCGGATCTTCATCTCGTACGCCATGTCTCTCCGTTCGCCAGGGGCTGGACACGGCGAGCCTACCCCGGCCCGCGGGCGATCCCAAACGGGATCGGCAATACGGCTAGCCCAGCTTCGGGCTGCGCCAGGGTGTAGGCGTGCCGTCAGTCGGGAGTGCGTTCGCTCTCTTCAGGGGGAGGCATCTGGCTTGGCGGCGGTCCCTGGGCTGCCCCCGGCACCGGCGGTGGCGGTGGCGGCAGCGTCTGCCCGAGGGTCGAGGTTGCGGTCATCTGACCCCTCCCGTCGGGCCCATCGCCGTGCTTGTTGGGTGGCCCGGAATCGATACAGGCGAAGACGATCAAGACGATGGCGCCGACAAGCGGAATGAGTCCGAACAGCACCCACCACCCGCTGCGGTCCGTGTCGTGGAGGCGGCGGACGAGAACGGCAAGGTTAGGAATGATCAATGCCAGCCAAGCGAGGCCACTGACGATTGGGGACTTGATGGCGGCGTCGAGGATCGACGCCGCAATGATGATGAGGACGTAGAACAGAGTCCACCACCAGTAGGCGGAGCGCGAGGAGCGCCCACTGAACGTTGCGTATTTAGAGAAGCCGTCGCTTATCGCTTCGCCGAATGACATGTGTCTCTCACTCCCGTTGGGTTGAGGGCTGGGGTGGACGCTGAAAGAACTGTCGCCGCCTGGTCGGACGCGTCAGCCCGAACGCGAGCCAGATGAGAGCGGCGAAGACGAAGGGGGACGCGGGGTTTGACCTGATCGCCTGCCGCAAACGGCCTCGCCACAGAAACACGAAGGCCCGAGCCATTCCACAGCCGGGGCAGTTGTGGCCGGTCGCCCGGTGAATCGGGCAGAGGTCGGGCAGGGGGCGCCGCAGGACCACCAGCGGTCTGCCGACGGCGGGCTCCCGGGTTGCGATGGACAACGCCGCGCTCCCCAGCAGGAGTCCCGCCGCGGCAGCGCTAGGTCTTGCCGAGTTTCTGCCAAAGGACATTGCCAAACTCGTCCACCACCACCATTTGCCGATTCTCGCCGCCGGTTGCGGCAATGATCGCCCAGACGATTCCCCAAAGCAGGCAGGTGAAGATCGTGAGGATTGCGTGCAGGACGTGGTTGACGGGCTTGCCTTCCACGAGCACGGCCTGAAAGTCGCTTTGGGACTCGATCCGAAGTCCGCGCGCCGCCGCCGTCTGGAGCTGCTGGGAGAGGATGACCTTCCGTTCATCGGCAGTCCGGCGCGTGGCGCTGACTTCACTGCCCCCCTGAACGCGGTCGGTCCAGGCTTCGCCGTCCCAATAGCGCATCAGGTTCGCGCCGCCGGCGTTCGGGTCCGGATACCACCCCGGGGAGGGACTGTCCTGGGGCTCAGGCGGAGCGGGATCCTCCGGCTCGTGGGCTTTGGAATCCGGCATAGCGGACCGGAAACCTATGTCCAATTCAAGACGACTGTCAACTCAGGGACTTCAGGCGCAAAACTCCGGGTTGCGGTTCGCGGTGACGCTCAGGCGTCGAGCTTCGGGCTGCGCCAGGGCTGTTCCAGCCGCCCGACCAGCTCGTCGCCCAGGCCCGCGATCGGGACCCGGGTCTGCTCGAGCGAGTCACGGTCGCGCAGGGTGACAGTGTCGTCTTCCATCGTCTGGTGGTCGACGGTGATGCCCCAGGGGGTGCCGATCTCGTCCTGGCGGCGGTAGCGCTTGCCGATCGAGCCGCCCTCGTCGAACTCGGCGGGCAGGCGGCGGCGGAGATCTTGAAAGACCGCGCGCGCTTTCTCCGGCATCCCCTCCTTGGAGACGAGCGGCAGCACCGCGACCTTGACCGGGGCGAGGCGGGGGTGGAGGCGCAGCACCGTGCGCTGGCGCCCCTCGACCTCCTCGACCTCGTAGGCGTCGACGAGGAAAGCGAGGGTGGCGCGGTCGGCGCCGGCGGCCGGCTCGATCACGTGCGGCACGTAGCGCTCTTTCGTCTGCTGGTCGAAGTACTCGAGCTTCTCGCTGCTGAACTTGGCGTGCTGGGTGAGGTCGAAGTCACCGCGGTTGGCGATCCCCTCCAGCTCCGACCAGCCGATCGGGAACAGGTACTCGACGTCGCTGGTGCCGGAGGAGTAATGGGAGAGCTCGTCGGCGTCGTGGGGGCGGACGCGCAGGTATTCGGGGCGGATGCCGAGCTCGGTGTACCAGCGCTCGCGCTCCTCGATCCAGCTCCGGTACCACTGCTCCGCCTGGTCGGGCGGGACGAAGAACTCCATCTCCATCTGCTCGAACTCGCGGGTGCGGAAGATGAAGTTGCCGGGGGTGATCTCGTTGCGGAAGGACTTGCCGATCTGGGCGATCCCGAACGGCGGCTTCTTGCGGGCGAAGCCGAGCACGTTCTTGAAGTTGATGAAGATCCCCTGGGCGGTCTCCGGCCGCAGGTAGACCTCCGAGCCCTCGCCCGCCACCGGGCCGACGTGGGTCTCGAACATCAGGTTGAACTGGCGCGGCTCGGAGAGGTCGCCGCCGCACTCGGGGCACTTCAGCTCGGCGCTGGGATCGCCGCCTTCGGCTTCGACCGCCTCGCGCAGATGGTCCTCGCGCCAGCGCCGCTTGCAGTCCCCGAGGCACTGGACCAGCGGGTCGGTGAAGCCCTCGAGGTGTCCCGACGCCTCCCAGACCCGCGGATGCTGGAGGATCGCCGAGTCGAGGGCGACGATGTCGTCGCGGTCCTGCAGCATCGCCCGCCACCACTCGGCTTTGACGTTGCCCTTCAGCAGCACGCCGTAGTGGCCGTAGTCGTAGGTCGAGCCGAGGCCGCCGTAGATCTCCGAGGAGGGAAAGACGAAGCCGCGCCGTTTGCAGAGCGCGACGATCTCCTCCATCGAGACGTCGGTCGGGGGCGCGGTTGGCTCGGCGCTGGCCATGCCGGAACCGTATCGACTGCGATAATCCCGCAGCCCGTGCCCATCTATGAGTACAAATGCGAGAACGGCCACGTCTTCGACGTGATCCAGAAGATGACCGACGAGGCGCTGACCGAGTGCCAGGAGTGCGGCGCCCCCGCGGTGCGCGTCCTGCACTCGCCCGCCGTCCACTTCAAGGGCTCCGGCTTCTACAACACCGACTACGGCAAGAAGAAGAAGGGCGGCAACGGCTCGGATGGCGCCAATGAGTCGAAGAGCTCCGACTCCGGCTCCAGCTCCGACTCGAAGTCGAGCGACTCCTCGAGCTCGGGCGACTCCAAGCCCAAAGCCGCCGCGGCCGACTGACCCTCCGGCTGGCTAGCCGTTGAGGAACTGGTTGACGGCGCGGCGGCGGACCGACTCGGGGACTTCGATCGAGCCTTCGGGGCCGACGCCGCAGCCGGCTTCGGCGTTGCCGCAGAGGACGTGGGCGGGGGCGCTGCCGCCGATCGCCGCGGCCAGGACCAGCTGCGGCATCGTCAGGAAGCCCATGTCGCTGACGAAGGCCTTGGGCGCGTCCCAGCCGATGATCGGGCCGTGGATGAAGTTGTAGGGGGCGCGGAGGGGGTCGGTGAGGCGACCCTTGATGCCGTTGATCACCGCCTGCTGCGCCTTCTCGCGGTCGAGGTCGTCGTAGCCGAGCGTGTAGGCGCTCTTGCCGGGGCCGGGGCATTCGCTCGGCTTGCGGATCCGCGAGTAGGCGAGCGCTTTTTCGCCGTCGAGCGTGTTCTCGCCCTTCTTCAGGTGCAGCGTGATCCCGCCCTGGCCGCCGCCGGAGCCGCCGGAGATGTCGGCGCAGAGCTTGTGCGGGAGGTCGACCTCGATCCCGCCGACGGCGTCGATCAGGTCTTCGAAGCCGGTGAAGTCGACGATCGCGACGTGGTCGATCTGGATCCCGAGGAACTGCTCGATCGTCTTGATCTGCAGGGCGGCGCCGCCGAAGGCGAAGGCGGCGTTGATCTTCTGCGGCGCGGCGCCGGGGATCTCGGCGTAGGCATCGCGCGGGATCGAGAGTTTGCGGAAGGCGCCGCCGCCGGCGCGGATCAGCATCAGCGTGTCGGCGCGGAATTCGCCTTCGGAGCAGGGGTCGTGGGGCGCGTCGCCGTGGGACTGCTGCTCGAAGCACTCCTCCGACGACCCAGCCCCGTCGTCGGTGCCGGGCGGCCGCGCGTCGGTGCCGAGGACGAGGATCGTCTGCGCGCTCGGCAGCAGCAGCGGGTTGCCGTGCAGGGCGTCCTTCGCTTCGCCCGAGAGCTTGAACGACTGCAGCTGGGCGGAGACCGCGAAGGCGAGGAAGCTGAGCAAGATCCATCCCAAAGCGGCGATCCCGACCCATTTCAGGACGCGCTTGAGAAGCGGCCGCGGGGCGCCGATCCGGCGCCCGTCGCCCGAGCCGCGGTCGCGCTTAGGCCGCTTGCCAGGCAGCTTTGCGCGCTCGCGCAGGCTCGAGAGATCGGGTGCCTTCAGTCGCGAGGAGAGGCTCCTGCGGGACCGGTAGACCTTGTAGTCGGGCGGTCCTTGAGGCCGCTGCTCGCCATCGTCGGGCATAAAAGGGCTAGAAATCATGGCGTGATGTCCGGTCGCCCGCCTTCAGCCCCCCGCCGCCCGTGAGTTCGGGCGAGACGATCGGGGTCGATCTCGGGGGGACCAAGATGCTCGTCGGCGCGCTCGACGGGACCGAGGTGCGCTGGGAGAGCCGCGAGGCCTCGACCGGGCAGAGCGAGGACGAGCTGGTCGAGCTGCTGGTGCGCGAGATCAGCGAGGCCTACGAGGCGCGACCGGGTGCGGTCGCGGTTGGGCTCGGGATTCCGGCGACGATCGACCACGACAGCGGCGTCGCGGTCTCGGCCGTCAACCTGCCGCTCTCCGACCTGCCGATCCGCGATCTGATCAGCGAGCGGGTCGGGCTGCCGGTCTTCGTCGACAACGACGGCAACGTCGCCGCCTTGGCCGAGTACCTCTTCGGGGCGGCCCAGGGCAAGCCGAACACGGTGATGCTGACGGTCGGGACCGGGATCGGCGGCGGCCTGATCCTGGGCGGCGAGGTCTACCGCGGTGCCACCGGCGCCGGCGCCGAGCTCGGCCACACGGTGATCCAGGCCGACGGCCCGCCCTGCCAGGGCAACTGTCCCAACCACGGCTGCGTCGAGGCGCTCGCCTCGGGCACGGCGCTGGGGCGCGAGGGCAAGGCGGCGGCCGAAAGCGCCCCGGACTCGGCCCTGGGCAAGCTGCTGGCCGCCGGCGAGACGGTCGACGGCACCGCGGTGACGAAGGCCGCGCTGGCCGGCGACGCGACCGCGGTGGGCGTCTTCGACCTGATCGGGAGCCGCCTCGGGGTCGCCTGCTCGAGCTTCGCCAACATCTTCCAGCCCGACGCGATCGTCGTCGGCGGCGGCGTGATCGCGGCCGGCGACCTGCTGCTGGAGCCGGCCCGGCAGGAACTGCGAGCGCGGGCGCTGAACCCGATGAACAAGACGCCGATCCTCGAAGCGACGATGGGCAACGACGCCGGCATGATTGGCGCCGCCGCCCTGGCCCGGGTCGAACTCGAGCGGAGCGGGGCCTGATGCCGGGGGTGCTGGTCGTCTGCCCGACGCCGATCGGCAACCTCGACGACGTCACCCCTCGTGTCCGCGAGGCCCTGGTCAGCGCCGACTACATCGCCTGCGAGGACACCCGCCGCACCGGCTCCCTGCTCGACAAGCTCGGCATCCGCCCGGCGCCGCGGCTGGTCTCCAACCACGAGGGCAACGAAACGGCGCGGGCGACCGAGCTGGCGCAGCGGATTGAGCGCGGCGCCGTCGTCGCCCTCGTCTCCGACGCCGGCATGCCGGCGATCTCCGACCCCGGCTACAAGCTGATCCACCGCTGCATCGAACGCGATCTCGAGGTGACGGTGCTGCCGGGCCCCTCGGTGGTGCCGGTGGCCCTGGTCGCCTCCGGCCTGCCGACCGACCGCTGGCGCTTCGAGGGCTTCCTGCCGCGCCGCGCCGGCGAGATGGAGCGGGTGCTGCGCTCGACCGAGACCGTCGTCGCCTTCGAGTCCCCGCGCCGGGTCGGCGAGTCGCTGGCGGCGCTGGCCTCGCTGGCGCCCGACCGCGAGGCGGCGGTCTGCCGCGAGCTCTCGAAGATGCACGAGGAGGTGGCGCGCGGCACCCTGGGCGAGCTGGCGCGGCGCTTCCGCGGCGACGTCAAAGGCGAGATCGTCCTGGTGATCGGCCCGGCCGCCTCGACCTCCCACGACAAAGACGTCGGCTTCGCCGTCGACGCCCTGCGCCACCTGGTCCAGTCCGGCGCTCGCCCCCGCGCGGCGGCCAGCGTCGTCGCCGCCCTCACCGGCACCCGCGCCAACGACCTCTACAAAGCGCTGACCGGGCGCGAGGCGAGGCGCTGAACGGCTCCATGGCGGAGAGCACCCCGAGCGCGGACCCGCAACCCGTTCACCGCGTCCGCAACCGGAGGACGGATCCTCAGCGTGATTCAGCTGCCGCTGTTCTCCTGCGCGGGCCGCGCGACTAGGGGGTGCCGACCACGAGCGGTCAAGAGCGGCAGACCGCGTCGCCGCAGCCAGCTCCTCGGTCAGGCTCTTGCTGAGCTGCTCGTAGTCGGTCGCCTTCAGCTCGCCGCCAGGTAGTCGCGCTCTTTGCGCGCCAGTCGTTCGCGTGCCTTCTCGACCTCTCCCTTTGCCTGCGCGAGCTGGGCGCGGGTTTCAGATTTGCCCTCCCGAGAGGCGCGATCTGCGCCCGCGCCGGATTCCGATGATGTGGTCCGGTGGTGTAGCACCGGAGACAGTTCAGGTCAGATTCCGCCCCCCGAACTTACCGAGTCAACCCGGCTCTAAGCTAGCCCCTTGACGACCAGACCCGCGAGTCGGTTCTAAGATCAGCGTTGTGTCGGAAGCCGAGACTAATTCAGCCCAGCTCGATCAGCAGGCAGCGGAAATCGACGCGCAGTATCGGCCGCTTGCCGCCTTCAGCGCATGGGCCGACTCAGCTCGCCACGACGTGGCTTTTGAGAACGCACGCGTCGAGTTCCAGCTCGCTGCTTCCCTCGCGGACCCAGACAGTTTGCGACGCGCCCAAGAGGTAGCCATCCGAGCAGCGTCCTTTGACACTGGCGCGATAGAGGGCTTGTACTCGACCGATCGAGGGTTGACGCTCACGGTCGCCACGCAGGCTGCCGCTTGGGAGCAGGAGGTTAGTGATCGCGGCGGCGAGGACGCTCTCACGCTATTCAAAGCACAGAGGGCGGCGTTCGAGCTTGTTCTGGACCTCGCGACTTCCCAAATTCCGGAGGTCACTGAGGCATGGATTCGGCGGTTGCATGAGGAGGTCACCGGCGCGCAAGCCACGTACGTTGTGCAGACTGCCGCTGGCCCCCAGGAGCAGCCCTTACCCCGAGGTGAGTACAAGAAATATCCAAACCATGTTCGAGGCGCAGACGGCCACCCTCACGCATACGCGCCCGTTGACCAAACTCGCCCCGAAATGCAGCGGTTCGTTGCCGAGCTTAACTCCTCCGAGTTTGCTCAAGCCGAACCGATTCTTCAGGCTGCCTATGCACATTATGGCCTAGTCGCCATTCATCCGTTTGCCGACGGTAATGGACGGGTCGCGCGTGCCTTGGGGTCAGTTTTTACGTACAGGTCCGACTCGGTGCCTTTGCTGATACTCAATGACCATCGGCACCGGTATTTCTCCGCGCTTGCCGAGGCGGATAGGGGCGTTTTCAATCCATTCGTGTCATTTATCCACGGAGTCGCGCGAGGGGGACTTGAAATGGTGACCGCGACCTTAGAGGCCGCCCAGGCTCCGGACCCAGAAGAACTCTTAGACGGCTTTCGCGATCTTTACCTTGCTCAAGGGGAGCTTTCGCATACCCAACTCGACACGGTCGCCAATGAGGTAGTTACGGAGTTTCTCAACATCGCAAAGGAGCTGATCGGCTCCGAGGCGTATCCCGATGGATTGTCTGTTGACCTGGCCGCTGGCTCTTGGCAGGTGGCCGAAGGTATTCCAGAGGGCTTTCGCGCTGTTGTCGAACCTGGCTCTCGGTACCTGGAGCTCTCGGCGCGGTCGCGCGCTCCCGCCAAGGCGCATGTCCTCCGGCGCATCCAATTGTTCGTCTCGGCGGGGAATGATCCGACGGAAACGTTGATTTTCATCGATGAAGAGCCGGACTCGCGATCCTTAAAGCTTGGCCTAGACGATGTTTATCCAGAGCTTTCGACCTCAGCGCGTCATCGAATCCGGGAATATTTTCGACGCCTTTTCGGAGCGGCTCTGCAAAGACTTCTTGAGGACGCAAAGGCCAAGTTGGCCGAGACCGGGTACCAGCTCTAGGACTGGCAGGCGACCAAGTGTCTCTCATGTTAGGTCTACTCGGCGCGCACGACGTGACCCCCGGCGAACCAGCGAGTCAGGTTCAGACAGGTGGAGAAAGCGGCGTCGGCCTCCTCGGGGGACACGTTCAGCGGGACCGTGTCATCGTCGGTCCCATGGCGGTCTAGCTGTCCGGTCCAGACAGCCTCCATCAGTGCGCGTACATGGTCCGTCGTGCCTATCGTGACGGTCCACTTTTCCGGTTTATCCCGCAGCGCTGCAATCATCTGTCCGAGCGTGGCGCGGTCGTTTGCCGGAAGGATGACTGGCTTCGCGACAGCCTCGACCGCGCGAATGGCCTCTCGGTATGCGCCAGAGGGGTCCGGGTTTCTCCCAGCCAACCTCGACCAAGCCTCCGCGAGGTGATGGTGGGCACGGGTCGACTCGGTAGCGGTGCGCTCCAGAACCTCCACCACTGGACCGACCGTTCGGTGACTCAGTCGGTAATGGTCGCCGTCGGCCAGGACCTCCCAGGCAGAACCCCCTTGGCGCAGCGTCTCGCTTAGTTTCTGGGACCAGTTTTCAGCGCCGTAGTACCCCATGTTGAGTAGCCCGTTGTGGCTAAGCATCCAGTCGATAGCGTCGAGCGCGAATATCTCGTCACTGTTCATACGCGCCAGCAGGTCTTTCAGGGCGTGCCGATAGTTTGGCCCGCTCAACGGGGGCTCTAGACGAAATGCGAGCTGTAGAGCAGTGAGAGCTTCGCCCCTAACGCCCCCATCGGCCCTGAGAAACGATTCTCTCGCCCAGCCGAGGACTGGGGGCTGGAGCCACGCCGGAAGACCCTCCGATGGCTCGTCAAAACGAGCATCCGGTTTGTCACGAAGGGAAAGGGGCCTCCAGGGCATGAGCGCGGCCTAGTTGAGGGGATATCGGAGGCATGACCACGCAATTGCGGCGACCCCGCAAAAGACTGCGCCAGTAGCCCCGTAGAGCTGAGTTCCGACACTCGCACCCGCAGTTCCAAGGCCAACATCGAGCGCTACACGCTGTAACTGTGGCGGGAGATAGCCAGATTCCTGCTCCAAGTTGGCGTGCGTAGCGTAGCCCTTGGCGTGAATCTGGCCGCCCCCTGAAAGGGGGGAGCGGCCCAATGCCGTCTTAAGTCTTTTGGTGGCGTTGGGCACCGAGAGGTCCCATCTCGCCGTCCTGAGTGGGAGGGCTGCGGCAGTCTCGGAGGCCATGCCTACGCGCACAGTTGCCATGCTCAAAGTCTAGGGCTGCCCGTGGACCGCTTGGACAGAGGGGCGCCGACTCGCTTTCTACGCTTCCGCGAGCGTGTTGCGCGAGGCTTTTATGCAACGGCAGCCCAGGTCATCCCGGTGGTCTGGATCGTCTTGGTCTTCCAGCTCAAAACCTTTGGCGACAAGATCGACAAGCATGGTGCGGGGTCGGTCGAGCCGGAAGATGCCCACCGTCGTGCTCCCACCTGGTTCCTGGTCTTCGTCGTCTTCCAGGGCTGGCTGCTGTGGATGGCCGAGCTAGCGGCGCTCGGCGCACTCATGGATATAAGCGATGGAGCTGCGACCCGAGGCTTGGTCTATCTCGCTCTCATCACTGGTCTTTCAACGGTCTTCTATACCCCTATCGCACCCTGGTTCGAGGCGTTGGTGGAGAGGCTCCGAGGCCAGCACCGCAAAGACTGAAACTCCCTGCCGGATGGAGGCGGGGCTACCCCAGCCTGGGAAGCGATGCCGCGCTGGGGGCAGATTTTCCCTGGCTAGTCTTCCTCATTGGTGAGGTTTGAGAAGGCGCGCGGCGCCTTTCTCTCATCCGTTCGGCGGAGCGCGGTCAGCTCGGGGTCCAAGCACCCATGTGCAATCCGACTCCGGGGTCCGGTGTGGCGAGGCTGGCATCGGCAGTGGCTATGGCGTGATCGAGTGAGATGTACAGCATTCGAGTGGCTCCTCTGGGTTGGTGGTTGGAAGTTCTAGCTAGGCTCGGCGCGAGACCCATGGGCGCAAACAGCTACTACGTCACCACGCCGATCTACTACGTCAACGCGGAGCCGCATCTCGGCCACGCCTACTCGACGATGGCGGCCGACGTGCTGGCGCGGCACATGCGCCAGCGCGGCGAGGACGTCTTCTTCCTCACCGGCACCGACGAGCACGGTGAGCCGATCGAGCTGGCGGCCGAGCGCGAGGGGATCTCGCCGCAGGAGCTGGCCGATCGCAACGCGGCCAAGTTCGAAGAGCTGATGCCGATCATCGACGCCAGCAACGACTTCTTCATCCGCACCTCCGACCCCCGCCACGCCGAGCGGGTCGCCGAGATCATGCAGCGGGTCTACGACAACGGCTGGGTCACCAAGGGGGTCTACGAGGGCTGGTACTGCCCGCGCTGCGCCGACTTCAAAAACGAGCGCGAACTCGGCCCCGACAACACCTGCCCGATCCACGAGATCCCGCTGGACCAAGGAACGGGAGGAGAACTGGTTCTTCCGCCTCTCCGCCTTCCAGGCGCAGCTCGAAGGGCTCTACGAGGAGCGGCCGGACTTCGTCGTCCCCGAGTTCCGCCGCAACGAGGCGGTCTCGTTCATCAAGCAGGGGCTGGAGGACGTCTCGCTCTCGCGGCCGAAGCTGAAATGGGGGATGCCGCTGCCCTGGGACCCGGAGCAGCGCATGTACGTCTGGTTCGACGCCCTGCTCAACTACGTCACCGCGCTCGGCTTCGCCCGCGAGGGGGAGGACCTGACCGAGCGCTACTGGCCCGCCAACCTGCACGTGATGGCGAAGGACATCCTCAAGTTCCACGCCGTGATCTGGCCGGCGCTCTGCCTCGCCGCCGACCTCGAGCCACCGCAGCGGATGACGATCCACGGCTACCTGCTGATGGGCGAAAAAAAGATGTCGAAGTCGCTCGGCAACGTGCTCGACCCCTTCGCGGTGATCGATCGCTTTGGCGCCGACGCGCTGCGCTTCTACTGCTTCCGCGAGGTCAGCTTCGGCCAGGACGGGTCGATCTCCACCGCCGGCTTCGAGGCGCGCTACGAGACCGAGCTGGCCAACGACTACGGCAACCTGGCGAGCCGGGTGCTGGCGATGGTCGAGCGCTACCGCAGCGGCACCGTCCCCGTGGCGGCCGTCGATGCCACCCTGGCCGAGGACTTCGAAGGCGTGGTGCCGCGCTTCTGCGAGCTGCTCGACCGGGCGGAGCTGACGCAGGCGCTGGAGGAGGTCTGGAAGCTGGTGCGCCGGCTCAACCGCTTCGTCGAGGAGACGCAGCCGTGGGTGCTGGCCAAGGACGAGGCCGACCCCGAGCGCCTCGACGAAGTCCTCTACAACCTGGTCGAGGGCCTGCGGGTGACGACGCTGCTGCTCGTCCCCTACCTGCCGCGGACCAGCGAGACGCTGCTGGCGGCGCTGGGCGAAGAGGGCCGGGAACTGGCCGAGCTCGGCTCGCGCCCAGGCGGGCAGGCCGTCGAACGGGTGCCGCAGCTCTTCCCGAAGATCGAGCCGCCGGGCTGATGCCGGCCGCGGTGCTCGCGGTCGCCGGCCTGCGCAAGCCCTACCGGGGGCAGGACGGCGCTGGCGGGGATCGACCTCGAGGTTCGGGCCGGCGAGCTGGTCGGCCTGCTCGGCCCCAACGGCGCCGGCAAGTCGACCCTGACCAAGATCGCCTGCGGCCTGGTGCGGCCCAGCGGCGGCGGCGTCGAGGTGCTCGGCCAGCCGGCGGGCTCGCCACCGGCGCGCGCCGCCCTGGGCTACCTGGCCGAGCTCTTCCGCTTCCCCGGCTGGTGCTCGGCGGACGAGCTGCTGCGCCTGCACCAGCGGCTGGCCGGCTCGAGCGGTGGCGCCGCCGAGCGCGGTGAGCTGCTCGAGCTGGTCGGGCTGGGGGAGGCGCGCGGACAAGCGGGTCGAGGCGATGTCGAAGGGGATGCAGCAGCGGCTCGGGATCGCCCAGGCGCTGGTCGGCTCGCCGCGCCTGCTGCTGCTCGACGAGCCGACCAGCGCGCTCGACCCGGTCGGCCGGCGGATCGTCCGCGACCTGCTCGAGGAGCTGCGCCGGCGCGGCGTCGCGGTCCTGCTCAACTCGCACCTGCTGAGCGAGGTGGAGCTGGTCTGCGACCGGGTCGCGATCATCGCCCAGCGGGCGCCTGGTCAAGGCCGGCACTCCGGAGGAGCTGGCCGGGCCGGGCGGCGTCGAGGTCGAGATCGAGGGCGGGCGTGCGGGTCTTCGAGGGCGCCGAGCGGGCCGATGCGCCGCGGATCGTCGCCGAGCTGGTCGCCGCCGGGCGAGCGCGTCTACCGGGTCGAGGTCCGGCACAGCTCGCTGGAAGACGTCTACCTCGAGGCGGTCGGAGGGCAGACCGGATGAGCCCGTCGCCGCTGCGCTCGGTCCTGACCGTGATCGGCCACTCGGTGCAGGAGGGCATCCGCCGCCGCGTCTTCCTCGCCGTGCTGGTGCTCACCGTCGCCTTCCTCGCGCTCTACGCGCTCGGCGCCCACTTCGCCTTCCGCGACGCCAACAACTTCGCCGGCGGCGAACAGGGGATCCTCGATCCGCAGGCGTTCACCGGCGCGACGATCTTCGGCCTGGCGATGTTCGCGACCCTCTTCCTCGGCGCCGTCCTCGCCGTCTTCCTCACGCTCGGCGGGTCCGCGGCGACGCCGAGAGCGGGCTGCTGCAGCCGGTGGTGGTGCGGCCGATCGGTCGCACCACGCTGCTGCTCGCGCGTTTCGCCGGCGCCGCCGCGCTCGCCGCGACCTACGTTTTGCTCGTCTATCTCGCCGCCCTGGCGATCACCCGGCGCCACCGGCGACTGGTCCCCCGACCACCTGCGTCGGCCCGGCCCTGGCGCTGGCCTCTGGCGGTGGCGATCATCGCCGCGCTCTCGCTGCTGCCGTCGACGCTGCTCGCCGGTCACCGCCCAGGGGATCGTCGTCTTCATGGTCTTCGGCGCCGGCCTGACGGCCGGGCTGCTCGCCCAGATCGGCAACGCGATCAACTCCGACTCGCTGCACACGATCGGCCGGGTGGCGAGCTGGGCGCTGCCCTTCGAGGGCCTCTACGCAGCCGGTCTGCACGCGCTGATCTCCAGCACCTCCGGCCTCACCGGCGTCGTCCTCCAGCTCGGTCCCTTCGGCGGCTCCGAAGCCGCCGGGCCGCCACTGATCGCCTGGGCGTTCGTCTACATGCTCGGGGTGCTGGCGCTTGCGGCGCTGGCCTTCTCCAGACGCGACCTCTGAGGTTTCCCCGCGGGCGTTACCGGGAAGCACTTCTCATGGAATGGGTTACTCGGTCTCCAATGGCCGGACCAGATCGATCCGGCTCGCCGCGGTTCTGATCGCGGCCCTCCTCTGCGCGGGAGTCGTCAGCGAGTCCGCCTCAGCGGCGCCCTTTGTCAAGAACGGCCGTATCCACGCTTGCTACAAGGTCAAGGGCAAGGCGAAGGGGACCGTGCGGCTCGTGCGCAGCGCCAAAGTCCGCTGCCCGCGGGGGTGGAAGAAAACCTCCTGGAACGCCAGCGGTGAGGCCGGCGCCCCCGGCGAACAGGGCTCGGGTGGCGAAAACGGCTCGGGTGGCGAATCCGGCCAGGGCGGCAGCAAAGGCGATCCCGGCGCCCTCACCACCGGCACCAAAGTCGCCTCGCTGGAAACGAAAGTGACCGAACTGCTGACCCAGGTGAAAAGCCTCGAAAGCATCCTCGCCGGCGTCACCAACTCGCAGCTCAAAGGCGCGATCGGCGCCGTGCCCGTGGTCTCGGCGCTGTGCGGGCAGACGAAAAGCCTGAACGAACAGACCACGGCGCTGCTGGGGTCGACCGGAGCGCTGAACACGCTCCTCGACACCCTGATCCCGCTCTTCGCGCCGGTGGCCCTGCCCGCGGCGCTACCCGCCTTCTCCTGTCCCTAGCTCCCGCGATCACTGTTCCTTTCTCTCGCTGGGCGAGAAGAAAGAACACCGATCCGATTACTGCAGGCAGTCCGGCCCGAGCTGGTCGGGGTGGGTGAGGCCGCAGAGGGCCATCGTCAGGTCCAGCTCTCCGAGCGTCATCTTCAGCACCGCTTCGACGCCGGCCTGGCCGGCCAGGGTGAGGCCCCAGACGTAGGGGCGGCCGAGGCAGACGGCGTCGGCGCCTAGCGCCAGCGCCTTGAGCACGTCGGCGCCGCCGCGGACGCCGCTGTCGAAGAGGATCGCCAGCTCGTCGCCGACCGCGGCGGCGATCGGCGGCAGCGCGTCGAGCGAGGCGATCGCGCCGTCGACCTGGCGGCCGCCGTGGTTGGAGACGACGATGCCGTCGAGACCGCGCCGGGCCGCCTCGCGGGCGTCGTCGACGTGCTGGATGCCCTTGACGACGATCGGCAGCGCGGTCAGCTCGCGCAGCGAGGAGAGGTCGTCCCAGCTCAGCGCCGGGTTGGCCTGGATGCCGAGGAAGTGGCCGGTGGCGGCGCCTTGGTCCTCCTCCGGCGTCTGCTCCAGCCCTGCGCGGAAGACCGGGTCCTGGAAGTAGTTGCCGACGCCCATGCCTTCGAGGAAGGGCAGCCAGGCCTGCTGCAGGTCGCGCGGCTTCCAGCCGGGGATGAAGGTGTCGACGGTGACGACGATCGCTCCGTAGCCGGCCCGCTCGGCGCGGCCGACGAAGCTCTCCATCAGGCGCCGGTCGTTGGCCCAGTAGAGCTGGAACCAGCGCGGCGCGTCCGGGCCGCCCGCCTCAGCGATCTCCTCCAGCGTGAAGTGCGAGGCGCTGCTGGCGATCATCGGCACGCCGACCGCGGCTGCCGCCCGCGCGGTCGCCAGCTCGCCCTCCTCGTCGAGGATCTTCTGCACGCCGATCGGCGCCAGCAGCAGCGGCGCCGGCATCTCGGTCCCGAGCAGGGAGGTGGAGAGGTCGCGGCTGGAGACGTCGCGCAGCATGCGGGGGACGATGCGGTGGCGGCGGAAGGCCTCGGCGTTGGCGCGGATCGTGTCCTCGCTGCCGGCGCCGGCGCCGACGTAGTTGGCCGCCCGCGGCTCCATCGCCGCGATCGCCTCGCGCTCGAGTTCGGCGACGGAGACCGGCACCGGCGGCTGCTCGCCGCCGAGGCCGCGCATGTAGATCTCGCGGTAGTGGTCGGCGAAGTCGGCCATCGCCGCGAAGGCTATTTCAAGCTCCCTCTCTGCATCGAAAGATCCAAAGCAATCGCGCCTCTCGCTCAATCACCCAAGAAATCTCGATCAAATGTCTAAATCCTGATCTTTTAGATATATCTGGTCGATGTGCAGGGCATGAATGCGAAAGCAGCACCTCAAGCAGCTGTGAAAGTCGGGGCCAGGCGACTGGTGCCGCTGACCGTGTTGGCGGTCGCCGCCCTGGCCCTGGGGGCCTTCGCGGCCACCGCGTCGGCGGCCTCGCCGGTCAAGAACGGCCAGGTCCAGGCCTGTTACCGGGTCAAGGGCAAGGCCAAGGGCGCGATGCGCGTCGTCCCCGCCGGCAAGAAGTGCAAGAGCGGCGAACGCAAGCTCGCCTGGGGCGTTACCGGTCCGCCGGGCGCCGCCGGCGAGGCTGGGGCGAAGGGCGCGAACGGGGCCAACGGAACCGATGGCGCACCCGGGCAGACGGGCTCGGCCGGATCCGCGGGCTCGCCGGGCTCCAGCAACGAAACGGCGCTGCTGGCGAAAATCGCCGGCCTGACGGCGCAGGTGGAAGACCTCGAAGGCACCCTGCAGGGCGTGACCAACAGCGACCTCACCGGCGCGGTCGGAAAACTCAGCGCCGTCAGCGCCGCCCAGTTGACCGAAGCGGTCAAAACCGTGCCGGTCGTCACTTCGCTCTGCACTCAGGCGAACGCGCTGCCGACCCAGGTCAACGCCTCGCTCGGCTCCGCCCTCAGCGGCCTCTCGCTCGGCGGCACGATTCCGCCATTGCTGAAACTGACGGTGCCCAGCCTCACCCCGGTCACCGCGTACACCTGCCCGAGCTAGGCGGCGGGTCGCTTCGGCCATCCCCGCACGATCCGATCGCCGGGTCGCGCGGGGATAGTCTCAGCGGCCGATGATCGACTCGCACACGCACCTCGTCCTCTGCGATGGGCCCGAGGCCGAATCCGTCGCCCGGGCGTGGGAGGTGGGGGTGAGGCGGATGCTCACGGTCGGCATGGACGCCGAGACCAACGCGGCCGCGATCGCTGCCTGCGAGCGGCACGAGCAGGTCTTCGCCGCGGTCGGGCGCCATCCCAACGAGGCGGGCGGCTTCGATGACGACGCGGTGGCCGAAATCGCCCGGCTCGGCGCCCACGAGAAGGTGCGGGCGATCGGCGAGACCGGGCTCGACTTCTACCGCGACTACGCCGCCGCCGACGATCAGCGCCGCGCCTTCGCCGCCCAGATCGAGATCGCCCGCGAGCTCGACCTGCCGATCGTGATCCACGCCCGCGACCCGGAGGGCAGCAGCGAGGCGATCGACGAGATCTTCGCCACGCTCGACCAGCGGGCCGGCGGGCAGCCGGTGATCCTGCACTGCTTCTCGGCCCCGCGGCGGGTCGCCGACGCGGCCGAGCGCGGCTGGTACTGCTCCTTCGCCGGCAACGTCACCTACCCGCGGGCTCGAGGAGCTGCGCGAGGCGGCGGCGCAGGTGCCGGACGAGCGCCTCCTAGTCGAGACCGACGCTCCGTACCTGACGCCGCAAGAGAGGCGGGGCGAGCGCAACGAGCCCGCCAACATCGTCGCCACCGCGCGCCTGGTCGCCGAGGTGCGCGGCGTCTCCTACGAGCAGCTCGAGGCCGCGGTCGAGGCCAACGCCCGCGCCCTCTTCGGCTGGTAGTTGCCTTGGTCCGGCTCGGCCAGAACTTCCTCGCCGACCCCAACCTGCTCGACGCGATCGTCCGCGACGCCGGGCTGGCCCCTGGCGACGTGGTGCTCGAGGTCGGGGCCGGCGAAGGGGTACTGACCGAGCGGCTGGCCGCTGTCGCCGCGCACGTGCACTCGGTCGAGATCGACCGCGGCCTCGCGCCGGCGCTGGCGGCGCTAGCCGCCCGCGACGACGTCAGCTTGCACTGGGGCGATGCGATGAAGCTCGACCTGGCCGGGTTCGAGCCGGCGCCGACGGCGATGGTCGCCAACCTGCCCTACGCGGTGGCGACGCCGCTGATCCTGCGCACGATCGAGCTGCTGCCCGCGCTGGCGAGCTGGACGGTGATGGTCCAGCGCGAGATCGCCGACCGCCTGCGGGCGGCGTCCGGCAGTCGCACCTACGGCTCGCCGAGCGTGCTGGTCCAGCTCGCCTGCGAGGTCGAGCTGGCGCGCAAGGTCGACCCGGCGGTGTTCCGGCCGCGACCGCGGGTCGACTCGGCGATCCTGCGCCTGCGCCGGGTCGGCCCCGGTGCCGACCCGGCGACCCGCGCGCTCGTCCGCGCCGCCTTCGCGCACCGCCGCAAGTCGCTGGCGCGCTCGCTCGAGCACGGCGAGGCCGGCTCGCTGGCGGCGGCGCGCGCGGCGCTGGAGCAGCTCGGCCTGCCGGCCGACGCCCGCGCCGAGGCGCTGTCGCCGCCGCAATTCGCCGCCCTGTCCGCGAAGCTCCAGGCCGGCGCCTGAACCGCCGCCCGCCGCCGATGCTCCACGCCCCCGCCAAGCTCAACCTCTGCCTCTACCTCGGCCCGTCGCGCGAGGACGGCCTGCACGAGCTCTGCTCGCTGTTCGAGCCGCTGGCGCTGGCCGACCTGATCACGGTCTCCGAGGCCGAGCGCGACGAGGTGATCTGCGCCGGTGTCGAGGGTGAGAACCTGGCGGCGCGCGCGCTGGCGGCGCTGCGCGAGCGCGGCTGGCAGCGCCCGCCGCTGCGGATCGAGATCGAGAAGCGAGTGCCGGTCGCCGCCGGCCTCGGCGGTGGCAGCGCCGATGCGGCGGCGGTGCTGCGCCTCGCCGCCGGCGAGCTCGGCGACCTCAGCGAGCTCGCGGCCGAGCTCGGCGCCGACGTGCCCTCGCAACTGCGCCCCTCGCTGGCCCTGGTCCAGGGCATCGGCGAGCGCATCGAGCCCTTGCCGCAGCCCGCCCCGCACGCGGCCGTCCTGCTGCCCGACGGCGGCGGCCTCAGCACCGCCGCGGTCTTCGCCGAGGCCGACCGCCTCGGCGTCGGCCGCCCGGCCGAGGAGATGCAGGCGCTTGCCGCGAGCCCTGCGCGCAGGCGGCGGGGGCCGGCGCCTCGCCGCTCGCCTACCCGGAGCTGCTGGTCAACGACCTCGAGGCGCCGGCGCGCTCGCTGCGGCCGGCGATCGGCGAGGCGCTCGAGGCCCTGCGCGAGGCCGGTGCCCCGATCGCCCTCCTCAGCGGCTCCGGCCCGACCGCGGTCGGGCTCTTCCCCGACCTGGCCGCGGCCCGCGCCGCCGCCGCGGGGCTCGATCGCGACGACGCGATCGTCTGCGAGGCGGGGACGGCGCCGTGAAGCTGCCCGGCGAGAGCGGGGAGGGGGGCAGCCGCAAACACCTGCTGATCGCGATCGCCGTCGCGATCGTCGCGACGGGCTACTACTTCGTCAGCCGCGAGCTGGGCAGCCTCGACCTGCAGGGGCTGCTGGAAGACATCTCCAACACCCTTGGCGCCTGGACCTACCTGCTGGTCGGCTTCTTCGCTTTCGCCGAGACCGGCGCCTTCGTCGGCCTCGTCGTCCCCGGCGAGACGACGATGCTGCTCGGTGGCGCCGTCGCCGGGCAGGGGGCGATCGACCTCTACCTGCTGATCGCGATCGCCTGGTTCGCCGCCTGGCTCGGCGACACGACCAGCTTCTTCCTCGGCCGCCGGCTCGGGCGCGAGTTCGTGCTGCAGCACGGTCCCCGCGTCGGGATCAGCCACGAGCGCTTCGAGAAAGTCGAGGACTACTTCTCCCGCCACGGCGGCAAGACGATCTTCATCGGCCGCTTCATCAGCCTCGTCCGCGCCTTCGCCCCCTTCATCGCCGGCAGCTCCGGCATGCGCTACCGCGCCTTCGTCCCGTACAGCATCCTCGGCACCGGGCTCTGGGCCAGCGCCCACATCCTGGTCGGCTACTTCTTCTCGCGCAGCGTCGAGACCGGCGCCGAGTACGCCGGCAAAGGCGCCTTCCTGCTCGGCACCCTGATCGTCGTCGTCGGCGGCTCGATCTTCCTCTACCGCCACTTCCGGCAGCGAGGAGAACCGGCGTCGGCGCGGTGCGCTGGATGGAGGCCCACACGGCGACCCGCTGGCTGGTCGTGCTCGGCCGCCGCTTCCGGCCGCAGTTCCGGTTCCTCTGGGACCGGGTCACCCCCGGCGGCACCTTCGGGCTCGAATTCACCTCGCTGGTCGCGGTCGCTCGCCGTCGCGCTCTTCGTCCTCGTCGCCTACACCGTCCTGATCGGGCGGCGACCCCGGGCCGACCCCCGGCGACATGACCGCGATCGAAATGGTCGAAAGCCTGCGGCTGGCCTGGCTGACCGACCTCTCCAAGGTCGTCACCTTCCTCGGCTCCGGCGTTTTCACCTGGAGCCTGACGGTGCTCTGCGCGGCGGCGCTGATCGCCCGCCGCCGCTGGGCCGAGTTCGGCGTCCTGCTCGCGGGAATGACGCTGGCCTCGATCGGCTTCCACGAGATCAAGGACGCGGTCGACCGGCCGCGGCCCGAGCGGAGGCCTGGTCGACGCCTCCGGGCTCCTCCTTCCCCAGCGGCCACGCCGCCCACTCGGTCCTCTACGTCTGGCTCGCGGTGACGATCGTGCTGCGCCTGCGCCCCGGCATGGCCCGCGGCGCAGTGGTCTTCGCGGCGGGGCTCGCGCTGACCGTGCTGGTCGGCCTCTCCCGCGTCTACCTCAACGTCCACTACCTCAGCGACGTCAGCGGCGGCTGGGCGCTGGGCGTCGCCTGCTTCTCCCTCTGCGCCCTCGTCGGCCTGGTCGTCTCCGCGAGTGCGCCAAAATCCCCAGCGATGACCTACGCCCTGGCCAGAAATCGACGACCAGTACCTGCTCTTCGGCGCCGCCGGGCTGATCTGCCTGGTCGCTTTCGTGAGCCTGATCCTGGCTCCCGGCGCTCAGCTCGCTACGGGCGGATCTGGGAGAAGGCGGCCGCCGGCTTCCTCTCGGTCTTCGTGCTCGCCGCCCTGGTCCTGGTCGGCGTCGTGATCGGCCTCGTGATCGTCTACTACTACAACGACATCTCGAATTTCGTCAACGGCAGCTAGCCGCATCCCGGTGCGGGCGCCCGGACACGGCGCCTCGCTGGGGATAATGGGGCGATGCCGGCAGCCTCGGAGGGGGCTGAAATCCCTGCAAAAGCGGAAGATCACGGGACTGCTCGACGCGCTCTCGGAAGCGGTCGAGTCGGGCGCCGGCCTGCCCGCGGTGGCGCGCGCCGCGGCGCGGCTGCTCGACGCCAGCGTCGCCCTGATCGACCGCTCCAGCGCCGTGCTCGCGGTCGCCGGCGCCTCGCCCGACCAGGAGAAGAAGCTGCTCGTCGGGCGGAGAGGAGGTGACCGCGGTCGAGCTGCGGGTCGCCGACGCCGCCGTCGGCGAGCTGCGCTACCGCGCCAAGGCGCCGCCCGACCCGGCGATCGCCCGCATGGTGACGACGCTGCTGGCGCTGGAGCTGGAGCGCTCGCGCTCGCCGGAGTGGGAGAGCGAGGAGGTGGCGGGCGCCTTCGTCGCCGCCGTGCTGGCCCGCGAGGTGACCGACCGCGGCGACATCGTCGCCCGCGGCGCCGAGCTCGGCGCCGACCTCGATCGCGGCGCCGGCGTGCTGATCCTGCGCGCGGCGCCGCGCGCGGCGCAGACCGGGGAGTGGCGCGCACGCGTGCTGACCCTGGCCGATGCGGGCGCTGCGCTCGCTCGCCCCGGGCTCGCTGGCGACGATCGAAGACGGGGAGGTCGCGGCCGAGATCGCCGTGATCGTCCCGGCCGAGGACGACGAGCGCCTCGCGCGCGCCGCCGCCGGCCTGGCCCGCGAGCTCGAAGACAGCCTCGCCGGCTTCCACCTGACGATCGGCCGCAGCCGCCGCTGCGCCGACCCGGTCGACCTCTACCGCGCCGGCAACGAGGCGCGGCTGGCGGTCAACGTCGGCGAGGCCGAAGGCCGCTCGCTGCTCGCCTTCGAGGACACCGGCGCCTACCGCCTGCTGCTGCCGGCGATGAGCGAGGACCCGGGCGAGCTGGAACGCTTCTACGCCGAGACGATCGAGCCGCTCTCCGCCTACGACGAGCAGTACGAGACCGAGCTGGTGACGACCGTCGAGGCCTACCTCGACAACGACGGCAACGTCGCCGCCACCGCCAAACAGCTCTTCACCCACCGCCACACGATCCGCTACCGGCTCGAGCGGGTCAAGGAGCTCTGCGGCCACGACGTCTCCGCCACCGAGGGCCGCGAGAAGCTCGGCCTCGGCCTCAAGGCGATGCGCGTGCTCGGCATCGCCTCGCCGCGCGGCCCGGCGCTGGAGCCCGGCGCCGAAGGGCGGCAAGGTGCCGCGAACCAGCGAGGACTGAGCGCGCAGTTCCGGGAGGAGGACTCGAACCCCCGCTTCTTGGACCAAAACCAAGCGTGCTACCGATTACACCATCCCGGACGACTCCGAGCCTAGCGTCCGAGCAGGGTTGATCGCGTCCGCAAGAGCGACCTAGGGTCTCGTTCATGGAGATCGGAGGAGCGTCGATGGACCCGGAGGTGCGCGCGGGCTTGGCGCGCAGCTGGAAGGCGCTGATGACGGTCGGCATCCTCGCGATCGTCGTCGGCTGCATCGCGATCCTGGTGCCGGCCGTCGCCTCGGTCGGGACGGCGATCTTCATCGGCTGGATCCTCGTCATCGCCGGCGCCTTCCTCGTCGCCGCGGCCTTCTCGGCCCACTCGATCGGCACCGTGCTCCTGCGCCTGCTCTGGGCGGCTGCTGACCGTGATCGTCGGCCTCTGGCTGATCGTCGAGCCGCACAACGGCACCCTCACCCTGACCCTGGTGCTCGGCATCTACTTCCTCTTCATGGGCCTGACCCGGATCGCCGTCGCCTTCATCGGCCCGCGGCCAGCAGAACGCCGGCCTGGTCGGCCTCAGCGGCGTCTGCGGCCTGCTGATCGGCATCCTCGTCCTCGCCAAGTTCCCCAGCTCCGCCGACTGGGCGATCGGCCTCCTGGTCGGCATCGACCTGATCTTCGCCGGCTGGACCCTGACCTCCGTCGCGCTGGTCGGCAAAGACCTTTCGCGCGCGCCCTGATCGCGACAGAAGACCCCGTCGCGCGCATAGCGATTCTGGGGTGAGTTCCCCCTTGGTCCTGGTCATGGCGGCCGGGGAGGGCACGCGGATGCGTTCCTCCCTGCCGAAGATGCTGCATCCCGTCTGCGGGCGGGCGATGGTCGCCTGGCCGATCCTCGCCGCGCGCGAGGCCGGTGCCGGGCGGGTCGCGGCGATCGTCTCGCCGGGGATGGACCTCTCCGCCGGCTTGCCCGATGACGTCGAGACGGTCGAGCAGCCGCGAGCCCGACGGCACCGGCGGTGCGATCCGCGCGGCGCGGGCCCTGATCGAGGAGAGCGAGACCGTGCTGGTCCTCTCCGGCGACGTGCCGCTGATCTCGGCGGCGACGATCGCCGGCCTGCTCGAGGCGCACGAGGCCTCGGCGGCGGCGGCGACGATGCTGACGATCGAGCTCGACGACCCCGGCTCCTACGGCCGCGTCGTCCGCGCCGACTCCGGCGAGGTCGAGCGCGTGGTCGAGGCCAAAGGCGCCGCGGCGACGCCGACCCCGAGCAGCTGGCGATCCGCGAGATCAACGCCGGCACCTACGTCTTCGACGCGGCCCCGCTCGCCGCCGCCCTCGCCGGCCTCTCCAACGACAACGCCCAGGGCGAGTACTACCTGCCCGACGTCTTCCCGGCCCTGCGCGAGGCCGGCCACACGGTCGCCGCCCACCTCGCCGACGACCTCGCGGTGACGATGGGGGTCAACAACCGCGTCGACCTCGCCGCGGTCGAGGCCGAGGCCCGCCGCCGCCTGCTCGAGGCCCACATGCTGGCCGGCGTCACCGTCGTCGACCCCGGCTCGACCTGGGTCGACGCCGGCGTCGAGATCGCCGCCGACGCCCGGATCGAGCCCGGCACCAGCCTGCGCGGCGCGACCAGCGTCGGCGCCCACGCCGTGGTCGGCCCGCTGACCACGCTGATCGACAGCGCCGTCGGGGTCGAGTCGACCGTGATCCGCTCCTACCTGGTCGAGTGCGAGGTCGCTCGACGGCTGCTCGGTCGGCCCCTTCGCCTACCTGCGCCCGGGCGCCGTGCTCGACGCCGGCGCCAAGGCCGGCACCTTCGTCGAGATCAAGAACTCGCACATCGGCAAGGGGGCCAAGGTCCCGCACCTGGCCTACGTCGGCGACGCCGACGTCGGCGCCGGCAGCAACCTCGGCGCCGGCACGATCACCGCCAACTACGACGGTTTCCGCAAGCACCGCACGGTGATCGGCCGCGATGTGCGCATCGGCGTTGACACGATGCTGATCGCACCGGTAGAAGTCGGCGACTCCGCCTACACTGGCGCTGGCGCGGTGGTCAAGGACGACGTTCCCGAGGGTGCGCTGGCCGTGAGCGAGAACGCGCAACGGAACATCGACGGATACGCGGCCCGCAAGGCCGCGAAGATGCGAGAGGACAAGGAGCCGTGAGCACGATCGAGGAGCGTCCCCAGGCGGCGACCGCACCTTCCCCACGACTACTCGAAGCGGATGATGGTCTTCGGCGGCCGCAGCTCGATGGACCTGGCCGCCAAGGTCGCCGGCAAGCTCGAACTCGACCTCGGCCAGGTCGACGCTGAAGACCTTCGCCAACGGCGAGGTCTACTGCCGCTACGAGGAGTCGATCCGCGGCGCCGACGTCTTCATCGTCCAGTCGACCTGCGCCAACGAGCAGAGCGGGATGACCCCGAACGACTCGCTGGTCGAGCTGCTGACGATGATCGACGCCGCCCAGGGCGCCTCCGCCCACCGGATCATCGCCGTCATGCCCTGGTACGGCTACGCCCGCCAGGACAAGAAGTCGGCCCCGCGCGAGCCGATCTCGGCCCGCATCGTCGCCAAGTGCCTGGAGGGGGTCGGCGTCGACCGCGTCCTCACCATGGACCTCCACGCCGGCCAGGTCCAGGGCTTCTTCCACGTCCCGGTCGACCACATGACGGCGATGCCGATGCTGACCCAGTGGTTCATCGACCAGAACCTCACAGAGGAGCTGGTGATCGTCTCCCCTGACGCCGGCCGGGTGAAGACGGCGCGCAACTTCGCCCGCCGCATCGGCACCCACTGGGCGGTGATGGAGAAGGAGCGCCCGGCCCAGCAGGTGGCCGAGATCGGCTACGTGGTCGGCGACGTCAAGGGCAAGACCGCGGTCCTGGTCGACGACATGATCGACACCGCCGGCACCCTCTGCGCCGCCGCCCAGACCGTGCTCGACGAGGGCGCGGCGCGGGTCATCGCCTGCGCCACCCACGGCGTCTTCTCCGGCCCCGCCTACGAGCGGCTGGCCGACTCCTCGATCGAGCGGATCGTCGTCTCCGACACGCTGCCGCTGCGCCCCGGCGCGCCGGACAAGATCACCGTGCTCTCGACCGCCGGCACCTTCGCCGACTCGATCCGCCGCATCTTCACCGACGACTCGGTCTCCGAGATCTTCGCCGGCGAGAACCAGCTCTTCTAGGCGCCGGCCGCTTGGCCACCGAGGCACCCCCGAAGCTGCGCCTGGTCGGCCACAAGGGCGCCGACCTGATCGCCCCCGGCAACACGCTGGAGAGCTTCCGCGCCGCGGTCGCGGCCGGCGTCGACACGATCGAGTTCGACGTGCTCTGGCTGCGCGACGCCCACCTGCCGCTGGAGCAGCGGGCGCCGCTGGTCGTCGCCCACGACTGGGCCGACGCCGAGCGCCGCACGCCGCTGACCCTGACCGAGGCGCTCGACGCCTTCCTCGAGCCGCCCCTCGACAAGGTCGAGATCGACCTCGACATCAAGCTGCCCGGGCGCGAGGAGGAGATCGTCGACGCCCTGCGCGAGCGCGGTCTGATCGAGCGGGCGATGGTCTCGACGATGGAGCTCTACTCGCTCGGTCGCATGCTCGAGCTGGAACCGAACCTGCGCCGCGGCTGGACCTATCCCAAAGTGACCAAGGACTGGACCTCGAAGCGCTGGGCGAAGCCGGCGATGCCGGTGGCCCTGGTGGGGATGCGCTACCGCCTGCCCGGCCTGGCGGCGGAGAAGCTGGCGAAGATCGACGTGCAGGCGATATGGGTCTACCACCCGCTGGTCAGCGCCCGCCTGGCCCGCATCTGCAAGCTCGCCGGCGTCGAGCTGATCGCCTGGACCGTCGACGACGAGGACCGCATGCGCGCCCTCGTGGACGCCGGCGTCACCGGCCTCTGCTCCAACGACCCGCGTTTGTTCGCCCGCCTCTAGACCGTTCCAGGCGTCGCGGTCGGTGGGGCGTTGCGGCCGCCCTTCTTGATCTTGACGGCGGACTCCAGCTCCTCCTGGGTGAAGCCGCCGACGGCCTCGCCGTCGAGCGCGTAGCGGTAGAGGGCGACGCCGAAGATGCCGCTGAGGGCGCGGGAGATCAGCATCGCGATCGCCAGCACCAGGGCGCCGACCACGACCAGCAGGGCGCCGAGGAAGGAGGCGGAGGACCAGAGCAGGACGCCGGCGCCGATCAGGATCGCCGCCGGCAGCACGCCGATCAGGAAGATGGCGCCGCCGATCGCGATGTTGCCGGTGATCTGCTGACCCCAGCGCTGTTTGAACATCGCCGACGAGCGCTTCAGCGTTTCGAACGGGCCGGTGCCCTCGATCGCGATCACCGGCACCGCCAGGAAAGTGACCAGGGACCAGGCCATGCCGACCAGGCGGGCGGCGATCTGGCCGCCGATGCCGCCCTGGTTCTCGAGCACGCCCATCAGCACGCTGATCGCGGTCGAGACCGCGGCCCAGCCGCAGATCTGGCTGAAGCGGCTGCGGGCGACGGCGAGCCCGTCGCTGACCGTGACGTTGGTCTGGCCGCGGAAGATCATGTCGGCGGCGGCGGCGAGGCCGACGCTGAAGTAGAAGCCGACGACGCTGAGCACGTAGATGCCGATCACCAGCAGCGGGATCGCGCCGCCGAGCGAGTCCTGATCGAGCAGGTAGAGGCCGGGGCCGAGGGTGACGATCGCCAGCAGCGTCGTCGCCACCGCGCCGTAGAGCGGGAAGCGGATCAGTTCGCGGTGCTCGTTCAGCAGCCCCCAGCTTTTCTTGGTCAGCCCCCAACCGCGTTTGATCCTGCTCATAACTCCTCCTCTGGTGGTTCGACCTGGCGTCTCAGGTGGTCTCGGCGAGACCGGGGGTGCGCTTGACCCCTCTTTCCTCGAAGTACTCCCATTCCTGCTCGCCCAGCTCGGTCGCGGGCCGGTCGGCGTAGACCCACTCGCGGAAGATCCGGTGCCAGTTGCGCTTCGCCCGCAGCTGCCCGAGCACGGCGACGACGCCGATTTCCATCCGCCGGCCCATCAGCTCCTCGGCCGGGATCGACTCGCGCCGCATCAGGTCGTAGTACTCCGAGCGCGGGTCGTTGGTCGACTCGATGATCTTCATCACCCGCTGCGGCGTGATCTCGATCTCGCGGTCCTCGATGTACCAGCCGCCGACGGCGCCCATGTGGTCCATCAGCCGCTGGGCGTCGAGCTTGGAGGGCTTCTTGATGAAGCCGAGGTCGTGCAGGGCCTGGCGGAAGGCCTCGGGGTCGTCGCGCGAGGCGGCGTCGAAGGCGCGCTGCTCGAGCACGATCTGCTCGCGGTCGAGCTTCTTCGTCATCCCGAAGTCGAGGAAGGCGACGCGGCCGTCCTCCATGAGGATGTAGTTGCCGGGGTGGGGGTCGGCGTTGAAGTGCTGCAGGTTGAACATCGAGCCGAGGCTGCCGCGGAAGACGATCTCACCGAAGCGGCTGCGCTCCTCGTGCGGCAGCTGCTTGATCTGCTCGAAGCCCATGCCCTCGACGAACTCCGTGACCAGCACCCGCCGCCGCGAGAGCCGGGTCACGACTTCGGGCACGTAGATGAAGGGGTGGTCGCGGTAAGCGCGGGCGAAGCTGCGCTGGTTCTGCGCCTCGTACTCGTAGTCGAGCTCCTCCATCATCCGCTCGCGCAGCTCCTCGGCGATCGCCTTGGCGTCGAGGCCGGGGGCGAGGGCGCGGGCGAGGCGGACGATCGTGCCGGCGTTGCGGAGGTCGGCGTCGAGCGCCTCGGCGATCCCCGGGTACTGGATCTTGACCGCGACCTGGCGCCCGTCCAGCAGCTCCGCTCGGTGCACCTGGCCGATCGAGGCGGCGGCGAAGGCCTCGGTCTCGATCTCGGCGAACAGCTCCGAGAGCGGCTCGCCGTCGTATTCCTCCTCGAGCACCTTGACGACCTTCTCCCAGGGCATCGCCGGCGCGTCGGTGCGCAGTTTCGCCAGCTGTTCCTGGTAGATCTCGCGGTACTCCTCGGGGATGAACTCGGTGTCGATGAAGGAGGCGAACTGGCCGAGCTTCATCGCCGCACCCTTCATCTGCCCCAGCGCGCCGACCATTTTCATCGCCGTCTCCAGGTGGCGCTGCTCCAGCCGCTCTTTGCCGCTCTCCTCGGAGCGGCCGACGTTGGCGGCTTTGGTCCCGGCGTAGCGGGCGCCCTGGACGCCGACGATCGAGCCCAGCTTGGCCGAGCGGCGAACCCGGCCCTTGGGGATCTTCGAGTCGTCGGCCATCGGGGGCGAAGGTTGCCACACGCACCGTTTTCCCTCGGTTCTCTATCCTCTCCCGTCCGATGGCCAGCACCCGCTCAACCCTCAAGGTCGCCCCGCGAGCCGAGTTCGGCTCCCGCACCGCCCGCCGCCTGCGCGGCGAGGGCCTGGTGCCCGGCGTCGTCTACTCCGGCGGCTCGGAGGCAAAGCCCTTCCAGGTCTCCGAACGCGAGGTGCGCGGGATCATCAGCGAGGGCGCGGCGCTCTTCGACCTCGAGATCGAAGGCGGCAAAGCCGTCCCGGTCGTGGTCAAGGAGCAGCAGCTGCACCCGGTCCGTGGCAGCCTCCAGCACATCGACCTGCAGGAGGTGAACCTGCGACGAGGCGATCCAGGCCGAGGTCGCGATCGAGCTCGAGGGAGCCGAGACCGCGCCCGGCGTCAAAGGCGGCGGCGTGCTCGAGCACGTCACCCGCGAGATCACCGTCGAAGCGCTGCCGACCGACATCCCCGACAGCCTCATCGCCGACGTCTCGGCGATGGAGATCAACGACACCTTCCAGCTCTCGGCGATCGCGGCGCCCGAGGGCGTCACCTTCGTCGCCGAGGATCCCGACGAGGTCACGATCGTCACCCTCTCGCCGCCCCGGGTCGAGGAAGAGCCCGAGCCGGAGGTCGAGGAGGAGACCGAGCTGGTCGGCGAGGGCGAGTCCGCCGAGGGCGACGGCGACGCTTCCGACGGCGACTCGGGCGATTCCGAGGGCGAGTAACCGCTGTCGCTGTTCGGCCGCCGCGGCGATCGCGGCGAGCAGGCCGACCGCATCCTCATCGTCGGCCTCGGCAACCCCGGTCCCGAGTACGCCGGGACCCGCCACAACATCGGCTTCGCCGTGGTCGAGGAGCTGGCCCGGCGCTGGGACCTGGGCCGGCCGCGGGACAAGTTCAACGGCCGCCTCGCCGAAGGGCGGGCGGGCCCCGGCGGCCCCAGGGTCGCGCTGCTGCAGCCGCTGACCTTCATGAACGACTCCGGCAACTCGGCCGGGCCGGCGCGCGGCTCGCTGAAGGTGCCGCTGGAGCGGACGATCGCGCTCCACGACGAGATCGACCTGCCCTTCGGTGAGGTCCAGTCCCGGCTCGGCGGCGGCCTGGCCGGCCACAACGGCCTCAAGAGCCTCAAACGCGGTTTCGGCGACGCCGAGTTCTGGCGCGTCCGGGTCGGTGTCGGGCGGCCCGACTCGACCGACCCCGAGATCGTCTCCGCCTACGTGCTCTCGCGCTTCCGCGAGCCGCGGCCGGAGGTCGAGGCGCTGATCGAGCGGCGCGGCCGTCGAGACCGAGCGGCTCGTCGAGCAGCTAGGTTCCGCCCGACGATGAGCGAGCTGACCAGCTACGCGGTCGACGAGAACGGGGTCGCCCTGCTCCGCCTCGAACGGGCCGAGGCCCGCAACGCGATCAACACCCAGATGCTGGTCGAGCTGCTCGAGCACCTGGCGGTGGCGCGCGGGCGACGAGGCGGTGCGGGTGCTCGTCTTCAGCTCCGCCGACCCGATCGGCCTCTCCGCCGGCGCCGACGTGCGCGAGCAGCTCGACGACGAGGGCAAGGTCCGCCGCATGCAGCTCTTCGCCGACCTCTACGACGGCCATCGTCGCCTTCCCGAAGCCGACGATCGCCGCCTGCCACGGCGACGTCGTCGGCGGCGGCGCCGAGATCGCGATCGCCTGCGACATGCGGGTCGGCGGCTCCAACCTGCGGATGCGCTTCCCGGGCGCGGCGCTCGGCGTGCCGGTCGGCCCGGCCCGCCTGGTCACCCTCTGCGGCCTCGCCGCCGCCAAGTACCTGCTGCTCTCCTCGCGCACGGTCGGCGCCGACGAGGCGCTGCGGCTCGGGCTCGTCAACCGCGTCGCCCCCGCCGCGGCGACCGAGGACGCGGCGCTCGAGCTGGCGGCCGGCGTCGCCGCCCACCCGCCCGAGGCGGTCGCCCAGCTGAAGCGGATGCTGCACGAGTGGGACGACGTCGTCGGCCGCTCCAAGGTCGAGGGCGTCGGCCAGGTCGAGTGGGTCCGGACCGGTCCCGGTCTGCCGGCGCCGGACTAGTCGCACCCCGCACCCCGCTCACCGCTAAAGCGGCTCCCAGCGCTTAAGAACACTTGCCTATCCGTTTGGGGACGGTTAGAGTCGCGGCGTGCTGCTCGGGGATGCAGGGGGGAGTCGCTGGGCCGCGGTACTTGCCGTGGGCCTGGCACTCCTCTGCGCGCTCGCGATCCCGGCGAGCGCCGGGGCCGCTGAATTCGATCGTCGACAGCACGGGCGACGAGCCTGATGCAGACCATCGGACGACGATCTGCCTGACCGCGGGCGGCAAATGCACGCTCCGCGCCGCGCTCCAGGAGGCAAACGAAAACGGGCGAAGGATGATGAAATCTCCTTCGAGGAAACGCTCTTCGACGGCGGGATCGCCGGGACGATCGTGCTGGGCAGAAGACCTGCCGCCGATCACCGACTCCTTCATCCGGATCGAAGGCAGTGTGCGAACGGGACGGCGCGTTTACGCCCCTGCGTGGGGATCGAAGGCCCCGCCTCCGAATCGGCGCTGACCATCGAACCACGCCTACGAAGTCGAAATCGCCGGCCTGGCGTTCAGCGGCGCCGCAACGGCGATCAGGGTGATCGAAGAAGCCGAACAGGCTCAAGGGTGAACGGCAATTGGTTCGGTGTCAAACTCGACGGCAGCGCCGCCGGCATCGCGACCGGAATCTCGGTCGCGCCCGGATCGAACGCGTCGCCGCATCGGCGGCGAAGGCGAGGGCGCCGGCAATGTCTTCGCGCAACGTCTCCGGCACCGGCCTCGCGATCTCCGGCGGCGACAGGACGAAGATCCTCGGCAACTACTTCGGGGTCGAAGCCGGACGGCGTCACCCCAGCTGCCAACGGCGAGGACATCGAGATCGCCTCCATGCCGGGGTTCGAGGCGGTCGGCAACACGATCGGCACCGCGGTGAGCAAGGAGGCGTCAGAAACCGCCAGGTGCGACCGCGGCTGCAACCTGATCTCCGGCGCGACCTCGATCGGGGTCGATCTGCAGGGCGACGGGGGCGAAGAGGCGCCGGCTCGCGACACCGCCGATCGCCGGCAACTACTTCGGGCTCGACGCGATCGGCTCCGCGGCGGTGCCCAATGCCGACGCCTCGATTCGGGTCGGCAAAGCGGCGCAGACCGTGATCGGCGGTCGCAAAGCGGTCGAAGCGAACCGCATCAACGGCGGCGCGGTCGGCGTGCTTGCCGCGGGCGCGGAAGACCTGATCGTCAGGGGCAACGCGGTCGGCGCCGACGCCGCCGGGAGCGGCAGCCTGGCCCCGCCCACGGAAGGGTTCTCGATCGACTCCGAAGGGTTGATCCCGGCCGCCGAAGCGCTGATCGCCCGCAACGAGATGGCGATGCAGGGTGGCGTCGGGATCTCCCTGCACGGCCTCGGTGCGACCGTTCGCGAAAACTCGATCAGTGGCGCTGGGGTGGGGATCAGAGCCGATGGAGAAAGCGAACCGCTGGGGCAACCTGATCGAAGGCAACGCCGTCGCCGAGCTCCGGCTTGAACGGCATCCTGCTCGTCAGCAGTCGCAACGAAGTCCTCGGCAACGAGATCCTCGGCTCCGGCGGGGCGGGGGTCAAGCATCGCGGGCGAGCTTCCCTTCGGCAACAGGGACAACCTGATCGGAGGCGACGTCGCGGCCGACGAAAACCTGATCTCCGGCAGCGGCGGAGCGGCGATCGAAATCGCCGAGCCCCTGGAGCAGCCCGAATGAGGTGGCGCGGAATCGGGGGTCGGGCAACGGCGGGCTCTTCGTCGACCTGGTCCAGGTCCTGCCCGAAGGGATCTTCAAATACCGGGTCGAATCGCCCCCGGCGCTGCTCGGCGTCAGCCGCACCGGGCTCAGCGGGAAAGGCGAACCGGACTCGCTACGTGCGTGTCTTCCGCAAGGCGAGCCCGGCGAGTGGCGAGCTCGACGGTCCTTCCTCGGCGAAGCAGTCGTCGGCGCCGGATGGGCGCTGGAGCTGTCGCCTACGGCGCCCCGATCCCGGGCGGGACGATCGTCGCCGCCACTCAGACGGGGGAAATCCGCGGCACCTCGGAGCTGGCGACGGCGGTGACGCCGCGCCGAGCCCGGGTGCGCCGGCACCCGCCGCCAAGGCGCCCCTCGACACGCAGGCGCCCGTCACCAAGATTCGCGGGGGCCCGAAGGGGAAGACGCACAAGACGACTGCCACCTTCAAGTTCTCTGCCGACGAGTCCGGCGCGCGCTTCGAATGCAAGCTCGACGGCAGGAAGTTCAAGTCCTGCAAATCGCCGAAGAAGTACAGGAACCTGAAGCCCGGCAAGCACGTCTTCAAGGTGCGGGCGATCGACCCGGCCGGCCACGTCGGCGCGGTCGGTCAAGCGCAAGTTCACGGTCCTCGAGTGAGCGCGTCCCGCCTAGAATCGGCAGCGCCGCGCTCCGGATCCCCCGATCCGGGCGTTTTCGCTGCCCATGAGCCTTCGCCCCCTGATCGAGATCGCCGCCGAGAACGAGCGCGTGCACGCGCTCGCCGGCCGCGTGCGCGACGCCGCCGGCGGTGGCGAGGCGGCGACGGTGCGCGCCTCGACGATGCTGCGGCCGCTGCTGCTGGCGGCGCTGCTCGAGGACGACCGCGGCCTCGCCGGGCGCCCGGCGCTGCTGGTCAGCGCCGACGACCGCTCCGCCCGCGACCTCGCCGCCGACCTGCGCGCCTACCTGGCGCCGCGCCGGGTCCGCTTCTACCCCTCGCGCGGGACCGGCTACGCCTCGCACGTGACGCCGCCGCCGCACCTGGTCGGGCTGCGGATCGACGCCCTCGACGCGCTCGGCTCCGAAGCCGACGCGGTCGTCGTCGCCAGCGCCACGGCGCTCGCCGAGGCGGTCCCCGACGCCTCGCTGCGCCCGGCCGGCTTCGCGATCGCCAAGGGCGAGGAGGTCGAGCTGGGCGCCGTCGCCGACGACCTCGTCGGCGCCGGCTACGAACGGGTCGAGCAGGTCGAGGAGCGCGGCCAGTTCGCGGTCCGCGGCGGCATCCTCGACGTCTACCCGGCGACCGAGGAGCGGGCGGTGCGGATCGAGCTGTTCGGCGACGAGGTCGAGTCGATGCGCTGGTTCTCGACCTTCACCCAGCGCTCGCTGGGCGAGGCCGAGCGGGTCGAGCTGGCGCCGGCGGCCGAGCTCGACGCCGAGCACCGCGAGCTGGCCGAGCTGGCGGCGATGGAGGCGGCCGAGGACGGCGAGCAGCTCTCCGAACCTGGCCGAGCTGCTGCCGCTGGACCGCTTCCGCGCCCCGCTCGACCTGGTGCCCGACGAGCGCCGCGGTCGTGCTCGCCGCCGCCGAGGAGATCGAGCCGGCCCTGCGCGACCACTGGGAGGACGCGACCGCGGCGATGCACGCCGACGACGCCCAGCACCTCTACGTCGACGTCGCCGCGCCGCTGGCCGCGCGCGCCGCGCTCTCGCTGACCGCGGCCGGCGAGGACGACGAGGACGCCTTCCGCGCCGCCCGCGCCGAGTCGCCCGCCCGCAGCGTCAAGGAGGCCGAGGGCGAGCTGGAGAAACTGGTCCGCTCCGGCTACCGCACCGTCGTCGCCTTCGACAGCCGCGGCGAGGCCGAGCGCGCCCGCTACGGCCTCGACCGCCTCGACGCCCGCCTGCTCGAAGGCGGCCGGCTCTCGCCCGACCCGGGCCTCGCCTTCGCCGAGGCGCGCCTGCGCGAGGGCTTCGTCAGCCCCGAGCTGAAACTCGCCGTCTACCCCTTCCGCCGCCTCGTCCACCGCCGCCGCGCCGAGGAGCCGGCGCCCGGCGCCGGCCGCGGCCGCCTCGCCTTCGGCGAACTGCGGGTCGGCGACTACGTCGTCCACGAGGACCACGGCGTCGCCCGCTTCGCCGGCTTCGAGACGCGCGAGGTCGGCGGCGTCACCCGCGACTACCTCTACCTCGAATACAAGGGCGAGGACCGCGTCTACGTCCCCACCGACCAGCTGGCGAAGCTGAGCCGCTACGTCGGCGCCGGCGGCGAACCGTCGCTCTCGGCGCTGGGCGGCAAACGCTGGCAGAACATGAAGGCGCGGGCGCGCAAAGCCGCCGGCGCCCTGGCCGGCGAGCTGCTCAACCTCTACGCCGAGCGCCGCGCCCGCAGGGGCCACGCCTTCCCGCCCGACGGCGAGTGGCAGATCGCGATGGAGAGCGCCTTCCCCTACCGCGAGACCGCCGACCAGCTGGAGGCGATCGAGGCGGTCAAGGGCGACATGGAGTCGGAGCGGCCGATGGACCGCCTGGTCTGCGGCGACGTCGGCTTCGGCAAGACCGAGGTGGCGCTGCGGGCCGCGGTCAAGGCCGCCTCCGACGGCAAGCAGGTGATGGTCCTGGTGCCGACGACGATCCTCGCCCAGCAGCACTTCGGCACCTTCCGCGAGCGCCTCGCCGACCTGCCCTTCCGGGTCGAGGGCGTCTCCCGCCTGCGCCCGGCGGCCGAGGTGAAAGCGGTGCTCAAGGACTTCGAGGCGGGCAAGGTCGACGTCCTGATCGGCACCCACCGGCTGCTCTCGCGCGACGTCCGCGCCAAGGAGCTGGGCCTGGTCGTGGTCGACGAGGAGCAGCGCTTCGGGGTCAAGCAGAAGGAGCTGCTGCGGCAGCTGAAGCTGAAAGTCGACGTGCTGGCGCTCTCGGCGACGCCGATCCCGCGCACCCTGCAGATGAGCCTGGCCGGCCTGCGCGACATCTCCGTGATCGAGACCCCGCCCGAGGGCCGGCGCCCGGTCCGCACCTACGTCGGCCCCTACGACGAGGACCTGGTCAGCAAGGCGATCGCGCGCGAGGTCGAGCGCGAGGGCCAGGCCTTCGTCCTCCACAACCGGATCGACTCGCTGCCGGAAACGACCGAGCGGCTGCGGGCGCTGGTCCCGGGCGCCCGCTTCCTCGAAGCCCACGGGCAGATGGACGAGCACGCGCTGGAGGAGACGATGCTGAGCTTCCTGCGCGGCGACGCCGACTGCCTGGTGACGACGACGATCATCGAGTCCGGCCTCGACATCCCCACCGCCAACACGCTGATCGTCGAGCGCGCCGACCAGCTCGGGCTCTCGCAGGCCTACCAGATCCGCGGCCGCGTCGGCCGCTCTCGCGAGCGCGCCTTCGCCTACCTGCTCTACCCCTCGGCGGAGGCGCTGACCGAGGAGGCGGCGGCGCGGCTCTCGACCCTCGCCGACCACACCGAGCTCGGCTCCGGCTTCCGGATCGCGATGCGCGACCTCGACATCCGCGGCGCCGGCAACCTGCTCGGCGACGAGCAGTCCGGCCACGTCGCCGCGGTCGGCTTCGAGCTCTACTGCCAGATGATCGACGAGGCGGTGGCCGAGGCGGGCGGGGCGAGGAGGGCGAGGCGCGAGGAGGCGCCGGAGCCGGTCCGCCTCGACGTCCCGGTCGACGCCTACCTGCCGGCCGACCTTCGTCCCCTTCGAGGCGGCCAAGATCGACGTCCACCGCCGCATCGTCGCCGCCCGCGAGCCGGGCCAGCTGCGGGCGATCCGCGACGAGCTCAGCGACCGCTTCGGGCCGCTGCCGGAGCAGGCCGAGAACCTGCTGAAGCTGCAGCAGGCGCGGATCGAGCTGGGCCTGGCGGGCGCCCGCAGCGTCGAGTTCCGCGGCGGCCGCCTCAGCGTCACCGGGGTCGAGCTCGACTCCGAGGCGGCGGGGGTCCTGGCCGAGCAGGTCGAGGGCGCGCTCTACGAATGGCGCGAGCAGACCGCCGCGGTGCGGGTCGCCGGCGACCCCGAGGAGCGCCTGGCGGCGGTCCTGGCGCTGGCCGCGGGCCTGCGCGAGGCCCGGCGCGCCGGCGAGGCCGCCGCGGCCTGAGCCCGGCTCATCTTGGCCTCGCGCTTAAGCAATTTGACTATGCTGCCGCGCTTCGTGGGAGCGAAACCGGGGCAGAGCAGGCAGGTCGGGGTCGGCAGCGCCTTGCGCTGGTGCTCTTCGGCGCGCTCTTCGTGGTCCTCTTCGCCGGCTACGCGATCGCCGAGGGGATCGGCCACCCGAGCGTCCCCGCCGGCGACGTCGCGATCGTCGAGCACGTCCCCGACGACATCGGCACGGTCAGCGAAGCGGACTTCAAACGGGCCCTGCTGCAGCAGGCCGCCCAGGCGAAACTGAAAAAAGCGCCGAAACCGGGCGACGACAAATACGAAGAACTGAAGGACGCGGCGCTGGGCGAACTCCTCGACCCGATCTGGATCCAGGGCGAGGCCGAAGAACTGGGCATCTCGGTGACCCCGAAACAGATCGCCACCGAACTGGCCAGATCAAAAAACAGAACTTCAAAACCGACGCCGAATACCAGAAATTCCTCAAAACCTCGCGCTTCACCAAAGAGGACGTCCTCGACCGGGTGAAGCTGCAGCTGCTCAGCACCCAGATCCAGGAAGCGATCACGAAACAGGCGCCGCCGCCATCGGAATCGGAGATCGCCGACTACTACGAGCCGCCAAGGACACCCAGTACACGACCGCAGAGTCCCGCGACGTGCGCGTCGTCGTCAACAAAGACAAGGCGAAAGTCGAAGAGGCGAAAGCAGCGCTCGAAAAAGACGACTCGCCGGCGAGCTGGAAAAAAGTCGCGGCGAAATACTCCGAATGACCCGACGACGAAAACGCAAAGGCGGCCTGCAGCCGGGGCTGACCGAAGAACTCCTGGCCAGCCAGGAAGAGCTGAAAGACGCCGTCTTCGGCAACCCGACCGGCGTGATCGTCGGCCCGGTCGACGTCCAGGGCAAATTCTTCGTGCTCGAGGTCGAGAAACTGAACCCGGCGAAAGTCAGACGCTGGCCGAAGTCAGCGGCCAGATCAGAACCCAGCTGACCCAGCAGCTCGCGCAGGAAGTCTTCTCCGAATTCGTCGCCGAATACCAGAGCAAGTGGCAGTCGCGGACCTTCTGCGCCGCCGGCTTCGTGATCGAAAGCTGCGCCAACTACGTCGGCGACGGCCGCCCGGCCGGCGCTCCGCCGGCCTGCTACGAAGCCGACCCGAAAGGCGGCCCGCCGAAAGCCTGCCCGGCGCCGGTCGCCCAGGTCGCCCCGGCCCTGCCCGGCAGCACGACGCTCCTGAAACCGCAGGGCGAACGGCTGCCGCAGCGCCCGCGGCCCGGAGGGCTCGAAAGAAGCCGCCGGCGCAGACGCCGCTGACCGAAGGCGCGGTCCCGGGCGCCGGCGTTCCGCCCCCGACCGGCGAATAGGCGCGCCGCGCCGGCTCGCGCCGCCGGGTCAATAGACTCGCGCGTCCCGTGAGCGCCATCGCCTCCATCCACGCGCGCCAGATCCTCGACTCGCGCGGCAACCCGACGGTCGAGGTCGAAGTCGCGCTCGAGTCCGGCGCCCGCGGCCTGGCGGCGGTGCCCTCCGGCGCCTCGACCGGCGAGTTCGAGGCGGTCGAGCTGCGCGACGGCGGCGACGCCTGGGCCGGCAAGGGCGTCTCGCGCGCGGTCGCCAACGTCAACGGCGAGATCGCCGCGGCGCTGACCGGCGCCCGCGCGGCCGAGCAGGGCGCGCTCGACCAGACGATGATCGAGCTCGACGGCACCCCGAACAAGGGCCGGCTCGGCGCCAACGCGATGCTCGGCGTCTCGCTGGCCGCGGCCAAGGCGGCGGCGACGGACTCCGGCGCAGCCGCTCTACCGCTACCTCGCCGAGCTCTACGGCGGCGGCGAGCCGACGGTGCTGCCGGTGCCGATGATGAACGTGCTCAACGGCGGCGCCCACGCCGACAACTCGGTCGACTTCCAGGAGTTCATGGTCGTCCCGGCCGGCGCCTCCAGCTTCTCGGAGTGCCTGCGGGTCGGCGACCGAGGTCTTCCACGCGCTGAAGAAGTCGCTCTGCCTCCCAGGGCCTCTCGACCGCCGGCGGCGACGAGGGCGGCTTCGCGCCCGACCTCGACTCCAACGAGGCGGCGCTGCAGGCGGTCCTGGCCGGGGTCGAGGCGGCCGGCTATGAGCCCGGCACCGACGTCTTCATCGCCCTCGACCCGGCCACCAGCGAGGTCTTCGAGAACGGCGCCTACGTGCTCGAGCACGAGGGCCGCAGCCTCTCGCCCGGAGGAGATGGCCGCCTACTGGGAGGACGCCTGCTCGCGCTACCCGATCGTCTCGATCGAGGACGGCATGGACGAGGAGGACTGGGACGGCTGGAAGCTCCTGACCGAGCGGCTCGGCGACCGCGTGCAGCTGGTCGGCGACGACCTCTTCGTCACCAACCCCGAGCGCCTGCGCCGCGGCATCGAGCTCGGCGTCGGCAACTCGATCCTGGTCAAGGTCAACCAGATCGGCACCCTGACCGAGACCCTGGAGGCGATCCGCATCGCCCGCGAGGCCGGCTACACGGCCGTGATCTCGCACCGCTCGGGCGAGACCGAGGACACGACGATCGCCGACCTCGCCGTCGCCACCGGCGCCGGCCAGATCAAGACCGGCGCCCCCTCGCGCTCGGACCGCGTCGCCAAGTACAACCGGCTGCTGCGGATCGAGGAGGAGCTTGGGCTCCGCCGCCGAGTTCCCCGGCCTGCAGGCATTCGTCCAGCGCCGCGACTAAATGAAGGAATGCGGCGCCCGGCCGCAAAGGACCGGGCATGGCAGCACGCGCCCAGGCCGCGCCGGACCGCGACCCGGCCACGCCGCCGCCCCGCCGCGCGCCGGCGACCCGGCCGCCCGCCGCGGCGCCAGCCGGGTCAACTGGGACCGCGTCGGCCGCATCGCGCTGACCCTCGTCCTCGCCGCCGTCCTCTACTCCTACCTGAACCCGGCGATCGACTTCGTCAAGACCTACACGGCGACGACCGCCGCCAAAGCGCAGCTGCACGAGCTGCAGCACGAAAACACCAGCCTCCACAACCGGATCCAGTCGGCCGACGACCCGATCGTGATCGACCGCATGGCGCGCGCGCAGGGGATGGTCGCCGAAGGCGAGACCCCGGTCGTGGTCCGCGGCCTCAGCGGCTGAGCAGCCGCCGCAGGGCCGCCGCGATGCTTAGCCTCGGCTCCTACCTCCTGGGAGCCGCTCAGGTGGCCGCTGGTGGCGCTCTCGCTGGGTTTCAGCGCCGTATCGGCTGCGGCAGCGGCTGCTGCCGGCGTGGGACGGGCGCCCCGGCCCGCCTGGTCGAGGCGATCGTCGCCGTCGCCCTGCTGATCTGGATCTCCGAGATCCTCGGCACCTTCGGCCTGCTCTACGCCGGGAGCGCTCGTCGGCGCCTGCGTTGCTTGCCTGGCGTCGCTCTGGCCGGCGGGTGGCGGTGCGGCGTCTCCCGCGGCGCGGATGCGCAGCGTCCGGCGCCGGGGGGATGCCCGCACCGACAGGACCCGCCGGCCAGGACGGCTGGCGTCTGCTGATCATGGTCGGGGTCATCGCCCTCGTGGTCGGGCACTGGGCGCTGACCACGAAGCACGCCCTGGACCGCGGCATCTTCAACTTCGACTCGCTCTGGTACCACATGCCGTTCGCGGCGGAGATGGCGCAGAGCCACTCGGTGACCGGGATGCACCACGTCGACACGGTCTTCACGAACTGGTTCTACCCGCAGAACTCGGAGCTGCTGCACGCGGTCGGGATGCTGCTGACGGGGCGCGACACGCTGTCGCTGTTCCTCAACTTCGGCTGGCTGGCGGTCGCCTTCCTGGCCGCCTGGTGCATCGGCCGGCCCTACGGGCGCGGGGACCTCAGCGTCGTCGCCGCGGCGATCCTGCTCGAGGCCACATGCTGGTCGTGCGCGAGCCCGGCGCGGCGAAGAACGACCTGATGGCCGCCGCGCTGCTGCTCGCCGCGATCGCGATCCTCGTCACCGCCTGGAACCAGCGCCGCGACCGCCCGCCGACGGGCCGCAGACGCCGCCATATGGAGGAAATCGGCTCGATCGGACCGGTCGGCCTGCCGGTTGGGTGGCCGCTGGCGGTGGCGGGGCTGGCGGTGGGGCTGGCGGCGGGGACGAAGGTGACGGCGCTGGCGATGGCGGCGGCGCTGAGCGTGGCGGTGCTCGTGCTGGCGCCGGCGGGGCGGCGGTGGGCGGCGGCGGCGTGGTGGTTCGTGCCGGCGCTGCTGGCCGGGGGCTTCTGGTACCTGCGCAACCTGGTCGTCGCCGGCAACCCGCTGCCCGCGGTCGAGAGCCTGGGGCCGATCTCGCTGCCGCACCCCGAGCGGCTGCAGATCGGCCGGCCCGACTTCAGCATCGCCCACTACGCGACCGACACCGGCGTCTGGCGCGACTACTTCGCCCCGGGCCTGCACGACGCCTTCGGGGCGCTCTGGCCGCTGGTCGTCGGCGGGGCGCGTCGCTGGCGGCGCTGCTGGCGCTGCTGTCGCGGCCGCGACCGCGTCGTGCGCGGCGGTCGGCGGCGTCGCCCTCTTCGGCTTCCTCGCCTACCTCTTCACCCCGCTCAGCGCCGCCGGCGCCGAGGGCGCCCCGGAGGCCTTCGGGATCAACATCCGCTACGTCTACGGCGCCGTGCTCGCCGGCCTGGTCCTGGTGCCGCTGCCGCGCTTCTTCGACGACCGGCCGCCGCCAGTGGTGGCTGCTGGCGGCGCTGCTGGTCGTCGCTCCTGCTCACCGACCGCGCCGACGCCGTCCTCCGCGACCCCGACCGCGCTCTTCGCCCTGCTCGTCTGGTCGTCCTGGCCGTGCTGGTCCCGGCGGCGCTGCTGCTGGCCCGCGGGCGCGGCGCCAGCCGCGGCATCGTCGCCGGCGGCTTCGCCGCGCTGGCGCTGGCCGTGGTCGCGATCGGCTACCCGGTGCAGCGCCACTACCTCGACGAGCGCTTCCGCAACGAGGTCGCCGCCGAAAGCATCCCCGGCATGGACCTCGACTCCGCCTACCGCTGGGCGCGCGGCGTCGAGGACGCCCGCATCGGCCTCGCCGGCACCACCGCCGGCTTCGCCCAGCTACGGCTTCTACGGCACCGACCTCTCCAACCGAGGTCGTCTACCTCGGCGACGAGGGCCCGCACGGCGCCTTCAACGCGATCCCGACCTGCGCGCGCCTTCCGCGCCGCCGTCAACGCCGCCGACCTCGACTACCTGGTCACCGCGCCCTTCCTCAACTTCCTCCACCCCGAGCGACCCGATCCCCTCGCCCGAGGCCCGCTGGCTGCGCGGCGAGGCCGCCGTCGCCCCGGTCCTGCGCAGCGGCCCGGTCACGGTCTGGAAGGTCCGCGGCGAGCTCGACCCCGCCGCCTGCGGCCCCGCAACGCGCCGCTGCGCGAAATCCCCGACACCGCCGAGCGCTGAGCGAGCTGGCCGCAGGCGCTCGGCCGCCGGGTAATCTCGGCGCGGTGAGCTATCCGCTCGAGAACGCGCTGTTTCAGTGGGAGGAGGGCTACCGCGAGCTGCAGGCGCTCGACGACCCGCGCCAGCGGCGCCTCGCCGACCGCGTTGTCGAGGCGATCCGGGAAGAGCTGCGGCGGCGGATCGGGCCGACCTTCAGCGCCGCCGAGCTGGCCGAGCTCTACGGGCGCGGCACCGACTGGTGCCTGCAGGTCGCGATCGACGTCGCGCCGGCGGCGGAGGGCGACGCGCAGTCGCTGGCCGACGCCGCCTTCTGGCTCTACCTGCGCGGCGCCGGCGACTTCGCCGGCGGCCGCCAGCTGCTCGTCTGACCGGCGCATAGCGCGTCCTGGCGCTCCGTGCGAGCACGACGTCCTGCGTCGTCGCGGCAGTCGTCGAACTCGGAGTCCGTCGTCGGCTCGGGCGCGGGGGCGCCGGCGCGGCGGATGACGATCTGGTCGGCCTCGATGCGGACCGTGACCTCGCGTTTGCCGGCCCAGTGCTCGGTGTAGACGGGGTTGTCCTTGACCGAGGCGTCGAGCCAGAGGCCGTAGCCGTCGTCTTCGCCGTGGTCGAAGGTCGCCTCGAGCTCTTTGCGGCGGCCGCGCCCGCCGCGGCGGCCGCGGCGGCGGCGGCGTTTCGGGCGCGCGCCCGCCGGAGCCGCGCTCGGAGCCCTCGCCGTCGACTCCTCGTCGCTCCTCGTCCTCGTCGTCCTCGGCCTCCTCGACTTCGTCCTCCTGCTCGGCCGCGGCGGCCTCGATCTCGGCTTCGATCTCGTCGCGGAGGTCGATTTCGCTGGAGCCGGCGTTCTCGTCGTCGGCGGAGAGGTCGTACTGCTTGCGGAACTCGCGCAGCTCGGTGGCGCTGATCTCGAGCTGGTGGGCGATCCAGGCGTCGGTGCGCCCCTGGTGCACCCAGGCGCGGATCTGGTTCAGCTGCGGCTTCAGTGAGCGTCGGGCCATCGGCGCGCGAGTCTATTCAACCGGGAGGTTCGTTCGCGGAGCGCTAGGCTAGGCCATCAAGAAGGCGAGCGCCTCGAACATCGCGACGACGACGACGACCACGGTCACGGTCAGGCAGACGGCGAGGACGCTGAAGCGGACCTTGCCGTGCTGCTCGGTGCGGTTGATTTTGCGCGCCCGCGAGCGGTTCGCGGCGCGGCGGCGCAGCTGCTCGCGCCGGCGGCGCTCGAGTGAAGTCTCCTGCTCGAAGGCGGTCTCGAACTGGGAGATGCTTTGTCGCATTCTCATAGTAGGGTGGCCCCGAAGGGCCGCGGGGCACCGTAGCAAAGACTGCAAGAGATCGGTTCAGCGGCATGGACAGCGCGCCCCAGAGGCCGCGGCCGGCCCGCGCCGCGCGCAGCTCCAGGCGCTCGAAAAGCGCTCTGTGAAGCGGTATTCGGCGGGATCGCCAGGGTCCGCGCGAGGCCGCGGCGGACCAGCTCGGCGTTGACGAACCTGTGACCGATGTACGCGTAGGCGAGCAGGCGGCCGTAGACGTCGCGGCGCTCGACGCCGAAGACCAGCCGCACCCGCCGCCCCTCGACCAGGCGGTGGGTGAAGCGCGAGGCCTGCGGCCCGAAGCACTGCACCGGCGCGTCCGGGCTTGACCGTCTCCGGCGTGTCGACGCCGATCAGCGCACGTCCTCGACGCTCGGCCGCCGAGCCGCACCTCGACCGTGTCGCCGTCGACCGCGCGGACCACGTACGCGCGAGCGCTGGCCGGCCCGGCTCGGCGTCGCCGGCTCGCTCCCACGGCCGCAGCAGCACCAGCGCCGCGACGACCAGCAGCAGCACGCGCTGCCGAGCCGCCGGCCGATGCCGCAGCGATCGCTCCACCCCCGCTCAAGCGGCGGACGCGGGGAGGCGACTCTCCCCGCTGACGGATCCGACGCCTAGGGGGTGCGCCGCACGTTGGCGAGCAGCGTCTCCTTGATCTGGTCGACGATCGCCAGCGCCTCGCTCCACTCGCGCTGCCAGACGTTGCGGCCGAAGATCACGCCGGAGCCGCCCGCCTCCATCACCTCGCGGGTGTGGAGCAGGACGGTCTCGTCGTCGGTCTTGGAGCCGCCGGAGAGGACGACCAGGGCGCGGCCGGCCGACTCGACGCACTGGCGGATCGCCTCGGCCTGGTCGACTTCCATCTCGTTGTAGGGGGCCGGCGCGTCCTTGTCCTTCTTGGCGTCGATCTTCGGCATGTTGAGCTTGACGATGTCGGCGCCCATCTCCATCGCCATCCGCGCCGCGTAGTCGATCGCGTAGAAGGAGTTGGGGCCGCCCTTGGCCGTCGACGGCTTCGCCGCGCGGGTAGGACCAGACCACCAGCGGCATCCCGAAGCGGTCGCAGTCCTGGCGCACCTGGCGCAGCTGGGCGAGGTCCTCGTCCTGGCGCGGCGAGCCGACGTAGAGCGTGTAGCCGATCGCGTCGGCGCCGAGCCGCACGCCGTCCTCGACGCTGGCGTTGCAGGTGGAGAAGGCCTTGGCCGAGGAGGGGATGTCGGTCTTGCCGTTGACCTTGAGGATCAGCGGCACCCGGCCGGCGTAGTCGGGGTAGTACTTCTCCGCCATCCCGATCTGGCAGGCGAGGGCCGAGTAGCCGGCCTCGGCGGCGAGCCGGAACTGGTAGTCGGGGTCCTTCGAGGCCGGGTTGGGGAAGAAGTCGCGCGGACCGTGCTCGATCCCCTGGTCGATCGGCAGCAGCATCAGGGTTCCGTTGCCGGGACCGAACTCGAACAGCAGCCGGTGCAGTCGGGCACGTTTGCCTGGCGGCAGGGTCGCAAGCAGCGATTTCTGCTCGGTCAGACTCTTCAGCTCCACGTGAATTCCTCCTCGAAGACGGGTGTCCCGGGAGTATGCCACCGCAAACGGCCGCGGGCTGCGGGACAAGGGGGTTATTCTCGAAGGACCATGAGCGAGACTGAGCTCAGCGTCATCTGCAAGAACTGCGGCTCCGAGGTCAGTCCCTACGTAACCGAGTGCCCGTATTGCGGCACCCGGCTGCGCAAGCGGGCGCCGAAGCTGGAGCGACGTGGCGACGGCCTCGAGGCCCAGCGCCCGCGCCGCGGCGCCGGCCGCACCTGCCCCGCCGGCGCCGGCCCGAAGGCCCGCGCAGCTTCCGTCCCTACGCGACGCTGGCGATCGATCCTCGGCTCGGCGCTGCTGCTGCTGATCCAGAAGGCCAGCGGCGACCCGCTCTCGACCTTCGGCGGCCTGGTGGTCCCGCGGCGAGGACCAGTGGTGGCGCCTTCTCACCGCGCCCTTCGCCTACGTCGACGTCGGCTACCTGTTCGTCGTCGCGCTCGGCCTGGCGATCTTCGCCACCGGGGTCGAGCGCCGGCTCGGCAGCGTCCCCACCGCGGTGCTGCTGCTCGCCTGCGGCGCGCTGGGGATGCTGGCGGCGAGCGGTCTCGCCGAAGCCCGGGACGAGGTCGCCGTGATCGCCGGCGGCAACGGCATGGCGCTCGGTGCCGTCGCCGCCTGGTTCGCGATCCGCCGCGCCGAGGCACGGGGGACGATCGACGAGGAGTACGACGTGATCGGCGTCGCCGTTGCCGCGGTGGTCCTGATCGCGCTGCCGATCTTCGTCCCGACCGCGGACCTGGTCGCCGGGCTGGCCGGCGGCGTCGTCGGCGGCCTCGCCGGGCTGATCTCCTCAGCCCTCCACGGCGGCGAGTAGCCAGTCAGAGACCACTAGGCTGGAGCGGTGCCCGACGAGAGCGAGTTCGACGCGGCGATCGAGCGCCTGCTCGACCCGGAGCGGTTCAGCGAGGCCGAGCGCGTCGTCGCCCAGGCGGCCCCGCAGCTGCAGAAGGTGCTCGCCGCCGCCCTGGCCGAGGGCGGCTGGTTCGGCGAGCCGCACGAGGCCGAGACGCTGAAGGCGGCCACCGCCCCCGACCCCGACGAGCGGATCGCCGCCGTCCGCTCCCTGCTCGCCGAGGAGGCGCGAATGGGAATGATGGTTGGCGTCGCCGTCGGCTGGGCACTGAAAGAAGAGATGACCCCCCGCCAAGACCAAGACAGAGACCAAGAGGGAGAGCGCTGAAGATGGAGATCAAATTTCACGGCCAGTCCTGCTTCGAACTGAGCGAGGGCGAGACCCGGCTGCTGATCGACCCGTTCCTCAAGCCCAACAACCCGGCCGCGGTGACGACCGGCGAGGAAGTCGATCCGACCCATATCGCGATCACGCATGGCCACGCCGACCACGTCGCCGACGCGATCCCGGTCGCCAAGCGCAGCGGCGCCAGCTGCGTGGCGATCGTCGAGCTGGCCGAATGGCTCAAGGGGGCGGGGATCGAGGACGTCAGCGACCCCAACCTCGGTGGCACGGTCGCCTTCGACTGGGGCTGGATCAAGCTGGTTCCGGCCTGGCACACCAGCACCATCCCGGGCTCCGAAGAGGCGCCGTTCAGCGCCGAGCACGGGACCGCGATCGGGACCGCGACGGGCCTGCTGGTGAACATCGGCGGCCTCACCGTCTACCACGCCGGCGACACCTGCCTGTTCAGCGACATGAAGCTGATCGCCGAGCGCAATCCGATCGACGTCGCCCTGCTGCCGATCGGCGGCCACTACACGATGGATCGCCACGACGCCGTCGTCGCCGCCAAGTTCGTCGGCGCCAAGACCGTGATCCCGATGCACTACGACACCTTCCCGCCGATCGAGACCGACGCCGGGGCGTTCAAGGCCGACGTCGAGTCGGAGACCTCCTCCCAGGTCGTGGTGCTGAAACCGGGCGAGACGCACACGCTCTAGAGAATTCCTGGCTGGCTGGCCAAAATGGCGGTAACCTCGCCGGAACCGCCGCAGCCGACCGGAGGAGGAGCTGAGATGGAGGCCAAAGAGGCCACGGGAACCCAGTCCAGGACCGAGCGCGCCGATTTCCAGGAGACCGCCGACCCGGCGCTGATGAAGGCGGCCGACAAGACCGCCGACGTCAAACTCCTCACCTACGAGCAGCTCTACCTGCTCTGGGAGCGCCAGCAGTGGCAGACCCAGGAGCTCGACTTCAGCCGCGACCGCGAAGACTGGCACGAGCGGATCAGCGAGGAGGAGCGCTTCCAGCGCATGTACGGGCTCTCCTCCTTCTTCATCGGCGAGCAGAAAGTGGCGGAGGAGCTGGGTCCGATCATGCGGGCGGTGCCGACCGAGGATCAGAAAATCTTCCTCTGCACGCAGATCGCCGACGAGGCCCGGCACGTGCGCTTCTTCGAGCGCTTCTACCGCGAGGTCGGGGTGCTCGAGTCCGACGGGCTCACGGAGATGCTGAGCGAGACTTCCGAGCACCTCAACGACAACTTCGGCCGCCTCTTCGACGAGATGCTGAAGCAGCGCACCGACCGGCTCTCGGCCGAACCGGAGGACACCGAGGCGTTGGTCGAGGCGGTGACGCTCTACCACATGGTGATCGAGGGAATGCTGGCCCTGACTGGGCAGCACTTCATCATGGACTTCAACGAACGCGAAGGGACGCTGCCGGCCTTCGTCGAGGGCTTTGGCAAGGTCGCCCGCGACGAGCACCGCCACGTCGCCTTCGGCTCGGTCTTCTTGCGCGAGAAGGCGCACGAGGACGAGCGCTACAAGCAGGCGATCCAGCGCACCCTGGAGGAATCGCTGCCGGTCGCCGACGGCGTGCTCTCGCCGCCCTGGGCGGAAGACGAGGACTTCGAGCTGTTCGGCTACTCGCTCGAGGAAACCCGCCAGTTCGCGGGCACCTGTCTGATGCGCCGGCTCAAAGTCATCGGCCTCGGCTGAGGCCGGGAGCCCGGCGGCGGTCTAAGGAGTCGGTTCCGGGGCGGGTTCCGGTGCCGGCGCTTCGCCTTCCCCTTCGGAGCTGTCGCTCGCGGGAGGGGTCGATTCGACCGGCGGTGCCGCTTCGGTTGCCGGCGGCGGAGTCGTCGCGGCCGGCGGCGGGGTCGTGGCGGGGGCGCCGCCGACGGTGACGACGACGGTGCTGCCGCCGCCGTGGGCTCCGGGGGTGACGCCAGCGGGGGGCGTCGCGCCGGTCACGGCTTCGACCGCCGGGTCCCCGGTGCTGATCGTCTCTTCGCTGCTCGCCGACTGTCCTGCCGCCTGCTCGTCGAGTGCGACCGGGACCGGCTCGGCGGCGGGCTCCTCGACGGGCGCGGCTTCAGCTTCGACGGGCGCCGGGTCGACGACCACCGGCTCGCTTTCGACTGGCTTTGGCGCGCTCACGGCCGGGGCCAGGGCGGGGCCGGTCGGTGCAGGCGTATGGACCTGGGAGATCTTTGCGGTGGGCGGCTCGACCGGGGTCGTCGAAGTGTTCTGCTTGACCTCGACCGCGCCAGCGGTGATGACCGCGGCGGTGACGACTCCGGCGACCGCCTTGGTGCCGATCGCACCGCCGATCGCGCCGATGCCGCCGGCGGCGCTGCCGCCGCCAAGCGCGGCGCTGACGCCGCCGACCGCGCCGGCTCCGGCCGCGGCAGAGCCCGCGGCCCCGGCACCTGCGGCGCTCGCTCCTGCGGTCCCGGCGCTGCCACCGGCGCCGCCGAGCCCGAGCTTGGAGAGGATGAAGCCCTTCAGCGCCAGCAGGCCGCCGACCGGGAAGAGGGCGGCCAGCGCCTTCTCGTTGGAGCGGACCTGGGAGCGGAAGTCGGCGCATTCGTCGCACTCGCGCACGTGGCGGCGGACCGGGCCGGAGACCTTGCGCAGGCCCTCGGCCGCTTCGGAGAGCTCGACCCGGACTTCGCCGCAGGTCAGCAGGCGCGCCTGGCTCGCCTCGGCGAGGGAGATCCGCGCCCGCACCAGCAGCGACTTGACCGAGGGCACCGTGGTGTCCATCGCGGCGGCGATCTCCTCGTAGGAGAGGGCGTCCATCTCGCGCAGCAGCAGCGCCGAGCGCTGGGTCTCGGGAAGTTTTTTGACGTCGGTGAGGAGCTGGCGGAACTCCTCGCGGTTGTGGACCTTCTCGGCGGTCGAGGCGGCCTCCACTTCCGGCACCATGTCCATCGATTCCTGCGCGTCGGCGGTCGGTTTGCGCAGGTGGTTGAGGCAGCGGTTGCGGGCGATCCGGTACAGCCAGGGGCGCAGGTTGATCTCGCGCTCATCGGCGAGCATCGCCCGGTAGGCGTTGACGAAGACCTCCTGCAGCACGTCCTCGGCGTCCTCGGTGGAGCCGAGCATCTGCCGGCAGAAGCCGAGCAGGCGGCCCTGGTAGCGATCGACGATCGTCTCGAAGGCGCCGGGGTTGCCGGCGCGCGCCATCGCGATCAGCTTCGCGTCTCCCTGCAGCTTCAGCAGGGGGGAGCGGCGGGCGAGAAGTCCGCGGCGACTGGCGTGCGTTAGGGCCGATGCCTCCAAGCTCTCCTCCAGGGAAGGCGACGTTTTCCTATGACTACGGACACCGTAACAGCGCCTGAGTTGCGCTCTAGGAACATTTATTCCCGTTTTATGAGCCTGCAAGCGGGATACCATCGCCGTGCCCGGATGGCGAAACTGGCAAAAGCGGCGCCCTTAAAAGGCGCTGCCCCTTCGGGGGCTTGCGGGTTCGAGTCCCGCTCCGGGCACTTTCAGGCTCTGCATATATAGGCTCGCGCCATGGAGCACGGGGGGCGGATCGTCGCCAAGGTCTTGAAGTCGCGGGGAGTCAAGCACCTCTTCACGCTGTCGGGGGGGCATCTGTTCTCCATATATGACGGCTGCAAGGAGGAGGGGATCGGGCTCGTCGATGTGCGGCATGAGCAGACGGCCGCTTTTGCCGCCGAGGGGGTGGCGAAGGCGACGCGGGGGCTTGGGGTCGCGGCGCTGACCGCGGGGCCCGGGGTCACCAACGGTCTCAGCGCGATCGCTGGGGCACAGGCCAACGGCTCGCCGGTTTGCGTGCTCGGTGGGCGGGCGCCGGAGCTGCGCTGGGGATCGGGCTCGCTGCAGGAGATCGATCACCTGCCTTTCGTCTCGCCGCTGGTCAAGTCGGCGCAGACGGTGAAGGAGCCGGGGGGGATCGCGGCGGCGACCGCCGCGGCGCTCGACCTGGCGCTGCGGGCCCCGAGCGGGCCAACCTTCGTCGACTATCCGCTGGACGTCGTCTTCACCGAGGCGGAGGTGGAGATCCCGCCGTTGCCGGCGGTCCCGGCGGCCGAGCCGGCGCCGGGGGTGGACGAGGCGGCGGCGCTGCTGGCGGGAGCCGAGCGGCCGGCGATCATGGCCGGCAGCGGGCTCTACTGGGGGCATGGGGAGGAGGAGCTGCGGGCGCTGGCCGAGGGGCTCGGCATCCCCGTCTTCCTCAACGGCCTCGGCCGCGGCTGCCTGCCGGCCGACCACGAGCTGGCCTTCAGCCGCGCTCGCGGCACGGCGCTGAAGGGCGCCGACGTGGCGCTCGTGGTCGGGGTGCCGATGGACTTCCGGCTCGGCTTCGGCGGCAGCTTCGGCGAGGAGACCAAGATCGTGCGGCTGGACGTGGCCCCGAACGCGCTGACCGCGAACCGGGCACCGGAGGTCGACCTGGTCGGCGACGTCAGGGCCAGCCTGGCGGCGCTGCGCGAGGCCGCCGGTGGCGAGCCGCGCAGCGGTCGCTGGCTGCAGGAGCTGCGCGCGGTCGAGGAGGAGAAGCGGGCGGGCGAGCAGGCAGAGCTGAACGACTCGCGCTCGCCGCTGCACCCGGTGCGGGTCTACCAGGAGCTGGGTCAGGTGCTCGACCGCGACGCGATCGTGGTCGGCGACGGCGGCGACTTCGTCTCCTACGCGGGCCGCTTCATCGATACCTACGAACCCGGCTGCTGGATGGACCCCGGGCCGTTCGGCTGCCTCGGCGCCGGGCCCGGTCAGGCGATCGGCGCCAAGGTCGTCCACCCGGACCGGCAGGTCTGCCTGCTGCTCGGCGACGGCGCCTTTGGCTTCGCGGGGATGGAGTTCGACACTATGGCGCGTCACGGCCTCGGCGTCGTCGGCGTAATGGGCAACAACGGGATCTGGGCACTCGAGCACCATCCGATGAAATTCCTCTACGGATACTCCGTTGCGGCGGAACTGCAGCCGGAGACCCGCTACGACCAGCTGGTCGAATCGCTGGGCTGCGACGGGGTCTTGGTGCGCGAGCCGGGAGAGCTGCGGCCGGCGCTGGAGCGGGCCTTCGAGTCGGGCCGGCCGACCCTGGTCAACGTCCTCACCGATCCCGAGGTTGCCTACCCGCGCAAATCGAATCTGGCTTGAACAAGCCAGATTTCGGTGTAACGGTTCGCGCGGGTCGGGGCGAGCCGATGAACTCGGCCCCAAACGAGAATCGGCCACCATCGCTGGTGACCGATTCACGCTGGCCCCTCAGGACGGGCAGGGGTACGTCTTCAGGGACCATGTGTATTCGATGGGCTCAGACGGCGGGAGGCGCCATGATGCGGCAATCGCCTAAGCCCTGTATCCAGGTCCGTGCTGTGAACGATCCACAACTCTTCCCCGGTGAGCCGATTATCTGCGCGACTATCCGTTGCGTCTAGTCGCCGACAATCGCGCTACGCATAATCGGGTAGGTAGTGTCTACCTGATTTTTGGGGTTGGGTACGCGTTCTAACCCAACTGGCGTGTCGTGGGGTACCCCTCTGTACAGCCGGTACCGTGAAGTTCTTCGAGCGAAAGACTCGGTACTCAGGTGCGACTCGCCGCGGTCGCGATCGCCGCGCCGTAGAGGATGTCGTGCTCGGAGACGGTGATCTGCTCGAGCCCGAAGGCCCGCATCGCCTCGACCAGGATGACGACGCCGGCGACGATCGTCGGCGCCCGGTCCGGGTGCATGCCGGGGATCGCGACCCGCTCCGCGAGCGAAGACGAGGCGAGCAGCGAGAGCATCCGCTGGATCGAGGGCAGGGAGAGCTCATGGCCGTGGACCCGTTCCGGGTCGTAGGGCTCGAGCTCCATCTCCACCGCGGCGAGCGAGGTGGGGGTTCCGGCGACGGCGATGCCGCCCCTGGCCTCGACGCCCGGCCCAAGCGCCGACTCGATCAGCCCGCGGACGTCGGCGGCGAGCGCTTCCAGCTCGACCGCGGCGGGCGGGTCGGAGGCGATGTGTCGCTCGGTGTGGCGCACCACCCCGGCCTGCAGGGAGGTGTGGAAGGAGATCTCCGAGCTGGTGCCGACGATCAACTCGGTCGAGCCGCCGCCGATGTCGATGACCAGGGTCGGTTCCTGCGGCGGCTGCTCCGCCGTCGCGCCCAGGTAGGTGAGCCGCGCCTCCTCCTCGCCATCGAGGATCCGGGCCGAGAGCGCGAAGCGCTCCCGCAGCTCGGCGACGAAGGCACTGCCGTTCTCGGCGTCGCGGACGGCGCTGGTCGCGATCGTCTCGACCCCCTCGCCGCCCAGCTCCCGCAGCACGGCGACGTACTCGCCGATCGCCGCGCAAGCGTCCTCGATCGCCTCCGCCGAAAGCCGCCCTGACAGATCGACCCCGCGCCCCAATCGCGTCACCGTGCTGCGCCGCTCGACCGGCGCCACCCGCCCGCCGTCGACGTCGGCAACCAGCAGCCGCGCCGAATTGGTACCGACGTCGATCACCGCGACCCTATGGAGCCCCTCTGGCATCGCCGGCACTCTAGAGAGCAGCGGATCGGGAAGCCCTTCCCGCAAACCCCGCACCCCAAGCCGCAACGGCCGCCCCATTGCTACCATCGCTAGTCCGCCGCGGGGTGGAGCAGCCAGGTAGCTCGTCGGGCTCATAACCCGAAGGTCGCAGGTTCGAATCCTGCCCCCGCTATAGGATAAAAGCCCCGCATTTGCGGGGCTTTTATTTCTGTTGTCTTACAGACAACAGGGTGCAAAATCGGCCGTGGGGCAAGGTGAGCTCTGGAGAAGGTTGTTCAGTCTCCTGCTCTGAGGCTCATCCGCTGGCGGCTTCCGCGCCGTGGGCTACGCAGCCAGTGCTGTTTCGATCCGTCCGTGGATGGTGTCCAGGCGCTGGCTGATCGCCGAGGTGCTCACTTTGGCGTCGTCAGCAATTGCGGCCAGGGGAGCGTCCTCGACATAGCGCAACTTGAGGAGATGGAGGCGAGGCTCGTCGAGGCTTTCGATCACTTCGGCCACCTGTCCCTCGCCCCAAGGCGCAAGCTGAACGAGCACTTCCTCCTCGGGTTGGTCGGCCACAGGGAGGCGCTCGGCGAGGTCGGTCATCTCCAGGGGGATCTGAAGGGGGGTCTCGTCGGCCTCGGCACTGGTTCGGTTCCAGAGACCCAACTCGCGGATCGCTGCGCCGCGCATATAGATTTCCGCAAAGGTGGGGAAGGTTGGCCGGTGCGAATCGTGGCGACGCACAGCCTTGACGATGGCTATCCGGGCCTCGTTCGCGAGATCCTCGCGGAGGAACTCGTCGGCGGTCAGCGAGCGGGCGATCTTCTGGGTTAGGCCCTCGAAGCGGCGGACGATCTCGTTCATCGCCGGCGAGTCGTCTTCGGGTTCGGACTGGGCGTCCTCGAGCAGGCCCTGAAGCTCGGCTCTACGGCACGCAAGGTGAGATATGGGCATATCGGCTTGCTCCTTCGGTTCTGGAAGGGGCACCCGTTACGGATGACGCTGCACTTCGGCTCGTCTCGCCAGTTGGCCCAGGACGGTTGCCCGGGCATCGCGACGAACCCCCTCGCGTTGCTTTTGAAGAGTAAGAGACGCCGCGGGCTCCAAAAGTTAAGGACGTCCCGCGGCGTCGGGCGCGGTCAGGCGGCTTCCGCCTCGGGGGTGTCGTCAACCACCGAGATCTTCCGCAGAACCCCGAGGCTGTCCGCCAGGGTCGCGCTCCAGACACTGGCGCGCTCGCGCTCGTAGAAGTGGCGCCGATCGCTCTCGGGATTGGCGTCGACCTCTGCGTTTCCGAGAGTCCAGAGGAGGACCTCAAGCCCGGCCCGAAGTCGGGGCGTCGAGCCAGGGTCCCCGTAGAGTTCCGTGTAGAAACGGTGCGCCACGTTCAGATAGAGGACACGGGTACCGCCCTCCTGGACGCAGCGGTAGAAAGGCGCACCCGGCATGTCCTCGGTTTCAACCGAGAATTCGACGCCGTCGCGCTCTGCGACGACCTCGCGTTTGATCGCCTCCGGCGAGACCCCCGCCTTGTCGGCGCGTCGTCGGGTCTCGGTTTCGAGGTTCTGGTCGGCCTCCGCGCGGCGCTTCGGGGTGTCGGCGGGCGGCTTCTCGGTGCGGAACTTCTTCGCTTCCTTGACCGCTTCGACCGAGGCTCGCTCGCGGCCTTTGTTGGCCAGCTCTGCCTCGGCGCGGATCTTCTCCGATTCTTTTCTGTAGATCCCACGCATGTTTCCGAGCGCCTCGAACACCCTCGCTTTGTCGCGGAGGATGTCCCAAATGCGCGCTTCCGGCGTGACCTGCTGCTTGGCGGTGGTGATCCAGAAGAGATCATCGAGGCTCGGGTCGAAATCGACCTCGATGCCCCAGAAACGGTCGAGGTTGGAGAAGCCGCCGAGGACGGTTCGGGGCGGGCGGACGACGTCGATCTGCCTCCCCGCCCGCAGAAAGATGATGCCGTTGTTAGCGTCGGCGATATCCAGCCGCTCGTTCATGTCGGTCTTTGAGTTCGGCTTGTTCGTGTGCTTAGCGTCCGGCTTTCGGAAGAAGGTCGCGGGCATCCGCGCGAACCGGACCCGCAGTCGACCGACCACCTCGCCGGTCTCCTTGTCTTTGACCTCGACCGTGGCCGGATCCAGTTCGATCGCTCGGTCATCGTCGACGTCGTAGTAGCGAAATCCCTCGGTCAGGAAGAGCGGGTCGCACGGTTCGACGTCGACGCCGTCAATCCGCATCGGAGTGGTGTTCAGGTAGTTGCGATAGATGACGCCGAGCTCGGTCAGAAGTCGGCCGCGGAGCGCCGAACGCTGTCGATAGTCGATGCGGCCCTGGTCGAGTTCGTCCCAGACGACGACGGTGCCGTGCTGGAGCGGCCACCGCCCCGACTTGCCCAGCTGGTCGATGACGAAGTCGGGCGGGTTGAGCGTCTCGACCCCTGGCATCTCAATGCGGTTGCCCTTGGTCCAGGTTCCCTCTTTGATCTCCTCGATGTCGAGGTAGCAGCGGTGCCAATCGCCCCCGGGGGTCTTCGAGTAGACGCTTACACGCAGCGATTGGCTGACCGATGCACTCGGGAGGCCGTAGCCGTACTTGCCGAAGCCCTCGCTCTTCAACATCCGGGTCCCGGCGCCCCAGATAAGCGAAGCGCGCACCATCTTCGGATCCATGCCGTGGCCATTGTCGACCACCGCGATCTTCTTCGGCTTCGTTTTCCCTCCGTCAAAGCCGAAGAGGATGTCGACGTGCGTTGCGGAGGCCTGAATTGCGTTGTCGATCAGCTCGGCCAGGGCGAAGGCGGTGCCCTTGTAGCCGATATCGCGCATCCCCCTGACGAAGGCATCTCCGATCATCAGGTCCCAGCCAAACGACTCGTCTTCGAGTCTTTCTACGTATTCGCGCTGTTCGCGCAGCCCCTCGGGAATCTTCGCCTCAGACATCGACATCTCCTTCGCGGTTGGACGGACACGGTTGGCCCGCCGGTTTGCCTCTCACATATAAAGAGACGAGCAGGAGCGTTGGACTTAAGGCTTGCCTTGGTTACTCGCTGACCACCTGGGGTCGGCACGTAGGCGATTGCTCGTTTCCGTCGTGGGTGACCGGCCCGACGGCGGCTGCGAGCTCAGCAACAACCCCGACGCGATGCAGCAGGCCCCGCTGGCGCCGATCGTAAGTCCGAGGCCCATCGCTGCCTGCCAGTTCGCCCCCGGCCTCGAAACGGCCGATCGTCGTGGTATTTCTTGGTTGTGTCTGCGCAGGACGACGTTCGTGAGCGGGAGATGCGCACGCTGTTCAACCTCACCAAGCCAGAGGAGTTTGGTCGGTCGGGCATTGATGCTGTCCTTGAGCTCGAGGGTGTGGTGGCGCCACTGCCGCTGTGGGGCAGGAAGATCTCGTTTGAGCTGAAGTCGGCGACTGGAGGAACGCCAGACATCTCGATGGCTCGCGACTTCGGCTTGCACTACATAGAGAAGTGGAGGCCGCTGCACTGGCTGTTCGGTGTCTATGGCCAAGAGGGAGGAGAACTCAAGCTTCAGTACTGCCTGTATGGCTCGCCGAAACGAATGAAGCCCTGGTTTGACCAGAAAGCCGCCTATATAGCTCTGGACATCCTTCTCGCAGAGGTGATTCCCGATCTTCTCGACGACGAGATCCTCTCTGCTGTCTTGGGCGAGTCAGAGGACTTTGGATACGAGGACGCTTACCAAATTATGAAGAAGCAGTACAAGCGTCAGCGCTATCGAGATGCGGCGGATCTGCCAGGGGAGCGATATTCGCGTGCTGCGATGCTGGAGATGCTCCAATTGAGGAGTCGCTATCTCATTGAACGCGGCTCGACGCTCAATAATCCCCATATCTCTCCGAGCTACTTCAAAGATTGGGAGCGGATCGAGCGCAACCACGCCGCCCGCCTTCGTGAGCTCGTTGTAGAGGCGCTGGAAGATTAAGTGCAGCAGGCCGGAGTCGCGGCGCTCGGATCGCTTCCGCCGCCCTTCGCCGTAACTTGCTTGCCACATGACGTTCCGGCCGAGCCGCATATGAGCCAGTACAACCGCGGCACGGAGGCGCCCTGGTATCAAGGGCGTGATCTGACCGAGGAGCAGCGCGCGACCTTCCGCGCGACCTCTCGGCTTTCCCACCGGGCAAAGCTCAAGGCGCTTGCGGGGGATGGTCCCGAGCCGCTTCACCCGGTCAACGTGCCTGACTTCGACCCGGCAGACCTCATGCCCAGGGTCGAGGATCACGGCCTCGCGGCCCTCTCCCTTTTCAGCGGCGGCGGCGGACTGGATCTTGGGATCGATTGCGCGGGATTCGGTCACGTTGCCTCGTACGACACCCTGGAAGCGGCTGGCGCAACCCTCTCCCTGAACCGCCCCGAGTGGACGGTCCGGTCGGGTGCCGAGGGCGACGTGAAAGGCGTCGACTGGCGGCAGCATCGAGGCGCGGCGGACGTGCTTCACGGAGGGCCACCCTGCCAGCCGTTCTCCACCGCCGGGAGGCAGAAGGGTGCGCGCGACGGGCGCAATCTGCTCCCAGACTTCGTCCGCAGCGTGCTCGCCGTTCGACCTCAGGCCTTCGTGGCAGAGAACGTGGCGGCGCTGGCGGGGCCGAAGTTCCAGAGCTACCTTCGCCGGTCCTTTTACGGCCCGCTGGCCAGGACTTACCACGTCGCAACTTTTCAGATGAGCGCGCACGACTTCGGGGTCCCGCAGCGCCGTCGCCGCGTCGTATTCGTCGGGTTCCGGAGGAAGCGTGACTTTGCTCGGTTTGTGGCGCCGACCCCAAGTCACCACATGCCAGGGGAGCCGGTCGATGGCCTAGTCCCGACCCTGGGTGTGCGTGCTGTGCTGGGGTTGTCCGACACCGGCTACGACGCGCTTGCGCCAACTATTCGCAGCACCCTCACCGGGCCGCGGCACACGACGTCAATTCTCAGCAGCGCTTCCGCCCAGCGTGCGTGGGCGAAGCTGGGAATCTGGCCAAACGGGGTCGCTGCGGATCGCGCTGCGGCAAGCGCATTTCCTGCTAAGAACGGTGACTTCAGGCTGAGCGTTGCAGACTGCGGGCTGCTTCAAGGTTTTCCTGAAGATTGGCACTTCGATGGCGCGACCTATATGGCCCTCGGGCAGATTGGAAATTCAGTCGCTCCGCCTGTTGCCTACGCGGTAGGAGTGGCTGTTGCAGAAGCTTTGCACGGTCGAGGCTGGTCGCCTTCGCGTTAGCCTTCCGCGGCAGTGGGAAGTCCATCTCCGAGCAGCCACTGCGCGAAGCAGACGATGAAGGCTAATCGCCGCGTGGATACGGCGCCTGAGCTGGCGCTGCGCTCTGAGCTCCAACGGCTCGGGTTGCGATTTCGCAAGGATCTGCCACTCAAACTCAGTGCGGGGCGTGTCAGACCCGACGTGGTTTTCACTCGCGCGAAGGTCGCGGTCTTCGTTGACGGCTGCTTTTGGCATCAATGCCCCGAGCATGGACAGATTCCGAAGGCGAATCGGGGCTACTGGGGGCCCAAGCTCGCGCGCAATGTCGAGCGGGACCGCAGAAACGATGCGGCTTTGATCGAGGACGGCTGGAGGGTCATCCGTTTTTTTGAGCACGTTCCCGCCCCGGAGGCCGCAGAAATGGTGCAAAAAGCTGTCGCTGGGAATTAAGCCACGTCGTGCTCCCTGCGTCCGTTGGTCCAAGAGGTCGAAGGGCAGGAATGAGCATCGCTTTGGGTGGGCACGGATTGGGCAAGAAGCCCCACGGATTCCAGCCGATCTCCACCCGAAGGTCGCAGGTTCGAATCCTGCACTCGCTATAGAGAAAAGCTCCGGAAAAGGGGCTTTTTCGTTGTCCGGGGCCGGAATTTGTAACCGCCCGCGGGTACCAAGTTCGTGGGCGATCAATCAGGCAGATCGGGGCTCGGTTACGGCGTGGCTGAGGCCGGCCAGCCGGTCGTAGGGTCAGTCCACATTTGGGTTCGCCGGCACGAGGAGTGCGTTCCGGGCGATAGCGCCGACTCGTTCCTGATACTCGGCCTGGCTCCAGCCACGATCGACGATCAGCTGGTCCCAGAGGGGGATGGAGAGAATTCCCCACAGCGCTTCGGCGGCCACGGGGGGCTCCAGCTCCTCTCGCAGCTGCCCTTCGCTCGCGCAACGATCGACGACCAAACGGCAGACTCTCAGCAGGGCGTCCATGCGGTCCTCCCAGGCCGCGGCCAGCTCCGGATCGGTTGCACGCCCCGCGTTGACACTGCGAGCAATCCCCGCGAAGCCGGCGACATAGCCCGCCCACCAGGCGATGAGTTCATGGATCACGACGCGCGCATCCCTGGCGCTGAGGATGCGCTCGACCGACCGCCGGGCATCGCCGCGCTCGTCGACGTCGGCCAGCACGGCTTTTAGAAGTCCCGCCCGCGATCCGAAGTGCCGGTAGATGGCTTGCCGCGAGTAGCCCGCCCGTGCTCCGATCGTGGCCAGGCCAGTGCTTCCCGCGCCCGAGGTCTCAAGCAGCTCGCGGGTCACCTCGATCAGCGCCGTCCGAGTTCTCTCGCTGTCCCTGGAACCCATACGTTACATACTGTAACGTCAGCCTCGGAAATCAACGGGAGAGGGAGATGGGCGAGCGAATGGATGCGGCGGCGGTTGCGCGGAAGGCGATGGCAGCGGTGGAAGAGAAGCGACGTGAGGATTGGTTGGGACTCTTCGCCGAGGACTCTCAGGTCGAAGACCCAGTCGGTCATCTGCCCGGCATCGTTGGCAGATCTGCGCTCACGCTGTTCTGGGATCAGGCGATCGCATCCCTGGGCTCGGTGGAGTTCGAGGTAACCCGCCAATGGGCGGCAGGCGACGAGGCGATGTTGCTCGCGACCGTTTCCGTCGTTGGCGCCAACGGAGTGGAGGTCAGCTACGACGGCACCTTCAACTACGTACTCGACCAGACCGGCAGGATCTCCTCGTTGCGCGCCTTCTGGGATCTACCGGCAGTCGTTGCGGCCTTCTCGGCCTAGGAGCGCTGCGATCCGAGCGCGTCGCTGACCTGATGCTCGAAGATCGGTTCGCCGGCCGCAATCAGACCTCGACGAATTCGTGCTCCACATCGCCCGGGGTGATGAAGATGATCCCCCGCACATCCTCGGAGCCCGCGCTCCACGCAGTGTGGACGGTCCCGCGGGGGACGACGACCAGGCCACCCGCCGACATCGATGGGGGCGAGCCGGTCGTCCTCGCCTAGCAGGACGCTGGGTCCTACCGCCCTCGGGCCTGCTCCAGGTTCGATTGGTGGGGGTCCGAGAGCCAGGCCGCCACCTGAGGACCCTCGGCAACGGCGCCGTGGCTGGGGACCACGACATCGACGTGCCTGGCGGCCTACCCAGGCGGTCTAGCGCCGTCTCGTAGGCGCCTCCGACAGGAACCCCACGAGTACCCACTCCATCGTTGCCGTGACGGCGCGAGCCAGGGGGCGGCGGGGCGTGTGCTCAACATAATAAATCTCCAGAGTCTTATATAAAAAATGACGTATTAAAGTAAAGGTACTCGCGTATACACGGATAAATACGCACATATATGTGGCAAATGCCACGCTTGAGTGTGTTTTGATGCCGGCATCTAGTCATTGAGGCATGGGGAGAGTCACATTGCGCGTATCGGCATCTCTACGGAGTTGGGGAATCTGCAGCTATCACCCGGATTTCGTGCGACGGCACCCTGTGCCCACGGTCCGTGTCCGTCCGCCTTTGGATGAGCAACGTAGAACGAAAGCGAACTGAACTCCGTGGAGAAATGGCAATCGATCGCGAAAAGACGCTGGCTATGGGTCATGAGCGTCGCCGCGGTCGCGACTATTGCGGTTGTGACCTTTTTCGCTTTGAGGACTTCACCACCACACCCACACGTTGCATTTGCAAGACAGGCGCACGCAGCCGACTACGCCGGCGCGTGTCCTGCCGGCGCCCCAATTCCAGTTCGCCACTACGATCTTGGCCGCACGTTCGCGGGGCTCGATTTAACGTCACAAAAGAAGCTCTGCCTCACTCCGCCCACGGGTGTTCCGGTTGCCGGCGGCCCAGCGGAGGCCGTTGGGTACGTATCGGTGGTATACGGATCTTGCAGGCCAACCCAGGGCGCCGCCTGCTATCCCCCGCTCAACGTGCAGAGCTGGCCGGAGTGTGCACGAAACCCCAATTCCTACGGATCCCAAGAGGCACAGCCGGGTCCGAGAATCATCCTGATGAGCGATGCTCTGCGGGTCCCTACTGCACCCTGGATACCGGCGCGCACATTCGAAGGGGGAAGGCGTCTCGAGATTTACTCAGGAGACACCACGATCATTGTGTTCTCCTCCAACCCGCGCTTGGCTCGCGCGGCTGCCTCGGCACTCGCAAGGAAGGCCGCTAGCCAAGCACCATCCAGTTCAGCACCGAGATTACGAGCGGAGGCCCGCCAGCCGGGCGACGCGTCAACTTGCCACTATCGCCTACGTCAGGTGTCAAAGGAGAATTGATGATCAGGACCGGCTCTACAATCGCTCTCGCTTGGTTGCTCACTGTCTTTATGGCCGTAGCTATGGTGGCTTGCATCGCATGTGTCCCGCCGAATGCATCAGCAGCCTACAAAAAAGGTGACATCCGCCTCAAAGAAGGGTACACATACAACAGTTGCGCGGATCAAACTCAGGAGGTGGATCCAATCAACGTGGTGTGGTATGGGCCATTAGCGACGATTAAGAGGGTAGCGAATGTGCTCAGGTATAGAGGCTGGGACCACAGCGACCTTGACGGCGTAACGGGCAGGTTGGGAGGGGCCGGCCGTCAGGCCATCTACTACACGAATGGTGATTGCAAATACGAAAAGTACCAAAGAGCGACCAAGGGTGCGGCCTCCAACAGATTTCACGTGCGCCTTTTCGCCACCACCGACCAGTATGGCAATGCAGTCACTGTAGGCGATGCCCACAGCGACACGATCGTCTTTGGAGGCGGCTGCAAAAAGGTAGTGGGCCTCGCGGGGCACATAGGCGACTTCAACCCCGGGCGTGAGAAATTAAAGGAAAGTTGGATTAAATATAATTATAAGTTTGAAAAATTTTGGGGCAACACCCAAGCAATTCAGCAATGCAACGGGGCCATGAGAAGCAGTGATGGGTATGTGCTGTACCTCGATACGAACCCTATTGCCCACGACGCCTCCGACGACGTTCACATCGGTCCCGGATACGACAACGAGACGACCCCGATTATCTCCGGGACGCCTCAACCTGGTTTTTCGCTGACCGTACAGCCCGGAGCGTGGGATGGAGGTGCGTCGAGTTTCGTTTACGAATGGTGCCGTGTGGAAGTGGCCGAAGATCAGTGCATAGCCTATCCAGGTGCTACTGGGAGTTCCTGGGATCCCGCCCAAGGCAACGTGGGGAGCACAGTCGGTGTATTGGTGAGGCCCTCGAACGCGGATCCGATTGAAGCCGTGTTGAGCGAGCTCGTCGAAATCAACCCCTCGCTTCCAGCGATTGTTTCGAACCCCGAAGTCACCGAGGTCAACACGACGTCGGCCAAGCTGAGCAGCTGGGTGAACCCCCAGGGCTCCCCCACGAACTACTACTTTGAATATGGGACGACGACCTCCTACGGAAACACGATGCCCGCGCCTCCGGGTTGGAGCCTTGGGAGCGGGTCCAGCTCCGTCTACGCCTGGAACGTCATCTCGGGTCTGACGCAGGGCACCACTTATCACTTCCGCGCCGTCGCGACCAATGGCGGCGGAACCACCTACGGTGCCGACCAGGCGTTCAAAACCCTGAGCGACGTCGATGGCGACGGCGTGATCGACGAGAACGACTGGTGCCTGACCCGCCCCGGCGTCGCCACCAACCACGGCTGCCCCCCCGAGCGCCAGCAGACGAGCGCCGGCTACTACTTCCCCGACCTCGACAGCGTCAACATGTTCTACGCCCAGGCCAACGGCACCCTGGCGCTGAAATACAACGACTACGGCCCCGGCGGCGGCTGGAAAGTGGCGCAGCTCCCGGGTGGCCCGGTGGTCGGGCCGATCTCCGCGATCCGCCGCTCCAACGGCGACGTCCTCGCCTTCTACCGCAGCACCGACTCGAAAATCAACATCACCTGGCTGAACCACCTGACCAGCAAATGGGAAACCACCGGGGCGATGACCGGCCTGGCCGCCGGGCCGCCCTCGGCGGTCGAACGCAACAACGGCGACATGCACGCCGTCTACCGCGGCACCGACGGCGCCATCCACGACCTCTGGTTCAACAACGGCGCCCCGGCGTGGAAAGACCAGTGGCTGGGCGGGGCCCCGCTTGGGGACCCGTCGGTGACGGCCCGCTCCGACAACGGCGAGGTCCACATCTTCTATCGCCACGTCAACGGGCACATCAACGTGCTCTGGCTATCGGGCAACACCTGGCAGGACGCCTGGCTCGGCGGCTCCGCCGCGGGGGACCCGAAAGCCCTCTACCGCCCCGACGCCGACCTCTCGACCAGCGCCTTCTACAAAGGCACCGACGGCAAACTCCACGACGTCTGGCACGACGCCAGCGGCTGGCACGACGTCGCCCTCGGCGGCACCCCGGCCGGCAACGCCACCCCGATCTACAGCACCAAGACCGGCGACATCCACGTCTTCTACCGCAGCACCGCCGGCTACCTGCGCGACATGTGGATCAACTCCCAAAACAACGCCTGGACGGACGCCCAGGTAGCCGGCGCCGGGCTGATGACGGGTACGCCCTCGCCGGTCAACCGCACCCAAAACGGCGACCTGCACGTCTTCTACGTGCGCAGCAACGGCAGCCTCTACGACGGCGTCTTCGACGGCACCTCGTGGGTGGACACCTCGCTGCAGAGCGGAGCGGCGATCGACAGCGACAGCGATGAGGTCTTCAACCCCGAAGACTGGTGCCCGACCCGCTCCGGCGTCGCCACCAACCACGGCTGCCCGCCCGAGGCCCAGCAGACGAGCGCCGGCTACTACTTCGCGCCCTCTGACAGCGTCAACACGTTCTTCGCCAAGGCCAACGGCGCCCTGGCGCTGAAATACAACGACTACGGCCCGGGCGGGGGCTGGAAAGTGGCGCAGCTCCCCGGCGCGTCGGTGGTCGGGCCGATCTCCTCAATCGCCCGCAGCAACGGCGACATCCTCGCCTTCTACCGCAGCACCGACTCGAAAATCAACATCACCTGGCTGAACCACCTGACCAGCAAATGGGAAACCACCGGGGCGATGACCGGCCTGGCCGCCGGGCCGCCCTCGGCGGTCGAACGCAACAACGGCGACATGCACGCCGTCTACCGCGGCACCGACGGCGCCATCCACGACCTCTGGTTCAACAACGGCGCCCCGAAATGGATCGATCAGGCGTTGAACGCAACCGGCGTCGCCATCGGCGAGCCCTCGGTGACGACCCGCTCTGACAACGGCGAGGTCCACGTCTTCTACCGCAACTTCCAAGGCGCGATCTCTGACCTTTGGCTATCGGGGAACAACTGGCAAGACGCCTGGCTCGGCGGCTCCGCCGCGGGGGACCCGAAAGCCCTCTACCGCCCCGACGCCGACCTCTCGACCAGCGCCTTCTACAAAGGCACCGACGGCAAACTCCACGACGTCTGGCACGACGCCAGCGGCTGGCACGACGTCGCCCTCGGCGGCACCCCGGCCGGCAACGCCACCCCGATCTACAGCACCAAGACCGGCGACATCCACGTCTTCTACCGCAGCACGATCGGCTACCTGCGCGACATGTGGATCAACTCCCAGACCAGCGTCTGGACGGACGCCCAGGTCGGTGGCAGTGGGCTGATGAAAGGCACGCCCTCGCCGGTCAACCGCACCAAAAACGGTGACCTGCACGTCTTTTACGTGCGCAGCAACGGCACCCTCTACGACGGCGTCTTCGACGGCACCTCGTGGGTGGACACCTCGCTGGAAAGTGGGGCGGCGGTTCCGACCGACTGAGGGGATGGGCAGCGCGGCTTGTCGATGTACGCCGTGTGCCTCGCGTTCCCATGCTCGAGCGAAACCGCCGCATCAACGTCACCCTCGGACCATGCGCAGATGAATTTCCGGGAGCCGGCAAACGACTCTGGAGCTTGGCACGTCGCCGAATTGGGCATGTCAGAGCAGGTGGTCCCAGTGGGGGATGGGTGGAGAACCCGGTGACCATCGGCATGCCGAACTCGTCCAGGTCATAGGCGATCTGGTTCAGCTCAGAAGCTCTACCGGACCCAGACGCCGGCGACCATCTGACTCAGCACCGATTTACCCTATATCGGGATCATCGGCGCCGCGCTAACCGGGCTAGGCGTCGCCGTCCTGATCGCGGTCGTCGTGTGGGGTGGCAAAGGAACACGAAGACATTGTGCAAAGTGACACACTCCCAACTCAACGGTCAAGTTAGAACAAGATCCTGGGGTAACAACTAATCGGCCTGGTGACCCACACCTTAGGGCTCACCAGGTGTGTGTCTTTTATAACCACGCCTCCCGAAACTCGGCGGTTGAAGTCATCATGACAACTAAGTTTGCTGATAAGTCAGCGGTAGCTCAGCTTAGGATGCTGGTTGAATGCTGCGCGCCCTTCGATTGCCATTCGCCATCGCCCTGACCCTCAGCCTCGCGCTCACTGGCTGCGGCTCCGGCGGCGATCCGGATGCCTCGGAAAGCGGTTTGCCAAGGGAAATAGTGATTGGCGCCGCGATCGCCAAGAGCGGCTATCTCGTTCCTTACGACGCCAACATCGCTGCGGTCGAACAGCTTGTCAAGGAGACCAACGCCCGCGGCGGCATCGACGGCTCCAAGATCCGTGTCGTTTCCGTCGACAATCACTCCGAACCGCAACAGCAGCCCATCGCTGTCCAGGAGGTGATCGAAGATGGTGCCGATGTCCTCCTCTTTAGCTGCGAAGCCCCGATCGCCGCCGCCGGCGCCCCGATCGCGGAAGAACACAACAAGCTCAACTTCACCCTCTGCAGCAGCGAACCCGGCTACGGTCCGCCTTACACCGGGCGGCTCTCCTTCAGCGCCAACCGCAGCCTGATCAGCGAGGCCGCCACCCGTGCCACCTTCCTCTGGCAGCGAGGCATCCGTCATCCCTTCGAGCTGCGTGACACCTCGATCCTGCTCGGCGAGATCGACCAGTTCGGCTTCCAGAAGACCTGGGAACACTTCGGCGGCAAGCTCGCCGGGCAGGTCGACTTCAAGAACGAAGACCTGTCGATCGCCTCCCAGCTTGCCGAGATCAAGCGCTCCGGCGCCGACGCGATCAACATCAGCTCCTACCCCCCGGGGGGAGCCGCGGCGATAAAGCAGATCCGCGCCGCCGGTATCGACCTGCCGATCACCGCGCCAAGCGCCTTCGACGGCACCTTCTGGCTGAAGGGCGTCCCCGATACGAAGAATGTGTACGCGACGCTCAACGGCTCCGCCTACGACCCGGCCGATGCCCAGACGGCCAAGCTCTTCGAAAGGCTGAAGCACGCCGGGGTCAACACCGATGTTTCCGGCAACCTGCTCGCTTCCTACGCCGCCGGCCAGCTAATCCTTGACGCGATCCGCGAAACCGGCACCACCGACGGCGCCGAGCTCGCCGCCGCGCTCGAGGCAAAGCCACACTCGACGGTGATGGGCCCGCTCAGCTACACGCGCGACGATCACTTACCCTCGGGGCCGTGGTACATCTACGAATACCCCGATCGCGAGCCGAAGCTCCTTAAGCGGGTAACGCCTGCTTACGTACCCGATTACGAGCAGTAACCCGCCGGTGAGTTGATTGGAGCCGGAGAAACCCGCCTCGGGCGGCCGCCGCAAGAGTTCGGGCCGCTCCAAACGGCCCTCTGTGATCGGCCTCGAGGGACTCCGCCAGCCCGAGCGCGGCGGCCAGGTCCCCCTCTATTACCAGCTCGGTGAGATCCTCAAGCAGAGGCTCGAGGGGGGTGGCTGGGAGCCCGGCACCTTGTTTCCGGCGGAGCGCGAGATCGAAGAGCACTTCGAAGTCTCGCGCTCGGTCGTTCGTCCGGCCCTCAGCCTGCTCGAACGAGACGGGGCCATCTATCGCCGCCGCGGCTCGGGGACCTACGTCGCCGCGCCGAAGCGCCTGGTGCCGATCAGGGGCTTGATTCGCTCCCTGCTGGAGGATCGCTCCAGTGACTCGCGGATCGCCGTCTTGCGCATTCGCCAGCAGACGAATGACCAGATGATTGCCGACTCCCTCGACGTCTCCCGCGGGCAGACTGTCGCTCAGGTCACCTCGATGCTCCGCATCGACAAACCGATCTGCTTGCTCGACTCCTTTTTCCCCGTCGAGCGGGTGCCCTGGCTGCTGGGCGCTGCGCTCTCGATCAAAAGGGCCGAAGAGCCTGCCCTTGGCGAGCCACTGGGGCTCACCCGGATCGACGTTTCGTTCGAGGGCTCCTCCTGCGGACCCTGGACCGCCAAGATCCTCGGCGTCCGTACCGGCGACCCGGCCCTGGTCGGCCGGCTCGTCCAGTACGGCGTTCCCGCGGGACAAAGCCGCGAGTGCCCCGTCGAGCTGACCCGCATCGTCGCTCGCAGCGACATCTCCCAATTTCACTACGAGGCCGCTGGCCCGCTCGACCGGCGGAGTGGCACTTAGTCCGCCGCCGCGCTGGCTCGGGTCGAGCGCTCGGCGAGGGCTCGGTTCACGAACTCCACAAACGCCTGTCGGTAGGCGAGCGTAAACCGGTCGGCAAGGGCGTTGACCTCTGCGTTGGGATCCAGTGGCAGTTCGGGCGGCTTGATTTTCGAGATGACGGCCACGTCCTCGGCATAGATGCCAGCGTCGTAGGCGATCACCTTCGCGAGGCGCTCCTGGTCGAAATTCTCAAGACCTGCCTCGATCCAATAGTGCGCTGACTCGGTCGCGCTGATGGCGCGTGCGGCGTGCAGCAAGCAGCGCTCGCCGTCATCGGTGAACATCCTCGCCGACGTGAAGTTGGGCGCGATCGTGTGGTAACCCATTTCTCGCAACGGGCCCCACGCCGCGCTTGCGCCATCTCCCCATTCCATGTTCCGGCGCAGGGTCACCTCGAGGCCCGTTCCTCTCTGGCATGAGTGGCTCAACCTCTGCCGGTTGGAATCCAAGGGTGTCCTGGTGGACGAAGGCGAAATGGGAAACGTCGCGGAAGTTCTCGATCATCAACCCGAAGGCGACTGGTAGCTCGAAGGGGGTGCCATGACCCCACGTCCACTCATCTGGGTCGAACCACGGAACGTCGGGCAAGTCGGTCAGCGGCTCCTCGAGGGTCGTCCAGACGAGCCCCCAATGCACACGGCACGGATATGACGGGATCCGGGCGAGTGGTGGGATCTGACGTTGATCGGCAAGCGAGGGAATCCGGGTACAGGAACCGTCGCCCGCCCACTCCCAGCCGTGGTAGGGGCACTGAATGCTGTCGCCGCAGACTTTGCCCATCGAGAGCAAAGCGCCACGGTGGGCGCAGCGATCGGCGACCACGGCCGCCTCACCGTTTTCAGCAAGGAAGACGGCGAGGGGCTCATCGAGTAGAACCGCGCGCTGGGGTCCGTCCTTGAGGTCCTCCAGCCTCGCCACCGGCTGCCAGCAGTGACGTAGCGCTAGCGTTACGTCTTCGCTGCTCGGCGACATGGAGCGGTGATTGTCAGTCATCTCTTTCTCCGGCACCTATAGCTGTCTCCCCATGTAAGCACGCAAGACCTCGGGGTTGCGCTGCAACTCCTCGCGCCTTCCGCCCGCGCAGACCTTGCCACCGGCGAGTACCAGGCTGCGCTGGCAGAAGTCGATCGTCCGTGCCGCGTTCTGCTCAACCAGGAGCATCGTCACTCCTTCCGCGCGAAGTTCCTCGAGCAACTCGTAGATGACGTCGATCATCTTCGGTGCGAGGCCGAGGGAGGGCTCATCGAGGATCAACAGCCGCGGCTCGCGTACCAGCGCGCGGGCCACCGCGAGCTGTTGTTGCTCGCCGCCCGAGAGGCGGTCGGCACGCTGTCCGGCTCGCTTCCCCAGGACTGGAAGCCGCTCCAGAACCTGCTCCATCATGTCGCTCCCGTCGCCCTGTGCGGCTAGGTGCAGATTCTCTGCCACGGTCAGCGTGCCGAAGATCTGACGGCCCTCGGGCACCAGTGCAATTCCCAACCTCGCGATCTCCTCCGGTGCAAGCCCGCGCAGAGACCTGCCTTCGAAGCTGATCTCGCCGGCGTTCGAACGCGCAAGGCCGCAGATCGCGCGCAAAAGCGAACTCTTGCCGGCACCGTTGGGGCCGACCATGCCGACCACTTCCCCCTTGCCGAGGCTCATCTCGACGCCGTGGAGAACCTCGACCCCACCGTAGGCAACCTTCAGCCCGCGCAGCTCAAGCATGTGCGCCCGTCGCGTACGACGTGCCGAGGTAAGCCTCGATCACGGCGGGATCGGCTTGAACTTCCTCAGGGGTCCCGATCACGACCGTCTCGCCGTCGTCGAGCACCTGCACCTGCGAGCAGAGGTCCATCACCACGTTCATGTCGTGCTCGATCAAGAGGATCGCGCAGCCGAAGTCCAGGATCACCTCGCGGAGAATCGCCACCAGTTCCCGGCACTCCTCGTCATTCAGCCCTGCCGCGGGCTCGTCGAGCAGCAGGTAGCGCGGCCCGGTGGCCAGGGCGCGGGCAATGCCCAGCAGCCTCTGGTTCCCAGGCGGCTGTAGACCGGCAGGGCTTTGCGCCTGCTCGCCCAGGCCGAGGCGCTCAAGCACGTTTGCGGCGATGTCCACGGCGCGTCGCCGGCCGACCCCGACGCCCATCGCACCCACAGCGACGCTCTCCACCACGGTCAGCCCCGCGAAGGGAAGCCCTGCCTGGAACGTGCGTCCGAGTCCCGCCCGCGCGAGCCGCGCCGGCGACCAGCTGGTTACCTCGACTCCATCGAGCAAGACGCTTCCGGAATCGGGGGCCTGGAAGCCACTGAGGACATTGACAAGCGTCGTCTTGCCCGCGCCGTTCGGGCCGATCAGTCCGAGGGCCTCGCCAGGAGGCAGCGCCAGCCCTACTCCTCGCAGCACGTGCAACCCAGAGAAGGCAAGCGAGACTCCCTCGGCGCGCAGGCTCCCAGCCGATCCTCGTGCGGACCGTGGCCTTGCTTGGTCCGACGCCGTCACTGCCGGCGACGTCAATGGAACTCGAGAACGCAGCCTGCGGCGGATCGACTTGAGCTCACCCGCCTCGCGGCCACCACTCACTCCCTCCGGCAGCGCGACCATCGTCACCAGCAGGATCAGACCGAGGCCGATGGCGGCTAGGCCCGGCGTGTCGCCGATCGAGATCAGTCCCAGCACGCTGGTGCCTTCCTCGAAGTTGCGCAGCAGCTCGTTGACGGTCGCCACCGCGAGGGTTCCGACGACGGCCCCGAGGACGCTGCGAGCGCCGCCCACCACCAGCATGGTGATCGTCGTCACCGAGGCAGCGAAGTAGAAAGTGTCAGGTGCCAGGGTCCCGGACTGGTGTGCCGCCAGTGCGCCGCCGATCCCGCAGAGCACCCCGCTGATCGTGAACGCTATGAGCCGCTCCCGCATCAAGCCGATGCCAATCGAGCGCGCCGCCACCTCGTCCTCGCGAGTGGCCTGCAGCCGATAGCCGCTTGCCGACCATTTGAAGGCGAGCGCCACAACGACTGCCACGCTGGCCCAAAACCCCGCCAACTCGACGTCGGTGGTCGTCGGGATGCCGACAAGCCCGCTGCTTCCACCGGTAACCGGGTCCCAGTTGGCGAAGACGTTGTAGGCGACTATCAGGAAGGCGAAGGTCGAGATCGGAATCGCCAGCGTCGAAGTTCTCATCAGAGGCCAGCCGACCACGCACGCCAGCAATCCGCTCGCCACCGCGGCGATCAGAGTAGAAAGCAAAGGGCTGAGTTGGGCATCGGCAATCACCTGCGGCAGCTCAGGCGTCTGGAGGGCGGTGAAAGTCGCGGGGAGGGTGAGCAGGGCTGCGACATACGCGCCGCTCGCCGCAAAGCCCAACTGCCCGAACGAGTAGACGCCGCTGTTGCCGATGAAGACCTGCAGGCCGAGGACGATGATCAGGTTGCAGAGGATCAGCGTGACGGTCCCTTCGAAAGAGGGCGTGCCGCTCGCCCCGACCGCAGCGGTTAGCCCCACCAGGACGAGCGGGATGACTAAAGAGGTAGCCGCGGAGGCCGGAGAGCGCAGTCCCCGGCCCTTCATATGCGCGCCTTCCCGGTTGCCGCGCCGAGCAGGCCCTGCGGCCTCACGATCAGGATCGCAACGGGAAGAGAGAAGACGATCGCGTCACGAAACGGAACCAGCCCGTCCGGCAAGTAGGTGCCGAGCAGCGATGAGAGGACCCCGAGCACGAGCCCGCCGACCACGGCGCCGGAAATCCTTCCGAAGCCGCCGATCACCACGGCGATGAAGCCGACCAGCACTGGAGTCAACCCCATCGTCGGAGAGACCTGACCCGTCTGCAGGACGATCAGCACACCCACCGTGGCCGCGAGTGCACCGCTGATCGCGAAGGCGATCGCGATCACGCGGTTGGCACGGACACCGAGCAGCCGAGCCATCTCGAAGTTCTCCGCCGCCGCGCGCATCTCGAGGCCGGTGCGAGTCCGATAAAGCAGCCATCCGAGGCCGCCGAGGACAATCACGGTCAACGCCAGAGTGAGGATCTCGAGGTTCGGTACCGAGAGGGCGCCGATATGGCTCGATTCGCTCAGAAGCTCAGGTGCTGCCACTGACTGGGCGCGGGCGTCGACCCCCGCGCTCACAACGTTCTGCAGGATCGTCGCCACGGCGAGTGAGGTAACGAGCTGAGCGGCTAAGTCGGCGTTCCGCACGGGGCGGAAAGCGACCCGCTCGGCGAGGACCGCGATCGCGATTCCCGTGGCGAGTGCGCCGCAGACCGCAACGGCGAACGGCAATCCGGCTAGCACGTAGAGGGCGTAGGCGGGCAGCATGATGAACTCGCCCTGGGCGAAGTTCATCATGCCCATCACGGTGTAGATCAAGGTGACGCCAATGGCGATCAGCGCATAAAGGCCACCAAGGGCTAGGGCGTCGATCAGGCTTTGAGCAAGGTCGGTCATCGGTTCGCTCTCGGCAAGAGCCGTGCCCTCAGGACATCCCCTGTGCGCATCGTGTGCCGATTGGCGCCTCTCATCGAAGAGACTGACATGGGAGGCCAGCAGTAGGGGGAGCGTCAACAAAGCTGTTATGTAGACCCTCCGGAGTGACTCCGAGTCAGGATAGGGAGGCCCAGCGGGGCAATTTCGCTAGGTCCAGGCGGGCAGGGACATCACTGAGGCACCGGGAGGCCGATCGCCGGGAGCAACAAGCCCACAGATTCCAGCCCGACCTAGATCTCGCGAACCCGCCTGCAACTGTGCCCCACGTAGCCCAGCGGGACCCAGGCTCGGGCTCATAACCCGAAGGTCGGGGTTGAATCGCTCCCGGCTTTCCTCCTGGGGCCCTTTCGTCACGCCCTCGCGGCGCCGAGGAGGGGGTCGACCTGGTTGAGCGTTTCGGTCATGCCTTGCTCGATCCCCATCTCGATCATCTGTTCCATCGACTTGCGGTCAGCGAAGTGGGTTTGGATCGACATCGTCGCGGTGCCGTCGGCCTCGGCGATTGTCACCGTCATCGCCGTCGGGCCTCCGTCGTCCGGCTTGCCCTCGTCGTCGACGGCGTCGTCTTTGATGTGCAGCCGGTGGGGCGGCTCGACCTCCTCGATCCGCCACCAACCGTGGTGCTTCTCACCGTCCGGGCCGGTCATGAAGTAGGTGGTGCGCGCGCCGACCGTGAGCTCGTGCTCGACGAAGGTCGACGAATGAGAGGGCGGGCTCCACCAGCGCTCCAGCTGGCGCGGATCCGACCACAGCTCCCAGAGTCGCTCGGCATTGGCGTCGAACTCGGCCGTGATCGTCATGGTCAGGGCGTCGATGTCCTTGTCTACGGCGGTGACGGGCATCAGTTGTCTCCTTTATCGGTTTCGAGGATCTGCTCCATCCGCTCGATCCGGCAACGCCAGTCCGCCTCGAGACGATCGAGTGCGGCGTGGGCGCGCGCGAGGGCGTCGGTCTGGGTGTGGACGATCGCCTCGCGACCGACCCGGTGCTTGCTCACCAGTTCGGCCCGCTCCAGCACGGCGACGTGCTTCTGCATCGCCGTCACGCTGATCGGGTGTTCGCGGGCCAGGGCCGAGACCGAGAGCCGGCCCTCGTGGGCCCGGCGGAGGATGTCGCGGCGGATCGGATCGGCCAGGGCCCCGAACAGCAGGTCGGTGGCACCCTCGTCGTCGCGGATCGTTTTCTTATCTACAACCATCTGGTTGTAAGTTAGCATGACGGGTACGTTGCCGACGCCTGCAAATCGCGATTACTGCGGAGGACGCCGATGCCGGACACCACCTGCCACATGTCGATCTCGCTCGACGGCTTCGTCGCCGGGCCGGACCAAAGCCGGGAGAACCCGTTGGGGAAGCGCGGCAGAGAGCTCCATAGCTGGCACCTCGGCGACGAGCGTGCGAACGACGCCGACGCGACGGCGGAGGGCTGGCTCATGCGACCGCGCGGCGCCTACGTCATGGGCCGCAACATGTTCGGGCCGATCCGCGGCGGGTGGGATGAGGGCTGGGATGGATGGTGGGGCTCCGAGCCGCCCTACCACGCGCCGGTCTTCGTGCTCACCCACCACACCCGCGAGCCGATCGAGATGGAGGGCGGCACGAGCTTCCACTTCGTCACCAAGGGCTTCGAGGCCGCCTACGCGCAGGCGCGTGAGACGGCCGGCGAGGATGGCATCGACATCGCGGGCGGCGCCTCTACCGTCCGCCAGGCGCTCGCCGCCGGAGTGATAGACGAACTCACGCTCGACGTGGCCCCCGTCCTGCTCGGGTCCGGCGAGCGCCTGTTCGACGGAGTCGAGTCGCTCGGGTTGGCGCCGATCGAGGTGCTCCACTCTCCGCTCGCCACGCACATCCGCTACCGGCGGGCGGGGTGACAGACACGGCCCACGATGCCAGGAGGACAACATGATCCAGCGAATGGACAACGTGCTCATCGTCGTCGAGGACCTTGAGGCGGCCAAAGCGTTCTTCACCGAGCTCGGCATGGAGCTGGAGGGCGAGACGACGGTGGAGGGGCCTTGGGTGGATCAGACCGTCGGGCTCAACGACGTCCGTGCCGACATCGCCATGATGCGAACCCCGGACGGCCACGGCCGGGTGGAGCTGTCGAGGTTCCAGAGGCCGCCGGCGGTCAGAGCCGAGCCGGAAAGCGCGCCGGCGAACGCGCTGGGTATGCGCCGCATCATGTTCATGGTCGACGACGTCGACGACGTCGTCACCCGCCTGCGCAGCCAGGGTGCCGAACTTGTGGGCGGGATCGCGCAGTACGAGGACATCTACCGACTCTGTTTCCTGCGCGGCCCTGAGGGCATCATCGTCGGGCTGTCTGAGCAGCTCAGCTGAACCCAGGTGCGGCCGGGGCCGGCGACATGACGACGCGGGTACCCCGGGCCGGTCCAAAGACGATGTGGTTGAAGCGAGCCTCCTCGTCCTGCGGGCGGTCGGGGCGGAGCTCGACGTTGTTGAGCACCGTCCTCACCACGGTCTTTATCTCAAAGAGGGCAAAGGAGGCGCCAAGACAGCGCTTGTGACCGCCACCGAATGGCAGCCAGTCGTAGGCGTGGCGCTCGCCGTCGAGAAATCGCTCCGGGCGGAAGCGCTCGGGTTCGTTGAAGAGGTCGGGGGAGAGGTGGATGAGGCGGGTTGCGACCATCACCGTCGTGCCCGCGGGCAGCTGGTAGCCGGCGACTTCGGTACTGCGGCTGAGGCGTCGCGGAAGCACAGGGGTGACCGGCCGCACCCGCATCGTCTCTTTGATCGCGGCCGTCAGGTACTCATCGTCCTCGCGCGCCCGGGCGAGGACTTCCGGATGACGGACGAGACGCTCGAACGTCCATGCGAGCACGGTGGACGTGCTCTCGTGGCCGGCAACCAGGAGGCTCATCAATTGGTCGATCATCTCCTCCTCGTCGAAGGCCTTGGCCCTTACCAGGTGGTCGAGTATCCCGTCCCCTGTTTCGCCGCGGGCCAGGTCCGCCTCTCGCTGGCGGACCTCTTCTCTGAACATCTCCCTGGCTCGTTCGACGGCTTCCGCGTAGCGGCGCCATGGAGGGACGCGCGCGAGTGGCCGGTAAAGCCAGCCGAGAAAGCCGATCGGTTTCAGCTCGATGGCGTCCAGCGCGACCCGATGCATCGCGGCGATCCGATCGGGATCGCGGGCGCCAACGATGGCGCGGAGTATCACTTCGAGCGTGATCGTGGCCATTGTGGGTTGCAGGTCGAAGGGTTTGCCGGTGGGCCAGCGCGCGATGGCGTCCAGGGTGATATCCGCGACCATCTGTGCGTACCGTTCCTGCACGACCTTGCCGTTGAAGTGCGGCAGCAGCTTCTTGCGTGCGTCCAGATGGTCCGGCTCTTCGAGCAGGAGCACCGATCGGTCTCCGACCAAGGCGCCAAGCAGGTCATAGTTGACCCCACCGCGCCAAGTGCCCGGATCACCGGTGAACACCTCTTTGACGACATCGGGTTCAGTCACGACCACGGTCGATCCCCAAGGAATGAGATTCACTCTGAACGTCGGCCCGTATCGCTTCTCGCAGAACGTCCCCAGGCGATTGGTTTTCGTGAAGGCCAGATACGTTTGGAGCAGGCGAGGAAGCTTGGGTCCTGGCGGCAGTGACACCGGACAAGCTTAGGGACCCCCATGTTTCTTAAGCCTGTTGTTTTGAACAGATTTGGGCATATCCCTCGGCTTTCTCTTTGGTGAGCTAGCTGGCCCGGACGCGGGCGGCCTGGCGGACCAGGTGGTCGCGCTCGGCGACGTTGGTGGCCCGGCGGGCGGCCTCGGCGTAGGCCGTGGCGGCGGCGGGCAGGTCGCCGCTCAGCTCATGCAGGTGGCCGCGGACGGCGTGCCAGCGGTGGCGCTCGCCAAGCACGTCACGCAGTTGCTCGGTTTCGCGCAGCCCGGCGTCGGCGCCGAGGACGTGGCCGATCGCCACCGCGCGCCCCAGCACGGCGGCGGGGTCCTGGCGCGCTGGATCGTCGGTGAGCGCGACGAGGTCGTTGTACCAGGAGAGGATCTGGGGCCAGTCGGTCTCCTCGGCGCTCGCCGCATCGTCGTGCAAGGCGGCGATCGCGGCCTCGAGCTGGTAGCGGCCGGGGCGGCGTTCCTCCGTCTGAGCGGCCAGCGCCGACTGCAGGACGCGCACGCCCTCGGCGATCTCGCGGGTGTCCCAGAGGGCGCGATCCTGGCGGTCGAGCGTGACGATGCGACCCTCTGAGTCGAGTCGCGCCGGCAGCCGGGCGTGGTTGAGGAGCATCAACGCGAGCAGTCCGCGCGCCTCCGGCTCCTCGGTGGCGAGGTTGAGTTGGCGGGCGAGTCGGATCGCCTCGCCCGCCAGGTCCACCCGGCCCGCGTGGCCGGCCGTGTAGACGAGGTAGAGCACGCGCAGCACGACGGCGAGGTCGCCGGGCTGATCCAGCGGGCGCCCCCGCAGAGAGCGCTTGGCCCGGCTGATCCGCTGCGCCATCGTCGCCTCCGGGACGTAGAAGGCGTCGGCTATCTCCCGGGTGGTGAGGCCGCCGACGGCGCGCAGGGTCAGCGCCACCTGGGAGGCAGGCGCGAGCGCCGGGTGGCAGCAGCGGAAGAGCAGGAAGAGCGTGTCGTCGCCGACCTCCTCCGCCGCCGCCTCGGGCCGCGGCTCGGCCTCCGCCTCCTCTTCGCGGCGGTGACGGGCGGCTTCGCTGCGGCGGGCGTCGACCAGCCGCCGTGTCGCCACGGTCGTCAGCCACGCGCGCGGGTCGCGGGGTGGATGCTCGGGCCAGACCCGCAGTGCCTCCAGCAGCGCCTCCTGGAGCGCGTCCTCGGCGGCGTCGAAGTCCTCGCCCCGGCGGACCAGACCCGCGAGGACCCGTGGGACGAGGGCGCGCAGCGCGCCCTCGTCCCACCCCGGCGTCGGCGCGTCGGCCACGACCTTGGTCAGTCCTCGGACGACGACGTCCCGGACATGACCTCGCGCACGTCGATCCACTCGTAGAGCGGCCCGCCGCCCGGGCCGGGCTCGGAGGAGATGTGCGCCGCGATCTCGACCGCGCGCTCGCGGGACTCGACGTCGACCATGTACCAGCCCGCCACGAGGTCGCTGGTCTCGGGCAACGGGCCGTCGGTGGTGACCGGCGCGGCGTCCGGCCCGCCGTAGCGGACCCAGGTCTGCGCCGGCGTCAGCGCCTGCCCGTCGACGTACTCGCCGTTCTCCTGCAGCAGTGCTTTGACCTGCCGCAGGAAGGCCATGTGCGCCTCCACGTCCTCGGGCGCCCATTGATCCATCGGCGGGAAGGGGTGGTGCGGCTCCGGGCCGCCGCTGTAGTGCTTGAGGAGCAGATACTTCGGCATGGTGGTCTCCTAGTGTCGGGGCTGCGCCTGTCGCGGCCTTCACCTGGTGAGCGGAGCCGGTTACGGCTTCTCGACATCAAACACAGGATGGGGTCATGGGGATCGAGCGAAAGCCTCATCGTCCCGGGATGGATCCGCTTCCTGTCCGGCTTATCGAGCCAAGGTTGTCTCCCTCCGGGCCGGCCGCCTATGTCACCCTCGATCTGTGTTTTTCGCCTTCCCCCGACGCGCTTCCCTCCGCTTGCTGGTCGGTGCCCTTGTCGTAAGTGGCGCCGCCGCGATCGCGGCGCCAGCCGTGGCCGGCGCCGCCCCCAGCTGCGCCGAAGGCCCGCAAGCCGTCGGCGACACGATCTACGGGACGCCCTGCGATGACACGATCCGGGCTCCGCGCAGCATCACCACCGTCATCGGCGAAGGCGGCGACGACACCCTCCACGGACAGCGCGGCAACGACTCGCTGTTCGGTGGCGAAGGGGTCGACCGCCTCTACGGCGGCGTTGGTGACGACCGCCTGCGCGGCGGACCCGGAGCGGATCGACTCTCCGGCGGTTTCGGGGCCGACTCCCTGGACGGCGAAGCCGGCGACGACTTCGACCGGGGCGACGCGACCATCGACCGCATCGGCGACTCCGGCGGCGGAACCGACACCCTCAGCTTCGCGACTGGCGCAACTCCCGGCTTTCCCAACCAGGGCGCTTTCTTCGACAACGCCGGCTTCCCGCAGGATGTCGGCAGGGGCGTGTACGTCGATCTCGGCGGCAATTTCGCCAACAACGGTCTCGCGCCTTCGGGCGGCGGCGTCGACGAACCGCTGGCGCCGGAGACGACGTTCGGCAACTTCGAGACCGTGATCGGAACGCCGTTCGCCGACTACATCGTCGGCACCGCGGACGCCGAGACCTTCTACGGCGGTGGCGGCGCCGACCTGATCGACGGGGGCGGTGGCGCCGACGTCGCCTACGGTGGCGCCGAGGGCGACGGGTGCATCGCTCCGACGCGCCAGGAGTGCGAGTCGACCGACGCCAAAGTCACTCCGAGGGGAACCGGGACGATCTCAGCGGGCCTGATGGCTGCGCAGTCGGGCCAGGCCCCGGCCGTCTTCCTCGGCGGCAGCAGCGGCGATGACGCCGTGGTCGCCTCCTACTCCGGCGCCACGGTGACGCTGACCGTCGGCGGCAACCCGGCCGGCAGCTTCCCGCTCACCGAGCCTCCCGACTCCGTCCTCGTGGCCGGGCTTGCCGGCGCAGACACGCTCTCCGCGGTCGGCTTCCCGGCGACGACGTCGATCGTGCTGCTGGGTGGCGAGGGGGGCGACGAGCTGACCTCGGGCGCGACCGAAGACGCGGACGTCGACGGCGCGGGAGACGACCTCGTCGACGCCGGCGGGGGCGACGACGCGCTGCCCAACAACGGCGGCGGCGACAGCCTTCAGGCCGGACCGGGGGAGGACCTCTTCATCTCCAACTCCGTCTGCGACGGCGACACCCTCGACGGCGGGCCCGAACGCGACAACGCCAACTGGGCGAACTTCGGCAGTTCGGTCTCGATCGAGATGGGCGCCGGCAGCGCCGGCCTGGTCGGTTCCGGCGGCGCGCCGAGCTGTCCGGGCGGAGCCTCCCTGACCACGCTGACCGCGATCGAGGACACCGAGGGGACGAGCCTCGCCGACGTCATGGTCGGCGACTCCGGTTCCAACCAGCTGCTCGGCAGGCCCGGCGGCGACGTCTACCGCGCCGGCGATGGCAACGACTCGATCCTCGCCAACTCCGGCACCCCGGGCCTCGATCCCGACCCCACGATCGACTGCGGCCCGGGATTCGACACGGCGCAGATCGACCGGGTCCAGAACGGGCCCGACGCCGCTCCGGACGGCTGCGAGGCGGTCGAGGAACGCGAGCCGAACAGCTTCCGCCCACCCGACACCCCGCCTGACCCGAGCCCACCTGACCCAACTCCGCCGGAACCAATGCCCCCGGCACCGCCGGAGCCGAACCCACCCGCGGGCGGGCCCTCCTCATCCTTGCCGCTCCCCGTACCGATCCAGCCGCCGACCGCCGACCGCACCCCGCCGCGAACGAGGATCGTTCGCGGGTCCTCGGGCCTGAGCCTGGCGGGCACGGGGGGCAAGGCTCGGATCGTCCTGGCCTTCTCCGCTGGCGAGCCCGGGGCGGTGTTTCGCTGCAGGCTCGACCGCGGCGCATACAGGCCGTGTCGCTCCCCGCGGGCCTATCGGGTTGGTGTCGGGAGGCACACGGTCGGCATCGCTGCGATCGATGCCGCGGGGAACCGCGATCCCTCGCCGGCGCGCTTTCGGTTTCGGGTCCGCCTCCCCAAGGAGCCAGACGCATGAGCATCCTCGGCGCGACAAGAGGAGCGCTCGCGGCCCTGCTTGCCTTGGCGTTGACCACGACCCTCGCGCCGGCCTCGGCGTCCGCGGCATTTCCCGGCGAACCCGGCCCGATCGCCTTCCAGAGCACTCGCGCCGGCGGGCTCAGCATCTGGCTGATCGAACCCGATGGCGGTGGCCTGCGGCAGTTCACCCCCGGAGGGGGCGGGGATCGCAAACCGCGGGCCCTTCAGTACGCGCCCTCGATCGGGCCCGACGGTCGCCATCTCGCCTACGTCGGTGCCGAGACGAGGAATGGGCGGACCTGGAGCAACCTCTTCGTAAAGGGAATCGGGGTGCGAGATCTCAATGAGCCGGGGAGGCCGATCCTCCGGCGCCCGACGTCGCGGCGGATCGAGTCGGTCGCCTTCGCCGCGTCCGGCCGTCACCTCGTTTTTTCCGCCGTGCCCCCCGACGGCGGTGACTTCGAGCTCTTCGGCGTGCGCATCGATGGCGGCGGTCTCAGGCAGCTGACCCGCAATGACACCCAGGACATCGAGCCCTCGGTCTCACGCGGCGGCCTGGTCGCTTTCACCCAGCTCTTCGAGCGCGGCAGTCCGCCGCAGGCCCTCTTCGGCCGCGCGAACCTCGCCCTGATCCGGCCTGGCTCGCGCGCTGTGCGTCCGCTCACCCACGGGCCGAACGAAAATCGCGATCCCGACTTCGCGCCCTCGGGCACGCGGGTCGTATATGAGCACTACTCGAGAAGTGGCTCAGGCGCGGGCCGCATCGACGAGCTCGTCTTACGCTCGCTTCGCTCGCACACGATCTTCAACGGCTCGCGGCAGGGAACGGCCTTCGACGATCCCCACAGTCCCGCCTTCTCTCCCTCGGGTAAGGATCTCGTCTTCGACCGCACGGTCCGCGACGATCTCGGGCAGATCGTCAACCCCACGCTCTTCGTGCTCGGCGGGAACGACCCTCGGGCCATCCTCGACTCGCATGGCGAATACGACACCGACCCGAGTTGGGGCCCGAAACCGCGGAGATGACTGGAAGATGCTGCCCGCAGGTCATCTCCGCCGGCTCCTAAAAGACGCGGCGGAAGAGATAGATGGCGAGCAGGACCAGGATGATGACGATGAGAATTCCGACGATGGTCAAGACGAGCTCCTTGGTTGGGTTTGAATGCGGTCTATAGCGGCGACTTGGAACGCGCTTTCTTGCCGGCGGAATGGCTCTTGTCGGCGGCGCGCTGAGAGGTTCCGAAAGATTTCGCGAGCAGGCGGCCGATCGGCCCTGGGGCCTTCGAGCCCGCTCTAGCCCCGGTCGAGAAGCCCTTGTCGGCACCCCGCCGGGCGTGGTTGGAGAGCCGCGGCAGCAGAAATCCGAGGATCGCGAGCAGGATGCAGATGGCGACCACGGCGGCGATCAGCATTGTTCGGCCCTTCGATTGAAGTGTTCGTGCCTCATAGGTTCTCCTCGATCTCGTCGGCTTTCTGACCGTGGCGACGGGCCCGCTCACGCTCGCGCTCGCTGCGCGCGGCGGCTCCCTCCGACTCCTCGGCCAGCTGGTCGGCGCGGTCGCGGTGCTCCTCGGCGACGCGCTCGGCGGCCTCGGCCCGCTTGGCCTGCTCCTCCCCGGAGAGGCTGGTCGCCTTGGCGGCCCTGATCTGCGCCTCGTCGCGGTGGGACTCCGCCTCTTCGGCCAGCCGCTCCCGTTCGATTCGGCGCCGCTCTTTCGCGCGCCGGGCGATCGCGATGGCGGCAGCGGCCAGAACCAGGACGACGACCACGATGACGACGATTAGAACGGTGGACACCTGCGTCTCCTCTCATTAGGCACTCGACATCTGCAACCGGTCTGCGCAGCTTGAGCTCAACCTCTCAACCCGATTGACTTTCCTACCCATTTGACGGGGAGCAAACCCACCGCACCCACCTTGCGGAAAATCTCGATGAGATCCGGAACTGAATTGCGGCCACCGGGCATAGAGAGGTGATGGCAGACGACCTGCAGCTCTGGGAACGCACTCGCTCCGGTGATGCCGAGGCGTTCGGCGACCTCTACGAGCGCCATGCTCGCGCGGTCCAGTCCTACTGTCTCTGGCGCACAGCCGACCTGCAGGCCGCCGAGGACGCGACGGCGACGGTCTTCCTCGAAGCCTGGCGCCAGCGCCAGCGCCTGACCCTGAGCACCGACAGCGCCGCGCCGCTGCTGCTGGGGATCGCCAACAACGTGGTGCGCCGCCAGTGGCGGAGCCAGCGGCGCTACCGCGACGTACTCGAGCGGGTGCGAAACGTCGGCCAGGCTCCCGATGACCTCGAGGCCGAGGCGATCGCCCGCGTCGATGCGATCCAGCAGCTGCGCGAGGGCGGCGAGGCGATCCGGGCGCTGCCGCGGCGGGAGCGGGAGGTGCTCGCCCTGCTCGCCTGGAGCGATCTCTCCTATGGGGAGATCGCCGCGGCGCTGGGGCTGCCGGTCGGCACCGTGCGCTCCCGCCTCGCCCGTGCCCGCACCCGCCTCGGCGATGCCTTCCCCGACCCGGCCGAGACCAGACCCGCGGAGGAATCCCTGTGAACAAGCCCGGACCCGATCTTTCGCCGCTGCTCCCCGACGACGCCACCCTGAAGGCACGGCGCTCGGCGCTCGTCGATGCGGTCGGTCCCGGCGGGCAGGACCCCCGGCCCGTGGCCGCATGGCGCCGGCGTGGTCCGCGCCTGGCGCTGGGCGCCGCCCTGGCCCTCGCCGCGATCGCGGTCGCGCTGATCGTCAGCGCCGGCGGCGACAACTCCTCCAGGGCCTTCGCCGTCGAACCGCAGGAGGGCGGCGGAGTCACGATCAAGATCTACAGCCTCGAAGACGCAGCCGGCCTCGAACAGGCCCTCGAGGAAGCTGGAATCCAGATCCCAGGTGACGTGGCTGCCGGCCGGGACCGTCTGCCGCGAACCGCACTACACGCCCTCGATCGTGCACCTTCCGGGTGGCGGATCTTAGGCGGCGCGAGCATGGGGGGGCCGGGGGGGCCGCTGACCATCGGGATCGGCAGCACCCAGAGATGGCGCGAAAGCTCTGGGAATCGGCGCGGCGAAATCTCCGCGAGGAATTCCCAATGCCAACCTGGACCCGAAGGCATTTCGCCCCGATCAGAGTGTGGTCCTCTCCGGGACGCCCGTCCCCTACGGCGGTGATCCCGAAGGGGGGAGCATCGCGAAGTTCGGTGTGGCCGAAGGCCCGGTTGGACCGTGCGAGCCGGTCCCGGCACCGCCCAGTGGCGAAGGCCCCTTCGGGTTTGGGACCGGGGGCGGGCCCGGCTACACCCCGCGCGGTGACGCGAGCCTGAGCCAAACGACCATCGCCGCCGCCCTGCGCCAGGCCGCCGACTCTGCCGAAGAGTCCGAGACCCAGGTCGAAGCGCCGCCCGGTCCCGGGCAGTTCCTCTATGCGAAGACCAAGGTGGTCCAACTGCAGGGCTGGTTGCCGAAAGGCCACGGGAAGGGTTCGAAGGCGCACCCCAGGTACTTCGTGCCGATCAGTGACCCGAGCGCCCGCTACGCCCTGGTGCCGGCGCTGAAGGAGGTCTGGACGGCCCCGGACGGGAAGACGCACGTCCGGGAAACCCTCGGCGAGGTCGAATTCCTCTCAGACGCCGACCAGCGGCGCTGGGAAGAAGTGGGCTCGCCGCCGCCCTTTGCCTTCGATCCAAGCGAACACGAAGTGAGCCGCGACAGCTCCGGGCGCCCGCTGAAGGATTTCGCGGCCAAAGCGTTCCGAGGCCGCCATGAATTCACCTACATGTCCAAGCTCTCCGCTGCTTCCCACCGAGCCTGAAGCCTTGCGGTTGACCGTCGAACACCGCCAGGGCTCGGGCGCGCCGGCCGAGCCCTCGCCGGCCGACTCGGTCAGGGGCGGCGCGACGGTCGCAAGGCTCCTGGAGATCCTCAGCGAACCGCTCGCGAGCCCGGCCCTGCGCGCCGCCGCCTTCAATGCCCTCGCGGAAATTCCGGGCATCGGGTTCGAGCGCGATGTGACCGATGGCGCCGGCCGCCAGGGCGACGCGATCAGCTGGGCCAGGGAAGGTGGCTTCGGCAACAGGTACATCTTCGATCCACGCACTTCCGCGATCCTCGCCGAGGGCGAAATGATCTTCGACGCGAGGGCCGCGGGCTACCCCGGGGTCCCCGACGGCACCGTGTTCCGCGAGACCGCCTACCTGCGGTTAGGGATCGACGCATGAAGCGCACGCTCCTCGTCTGCTGCTGTGCATCGCGCTGATCGCGATCCTCGCCGCTAGCGCCGCTCGAGCGTCACCGGGGCTCCGGCTTGCGGAACGACGAACACGCTGCGCCGGGCCGGGACGTCGTCATGCTCGCTGTGTGCGGCGCAGGCGGCGGTTGCCGAGCGCGGTGCGGAGGATGACCTTCATCTCCATCATCGCGAAGTGGGCGCCGATGCAGCGGCGACGGCCGCCGCCGAAGGCGATCCACGTGTAGGTGGTGGGGGGCTTCTCCAGGAAGCGCTCGGGGCGGAAGACATAGGGCTGTGGATAGATCGACTCGTTGTGGTGGACGAGGTAGGGCTCCGGCATCAGCCACACGCCCGGCGGGTAGGTCCAATCGCCGATCTCGATCTCGCGCTTGACCAGCCGGGGCATGCAGGGAATCACCGGTCGGCAGCGGAGGGTCTCCTGCAGGATCGCGGTCAGGTAGTCATCCCCGTCGTCGGCGTCGATCTCCGTCAGGAGCCGGTCGAGGATCGCGGGGGAGCGCGCGAGTCGCTCGAAAGCCCAGGCGAGCGTCGTGCCACTGGTCTCGTGACCCCCGATGAGCAGGGTCATCAGCTGGTCGCGGATCTCACGGTCCGACATCGGCGACCCGTCGTCGTAACGTGCCGCGAGCAGGGTCGCCAGCACGTCGTCTCCTGTCGGGTCGGCACGTCGGTCCGCAATCAGTTCGAAGATCAACGCGTCGCTTCGCCGCAGGCTCGCTTGCAGGCGAGCCCAGGGCCCGAGTCCGAACGGCTGGCGGCGGGTCAGGGGAAGCAGCGAGAGCAGGTGGGCGTTGGCATCGAGCGCCTCGACGAGGGAGTCGCGCAGGAGGTCGTGCTGCCGGCCGGCGCTGAGCCCGAAGACGGTGCGCATGATGATCTCGAGCGTCAGCTTCTGGAGCCGTGGATGCATCTCGATCGTGCGGTCAAGGGGCCAGGAGGCCGTCTCCCGCTTGGCGGTCTCGACCATCAGCCTTTCGAGCTTGCGAAGTCCCTCGCCCTGGAAGGAGGGCGACAGCATCCGCCGCAGCTCCAGGTGCTTGTCCCCGTCGAGCTGCGAGAGCGAATGCTCGCCGAGTACATCGCGGGTGATGATGGTGCCCTCGCCGGGATGCAGCGCGTCGGCGGGCGCCCCGAACATCGCCTTGATCTCCTCTGGATCGGAGAGAAAGACCATCGGTGGAAGACCGATGAACCGCAGCGTGAAGCGCGATCCATAGCGCTCACGACAGCGAACGAGATATGGAGTCGACCGCGACCACCAGCCGAGGGTCTGGAGCGGTCGAGGTTGCCGGGGGCCGGGGGGAGGTACGGCAACCGTTCTCACGATTCATAAACAATACTGTCCGCAAATGCGGCTCGGCGGAGAAATCCGTCAGCGGCTGGCTTTCCTCGGTTTCTTTCCGAGCGTGAGGCCGACCTTGTCGTCAGCGGGGCTGGCGCCCGCCGTGGGGGTCGAGGACCTGACGACGAGGGGCTGCGGCTGGCCTTTGAGGCGCGGCCTCCGCACCGCGCCGAGTTTGCAGGCAGCTGCCGTCAGCGCCGCTTTCGCCTGCGCCAGCGTCTTGCCGGCCAGCTTCGGGACGATGCACGCGGGGGCGGGAGGCGGACCGCCCCCGTCACCACCTCCGGCCGAGCCGCCACCCCCGCCTTGGTCCGTCGTCGTTTTCACCCGCGTGTAGGGGATCGACGCCGAGCAGGGCGAGGTGTTGCCGCTCGAATCGGTGGCGGTTGCCGAGAAGACCGCGGTGGCGCCCTCGGCGACCTGGACGGGGATGCCGAGCGAGCCGAGCTCCGCTGCGCTGCCGGTGGCGACCGGGGAGCCCACGCAGGCCGGGCCCGCGTAGATCCTCACCGCCGACCCCGCCTCGGCGGCGCCGCGGATCCGCGGCGTTCCGCTCGCGGCCGGTGAGCCCGGGTCGGTGCCGGTGAGCTGCGGCGGCGCCGGTGGCACGATGTCGCTGTTCTCCGTGTAGGAGATCGGCGCGGAGCAGGTGGACTCGAGCGGCACCATGTCGGTGGCTCGCGCGGAGAATTCGGTCACGCTCGCCTTCTCTACCGCGACGGCGATGCCCGGCCCCGCGAGCTGGGTGGCGGTGCCGCTGGCGAGCGGGGGGCCAGAGCAGGTCGCGTTGTCATATACGTCGATGCTGGTCCCGGGCTGGGCCGAGCCGATCAGGCGCGGCTGGTTGTTGCTCGCGGGCGAGGATGGGTTGGTGCTCAGCGCGGGGGCCGGCGGCGGCACCGCGTCGAAGAGGTCGACCGCCGCGGAGGCATCGAGGCGGCCGCCGGAGGCGGTTATCCCAGTCAGCGATGAGACCTGGTCGACGCTCCCGATCAGCGCCTGCCGCACTTCGGTCACGCTCGCGGCCGGCTTCATGGAAAAGAGCAGGGCGGCGGCGCCGGTCACGTGGGGGGCGGCCATCGAGGTGCCCTCCAGAAAGGCGTATCCGCCCGGTTCGCCCAGCTGCGAGATGCAGTGCAGGTCGATGTCGTCGAACCAGGCCCCGTCGCTGGGGCTGGGGTTGGCGGCGGCCGTGTATTCGACGTGGATGGTCAGTTCGCCGCCGGCGCTGAGATCGCTGAGCAGGCGGTGGGTTATGCGCCCGGAGGTGTTGTTGGCGAAACCGAATTCCGTTTCTCCGTCGAGTTGGACGTCGAGCCAGGCGACGCGGTTGCCGGACACCCTGCGGGTCACTTCCACGACGCATTCCCGGAAGCCGGCCGGAATCGTGACCGGGGCCGAGGTCGAGGCTCGGGTCGAGCCGGGGACCGGGGCGGCGCCGGGCGAGTCGCCGATCCCGTAGGAGGTGAGGGGCGGCTCGTTGGTGCGGGCGAAGCCGCCGTCCGGCCCACTGTCGGTCCACTCGAAGTCGTCGACCTCGAAGTCGTCGTGGAACAGATAGGTGATCGGGTAGGTGCTGAGCGTCTCGGTCCCCGGGGCGCCGAGGTCGACGGTTTTCGCGCCCCAGTTCGAGAAGTCGGCCAGCTGGTCGGCCTGATCCGTAGCGGCGACGCAGATGACGTTGTCGACGGCGCTTTTCCCTTCGGCCAGCGGGTTGTAGACGCATGGGTAGCGAGGCGTGACCTCGTTGTCCACGTGGCTGTTGCCGCCCGAGATCACGAAGAGCGTGTCTGGATTGGCGGCGATGGCGTCGCGAATCGTCGGGCGGGCGCTTTCGCTGCCCAGGGAGAGGTTCGCCACTCGCGCCCCGTGAGCGCCGGCGTACTCGATCGCCGCGACCACGGCCGAGCCCGGGCAGAGGTCGTGGGAGCAGACCCGCAGCGGCATGATGCTGACGTCCTGCGCGACCCCGGTGATGCCGATGCCGTTGTTCCCCTCGGCGCCGATCGTCCCGGCGGTGTGGACCCCGTGGCCGCCTTCGGACAGGTCGTCGTCGGTGGGGTCGCCATCAGTGGCTGGCGCTTCGGAGTTGGGGCCGACGAAGTCGGCGCCGTGGATGTCGTCGACGATCCCGTTGTCGTCATCGTCTTCGGCGTTGCCGGGAATCTCCTCCAGGTTGGTCCAGGCGACGTTCGCCAGGTCCGGGTGTTCGAACCGGTAGCCGGAATCGATGTCGGCGACGACCGTGGTCGGGAGGCCGACCGTCCGATCCCAGGCGCTGCTCGCGCTGATGTCGGCGCCCGCCAGCGCAGCGGCGAAGCCGTCGACGCCCAGCCCCGTGTTCTGGAGCCCCCAGAGCTGGTCGAACAGGGGGTCGTTGGGGACCGAGTCCATGGCGAGGTACCCGTCGCGTTCGGCGAGGACCACGGCCGGGCTCGCCTGCAGCTCGCGGACCGCTGCGGCGGGCGCTTGGCCGAGCTCGGCTTCGACCAGCTGGAAGCGGCGACCGCCGAGGTCTGCGGCGAAGTCGACGTCGGCTCCCTCGCGGGCCGCGTGACGCTCGGCCGGGCTGGTGCCCGCGGCCCACTCGACGATTACGCGATCGGGGGAGGCCGGCGGCTGCGCGCTAGCCGCCGAGCCGCCACCCGGCGGGATCAGAAACATTCCGATGACCAGAGCGAGTACCGCGACCCGACGACTCATGTCTCTCCCCGTAGATGCCGCTACAGCGTAACGCCGGTTAAACGGCAGCGACTGTCGCCCGAGGCGATCACCGCGGCGGCGATCCGGTTGGCCGACGCCGAGGGCCTGAAGGCGGTGTCGGTGCGGCGCGTCGCCGCCGAGCTCGACGCGCGGGCGATGAGCCTCTATGACCATTTCGCCAGCAAGCGCGAGCTGCTCGCCTCGATGGCCGACGAGGGGGTGGGGGAGATGCTGGCGTCCGAGCCCCTGCCGCCAGACTGGCGCGAGGGGGTCGCGGTCTCGGCGCGCAAGATGTACGCCGCTTACGCCCGCCACCCCTGGATGATCTTCGTCACCGCCGAACGGGTCCGACCCGGCCCCAACGGCGTCAAGCTCGCCAAGCAGATGGCGCGGGCGCTGGCGGCGCTGCCGCTCGAGCACGAGGACGTCTGGCAGGTGCAGGGGATCGTCAACGACTACGTCATCGGCTACTCGTTCCGGACCGTCGGAACCGTGACTCCGGAGGACATGGAAGCCGCGATCGTCGCCAGCGACGTGGTCGAGTTCCCGGAGCTCGCCGCCCTGCCCGACAACCTCCGCGCCCGCTCCTCGATCGAGCGCTTCGAACTCGGCCTGCAGACCGTGCTCGACGGCATCGAACAGCGCTTTCTCGACGCCTGAGGACCAAGCGGCCTAGGGGTGCTGGGCTTCCCACGCTTCCGCCATCCCGATTCGCTGCATGATCGTCGGGTGGTCGTAGTAGAGGCCGTACATCCAGCTCGGCGGGTCGGGATCGCTGAGGCTTTTCTGCGCCAGCTGGCGCATCGCCTCTCGGTCGGCCGCCGGATCGTGCGTCGCCTGCAGCGCCGCCCAGTCCGCCGCGGCCTCCTGGCGGCGGGTGACGGCGTTCAACGCGGGTGCCGCCGCCAGCTGCAGCGCCACCAGGACCAGCAGGGCGACGGGTACGGCCTCGGGCTGGGCGAGCCCCCCGCTGCGGCGGGTGAAGAACGCGACCAGCCCCAGGGCTGGGATCAGGAACAATGCCAGCCAGCCCACCTGCTTCAGGGAGTCGTCGTGGGCGAGGTGAGCAACCTCGTGGGCCAGCACAAAACGGATCTGGGAACGGCTGAAACCACCGTGCAGGAGGGTGTCCCAGAGGATCACCGTCTTGGTCGGGCCGAAGCCGGTCGACATCGCGTTGGGGGCCGTGGTGAAGCGCTTCACCTCCTGAATTTCCAGCCTCGCCTCGTCCGTGCCCTCGATGCGCTCGAGCGCCCTCGCTTCGGCCTGCAGGGTCGGGCTGTGAACCGTCGAGGTGTTCGGGATCAGGTAGGGGCTGACGAACGTGAAGAGCAGCGCCAGCGCAACGAACACCGGGGCCGCGAGCAGCCACCACCAGCGCCGCATCACGCCGGCGAGCCCCATCGCGATCGCGACCGCGGTGCAGACGAAGACGAACACCGAGCCGAGGCTGAGGAAACTTTCGAGCAGCCACTCCAGATACCCCTGATGGGAAACGTCGTGGCGGCGTTCCCACCACAGCGCGGCAAGGCCAAACGGGGCCTCGGCGAGCCAGACCACGGCAAAGCCGATCATCGCCAGCAGCATCCCCGTGCCGACCCTTCCCGCCGCCGACTCGCGGACCATCCGCTGACCGCGGCGTGCGTAGACCGCGAGCACGAGGATCAGGGTCACCGAGGCGAGCACGCCGTTGATCGCCAGGAAGCGCTGGTAGCTGGCGCTGCGGTCGAGGAAGGAGCTGCCGAAGAAGCCGCTCGGATCGAGCTTGGGGACGTGCAGCGAGGGCAACTGCGTGGAGACCCACAGCGCGTGCGCGGCCCAGATCCACAGCGCCGCTGCCCCGACCAGGGCCAGTGCCGCCGGCCAGCGCGATCTCAGGAGCGGCTTCGCCGGCGCGCTCGAAGCCGGCATTTCCGGGGACATCTCAGCCGGTCAGGCGCCCGGAGCTGCCACGGCCGCCTCCGGCGCCGGCGCTCGTTCCAGGCAGGGCCCGCTGTATGGATAGGCGGGGCTGACCAGGAGCAGGTAGGCGCTGGTCTGGGCGGTGTAGCGAAGGGCGAAGGCACCCGCGTTGCGCAGTCCGATGGGCATGCGGCCGGTTGCCAGTGACGCGAACCATCCGAGGAAGGCTACGACTCCGACCAGCCAGCTGAAGACCCCGGAGAGGACCACGGCGGGCAGGGCGAGAATCAGCCGGAACAGAACTGTCCAGCGGTTCTGGCGCTGGCGTGGTGCCACGTGCAGGTCGAGCGGATAGGTCCCTTCGGCGCCGACGAAGCCCGGGAACGGGTTGCCGACCAGGTACAGATAGGCGCTCACCTGGAGCTGGTAGCGCACATAGGCGGAGAGGAAGCGGTGCAGCCCCTCGGGCGAGGTGCCGGCGATGAGGGTGGCGATCCAGTTGGCGATCGCGGCGAACAGCGCCACGATCCCCCACAGCGTCAGCCAGACGATGTGGGGGAAGGCGAGGACCAGGCGGAAGAAGACGGTGAGGCGGCTGCGCCGCAACTCGTCGCGAACGTCCATTCGGACCGGATCCGAGCGCGTCGGCAGCGGCCCGATCGCCGTCAGCGGGTCACTCGACGGATAGCGATCGGTGAGGATCAGCAGGTAGGCCCAGAACTGTGCGCCGTAGGAGAGTGCGTAGGCGATCAGGTCGCGCAGGCCGCGCGGCACGCGCGCCTTGGCCATGGCGTAGAACCAGGCGAAGACGGCGGCGATCACGAGCAGCGAGAAGTTCCCGAGTTCGCCGCTCGATTGGGAGAGGTTGCCGGTGGGAGCACCGGAGCCGGCAAGGACGCTGACCAGGGCGAAGGCCGGCAGCGCGAGCACGGCCCGGAAGGCGACCGTCCAGCGGTTCTGCCGTCTGGGCGGGTCGATCTCGAGGTCGACCGCATAGCCGGGCTTGCCGTCGAAGGTGGGCATCGGCTCGGCGGCGAGGTTGACGTAGGCGAACGTGTGGGTCGTGTAGCGAACAAACCTGGCGAGGAAGTCGTGCAGCGAGGCGGGGGACTTCCCTCGCAACAGCGTCACCACCCAGTTGACCAGGGCGACGATCGCCGCGCCGATCGCCCAGATCGCGAGCCAGATGAGGAGCGGTATGGAGATGATCAGGCGAAAGAAGACGGTGCTGCGGCGCCGCAGCAGATCGTCGGCGAGGGTGAGGCGAACGGGGGCGTCGGCGGTGGATTGGTGCATCAGCTTCCCCTCCGTTTGCGATGGCATTGAATCCATGTGTTACCTCGTTCTGGGAGGCCCGGCGTCCTCCTTCGCCGGCCGTGCTACCCACGATGAGAAACATCCAATCCCCCAAAGCGCGAGGCTAGCCGCGATCGAGCGGCAGGTAGGTGAGGAGGACCACTCCGGAGTCGAACCGCTTCACCTCGTCGAGCTGCAGCCGCACGGTTCCCCGATCGCCGAGCACGTGAAGGTTGCCCCCGCCCCAGACGATCGGGTTCAGGTAGACCTCGTACACGTCGACCAGGCCCTGCTCGGCAAGGGAGTAGACGAACTCGCCGCTCCCGTGCACGAAGAGGTCACCGTCGACCTCGTCCTTCAGCTTCGGGATCGAGTCCTCGAGGTCACCCGCGAGCAGGGTCGCGTTCCACTCGAGATCGCCGGACAGGGTGGTGGACCCGACGTACTTCGGCAGCTGGTTGACCATGTCCGCCCACTTGCCCGACTGGTTCGGCCAGTAGCCCGCCAGCCCCTCGTAGGTCTTGCGGCCCAGCACCAGCCCACTCGACCTCGCCTGGCGCTCGAACGAGTAGTCGCCGTGGTCCCCGTCCGCCTGTACCCACTCGCCGACCGGGTCGATGACGCCGTCGACGGTGGCCTGCGTGGTTGCGATCAGCTTGCCCATCTCGGTTCTCCTTCGGTCGCGGGGCTCCCTCCGAGTCCCTCTACCCATTAGACGAAGGGAGACGCCCGGATTCGACAGGATTGCGGGCATGGGGTTCACGCGAGCAGAGCTGGAGTCGTTCCGAGGCCGCGAGGTCGACGATCTCGTCGGGCCGGGACTGAGGCTGCTGTTCGTCGGCATCAATCCCGGCCTGTGGACGGCCGCTGTCCAAACCCACTTCGCGCATCCCACCAACCGCTTCTATCCGGCGCTGGCGGCGGCCGGGATCAGCGACTACGAGGTCGATCGGGCCGCCGGGATGACCGCAGCCGATCGCGCGCATCTGGTGGCGCGGGGCGTCGGCATCACCAACCTCGTGCGGCGGGCCACGGCGCGCGCCTCCGAGCTCTCCCGCGAGGAGCTGCGCGAGGGTGGCGAGCGGCTGTTGCGGTTCGTCGCCGATCACCGGCCCACGGTCGTCGCGATCGCCGGCATCTCCGCCTACCGCGACGCGTTCGGCGAGCGCGGCGCCGTCTTGGGCCGCCAGCCGGAGACGCTCGACAGCGCGATCCACTGGTCCGGCGCCGCGCTCTGGGTGGTCCCCAACCCGAGCGGGCTCAATGCCCACGAGACGATCGCGACGCTCGCCGCCGCCTATGCCGCGCCGGCCGCCGAGGCGGGTGTCATCGCTTCAGCCACTCCTCGTAGGTGGGGCCGGTGAGCTTGGCCAGGGGGCCGGGGAGGACGGCACCGGCGGGATAGAGGCCTTCCGGGTCCTCGAAGAACTCTCCGGCCTCGACGCGCAGGCCGTCGCCGCGCTGGGCGGCGAGCAGTTTTGCCGCCTCGAGCAGGTTCTCCTCGCGCGGCCCGGCCACTTCGGCGATCGGGTTGCCGAGCGGTGCGGAATCCGCCCCGTCGACGAGGTCGGCGAGCGCCTCGGCGACGCTGCGGGCGGCGACGAGCTGGGTGCGCATCTGGGGCAGGCGGGCGGTCTCGCCCTGGGTTCCCCACTTGACCAATTCCGCGACGAACTCGTGGAACTGGGCCGCGCGCAGGACGCGGGCGGGGACGGGCCCGTCGAAGTGGGCTCGCTCCTGCGCCACCTTGGCGGCGTTGTAGCCGGTGTTGAAGTGGTCGGTGCCGATGATCGAGACGACGAGGATGCCTTCGACGCCGCGCTGGGCGCCTGCTTGCTGCAGGTTGTGCGCCGCGGTCGTGAAGAACTCGGTCGCTTCCGCCTGGTCGGGCGAGGGGCCGGTGGCGGCGTCGACGATCAGGTCGACTCCCTCCAGCGCGGCCGCGAGACCCTCGCCGGTGATCACATCGACACCGTCACCGCGCGAGATCGGCACCACCTCGTGCCCGCGCTCGTGCAGGATCTCGACGGTGTGGCGGCCGAGGCGGCCGGTCGCACCGGCGACGGCGATTTTCTTCTCGTTTGCCATGGTTGCTTTCCTTTCGGTCCGAGGGCTTCTAAGAGGTGGACGGAGCTGAGGGCAGAGATGTGACCGAGTCGGGACAGCAGGATCTGGCAAGGCGGTTCGAGCAGAACCGCGGCCGTCTCTGGGCGGTGGCTTTTCGCATGCTCGGAGCCAGCGGCGAAGCGGAGGAGGCGGTGCAGGAGGCCTGGTTGCGATTGGCCCGGAGCGACGCGGAGGAGATCGAGGACCTGCCGAGCTGGCTGACGACCGTGGTCGCGCGGATCTGCCTCGACATGCTGCGCGTTCGCAAGGCGCGCCGCGAGGAGCCGCTCGGCCCCCATGTGCCCGACCCGATCGTCAGCCCGGTCGCGGGCGGCGACCCCGAGCACGAGGCGATCGTCGCCGACTCCGTCGGCCTGGCGATGCTCGGCGTGCTCGAGACCCTCGGCCCAGAGGAGCGTGTCGCCTTCGTCCTGCACGACATGTTCTCGGTCCCCTTCGAGCAGGTCGGCGACCTGCTCGACCGTTCGCCGGCGGCGGCGAGGAAGGCCGCCAGCCGCGCCCGCAAGCGGGTCGAGGCCGAACCGACGGCGCCCGACGTCGACCTCGATCGTCAGCGGGAGGTCGTCGACGCCTTCTTCGAGGCCGCCCGCGAGGGGAACTTCGACGCGCTGGTCGCGGTCCTCCATCCCGAAGTCGTTCTCCGCGCCGACGGCGGCACGGCCCGCCCCTCGGCCAACCACGTGATTCGCGGCGCCGCCGCGGTCGCCGGCCGGGCGCTGACCTTCGCCAACCTGGCGCCGTTCGTGCAGCCGGTTCTCGTCAACGGCGTCGCCGGCGTCCTCGTCGCTCCCCAGGGCAAGCCGTTCTCCGTGATGGCCTTCACCGTCATCGGCGGCAGGGTCGCCGCCATCGACGCCCTCGCCGACCCGGCTCGCCTCGAGCGCCTCGACGAGCTCAGCGCCTAGTCAGCGCCGTGCGAGCGTGACCGGCGCCCCTGCCCGCGGAACGACGACTACGCCGCGCCGCGCCGGGACGTCGCTGCGATCGCTGATCGGGCGCAGGCGACCGTTGCCGAGCGCGGTGCGAAGGATGACCTTCATCTCCGTCATCGCGAAGTGGGCGCCGATGCAGCGGCGGCGGCCGCCGCCAAAGGGGATCCAGGTGTAGGTGGTGGGGGGCTTCTCCAGGAAGCGCTCGGGGCGGAAGACATAGGGCTGTGGGTAGATCGACTCGTCGTGGTGGACGAGATAGGGCTCCGGCAAGAGGGCGACGCCCGGCGGGTAGGTCCACCCGCCGATCTCGATCTCGCGCTTGACCAGCCGTGGCAGGCAGGGGATCACGGGCCGGCAGCGGAGGGTCTCCTGCAGCGTCGCGGTCATGTAGGCGTCTCCCTCGCCGGCGTCGATCTCCTCCAGCAGCCGGTCGAGGATCGCGGGGGATCGCGCGAGTCGCTCGAAGGCCCAGGCGAGCGTCGAAGCGCTGGTCTCGTGACCGCCAGCGAGCAGCGTTCTCAGCTCGATCGCGGATCTCGCCGTCCGACATCGGCGAGCCGTCGTCGTGGCGCGCCGCGAGCAGAGTCGCGAGCACGTCGTCGCCGGCGGCGCCTTCTTCCCGGCGCTGAGCGATCAGCTCGAAGAGGAGGGCATCGCTGCGCCGCAGCCCGTCCTGCACGCGGGCCCAGGGCCCGAGCCCGAGCGGCTGGCGACGGGTCAGCGGCAGTATCGAAAGCAGGTGCGCGTTGGCGTCGAGCGCCTCGATCAGGGAGTCGCGCAGGAGGTCGTGCTGCCGGCCGGCGCCGAGTCCGAAGACGGTACGCATGATGATCTCGAGCGTCAGCTTCTGGAGCTGCGGATACATCTCGACCGTGCGGCCGACCGGCCAGGCGGCGATCTCGTTCTCAGCGGTCTCGATCATCAGCCTTTCGAGCCTCCGCAGTCCCTCGCCCTGGAAGGAGGGCGACAGCATCCGGCGCAGCTCCAAGTGCTCGTCCCCGTCGAGCTGTACTAGCGAGCGATCGCCGAGCACATCCCTGCTGATGCGGCTGCCCTCGCCGGGACACAGCGCCTCGGCGGGCGCGGCCAGCATCGCCTGGATCTCCTCTGGGTCAGTCAGGAAGACGAGCGGGGGCAGGCCGATGAGCCGCAGCGTGAAGCGTGGCCCAAAGCGCTTGCGGCAGCGGACGAGGTACGGATTCGACCGCAGCCACCAACCGAGCGTTTGGACGAGACGGGGTTGCCGGGGGCCAGGGGGTGGGGCAACAGCCGATCGCAAGGGTTCAAAAACATAGCGTTTCCCAAGAAGGCGGGAATCCGCTTGTCATCCTGGAGTGCGGTGCCATCCGTTTTGAGCCCCTACCTGCACGAGCGCTTCCCGGCCCTGGCCGAGACCCTTCCGCATCTGGCGCTGTCCGAGCGCCCGACGCCCGTCCGCGAGTTGGCCGGCCTCGGCGTCTGGGTGAAGGAAGACGGCCGCTTCGGCTCCGGCGGCTGGGGCGGCAACAAGGTGCGCAAGCTCGAGTGGCTGATCCCCGACGCTCGGCGCCGCGGCCGGCGCTCGATCCTCACCTTCGGTGGGCTTGGCACGAACTGGGGGCTGGCGACCGCGCTCTACGCTCGCGAACACGGGATCGAGACCGCGCTGGCGCTGGTCGACCAGCCGATCGACGCCCACGTCGAGGCCCAGCTCGCCCGGCTCGATGCCTCGGGCGCACGCCTCTACCGCACCCACACGAAGGCGCGCACCGTGGCGATGCTGCCGTGGCTGCTCGCCCGCAACGCCCGCGGTGGGCGCCCGCCGTACCTGCTGCCGGCCGGCGGTTCTTCGCCGGTCGGAGCGCTCGGCTACGTCGAGGCGGCGTTGGAGATCGCGGCCCAGGTCGAGGCTGGCTCGCTGCCCGAGCCGGCGCACGTCGTCGTCCCGGTCGGCACCGGCGGCACCGCGTCCGGCCTGGCGCTCGGCTTCCAGCTCGCCGGCCTCCGCACCCGCGTCGTCGGGGTCGTGGTCAACGACCAGCTCCGCCTCGATGCGCCGGTGTTCGCCCGCCTCGCGCGGGGCACCGCCAAGCTGCTGGAGCGCCGTGGAGCGCGCCTCGGCGGCCTCGATCTCGGGCCGGACATGCTCGACCTGACCCGCGAGCAGATCGGAGCCGGTTACGGTCACCGCACCGAGGCCGCCACGCGCGCCGCCGCCCTCGCCGCCGAGGAGCGGCTGTCGCTCGACCCCGTCTACACCGCGAAGGCGATGGCCGGCCTGCTGGCGCTGCGCGCCGAGGGCCGCCTCGACGACCCGGTGCTGTTCGTGCACACCGACGGGCCGCGCTAGAGACGCTCCGCCGGCGGGCGCTGCGCTCGGGCGATCCCGGGCCGACGCTCTAGAGCTCGACCGGGAGAGTTTTCAGCTGGTTGAGGAAGGCCGACTCGACGAAGCCCGGCTTGCCCGCCAGCGAGATATCCGGGTAGCGGGCGAGGGTCTCCTCGAAGAGGATTTTCAGCTCGAGGCGGGCGAGGGCGGTGCCGAGGCAGAAGTGGCGGCCGCCGGCGCCGAAGGCCTGGTGCTCGGGATTGCGGCGGACGTCGAAGTGGTCGGGGTCCTCGTAGCGGCTCTCGTCGCGATTGGACGAGGCGTACCACATGACCACCTTCTCGCCCCGCTTGATCTCCTTGCCGCCCAGGACCGTGTCCCTGGTTGCGGTGCGGCGGAAGTGGGCGAAGGCGGGGAACATCCGCAGCGACTCCTCGACCACGCCCGGGACCAGCGAGGGGTCCTCGCGGACCAGCGCGAGCTGCTCCGGGTCTTCGAGCAGGGCCCGCATCCCGCTGCAGTAGGTCGCCTTGGTGCTGTCGTTGCCGGCGGCGACGAGGAGGAAGAAGCCCATCACGATCTCGTGCTCCTCCAGCTTCTGGCCTTCGACCTCGGCGTGGACGAGGACGCTGGTGAGATCGTCGGTCGGGTTCTCGCGCCGCTCGGCGATCATCTTGCCGCAGCGGGCGAAGACCTCGGCGATGGTCTTCTGGATCGTCGCTTCGATGTTCTCGATGCCATCGGGGCTGTAGTCGGGGTCGCTCGCCGCGAGGGCGGAATTCATCAGCTCGGCCCAGATCGCGTCGTCCTCCTCGGGGATGCCCATGAAGTTGCCGATCACGCGGGAGACCGCGGGCTGGGCGACGTCGGTGACCAGGTCGCAGCTCTCGCGTCCCTCGAGCCGGTCGAGGACGGCGACGACGATCTTCCTGATCGCGTCCTCGTGGGCGGCGATCCGCTTCGGCGTGAATCCGGCCTGGAACAGGGCCTTGAGGCGATCGTGCTTGGGCGGATCCATGCCGATGAACATCGCCCGCGCCAGCTCGATCGGGAAGACCTCGTCGATCACGACGACGCCGCCGAGTTCGGAGGAGTAGGTCTCCCAGTCGCGGCTGACCGCATGCACGTCGTCGGCGGTGGTCACCGACCAGAAGCCGGCCGCGGCCGGGACCTCGGTGATTTCCGGAGTCCAGTGGACCGGGCACCGCGAGCGCATCTCCTTGAAGAGCGCTTGAGGCGGACCCTCGACCCAGTGCTCGCGCTCGAGCACCATCTCCTGCTCGACGTCGCGCGCGGGCGTCTTCGTCTCGATCTCGTCGGCCACTGTCGGGGATCGTACTGGCTGGCTGGCCAGTGGGTAGCGCCTTTGCTCGTGCCAGCACGTCGCTACGCTCGCAAGCGTGACGTCAGAGGAGCTCGCCGACCTCGCCCACCTGCGCCGCGCCCGCGATCTGATCGACCGCGAGTACGCGCGCCCGCTCAGCGTCGCCGCCCTCGCCCGCGCCGCCTTGATGTCGACCGCGCACTTCTCGCGCAAGTTCCGCGCGGCGTACGGGGAGACGCCCTACGCGTACCTGATGACGCGGCGCATCGAGCGGGCGAAGGCGCTGCTGCGGCGCGGCGACCTCTCGGTCAGCGAGGTCTGCATGGAGGTCGGGTGCAGCTCGCTCGGCTCCTTCAGCGCCCGCTTCACCGAGCTGGTGGGGGAGACGCCGACGGCCTACCGGGCCCGCGACCACAGTGCCCTCGCGAGCGTGCCGGGCTGCCTGGCCCGGGACCTCACCCGCCCGAGCCGCAGGCCGAGCAGGAATGGAGAAACGCCGGTGGCCTTGGCCCCCTAGCCTTGCGGGCATGAACCTGACTCTCTCCCAATGCTTCGTAATCGTCCATGACCCCGACCTGGCGCTGGGCTTCTACCGCGACGCGCTCGGCCTCGAGCTGCGCAACGACGTCGCCAAAGGGGACTTCCGCTGGCTCACCGTCGGCGCCGCCTCCCAGCCCGGCGTCGCGGTCGTCCTCACCAACTACCTGAACGGCAGCCCCGCCGACCAGGACGCGGTCGCCGCCCTCGTCGCCAAGGGCGCTCTCAACGGCGTCCACTTCCACAGCGACGACCTCGACGGCACCTTCGAGCAGCTGCGCGCCGCCGGCGCCGAGATCGTGCAGGAGCCGACCGACCAGCCCTGGGGCACGCGCGACCTCGCCGTGCGCGACCCCTCCGGCAACCTGGTGCGCATCGACCAGCCGCCCGCCGCATAGATGGAGGCTGCTGACAGCCACGACCTGATCCGCGTTCAGGGCGCGCGGGTGAACAACCTCAAGGACGTCAGCGTCGAGATCCCGAAGCGGCGCTTGACCGCGTTCACCGGCGTCTCCGGCTCCGGCAAGAGCTCGCTGGTGTTCGGCACGATCGCGGCCGAGTCGCAGCGGCTGATCAACGAGACCTACAGCGCCTTCGTGCAGGGCTTCATGCCGGCCCTGGCGCGGCCGGAAGTCGACGTGCTCGACGGCCTGACGACGGCGATCCTCGTCGACCAGGAGCGGATGGGCGGCGACGCCCGCTCGACGGTCGGCACCGCCACCGACGCCAACGCGATGCTGCGCATCCTCTTCAGCCGCCTCGGCAAGCCGCAGATCGGCTCGCCACAGGCGTTCTCCTTCAACGTCGCCTCGGTCAAAGCGAGCGGGATGATGAAGAAAGGCGACGGGAAGTCCGAGCGGGTGAACTTCAGCCGCACCGGCGGCATGTGCCCGCGCTGCGAGGGCCGGGGCGCGGTCACCGACTTCGACCTCGCGGCGCTGTATGACGACAGCAAGTCGCTGAACGAGGGCGCCCTGACGATCCCCGGCTACAGCATGGACGGCTGGTACGGCCGCATCTTCCGCGGCTGCGGCTTCTTCGACCCGGACAAGCCGATCAAGAAATTCACCAAGGGGGAACTCGGCGATCTGCTGCACAAGGAGCCGACCAAGATCAAGGTCGACGACATCAACCTCACCTACGAAGGCCTGATCCCGAAGATCCAGAAATCGTTCCTGGCCAAGGACGTCGACTCGCTGCAGGCGCACATCCGCGCCTTCGTCGAGCGGGCGGTGACGTTCACCACCTGCCCCGAGTGCGATGGCACCCGGCTCAGCGAGGGCGCGCGCTCGTCGAAGATCAAGGGGATCAACATCGCCGATGCCTGCGCGATGCAGATCAGTGATCTGGCCGAGTGGGTCGCTGGGGTCAAGGAGAAGTCGGTGGCGCCGCTGATCGCGACGCTGCGGCACAACCTCGACTCGTTCGCCGAGATCGGGCTCGGCTACCTCAGCCTCGACCGCACGGCTGGCACGCTCTCTGGCGGCGAGGCGCAGCGCGTGAAGATGGTCCGCCAGCTCGGGTCCTCGCTGACCGACGTCACCTACGTCTTCGACGAGCCGACGGTCGGGCTGCATCCGCACGACATCGCGCGGATGAACGAGCTGCTGCTGCAGCTGCGGGACAAGGGCAACACGGTGCTGGTCGTCGAGCACAAGCCGGAGGCGATCGCGATCGCCGACCACGTGGTCGACCTCGGCCCGCGCGCCGGCGCCGAGGGCGGCGAGGTGGTGTTCGAGGGCAGCGTCGCGGAGCTGCGCTCCAGCGACACGATCACCGGACGCCATCTCGACGACCGCGCCGCGCTGAAGGAGACGGTGCGGACCTCCTCGGAGGCGCTGGAGATCCGCGGCGCCAGCACCCACAACCTGCAGGACGTCGACGTCGACATCCCGCTCGGCGTCCTGGTCGTGGTGACCGGCGTCGCCGGCTCGGGCAAGAGCTCGCTGATCGACGGCTCGGTGGCGGGAAGGGAGGGAGTGGTCGCGGTCGACCAGGCCCCGATCCGCGGCTCGCGGCGGAGCAACCCGGCGACCTACACGAAGCTGCTCGACCCGATCCGCAAAGCGTTCGCCAAGGCCAACGGCGTCAAACCCGGCCTGTTCAGCGCCAACTCCGACGGCGCCTGTCCCAACTGCAACGGCGCCGGCGTCATCTACACCGACCTGGCGATGATGGCCGGCATCGCCACTCCCTGCGAGGAGTGCGAGGGCAAGCGGTTCCAGGCCGAGGTCCTGGAGTACAAGTTCGGTGGTCGTGACATCAGCGAGGTGCTGGCGATGTCGGTGGCCGAGGCGGAGGAGTTCTTCGCTGGCGGCAAGGCGGAGATCCCGGCGGCCCACAAGATCCTGCAGCGGCTCGCTGACGTCGGGCTCGGCTACCTCACCATCGGCCAGCCGCTGACCACGCTTTCCGGCGGCGAGCGGCAGCGGCTGAAGCTGGCCACCCAGATGGCCGAGAAGGGCGACGTCTACGTCCTCGACGAGCCGACCTCCGGCCTCCACCTCGCCGACGTCGAACAGCTGCTCGGCCTGCTCGACCGACTGGTCGACTCCGGCAAGTCGGTGATCGTCATCGAGCACCACCAGGCGGTGATGGCGCACGCCGACTGGATCATCGACCTCGGTCCCGGAGCTGGCCACGACGGCGGCCGGATCGTCTTCGAGGGCGCCCCCGCTGACCTCGTCGCCGCCCGCTCCACCCTCACCGGCGAGCACCTCGCGGAATACGTCGACGCCTGACCGGCTAGAGGATGACCGTGAAGGGCTTCTTCGCCCCATTTCTCGAGGCGGAGAAGTTCAGATAGCCCCTGTATTGAGCGATCGCGTCGGGGCCGGGGGAGAGACAGCCGACACCGCGGGCGAAGCCACCAATGCCCCTTGGTTCGGTCACCGCTGTAGTCACGGAGGGAGAGCCGACGTTGTGGTAGCCGAGTTCGAGAAAGGGGCCCTTACCGAGGTGGATGATGCAGTTCAGTATTTCGACTCTGACGTTGCACTTCGCGTTCTCTCGGTTCGTGAACTTCCCCAGGCCACCGCTGGTGATGACGACGTCGCATGACGACGTGTTCAGGCGTGCCGGTTGCCCGAGGTAAACACAGGCGCCGAAGTGGACAGCCTTGAACGTGACGTGTCCGATGACTCGCGCGAAGATTGTCCCCGTCAGTTCGACTTCCCCGCAGGTGACCGTTCCATTGTTCAGGATCTCGAGGCCCTGGCGCTCGAATTCTCCGGCTTCCCCGTCGGGCCTCACGGTGACCGTGGTTTCCTGGCCCTTCACGGCACCGGGCGCGGCCAGTTTGTCCGTCGCCTGAGCGCATGGCGGCGGCGCCAGGCTCCAGATCGCGACCAACACCGCTGCCGCCAGCGACAGGATGGATTTCCACGCGACCTTCAGATCCGTGAGCGCTGCTGACATTCTCTCCCTTTCCTGCGTCCGGAGCGCCATCGTATAGTCCGCAGTCCCCTTTAAGTCAAGGACTTTTGATGATAATTCCGGCTTGGACTAGCTGGGCCGCCAGGCGGTCCAGCGCTCCGAGGCGAAGGGCAGGGCCGCTCGGTGCACGGTCGCGGCGAGCCGCGGCATCAGCGCGGCCGGGCGCTCGAACATGGCGCGCACCAGGGTGTCCGCGCCGGCCTCGGGGCCGAGGGCGAGGTGGGCGGCGGCGTCCAGGCACTGCTCCTCGCTCAGCTCGGTAGCGAGGCGGTCGCGGGCTGGGACCGCCGCCAGCGCCACCGGCTCGCCGTCGGGACAGAAGGCGCCGAAACGGGAGACGAATACGAGGACCTCCTCGCGATCCGGGAAGTCGCCGTCGGCCTCGAAGCGGGTCCGCAGCCGGCCCAGCCGATAGGTCAGCTCCGACCAGGCCAGCTGGGTGAACTGGCCCGGCGTGACCCAGAGCAGCGAGGCGCGCGACGCCGTGCCCGGGCTGGGGAAGAGCGTCGCCGCCATCGACCCGTAGAGCGAGGGCTGGGCGGCGACGCCGATGTCGAAGTTGTGCAGGTGGCCGGTCACGGCCAGCAGTGAGCGGTCCTCGTCGCGCTCGAAGTGGGCGAACTTGCGCTCGGCTGTCGTCGGCGCTCCGTTGGAGCCGATCGCCAATAGCGGCAGGCGGCCACGGTCCGGAGCGGTGAAGCTGGCGAGGGCGTCGGCCCGCTCGCCGGGGTCGAGGTCGTCGAGCATCGTCACTTCGCCGCCGATCAGCAGGTAGGAGCCGGCGGGACGCGCCCAGGGGTAGGCGAGCGCCTGGGCGAGACTGGCCTCGTCGAGGGTTCGGGCCGGGAGCCGCTCGATCAGCGCCCGGAAAAACCGGGCGAACTCGGCCTCGTCCAGCGCCAGTCGCCGCCGCAGCTCCGGCTCGGCGATCGGCGGCCACTCCGACATCGGCCGATCCTAGCCCCCGCCCTGGCACTCCCGGCTAGGCTTTTGCGGATGGCGAAACTGCGCTGCGAAATCTCGATCTCCCTCGACGGCTTCGCCGCCGGCCCCAATCAGAGCGAGGAGAACCCGCTGGGCGAGCGCGGGGAGGAGCTGCACGAGTGGGTCCTCAAGCTTGCGGCCTGGCGCGAAGCGCACGGCAGGGAGGGCGGCGAGGTCAACGCCAGCAGCGAGCTGGTCGCCGAAGCGATGGAGAACGTCGGCGCCGTGATCATGGGCCGCAACATGTTCGGCGGCGGTCCCGGGCCCTGGGGCGGCGACGCTTGGAGCGGCTGGTGGGGCGAGGACCCGCCCTTCCACGTGCCGGTCTTCGTCCTCACCCACCACGAGCGCGAGCCGCTGCCGATGCAGGGCGGCACCACCTTCCACTTCGTCACCGACGGCATCGAGTCGGCGCTGCAGCAGGCCGAAGCGGCGGCCGCTGGGGCCGACGTGCGGCTCAGTGGCGGCGCCAACGCGATACAGCAGTACCTGGCGGCCGGACTGCTCGACGAGCTGCAGCTGAACGTCGCGCCGATCCTGCTCGGCGCCGGCGAGCGGCTCCTCGACAACGTCGCCGGCGGCGACTTCCAGCTCGAGCCGGTACGGGTGCTCGGCACCTCCGAAGTCACCCACATTCGCTACCGCGTCAGCTGAGGCGTGAACAGAAAGCTCGAAGTCGGCAGCGTCCTCAGCGAGGTCTTCTCCATCTACCGCGCTCAGGCGGGTGTGCTGCTGCCGATCGCCTTCTGGCTGTTCCTGGCGGTGGCGATCGTCTTCAGCCTGATCGCCGGCAGCCTGCTGATGCTGGCGCTGGCGATGGTGGTCAGCACGATCGCCGGCACCCTCTACCAAGGGGTCGTCGTCGAGCTGGTCGACGACGTCCAGGATGGGCGACGCGACTCCTCCACCAGCGATCTGCTGCGTTCCGCCGCCCCGTTCGTCTTGCCGCTGATCGGCGCCGGCATCCTCGCCGGCCTCGGGATCGGCTTCGGCCTGCTCCTGTTCGTCGTCCCCGGCCTCATCCTGGCGACGATCTGGGCGGTGATCGCGCCGGTGATCGTGGTCGAGCGCAGTGGTGTCTTCGCTGCTTTCAGCCGCTCGCGCGAGCTGGTCCGCGGCAACGGACAGCCCGTCTTCGGGGTGATCCTGGTCACCTTCGTGCTCGTCTTCGTCGCAAGCTTCCTGCTCGGCGCGATCGGCGGGGCGATCGCCAACGGGCCCTTGGTCGCGATCGTCGTCAGCGCCATCGCTTCGACGATCACGGCGCCGGTCGGCGCCCTGGTCGCCTCGGTCCTCTACTTCCGCCTGCGGGCGATCGACTCGGTGCCGGCCGCGGAGCCCGTCTCAGCGGGACTCGAGCAGCCCGGCGACGGCCTGAGCTAGCTGCCGCCCGCGCGGGGTCAGCGTGTACTCGGCGTGGGGGGGACGGCCGGGGATGAGGGTGCGCTCGACGATCCCGGCCAGCTCCAGCTGCTCGAGCCGATCCGAGAGCGTCGTCGGCGAGACGCCCGGCAGTGACTGACGGAACTCGTTGAAGCGGGCGGCGCCGCTGGAGCAGGCGTAGATCGTCGCCATCGTCCAGCGGCGCTCGAGCAGGCCGGCGGCCGCCCGCAGCTCGGTCGGGACCGGCGAGCAGCTACGACATCGCGGCGACATCGGCGCCCTTCTCGGCCGGCTCCAGGGCCTGCTCGATGACCTCCTCGACGCTCATCACCGGGTGGAAGCTCATCTGCTCGCGCACCTCCTCGGGAACCTCGTCGAGGTCGCCGCGGTTGCGCTCGGGCAGGATCACCTCGGTCAGCCCGGCCGCGTGGGCGGCCAGCACCTTCTGCTTGAGACCGCCGATCGGCAGCACCCGGCCCTGCAGGGTGACCTCGCCGGTCATCCCCACCGTGTGCTTGACCGGCCGCCCGCTCAGCAGCGAGACCAGCGCCGTGGTCATCGCCGTACCGGCGCTGGGGCCGTCCTTGGGGATCGCCCCGGCGGGCACGTGCAGGTGGAACTCGCTGTTGAAGCGGGCGGGATCGATGCCCAGCTCGTGGCTGTGCGAGCGCACGTAGGAGAGGGCGATCCGCGCCGACTCCTTCATCACGTCTCCCAGCTGCCCGGTCAGGACCAGGCCCTTGTCGCCCTCCATCGCCGTCGCCTCGATGAAGAGGACGTCGCCGCCGCTGCCGGTCACCGCCAGCCCGGTCGAGACCCCGGGGATCGCGGTGCGCTCGACCGACTCCTGGAAGAAGCGCTGGCGCCCGAGGGCGTCGTGGACGGCGTCGGCGTCGATCGCGATCGGCAGCTCCGCCCCGCCGCCGGCGATCTTCGTCGCCGCCCCGCGCAGCAGCTTGCCGAGCTCGCGCTCGAGCTGGCGCACGCCCGCCTCGCGGGTGTACTCGGTGATGACGCTGCGCAGGATCTCCTCGCCCAGCTCGACCTCCTCGGGCTCGAGCCCGTTGCGGTTCAGCTGCCGCGGCAGCAGGTAGCCGCGGGCGATCGCCAGCTTCTCGTCGGTCGTGTAGCCGTCGAAGGCGATGATCTCCATGCGGTCGCGCAGCGGCCCCGGGATCGGGTCGGCCAGGTTCGCGGTGGCGAGGAAGACGACCTCGGAGAGGTCGACCTCGACGTCGAGGTAGTGGTCGCGGAACGAGTGGTTCTGCGCCGGGTCCAGCACCTCCAGCAGCGCCGCCGAGGGGTCGCCGCGCCAGTCGGCGCCGACCTTGTCGACCTCGTCGAGCAGGATCACCGGGTTCATCGTCTTGGCGTCGCGCAGGGCGCGGACGATCCGTCCCGGCATCGAGCCGATGTAGGTGCGGCGGTGGCCGCGGATCTCGGCCTCGTCGTGGACGCCGCCGAGGCTGATGCGGACGAACTCGCGCCCCAGCGCGCGGGCGACCGACTCGCCGATCGAGGTCTTGCCGGTGCCGGGCGGGCCGACCAGGGTGAGGATCGCCCCGTTGGCGCGGCTGTCCTCGCTGCCCTTGCCGCGCTCCTCGCGCAGCTTGCGCACGGCGATGAACTCGGTGATCCGTCGCTTCACGTCCTCCAGTCCGGCGTGGTCGGCGTCGAGCACCTCGCGGGTGTGGACGGGGTCGAGCACCTCCTCGGAGCGCTTCGACCACGGCACCGCGATCAGCCAGTCGAGGTAGCTGCGGATCATCGAGGACTCGGGCGACTGCTCGCCCTGGCGCTCGAGCCGCCGCAGCTCTTTCTCGGCCTGCTCGGCGACCGCCTCCGGCATCCCCGCCGCGGCGATCTTGCGCTCGTACTCCTCGATCAGGTTGCCCTCGTCCTCGCCCAGCTCCTTGCGGATCGACTCCATCTGTTTGCGCAGGAAGTAGTCGCGCTGCTGCTTCTGGGCGCCGGACTCGACGTCGTCGCGGATCCTGCTGCGCACCTGCAGCTCGGCCAGCCGCTCGCGCTGCAAGTCGACCGCGACCTGCAGGCGCTCGCTGACGTCGAGCGTGTCGAGCAGGCGCAGCTTCTGATCGTGGGAGACGTCGGGGCTGAGGCCGGTGGTGTCGGCCAGCGCGCCCGGCTCCTCGACCGAGCGCAGGAAGGCGGCGATGCGGCCGTCGGCGCCGCGCAGCTCGAGGATCTCCTCGACCACGGCGCGGTACTCGCGCATCAGCTCGCGGGTCTGCTCGTCGTCGGGGTGCCCGTCGTGCAGCTCCTGCACCTCGATGTGAAGCGCCTCCGGGTCGTCCTCGCCGGCGACTGCGGCCCCGGCGAGGCCGCGGTGCAGCCCGAGCACGGTCGCGACTGGTTGGCCGTCGCGCGAGCGGCCGCTCTCGACCACCTCGGCGACGACGCCGGTGCGGGCGAACTCGCCGTCGCTGCGCGGCAGCAGGAAGACTCGCTCCTCGCCGCCGACGTCGATCGGCAGGGTGGCGGTGACGGAGGGGAAGACGATCGCGTCGTCCAGTGGGATCAGGAGGAAAGCCATAGCCAAGTCCACTTTCTGTAGTTAGTCCTCAAAGAGGATAGCGCGGTCGCTCCGTCCGTCTAGGCCGGCGCCGCCTGGGGTACGGTGTTCGCATGGACGAGACGCGAGCACGAGAGCTGCTGGCCGCCGAGCGCGAGCGGATCGAGGCCGAGACGGCGGCCCTGCGCCGCGGCGGTCCCGAGGAGGGCGACGAGCGCCGCGAACCGGGCGACTTCAACTCCGAGGGGCTCTACCAGGACGAGTTCGACGCCGGTCGCGCCCAGGACCTCAAAGACCGCCTCGCTGCCGTCGAGCGCGCCGAAGAGCGCCTCGCCGCCGGCACCTACGGCCTCTCCACCCGCAGCGGCGAGCCGATCCCCGACGAGCGGCTCGAGGCCAACCCGACCGCCGAGCTGACGGTCGCCGAGCAGGATCCCGGCGCCCGCTCCTAGCTGAGCCGCGCCGGATTCAGACGCCGACGTTGACGGCGCTGCCGATCGGTAGCCAGCGGACGCTGTCGCGGAATCGCTGCGGGGCGGCGGCGAACTCGCGCTCGACTTCATCGCGGCCCTGGCGGAAGTGCTTCCAGCCCTCGTAGTGGATCGGGATCGTGGTCTGGGGCTGGATCGCGCCGCAGAGCTCGATCGCCTGGGCCGCGGTCATCGTGTAGTGGAGCGGGCCGGAGATCGGGAACTGAACGCCGCCGAGGTGGACGATCGCGGTGCCGATCTTCAAACGGTTGGCGACTTCGCGGACGCCGTCGTAGAGGACGGTGTCGCCGGAGATCCAGAGTTCGCCGTGCTCCTGGCCCTCCCAGCGCAGGGCGAAGCCGACGACGTCGCCGACGATCGGCCGGCTCAGCGGCGGGCCGTGACGGCAGGGCGTGGCCGTGATCTCGATCGCCGGGCGCCCGGGGGCCTCCAGCGTCGTCTTCGCCCAGGGCGCGAGGCCGCGGGCGTTGCCGCCGAGCCGCTTCGCGCCCGGGACCGTGGTCAGGACCGCGCCCGCGGCGGGCAGCAGCTCCCGTCCGGCCGGGTCGAGGTTGTCGTCGTGGTGGTCGTGGCTGAGCAGGACGGCGTCGATCGGACCGATCTCGCTGGCCGCGATCGCCGGCCCGGCCAGCTTGTGCGAGCCGGTGCCCCAGCCGAACTTGTAGTCGCCGCCGGCGGGGTCGAAGGTGGGATCGGTCAGCAGCCGCCACTCGCCGATCTCGATCAGCGCGGTGGGCCCGCCGACGTGGGTGATGCGGACGTTCACTCGACGCTGCCGCCGCCCTGGTTGGCCCGCAGCTCGGTGTTGATCCCGGCGCGCACCGCCTCAAGGGCCTCGCCGCGCACCCGCAGCTTGGTCGCTCGGTGCGCCTCCGGGTCGAGCGTCGCCAGCTGCTCGGCTGTCTCGCGGCTGGCGATGTCCAGCTCCGCCGCCGGCACGACGCGGTCGAGGAAGCCGGCGGCGACCGCCTCGCCCGGCGCGTACATCGCCGCCGTCACGAGGGCGCGGTTGAAGTCAGCGGGGGTGAGGCGCTGGCGCGCCAGCTCGACCACGAACAGCGGCATGGTCAGCCCGATCTGGACCTCGTTGAGGCCGATCTTGAAGGGTCCTTCGGCGCCGATCCGCAGGTCGGCGGCGAGCAGCAGGAAGGAGCCGGCGGCGATCGCGTGGCCGCTGCTGGCGACGAGCACCGGGGTCGGGAAGGAGAGGATCCGCTCGCAGAGGGTGGCGCCGAGCGTCAGCATCTCGACGATCCGCTGCGGTTCCTCCTGGAAGACCTTGAGGTCGAAGCCGGCGGAGAGGTAGCCCTCGCGGCCGCTCAGCAGGACCACGGCCTGGTCCTGCTCGGCTCGGTCGAGCGCCGCGTGGACCGCTTCCAGCATCGCGATCGAGAGGGCATTGACCTTGCCGTCGTCGAGCGCGATCGTCGCGACCCGGCCCTGCAGCTCGTAGCTCGCCAGCTCGGTCATCGTCGTTCCGGGCCGGCCGCCGCTCAGCCGAGCAGCTTGGCCTTCTGAGCGGCGAACTCCTCCTCGGTGAGGATGCCCTGGCTTTTCAGCTCGCCCAGCTGCTTCAGCTGGTCGATCATCGAGGCCTCGCCGGCCGGCGCCGCGGCGGGCGCGGGTGCCGGCGGGGCGGCCTGCTGCTGTTCTTCCTGCTGCGCCCAGCGCTGGCCCTGGCGCCGCGAGACACGGTTGCTGACCGTGGTGGCGGTGCCGGCGATGACGGCGGTGCGGGCGACTCCTCGAAGCAATCCGGGCATGAGTGACTCCTTCTACTCGGCGCTCTCGGTCGCCTCGAGGGCGGCGAGGACGTCTTGGACGGGGATGCGGCCGCTGGCGACCAGCTGGCCACCGGAGCGGCGGACGGCGGCGGCGAAGGGCGCGGCCCAGCTGTTCTCGTAGATGAGCAGGGCGGCCGAGGTTCCCGGCTCCAGGGCGTTGCCGGCCTCGCTGACGTCGTCGTCGGAGAGCAGCCCGGAGGAGGCGCCCTCGAAGAGCGCGAACTCAGCTCCGGCGTCGCCGAGGTCGGCGATCTCGAGGCCGGCGACCGAGCCGTCCTCGGCCTTGGTGATGAAGGCGAGGTCGAGGATCCGGATCAGGCCGCGGTCGACCAAGTCGATCAGATGCGGCATCGCCTCGCCGGTCGGCTGCTGCCCAGTCCACTCGACCAGGACGTAGTCGATCGGGCCCAACTCGTTCAGCTCTTCGCCACTCACACAAGACCCTTTCGTCGACGGAAAAATATCTCGGTCCAACCGAGTGGCACCTTACCGCGCCGCCCCATAGGGTGGGCCGCATGAACTCACCTCAAAGCGATCGCGACGCCGCCATGCTCTACGGAAGCCGCTTCCTCACCGAAGACGCTCCCGCCAAGGACTTCCCCGACGACGGCATGTCCGCGCTCGACGCGATGCGGCTGGTCGACGAGGAACTGGTGCTGGAGGGTGACCCGAACCGCAACCTCGCCACCTTCGTCACCACCTGGATGGAGCCGGAGGCGCAGCGGCTGATCGCCGAGAACCTGTACCGCAACTTCATCGACCACGCCGAGTACCCGATCTCGGCCGAGATCGAGAAACGCTGCATCCGCATGCTCGCCGACCTCTACCACGCGCCGGGCGAGACCACCGGCGCCCGCACCCAGGGCTCCTCGGAGGCGATCATGCTCGGCGCCCTCTCGCTGAAGTGGAAGTGGAAGCAGCGCCGCGAAGCCGCCTCGCTGCCGGTCGACAAACCGAACCTGATCTTCGGCGGCGACGTGCACGTGGTCTGGGAGAAGTTCTGCCGCTACTTCGACGTCGAACCGCGCACTGTGCCGCTGCAGCCTGGCAAGTACACGATCGGGCCCGAGGACGTGGAGCCGCTGGTCGACGAGAACACGATCGGCGTCGCCGCCGTGCTCGGCACCACCTTCACCGGCCACGCCGACGACATCCCCGGCATCAACGACCTCCTCCTGGAGATCAAGAAGGAGCGCGAACTGGACGTGCCGCTGCACGTCGACGCCGCCAGCGGCGGCTTCGTCTGGCCCTTCCTCTACCCGGACTCGCAGTGGGACTTCCGGCTCGAGCAGGTGCGCTCGATCAACGTCTCCGGCCACAAGTTCGGGCTCGTGTACCCCGGCGTCGGCTGGCTCGTCTTCCGCGAGGAAAGCGACCTCGCCGAGGACCTCGTCTTCTACGAGAACTACCTGGGCAAGACCGATGCCACCTTCACCCTCAACTTCTCCACCGGCGCCTCGATGGTGCTGGCCCAGTACTACAACTTCGTCCGCCTCGGCCGCCCCGGCTACACCTACATCATGGAAGCGATGGAGAAGAACGCCCGCGCCCTCGCCGCGCGGCTGGAGAAGTGCGGCGACTTCGAGCTGATCGGGGCCGACAAGGAGCAGTTGCCGCTGGTTGCCTTCAAGCTGGTCGAGGGCAAGAACTACGACGAGTTCGACGTCTCCTGGCAGCTCTCGGCCGAGCGCGGCTGGATGCTGCCCGCCTACACGATGCCGCCCAACGCCGAAGACGTGAAGGTGATGCGGGCGCTGGTCAAGGAGACGCTGAGCCGCGAGCAGGTCGACCGCCTCGCCGACGACATCGAACAGGCCTGCAAGACGCTGGAGGACAAGGGCGGCGCCCACCCGAGCGAGCGCAAACAGGTCAAGACCGGGACCGGTTACTAGGTTCGGTCGCGGGTGGCCGACCCCGGCCACCAGGCGCGCTCGCCGAGCCGGTAGGTGATCGCCGGGATCAGCAGCGCGCGGACGACGAAGGTGTCGAGCAGGACCCCGATCGCGACCGTGGCGCCGATCTGGACCAGCTCCTCCAGCGGCAGCAGGGTCAGGGTCGCGAAGGTGCCGGCGAGGATCAGGCCGGCGCCGGTGACGACGCCGCCGGTGTTGACCAGGGCCGCCAGGGTTCCCTCGCGCGTGCCCCGCAGCGCCGCTTCCTCCCGCGCCCGGGTCATCAGGAAGATGTTGTAGTCGACGCCCAGCGCGACCAGGAAGAGGAAGGCCATCAGCACCAGGTTGAAGGCGACCCCTTCGCTGCTCAGCTGCGAGAAGACGAAGGTGCAGAGGCCCAGCGTCGCCGCGAAGGAGAGGACGACGGTGAGGATCAGGTACGCCGGCGCGACCAGCGCCCGCAGGACCAGGGCCAGGATCAGGCCGACGACCAACAGCACCAGCGGCACGATCAGCTCGGTGTCGCCGGCGTTGGTCTGCTCGATGTCGTAGTTCTCGGCCGGGATGCCGCCGAGCAGCGCCGCGGGCGCGATCTCGTGCAGGCGCTCGCGGATCTCCTCGACCGCGTCCGCCGCCTCGCTCGAGTAGGGGTTGCCGCGCAGGACGACCACCACCACGGTCTCCTCGCTGCCGCCGGTCGGCGGCACCGGCAGCGCCAGCTTCACCGTGTCGAGTTCTTCCATGCCGGCGGTGACCCGGGCCAGGTCAGGGGCGGCGACGACCGCGGTCAGCGGCGAGCCGAGGCCCGGCGGGAAGTGTTCGTTCAGGACCTTGGTGCCGCGGCTGGAGTTGGTCGGTTTGGTCTCGCCCTGGCCGAAGCCGATCGTGCCGTGGTGGCTGAGGTTGCCGAGCGCGAGCAGGAGGAGGCCGGCGCTGACGAGGACGACGATCGCCCGCGAGCGCCGCTGCACCAGCGCCGCCACCCGCGCCCACAGATCCCGCGGTTCCTTTGAGAAGCCCTCCTTCCCAAAGGAACCGCGGGATTGGTCGCGGGACGGCCAGAAGGCGCGCGCGCCGAGCAGCGAGAGCAGGGCGGGGAGGAGGGTGAAGGCGGCCAGCAGCATCACCGCGATCCCGAGCGCCAGGATCGGGCCGAGCCAGTGGGTCGACTGCAGATCGGCCACCAGCAGCACCAGCATCGCCGCGATCACGGTGCCGCCGGAGGCGGCGATCGCCGGCACGCTCTCGGTCAGCGCCGCCGGCAATGCCTCCGCCGCGCTCCGGCCCCGCTGCAGCTCCTCGCGGTAGCGGTGGACGAGCAGCAGCGAGTAGTCGGTGCCGGCGCCGAAGATCAGCACCAGCAGCAGGAACGTGCCCTCGGTGTTGACGGTGATCCAGCCGGCCTCGATCAGCAGGTAGGCGAGGCCGGTCGCGACCACGTAGGCGGTGCCGACCACCAGCAGCGGCAGCAGCGCCAGCGGCGGCGCTCGGTAGACGGCCAGGAGCAGGATCAGGACCAGGCTCAGGGTCGCGATCAGGAGCGTCTGTCCCGCTTCGTTCGCCACCCGCTCGAGGTCGGCCGCGATGCCGCCGGGGCCGGTTACGTAGGCGTTCAGCCCCGGCCTGGCGTGGGCGGCGAGGTAGCGGCGGATCTCCTTGACCCCGGCGGCGATCGCGCCGCGGTCGGCGGCGTCGATCGCCAGCACGACCAGTGCCGCTTCGCCGTCGCGCGAGAGCGGCCCGATGCCCTTGGCGACCCTGGCCACCTCCCCGTAGGGCGCTTCGGCGTCGGCCGAGAAGGGGTCGACGATCGGCGTCGCGCCGACGATCCGCAGGTCGTTGAGGCCGCGTCCGAGCCGCCCGATCGCCCGCAGGTCGGCGTGGCTGAGGCCGCCGTCGCGCTCGAAGACGATCACCGTCGGCACCTCTTCGCCGCTCTGCTGACTGTGCTCGAGCGCGTCGAGGGCGCGGGTCGATTCGGCGTCGGCCGGCAGGAAGCTGGCCTGGCCGGCGGCGGTGACGTCGTCGATGCGGGAGCGGCCGAGGAAGCCGGCGACCCCGAGCGCCAGCCAGACGGCGATCGTCACCCAGCGCCCGCGCGGCCCGGTGACCGCCGCGGCGATGCTCGCGATCAAGGCTCTCTGGGATTGGCCGCCCGCATCCGCGGAAGCCTAGCCACGGCCCCCGCCAGGACGGGAGCTACTTCTCGGCCGGCGATGAGGGCGGCGAGCGGAACTGGATGATCTCCACCTTGACCGGCATCGTCTCGGCGTCGATTCCCCGTTCGTTGACCCTGACCTGGATCTGCAGCAGTCGCTCGAGGGTGTCGGCGAGCTCGGTCACCACTTCTGTCCATCCCTCGGCGTCGACCGTCATCGGCGTGCGGCTGATGTGGTTGTCGGCGGGATCGCTGAAGGTGCCTCCCGACATCGCCTCCGAGATGTCCGTCGCGACGAGCTCCATCAGCGTCGCCGTGACGCCTCGCTGGTCCTTGTCGTCCAGCAGCGCCCAGTTCTCTCGGTCCAGCCAGGGTCGCTTGGTCGCTCGGTAGAAGTGCTCGACGACCCGGCCTCCCATTGCCGGCTCGGTGCGAACGAGCTCGACGCAGTCGAGGTCCTGCAGCACTCCGAGGTGGTAGGTGACGTGCCGGATCGTCCGGTCGAGTTCCTTGGCGATTTCCTTAGGGCTGGCGGTGCGCTCGGTGAGGATCGTCAGGACGTGATTGCGGGTCGGGTGGGTGAGCGCCTTCGTCAGCTCCGGTGCTACGAGGCGGGGCAGGTTCTCGGTCAAGCGGGCTCCAATCGGCAGAAGTCTCATTCATTAAACAGGATGAATAGAGCGTTTCTTTTACCTTCGGTTCAGGCGCTGAACTGAGAAAGAGATTCTGAGTAATCCTTCGGTGCTGGGTTCGAGGGGAATCGGTCGCAGCCCTTGGCCTCGGTGTTCCCGACGCGGCCGGGAAGGGGGTGAGGTCAGGTGAATATCTCGAAGATCGAGGCGCTGGTTCCTGTCGTCAGCATGCGGAAGCTGGCCTAAATGGCCCAAATGGCCTATGGGCTCGGCTCGCGTTGTACGGCGAGCCGGGCCCATAGGCGACCCAACCTGCCATCATTGATCAGTAATTTCTTAACAATTCAAGGATTCTCCTTGAAGGGCCTTCTAAATACGCAAGGATCACCGAATAGCCGAAGACCTACGTCTAATAAGACGATGTAAGGGGGGTGGGCATGTCCAACAGCGGTAAAAGGGTCATCGACCAGCGTTTGGTCAGGGCGGTCGCTCATCCCCTGCGCGTGGAAATCCTCGAAGTGCTGGTCGGCAAGGGCGAGATGAGCCCGACGCAGATCGCCGAGACGCTGGGGAGCAAGCCGGGCAACGTCAGCTACCACGTCAACGTCCTGCGCGAGTGCGAGGTGCTGGAACTGGTGCGGACGGAGCCGCGGCGCGGGGCGCTCGAGCACTACTACCGGCCGGCGGCCTCGATCCGGGCCTTCATCGACCTCGCCCTGGCGGCCTTTCAGGTCGGCGTCACCGACGGCCGCAAGATGGCGGCTCCCGAGGGAGTCGATGAGCCCCTCGACAGCCCCGAAGCGGCCTAGGAGGGTCTAGCTACTCGGCGGCCGGCGCGCAGCCGACGCCGCCGACCAGCATGCCGGAGCCGAGGTGGGCGCCGAGCACCGGGCCGACCTGGGTGCAGAACAGCGGCTCGGTGCCGAAGGTCGCTTCGCCCTCGGCGACGAGCATCTCCGCGTCGGCGAGCGACTGAGCGTGCTGGATGAACCAGTCGCTCGCCTCGCGCTGGCGCAGCTCGTGCAGGTAAGCGACCATCCGCTCCAGCGCCCGCTTCTTGGTGCGGACGCGCCCGACCGGGGCGATCTCGGTGCCGAAGGTGAGGATCGGCTTGATCCGCAGGGCTGAGCCGACCAGGGCTTGGGCGGCGCCGATGCGGCCGCCGCGCCGCAGGTACTCGAGGGTGTCGAGGCAGAACCACATGTCGAGGCCGGCGCGGGTGCGGGCCACGGTCTCCACGACCTCCTCGAGCGCCTTGCCGCGGTGGGCCTCTTCGGCGGCGGCGAGGACGAGGCAGCCGAGGCCGCCGGCTCCGGTCTGGCCGTCGACGACCTCGACCCGGCCGCCGAGCTTCTTCTCCGCGATCACCCGGGCCGCCTCGCGGGCGCTCTCGCAGGTGCCGGAGAGCCCGCCGGCGATGTGCACGGAGACGACGTCGCGGCCGGCCGCGGCCAGCGGTTCGTAGCAGGCGAGGAAATCGCCGACGGAGGGCTGCGAGGTGGAGGGGAGGTCCTCGGAGTCGCGCAGGCGAGCGTAGAACTCGTCGAGGTCGTACTCGGGCTCGGGCCGGTGCTCGCCGCCCCAGCCGACGTAGAGGCTGACCCGCTCGATCCCCCAACGCTCGATCAGCTTGGTCGGCAGGTAGGTCGTGCTGTCGGTGACGACGGCGACGGCGGCGCTTCCGCCGGAGGGCGGAACGGGGGAGGTGCTCATTACCGCGAGACTCTATGTTGAGCCGATGAACGACGAGTGGCGGCTGCAGATCGACCTCGAGGGCGAGCCGGGCGCCGGGGCGATCGCGAAGCGGCTGGCGACGGCCGAGCTCGAGCACGAGCTGAGCGCCGCGTTCGCCGATCGCCTGGTCGTCTCGGTCGACGGGCCGCGGCTCTTCGCCTACGCGGAAACCCGCGCGCAGGCCGAGCTGGCCGGCGAGGCGATCGCGCGGCTGGCCGCGGAGAACGGCTGGCAGACCGAGGCCGAGCTGTGCCACTGGCACCCGCTGGCCGAGAGCTGGGAGGACCCCGAGCTGCCGCTGCCGCGCGACGACGCCGCCCGCCTCGCCGAGCACGAGGAGCTGATCGCGGCCGAGCGGCGCGAGCTGGAGCGGCGCGGGACGCCGGAATACGAGGTGCGGGTCGACCTCCCGTCCCACGGCGAGGCCGCCGCGCTGGCCGAGCGGCTGCGCGGCGAGGGCCTGCCGGTGGTGCGTCGCTGGAAGTACCTGGTGGTCGGTGCCGCCGATGAGGACAGCGCCGCGGCCCTGGCGGCGCGGCTCGGCGAGGAGGTCCCCACGGGTAGCACTGTCACCGCCGAGGGCAGCGGCAAGGTCGCCTGGGAGGAGCGCCCGCCCAATCCCTTCGCGGTCTTCGGCGGCCTCGGCGGCTAGCGATGTCCGGCGCGGGCGCGGGGCGCGACGACCTGGCCGAGCTGCTCGCGCGCCGGGCGCTGACCGAGGACGCCGCCCGCGCCGAGGCGATCGAGCGTCGCCACGCGGCCGGCGGTCGCAGCGCCCGCGAAAACGTCGCCGACCTCGTCGACCCGGGCAGCTTCGTCGAGTACGGCCGCTTCGCGCTCGCCGCCCAGCGCGGCCGCCGCGACCTGCAGGAGCTGATCGAGCGCACGCCCGCCGACGGCCTGCTCGCCGGCACCGCCAGGGTCAATGGAGAGCTGTTCGGCGAGGGCGCCGCCTGCGCCGTCCTCTCCTACGACTACACGGTCCTGGCCGGGACCCAGGGGGCGCTCGGGCACCGCAAGAAGGATCGCCTGTTCGAGCTGATCGAGCGGATGCGGCTGCCCACCGTCTTCTACGCCGAGGGCGGCGGCGGTCGCCCGGGCGACACCGACTACCCGGTCGTCTCGGCGCTCGAGACCCGCGCCTTCGCCCTCTGGGCGCGGCTCTCCGGGCTGGTGCCGCGGATCGCCGTCGTCGCCGGCCGCTGCTTCGCCGGTAACGCCGTGATCGCCGGCTGCTCGGACCTGATCGTCGCCACCGAGAACTCCTCGCTGGGGATGGGCGGGCCGGCGATGATCGAGGGTGGCGGCCTGGGCCGGGTCGACCCCGACGAGGTCGGCCCGATCGAGATGCAGGCGGGCAACGGCGTGGTCGACGTCGTCGCCGCCGACGAGGCCGAGGCGACGGCGGTGACGAAGCGCCTGCTCTCCTACTTCCAGGGAGCGACGCCGGCGGGCGCCGAGCCCGACCAGGCCGCCCTGCGCGAGGCGATCCCGGAGCGCCAGCGCCGCGCCTACGACGTGCGCCCGGTGATCGAGACGCTCGCCGACGCGGACTCGGTCACCTTCCTGCGCGAGCGCTTCGCGCCGGAGATGGTGACGGCGCTGGGGCGGATCGAGGGCCGCCCACTCGGCTTCATCGCCAACGACTCGCGCCACGTCGCCGGGGCGATCACCAGCGACGCCTCGGAGAAGGCGGCGCGGCTGCTGCGCCTCTGCGACCGCTTCGGGCTGCCGGTCGTCTCGCTGGTCGACACGCCGGGCTTCATGGTCGGCCCGGAGGCGGAGGCGACCGGGTTGGTCCGCCGCGCCTCCGATCTGCTGGTCGCGGGGGCGGCGCTGAAGGTGCCGCTGGTCGCCGTGATCCTGCGCCGCGGCTACGGGCTCGGCGCCCAGGCGATGGTCGGCGGCAGCCTGCACGAGCCGCTGCTGACGGTCGCCTGGCCCAGCGCCCACCTCGGGCCGATGGGTCTGGAGGGGGCGGTGCGGCTGGCGCTGCGCAAGGAGCTGGAGGCGATCGCCGACGCGGAGGAGCGCGAGCGGCGCGTGCGCGAGCTGACCGCGGCGGCCGAAGAGAACGCCAAAGCGCTGAACGCGGCGGCGCTGTTCGAGCTCGACGACGTGATCGACCCGGCGGAGACGCGCTCGCTGATCGCGGCCACGCTTGCCGCCGCCAACCAACGAGAAGAGGAGACGAAGTGACCGAGCTGACCCCGATGCAGGCCGAGCTTTGCGAGCAGAGCGAGACCGACTACTCGGACCTGAAGGCGTTCTTCATCAACTGCACGCTGAAGCGCAGCCCCGAGGTCTCCCACACGCAGGGGCTGATGGACATCTCGATGGAGATCATGCGCCGCAACGGGGTCGCGGTCGACTGCATCCGCGCCGTCGACCACGAGATCGCCACCGGCGTCTGGCCCGACATGACCGAGCACGGCTGGGAGGCCGACGCGTGGCCGGCGATCTTCGAGCGGGTGATGGCGGCCGACATCCTCGTGCTCGGCATGTCGATTTGGCTGGGCGAGAAGTCCTCGGTCGCGACCCAGGTGATCGAGCGCCTCTACGGCAACTCGCACCTGCTCAACGACCAGGGCCAGTACGCCTACTACGGGCGCGTAGGCGGCTGCCTGATCACCGGCAACGAGGACGGGGTCAAGCACTGCGCGATGAACACCCTCTACTCCCTGCAGCACCTCGGCTACACGATCCCGCCCCAGGCCGACTCCGGCTGGATCGGCGAGGCCGGCCCCGGCCCGTCCTACCTGGACGAGGGCTCCGGCGGCCCGGAGAACGACTTCACCAACCGCAACACCACCTTCGCCGCCTGGAACATGCTGCACCTGGCGCGAATCCTCAAGGACGCCGGCGGCATCCCCGCCCACGGCAACCAGCGCCCGGCCTGGGACGCCGGCTGCCGCACCGACTTCCCCAACCCGGAGCACCGCGCCTAGGGCTCACCAAACGGCGTCGTGCTGCTCCATCACGCCGAAGCCCTCGGCGAGCGGGAGGCCGGCGAGGGTGCCGCTGAAGGTGCCGAAGCGGTGGCGGTAGCGGGAGCGGACGAGGAGGAAGTTCTCGTCGCGAGCGTGCTTTGACTCGGACGCGAACTCGAGGTCGTCGGGGCCGGCGAGGTCGATGCCGTCGAGGCCGCGGAAACGGACCGGGGGAGGCTCGCTCGGCTCGCCGTCGACCCAGATCGAGCGCTCGCTGCGCTCGGGGGGGTCGTTGATGCCCTCGGCCAAGTTCCAGGCGAGGCGCTGCCCGTCGGCGGCGCGGCCGACCCCGGCCGACCAGAGCCAGCTGGTGTGGCGCTGGTGGTAGCCGGCCGACTCGTCGTCGACGCCGCGGGCGGAGACCTGCCAGCGCCGGCCGGGGACCTCGACCGTGCCCTCGATCGGGACGCCGGCGCGCTTGCGGGTCCAGCCCCAACCCGAGCCGCTCGGGCAGATCGATTCGATCGGCAGGCACTGGCCCAGCCGCAGGCTGGCGCGCAGGTCGGGTGAGTCGATCTCCAGCCGCGGCCCCTCCATCGTCACCTCGCGACTGCCGGGCCGCAGCGAGGCGTGCGCCCGGTGCCGCCGTCCCTCGCGGTCCCAGAAGACCCAGAACGACTGCGTCAGCGGCCCGATCTGCGCTCGTGCCGCGCACAGCATCAGCTCCTCGCCGAAGACGCCGATGTAGCGCCAGCGCTTGCGCAGCTGGCCGTCGCGCCGCAGCGGCATCGGGCCGGGGGGGAGGGGCAGGTCGGGTCGGTCGCCGGCCGGCCCGCGCCAGGGAATCTGGGCCGAAGGCATCGCTCCACCGTACCGGCGGGCGACGGCTCTAGGCTCGGGGGCGTGGACCAGGTGATCCAGATCGTCGGCGCGCTGCTGATCCTCGCCGCCTTCACCGCGGTCCAGCTCGAGCGCATGCGGCCCGACTCGCGGCTCTACCTCGGGCTCAACCTGGTCGGCTCGGCGATCCTCGCGGTGCTCGCCCTGCTCGCCTCGCAGTGGGGCTTCGTCCTGCTCGAGGGCGTCTGGGCGATCGTCTCCGCGCTCGGCCTGGTGGCAGCGCTGCGCGCCCCGGTGCGCTAGCCCGCGCTCTGCTCGAGTCGCTCGGCCAGGCGGTTCATGCCGTGAGCCCGGGCGGATGCCGCCGCGCCCGCCCAGTCGGTCGCCCGGTCCGGCGGCGGCTCGACCCCGGCGTCGCGCAGGGTGGCGATGTCCTTGAAGGCGAGCAGGTCCTCGCGGCCTTCGATCAGGGCGGCGCGGAGTTTGGGCCGCGTCTCGCGGATCGCGTCGTCGAGGATCGCCTCCAGCGAGCCGTGGCGCCGTAGCAGCTCCGCCGCCGTTTTCGGCCCGACGCCCTTGGCGCCGGGCAGGCCGTCGGCGGGGTCGCCGCGCAGGGCGATGAAGTCGGGGACCAGCTCCGGCGGGATGCCGTAGCGCTCGCGCACCTCCGCGGGGCCGACCTCTTCCGCGCCTTTGCCGCCGGTGCGGACGTAGAGCACCGTCACCCCGTCGCCGGCGCACTGGTACATGTCGCGGTCGCCGGTCAGCAGCAGGGCGTGGCCGCCGGCCGCGGCCTCGCGGCTGGCGTAGGTGCCGAGCAGGTCGTCGGCCTCGAGGTCCTCGCTCGTGGCGACGGTCCAGCCGAAGGCCTCGAAGAAGTCGCGGCAGGCGGCGAACTGCGGCGCCAGCTCGTCCGGCATCGCCGCCTCGCGCTCGGCGTGGTAGGCGGGGTAGAGCTCGGTCCGGTAGGAGGCGGCGTCGGGCCCGAAGCAGAGGACGACGGCGCGGGGCCGGTGGAGCTCGACCTCGCGCAGGACCAGGTTGGCGGTCCCGAGCAGGGCGTTGACCGGCTTGCCGTCGCTGCCGACGATCTTGCTCGGCAGCGCGTAGAAGGCGCGGAACAGCATCGAGGGGGTGTCGACGGCGAGCAGGGGCGCGGCCACGCGGCAGTTATATGGGACGCGGCCGCTTTGGGCCGGATCTGGAGGTAATGGCCGGCGCGGCCCCGCGGTCGGTTACGGTCCGCCCGTGGCAGCAGGAGCCCCCCGCATCCGCCCCGGCACCCGCCGTGAGATCGGCCTGGTCAACGCCGGCATCGTCCGGATCGCCAGCCTCCTTGCCGGCGGCCACCCGCCCAACGTCTTCACCACCCTGGCCCGCCATCGCGGCCTCTTCCGGCGCTGGATGGGCTTCGCGGGAAAACTGATGCCCGGCGGCAATCTGCCGCGGGTCGACTCCGAGCTGGTGATCCTGCGGGTCGCGCACAAGACCAACAGCGAGTACGAGTGGGTCCACCACGAGCAGATGGGCAAGATGGTCGGCCTCAGCGCGGAGGAAGTCGCCCGCGTCAAAGCCGGCCCCGAGGCGCCGGGCTGGTCGCCGCGACAGGCGCTGATCCTGGCCGCGGTCGATGACCTGCTGCGACCACCACCGGATTGGCGAGGAGCTCTGGGGGCGCCTGGCACAGGAGTTCAGCGAGCTCGACCTGATCGAGCTCTGCATGCTCACCGGCAGCTACGAGATGTTGGCGATGACCCTGAACTCGCTCGCCGTCGAACCCGACCCGATCTCCGATCCTCCGGCGCTGCTGCGGTGGCTGTCGAAGCGCTGAGCGGGCGCCGCTGCTTCATCACCGGTGCCGCCAGCGGCATCGGTCGCGCCACGGCGATCGCCGCCGCCCGCCGCGGCGCCGAGCTGTACCTGACCGACATCGACGCCGCGGGGCTGAAGCGCGTCGTCGCCGAGATCGAGGCCGGCGGCGGCCGGGTCGCCCAGGCGCAGGCGCTCGACATCCCCGACCACGAGGCGGTCGCCGCCCTCGCCGCCTCGATCCACGCCGGCCACGGCAGCATGGACGTGGTCATGAACGTCGCCGGCGTCTCCACCTGGGGGACGATCGAGCAGCTCGAGCACAGCGACTGGCAGCAGATGATCGACGTCAACCTGCTCGGCCCGATCAGCGTCCTCGAGTCCTTCGTGCCGGCGATGATCGAGGCCGGCCGCGGCGGCCACGTGGTCAACGTCTCCTCCGCCGCCGGGCTCTTCGGCCTGCCCTGGCACGCCGCCTACAGCGCCAGCAAGTTCGGCCTGCGCGGCGTCTCCGAGGTGCTGCGCTTCGACCTGCGCCGCCACGGCATCGGCGTCAGCCTGGTCTGCCCCGGCGGCGTGCGGACGCCGCTGGTCGAGAGCGTCAAGATCGTCGGCGTCGACTCCGAGAGCCCCAGCATCCGCAGGCTGAAAGCCCGCTTCGAGCGGCGCGCCGTCAGCCCCGAGCACGTCGCCGCCAAGATCCTCGAGGGAGTCGAGAAGAACCGCTACCTCGTCTACAGCTCGCGCGACATCCAGCTCGGCCACTGGGTCCAGCGCAAGTTCGCGCCGCTCTACGAGCTGGCGATGCGCCTCGCCAACGACCAGCTGACGAAGGCCGGCGAACGCGGCTGAATAGATTGGGCGCCATGCAGGCGCTGCACATCGAGGACCTGGTCAAGCGCTACCCGGCGGGGGTGGAAGCGCTGCGCGGCGTCTCCCTGGACATCGAGGAGGGCGAGTTCTTCGGCCTGCTCGGTCCCAACGGCGCCGGCAAGTCGACCCTGATCCACTGCACGACCGGGCTGGCGCAGCCGACCTCGGGGGCGATCGAGGTCTTCGGCAACGACGCGATCGACCACTACGGCGAGGCCCGCCAGGCGGTCGGCCTCGCCCCGCAGGAGCTCAACATCGACTGGTTCCTGACCGTCGAGGAGACCCTCGATTACCACGCCGGCTACTTCGGGATGCCGGGCCGCGAGCGCCGCGAGCGGACCAAGGAGCTGCTGGAGACCTTCTCCCTGACCGAGAAGCGCGACGAACGCACCCGCAACCTCTCCGGCGGGATGAAGCGGCGGCTGATCCTGGCCCGGGCGCTGATGCACCGGCCGCGCCTGCTGATCCTCGACGAGCCCACGGCCGGCGTCGACATCGAGCTGCGGCTGGAGCTCTGGCACTACGTGCAGCGGATCAACCAGGAGGGGACGACGATCCTGCTGACCACGCACTACCTGGAGGAGGCGGAGCAGCTCTGCAGCAAGATCGCCTTCATCAACGACGGCGAAATCGTCGCCCAGGGCAGCAGCCGTGAGCTGGCCAATCGCTACGGGGTGCCCAACCTCGAGGACGCCTACCTGGCCCTGGTCGGCCGCAAGGAGCTCTCGCGCTCCCACGTCGAGGCGGAGGTTCCGTGAGCGCCGCGCAGATCCGCCTGTTCACGCTCTGGCGGCGCGAGGTCAGTCGCTTCATGAAGATCAAGAAGCAGACGATCGGGGCGCCGCTGCTGGAAACCTTCCTCTACATCTCCGTCTTTGGCGCCGCCCTTGGCTCCCGTGTCGGCGAACTGCACGGGATCGACTACGTCGTCTTCGTCATCCCCGGCCTGATCATGATGGCCTGGTCGATCAACGCCTTCACCAACAACTCCTCCTCGATCCTGCAGCAGAAGTTCCAGGGGGCGATCCAGGACCAGCTCTCCTCGCCGGCCTCGCCGATGGAGCTGCTGCTGGCCTTCTCGCTCGGCGGCTTCATGCGTGGGCTGATCGTCGCCGCGCTGACCTTCATCGCCGCCTCGTTCCTGGTCGACCTGCCGGTCGAGCACGTCCTGGTGCTGATCCCGGGCCTGTTCCTGGTCGGCTTCTTCTTCTCCCAGCTCGGGGTTTTGATCGGCGTCCGCGCTGAGCAGTTCGACGACGTCTCCTTCGCCCAGACCTTCGTCCTGCAGCCGCTGATCTTCCTCGGCGGCGTCTTCTACTCGGCCGAACTGCTGCCGCAGCCGTTCGAGACCCTGACCCACTTCAACCCGATCTACTACATGATCAACCTGGTCCGCTACGGCTTCGTCGGCTACACCGAAGTCAGCATCCCGCTCTCGCTGCTGGCCTTGACGGCAGCCACCGCCGCCCTCTTCATCGTCAACCTGCGCCTCTTCGCCAGCGGCTACAAGCTGCGCGCCTGACGAGTGCTGACTTAAGCCGGCTATGACCGGCTCAAGGGAGCAGTGGGGAGGGCCTGTCGTCGGCTACCCCGGGTCAGCGACCGGAACTTTGGCCGGGCCGCCGTCGCCGTCGGGGAGGACGAGGATCGCGCCCTCGCCGGTGACGTAGGCCTCCTCGCCGTGCTGGGTGACGTCCATGCCGAGCGCCTCCTCGCGTTCGCTCGCGCGCAGCGGCATCACCGCGCCGATCAGCCGCAGCAGCACGAAGGTGGCGACGAAGGCGTAGACCGGCGCCGCCAGCGCGGCGAGCGCCTGGTCGCCGAGCTGGGCGGCGTTGCCGTAGAAGAGGCCGTCGGAGACGCCGTTCCAGGCGAGCTCGGCGAAGAAGCCGATGAAGAGGATCCCGAAGAAGCCGGCGATGCCGTGGGCGGCGAGCACGTCGAGCGTCTCGTCGACCCGGGTGCGGGTGCGCCAGACGATCATCGCGTAGCTGGGCAGCGCCGCCAGGGCGCCGAGCAGCATCGCCCAGCCGGGGCTGATGAAGCCGCCCGCCGGGGTGATCGCGACGCAGCCGACGATGATCGCCGTCGCGGCGCCGATCGCGGTCACCTTGCGCCCGCGGATCAGGTCGAGCGCGAACCAGACGACCAGCGTGCAGGCCGGGGCAGAGCAGCGTGTTGGCGAAGGCGAGCACGCTGGCGTCGCCGGTCGAGAAGCCGCTGCCGCCGTTGAAGCCGAACCAGCCGAACCAGAGCAGGCCGGCGCCGAGCAGCACGTAGACGCGTTGTGGGGCAGCAGCGCCTGGCGCCCGTAGTCCTTGCGGGCGCCGACGACCAGCGCCGCCGCCAGGGCGGAGAAGCCGGAGCCCATCTCGACCGGGATGCCGCCGGCGAAGTCGAGGGTGCCGCCGGCCTGCAGCCAGCCGCCGCCGAAGGCCCAGTGGGCGAGCACGGCGTAGACGAGCACCGACCACAGCGCCGCGAAGACGAGGAAGGCGCCGAAGCGCATGCGCTCGACCACGGCGCCGGAGACGAGGGCGACGGTGATGATGCAGAAGGTCGCCTGGAAGGCGAAGAAGACCAGCTCCGGGATCGTCGTCCCTTCGCGCGGGGCGAAGTCGACGCCGCTGAGGAAGGCGTGGCCGAGGCCGCCGATGAGGCTGCCGTCGCCGTCGAAGGCGAGCGAGTAGCCGACCGCGGCCCAGGTGACGGTGGCGACGGCGATCGCGCCGACGCACATCATGAAGGTGTTGAGGGTGTTCTTCGAGCGCACCAGGCCGGCGTAGAAGAGGCCCAGCGCCGGGGTCATCATCAGCACCAGCGCCGTCGCCACCAGCATCCAGGCGGTGTCGCCGGTGTCGATCTCCGCCACCGCGCCCAGCGGCAGCGCCAGCAGGCCGCTCATTTGTCCACCGGCGTCACCGCGCCGTGTCGGTGTCGCCGGTGCGGATCCGCACCGCCTGCTCCAGCGGCAGGACGAAGATCTTGCCGTCGCCGACCTCGCCGGTGCGGGCGCCCTCGCAGAGCGCCTCGACCGTCGGCTCGACGAACTCGTCGGAGACCGCGATCTCGAAGCGGACCTTCTCCGAGAGCCCCATCTGCACGGTGGTGCCGCGGTAGGTCTCGACCCGCTCCAGCTCGCCGCCGTGGCCCTGCACCCGGCTCATCGAGACGCCCCGCACCTCGGCCCGGTAGAGGGCCTCCAGCACGTCGTTCGCCTTCTCCGGGCGCACGATGCCGATCACCAGTTTCACAGCTCTCCTCTCTCTCCCGACTGCTCTCCCTAAGTACTCGACCGGCGCGAGCCTATCCGCTCGGCAAGCCGGATTGCGCGGCCGTCCAGGCGCGCGGCCCCAGCGCGGCCCCTCTCTACAATCGCTCTCCGATGGCCACTCGCACCCGCAGGCGGCGGCGCAAGCCGCCAGCTTCACGCTGGCACAAGATCGCCGTTCCGCTCGTCGTCGCGGGTGGTTTGATCGCGGTTGCCGGCGGCATCGGCGCCTCCTGGGCGCTCAGCGTCTACAACTCGGCGCCGCCGCTCTCGAGCCTGCAGCCGGTGCAGAAGGGGCGCTCCTCGGCGATCTACGCCGCCGACGGCAGCCTGATCGGCTTCATCCGCTCCGACAACATCCGCCAGCCGGTCTCCTCGGAAGCGCTGCCGCAGACGCTGAAGGACGCGACGGTCGCGATCGAGGACAAGAACTTCTTCAAGCACGGGGCGATCGACCCCGAAGGCATCGTCCGCGCCGCCTGGAAGGACGCGCTCGCGGGCGGCAAGCCGGTCCAGGGCGCCTCGACGATCACCCAGCAGCTGGTCCGCAACCTCTACATCCAGAACCCCGAAGACACGATCAAGCGCAAGCTGGTCGAAGCCCATCTCGCCAGCGATCTCTTCGAGAAGCACGACCGCGACTGGATCCTGGCCGCAGTACCTCAACACCGCGCCCTACGGGACGGTCGAAGGGCAGACCGCGGTCGGGGCCGAGGCGGCGGCGCAGACCTACTTCAGCAAGCCGGCCAAGGACCTCAACCTGACCGAGGCGGCGATGATCGCCGGGCTGCCGCAGGCGCCTTCCGAATACAACCCCTTCCTCGACCCGGCGGCGGCGACCGAGCGCCGCAACGAGGTGCTGGCGGCGATGGAGGAGCAGGGCTACGTCGACACCGCCGAATACAGCGAGGCGAGAAACAAGGGCCTTGGGCTCAACCCCGGCGACAAGTACCAGGTGATCCACGACGCCTTCCTCTTCGACCTGGTCCAGCAGCAGCTGATCGACCGCTACGGGATCAACACTGTCCGCAACGGCGGCCTCAAGGCCTACACGACGATCGACCCGGACCTGCAGGCGAAGGCGGAGGAAGCGGTCGAAAACTCGTGTTACGTCTGCTATCCGGAAGGCGGGCCGGCGGCCGGCCTCGCCTCGGTCAACCCCGAAACGGGCGAGATCGTCGCCCTCGCCTCGACCGAAGGCTACGCCTCCGAAGAACAGTTCAACTACGCCTGGCAGGCCCACCGCCAGCCCGGCTCCTCTTTCAAGACCTTCGTCCTGACCACGGCTATCAAGCAGGGCGTCGACCCCGACAGCACTTACTACGACGCCAGCTCGCCGAAGACCCTGACGCTGCCCGGCGGCGGCACCTGGACCGTCAACAACTCCGAGGGCGACGGCGGCGGCACCGAGTCGCTGACCAACGCGACGGTGCACTCGGTCAACGTCGTCTACGCCCAGCTCGACCTCGACGTCGGCCCCGAGAACGTGACCCAGACCGCCGAAGAAATGGGGATCACCTCGGCGCTGGAATCGGTTCCCGCCGAGGGGATCGGCGGCCTCGCCGAAGGGGTGACGCCGCTGGAGATGGCCGACGCCTACGCGACCCTCGCCAACGGCGGCATCCACCACGACCCGACCGCGATCAGCAAGGTCGAATTCCCCAACGGCAAGGTCGACGAATCCGGCGCCGACGACGGCGAACGGGTGCTGACTCCGGGCGAGGCCTACGAAGTGACGCGGATCCTCGAGGGCGTGATCACCTCCGGCACCGGCGCCGGCTACACCTCGATCGGCTGCAGCTCCGAGGCCGGCAAGACCGGCACCTCCGAGGAAGAGTCCGACGCCTGGTTCGTCGGCTACACGCCGATGTACTCGACCGCCGTCTGGGTCGGCCATCCGCAGTCACGCGAATACACCGGCTACGGCGGTCCCACCGCCGGCCCGATCTGGCAGTCCTTCATGGCGGCCGCCCAGGAAGGCGAATGCCCCGAATTCGAAGTGCCCGACAGCCTGCCGGAGCTCTCCGGGCTGGACAGCGATCACACCTCCTCCTCGGGCTACTCGAGCGACTACGAATACGAATACGAACCGTCCGAATCCGAAGACGAAGGGAAGGACGAAGGGGACAAGGGCGGCGACGAAGGCGGTGAAGGTGCCGAAGGGGCCGAAGGCGGCGACGAAGGAACGGCCGAACCGGCGCCCGCGCCGACCCCCACGCCCACCGGTCCGCCCCCGTCGGTCGGCGGCGGCATCAGCCCGGGCTAGCGCCTCCGCGCTACTCGCCGATCAGCTCGATGCGGTACCCGTCCGGGTCGCGGACGAAGCAGATGCGGTGGCCCTCGCTGCGGCCGCCCGGGCGGTAGGGCGGCTTTTCGGGCTCGACGCCTTCGCCGGCGAGGCGCTTGAGGGTGCCGTCGAGGTCGTCGACGGCGAGGGCGATGTGGTTGTAGCCGCTGCCGTGGTCGTAGTCGGTGACGCCGTGGTTGTAGGTCAGCTCCAGACGCGGGATGTCTTCGCCCGGCATCCCCATGAAGACGTTGATCGCCTCCTCGCCGATCGGCATCCGCCGCACCTCCTCGAAGCCGAGCTTCTCGTAGAAGGCGACCGAGCGCTCGATCTCCCCGATCCGGTAGCAGGTGTGGAGGAAAAAGCTGGCCATCAAGTTGTTAAAAGGCTACATTGAGGCCCCTTGCAAAGTCTCGTCTGCGCCCCAGGCGCGGAAAGGAATCCCTTGAGAAAGCATCTCCTCGTGGTGGTTGCGGCGGCCTCGCTCGTCCTCGTCCCGTTCGGCTCTGGGCTGGCAAGCGCGGAATCACTGGCCGCTCCCGCGAAGATCTACATAACGGAAGACAAGGGCGCGCTGAAGTTCATCGCCCCGCCCTCGGTGTACCAAGGGGATGAACTGACGGTCGTCAGCGAAACCAACCCGAAAAAAGTCGGTCCGCACACCTTCTCGCTGGTCACCCAGGGCGTGGTCCCGAAAACGCCCAGCGCACGCAAAAACTGCTTCACCCCGAAACATATCTGCATGTCCATCGCCAAATGGCATGGCTTCAACCCGAAAACCGAAAAGATCTCGATCAACCCGGCCAAAGCGGGTCCCGAGGGCTGGAGCACCGCCGGTGACAACACCAAGAAGGGCGACTCCTGGTTCTCCGGTGAAACCAAAGCCGGCACCTCGATCACCCAGCAGGTGACCGCCGAACCGGGCACGCTGTACTTCATCTGCGCGATCCATCCCTGGATGCACGGCAAGACCACGGTCCTGCCCGCCAGCAGCTAGCGGCACGTCCGGGAACGCCAAATTGACCCCGCGCCTGGGGCGCCGAGCTTTCCTCGGCGCCCTGGGCGGCGGTGCGCTGGCGCAGCTGCTGCCGCTGCAGGGCGGCGGCGGGGCGCTGCCCTTCGTCGAGCGGCTGCCGGAGGCGAGCGCAGCCGTGCCCTTCCGGGCGCCGCTGCCGATCCCGCGTGAGCTGACCGGGGCCGAGATCGAGATCCCGATCCGCGAGGTGGAGGCGCAGATCCTCCCCGGCCGCAAGACCCGGCTCTGGACCTATGGCGGCACCTTCCCCGGCCCGACCGTGCGCCGGCCCGCCGGGGAGCGGACCAAGGTCACCTTCCGCCATGAGCTGCCGGCGGCGGCGGGGGAGCTGTCGGTCCACCTCCACGGCGGCCACAACCGCACCCAGTTCGACGGGCAGCCGGGCGGCTTGACCAAGTCGCACCCGATCTCCTACTTCTGCCGCATCCCCCAGGGGCTCTCGGCGCGCGAGTCCGGCAATGACCTGCTGCTCGGGCCGGGGGAGAGCAAAACCTATGTCTACGACCTGGTCGAGGACGGCAGGCCGGAACGGGCGGCGTTCCAGTGGTACCACGACCACCGCCTCGACAAGACGGCGCCGCACAGCTGGCGCGGCCTGGTCGGGATGTGGATCGTCGACGACGAGTTCGAGGCCTCGCTGCCGCTGCCGCGGGGCGAGCGCGACCTCCCGCTGATGATCGCCGACCGCACCTTCGACCGCCACAACCAGCTGACCGACCCCTTCACCGCGGGCCTGCGGCCTCCCGCCGACGGCATCGCCGGCGCCAGCGTCCTCGTCAACGGCGCCTTCATGCCGCATCACCGCGTCGATCCCTGCCGCTACCGGCTGCGGGTCCTCAACGTCTCCCAGTTCCAGTCCTTCAACGTCCACCTCTCCAACGGGGCGCCGCTGGTCCAGATCGGCAGCGACAGCGGCCTGATGCCGAAGCCGGTGCGCCGCCAGAGCATCCTGCTCGGGCCGGGGGAGCGGGCCGAGGTGATCGTCGACTTCGCCGGCTCTGGCGGCGAGGCCGTCGAGCTGCGCAGCAGCCGCCACGGCGGTCGCAACCCCGACGGCGCCCGCGCCTACATCGGCGCCCTGATGCAGTTCCGGGTCGGCCGCGAGCGGGTGCCGGACCGGACCCGGGTGCCGCGCCGCCTGCGCCCCCTGCCGCAGTGGGCGACGAAGGCGAAGCGCAGGATCGGCGACAAGCCCGACCACCGCTGGGAGGTCACCGTCGGCGGCCTCTTCAAGACCACCTGGCTGCTCAACGGTCGCACCTTCAACCCCGCCCGCGCCGACGCCTTCCCGGTGCTCGGCACGACCGCGGTCTGGGAGATCGTCAACCGCACCTCGGTCGCCCACGTGATGCACCTGCATCACAACGACTGGTACCTGCTGGCCCGGGACGGCAAGCCGCCGCCGCCCTGGGAAGACTGCCTCAAGGAGACCTTCTTCGTCTTTCCCGGCGAACGGATCCTGCTCGCCGGGCGCTTCGCCGACCACACCGGCAAGTTCGTGATCCACTGCCACATGTTCGATCACGAGGACCACGGCCTGATGGGCCAGTTCGAGGTGGTTCGGAGCCGGTCCTAAAGCCCCGTCGCGCGCTGCCGATGTGTATCGCGCGTGGCGGCGATACCTAAAAAGCAGGAGGCGCTGTGGGAGCGGGGCCGGTCCGAGGCGCGCGCCGCCGGCGCCCTGCTGCTGGCCGGCGCCGGTCTGGTCGCCCTCTCGCTCGCCCTGCCGCACCCGAGCGGCGGCCACACCGCGGCGCTGATCGTCACCGCCGGAGCGATGGCCGCGATCGGTCTGCTCAGCTGGTTCCTGGCGCCGCACATCCCGCTGGCGCTGACCCACCTGACGCTCGCCGCGACCGCCGCCACCACCGGCCTGCTGATCTGGGAGAGCGGTGTCGCCGCCGGCCAGTACGGCTCGATCTGGGTCTGGGGGACGCTGATCGCCGCCTACTTCTTCCCGCGCCGGGTCGCGATCGCCCACCTCGCCTGGCTGCTGCTCGTCTACGCGGTCACCCTGGCGCTGGTCGAAAGCACCGCCGGCTACTCGCCGCTGACCCGCTGGCTCTTCACCGCCGTCTCGCTCTCCGTGGTGATGGCGCTGACCAGCGCCATCGTCGCCCGCCGCGCCAAGGCGGACCTGCGCGCCCGCCAATTCTTCGATCTCTCCCAGGACATGCTCTGCACCGCCGACATGAACGGCTACTTCGTCGAGCTCAATTCCGCCTGGGAGCAGCACCTCGGCTACAGCGGCGAGGAGCTGCGGGCGGCCCCGTTCGTCGAGCTCGTCCACCCGGACGACCGTGAGCGCACGGAAGGCGAGTCAGCCGAGCTGCTCGAAGGCAAGGACACGGTCGGCTTCGAGAACCGCTACCTGGCCAAAGACGGCAGCTGGCACTGGCTGCGCTGGAGCTCGACGCTCTCCGCCGACGAATCGCTGATCTACGCGCGCGCCTCCGACGTCACCGAGCTGAAGCGGATCGAGTCCGAACGCGAGAACCTGTTGGTCGAGGTCGAGGCCCTGGCGCGCAGCGACGCGCTCACCGGCTTGCCCAACCGGCGCGCGCTCGACGAGCAGCTGCCGAAGGAGATGGCGCGGGCGCGCCGGGCCGAGTCCAATCTCTGCCTGGCGATCGTCGATCTCGACCACTTCAAGGACTACAACGACACACACGGCCACCTTGCCGGTGACGTGATGCTGCGCGACTGCGCGGTCGCCTGGGACTCGCAGCTGCGCGGCGAAGACACGATCGTCCGCTTCGGCGGCGAGGAGTTCCTGGTCGTCCTCCCCGACACCGAGACGGCGGCGGCGATCGAGATCGTCGAACGGCTGCGGGCGGCGACGCCGGGGGAGCAGACCTGCTCGGCCGGGCTCGCCTGCTGGGACTTCGCCGAGAGCGCCGAGGGCCTGATCGACCGCGCCGACAGTGCCCTTTACCGAGCCAAGGCCGCCGGGCGCGACTGTCTGATCCGCTCGCCGCAGATCGAGTCATGATGCGGCGATGGGGCACGACCTCACCGTTCGCTTCCGCAAAGCCCGCCGCGACCCCGAGCTGACCGTCGTCGAGGGCTTTCACGCCCTCAAGCACGCGCTGCGCTTCGGCGCCGAGCTGGTCGAGGCGGTCGCCGTCGACCCCGAGGCGCTGGAGCGGTTGGCGGACGAGCTGGCCCCCGACCTCACCGGCGACCTGGCCGGGCGGGTGGAGCGGATTGACGCCGCCGACCTCGCCGACCTGGCGCCGCTGGTGCCGCGCACCGGCGTGATCGCGATCGCCCGCCGCCCGCCACTCGACCTCGCCGCCGTGCTCGCCGACCCGCGACCGGCGCCGGTCGTCCTGCTCGAGCAGCCGAAAAACATGGGCAACATCGGCGCCTGCATCCGGGTCGCCGCCGCGGCCGATGCGGCGGCGGTGCTGAGCACCGGCGAGAACGACCCCTGGTACCCCGACGCCGTGCGCGGCGCCGCTGGCCTGCACTTCGCCCTGCCGGTGACCGCGATCGAGACGCTGCCGGCGAGCGACCGGCCGCTGCTGGCGATCGACCCCGAGGGCGAGGACCTGCACCCGGACCGCCTGCCGCCCCGCGCCGTGCTCGCCTTCGGCACCGAGCGCCACGGCATCAGCGGCGAGCTGTTGGAGCGCGCCGACGCGCGGATCGCGATCCCGATGCGGCCCGGGGTCTCCAGCCTCAACCTCGCCACTTCGGTTGCGGTGACGCTGTTCGTGATGCGGCTGGCGCGCTGAGCTTGGACGAGAATCTCGATGCATGAGATGCACGAGGCAGGCGGGCGGGGTAGCGTGAGGAATAGACGAACGCGGCGACCGGGCCGCAACTAACGAAAGGAAGCGCCTTTGCTGCCGTTTGCCGATGTCTCCCTGGGGGAATTCCTCCTCCTCATCTTCGAGGTCTTCTTCTTCGTCATCTGGATCTGGATCCTGATCACGATCATCTCCGACCTCTTCCGCGACCATGAGCTATCGGGTTGGGCAAAGGCGGCCTGGGTCCTGTTCCTCGTCTTCATCCCCTTCCTGACGGCGTTGATCTACCTGATCGCCCGCGGCAGCGGCATGCGTGACCGCACGATCAAAGCCCAGGCAGATGCGAAAAAGCATTTCGACGAATACGTGCAGACGCAGGCTCACTCGACGCCCGCGGACGAACTGCACAAGCTCAACGACCTGAAAGAAAAGGGCGCCCTCTCAACCGAGGAGTTCGACAAAGCAAAGGCCAAACTCCTCGCCTAGCCCCCACGCCTCTCGCCGACGGGCCGAAAACCCTCCATATGGGGGTTTTTTCGGCCCGTCGGCGTCGGGGTCACCGGTTCGACTCCTTCAGAAGTGCGCAATTTGCAAAGGAAGTTGCAGGTTATTAGCAACTCCTCATAGTCTTTAGGCGACTTCGCTAGCCTGCGCGACCCGCTGCCGAACCCTCTTTCGGGGCCGGCGCGGACTCGATGCGGGACACCTCTCTCGACACTCACGCTGGCGCGGCCAAGCGGCGCGCCCTCTTCTTCGCGGCCCTGCTGCTGGCGCTCGTCTGCGCCCTGACCGTGGTCGAGGCGAGCGCGCCGGCGAAGACCCCGCAGGAGAAGCTGGAAGCGACCGAAGGCAAGCTCGACGACGTCCAGGCCGACCAGAGCACCCTGGCGGCAACGATCGCCGAACAGAACCGCGCGATCGACACGATGATCGGCGAAGTCTCGGAGCTGCGGCAGAAGCAGGCGGCGGTCGAGTCCGAACTGGCGGAAAAGCAGGGCGAGCTGGAAGCCGCGACGGCGGCGCTGAAGCGGGAAAAAGCGCACCTGGAAGAGGTCCGCGAGCAGCTCGGCCGCGCCCTCAGCGTGCTGCGGGGCCGCCTCGTCGCGATCTACGAAGCCGGCACGCCCGACGTCGTCAACGCGATCCTCTCCTCCGAGAACTGGTCCGACATGGCGGCCCAGACCGAATACCTGAACCGGATCCAGAGCTACGACGACTCGGTCGTCGATCGCGTTAAAACGCTGCGCGACGAGGTCACCGACGCGGTCGCCAAGCTGGCCGACAACCGGGCCAAGGTGAAGCGGGCGCGCGACTCGATCGCCGCGATCGAGCGCGAAGTCGCCGCCGCTCGGGCCGAGGCGGAGTCGCGCTTCGCCGAACTGAAGACGGCGCAGGCGGAGCGGCGCGAAGCGATGGAAGCGCTCGAAAGCCAGGCCGAAGCGCTCAACAACAACCTCGCCTCGATCTCCGAACAGATCGCCTCCGAAGGCGGCGAACCGACCACCGGCCAGGTGCCGGCGCCGCTGACCGCGGGCGAGTCGGCGCAGGTGATCAGTGAAAGCGAAGCCAGCGCACCGGCCGCCGCCCCCGACGCGGTCAAGGCGGCTATCTCGGCCGCCAACTCGATCGCCACCACGCCCTACATCTGGGGCGGGGGACACGGCTCCTTCGAATCCTCCGGCTATGACTGCTCGGGCGCGGTCAGCTTCGCGCTCAACGGCGGCGGCTTCCTCGAAAGCCCGCTCGACTCGACCGGCCTCGAGACCTGGGGTGAAGCCGGCCCCGGCAAGTGGATCACCGTCTACGCCAACGCCAGCCACGCCTGGATGGTGATCGCCGGCATCGCCTTCGACACCGTCGGCGGCCCCGGCCCGCGCTGGCACGACCCTTGGGTCAGCTCGACCGAAGGTTTCATCGCTCGCCACCCGGCGGGCTACTGATCTGCCTCGCATAGTCGCGCCCGCCCTGGGGTAGGTTTGCGCTCATGGATCTTGAGCGGGAGCTGGAGGAGCTGCTCGGGGTGGAGAAGTTCGAGCCGCCGTCCGGGTTTCGCGCGAGCGCGCTGTGGAACGACCGGAAGGTCTACGAGGAGGCGGCGGCCGATCCCGAGGCCTGGTGGACGCGGCAGGCGACCGCGCTGCTCGACTGGGAGGTCGAGCCGAGCCAGGGCCTGAACGACTCCGACCCGCCCTTCTACAGGTGGTTCGAGGACGGGCGCCTCAACGCCTCCGCCAACTGCCTCGACCGCCACGTCGAGGCCGGGATCGGCGAGCGCGTCGCCTACCACTGGCGCGGCGAGGAAGGGGAGGAGCGCGACGTCACCTACGCCGACCTGCACCGCGACGTCCAGCGCTTCGCCAACGCGCTCAAGGACCAGGGCGTCGAGAAGGGCGACGTGGTCGGGATCTACCTGCCGATGATCCCCGAGGTCGTGGTCGCGATGCTGGCCTGTGCCCGCATCGGGGCGATCCACAACGTCGTCTTCGGCGGCTTCTCGGCCGAGTCGGTGCGGGAGCGGATGGAGTTCTCCGCGGCGAAGGCGCTGGTCACCGTCGACGGCGCCCGCCGCAAGGGCAAGACGGCGCCGATCAAGCCGGCGGTCGACGAGCAGATGGGCGCCCTGGAGAGCCTGAAGACGATCGTCGTTGTTCGCCACACCGAGATCGAGTGCCCGATGCAGGAGGGGCGCGACGTCTTCTACGACGAGGCGATGGCGGCGGCCGCGCCCGAGTGCCCGGCCGAGCCGATGGAGGCCGAGCACCCGCTCTTCATCCTCTACACCTCGGGCTCGACCGCGAAGCCGAAGGGGATCCTGCACACCACCGGCGGCTACCTGACCGGCGTCGCCGCCACCCACCGCTACGTCTTCGACCTGAAGCCGGAGGAGGACGTCTACTGGTGCGCGGCCGACGTCGGCTGGGTCACCGGCCACTCCTACATCGTCTACGGCCCGCTCGCCAACGGCGCCACCAGCGTGATGTGGGAGGGGGCGCCGGACTTCCCGCACAAGGGGATCTGGTGGGAGCTGGTCGAGCGCTACAAGGCGACGATCCTCTACGCGGCGCCGACCGCGATTCGCACCTTCATCAAGTGGGGGGCGGAGATCCCGGCCAAGTTCGACCTCACCTCGCTGCGGCTGCTGGGCTCGGTCGGCGAGCCGATCAACCCCAAGGCCTGGCTCTGGTACCGCAAGGTGATCGGCGGCGAGCGCTGCCCGATCGTCGACACCTGGTGGCAGACGGAGACCGGCGCGATCATGATCACGCCGCTGCCGGGGATCACCGCGACCAAGCCGGGCTCGGCGACGCAGCCGTTCCCCGGGGTCGAGGCTTCTGTGGTGGGTGAGAAGGACGGCGAGCCGATCGGGGAGGGCCAGGGCCTGCTGGTCCTGGAGCGCCCCTGGCCCTCGATGCTGCGCGGCCTCTACAAGGAGGACGATCGCTTCGTCGAGACCTACTTCTCGAGGTTCGGCCTGGAGCGCTACCTGGTCGGCGACGCCGCCCGCCTCGACTCCGACGGCTACTTCTGGGTGATCGGGCGGATCGACGACGTCGTCAACGTCTCCGGCCACCGGCTCTCGACCGCCGAGGTCGAGTCGGCGATCGTCGCCCACGAGAAGGTCGCCGAGGCCGCCGTGATCGGCCAGTCCGACGAGGACACCGGCCAGGCGATCTGCGCCTTCGTCACCCTCACCGGCGACACCGAGCCCAGCGACGAGCTGGTCGAGGGGGTGCGTGCCGGCGTCGCCCAGCACATCGGCAAATTCGCCCGCCCGAAGCGGATCATCTGGGCCGACGACCTGCCCAAGACCCGCTCCGGCAAGATCATGCGTCGGCTCCTGCGCGACATCGCCGAGGGCCGCGCCCTGGGCGACGTCACCACCCTGCGCGACCCCGACGTGATGCAGGAGCTGGAGGCCAAGATCGCCGAGGAGCAGGCCAGCGAGGACTGAGCCCTACGCTTTTTGTCGCCCAGAGGGCGACAAAGTGCATAGGCGCTAGCGGGAGCTGCGTTCGCCGGCGATCTGCTCGATCGCCACGGTCAGGCCCTGGAGCTGTTCCTGGACGCCCTTCAGCTCGCGCAGGGCGATCGCCTCGGGGGAGACCTGCTCGCTTTCCAGCTCCTCCTCGATCTCGGCGATTTCCGGGGCGAGGAAGCGCTGGGCGAAGGCGCCGGTGAGCAGGGCGACGAAGCCGATGCCGATGAAGAGGACGCCGACGGTGACGATCTCGCCGCCGGTCGTGGTCGGGTAGATGTTGGAGCCCAGGGTGGTCATCGTCGTCGCCGCCCAGTAGATCCCGTCCCAGACCGTCAGGTCCTGGTGGCCGCGCTCGAAGCCGACGAAGAGGGCGCCGCCGCCGACCACGGTGAGGATCGCCAGCAGCATCGCGTAGCGCAGGCCCTCCAGCGAGAAGACCTCGCGCGAGAGCTGGGCCAGGCGCAGCAACCGCAGCAGGCGGAGCAGGCGCAGCGCCCGCAGGCTCTGCAGGCCGGCGGGCAGGATCGGCGGCGTGAGGACGACGATGATCAGGTCCAGGGGGTGGTGGCGGATCCACTGCCAGCGGTTGGGGACGACCGCCAGCATCACCACCAGCTCGACCAGGAAGGCGGTCCAGGTGACCCAGTTGAGGGCCACGGCGACGTCGCGCAGGGTGCCGTGGGTCTGGGCCTCGGTCAGCGCCACGGTCGGCAGGGTCAGCGCCGCCGCGATCAGCATCGGCGTGTTCAGCTTTGCGGCGACGCGGGTGCTGCGCGCGTCCATCCCCGGCGGGTAGCGTCCGGGCGTCGTTGCCGCGATCGAGCTCACCGCGACTGATTCGACGCGGCCCGCTCGACACCCTTTGCGTACCATGAGCCGAGCACGCAACTAACTCAGGAGAGGCTTACCAATGAGTGTCAGCACCGCCACGCAGGACTACAAGGTCGTCGACATCGGTCTTGCGGATTTCGGGCGCAAGGAGATCGCCTTGGCCGAGGTCGAGATGCCGGGTCTGATGCAAACTCGTGAGGAGTTCGCCTCCGCGCAGCCGCTGAAAGGCGCCCGCATCACCGGCTCGCTGCACATGACGGTGCAGACCGCGGTGCTGATCGAGACCCTGATCGCGCTCGGGGCCGAGGTGCGCTGGGCCAGCTGCAACATCTTCTCGACCCAGGACCACGCCGCCGCCGCGATCGCCGCCGCTGGCATCCCCGTCTACGCCTGGAAAGGCGAGAGCCTGGAGGAGTACTGGTGGTGCACCGAGCAGGCGCTGGTCTGGCCCGATGGCGAGGGTCCGAACATGATCCTCGACGATGGCGGCGACGCCACCCTGCTGGTTCACAAGGGCACCGAGTTCGAGGGGGCCGGCGCCGTTCCGGACCCGGAGACGGCGGACTCGGACGAGTTCAAGATCATCCTCGAAACGCTGCAGCGCTCGCTCGCTGAGGATCCGCGGCGCTGGACCGACATCGGCGCTGGAATCAAGGGCGTGACCGAGGAGACGACCACCGGCGTACACCGGCTCTACCAGCTGGCCGAGGCGGGGGAACTGCTGTTCCCGGCGATCAACGTCAACGACTCGGTCACCAAGTCCAAGTTCGACAACCTCTACGGCTGCCGCCACTCGCTGGTCGACGGCATCAACCGCGGCACCGACGTGATGATCGGCGGCAAGGTCGCCGTGATCTGCGGCTACGGCGACGTCGGCAAGGGCTGCGCCTCCTCGCTGCGCGGCCAGGGCGCCCGCGTGATCGTCACCGAGATCGACCCGATCTGCGCGCTGCAGGCGGCGATGGAGGGTTACGAGGTCCGCAAGCTCGACGAAGTCGTCGAGAGCGCCGACATCTTCGTCACCGCCACCGGCAACAAGGACATCATCACCGCCGGTCACATGGCGCGGATGAAGCACAACGCGATCGTCGGCAACATCGGCCACTTCGACAACGAGATCGACGTCGCCGGGCTCGAAGGCGGGGCGGCCGAGCGGATCAACATCAAGCCCCAGGTCGACGAGTGGCGCTTCCCCGACGGCCACTCGATCGTGCTGCTCTCCGAGGGCCGGCTGCTCAACCTCGGCAACGCCACCGGCCACCCGAGCTTCGTGATGTCGAACTCCTTCACCAACCAGGTGATCGCCCAGATCGAGCTCTTCGGCCAGAGCGTCCAGTACGAGGCCAAGCAGGTCTACGTGCTGCCCAAGCACCTGGACGAGAAGGTCGCGCGGCTGCACCTCGACGCGCTCGGGGTGAAGCTGACCGAGCTGACGCCGGAGCAGGCCGCCTACCTCGGGATTCCGCCCGAGGGTCCGTTCAAGCCGGACCACTACCGCTACTAGGCGGGCGTCCGCGTGGCGCGGACCGCCGTAGTCAGCGGCGCCTCCAGCGGCATCGGGGCGGCGACCGCGCGGGCGCTGGCGGGCGAGGGCTACCGGGTCGTGCTCGGGGCGCGGCGGCTCGAGCGCTTGGAGGAGCTGGCGGCCGAGCTTGGCGAGGCCGCCGAGGCGATCGCGCTCGACGTCGCCGACCCGGAGTCGGTGATGGCGTTCGCGGCGCGGGTCGACGCCTGCGACGTGCTGGTCAACAACGCTGGCGGCGCGCTCGGGCTGGAACCGTTGGGGGAGGGCGACGAAGAGCTGTGGCGGGCGATGTACGAGGCCAACGTGCTGGGGACGATGCGGCTGACGCGGGCGCTGTTGCCGCGGTTGATCGAGTCCGGCGATGGCCACATGGTCGCCGTCACCAGCATCGCCGCCTTCGAGACCTACCGCGGTGGCGCCGGCTACACCGCGGCCAAGCACGCCCAGCGGGCCGCCGTGCGCACCCTGCGGCTGGAGCTGCTGGGCCAGCCGGTCAGCGTCACCGAGGTCGCCCCCGGCATGGTCGAGACCGAGTTCTCGCTGGTCCGCTTCGGCGGCGACGAGGCGGCGGCGGCCAAGGTCTACGCCGGCATGGAGCCGCTGCGGGCCGAGGACGTCGCCGAGTGCATCCGCTGGGCGCTGGCGCAGCCGCCGCACGTCAACGTCGACGAGATCGTCGTGCGCCCGCGCGACCAGGCGACCGCCACCGAGGTTCACCGGCGCGCCTAGGCCGGGGCGTGGCCTGCCTAAACTGGGGCCATGTGCAGAAACATTCGTACCCTCCACAATTTCGAGCCCGCCGCGACCGAGGATGAGGTCCAGGCCTCGGCGCTGCAGTACGTGCGCAAGATCAGCGGCTCGACCAAGCCCTCGCAGGCAAATCGGGAGGCGTTCGACGAGGCAGTCGAGGAAATCGCCGCGGTGACGGCGAAACTGCTCGACCGACTCGTCACCTCGGCGCCGCCGAAGAACCGCGAGGTCGAGGCCGAGAAGGCCCGCGCCCGCTCCGCCGCGCGCTTCGCGGCCTAGCCTCGGCCGGCACCTCTGAGCGCCCGCAGCCGTGAGCACGGCTGCGGAAATCCGGGTCGGCGAAACTGGTTTGCTAAACTAATTACCAAGGCTAATCAATGAACCCCGCCAGCAGAGACACCTCGCTGACCGACTCCGCCGCCCAGCTGCGGCTGGGGATCGTGCGGACGGCGCGGCGGCTGCGGCAGGAGGCGGCGACCGAGGCGACGGGTCTGACCCCGACCTCGACCTCGGCGCTGGCGACGATCGAGCGCCACGGGCCGCTGACGCCGAGCGAGCTGGCGGAGATCGAGCGGGTCAAGCGGCCGACCGTGACCCGCACGCTGGGCTGCCTGGAACGCGAGGGCCTGATCGAGCGCACGCCCGATCCGGCCGACGGCCGCAGCGCCCTGGTCAGCCTCAACGCCGCCGGGCGCGAGCGCCTGCGCCGCCTGCGCGGGCGCAAGAACGCCTACCTGGCGCGGCGCATGCGCGAGCTGCCGCCCGCCGACGTCGCCGCCCTGGAGCGGGCGGCGCGAGATCCTCGAGGGCATGCTGGAGAGTGAAGGGGCGCCGGCCCGGCGCCGCGGTTCGTGAGCGCCGCCCTGCGCCGCTCGTTCAACTCGCTCGAGGTGCCCAACTACCGGCGCTACTTCGCCGGCCAGCTGATCTCCCTCTCCGGCACCTGGATGCAGACGGTGGCGGCGATCTGGCTGATCCTCAGCCTCACCGGCAGCGGCGTCGCGGTCGGCCTGACGACGGCGCTGCAGTTCCTGCCGATGCTGCTCTTCGGCGCCTGGGGCGGCCTGCTCGCCGACCGCATCTCGAAGCGGCGGCTGCTGATCGTCGACCCAGGCGCTGATGGCGATCCCCGCTGTCGGCCTGCTTCGCCGTCACCGCCACCGGCATCGTCACGCCCTGGATGGTCTACCTCGCGGTCTTCGCGATGGGCTCGGTCAACGCGATCGACAACCCGACCCGGCAGAGCTTCGTGATCGAGATGGTCGGCCCCGACCGGGTCGTCAACGCGGTCAGCCTCAACAGCGTGATCGTGCAGTCGGCGCGGATCGTCGGCCCGGCGCTGGCCGGGATCCTGATCGCCACCGTCGGCGTCGTCCCCTGCTTCGCGCTCAACGCGCTCACCTTCGTGGCGATGATCGTCGCCCTCTGGGGGATGGACCCGGAGCAGCTGCACGCGCGCGCCGGTCGCGCCGCGCGAGCCGGGCGCGATCCGCGCCGGCGCTGCGCTACGTCCGCGCGCACCCCCGAGCTGGCGGTGCCGCTGGCGCTGATGGCGCTGGTCGGCACGCTCGGCTTCAACTTCCAGGTGGTGCTGCCGCTGCTGGCCAAGTTCAGCTTCGACGGCGGCGCCGACCGACCTACGCGGCGCTGGTCTCGGCGATGGCGGTCGGCTCGATCGTCGGCGCCCTCGTCAACGGCGCCCACGGCCGCACCGGCCCGCGCCTGATCGCCGGCGGCGCGCTCGCCTTCGGCGTGCTGGCGCTGCTCGCGGCGGCGATGCCGACGCTGGCGCTGGAGGTCGTCGCTGCTGGCCCTGCTCGGCGCCGCCGCCGTCACCTTCGCGGCGACGATCAACTCGTCGCCTGCAGCTCGCGGTCGCGCCGGAGATGCGCGGCCGGGTGATGGCGCTCTACTCGGTCGTCTTCCTCGGCTCGACCCCGATCGGCGGCCCGCTGGCCGGCTGGCTCGCGGAGACCTACGACCCCCGCGTCGCCCTGCTCCTGGCCGGGCATCACCGGCCTCTCCGCCGCCTGGGCCGCCCACATCTGCTTCAGCGCCGGCATGCGCGAGCGGGCGAGCGGCCGAGGCCCGCCCTGCTCAAGTCGCGTCGGCGTCCTAGTAGCCCGGTGTAGCCGGCCGACTTCAGGTATGCCGCCGCCGCTTCCTTCGGCGTCTGCTTTTCGAGTTCGACCCGGGCGTCGAGCTCCTGCATCACCGCCAGCGTCAGGCCCTTCTGCACCTGGACGATCGTCTTTTCGTAGTCCGGGCCGGCTTCTTCGACGTCGACTTCTTGGTCACGAAGATGACGTTGCCGGCCGGGAAGACTTCCTTGTCGTCTTCGAGGATCACGAACTTGTCGCTCTCCGCCGCCAGCTGCGGGTCGGTGGTGAAGAGGATCGAGAGGTCGGCCTGGCCCTTTTCGAGCACGGTGTAGCGGAGGCCGATGTCGACCGGGTTGAACGACTTGAATTTGAGCCCGTACAGTTCTTCGAGCCCGGCCAGGCAGTCGATCCGCTGGCGGCACTCGGGCGAGCCGTAGAGGGTCAGTTTCTCGGAGACGCCTTCGAGGTCGGAGATCGTCTTCAGGTCGTACTTTTCGGCGGTCTTCTTCAGCGTTCCGACCGCGTTGGCGCTGGCGAACGGCGTCGGCGGGAAGGCGGTCAGGCCTTCCTTTTCGAATTCGGCCTTCGCCTCTTCGTAGGCGCCCTGGGCGTCGGCGGGAACTTCTTCCGGTTCCATGCCGAAGAACGAGGTCAGGGCCGTGCTGGCGTACTCCGGGTAGCCGGAGATCTGCCCGGATTTGACCGCCTGCAGGGCCACGGTTTCGGAGCCGAGGTTGAGGTCGGTCTTCACCTTGTAGCCGGCCGCTTCCAGGGCCTGGGCGTAGATTTCACCGAGGATTTCCTGTTCGGGGAAGTTCTTCGAGCCGATCGTCAGGCTGACTTTGCCGTTTTCGGGGTTGGAGACGATCGCGCCGCCGCCATCGCTGCTTTCAGTCGAGCCGGTGCTGTCGTCGTCGCTGCTGCCGCAGGCGGCGACTCCGAGCGTGAGGGCGAGCGCGAGCAGCACTGCCGCCACCGCCCACAGCCTCGTCTTCTTGGTCCTCACGTATTCCTCCTTTGTCACTGGTGGTCAAATCATGCGCTCCTCAGCTTCAGGCCTTTCGAAGTGAGCAGACGCTGCAGGCCGGCGAGCGCGAACTCGAGCGAGGGCGAGCAGGGCGACCAGGATCGCCCCCGCCAGCACCCCGTTGCTGCCGTAGACGTTCTGGTTGATGATGAAGTCGCCGAGGGTCAGGACGCCGGCGATCGGCGCGATCGTCGCCGTGGCCACGATCGCGATCGTGGCGCCGCGGATGCCGGCGAAGATGGTCGGGATCGCCAGCGGGATCTCGACCTTGCGGAGGATCTCGAACTCGGTCATGCCCATGCCGCGGGCGGCGTCGACCGCTGCCGCGGTCGACCTGGTGGATGCCGACGAAGGTGTTGGCGAGGATCGGCGGGATGCCGAGCACCGCCAGGGCGATCGTCAGGTTGAGCACCCCGACCCCGATCAGGCGCCGCCATGAAGGCGATCAGCGCCAGCTCGGGAACGGCGCGGCCGGCGTTGCCGATCGTCGAGCGCGAACAGTTCGCCGACCCCGCGGTGGCCGAGGTAGAGCCCGATCGGCAGCGCCACGATCAGCGAGAGCGCCAGCGCGAGCACGCGTCAGTTCGAGCTGGTTGAGGGTCAGTTCGATCACCTGGTCGATGCCGCCGACGGTCTTGCCGCCGGTCACGTTCGAGGTCTGGGGGGTGAAGATGAATTCGATCGCGCCCTCGATCGAGGCGAGGACGGGGTCGGGGAGGAGCGCGCTCACGCCGTCACCGCCCGCCGCCACGGCGTCAGCAGTCGCTGGGCTCCCAGCAGGAGCAGTCCGAAGACGATCGCCATCAAGAAGGCGATCCCGCCGGCGATGATCATGTTGGTCTTGAAGTTGATCCCGGTCTTCGATCGGCTCGCCGAGCCCGCCGCCGCCGACGAAGACCGCCAGGGTCGCGATCGCCACGGTGCTGACCGTCGCGATCTGCAGGCCGGCGACGATCTCCGGCGTCGCCAGCGGCAGCTCGACCTGCCAGAGGATCTGGCGGTCGGTCAGGCCCATGCCGCGGGCGGCGTCCTTGACCGACTCGGGCACGTTCGCCGAGCCCGACCATCGTGTTGCGGTAGATGATCTGCAGCGTGTAGGCGCTGAGGGCGATGATCGCGGTGTCGCGGCCGCGGCCGGTGAACGGCAGCAGCAGGAAGAAGAAGGCGACGCTGGGGATCGTGAAGAGGACGCCGGTGCCGGCCAGCAGCGGCGGCTGCAGCCAGCGGCGGCGGTGCGCCGAGCAGCGCCAGGGCGAAGGCGACGGCGAAGCCGATCAGGACCGAGATCACGACCAGTTCGAGGTGCTGGATGCGTCGGCGTCTCGTAGCGGTCGATGTTTTCCTTCGCCCAGTCCCAGCAGAAGAGCTTGTCGGTCGCCTGACAGGGCAGGGTGTCGGAGCTGCGTTCCTGGATGAAGCCCTTGCCGACTTCGCCCGACCGCGGCCAGCAGCGCCGGGCTAGCCATGGGGACGCTCCACGGCGCTGTGCTCCTCGATCTTCGCCTCCGGCGATTTGAGGAACTCGGAGATGATCTCGACCGAGAGCACGCCGTCGATCCGGCCCTCGTGGTCGGTCACCGCCGCGTACTGGGCCTCGCCCTGGAGCAGGTCGGCGAGGGCGTCGCGCATGACGTCGTCGCGGTCGAGCAGCGGGCCGAGCGGCGAGTCGGGCCGGGCGGGGACGGTGTCGGCGGCGAGGTCGCGCTCGGAGAGCCAGCCGAGCGGGCGGCGCTCGCTGTCGACCAGCAGCGGGTAGGGGACTTCGACGTCGGGCGAGGCGAGCTTCGCCCGCACCTCGGCGGTCGGCTGGCCGACGTAGGCCAGCGGCGCCTCCCAGAGGTCGATGTCGGCGACCCGCATCAGCGCCAGCCGCTTCAGCGCCCGGTCGGCGCCGACGAAGTCCTCGACGAACTCGTCGGCGGGCGCCATCAGCATCTCGGCCGGGGTCGCGTACTGGGCGACCTTGCCGCCCTCGCGCATGATCGCGATCCGGTCGCCCATCTTGATCGCCTCGTCGATGTCGTGGGTGACGAAGAGGACGGTCTTGCGGACCTGCGCCTGCAGGCGCAGGAACTCGTTCTGCAGGCGCTCGCGGTTGATCGGGTCGATCGCGCCGAAGGGCTCGTCCATCAGCATCACCAGCGGGTCGGCGGCGAGCGCCCGGGCGACGCCGACGCGCTGCTGCTGGCCGCCGGAGAGCTGCGCCGGGTAGCGGTCGCCGAGCTCGGGGTCGAGCCCGATCAGCTCCAGCAGCTCCGCCGAGCGCGCCTTGATCCGGTCCTTCTTCCAGCCCAGCAGCTGCGGCACGGCGCCGATGTTCTCGGCGATCGTGCGGTGCGGGAAGAGGCCGATCTGCTGGATCACGTAGCCGATCTCGCGCCGCAGCCGGGCCGGGTCCTGGTCCGCGCACCGACTCGCTCGCCGATCAGGATGTCGCCCTCGCTCATCTCGACCGTGCGGTTGACCATCCGCATCGCCGTCGTCTTGCCGCAGCCGGAGGGGCCGACGAGGACGCAGATCTCGCCGGCGGGCACCTCGAGCGTGAGGTGGTCGACGGCGAGCTTGTCGGAGTTGCCGTAGCGCTTCGTCGCGCCCTCGTAGCTGACGGAGGAGGCTCCGGTTTGAGACTGGGTGTCGTCTGCGGCTCTCGCCTCGGGCACTTGCGGCGAGCCTATACCCCTGTGTACCCCGATTAGTCGCTTTCGGCTCTGGGAAGCGGACGTGCTCAGAGGCCGAGCCGGCGTGCCCGCTCGCTCGCCCGGGCGACGATCTCCTCCAACTCGGGCTGGATCGCCGCCCCGCATCAGCACCTGGCCGCCGACGACGGCGGTGTCGACGACCGCGCCGCTGGCGGCGTAGACGAGGTCGGAGGCGAGCTCGCCGATGCCCAGCTCGGGTGCGTGCGGGTCGCAGCAGCAGGAAGTCGGCGGGGGCGCCGACGGTCAAGCGGCAGGCCGGCGCCGAGCAGCGGCGCCCGGCTGTCCGGTCGCGATCGCCCAGGCCTCGGCGGCGGCGATCGCGGTCGGGTCGGCGGCGGCGTGCTTCTGGGCCAGGGCGAAGAGCTTGAGGTCGGCGAGCAGGTCGAGCGAGTCGTTGGAGCCGGCGCCGTCGGTGCCGAGGCCGACCGCGACCCCGGCCGTCGCGCGCGGCCGGGTAGGGGAAGACGCCGCCGACCGCCAGCTTCATGTTCGCGACCGGGTTGGTGACGACGGTGCAGCCGCGTTCGCGCGATCAGCTCCAGCTCCTCGTCGTCGAGCCAGACGCCGTGGGCGAGCACGGTGCGCTCGCCCAGCATGCCGACGCGGTCGAGGTAGGCGGCGGGGCGCAGGCCGTGCTCGGCGAGGCAGTCCTCGACCTCCTGCTCGGTCTCGGAGAGGTGGATCTGGATCGGCAGCCCGCGCTCGGCGCTGAGCTCGGCGATCCAGCGCAGCGAGGCCTCGCTGACCGTGTAGATCGAGTGCGGGGCGAGCGCCGGTGCGACCGCCGGTCCCAGGCTCGGCGAGGTGCTCGAGGCTGTGCAGCGCCGCGCTCGCGCATCCCCACCGCGTCGCCGTCGTGGTCGAACAGCGGCGCGCCGATCGTCGCCGCGGATGCCCGCGTCGGCGACCGCCCGCGCGGTCGCCTCCGGGTGCCAGTACATGTCCCAGAAGCGGGTGGTGCCGGTGCGGATCATCTCGGCGCAGGCCAGCCGCGCGCCCCAGTAGACGTCCTCGTCGTCGAGCTTCGCCTCGACCGGCCAGATCCTCTCCTGCAGCCAGGGCATCAGCGGCAGGTCGCCGCCGCTGCCGCGGAACAGCGTCATCGCCGCGTGGGTGTGGCCGTTGAGCAGCGGCGCGACCAGCGGTGCGCCCGCGGCTTCGATCGTCTCGTCGCCGAGCCGCGGCCACGACCTCGGGGCCGATCGCGGCGATCCGGCCCTCCTCGCAGCGCACGCCGACCGTGCTCGCCGTCGAGCACGGCGCCGGTCGACCGCCAGCGTCACCGCCCGACCGCGCCCAGCTGCGGCAGCACCGCGGCGAGCCCGTCGCGCAGGCGGGTGGCGTTGGCGAGCGCGGTCGTCCTCGAGCGCGGCGACGTCGAGCTCGCCCTCGCCGATCCCGTTGGCGAGGTTGTCGACGACGCAGAGCGCCGCGTATTCGAGCCCGAGCTCGCCGGCGACGATGCACTCGGAGGCGATCGTCATCCCGACCACGTCGGCGTGGGGGGCGATCAGCCGGATCTCGGCCGGGGTCTCGAAGCGCGGCCCGCGCGCCTGCCAGTAGACGCCGCCGTCGCGCGGCGCCTGCCCGCCGGCGCCCCAGGCCGCGAGCACTTCGGCGCGCCAGCGCGGATCGAAGCCGGGGGCGCGTGTGGGCGCGGGCGTCGGCGAAGATCGAGGGCCCGACGTGGAGGGCGATGAAGTCGTCGGGGCAGAGCAGGCTGCCGACCGGCAGCTCGCGGCTGAGCGAGCCGACCGAGCCGATCGCCAGCACCCGGTCGCAGCCCTGCTCGAGCAGCGGCCGCAGGTTGGCGGCGTGGTCGATCTCGTGCGGGAGGACGTAGGGCAGGTCGGCGTCGCCGTGGCGCTGCACGATCGCCGCCCCGTGCTCGGCCGCCGCCGCGGCGATCTCCTCGCCGCCGGGGCCGAGCGCATTGCTGCCGAGGATCACGGCGAGCCGTCCCATCGCCCGATCCTAGGGCCGCGTACTCCTTTTGTCGCCCACAGGGCTACAAACTGCTTACGCGCTTCACTCGCGGTGCGCCTTGAAGGCCGCGGCGGCCTCGTCGTGGTCGACGATCGGCTGCGGGGTAGTCGAGGCGGGCGAAGCCCTCCGTCAGCCAGGGGCGGAAGATCGCCTTGCCGCGCAGCGGCTCCAGCTCCGGCAGGTAGCGGCGTACGTACTCGCCCTTGGGGTCGAAGCGTTCGGCCTGGCGCACGGGGTTGAGGACGCGGTTGGGACGGGTGTCGTTGCCGGTGCCGGCGACCCACTGCCAGTTGCCGGCGTTGTTGGCGATCTCGCCGTCGCTGAGCAGGTCCCAGAAGTGCCAGGCGCCCGCCGCGCCAGTCGATGTAGAGGTCCTTGGTGAGGAAGGAGGCGACGGTCATCCGCGCCCGGTTGTGCATGAAGCCCTCGGCGCGCCAGCTGCCGCATCGCCGCGTCGACCAGCGGGTAGCCGGTGCGGCCCTGCTGCCAGGCCTCCAGCGCCCGCCGTGAGCGCGACCAGCGATCGCGGCGCGGGCGGTAGTCGCGGCGGGGGAGGGAGGGGTTGGCGGCCAGCACCTGGTGGTGGAAGTCGCGCCAGCAGAGCTGGCGCACGAAGGGGGCGCCGCCGCGCCGCTCGTTCGCCTCGCGCGCCAGCTCCAGCGGCGAGAGGCAGCCGAAGCGGAGGTGGGCGCTGAGGCGGGAGGTGCGCGTCGCCGGCGAGGTCGTCGTGGCGCTCGTCGTAGCCGCCGAGCCCGTCGCGGAGGAAGGCGCGCATGCGCTTGCGCCCCTCGCGCTCGCCGCCGGGGGCTCGGTCCGCGGCGAGGGCGGCCCCGGCGTCAGCTTCGCCAGCGCCGGCAGCCGGCCGGCGGCGAGCCCGCTCGGCACCGCGAGTTGGCGCGGCGCCCCGTGCGACTGCCGCGCCGGCAGCTCGCTCCAGGCCCGGTGGTAGGGGGTGAAGACCTTGAAGTGATCGCCGCCGGTCGGGGTGACGGCGCCCGGCGGCACGATCGTCGCCCCGGGGTGCAGGTGGAAGTCGATCCGCTCCTCCTCGCACGCCTGCGCCAGACGCTCCTCGCGCCGCTGCGCGTAGGCGCTGTAGTCGGCGCTGACGTGCAGCTCGCTGGCGCCGCACTCGCGCGCCAGCGCGATCGCCTCGCGCGACCGGGTCGCCGCGGCGCAGGAACAGCCGGCCGCCGGCGCGGCGCAGCGACTCGTCGAGGTCGGCCAGCGCCTCGCGCATGAAGGCGACCCGGTTCGGGGCGGCGAAGCGCGATCCGAGCAGGGCTCGTCGAGAACGAACAGCGGCACCGTGCGCTCGGCCCGGGCGGCGGCCGCCAGCGCCGGGTTGTCGTTGACGCGCAGGTCGCGGTTGAAGAGGATCAGGGCGGTTTTCACGTCGTAACCCTGAGGGTAGGGTGAAGCGCATGGGGGACCGCCCGTCCGGGAGAGAGGAGAGCGAGGCCGAACGCCTCGACCGCAACCTCGGCGAGCTGCTGCAGGAGCTGCGCGTCGCCCTGCCCGGCGTCCAGGTCCTCTTCGCCTTCCTGCTGGCGGTCCCGTTCCAGCAGAACTTCACGAAGATCTCCGAGTTCGAGAAGAAGATCTACTTCGCGACGCTGCTGCTGACCGCGCTCTCGGCGGCGCTGCTGATCGCCCCCTCGGCCTATCACCGGCTGACCTTCCGCTACCAGCAGAAGTACCGCCTGGTCGTTCATCTCCAACCGCCTGGCGATCGCCGGGCTGCTGACGCTGGCGCTGGCGATGACCTGCGGCGATCCTGCTGATCACCCACCTCCTCTTCGGCACCGTCGCGACGGTCGTGACGGTGCCTGCGCGCTGGCCGTGTTCGGCCTGCTCTGGGTGGCGCTGCCGCTGAGGCGGCGGCTCAAGTACCGGGACGAGGGGCTGCCGCTCCTAGATCCTCCCGCAGCCGACTGAGCGCGGCTTCGAGCTCGTCGAGGAAGGGCAGCTCCGGCGCCTCTCGGGCGCAGCAGCGTCGAGTGTCGTCTCCCCAGACCTCCAGCTTCAGCTCCAGCGGCACCTTGAACTCGTCGGCGACCGACTCGCCCTGCTCGCTCGCAGGCGCGACGCAGGGTGGTCAGGTTGGTGAGCTTGTCGGCGCCGTAGATCGCCAGCGCGTCGCCGTCGGCGGCGCGACCCGGCCGCGATGCTCGTCCTTGCGCTCGCGGTAGTCGGCGATCGATTCGTCGTCGCTGAGCGCGGCGACCAGCCCGGCCACCGGTTCGCCGAACCGCTCGCGCAGTGCCTCCACGGTCGTCTCGCTGTCCTCGACGACGTCGTGCAGGAGGGCCGCCGCCAGAACCTCGTCCCCGTAGTCGTGCTCGGCGAGGCGCTCGGCGACTGTCTTCGGGTGCTCGATGTAGGGCATCCCGCCGCTGCCGTTGCGCACCTGTCCGGCATGGGCTTCGCTGGCCACCGCGAGCGCCTCGCGAACCAGCACGCGAGCGCTCGGCTGCTGCCTCGATCCGCGGAGTTTGCGGCACCTTGCGGAGCCTAGCGCTCAGGCGGTGGCGGCCGCTGGGCTCGGCGCCCGTGCCGGCAGCTCGTACTCGACCCGCTCCGCGCCCAGCTCGATCGCCGCCGGGTCGCCGCCCAGCTCCGCCCAGCGCTCCTTCGCCTCGGCCTGGTGGCGGTCGAGGAAGTCGTCGGAGTGCATCGGGTCGTGGTGGAAGAGGACGGTGCGCTCGGCGCCGGTGCGGTGGGCGAAGGCAGAGCGCGTCGCGCAGCGGCGAGTGGCCCCAGCCGACGTGGTCGGGGTACTCGGCGTCGGTGTACTGGCCGTCGTGGATCAGCAGCGAGGTGTCGCGGGCGAGGGCGAAGCCGGAGATCCAGTCCTGCTCGAGCCGGTCGAGGTCGGCGCCCAGCCCCGGCTCGTGGTCGGGGATGTAGGTGAGCGAGGAGTCGCCGTCGTCGATCCGGTAGCCGAGCGTCGGCCCGCGGTGGGAGACCGAGGCGGCGCGGATCCGGGCCGGGCCGATCTCCCACTCGCTGTCGGGGGCGTGGCGGAAGGAGACGTCGCAGGGCAGCTCGCGCACCTCGACCGGCGAGAGCGGGGCGGAGATGTAGCGGGCGATGCGGTCGCGCAGCGAGGCCTCCGGCGAGGCCGGGCCCCAGATCACGATCTCGGTCTGCGGCCGGAAGGCGGGGGCGAAGAAGGCGAGGCCGAGGATGTGGTCGAGGTGGAGGTGGGTGAGGAGGATGTGCAGCCGGGTCGGCTCGTCGCCGAGCGCGAGGCCGAGGCTGCGGATGCCGCTGCCGGCGTCGAGCGCCAGCAGCGAGCCGTCGGAGAGGGTGACGCCGACGCAGGAGGTGTTGCCGCCGTAGCGGATCGTCTCCGGCCCGGGGGAGGGGATCGAGCCGCGCGTCCCCCAGAGCTTGACCTTCATGCGGCGGCCGCTCCGTTGCCGTTCATCCGGCTCGGCCAGAAGATCGCGATCGCCGCCCTGGGAGCCGTGCGCGGTGAGGATCGGGAAGGCCGAGACCTCGACCTCGTGGCTGGCGCCGTCGCTGGAGTGGATCACGTACTCGGCGTGGGCGGGGCGGCCGTCGCGGACCGCCGAGACCAGCGGCAGGTCGTCGTAGGGGATCGGCTCGCCGCTCTCGTCGAAGGGCCCGAACAGCGGCGCCCCACTCCTCGGGGCCGACTGTGCCCAGCTCCTCGAAGCGTTTGCCGAGCATCATTCCCGCCGCCTCGTTGTAGAAGACGAGCAGGCCGCCCTCGTCGACCAGGAAGGCCGGCGTCGAGAGCGCCGACATCAGGTTGCGGGCGAGAATCAGCTCCAGGGGCCTCTGCGTCACAAATGACACTTTAGATCGTCGTTTGCATATCGCTAGGCATAGGCCGGGATTGCCCTGCAGAAAGCCGAAGTGGGCAGCCTCCCCGGCAGCCATACCCGGCAGCGTGATTTTGATCACACCGGCTGGGAATCGATCACACCCAGGCAGGAGTCGGGGTGTGCTCAGCCAGCGGCTTCGGCGCGGCGCAGGCCGCCGCGGGCCCAGAGCGCGAACAGCACCGGCAGCGCCACGGCGACGGTGAAGGCGAGGGCGACGACTCGGGTCGCCGGAGATGAAGCCGCGGCCGGCCTCGAGCAGGGCGGTGACGGGATTGACCGAGGCGACCGCGTGGATCCAGCCGCTGAGCAGGCTCAGCGGCACGTAGACGGGGGCGAGGAAGAGGATCAGGAAGACGGGGAACTGCATCAGCGGCCCGCCCTGGATCGAGCGCACCCGCATCGCCACCCCGGCCGCCCACATCGTCGCCGCCAGGTTGACCAGGACGGCCAGCGCGTAGAGGCCGAAGATGTCGACGCCGCTGCCGCCGACTTCCATCCCGGCGATCAGGGCGACCGCGGTCAGCACCGCCCAGGTGACGACGGCGCGGACCAGGGCGGCGAGCGCGTAGCCGGCGACGACGCCGCCGCGGTTGCTGGCGGCGAGCAGGTAGCGCCGCGAGAAGCCGGTCTCGAAGTCGCGGGCGATCCCGAAGCCGGTGAAGACGCCGCCGAAGGCCGCCGACTGCAGCAGCACGAAGACGAACTGGAAGGCGGTGTAGCCGCTGGGGAAGTCGAAGCCGGGGACGTTGGCGATCGCCGAGAGGCCGCCGGCGAAGGAGACGAAGAAGAAGAGCGGGAAGACCATCGCCGGCACCAGGAAGGCCGGGTTGGTGAGGAAGTTGTGGATGCTGCGCCAGGCGACCGCGAGGGCGATCGTGGCGGAAGCTGGCGGTGGGGGCGCGCGCTCACGTCCGCACCAGCCTCGTCTTCAGCGCGGCGCTGGCCGCGTACATGCCGATCAGCAGGATCGCCGCCGCGATGCCGAAGCCGAGCGCCAGCTCGCCCAGGTTCCAGCCTTCGATCAGCAGCGAGCGGAAGGCCTGCAGCAGGTAGGAGACCGGGTTGGCGCTGGCGACGGCGTGGAACCAGTCGGTCTGCAGCAGGTCCAGCGGCAGCGCCATCGAGGAGAGGAAGAGGAAGACGAAGAAGACCGGGAAGAGGCTCTGCACCGCCTCGCCGGAGCCGGTGCGCAGGGCGGCGAAGAGGCCGAGCGTGCCGAAGGCGACGGTGATCGTGACCGAGAGCGCGACCAGGACCAGGGCGCCGCCGAAGCCGGCCGCCAGTTCGGCGCCGGCGGTCAGTCCGACGATCAGGTAGGTCGACCGCCTGCACGAGGCCGAGCACGACGGCGCCGGCGAGCAGGCCGCTGAGCAGGGCCGCGCCGCGCAGCGGGGTCAGCGCCAGGCGGTTGAGGAAGCCGGTCTCGATGTCGCGGGCGAGGTCGGTGCCGGCGTTCATCACCGAGAACAGCGCCCCCTGCATGAAGGGCACGGCGAGGGCGAAGGTGAGGTAGGAGTCGGTCGGGAAGCCGGGCAGGTTGGTCGCGTCTTTGAGCCCGCCCGAGTTCACCGCGAGCAGGAAGAGGGGGAAGATCAGCGCCGGCACGATCTGCGCCGGCTGGCGCAGGGTGCGCAGGACCGAGCGGCGGGCGAGCTGCCCGACCTGGGTGCGGAGACCGCCGCTCACGCCGAGCCGACCGCCTCCGCGGCGGCGTCCTCGGCCTCCTCCTCGGCCTCCTCGGCGCCCTCCAGCGAGCGGCCGGTCTTGGCCAGGAAGACGTCGTCGAGCGAGGGCGCGTGCAGCTGCAGCTGCTCGATCGCGATCCCCTCGGCGTCGAGGGCGCGGACCACCTCGGCCAGCTCCGACTCGCCGCCGGCGAGGCGGACCGCGGCGCCTTTGGGCGAGGCGCCGGCCGGCTCGCCGAAGCGGCTGAGGACGGCGACCATGCGCTCGTGCTCGGCCGGGTCGCGCGGCGCCGCTTCCACCGTGGGGCGGCCGATTTCGGCCTTCAGCGCCGCCGGCGTGCCCTCGGCGACGATCTTGCCGTGGTCGATGATCCCGACCCGGTTGGCGAGCGCGTCGGCCTCCTCCAGGTACTGGGTGGTGAGGAAGACGGTGACGCCGTCGTCGGCGGCGAGGCGCGCGACCTCCTCCCAGAGCGCGGTGCGGCTCTGGATGTCGAGGCCGGTGGTGGGCTCGTCGAGGAAGAGGATGCGGGGCCGGTGGGCGAGCGCCAGCGCCAGGTCGAGCCGCCGCTTCATGCCGCCCGAGTAGCCGCCGACCTTGCGGTCGGCGGCCTGGGAGAGGCCGACCCGCGCAAGCAGTTCGGCGCCGCGCCGCTCGCGCTCGCCCTTGGCGATGCCGTGCAGGGCGGTCTGCAGGCGCATGTGCTCGCGTGCCGGTCAGCAGCGGGTCGAGCGCCGCCTCCTGCAGCGCCGCGCCGATCGCCGAGCGCACCCGCGGCCCTTCGCTGGCGATGTCGAAGCCGGCGACCCGCGCCGTGCCGGCGGTCGGCGGCAGCAGCGTGGTCAGCATCAGCACCGTGGTCGACTTGCCGGCGCCGTTGGGGCCGAGGAAGCCGTAGATCTCGCCGGGGGCGACCCGCAGGTCGATGCCGTCGACCGCCCGCGGCCCGTTCTTGAACTCGCGTACGAGGCCTTCGACTTCAATGCCGGTGCGCTCAGTGTCGGTTGCCATCGTTCCTTCCAAAGTAGCGAACAAGCTCAATATTTGAGGTTAACAAAGATTGGGTTACAATAGTTTTCGTGAGTGCTGCCAAGGCGAAGCCGAAGAAAGCCCAGGCGGGGACGAAGGACAGCGCCCGCGCGGCCTGGGGTCTGCTGACTGGGCTCGTCTACCCGCCGCCCTTCCTCGCCGCGGCGCGCGAGCTGGGCCTGCGCCCGCCCGCCTTCGGTGCCCTCCGCGCGCTCGATCGGCCGCGGACGATGAGCGAGATCGCCGCCGTCCTGCACTGCGACAACTCCAACGTCACCGGCATCGTCGACGGGCTCGAAGAGAAGGGCCTGGCGCGGCGCGAACCCTCGCCGGGCGATCGCCGGGTGAAGCTGATCGCCCTCACCGCCGAGGGCCGGCGAGTGCGGACCCGCCTGGTCCGCGCGGTCGAGAAGCCGCCTGCCTGGGTCGAGGGCCTGAGCGAGTCCGACCGCCGCGCCCTGACCGAGATCCTCGGTCGCGCGGCCGGGTCGGCCTCCGCCTAGTGAGCCGGTCAGCCGACCTCGGCGCGGCCGACCGCGTAGAACTCACGGCCCGAATGCGCGAGCGCACCCGCACCTACCGAGTCGCGATGGCCGTCAACCGGCCGGTCGCGCTGTGGGGGCGTTTGCAGGTCGAGGGCCTGGAGACGCTGCCGGAGAGCGGGCCGCTGCTGGTGCTCGGCAACCACGACAGCCACTGGGACCCGATCATGGTCGGGATGGCCGCGGTCAAGCGCCGCCAGATCCGCGCCCTGGCCAAATCGGACCTCTGGAAAGTGCGCGGCCTGGCGCCGATCCTCAACGGCATGGGCCAGATCCCGATCGAGCGCGGCAAAGGCGACAAGCAGGCGCTGGCACGGGCGATCGAGGCTCTGCAGGCGGGCGTCTGCATCGGCGTCTTCCCTGAAGGCACGCGCTCGCGCGGCAAGGTCCTGCGCGCCCGCAGCGGCGTCGGCCGCCTTGCCCTGGAGGTGCCGGAGGCCCACGTCACCCTGGTCGCGATCGAGGGCACCTCCGACCTCACCGGTTTCCCGCGGCGCCCCCGTCTCCGCGTCCGCTTCTTCGACCCGGCCGGCGGCCAGCCGCGTCCCGACGAGGACCCGGGCGAGCTCTCAGCCCGGCTCCTGGCTGAGATCCGCGCCCTCGTCTCGCCCTCGATCTCCTATCGCAAGCGCGGCCAGGAGCAGGCGGACCAGACCCCCTAGCGCGTCACCGCGAGCGCGCGGGAGACGCGGCCGACGACTCCCTCCAGCTCGCCCTCGATCTGCCTCCAGGTGACGCGGACCACCCGGTAGCCGGCGGCGACGAGGACCTGGTCACGGCGCCGATCGCTCTGGAAGGCGGGCGGCGTCTCGTGCGTCGCGCGGCCGTCGGTTTCGACCACCAGCCGCTGCTCGTCCCAAAGGAAGTCGATGACCAGGCGTTCGCCCTCGAGCCGCAGCGGCACGTTGCAACCCGGTCGCGGCACGCCCAGCGCCAGCAGTCGCGGCAGCACCAGCGCCTCGAACTCGCTGCGCAGATCCGGGACCGAGCCGTCCGCGCTGCGCCAGTCCTCGAGGATCGCCCGCAGCGCCGCGATGCCGCGCCGTCCCTTGGCGCGGGCCATTGCCGTGTCGAGCGCCCGCAGGTCGAGCAGCTTGCGCAGCGCCGCTCGCTCGACCAGTTTGCGCAGCGAGGCATCGCCGAGCACCCCCGCCAGATCGACCATCGTGCGAGACGGTGAGGTCAAGACGAGGCCGTCGAGGGCGACGACCTCCGTCGAATCCGGACAGCGGCAGCGCCGGCAGCGGACCCCGTCGATCTTGCGCCCCCGCTGCTCCGGCCCGGTGACGTCGATCAGCGCCGGCCAGCGGTCCCGCAGCTCCCAGAACGCAGCGGCGGTTAGGTGCGAGAGCACCGCACCCTCGCCACAGGCCAGCAGCGCTGCCTTCAATTCGCCGCGGCGCCCGTACGCCTCGTGGCCCACCGCGTAGACACCGCGATGCACGCGGTGCAGGCGCCCGTCTTCAGTCCGGTATGAAACTGCCCGGCGCGTGGTGTTCAGGCTCCGCGCAGCCTGGTCAAGCGAGACAAGACCGCTCTGCGCGGTGGCGAGCGACGCCAGGCCTCGATCGCCGCCATCCCTTTTCAACTCGCGGTTCCTTTGGGAAGCATGACTTCCCTAAGGAACCGCGGGATTGGAATTCTCCCCCCCGGCGGGGGCGGAGGAGCGGCTAGCCCTCGGCCTCTTCGCCGTTGCCCTGCAGGGCGTACCACTCGGCGCCGAAGGAATCGATGTCGTGGCCGTTGGCTTCGCCCGGTTTCTTGTCGGCGGCGTAGGTGTAGAGGGGGTGGCCGGCGTAGGTGACCTGGGTGGTGCCGTCTTTGCGCTTGGTCGTGCCGAGTTGCGACGCGGAGGCGCCTTCGCCGACTTGGGGGGCGCCTTCAGTCAGCAGTGGAGGCCAGACCCCGGCGCAGGCGCCGTAACAGGACGAGGTCGTGTCCTTGTCCTTGTGGAAGTCGTAGACGGTGAAGCCCTTGGCGTCGACCAGGATCGCGCCGACCTTGGGGACGCGGGAGACGGTCAGGACGGCGGCGCCGCTTTCGGCCCCGGGGGGCGACTTCGCGGTTTCGGCTTCGGTGGCGGTGCTGTCGCTCTTGCCGCCGTAGGCGCCGAGCTGCCGCCGTCTGCCGCAGCCGGCGATTGCCAGCGTCGCGGCAAGGGCCAGCACGGCCAGGGCGAGGATGGTCTGGATCCTGGTCACGTCACGTCCTCCTGGTTCGAGTTGGCTGCTGCGGTCGCCTCGGTCGGGTCGACCGGGGCGACGAAGGTGCGGTCGCCGGCGTGGACGCCGATCGCTCGGGTGCGCGAGAGGTCGAGCGCCGAGCTCAGCGTCGCCGTCGAGTCGTCGCCCCAGCGGTAGGTGAAGGTGCCGGCCGGGACCCGTTCCGCCGCGCGGGCCGCGCAGGTAGACGCGGCAGAGGGTGCCGGAGCGCACCCCCTTCACGTACATGTGGATCTCGGTCCCGTAGGCGTGGGGCTCGAGCGTCGCGTAGATCTTCACCCCGCCCGGGAGCGTGCCGAACTCGACGTGCTGCACCGGCCCGCCGTCGCCGCCGTCCGGCAGGACGCAGCAGGCCAGCACCGCGGCGACAGCCGCTGCCGCTCCGCTGAGCGCGAGGCCGAAGCGCCAGCGCTGGCGCTTGCGCTCGACCCGCCGCTCGCCGCCGATCGTCGCCGCGATGCGATCGCCGAGCTGCGGCGCGGGCCGCGGCGCCGGCTCGCTGAAGCGGTCCGGATCGGCCAGCGGCAGCAGCCGCGCCACCGCGCCCAGCGATTCCGCCTCGGCGCGGCAGCGCTGCGCATCCCTCCAGGTGCGCCTCGAGGCCGGCGCGCTCGTCGTCCGCCAGGTCCCCGAGCGCGTAGGCGCCCAGCAGCAGGCGCCAGTCGCGGCAGCTCTCCGGTTGCTCAGCCTTCATAGCCCATCTCCTCCAGCACCACCCGCAGCGCCCGCAGGCCGTAGTAGACGCGGCTCTTGATCGTCCCCTCCGGCACGCCGAGTTCGGCGGCGACCTCGGCATAGGGACGACCGCGGTAGTGGGTCTCGACGAGGACGCGGCGGTGGTCCTCGCCGAGCCGTCGCATCGCCTCCTCGACCTGCCAGGAGAGCAGCACCTCCTCCAGCGGCTCGACCGAGGGCTCGACCCCGCCCTCGGCGACCCGGGGCCGGGCGGCGCGAGCGCGGCCGAGGTCGATGACGACGTTGCGCAGGATCGCGAACAGCCAGGTCCGCAGCGAGCCGAGCTGGGGGTCGAAGCGATCGCCGGCGCGCCAGGCGCGGACGAAGGTCTCCTGCACCGCCTCTTCGGCCAGCCCGGAGTCGCCGAGCGAGCGCAGCGCGAACCCGTACAGCTCGCCGGCGTGCGCGGCGTAGGCCTCGCGCACGTCGCGCTCGCGTTTCAGAGCCCCGGGCTGCATCCGCCTCCGATCTACGGGGCGGACGCAGCCCGGGTTCAAGCCCTATCCCTCGAGTTTCCCGATCTTGAAGATTTTCGTCCCGCAATCGGGGCAGACGCCTTGGATCGCCGGGCGACCATTTTTCATGGTCACCTGTTTGGCGTCTTTGATCTCGACCTTCTTGCGCTCTTTGACGCAGTAGCCCTCCGGCATAACCGGTCTCCTTTCGCTGCCGCTTTGCGGCAAGGCTCGCGTTGAACGCGAGGTGGATTGAGGCGAATGTAACGCAGGTGGGGGACACGACGCGTGCGTATCGTGCGAATTCGCACAAAACGGCGAGGTGACGGGTCAATTACCCTCCGGCCCGCACTTCAGCACCAACCAAGCGCTCAAGGAGACCCGGAATGCCCGAAGCAGTGATCGTCGACACCATCCGCACGCCGATCGGCCGTGCCTTCAAGGGCTCGCTGGCCCAGCTGCGCCCGGAGGAGATGGGCGCCTTCGTCGTCGACCAGCTGCTCGAGCGCAACCCCGGGGTCGACCCGGCCCTGATCGAGGACGTCTTCTGCGGCGTCGGCATGCCGCAGGGCCTCGAGGCCTTCAACATCGGCCGCATCATCTCGCTGCTCTCCGAGAAGCTGCCGCAGACCGTCAACGGGGTCACCGTCTCCCGCTACTGCGCCTCCAGCCTCGACGCGATCCGCCACGCCGGCAACGCGATCAAGGCCGGCGAGGGCGACGTCTACATCGCCGCCGGGGTCGAGTGGGTCAGCCGCTTCAACGAGCGCACCGAGCCCGCCGGCGCCGACGACCGCAACCCCAACCTGATCGGCGAGAACGGCCAGCCCAACGCCTACATCGACATGGGCCTGACCGCGGTCAACGTCGCCAACAAGTACGAGGTCAGCCGCGCCGACATGGACAAGTTCGCGCAGCGCTCGCAGGAACTGGCGGTCAAGTCCCAGGAAGACGGCTTCTTCGACCGCGAGATCGTCCCGGTGACCCTGCCCGACGGCACCGTGGTCAGCAAGGACGACGGCCCGCGCGCCTCCTCGACGCTGGAGAAGCTCTCCGAACTGCCGGAGGCCTTCGGCGGCGGTGGCGTCACCGCCGGCAACTCCTGCCCGCTCAACGACGGCGCCGCCGCGGTCCTGATCATGAGCGACACCAAGGCCAAGGAGCTGGGCCTGACCCCGCGCGCCCGCATCGTCACCGCCGCCACCTACGGCAACGAGCCGGAGCTGATGGGCGTGGCCCCGATCGGCGCGATCAAGAAGGTCCTCGACCGGGCCGGGATGACGATCGAGGACGTCGACGCGGTCGAGCTGAACGAGGCCTTCGCCGCCCAGGTGATCCCGATCATGGACGAATGCGGCATCGACGAAGAGCAAGCTCAACACCCACGGCGGCGCGATCGCCCTCGGCCACCCCTTCGGGATGACCGGCGCCCGGATCATGGGCACCCTGCTCAACGTGATGGAGACCGACGACCACCAGGTCGGCCTCGAGACCATGTGCGTCGCCGGCGGTCAGGGCAAGGCGATGATCGTGGAGCGGATGAACTAAGCGAGGTTCGATGCGATGCGACTCGAGACGCTGACCTACGAGTGCGGCGACCGAGTCGCTCGCATCACCCTGAACCGGCCGGACCGCGGCAACGGGATCACGCCGCGGATGCCGGCCGAGCTGGCCGAGTGCGTCGAGCGGGCGAACCTCGACCCGGAGGTGCACGTCATCGCCCTGGCCGGCAACGGCAGCGGCTTCTGCGGCGGCTACGACCTGGTCGCCTCGGCCGAGGGCGACATGAGCGAGCTGGGCGGGGTCGAGGCGCCGCCGGGCTCGCCGCTGGACCCGGCGACGATCGGCACGAACCACATGCCGGAGACGAACTGGGACCCGGTCATCGACTTACCAGTTCATGAAGCGCAACGTGCGCGGCTTCATGAGCCTGTTCGAGTCCGAGAAGCCGGTGCTCTGCAAGGTCCACGGCTACTGCGTCGCCGGCGGCACCGACATGGCGCTCTGCTCGGACCTGCTGGTGATCGGAGAGGACGCGAAGATCGGCTACCCGCCGGCGCGCGTCTGGGGCTCGCCGACGACGGCGATGTGGGCGCTGCGGCTGGGCCCGATGCGGGCCAAGCGACTGCTGCTGACCGGCGACTCGCTGACCGGCGCCGAGGCGGCGGAGTGGGGGCTGGCGACCGAGGCGACCCCCGCGGCCGAGCTGGACGAGCGCTTCGAGTACCTGCTGGAGCGGGTGGCGCGGATGCCGATCAACCAGCTGGTGATGATGAAGCTGCTGGTCAACCAGACGGTCGAAGCGCAGGGGCTGCGGCAGACCCAGACCCTCGGCACTTTCTTCGACGGCATCGCCCGCCACACCGAGGAGGGCCACGCCTTCGTCCGCCGCGCCGCCGAGTCTGGCTTCCGCGAGGCGGTGCGCGAGCGCGACGAGCCCTTCGGCGACCACGGCCTCGACGGCTTCGGGGTGAGCTGATGGAGCGGGCCAACGCCGACCTCTCGCAGGTCACGACCGAGCACGCCAAGCAGTTCCTCCGCGGCAGCTTCCCGGGCGACCTCGGGATCGAGCCGCTGGAGATCGAGGACACGCACGCCCGCGGACGGGTCGTCGTCGACCGCCGCACCTGCATCCTGGCGGCTTCGTCCACGGCGGCGCCTGGACCGCGCTCGGCGACACCGTCGCCGCCTGGGCGACCTTCCGCAGCATCCCGCCGGGCCACGACTTCACGACGATCGAGCTGAAGCTGAACGTCTTCGGCTCCGGCCTGCAAGGCGACGAGATCGTCGCCCACGCCGAGCCGCTGCACGTCGGCCGCACCACGGTCGTGATCGAGGTCCGGATCGAGCGCATCCGGGACGGCGAGACCAAGCTCGCCGCGAATCTCATCGTCACCCAGTTCGTGCTGCCGCCAGCCGCCTCCTGACCGGCGCATATCGGCGTCCTCGGTCGCTCGCGTGCGGAGCACGCCACGCTCCCTGCGTCCTTGATCTGCTTGGTCAGAAGTCGGCTGCCAGTAGTTCGACCAGCTTGGGGAGGGACCCCAGCGCCGCCGCCTGCTCGATCTGGCGCTGGGCGCCGGTGCGGTCGCCGAGCGCGATCACCGCGTCGAGCTCGGCGGCGCAGCCGAGCGCCTCGGCGTGGGGCCGGCAGACCGCGACCAGGTCGGCGAGCAGCTCGCGCGCCGGCACCCGCCGGCCCAGCTCCGGCTCGATCAGCTCGGCGTCCATGCCGTCGCGGGCGGCGAGGAAGCGGTTCTCGGCCAGCACCTCCTGCGGCATCGAGCGTTCCAGGTGCTCGGAGCCCTCGACCTCGGCGCGGACGATCGACTGCACCAGGGCGGCGATCGCGGCGGAATCCGCCGAGCTTCGTCTGCGCGTCCATGATCCGCACCTCGACCGTGCCGAAGCGCGGCTGCGGCCGCACGTCCCACCAGAGGAAGGTCGGCTCCGGCACCGCGTCGCAGCGGATCAGCACGTCGACCGACTCCACGTACTCGGCGTAGTCGGCGAAGTCGCGGGGGATGCCGACCCGGGGGAAGGCCTGGAACAGCGGCGTCCGCGCCGAGGCGAGGCCGGTGTCGCGGCCCTGCCAGAAGGGCGAGTTGACCGAGAGCGCCAGCAGCAGCGGGATGTGGGTGCGCAGCCGGTTGGCGGCGTAGATCGCCGCCTCGGCGTCGGGCACGCCGACGTGGACGTGGAGGCCGAAGGTCGGCTCGCGGCGGGCCAGCTCGCGCATCGAGCCGTAGACGAACTGGTAGCGCTCGCCGGCGGAGACGACGATCTCCTGCCAGACCGCGAAGGGGTGGGTGCCGGCGCTGGCGGCGCGCATCGAGAGCGGCCGCAGGACCGCGTCGAGCTCGCCCCGCAGCGTCGCCAGCTCCGCCGACCGCCTCGCCGATGCGAGCGTGGACGCCGGTCTGGATCTCCAGCGCCGAGCCGTGGGTCTCCGCCGTGAAGCTGTCGCTGCCGGCGTGGGGGAGGCGCGGCAGGACGCTGTCGATCCGGTGCGCCAGCGCCCAGCTGGTGCGCGTCGAGCAGCATCACCTCCTCCTCGATCCCGACCGTGTAGGGGCCGAGCTCGTGCGGCTCCGCCCAGGTCGCCCAGGCCGGGGCCGTGCCGGCCAAGGCGCCCGCCTCGCTCATGCGACCTCGCGACCGCTGCGGCGCTGGAACTCGGCGCCGTCGTCGCGGCAGGCGTCGACGAAGTTGCGGAACAGCGCCGCCTCGTAGACACGGTGGACGAGGGTCTCGGCATGCCACTGGACGCCGATCAGGAAGGGCCGGCTCGGATCCTCGACTCCCTCGATCGTCCCGTCGGGGGCGCGGGCGCTGACCTCGAGGCCCTCGCCGACGCGGTCGAGCGCCTGGTGGTGGAAGGAATTGACGTCGATCACGTCGATCTCAGTGCCGCCCAGCGCCGCCGCCAGGCTGCTGCCGGGGACGACCTCGACCGGGTGGCTGGTCTGGTTGCCGGGGGTGCGCTGGCGGTGGGCGATCTCGGTCGAGATCTCCGGCAGGTGCTGGTGCAGGGTGCCGCCGCGGACGATGTTGATCGCCTGGGTGCCGCGGCAGATCGCCAGGATCGGCATCTCGCGGGCGTCGGCGCGGCGCGCCACCGCCAGCTCGAAGCGGTCGAGGTTGGGCTCGATCGGCCCCAGTTCGGGATGCGGCTCGGCTCCGTAGCCGGCCGGGTCGAGGTCGGGGCCGCCGGAGAGGCAGATGCCGTCGAGGCGGTCGAGCAGCGGCTCGATCGCGTCCTCGCCCAGCGGCGGCATCACCAGCGGCAGCGCCCCCGCCGCCTCGAGCCCGCGCAGGTAGGGCAGCCCGAGCGCCATCTCCAGCCGCGTCGGCGGCTCGCCCTCGGGGGTCGGGTTGAGACTCTCGGCCCGCCGCATCTCCGAGGTCGTGACCCCGATCAGCGGCCGCTCGCGGCGCGAGGCGAGCGAGCGGGTCTTCATCGCTCCGCCTTCGCATCGAGCACCCAGGTGTCCTTGCAGCCGCCGCCGCGGGAGCTGTTGACGACCATCTCGCCGGCGCCGCGGGCGTAGCGGGTGAGGCCGCCGGCCATCGCGTGGCGCCGCCCGGCGGAGCTGACGACGAAGGGGCGCAGGTCGACCCGGCGCGGCCGCAGGCGGGCGCCGCAGACGGTCGGATGGCTGGAGAGCTGCACCGTCTCCTGGGCGACGAAGCCGTCGGGGCGCCGCGCACCAGCCCGATCGCCCGCCGCCGCTGCGGCTCGGTCGCCCGCGGCATGATCGTCACCCCCTGGCCGCCGAAGCCGTCGCGCGGCTTGATCACCAGCTCGTCGAGCCGCCCCATCGCGGCGCCCGCGCGCGCCCTCCTCGGAGAGGTCGAAGCTGGGGACCGAGCGCAGCAGCGGCTCCTCGCCGAGGTAGAAGCGGACCATGCTCTCGCTGTAGGCGTGGGCGAGCTTGTCGTCGGCGACGCCGGTGCCGAAGGCGTTGACGCAGCGCAGCCGGCCCGGACTCCAGCGCCGGCAGCAGCAGCTCGCCGAGCTCGGTCAGGCGGCCGTCCGCGGCGCTGAGCCGGTCCTCGTCGAGGCGGCGATAGATGACGTCGAGCTGGCGCCGCTCGCGGCCGCTGGCGGGCGAAGAGGCGGCCGCGCTCGACCTCGAGGTCGCCCGGCAGCACCACCGGGATCGCCAGCTCGCGCGCCGAGCCGGCGGTGCTCGTACCAGGCGCCGCTGGCCGGCCCGTCGGAGACGATCGCCGCCGCCGGGTCCTCGCGCCCGGCGGGCGCGGCGGCGCGGATCGCCGCGCCCAGGGACGCCGCGTAGTTGCCGAGCGGCCGCGGCCGCAGCGTCGCGCCCAGCGCCGGCTCGACCGCCTCGCGCAGGGCCATCGCGTAGCTGCGCCCCGGAGGGCATCCGCAGATTGTCCTCCAGGACGAGCAGAGCGCCGTCGGCGTCGCGGACCAGGTCGAGGCCGGCGACCGTCGCCGGCGGCACGGCGGGTCGAGCAGGCCGCGCATCCGTGGCTCGTAGCCGGAGGAGGTCTCCAGCAGCCGCCGCGGCACGACGCCGGCGTCGAAGATCCGCTGGCCGCCGTAGGCGTCGAGGAGGAAGGCGTTCAGCGCCCGCGCCCGCTGCAGCAGGCCGGCCTCCAGCGCCTCCCACTCGGCCGCGCCGAGCAGCCGCGGCACCGGGTCGACCGCGAGCGGCTGGCCGGGCCCGAAGTCGAGCCCGAGCGCGGCGGCGTCGGATTGGACGCGCTCGCGCAGCACCGTCAGATCGTGCCGCGCGAGCGCGTCGAGCACCGCCGCGTAGGGAGGTCGCGGCGTGCCGTCGGGGGCGAACGCCTCGTCGAAGTGACCCGGGTCGAGCGGGTACTTCCCGGCGCCGGGAGAGGGGCGGGCCGGATCCAAGGTCGTCGCCATCTACGGAAGCTACCCGCGGCGCGGGGGCGCTCAACATGGCCCAGAGTCGAAAGATCGGCGCCCCGCGGCCTGGACAGCGGGCGAAGCGCCTAGGAGGGTCTAGACGGCCGCTTCGGGCTCCGCCGGCGGTGCTTCCAGCGTTCGATCTGCGGCAGCTTCCAGAGCAGGCTGGCGATCGTCAGGCCGACCGCGGCCGAGATCAGCGAGAGGAACCACTGGTGGCGGTGAGCAGCTCCATCTCGAAGAATTCGCGCACCGGGGCGGCGGCGAGGATCAGCGCGTAGAGCGCGCCGAGGCCGGCGACCAGCGCCAGCATGTAGCTCTGGATCGCGATGTGCTCGCGGCCGGGGCCGCGCTCCAGCAGCAGCACGAAGGCGAGGCCGAGCACGATCAGCGTCGTCGTCGCCGCGGTGCGGCCGGCCTCGAGGCTGCCGCCGAAGACGGTGTCGACGAGGAAGAAGGAGAGGATCGAGCCGAGCGCCGTCGCCAGCCCGGCCGGCACCGCGAAGGCGGCCAGCGCCCGCAGCAGGCGGCCGCGGTAGAGCGGCCCGTCCGAGGGGGCCAGGGCGAGCACGAAGGAGGGGATGCCGATCGTCATGAAGGCCGCCAGGGTGAGGTGGCGGGGGAGGAAGGGGAAGGCGAAGCCGGGCACCGCGACGAGCAGGATCAGCGCCGCGGCGTAGACCGTCTTGGTCAGGTAGAGGCGGCCGAGGCGGTGGATGTTGCGGGCGATCCGCCGTCCCTCGCCGATCGCCTCGGGCAGGCGCGAGAACTGGTCTTTGAGCAGGACGACGTCGGCGACGCCCTTGGTCACCTGCGTCCCCGAGCCCATCGCCACCGCCATCCGCGCCTGCTTCAGCGCCGGCACGTCGTTGACGCCGTCGCCGATCATCGCCACGTAGCGCCCGGCGTCGACCAGCGCCGCGACCAGCGCCTTCTTCTGCTCCGGCTTGATCCGGCAGAAGATCGTGTTGGCGAGCGCGACCTTGGCCAGCTGCTTCGGGGTCGTCGGGCAGGTCGGAGCCCTCGACGACGCCGGCCTCGCGCGGCACCCCGACCGCGTAGGCGACCGCGGTGACGGTGGCGCGGGCGTCGCCGGAGATCAGCTTCAGGTCGACTTCCTGCTCGCGCATGTAGGCGATCGTCTCGGCGGCGTCGGGGCGCAGCGTCTCCTCCAGCACGACCAGCGCCAGCGGCGCAGCCGCGGCGGCGGCGCTCGCCGCGGCGTCGGCGGGCAGCGCCGCGCGCGGCCTCGCCGAAGGCGACGACGCGGCGCCCGGCGGCGGTCTCCTGCTCGAGCTTGCGCGCCAGCCCGGGCGGCAGGGTCAGCGCCCCGGCCTCGGTCGAGCACGTCCGGGGCGCCGAGCACGTAGGTGGCGTTGCCGCCGCCGGCCAGCGTCGCCCCGCTCCACTTCCACTCGGAGGAGAAGGGGACCTCGGCGCTGACCCGCTCCGGCTTCGCCGGGGAAGCGCTCGGCGATCGTCTCCAGGGTGCGGTTGCGGTCGCCGGCGCTGGCGGCGAAGCTGGCCAGCGCCGCCTGCGCCGCCGCCGCCTCGACCCCCTCGGCGAACTCGACCCCGGCCAGGCGCAGCTCGCCGGCGGTCAGCGTCCCGGTCTTGTCGACGCAGATCGTGTCGACCGCGGCGAGGCTCTCGCTGGCGCTCATCTGCTGGACCAGGGTGTCGCGTTGGGCCAGCCGCACCGCGGCGACCGCGAAGGTGACGCTCATCAGCAGCACCAGGCCCTCGGGGATCAGCGTCACCAGGCCCGCGGTCGCGGTCTGCGCGGCCTCGTCGAGGTCGACGTTGCGGATCTTGAGGCTGAGGACCAGGATCGCCGCCAGCGGCAGCATCACGTAGGTCGAGGCGACGATCACCCGGTTGACCTCTTTCTGCAGCGGCGAGGGCGGGTGGCGGAAGGCGCGCGCCTCGCCGGCGAGGCGGCCGGCGTAGCTCTCCTCGCGCACCGCGTCGACCACGTAGTGGCCGGAGCCGGAGATGCAGAAGGAGCCGGAGAGCACGCGGTCGCCGCTCTCCTTGCGGATCCCGTCGGCCTCGCCGGTCAGCATCGACTCGTCGAGGGTCATGCCGCGGCTGGCGATCACCTCGCCGTCGGCGACGAGCTGGTCGCCGGGCTCGACCCGGACGACGTCGCCGGGGACGACCTCGTCGGCCGAGCACCTCGGCCACGGCGCCGTCGCGGACGACCTTGGCCCGCGGCGCGACCAGCACCGCCAGCTCGTCCAGGGTCGCCTTCGCCTTCAGCTCCTGGCGGATGCCGATGTAGGAGTTGATCGACGGCGATCAGGCCGAACAGCGAGTCGGCGTAGAGCCCGAGCCCGAGGTCGAGGACGAAGAAGACGCCGATGATCGCGTTGAAGAGGGTGAAGACGTTGCCGGCGACGATGCTCGAGGTCGAGCGCGAGGAGGTCTCCGGCGGCGGCCCCAGCTTGCGCAGGCGCTTCTCCGCCTCGGCGCTGGAGAGGCCCTGCTCGGCGACTGGCTGGTCGGTGACCATGGCGTCTATTCAATAGGGTGCGCGTCCGGATGGCTCTGAAGCTCGGATAACCTCGGCTACTGGGGCATCGGCCCCGCCGGCGAGGACGCGCTGGAGATCGTGCGCGCGGCCGAGCGCCTCGGCTACGAGTCGGTCTGGGCGGCCGAGTCCTACGGCTCCGACGTGGTCAGCGTGCTCGCCTGGCTGGCGGCGCAGACCGACCGAGATCAACCTCGGCGCCGCGATCCTGCAGGTGCCGGCGCGCCCGCCGGCCGCCGCGGCGATGGCCGGGGCGACGATCGACAAACTCTCCGGCGGCCGCTTCCTCTTCGGCTTCGGCCCCTCCGGCCCGCAGGTCTCCGAGGGCTGGTACGGCGTCCCCTACGCGAAGCCCTGGGGCCGCACCCGCGAGTACATCGAAGTGGTGCGCGAGATCATCGCCCGCGAGGGGCCGGTCGACCACCAGGGCGAGCATTACCAGCTGCCCCTACCCGGCGGCGAGGGAAAGCCACTGAAGCTCAACTTCCACCCGCGTGCGCAACGAGATCCCGGTCTTCGTCGGCGCGATCGGCCGCAAATCGGTCGAGATGGCGGCGGAGATCTGCGACGGCTGGATCCCGATCTTCTTCAGCGTCGACGCCTTCGAGCAGACCTGGGGCGAGCACCTCGAGGCCGGCTTCGCCAAGGGCGGCCGCCAGCGCTCCGACCTCGAGGTCTCGCCCTCGCTGCAGGTCGCGATCGACGGCGACCTCGAGGCGGCCAAGAGCGTCGTCAAGGCCGGCCTCGTCCTCTACTTCGGCGGCATGGGCAGCCGCAAAACCAACTTCTACGTCGACCTCGCCCACCGCTTCGGCTTCGGCGACGTCGCCGACGAGGTCCAGAAGCGCTTCCAGGACGGCGACCGCGGCGGCGCCTTCGAGGCGATGCCGGACGAGATCGTCGAGGCCACCTCGCTGGTCGGCACCGAGGCCGAGGTGGCCGAGCGGGTCGAGCGCTTCCGCGGCGCCGGCATCGACCGCCTGATCGTCTCCGCCGGTCCACGTCGACCGCGCCGAGCAAGCTCCACACCCTGCGAGCGCCTGGCCGCTCTGGCCGGGGTCGCGGCGCGCGCCTGACCCAATCGCATAATCTTCCGCGCCGCAGGTTATGAAGATCGGAGTCCCGAAAGAGACCGCCGATGGGGAGCGCCGGGTCGCGCTGGTCCCTGACGTGGTCAAATCGCTGAAGAAAAACGAGCACGTCGAGGTGCTCGTCGAGCGCGGCGCCGGCGACGCCGCCGGCCATCCCGACTCCCAGTACGAGGAGGCCGGCGCCGAGGTCGTCGACGCCGCGGCCACCTGGGGCGCCGACGTCGTCCTCCGCGTCGCCGCCCCCTCCAGCCGAGGAGATCGCCAAGCTCGGCTCCAGCCAGATCTTCATCGGCCACCTCTCGCCCTGGACCGCGGCCGAGTCCAACAAAGCGCTCGCCGCGGCCGGCGTCACCAGCTTCGCGATGGAGGCGATCCCGCGCACGACCCGCGCCCAGGCGATGGACGCGCTCTCCTCGCAGGCCGCCGCCGCCGGCTACGCCGCGACCCTGATCGGCGCGCGCGAGTCGGGCCGCTTCTTCGGGATGATGACCACCGCCGCCGGCACCGTGCCGCCGGCCAAGGTGCTCGTGCTCGGCGCCGGCGTCGCCGGCCTGCAGGCGGTCGCCACCGCCAAGCGGCTGGGCGCGATCGTCACCGGCTTCGACATCCGCCGCGCCGCCTGGGAGCAGATCGCCTCGCTCGGCGGCCGCCCGCTGGAACTCGACTTCATCCCCGACGCCGAGGGCGAGGGGGGCTACGCGCGGCCGCTGACCGACGAGGAGAACGCGCAGGTGCGCGACGCGCTCACCGCAGAACGCCGCCAAACAGGACCTGATCGTCACCACCGCCGCGATCCCCGGCCGCCCGGCGCCGCTGCTGATCACCGCCGAGGCCGTGCGCAACATGGCGCCCGGCTCGGTGATCGTCGACCTCGCCGCCGAGACCGGCGGCAACTGCGAGCTGACCCAGGCCGGGGAGACGGTGGTCGAGGGCGGCGTCAAGGTGATCGGCCCGCGCAACCTGGCCAGCGAGATGCCGGTCCCCGCCTCGCAGCTCTACGCCAAGAACCTCGAGAACCTGCTCGGCCTGATGATCACCGAGGAGGGCGAGGTGAAGGTCGACTTCGAGGACGACATCATCGCCGCCGCCTGCATCACCCAGGGCGGCGAGATCAAGAACGAGAGGGCCGCAAAGTAATGAGCTTGATGACCGAGATCACGATCTTCGTGCTCGCCGTCTTCGTCGGCTTCGAGGTGATCTCGAAGGTCCCGACCACCCTGCACACGCCGCTGATGTCGCAGACCAACGCGATCCACGGCATCGTCATGCTCGGCGGCCTGATCGTGCTCGGCTTCGCCGACGACGGGCTCGAGTACGTGATCGGCACGATCGCCGTCGCCTTCGGCGCGATCAACATCGTCGGTGGCTTCATGGTCACCGACCGGATGCTCGCCATGTTCAGCAAAAAGCCGAAACCGAAGGCCGACGCGGGCGAGAAGGGCGGCCCCTGATGGTCTCGGCCGTGCTGCAAGCCCGGTGGCGACGGCGCCACCGCGCTCTACATCGTCGCTTTCTCCCTCTTCATCATCGGGATCAAACGCGGCACCCACCCGACCACGGCCAAGCAGGGCAACCTGATCGCCGCCGTCGGCATGGCGGTCGCCGTGGTCACCACGCTGCTGCTCGACGGGATGGGCAACTGGGGCCTGATCGCGCTCGGCCTCGGGATCGGCACCGCCGTCGGCGTGATCGCCTCGGTCCGCGTGCAGATGACCGAGATGCCGCAGATGGTCGCTCTCTACAACGGCGTCGGCGGCGGCGCCGTGGCGCTGATCGCCTGGTCGGAGATCCGCCACGGGATCAGCGAGATCGACGGTGGTCTGATCTCTTCGATCCCGCTCGACACCCTGATTCCGATCCTCTTCGCCGGCGTCGTCGGCTCGGTCTCCTTCTGGGGCTCGAACATCGCCTTCGCCAAGCTCCAGGACCTGATCCCGACCCGGCCGCTCGCCGTTCCCGGACAGCAGGTGATCAACGGGATCCTGGTGATCGGCATCATCGCCGCCTGCGTCAGCATCGCCGTCGGCAACGACGACCCCTCGCAGCTCACCTTCATCGGCATCCTGATCGCCGCCGGCATCCTCGGCAACCTCGTGGTGCTGCCGATCGGCGGCGCCGACATGCCGGTCGTGATCTCGCTGCTCAATGCCTTTACCGGCCTCTCCGCCGCCGCCGCCGGCTTCGCGCTCGACAACGTGGCGCTGATCGTCGCCGGCACCCTGGTCGGCTCCTCGGGAACGATTCTGACCATGGAGATGGCGACGGCGATGAACCGCTCGGTCGCCAACGTCCTTTTCTCCGGCTTCGGTGGCGCCCCGTCCGGCGGGGGAGGCGGCTCGACCGAGGAGCGTCCGCACGTCTCGATCGGCGCCCAGGACGCGGCGATCAAGCTCGCCTACGCCGACACGGTGGTGATCGTGCCCGGTTACGGACTCGCCGTCGCCCAGGCTCAGCACGCGATCAAGGAGGTCGCCGACGAGCTGGAGAAGCGCGGCGTCACCGTCAACTACGCGATCCACCCGGTCGCCGGTCGCATGCCGGGTCACATGAACGTCCTTCTCGCCGAGGCCGACGTGCCCTACGAGAGCCTCAAGGAGATGGAGGAGATCAACCCCGAAATGGCGCGCACCGATGTCGCCGTCGTGGTCGGGGCCAACGACGTCACCAACCCGGCGGCGAAAAACGATCCCGACAGCCCGATCGCCGGGATGCCGATCATCGAGGTCAGCGAAGCCCAGCAGGTGATCGTGATCAAGCGCTCGCTCAGCCCCGGCTTCGCCGGCATCGACAACGACCTCTTCTACGAACCGAACACCTCGATGCTCTTCGCCGACGCCAAGGCGGCCGCGGCGGAAATCGCCGCCGAGATCGAGCAGCTCTAGCGCTCCGCGGCGGTCGGCCGCACCCCTCGAGGGGGCGAGCTTGGGGCGGTGAGCCACTTGGCTCGCCATGCGGTCGCAGCGGGGGCAGTCGACGGTGGAGTGGGTGGGGACGCTTTGCGTCGTCGCTCTGCTGCTGGTCGGGATGGTGGCGCTGGGGGTGCGGACGCCGGGGGCAGGACTGGCGCGGTCGCTTGCGGACCGGATCCTCTGCGCGGTGTCGTTGGCGGACGGATGCGGGGACGAGCCGGAGCTGATCGCCGCCTATGGGACCGAGGTTGGCGAGCGCGTGCGGGAGTACATGCCGATGCTGTTGTTCGAGCAGGGGTCGCGGGCGCTGCCGGTCGATTTCAGGCGCTGCCGCCAGAGCGCCTGCGGCGATGGCTCCGCGCGGGGCCTCGTCCACCGCAGCGATCGGGATCTGCTGGTGACGGCGTTTGTCCACGTCGTCGACTGCGGTGCGGGGGAGGCCGCGGGATCCGAAGCGGAAGGCGCTGACTGCGGCGGCGATCGCGTCGGCAATCTCTACATCCAGTACTGGCTCTACTACGCCGACTCCGCCACCTTGCGCGACGTGCCGATCGCCGGCGCGGCGGGCTATCACCGCGACGACTGGGAGATGGTCGAGATCAGGGTCGGGCCCGACGGTGCGATCGACGAGCGCGCCTCCTCCCATCACGGCTACAACTACGCGCTCAGCGCGGCCAACTGGGGCTCGGATGCTGGGATCGAGCTGCTGCGGGGCGCCGCCGAAGAGCTCGGCGCCCGCGCCACCGACGGCTGGGGCCCGGCCCGAGGCCTGCTGCTGGTCTCCGGCGGCAGCCACGCCGGCAACGCCGGTGGCATCCCCAGCGTCGACCGCTTCACCCCAGGGCGCCGCGTCCACCTGATTCCGCTCGAGCCGATCGCCGCCACCGACGACTCGACCTTCGCCGTCGTCCCGCCCTGGCTGAAGCAAGTCTGGCGCGATCCCGAGGCGGCGGGAACCGACTAGCGCTGTTCAAATCCTAATTTGAGTTGAAAACACTTTGTTCCTTGACAAGTATTAGGAGATTCCGATAGCTTCATTTTCTCGATCCGGTCGCGGGGGCGTGACCGGAAAAGTCCAGTCCGGGAAAGAGCGGTCTTGGAGGGGGAGATGAGTTCACAAGGCCGTGCAATAGGACATCGCTAGCTGGCTCTAGGGGTATGACATGAGCGATTGGACGCGTTTTGCCCATGTTCCGCTTGGGGTCGGCCCGAAGCCCGTTGGGCTGACAGGGGAGGCGGATTGGGCGACGAGAATCCCAAGAGAAATCAGGATCTCGAGAGTTCTCCCTCCGTTTCGGATCGAGACCTAGCGGGCGGGGCCAGCGCCCGTTACACGCAGTGGATAACCCGCCGCGAGCGGGAGATCCCGCACGTCTCGGGTGTCTGGCTGACGGCCGGTTTCGCCAGCGGGACCTTCGCCGCCGGCGTGGTCATCACCGCCAGCACGATCCCCAAGGCGGTCGCGATAGGCACCTCGGTGCTGTGGACAATCGCGGCTTCTTTCAGCGTGATCGCCGTCATCTGCTTCATCGCCCACTGGGACGTCAACCGGGGGCGCAAGGTGCGGCACTCCGAAATCGAAGAAGAGCGGCGGAGCGCCTGAGCGTGGCGTTACCTCGGCGGCATCCGCAGGGCGCCGTCGAGGCGGATCGTCTCGCCGTTGAGCATCGGGTTGGCGACGATCTCCAAGACCATGCGGGCGAACTCCTCCGGCCGGCCGAGGCGGGAGGGGAAGGGGATGCCGGCGCCGAGGGCGGTGCGGGCCTCCTCGGGCAAGGCTGCGAGCAGGGGCGTGTCGAAGAGGCCGGGGGCGATCGTCATCACTCGTACGCCGCGGCTGGCCAGGTCGCGGGCGGCGGGCAGGGTCATGCCGACGATGCCGCCCTTGGAGGCGGCGTAGGCGATCTGCCCGATCTGCCCGTCGTAGGCGGCGATCGAGGCGGTGTTGACGCAGACGCCGCGCTCGCCCTCGGCGTCGGCCTCGTTCTCGCTCATCGTCGCCGCGGCCAGGCGCAGGACGTTGAAGCTGCCGATCAGGTTGACCTTAACGACGTTCTCGAAGAATTCGAGGTTGTGCGGCCCGCGCTTGTGAGCGACGCGCTCGGCCCAGCCGATGCCGGCACAGCAAGCCGAGATCCGCAGCCCGCCCTCGGCCTCGGCGGCGCGCTCCACGGCCGCGCCGACCGCCGCGGCGTCGGTGACGTCGGCGGTGACGAAGCTGGCGCCGATCTCCGTCGCCAGCGCCTCGCCCTTCTCGGCGTTGAGGTCGGCGATGACGACCCGTGCCCCGGCCGCGGCGAGCGCGCGCGACGTCGCGGCGCCGAGCCCGGAGGCTCCACCGGCTACAAGCGCCCCCGCTCCTTCGGCCTTCATCGCCGCAGCGTATTTCACATCCCGGTAATCCGACCGCTATAGGGTCTTCGTATCGCCACCGAGGTGACGGCAAACTCCAAGGCAGCGATCGCGGCGCGGCTCGGCGAGGCGCGGGAGCGGACCCTGGAGCTGATCGAGCCGCTCGACGACGGGCAGCTCGAACACCGTCTACTCGCCGATCCTCAGCCCGCTGGCCTGGGACCTCGGTCACATCGCCAACTTCGAGGAGCTCTGGCTGGTGCAGACGATCGGCCGGCGCGAGCCGCTGAACGGGGAGCTGGGCCGCTTCTACGACGCGATCGAGAACCCGCGCAGGACCCGCGGCGAGCTGCCGATCCTGCGCGACGCCGAGCTGCGCGCCTACATGGCCGACGTGCGCGAGCGCGCGCTGGAGGTGCTCGACTCGGTCGACCTCGATCCCGGTGCCGAGGATCCGCTGCTGCGCGACGGCTTCGTCTACGAGCTGCTGCTCGCCCATGAGCAGCAGCACAACGAGACGATGCTGCAGCTGCTGCAGATGGTCGACGGCTACGAGCCGCTGCGGCCGGTCGGCACCGAGGCGGTCGCGGGTGGTGGGGAGATGATCGCGATTGCCGCCGGCGAGCACGAGATCGGCGCCCCGGAGCGCGGCTTCGCCTACGACAACGAGCGACCCCGTCACACGGTCGAGCTGGCCGCTTTCGAGATCGATCGAACCCCGGTCAGCAATGGCGCGTACACCGAGTTCATGGAGGCCACGGGCGCCGAGCCGCCGCTGTACTGGGAGCGCAACGGCAGCGGTTGGATCGACGTCGCGATGGGGCGGCGGGCGCCGATCGAGCCCGGGCATCCGGTCGTCCACGTCTCCTGGGAGGAGGCCGACGCCTTCGCCCGCTGGGCCGGCAAGCGCCTGCCCAGCGAGCACGAGTGGGAGGTCGCCCGCGACCAACTCGACGGCGTTGGCCAGGCCTGGGAATGGACCAGCTCGGACTTCCTCGCCTACCCCGGCTTTGCGGCGTTCCCCTACCGCGAGTACTCCGAGGTCTTCTTCGGCGACGAGCACAAGGTGCTGCGGGGCAGCTCTTGGGCGACGCACCCGAACGTGGTTCGGCCCAGCTTCCGCAACTGGGACCTGCCGCGGCGGCGACAGATCTTCTCCGGCCTGCGCTGCGCGAGGGACGCATGATCGCGATCGACGTCCACCTCGACGCCGACGCGGCGGCGACGATGGTCCGCGACGTCCGATCCGGGCTCTGCGCCTACCCGAAGGAGCTGGCGCCGAAATACTTCTACGACGAGCGCGGCTCGCAGCTGTTCGAGCAGATCACCGAGCTGCCCGAGTACTACCCGACGCGGGCTGAGCGGGAGATCCTCAGCCAGCGCTCGGCCGAGATCCTCGCCGCCGCCGGCAGCCCGGGGACGCTGGTCGAGCTCGGCTCCGGCTCGGCGGCGAAGACGCGCCACCTGCTGAACGCGATGCGCGACGCCGGCAGCCTCGAGACCTACGTCCCGGTCGACATCTCCGAGGAGATCACCCACCAGACCGCCGCCATGCTGGTCGACGAGTACCCCGGCCTCACAGTGCGGGGCCTGGTCTGCGACTTCGAGCACCACCTCGAGCGCATCCCCGGCGCCGACGGCGCCCAGCTGATCGCCTTCCTCGGCGGCACGGTCGGCAACCTCTACCCGCGCCAGCGCCAGACCTTCCTCGAACGGATCGTCGCCCTGCTCGGGCCGCGCGACCACCTGCTGCTCGGCACCGACCTGATCAAGGAGCGCGATCGCCTCGAGGCCGCCTACGACGACGCGGCCGGCGTCACCGCCGAGTTCAACAAGAACGTGCTCGAGGTCCTCAACCGCGAGCTCGGAGCCGACTTCGACCTCGACGCTTTCGAGCACGTCGCCCGGTATGACGCCGAGGCCGAGCGGATGGACATCCGCCTGCGCTCGCTCGCCGACCAGGAGGTGCGCCTCGACGACCTCGACCTCGAGGTCGCCTTCAGTGCCGGCGAGGAGATGCGGACCGAGATCTCGACCAAGTTCACCCGCGAGCGGCTCGAATCCGTCTACGCCGGCGCCGGCCTCGAGCTGGCCGGCTGGTTCACCGACGCCGCCGGCGACTACGCGCTCAGCCTGGCGAAGAGGCCCGGCTAGGCACCTGCTGGGTGATGCAGTGGACGTTGCCGCCGCCGAGCAGGATCTCGCGGCCGGGGACGCCGACGACCTCGCGTTCGGGGAAGCAGCCGCGCAGGATCTCCAGCGCCTCCTCGTCGCGGCGCTCGTCCAGCAGCGGCACCACCACCCGTGAGTTGGCCAGGTAGAAGTTCGCGTAGGAGCCGGCGAGGCGGTCGCCGGCCCGCCGCGGCAGCGTGTCCTGGCGCGGCTCGACGCCGGCGGCCTCCGCGGCCGTGATCGTCAGCGGGCCGGGGGAGGGCAGCTTGACGACGTCGAAGGGACGGCCGCGGGCGTCGGTCGCCGCCCGCAGACGCTCCAGCGCGTCGCGTGAGATCGCCTGCTGGGGGTCGGACTCGTCCTCGCTCCAGCTCAACAGGATCTGTCCGGGGCGGGCGAAGCAGGCGAGGTTGTCGACGTGGCCGTCGGTCTCGTCCTCGAAGACGCCGCGGCCGAGCCAGACGACCTGCTCGGCGCCGAGGAAGTCGAGCAGCAAGCGCTCGATCTGCTGCTTGGAGAGATCAGGGTTGCGGTTGCGGTTGAGCAGGCACTCTTCGGTGGTAAGGACGGTGCCCTCGCCGTCGACGTGGATCGAGCCGCCCTCGAGCACCAGTGGCGCCCGGTAGCGATCGTCCCCCTCGATCTCCAGCACGCGAGCGGCGACCTCTTCGTCGCGGTCCCAGGGCGCGTAGATTCCGCCCCAGGCGTTGAACTCCCAGTCGACCCCGCGGCGAGCGCCCGTGCCGTCGAGGACGAAGGTGGGGCCGGTGTCGCGGATCCAGGCGTCGTCGCCGGGCAGCTCGACGACGCGGACCGAGGCGGGCAGCAGCTCCCGGCAGCGCTCGAGCTGCTCTGCCGACGCCCCCACCGTCACCGGCTCGGAGACGGCGATCGCCGCGGCCACCGCGGCGTAGGCCTCCTGCGCGGGCGCCGCGCCGAGACGCCAGTTGTCGGGCCGCTGCGGCCAGAGCATCCAGCAGCCGTCGTGCGGCTCGAACTCGCCCGGCATGCGGAAGCCGTCGGCGCGGGGCGTGGAGTCGAGCCGGGTGCTCACGTGACCTATTGTCCGCCCATGGAGGAGATCCGGCTGATCGTCGCATCCGCGGTGCCTCCTTCCCCCGCCCGCACCCGGCCTCCGGACCGCGAGCCCTTCCGAGTCGCCGCGGTGCAGCAGCGCTGGCACCCCGATCCCGACGAGCACGAGGCGGCGCTGGCGATGGGGATCGAGCTGGCGGTTCGCGAGGGCGCCAAGCTGGTCTGCCTGCAGGAGCTGACCCTGAGCCGCTACTTCGCCGTCGACCCTGCCGGGCCGTCGGCAGCCGGCGCCGAACCAGAGGAGCTGCCCGGCGGCCGCACGCACCGCTTCGCCGCCCGGATGGCGGCCGCGACCGGCATCCACGTCCACGCCTCGCTTTACGAGCGGGCCGAGGGGGAGGACGGCCTCGGCTTCAACACCGCGATCCTGGTCGCCCCCGACGGCGAGCTGGTGGCGCGGACGCGCAAGCTGCACATCCCGCTCACCGCCGGCTACCACGAGGACCGCTACTTCCGGCCCGGCCCGGCTGGCCCCGAGGCCTTCCCGGTGATCGGCCTCGGCGAAGCCCGGCTCGGCCTGCCGACCTGCTGGGACCAGTGGTTCCCCGAGCTGGCCCGCGCCTACAGCCTGGCCGGCGCCGAGGTGCTGGTCTACCCGACCGCGATCGGCTCCGAGCCCGACCACCCGGAGTTCGACACCGAGCCGCTCTGGCAACGGGTGATCGTCGCCAACGGGATCGCCAACGGCACCTTCATGGTCGCCGTCAACCGCACCGGCGAGGAGCCGCCGCTGCGCTTCTACGGTTCCTCCTTCATCTCCGACCCCTACGGGCGGGTCCTCGTCCAGGCCCCGCGCGAGGAGCCGGCGGTCCTGGTCGCCGACCTCGACCTCGACCAGCGCCGCGACTGGCTCGAGCTGTTCCCCTTCCTGGCGACCCGCCGCCCGGACGCCTACGCGGGACTGACGGAGAGCGACGAAGACCAGGGCTAGGCCGGGGCCAGAGCCGCGATCGTCTCGGCGAGCTTGTCCGGGGTGACGATCGGGGTCAGGATCGGCAGCGTGATGCCGCCCGCGACGAAGGCGGCGAGCCGCTCCTTCATCTGCTCGGGGGTGCCGAAGATGAACATCTCCTCGATCAGCTCCCAGGGCGCCGCCGCCGCGGCTGCCTGGCGGTCGCCCGCCTCCCAGGCGGCGACCATCGGGTCGATCTGCTCGCCGTAGCCGAGCCAGCGGTAGAAGGCGGTGTAGACCGGCACGGTGATGTAGGAGGAGAACATGAAGCGGGCCAGCGGCTCGACCTCCTCGCGCTCGCCGGGCAGGCAGAAGAAGCGGCAGAGCAGCTCGAAGCCCGCCGGCGCCCCCTCGAGCTGGGCGGTCACCTTCGGCAGGCCGCCGAGCGGCAGGAAGTTGGTGAAGGCGCCGTCGGCCCGCTCCACCGCCAGCTCCAGCATCTTGCCGCGCAGCGCCGCCAGCACGATCGGCACCCGCTGCGCCGGCGGCGATTCCAGCTTGAAGCCGGTCTGCGTGCGCTCGCCGGCCAGCGCCGTCTGCAGGAAGTCGAGCGTCTCCCGCACCTTGCTCAGCGGCTTCTCGAAGGGGATGTCGTTCCAGCCTTCGACGATGCGGTCCGAGGAGGAGCCGATGCCGAGCACGAAGCGCCCGTCCGAGGCGCTGGCCAGCGCCGCCGCCTCCTGCGCCAGCAGCGCCGGGCCGCGCTGGAAGACGCCGACGATGCCGGTCCCGAGCCGCACTCCGCTCGGTCCAGGCGGCGCTCAGCGCCAGCGGCGTGAAGCCATCGGGGCCGGCGGTCTCGCCGCTCCAGAGGTCGGTGTAGCCGCTCGCCTCGGCCCGCTTCACGTGCTCCTCGTGATCGGCCAGCGAGATGCCCGGCAATGGCAGCGTCAGTCCCCAACGCTGAGACATGCCGCGACCCTATAGCCTGCGGCGCCGATGCCGGAGAGCTTCGCAGACGAAGCCCGACCGCAACCTCGCGCTGGAGCTGGTGCGGGTGACCGAGGCGGCGGCGCTGGCCGCGGCCCGCTGGGTCGGTCGCGGCGACAAGATCGCCGCCGACGGCGCCGCGGTCGACGCGATGCGCTTCGTGCTCGACTCGGTCGCGATGGACGGCGTCGTCGTGATCGGCGAGGGCGAGAAGGACGAAGCGCCGATGCTCTTCAACGGCGAGCAGATCGGCGACGGCAGCCCGCCGGTGGTCGACATCGCCGTCGACCCGCTGGAGGGAACCACCCTCTGCGCCCGCGGCATGCCCAGCGCCCTGGCCGTGATCGCCCTGGCCGAGCGCGGCTCGATGTTCGACCCCGGCCCCTGCGTCTACATGGAAAAGATGGCGGGCGGCGAGGAGATCGCCGACCTGCTCGACCTCGACCGGCCGCTGCCGGAGACGCTGAAGCTGATCGCCGAGCGCAAGGGCGGCAGCGTCGGCGACGTGACCGTGGTCATGCTCGACCGCCCCCGCCACGAGGAGGCGATGCCGCGAAGTGCGCGAGGCCGGCGCCCGCATCCGCCTGATCAGCGACGGCGACGTCTCGGCGGCGCTGCTGGCGGTCAGCGAACGCTCCCCGGTCGACCTGCTCTGGGGCATCGGCGGCACCCCCGAGGGCGTGCTCTCCGCCGCCGCCCTGAAGTCGATGGGCGGCCAGCTGCTGGGCCGGCTCTGGCCCCGCGACGACGGCGAGCGGCAGGCGGCGATCGACGCCGGCTACGACCTCGACCGCGTGCTCACAGCCAACGACCTCTGCTCCGGCGAGGACGTCTTCTTCTCCGCCACCGGCGTCACCGACGGCGACGTCCTGCAGGGCGTCCGCTACCGCGGCGCCGGCGCCACCACCGAATCGCTGGTGATGCGCTCCCGCTCCGGCACCGTGCGCCGCGTCCACGCCCGCCACGATCGCTCCAAGCTGCGCGAGATCATCGGCGAGCGCTACGGCTGAAATCGCGCCGCGCTGCGGGTCACGTGCGACCGCTGTGATCGCGGTCGCCGGCGCACCGGCTACATCGGCGGCCTGCTCTGCAAGCGCCTGCGCGAGGAGGGCTGCGAGGTGCGCGCGCTGGCGCGCCAGCCGGAGCGCGCCGATGAGCTCGCCGAGGCGCGGCTGCGACGTTCGCAAGGCCGATGTGCTCGAGCCGGACACGCTCGCGCTCGGCCCTGGATGGCGTCGACGTCGCCTACTACCTGGTCCACTCGATGGGCCGGGGCGCCGACGGCGACTTCGCCGCGCGCGACAAGGCAGGGGCCGAGAACTTCGCCGCCGCCGCGGCGGCGGCCGGGGTGCGGCGGATCGTCTACCTGGGCGGGCTGGGGGAGGGCTCGAAGCACCTGGCCAGCCGCCACGCGACCGCCGAGACGCTGCGCGCCGGCGACGGTCCCGGTCGCCTACTTCCGCGCCGCCGCGGTGATCGGCGCCGGCAGCGAGTCCTTTCTCACCGTCTTCTACCTGGTCCGGCGCCTGCCGCTGATGGTCACCCCGCGTTGGGTCACGACCCGCACCCAGCCGATCGCGATCGACGACGCGATCTCCTTCCTCGCCGCCGCCCGCGACCTTGAGGCGCCGCTCGACCGCGAGATCCAGATCGGCGGCCCCGACGTCACCACCTACGGCGGCATGATCGACGAGCTGGCGCGCGCCCTCGGCCGCCGCCCGCCGCTGCGCCTCACGGTCCCGGTGCTGAGCCCCGGCTCTCCTCGCTTTGGATCGGCCTGGTGACGCCCGTCGACGCCGGCGTCGCCCGGCCCCTGATCGAGGGCCTCGCTACCGAGACCGTGGTCAGCGACCCGACGGGGGTGAAAATGCTGCCCTCGATTGACCGCACTCCACTGCCGAAAGCGCTGCGCCAAGCAGTAGAGAACTTAGATGTTCGTATGTAGAACGTATTCGTTCCGATACAAAACTATTTGATACTCTGACCCGCGGTGGGAGTGTGGCCAGCCGCGATGAGGTCTTGTCCAGCGATAGGGCCGCCAGCCTGACGGCGGTAGAGACTCCTCGGCCGCGAGCGGGGGCGTGGGCTCTGTCGGTTCTCGCGACGCCGCTCAACTTTCTCATTCTCCGAGCACTCAGCGAGCGGCCGATGCGGCTCGCTGAGCTGCGCAAAGCAACGGGCCTGCCCGCCCAGACGACGCTGCGTGGGCACCTGACGACGCTCGGTGAGATTGGCGTGGTGAGCAAACGGCCGACCGAGCGGATGCCGTATGCAGTCGAGAACGAGCTGACGCCGATGGGGCAGGACCTGCTGCGGGTCGGCGAGCGGCTCGAGACCTGGTTGCGCCAGTCCCCCGACGGTCCGATCTCGCTCGAAAGCGGCGCCGCCAAGGGCGTGGTCAAGGCGCTGGTGGACGGCTGGGCGTCGACAATGGTGCGTGCGATCGCCGCCAGGCCGCAGTCGCTGACCGAGCTCGACAGCACGATCGCCGGTCTCAGCTACCCCGCCTTGGAGCGGCGCCTTTCGAGCATGCGCATCGCCGGTCTGGTCGAGGCTCAGGCCAGCAGCGGCGCCGGCACCCCCTACGCGGTCACCGGCTGGGCGCGGCGGGCGATCATGCCGCTCGCGGTCGCCAGCCGCTGCGAGCGCCAGTACGTGCGAGGGCAGACGACACCGGTCACTCAGGGCGACATCGAGGCCGCCTTCATGCTCGCGACCCCGCTGGTCGGGCTCCCCGCCGCGGCGATGGGCTCGTGCCAGCTCGAGGTGGAGCGAAACGGAGGCAAGTCGGCGGGCGTCCGGGTCCAGGTGGAGGGGGGACGGGTCGTCTCCTGTGTCTCCGAGCTCGAACCGCCCCCCGGGGCCTACGCGTCCGGCTCCGTTGCCTCCTGGTTCAGGGCGGTGGATGCCGGCAACGTCGCTCAGCTGCGCCTCGGCGGTGGCGACAGGCAGCTCACCGAAGGTTTGGTCCTGGGACTGCACACGGCTTTGAACTTGCGCTGACAAGCGCAGGGTGCGACGGCGGCGCAGGTGCGCTGGCGCCGGTCGCGCACGGGACAGCGGTGGCGGGGCCCATCCACCCGCCACCGCTCCCCAACCCCTCCGTTTTGAGGGGCTAGGAGGAAGCGCCCAGCTCAGCGGCGCGGCGCTGCTCGGCCCGCGCCGCCTCTTCGCCGACGAACGGGACCAGGACCTCGTAGGTGAGGTCGGGCAGCAGCTCGGGCAGCCGCGTCGCCCGGTCGCGCACGACCTCCTCGTAGACCCGGGCCAGTGCGGCGCCGACGGCCAGCCCAGCCGCCTGGGCCAGGCCCGGCACCGGTTCGTCCTGCTCGATGCCGGCGTCGAGCAGCTTGGTGAAGCGGGCGAAGTCGGTCTGGAAGAGGTCGCGCGAGGTCGGTCCCACCGCCGCCAGCTCGACGATCATGACCCGCGCCGCGGCTGGGTCGGTGGCGAACCAGTCGAGCATCGCCGCGAGGCCGTGGCGGACCTGCTCGACCCAGGGACCGGGCGTGCTGTAGGCGGCCTTGACCGTGGCTTCGAGGTCGTCGACGAGGATTCCGTGCGCCGCCAGCAGGCAGTCCTTCTTGTCTTCGAAGAGCTCGTAGAAGCTCTCCCGGCCGACGCCCGCCTCTTCGAGGATGTCGGCGACGGAGGTCGCCTCGTAGCCGTTCTGCGCGGTCACGCGCACGACGGCGGCGAGCAGGCGCTCGCGCTGCGAGCGGGCCACCAGCTCCCGCGGCAGACCGTGGCGACCCCGCGGCAACCGCCACCTCCGCAGGTCGTCGCTGCTGTCAGTCACCGGCGCTTGCGGCGGCGTCGTCACGGGCCAAGCGGGCCTGTTTGAGCGCCTCGTCGTGGCCGGCGAAGGGCAGGATCGCGAGGTAGACGATTTCCGGCAGCAGCTCGGGCAGCGGTCGGTGTCGCCGGCGAGGATCCGGTTGTAGATCAGGACCTGGGCGCGGCCGAAGGCGAGCCGGGGATCGGTGTGCACATCGCCGCGGCCGCTGGCCCTCGCCCCAGAGGTCTTCGAGGGCGGGGATCAGGAGCTTGCGGTAGCGCTCGACGACCGCCGGTTCGACCGAGACCGCTTCGCCCATCACCAGCTGCGCCAAGGCCGGCTTCGCGGCCATCAGGTCGAGGGTCGCGGCCGCCGCCTTGCGGACCGCCTCGGCGGCGGGTCGGCACTCGAGTGGGCATTCGCCGCCGCGGTTCGCAGCTCGTCGATGCACCAGTCGAGGGCGGCGTCGAAGCACTCGCGCTTGCCGGCGAAGCGTTTGTAGAAGGTGGTGCGGGAGATGCTGGCGCGGCGGACGATGTCGGCGATCGTCGTCGCCGCGTAGGTCTTCTCGGCGCAGCTGTCGATCATCGCCTCGATGATTCGCTGGCGCTGCGAGAGCGCGCCGATATCGATCGGAACGGTCGGCTCCAGAACGCTTCGCACAATCTCAGTACCCCACTGTTTTTGCATCAAAACGATTGTTTCAATCTCTGGAGCCGCGTACCCCGGCGGCTCCTCTCCAAACTTTCCTGAGTGTAAGCGCGACGGTCTCCACTCAGATCCCGAAATATGACAGTTTTTTATTTAGATGCGGAGGATACGTCGGGCGCGGCGGCTTGTCTTTGCCGAATCCTCGCAGCCGCAGGGCTGCTTGTTGCGATAGGGCATCTCGCCGGTGTCGTGCAGCTCGTAGCGCAGCGAGTTGATCACCGCGCCCGCCATCAGCGCCAGGCTGAGCACGTAGAACCAGAGCAGGGCGATGAGGATGAAGCCCAGGGTCGAGCCGAAGCGCGAGAGGCTGGAGACGTTGGAGAGGTAGATCGGGAAGAGCCAGTTGGCGAGGCCGGCGGCGATGGTGACGAAGGCGGCTCCCGGCCAGACCGCGCGCCAGGGCATGTGGCCCTTCGGCACCGCCCAGAAGATCACCGCAGCAGATCACGAAGGTGACCAGCAGCGCGGCGCCGAGCAGCAGCGATCGTGTCGATCGCCTTGATGTCGGAGAGCCCGAAGGGCAGCCGGTCGGTGCTGGAGACCAGCGCGCTCTCGATCGCCGGCACGAAGATGCTGGCGGCGATGAAGAGGAGGACGACGCCGAGCATCGCGAAGGAGAAGCGCTTCTGCTCGACCCAGCCGCGGCACTCGACGTGGTAGATGCGGCAGAAGGCGGTGTCCATCGCGCCCCAGAAGGAGGCGCCGATCCAGAGCGAGCCGAAGAAGGCGGCGATCCCGATCGTCGTCGAGTTGTCCTCGATCCGGTTGAGGACGTCGGTCAGCGTCTGCTGCTCGACGTTGGGGAAGAGCCGCTGCGAGGTCGTTGAGCGACGCTGGTCTCGACCCCGCCGATCTTCAGCACCTGGCCGAAGACGAAGAGGACCAGCAGGGCGAAGGGGAAGACCGCCAGCATCAGGTTGTAGGCGACCATCGCCGAGAGGCCGGTGACGTTCTCGCGGTAGGCGCGCTGCCAGAAGGCGCTCAGCCAGGGACGGGGATGGCGCATGCGAGTTGGGCATTGACTTCACAAACTGAAGCGACTACCATGCGAACAGAGCGTTTGACGCAGGTTCGACGCACGCCCTGCGGGCCACTGCAGTGCAGAGCTGAGCTTAGCTTCGCGGACCAGGTCGCCGGTCCGCTTTTTGTCGGCCGGCGCGACTTTCGGCTCGCGACGGCATTTCAGTGGCCAGGACTAAACACGAAGCGCTAGGGAAACGAGTAGACACGGATGCTGGTAGCAGAGCTTCAGGAGCTGGAGGAGGTCAAAGGCCTCATCAACTCGCGGGCAGCAGCTTGGCGTGCTGACCTTCGGCGACGTCGCCTCGGCGGTGTCCGAGGTCGATCTCGACGAGTCCGACGTCGAGGACCTTTACGGGCACCTCGAGAAGTCGGGGATCGAGCTCGTCGAGGACATGGACCCGGCCCAGAAAGCGGCCGCGGAAGCGATGCCCGCCGACACCGGCAAAAAAGGCCGGCGCCGCCAGAAACAGGCGCTCGACCTGAAACCGGACATGACCACGGACTCGCCTGCAGCTGTTCCTCAAGGACATCGGCAAAGTCCGCCTGCTGACCGCCGCGGAGGAGGTCGAACTCGCCAAGCGGATCGAGCGCGGCGACCTCGACGCGAAGCAGAAAATGGTCGAGTCGAACCTGCGCCTGGTCGTCTCGATCGCGAAAAACTACCGCAACCAGGGCCTTCCCTTCCTCGACCTGATCCAGGAGGGCACGCTGGGCCTGGTCCGCGCGGCGGAGAAGTTCGACTACCGCAAGGGGTTCAAGTTCTCGACCTACGCGACCTGGTGGATCCGCCAGGCGATCGCCCGTGCGCTCGCCGACAAGGCGCGGACGATCCGCATCCCGGTCCACGTGGTCGAGAAGCTGAACAAGATCGGCCGCGCCGAGCGCAAGCTGGTCACCGAGCTGGGCCGCGAGCCGACCCCGGAGGAGATCGCCGAGGTAACCGGGATCGATCCCGAGGAGGTCGACTCGATCAAGCGCTCCGCCCAGGCCCCGGTCTCGCTGGAGAAGCCGGTCGGCGACGAGGAGGAGTCCGAGTTCGGCCAGTTCATCGCCGACGAGAAGGCCGAGTCCCCGTTCGACCGGGCCGCGGACCTGCTGACCAAAGAGGCGCTGAAGGAAGCGCTGGAGAACCTCTCCTACCGCGAGCGCCGCGTGCTCGAGCTGCGCTACGGGCTCGGCGGCGAGCACCCGCGCACGCTCGACGAGGTCGGGCGCACCTTCAACGTCACCCGCGAGCGGATCCGCCAGATCGAGAACCAGAGCCTGAAAAAGCTGCAGTAGCTGGGCGAGGCGCAGAAACTGCGCGAGGTCGCCTGAGTCCCGCATCCAGCGCGACTTAACGGACTGCTCGCTAAGACGAGCTCCCGGCCGATACAGGTCGGGATGTTCGAGCATCGACTACAGCGCTGCGCACGCTCGTCGAGCGGGAGGGGTCCGACCTGCACGTCAAGGTCGGCTCGCCGCCGATCGCCCGCATGCACGGCGAACTGATCGCGCCTCGAGGGCTTCAGCCAGCTCGAGCGCGCCGAGGACACCGAGAAGGCCTTCCACGACATCGCCGAGGCGCGCTCGCTGACCGAGTTCGAGGAGGACGGCGAGGCCGACTTCTCCTACGCGATCCCCGGCGTCTCCCGCTTCCGCGTCAACGCCTTCAAGCAGCGCGGCTCGATCTCGATCGTCTGCCGCGCGATCCCCTTCGAGATCCGCTCGATCGAGCGAGCTCGGCCTGCCCGAGGTCGTCCGCAGCCTGGCCGAGGAGCAGCGCGGGATCGTCCTCGTCACCGGCACCACCGGCTCGGGCAAGAGCACGACGCTGGCGGCGATGATCGACCACATCAACCAGACCCGGGCGCGGCACATCGTCACGCTCGAGGACCCGATCGAGTACCTGCACGACGACAAACGCTCGATCGTCAACCAGCGCGAAGTCGGCTCCGACACCGAGAGCTTCGGCCGCGCGATGCGGCGGGTCCTGCGCCAGGACCCCGACGTGATCCTGATCGGCGAGATGCGCGACGAGGAGACCGTGCGCACGGCGCTCTCGGCGGCCGAGACCGGCCACCTCGTGCTCTCCACCGTCCACACCCTCGACGCGACCGAGACGATCAACCGCATCATCGACTTCTTCCCGCCCCACCTGCAGCAGCAGGCGCGGGTGATGCTGGCCTCGACCCTGAAGGGGGCGATCGCCCAGCGCCTCGTCCCCGACGTGACCGGCGAGGGCCGCGTCGCCGCCTCCGAGGTGATGGTCGTCACCGGCCGCGTCCAGGACCTGATCCTCAACCCCGAAGAAACCGGCAAGATCACCGAGGTCATCGCCGAAGGCGAGTACTACGGGATGCGCACCTTCGACCAGTCGCTGCTCGGCTACGTGATGGAGGGCACGGATCAGCGAGGAGGTCGGCGCTCGACTACGCCTCCAGCCCGCACGACTTCAAGCTGATGCTGGCCGCCGGCGGCCAGCGCGCCAGCGGCATCGAGCAGCTCGACGCAGCGAGCCGGTGGCGCCGTGAGGGAGAAGCTGAACGAGAACCCGATGGCCCAGGTCGGGCTGGTCGTGCGTCCTGGTCGTCGTGGCCGCCTTCATGTTCCTGAAACTCGGGCGGCGGCGAAGAAGAAGAAGCGGCGCCGACCGAAGCGACAGTCGCGGTCGCCGGCACCGAAGCCGGCGGCACCGCGACCGGCGCGACGCCGGGCGAAGCCGTCGAAGGCGCGGTCGAAGGCGCGTCGAAGCGGCGCCGCGGCCGCAGCCGCGGCCGCGGCGCCAGCTTCGATCCCGGCGCCGCCGCCGCCCGCACCGGTCACCGCCGCCTACGACGCCGGCAAGACCGTCGTCCTGCTGGTCGTCCACGACGGCGGCATCGACGACCGTCTCGTCGCCGGCTCCGCGCCGCGGCCTGGCCGCGTTGCCCGACGTCGCGCTCTTCGTCGTCCCGGCCAAGCGAGATCGCCCGCTACGCGGCGATCACGCTCGGCGCTCGACGTCAACCGGGTGCCGGCGCTGGTCGTGATGCGGCCGAAGCAAGCTCAGCGACGGCACGCCGCAGGCCACCGTCGACTACGGCTTCCAGACCCCGCAGAGCGTCGTCCAGGCGGTCGTCGACGCCGCCTACGACGGCCCCGAAGTCACCTACCACCCGGACTGAGCCGGCGATGAGCGCCGACGACAGCTTCCAGTACCCGATGCCACCTGCAGCCCGGTCCCCGACTCGGGCGGCTCGGCCGCGCCGGCGCTGCCGGGCCCGGAGGAGCAGGGCACGCCGGGCCTGACGCCGCCGCTGCACCGCGGCCACTCGCGCGGCTTCATCACCGACGTCCTGGTCGAGCTCGGCTACGCCACGGCGGAGGCGGTGCAGGCGGCGATCGAGGCGGCGCGCACCGCCGGGCCGCACGCCGGAGGCGCTGCTGCTCGAGCAGGGCGCGATCAGCGACGACCAGCTCTCGCGGGCGACCGCCGAGCGCTACGGGCTCGACCACGTCGACCTCGCCGCCTACCAGCGTCGACGTCGCCGCCGCGGCGCTCTTCCCGGTGACGATGGCGCGCCGCTACAAGGCGGTCCCGGTCGGCTTCGTCGACCAGCACACGCTGCTGGTCGCCGCCGCCGACCCGGCCAACGTGCTCGCCGTCGACGACATCCAGATCGCCACCGGCCTCGACTGCCAGATCGCCGTCGCCGCCGAGGACGACGTCGAGGCGCTGCTGGCGCGCCTCGGCACGCTGCAGAGCGCCGCCGCCGAGGCGATCATCGAGGAGCAGCACGAGTCGAGGAGGCCGAGGAGGACGAAGCGCTCGCCGCGGTCAGCGACGATGCAGGCCGGCGCCGAGGACGCGCCGGTGATCAAGCTCGTCTACAGCATCCTCGCCCAGGCGGTGGGGGAGGGGGCCTCCGACATCCACCTCGAGCCCGAAGAGGGCGAGCTGCGGGTCCGCTTCCGCGTCGACGGCGTGCTGAAGGAGTCCGCGCACGTGCCGAAGCGGATGATCGGCGCCGTGATCTCGCGGCTGAAGATCATGAGCGAGCTCGACATCGCCGAGAAGCGGGTGCCCCAGGACGGCCGCGTCAGCGTCGCGGTCGAGGAGCGCCGCATCGACCTTCGCGTCACCACCCTGCCGACCCAGCGCGGCGAGGGGGCGACGATCCGCATCCTCGACGAGAGCAACGCCCAGCGCACGCTCGACGACCTCGGCATGGACGGCTCCGCCCGCGCCCGCTTCGAGGACGCCTTCCGCCAGGCCTACGGCGCCGTGCTGGTCACCGGCCCGACCGGCTCGGGCAAGTCGACGACGCTCTACGCGGCGCTGGCCGAGCTCAACGAGATCGAGAAGAAGATCATCACGATCGAGGACCCGGTCGAGTACCGGATCGACGGCATCAACCAGATGAACGTCAACCGCAAGGCCGGGCTCGACTTCGCCCGCGGCCTGCGCTCGATCCTGCGCGCCGACCCCGACATCGTCATGGTCGGCGAGATCCGCGACGCCGAGACGGCGCGGATCGCGATCGAGGCCGCGCTGACCGGCCACATGATGCTGACCACGCTGCACACCAACGACGCCCCGGGCGCGATCGCCCGCCTCAACGAGATGGGGATCGAGACCTTCCTCACCGCCTCGGCCGTCGACTGCGTCGTCGCCCAGCGCCTCGCCCGCAAGCTCTGCCCGAACTGCAAGCGGCGCGCGATCATCCCGGTCGCAGGCGCTGCACGAGGCCGGGGTCAGGGTCGGCGCCGACGTCGAGGCCTACGAGCCGGTCGGCTGCGCCGCGCTGCAACAACAGCGGCTACCGCGGCCGGGTCGGGATCTACTCGGTGATGAGCCTCAGCGAGCAGCTGAAGGAGATGACGATCGCCCGCGCCGCCGAGCCCGAAATCGCCGCCGTCGCCCGCGAAGAGGGGATGCTCACCCTGCGCGAGGACGGCGTCGTCCAAGGTCCGCGCCGGGCAACACCAGCCTCGAGGAGGTGCTCCGTGTCACTGCCTGACTTCGACTTCTCCGAGGTGCTCGCGCCGCATGGTCGAGACGCAAGGCCTCCGACGTCCACATCACCGCCGGCTTCCCGCCGGCGATCCGCGACAAGGGCAAGATCCAGCCGATGGAGGGCTTCCCGGTCCTGAACGCGCAGCAGACCCGCGAGGTCGTCTACGGGATCCTCAACGACGACCAGCGCAAGCGCTTCGAGAACAACCAGCAGCTCGACTTCGCCTACGCGATCCCGGGCGTCGCCCGCTTCCGCGTCAACTGCTTCTTCCAGCGCGGCTCGGTCAGCGCCGCCTTCCGCCTGGTGCCGCAGGAGATCCCGGCGCTCGACTCGCTCGGCGTGCCGCAGGTGCTGCGCGAGCTGACCGCGAAACCGCGCGGCTTCGTCCTCGTCACCGGCCCGACCGGCTCGGGCAAGAGCACGACCCTGGCGGCGATGATCGACGTGATCAACGCCGAGCACCAGGACCACATCCTCACGATCGAGGACCCGATCGAGTTCCTGCACCACGCACAAACGCTCGATCGTCAACCAGCGCGAGATCGGCTCCGACGCGCCCGACTTCGCGCTCGGCCTGCGCGCCGCCCTGCGAGAGGACCCCGACGTGATCCTGGTCGGCGAGATGCGCGACCTGGAGACGATCTCCACCGCGCTGACCGCGGCCGAGACCGGCCACCTCGTCTTCGCCACCCTGCACACCCAGTCGACCGCGCAGACGGTCGACCGGATCATCGACGTCTTCCCGCCCGAGCAGCAGGGCCAGGTGCGGACCCAGCTCTCGATCGCCCTGCAGGGGATCGTCACCCAGCAGCTGCTGCCGACCGTCGACGGCAAGGGCCGCGTCGTCGCCACCGAGGTGCTGGTCCCGACGCCGGCGATCCGCAACCTGATCCGCGAGGGCAAGACGCACCAGATCTACGCCGCCCTGCAGACCTCGGGCGCGGTCGGGATGCAGACGATGGACGCCGACCTGGCGCGCCTGGTGCGCGCCGGCAAGATCACCCGCTCGCTGGCCGAACAGCGCGCCTCGGTGCCGGAGGAGCTCAGCCGGCTGCTCGGCGGCGCGCCGCTCAGCGCAGGCCGAAGCCGCGACGCGCGACCGGCGACGGCGCGCCGCCGCCCGTCGACGCATCCACGGGAGGCCTAGCGGCGATGGCCGGCGCGACCACCTTCGAGTTCCGGGCGATGGACCTGGCCGGGGCGACCTCGGCCGGCGAGCTCGAGGCCGAGTCCAAGGCCGCGGTCACCGAGCAGCTGCGCCAGCGCGGCCTGATCGTCCTCGACGTCAGCGAGAAGTCGAACCCGCTCAACGATCGAGGACCTCTTCAAGCGCTGGCAGGGCGTCGACATGCGCGAGCTGGCGGTCTTCTCGCGCCAGTTCGCGACCCTGGTCGCCTCGGGGATGCCGATGCTGCGCACCCTGCAGCACGCTCGAGGAGCAGACCCAGGACGAGCAGATCAAGGAGGCGGTCGCCGGCGTCCGCGCCGACGTCGAGGCCGGCAGCTCGCTGGAGCAGGCGATGGAGCGCCACCCGAAGGTCTTCGACCGCCTCTTCCGGGCGATGGTCCGCTCCGGCGAGCAGTCCGGGCCGCCTCGACGAGGCGATGGACCGGATCGCCTTCCAGGTCGAGAAAGCCGACGCGCTGCGGCGCCAGGTCAAATCGGCGATGATGTACCCGGCGCTGGTCTTCGGCTTCGCCGCCGTGGTGCTGGTCGCGATCGTCGCCTTCGTGATCCCGGTCTTCGCCGAGATCTTCGAAGAACTGGCCGAAGAACATCCCGAGGAAGCAGCCGGGCTGCCGCTGCCGACCCAGATCTGCGTCGACGCCTCCGACGCCCTCACCGGCTACTGGTTCATCATCATTCCCGGCGCTCGTGCTCGCCTTCGTCGCCTTCTTCAAATGGAAGAAGACCGACCGCGGCAACGAGCTCTGGGACCGCTTCAAACTGCGGCTCCCGGCCAAGATCGGCGACGTGATCCAGAAGGTCGCGCTGGCCCGCTGGTCGCGCACCTTCTCCGGCGCGGTCTCCTCCGGCGTGCCGATGCTGCAGGCGATCAAACTGACCGGCGAGACCGCCGGCAACGTCGTCGTCGAGCAGGCGATGGACGACGTCTACGCCTCGGTCAAGCGCGGCGGCTCGCTGGCCGGCCCGATCGAGGACAACCCGATCTTCCCGCCGATGGTCGGCCACATGGTCGCGGTCGGCGAGGAAACCGGCCAGCTCGAGCACATGCTGAGCAAGGTCGCCGACTTCTACGAGGCCGAGGTCGACGCCAAGGTGAAGGCCCTGACCGCCCTGATCGAGCCGCTGATGATCGTCTTCGTCGGCGGCATCGTCGGGTTCATCGTGATCGCGATGTACCTGCCGATGTTCAGCATCTACGAACACATCCGCTGAGCCCGCTGGCCGGGGTAGACGTTCGTACGGTGAGTGGCCTGCGAGTATTGCGGTGCGAAGCCACTTGGATCGGCATTTTTTTGTGTCGAGTACCACCCACTTTTCGCGCAGTTCTGGGCAAAAAGTCGAACTTCGCGAATTCTGCCGTGCAGGGCTAAAGGTGCCTCTGCGAGACGCCGATGAGGAGAGGGCAAATGACTGCCAGTGCCTCGGTGCCGATACGGCAAATCCCGGGCTCTGGCGCAAACGATAGGTCCACTAGGAGGTACCTATGTTGCTCCAGAACCTCCGGGCACAAGATTGGCGCCCGGCTCAACGGCGACAGCGAGGCCGGCTTCACGCTGATCGAGCTTCTCGTCGTCATGCTCATCCTCGGAATCCTGGCCGCGATCGCGCTGCCCGCCTTCTTCAACCAGAAGGACAAGGCCGGCGACGCGAAGGCCAAGGAGTACGCTCACTCCGCCCAGGTCGCGATGGAGACCTGTGCGACGGATACCACAACTGGCTCGTACGCCAGCTGCGACACCGGCCGCACTGAAAATCATCGAGCCGACGCTGCCTTCCGCAACGGCGGCGACCGGTACAGAAAGCATCGAAGTCGTCGGCACCCCGACTGCTACGGCTACACGATCAAAATCACGCTCGACTACCGGCAATAGCTTCTCGGTGGTCAATGTCGGGTGGCAGCACCACCTTCCCCTGCACGTGGTGGCTAAAGCTGGCAACCGAGGCGGTTGTCCCGGCACCGGTGACGAACCCGGCACCTGGAGCGGCTGAGCTCCACCGTCATGATTCATCGCTCCAACTGTGAGTCACCGAAGGGCGGGCCTCTGGGCCCGCCCTTCGGTGTGCTTGCTGGCGCTCACGGCACTGTTGGCGCTGGCGGTGCTGGCATCTCCAGCCGCCCAGGCGGCTCCGTTCAAACCGGTGCTGACCGGCACCGATCCCGCCTCGCCCGGGGTCACGTTGACGCCGCGGATCCTGGGCCACGAAGGGGGGATAATCAGCTCCGTCGTTCGTGCCGGTGCCAGCGGCGGCGGTGCTGGCGGCGGTGGCCCGATCGGCAGGGCGCTCGATCCGGCCGCCACGATCACGATCTACGAGGGAGACCCGACCTGCTTGGACGCAGGGGCGGTGGTGAAGGTGGGTACCGTCGAAGAACTGGAGGGCACGGGAATCCAGGTTCCAAACGGTGTCATTACTCCCGACTCGATTACGACCTTCTACGCCACGCAGACGGATAGCGGAATGGGCGGAACGTCGTCCTGTTCGGCGTGGTCTCGCCTACCGACAGGTGACGACGCCCCCCGGGCCGCCCGTGCTCGACGCGGTGAATCCCGCTTCGCCAGCGAACGACAACTTTCCGCATCTGATCGGCACTGCCGACCCCGAAGCGATTGTCTCCGTGTTCTCCGACGCGACTTGCTCAGGGGCACCTCTCGCCACCGGGACTGGCGCGGCGTTCGCCGCAAGCGGGATCCCAGACGCCGGTGCCGGACAATTCGACCACCACCTTTTACGCGCGCGCGTCGCTTGGCCGGCGTCCCCTCGGGATGCTCGAGCTCCTCGATCTCCTACCAGGAGGTGACGCCGCAGCAGGAGCCACCGCCGGCCGAAAACCCGGGCGGGAAAGACTCCGGCGGGAAAGACCCAGCCCAAGGAGCCGCAGGCCCCGGACGTTCCTGGCAAGCCGCCGGCGCCGAAGCTGCGCACGCTGCCCGGCTGGCGCCGCGAACAACAACACGCCGCTGGTCACCGGCAGTGCGCCCGGCGCGGCGAAGGTCGAGATCTTCGCCGAGGCCGGCTGCAAGGGTGCGCCTCTGGCGAAGGGGTCCGCGTCCGAGTTCGCTGCCGGCCTGCGGGTCCAGGTTCGTCGACAACGCGACCGTCGCCTTCTACGGGGTCTCGATCGACGGCGGCAACGACCGCTCGCCGTGCTCTCCGGATCCCGGCCGTCTACGTCGAGGACTCGACCGCGCCGCTGACCCGGATCACGATGGGGCCGGGGGTGAAGACGCGCAAGCGCACGGCCGTGTTCCGCTTCCTCGACAGCGCCGGCGAAGCCCCCGGCACGACCTTCCTCTGCAAGCTCGACCGCCGCAAGTGGAAGTCCTGCACGGCCCCATTCCGCGCCAAGCGCCTCAGCCGCAAGGTTCATACCTTCCAGGTCAAGGCGGTCGACCCCGCCGGCAACCGCGAGGAGAGGCCGGCGAAGCGGCGCTTCAAGGTGATCCGCTGAGTCGGCGCCGCGTAGACCGCCGCGCGCTCGGATACAACTCCGCATCGATGCTCGCCGGCGCCCTGATCGCGTTCGTGGTGGGGCTCGCCGCCGGCAGCTTCGCCACCGCGGTCGCCCACCGGGTGCCGCGCGGCATCTCGATCGCCGGGCCCCGCTCCCAGTGCCCCGCCTGCGGCGCCCAGATCGCCGCCCGCGACAACGTTCCGGTGTTCTCCTGGCTGCTGCTGCGGGGCAGGGCGCGCTGCTGCGGCGCCCGCATCTCGCCTCGCTATCCGCTGACCGAGCTGACCGTGGCGGCTCTGTTCGCGGCCGCCGACTCTCGTGCACTGGGACGATCCGGCCGAGATCGCGATCGACTTCGTCTTCGTGACGATGCTGGCGGTCGTCACCCTGACCGACCTCGAGCAACGCATCATCCCCAACATGGTCCTGCTGGTCGGCGCGATCCTCTGCCTGGCGATCGCGGTTCCCACCGATCCCGGCGGCCTGCCCGAGCGGCTCGATCGCCGCCGCGGCGGCCGGCGGCATCCTCTTCCTCGTCGTCCTCGCCTATCCGGAGGGCATGGGCCTCGGCGACGTCAAGCTGACCGCGACGATGGGCCTCTTCCTCGGCCGCGCCGTTGCCCCCGCAGTGCTCATCGCCCTGCTCGTCGGCACCTTCGTCGGCCTCGCCCTGATCGCCCGCCACGGCTCTCAGGCCCGCAAGATGGCGATCCCCTTCGGCCCTTTCCTCGCCCTCGGCGGCGTCGTCGCGATGCTGGCCGGCGACCAGCTGATCGACCTCTACCTGGGCTAGTGAGTCACTGGTCACGTGTAGGAAGCGTGACTGGATCGGCGCTTTCTGCGCGCCACAAGTGCGGTCTCTCGCTTCAGCCTTCGATGAACAAGAGCCGAAAAGGGAGCGTACGATGCTGGAGATGAAGAAACGCGTGACCATTGACGTTGACCCGGAGGTGCTCGAGATTGCTCGAGCACAGGTCGGATCGGGACGCGCAGCGGACCTTTCGACAGCTATCGAGGAAGCTCTAAGAGCACACGCCAGGTCCGAAGGGCTGAGGGAGGCGATCGAGCTTGCGGAGAAGGAGCATGGTCCTGTCAGCGGGGAGAAGGAAGAGTGGGCAATACGGGAACTGATGCGCGCGTCACGAGAAATGTTGTCCTCGACGCCGGAGCCCTGATCGCATTTGAACGGGGCGACGGGGAACTGGTCGCTACGCTCAAGGGCATCCGCGCCCTTCGTCACCGCGTGGTCATTCCTGCCACTGTTCTCGCGCAGGTCTGGCGGGGCGGTCCTCGGTCAGCGTCGCTTTCTCGGCTCGTCGCGGTGAGCGAGGGTCGAGTCCCTGGATCACGAGCAGGCCAAGATTGTCGGGGTAAGGATGGGAGAGCGGGGAGGGAGCGATGTTGCCGATGCCCACGTCGTTTGTTGTGCCGTCGAGAGCAACGCTCTCGTTGCGACGTCGGATCCCGAAGATATTCAGACCCTGCTGGGTCCGGGCGAGAGCCTTGCGGTCATCGCCGTCTGAGCTCGCCTAGGGCCGCGGGGAAAGCTGGGCCAAGCCCTCGGCGGTGTTCTTGTGCTCTTGCTTGTTCTTGCCCGACCCGAGGGGAGCTCGGTTCAGGTGGTCGGTGTCGAGCAGGCGGAGCTTGAGGACTTCGATGCGGAAGGTTCGTTCGGCGGCGCCGTAGACGATGGTCACCGGCAGGCCGGGCTCGACGGCGAGCAGCTGGCAGCTGGCCGAGCCGAGGACGCAGGTGGCGTCGCCGAAGATCCCCTGGACCTGATCGGAGATCATCAGCAGTGCCTTCTTGCCGTCCTTGGTGACGCCCATGTAGATCGCCGCGGGAGCGTCGCGGCTTGGCAGCACGGTCAGCTCCGGCAGGTTGTGGCGGACAGTGGTGTTGTTCTCGTTGGCGCCGCTCTTGGAGGCGCCGACCTCACCCAGCGAGACGACGCGGACGTCCATCGCGTAGGAGAACCAGGTGATGCCCGGATCTTCGGGTGAGGGTTCGGTCGGCGCGGATTCCGTCGAGCCGGGGGTGGAGGTTTCGGGAGATGCCGTCGAGCTTTCCGGGGATTCCGTCGAGCCGCCGGAACTCACTTCACTAGTCGTGGTCGCGGCGCCTTCGCTTTCGCTGCCGGAGAACTGCTGCACGAAGGGATCCTTTTCCTGCAGCTCGTCGAGGCGGCGGCGGTAGTCGCGCAGCCCGGGTGCGGCTTTCGCCACCAGCTCGCCGCTGGCGGGTGGCACCGCGCTGGCGCCGGCGATCGCATCGGCGACGCTGCCGTCTTCGGCCGATTCCGGCCAGCTCGAATCGGAGGATCCGCCCAGGGCCAGCGGCACGGCGACGATCGCGATCAGGAGAAGCGCCACGGCCGGCAGCAGGTAGCGGTCGCGGAGGTCCCAGTAGAGGTCCGAGAGGACCTGCGGAACCTTCAGCTCCGAGAGCTTGATCTCTGGTCCTTTCTTGAAGAGGTTCATCAGCCGGCTTCAGCGACGGTCGTGGGTTCTTCGGTGGGTTCGGCCGGTTCGGCCGATTCAGTGGCTTCGGCTTCGACCGGCGCGGCGCCGGCTTCGACCGGGGCCGCCACCGCGGCGGCTCCTGCCCGGGCGGGGTCAGGTAGGTCGTGACGGAGAAGCTCGCCTGCAGGTAGGGGAAGCCGCGGTCCTCTTCTGCCGTCAAGGAGAAGCCGTTGAGCGTGACCAGGCGGCCCTCGACGTCGACCTGCTCACCGCTGCCGCGGACGAGCGAGTCGATCCCGTTGATGAAGTCGGCGATCTGGAAGAAGCTGCCGCTGAAGGTGAGGTTGTAGGGCATCACGCCGAGGCCGGCGGGGCCGATCGTGGCCCCGAGCGGCAGCAGCGCCGCAGCGGCCTCGGTCGGGGGGACCGTCGCCGCGGCCGGCACGCCGGTCGCGCCGCCCGAAGTGGGCGGCGGCACCGACGGCGCCGTTTCGGTCGTCGCTGCCGCTTCGGTGCTTTCTCCTCCGCCCGAGTCGAGCTCGATGCTTCGAACCTGACATCCGCCTGGCGGGCGATGTGGTTCAGCTCGACCAGCAGCGAGGAGGTTTCCTCGTTGCTCGGGACGGCCTGGCCGAGCACCACCAGCGCCGGTAGTCGCCGGGGAACTCGCGTTTCGCCGCTTCGGCTTCGCTGACCTGGAGCTGCGACGCCGACAGCGAAGCGCGCAGCTCGTCTGCCTGGCTCGCGAGCTTGCTCGCTTCTTCCCGCTTGGGGCTGAGCAGGAGCATCCAGAAGCCGACCGCCAGGGCGGCGAGGACCAGGATCGCGACGATCGTCTTGTTGCTCTCGCTCAGTTTCATTCGATTTCCCCGCTCGTCGCGGCCACCGGCGCGGCGTCGAAGGCGACGACGATCTGGAATTCGGCGATGAAGGAACGGGTCTGGCAGTTGCCTCCCGAGGCAGAACCCGACGTGGTTTCCCCGCCGCTTTCGCGCTCCCCGAGGTTGGAGGACTGCACCCCGACGCGGGTGACGCCGTCGATCTCCTTCAGCGCCTGCACGAACCCGGCGACGGCTTCCTGGCCGCTGGCGCAGCCGGACAGCTCCAGGGCCGGACCGGCGACCGAAGCGCGCAGCTCGATGCCGCCCGTCCTTCGACGGTGGCCTCGGGGGTGGCGGTGCCGGTCAGGTTGGTCAGCCAGACGTCCTCGGGCAGGACCAGCGCCAGTTCGCGCATCACCCGCTCCCAGTCGAAGCGGCTGTCGGCGAGGCTGGTCACGGTGGCGACGCGCTGCTCGCGGACGCCGTGGAACTGGGTGTAGCCGGCGAGCTGAGCGGCGCGCGCCTTGGCGGCCGCGTCTTCGCGCTGCAGCTGGGCGATTTCGGCCTTGCTGTCGGAGATCTGGTTGCCGGTGACGACCAGGGCGGTGACCCCGAGCGAGGACGGCGACCAGGGCGCCGACGACGATGTAGGCGAGGGGGCCGCCGCGCAGCGGCTTGCGGGCGCCTTGCTGCTTGTGCTCGGGGATCAGGTTGACGGGGCGCATGAGCTACTCCTCCAGGGCGAGTCCGTAGGAGAGGGTGAGGCGGGCCGCGGAGGTCGGCATCGAGCCCGGAGAGGGCGGCGGGACGGCCGACTCTCGATCGGCAGGCCGAGCGCCGGTTCCATCCGCTCGGCGAGGCCGGGGACGACGCTGCCGGGACCGCAGAGCACGATCCGCTCGACCGGCACCGCGCCCTCCTGGGCGCCGTAGAAGTCGAGCGAGAGGCGCAGCTCGTCGAGCAGGGCGGAGGCGCCGTTCTCCAGCGCCGCGCGCACCCGGGAGATCGTCTCGGGGTCGCCTTCGATCGCCTCCAGCGGCTGCGCCAGGCCGACGTGCGTCAGCCACATGCGGGCGTGCTCGCGGCTCAGCCCGGTGGCGCCGGACAGCGAGGCCGACGATGTCCTCGAGCCCGACCGGCGAGACGCGGGTGAAGAGGCAGGAGCGGCCCTTGGCGACCGCGAGGTTGGTGACGTCGCCGATGTTGCAGTAGAGCGTGGCGGTGGTGGGCTTGGCCGGCGCGCTCTCGTCTGCGCTCGGGAACGTCCGCCGAGCGCGCGGATCATGCCGAAGGCGGAGAGGTCGACGCCCGACCGGCTCCAGGCCGGCGTCCGCAGCGGCTTCAGCGAGGCGTCGATCATGTCGCGGCGCGCGGCGACGACGATCACGTCGATCTGCGGCGGCATTCCTTCGCTGGCCGGGGCGCCGCCGACCACGCGGTGGTCGATCACCGCCTGGTCGATCGGCATCGGGATCTGCTCCTGGGCGGAGAAGCGGACCGCGGCGGCGAGCTCCTTCGGGTCCTCGATCGCCGGCAGTCGCAGGTCCGCACGACGACGCGCTGGTTGGCGATCCCGAGCCGCACCCGGCGCGAGAGCTTGTGCTCGGAGAAGAGCGAGCGCAGCGCCTCGGCCACGGCATCCGGGTCGGCGACCTCGCCGTCGTGGAAGGCCTCGGCCGGCAAGCGGCGCGATCGCGCTGGCTGCCAGCCGCGCGCTGCCGTTCTGCGTGCACCTCGGCGGCGGCGATGCTGCCGGCCTCGATCTCGAGGCCGACCAGGCGCGCTCGTCTGCTGCGCTCTCAGCAGCAGGCGTCTGTCAGGGTGGCGGAAGAGGTCGCCCTGAATCCATTCGAATCCGGGTCTCCCTCGCCGATCGTCCGCCCGATCACCCAGCCGACTGGTCCGGGTCGAGGAAGCTCGGCGGCGTCAGGTAGCGCAGGCGGTCGTCGTAGTTGTAGCTCTTCAGGTAGCCGGTGCCGCCGCTGGGTGCCGACCGCGCCGCGGAACTTCTGCGCGATCGCGCCGTTGACCTTCAGCGTCCCGAGTTGCCGCCGCAGTCGTAGTGGTCGACGATGAAGGAGTGGTTGATCGCCAGGATCGCGGCGTCGATCGTCAGGTTCCCGAGCGCTCGACTCGGTGCCGGAGTTGCATTCGGGCTCATAGGTGGTGGGGTTGATGACCTCACCCGTGTGGCCGTGGTAGACGCGGACGAAGTTGTTGGCGATCAGCCCCAGCACCGCGCTCTCGCCTTCGCGGAGCAGATCGCTCGTCGACGACGATGTCGTTTTCGGCGGCGATCGTCAGCTGACCGGAGTATTTGCCGTGGACGTAGACGTTGCCGCATCCCGAGGTCGCGGGATAGGTGGCGGTGAACGGCGAGTAGGCGTGCTCGGAGCAGACGTCGTTTTCGACGTAGATGACGCCGTTGGCAGGGAAGGCGCCGTTGTAGAGGCCGGTGCAGGTGCCGGTGTTGCCGACCGTCATCGTCGCTCCGCTGAGGCAGATTCGCACCTGGCCTTTGAACTTGAACTGCGGTTCGGCGATGTTCTTCAGCTCGCCGTTGGTCGGGGGTGGCGATCAGCGCCGGCGAGTTGATCAGGTAGGTGCCGTCGAAGGTCGGGCTGCGCCGCTGCAGCTCGAGCCAGCGGGGATTTCGTTCGGTCGAGTACCAGCCCGGGCGACAGCGCGCTGACCTCGACCGCGTCGTTTGTGTCGGGGCGCCCGAACGCTCGGGTTGCCGCAGATCACGAACGCGTCGTTGGTGTGCAGCGGCCCGTTGAGGAAATCGCCGCTGACGAAGGAGATCACCCGGCAGTACTTCGATTCGGGACTTTTCCCGTTTTGGGATCGACTTTGGTGTAGAACGGGACGCTGTTCCGCCCGGCTTTTTCGAGCGCGAGGGCGTTTCCTGAGAGGTCGCGATCCTGCAGCACTTTTTCGCACTGTGAGTTGGCCCCTTCGAGCGTGGCGACGGGTTCGGGAACGCGTAGCCAGAGGGGTCCGAGGTCTCGAGCTGGGTGAAGTAGACGTAGTCGAGGAAGCTCGACCGGCCTGAAGGTGGCGATGATCGAGACCTTCGCTTTGCCCGAGAAGCCGGTCGAGCGGATCCGGAACGTCCCGCGCAGCGGCCCGCCCGCCTCGAGCATGCTGTTGGTCGCGGGCGATCGATGGCCGGGTTCGCATGTTGTTTTGCCGGTGGCGGGCAGCAGCTCGATTGCGTATTTCGCGCCGGTGCTTGCCGGGTACCTTCCGTCGTTTGCAGCGGTTTGGCGCCCTGCTGGTTGACCGCGTTGGGCGGCGGCACTTCCGTGCATTTGGTCCAGTAGCTGTTGTTGGTTTTGAGGTGGAAGGCGTACTCGTTGACCCCGGCTTTCGCCGCCTCGTAGGCCTGGCGGCGGTCGAGGTCGCCGCGGGTCAGGCTGATGTCGCCGCTGACCGCGGTGACGGCGACCAAGGTCAGGGTCGCGACCAGCGACATGCCGACCACGGCGGCGATCATCGTGAAGCCCCGCTCGTCGCGCGCGTTCAGAGGCATGGTTCGTCCGTTTCCTTGTTGAAGGCGAGCGAGGTAAGGCGGAGCAGGGCGGTGTCGCGGACCTGGGCTGCCGCCCCGGCGTCGACGACACCGGTGCTTTGGGGGGCGGCGCTGAAGGCGACCCTGACCGCGACCGTCCGGGCCGCATTCTCGGCGCTGAGCGGGGCGGCCGGGAGCGCCAGGTTGATCGCTTTGCCGGAGTAACCGAGGTAGGTGAAGACCGCGGTGCCGGGTGGGATCGGGTTGATCCCGTTGGCGAGCAAGCGCTGAGTGGTCGGCGACGAGGCAAAGCTCCAGCTGGGCATCGCCCCGCCGGTCATCGCGTAGTCGTACTGGGTGAGCGTGCCGCCGACCAGGTCGATCCTGCTCAGCACCGGGTCGAGGACGACTGCCGAGCCGCGCTGGTGGATGAAGCGGAGCGAGGTCCCGGTGCTCCCCGCCTGCACCGGGGCGATCCGCGGGGCGACGCAGGAGGAGTGCAGCTGGTCGGTGATCCGGGTGACGGCAAGGCGAGCGCTCTGGGTCGCGTCGACGCGGGCGCTGACCCGGGCGGTGGAGTGGAGCGTGACGATGATCATCGTCGCCAGGGCGAAGAGCACGACCATCCCGCTCGCCATCCCGATCATCAGCTCGATCAGCGTGGCACCGCGCTGATCACGTATCGGGCTCAGGCGCGTTCATGGGCATTCACCGGGTTCGGATGCAGTGCTGGTGCCGGATCCGAGGTAGAAGTTGGCCGTGGTTCCGTTGGCCAGGTTCTTGACGTTTATGGCGGGGATCCGCTGTCGGCGGCTGCTGCTCGATTTCGGTGAGCCGGGGACAGTGTCGGCGCAGAGGTCGTAGTTGCCCCAGGGCAAACCCGGGATCGGTTAGGTTGCCCGTCGAGTTGGTGTTGGCGATACGGGTTACGGGCTGCCCCGATTTCGAGCATTCGGTGTCACGGACCCAGACCTCGGCGTTGACGAGCTGGGAGCCTTTGTTGGCTTCGTTTTTTCCACTCCAGACAGTGAGATTGAGCGCTGGCAGCTGCAGTTCGACGTGCGCCCGAGGCTTTACCCGCCGGGACGATGGCGCTGCCCGTCCCCGCCCCTGCACCCGGATTGTTGGCGGTGCAGGAGCCGGCGTAGACGCTGTAGGGGGAGGTGAAGGGGAAGAGGGGGAAGGCTTCGACTACGGGCTGCCGCGTGCCGTCCAAAGTCCAGAGCACCTTCGCTTCTTTCATCACGCTGTGGAAGGCGATCACCGAGTCGGCCGAGGACGGTTTGAATTCCGTGGGGCTGCTGCCGACCCGGTATTTGAATTTGACCGGGATCGTGCCGGGGCTGTCGTAAATCAGTTTGGTCGTTTTGGTGGCGCCGGCGCCGACGCCCGCCTGCGTTTTCTCGACGTAGATGCTGTTGGGGCTGACCAGTTTCGCGTCTTCGCCATTGGATTCCAGGGTCTGGCTGCCCTGTCCTGAGATCGGGGAAAGTCGCGCAGCCTTCGGCGTTGGTTTCGGCGCTGTACACCCCGGCTTTGAGGTCGACGCCGGCTTTCGGTTCCCCTTTCTCGTTGGTCACCGAGACGGTCAGGGTGCCGTGGGTGGAGTCGATCGAGCCGTTCGAGGGCGAGATGATGCTGCGCAGCACCGATTTTTCGCCGTTCGCCATCCCGGGCCAGGTGACCATCGTGGTGACCTGCGCGTAGTCGGCCGAGATGTCTTCGCCGAGGCAGGACACCGACGAGGTTTTGTTGTTGACGAAGATGCCGGTCGAGTGGATCGTGAAGGTGGTGCCGTCCAACGTCAGCGTCCTCGATTCGTCGAGGTGGCTGAGCGCGATCGAGCTGCATCGAGCGCAGGCGCGCCTGGTCTTCCTGGGCGATCGCGAAGGCCTGGGAGCCATGGCGCTGCTCGGCGGAGGCCTTGGTCGTCGCCTGCAGGAGGCCGAAGGTGCCGGCGGAGACGACGACGATCACCGCGCGCTGACCAGGACCTCGATCAGCACGAACCCCTCCTCCGCAGGGGGGAGCTTCTGGCGCCTCGACGTCATGCGCTCCTCATCGGACCCGGCCGCGGCGAGCTTTAACCGGGCAAGCGGCTCAGATCCGGATCGCGCCTGGGTTTCCGCCAAAGCTTCAGTAAGTGAAGCCATGTGGCTACACTTGGTGAAGCAAGGCGATTCGATCTTCGTCCCGATCTGCCCAATGAGCGCCCTCAGCAACTCAACCTGTCCCGTCTGTCGCACCGCCGAGGTGGTCTGCGGCAAGTGGACGCTCCTGGTGATCCGCGACCTGGCCGACGGGAGCAGCCGTTTTTGCGAGCTGGAGCGCTCGCTGGAGGGGATCAGCCCGCGCACGCTCTCGCTGCGGCTGCGGGCGCTGGAGGAGGAGGGGATCGTCGAGCGGCACACCTATCCCGAGGTCCCGCCCCGGGTCGAGTACGCGCTGACCGACAAGGGCGAGGCGCTGGTGCCGCTGATCGACGACATGCGCAGCTACGGCACCCGCTGGCTGCTGGCGGAAGACGCCGAGCCCGCCGTTCTCTAGGCCAAACGTCCAGACCCGGGTGTTTGCAAGCATCGTGCAGGCGCAGGAGCGTGCCCGGGCGAGCGGAAGCCTGGGCCGTGCGTGACTTCCTGCTCAACGAAGCGCTGAAGCGGCTGGCCACCGAGGCCGCGACCCGGCTCAGCACGCTGGTCGCCAGCGGCGACCAGATCCCCTTCGACGTCGCCGCCGACACCGGCGACGACTCCGCCTTCTACAGCTACGTGCCGCTGACCGCGCGCTTCGTCGAGCAGCACGCCGGCGAGCTGCGCTCGCTGCCGAGCTTCGGCCCGGCCCGCGAGGCCGCGATCGAGGCCGGCGTCGCCGCCCCCTACCTCGAGGCTCGCGGCGAGCCGGTCCCCGCCGACCCCGGCGAGCGCGCCGAGCTGATGCTGACCGTCTTCATCGCCGCCCTCTGGGAGGGCAGCACCGAGTTCTCGCTCGACCGCGCCCGGCTCGAGAGCGCGCTCTCGACGCTCGACGCCGAAGCCCGCGACGCCGACGACGCCGACGTCCTGTCGTGCCGCTGGTCGGCCTGCGGATGTCGGTGCCAGCGCCTGCAGCTGCCGCACGGCGTCCGGATCGTCCGCGCCGACTCGATCGAGGCCCCGATCGAGGCGATGCGCAGCGAGGGCATGGGCCGCGCCGCCTGGGAGCCGCAGTTCCTCGCCGTCGCCGAGCAGGACGACGAGGGCGGCGCCGAGGGCGCGCTGCACCAGCTGCGCGAGCTGATCAGCGTCATGCAGGCTCTTCAAGGGCGGCGGCGTCGGCCTCGGCCCCTACGCCTTCGCGCCCGACCGGCGAGGGCTGCTGGCGGCGGATCGCCACCGGCGCCCCGGCGACCCGGCCCGGCGGCTACCGGCTCAGCGAGGACGAGGCGAGCGAGCTGGCCGAGTTCGCCAGCACGCTGGAGGCGCGCCCCGACCCCGACGGCGCCCTGGCCTGGGCGGTCGGCCGCTTCGAGATGGGCTGCGAGCGCGAGAGCGCGCTCGAGGGCCTCAGCGACCACCTGCTGGCGCTGCGCGCGGTGCTCGAGGGCCACGGCCCGGTCGGCGCCTCGCTGCCGATGCGCGCCGCGGCGCTGATCGCCGACGACTCGCTGGACCGGATCGAGGCGCGCGAGCAGATCGAGGACGCGCTCGAGCTGGAGCGCGCGCTGATGAACGGCCGCTCGCTGAGCGGACGCGATCGCGCTTGGCCGCCTGGGTCGAGGACGGCGTGCGCCGGATCCTCCGCGACGCCGCCCTCGGCGAGCTCGGCACCGACCTCAGCGCCACCGCCGACGAGACCCTGATCGCCACCGGCCTCGAAGCCGGCGACGCCGAGATCGCCGTCGCCGCCGAGGACGAGAGCGCGCACCGTCGAGCCGATCGCCGACGCGCCCGAGCCAGCTGCGCCCGCCGGAGCCGGTCGAGGACGAGCGCCGGAGTTCCGGCATCGAACAACTTGCGCTGCCGCCCCGAGCCGATCGAGCCGCCACGAGCCAATCGAGGAGGACGACATGGCAGGAGACCCGCATCATCGGAGCCGATTCCCGGCCGAAGACGAGATCAAGATCACGGCCACGCCCTGGCTCGACGAGGTCTCGAGGCGCGCCGCGGCGACTCGCTCGACTGGCCCGCGCGAACGAGCGCGACCTCGAGCACCGCGAGCGGATCGACACCCCGCGCGTGCGCCATCTCTTCCCGGTGCCCGAGGACGCCGACTGGGAGGTCAGCGACCGAGTTCGAGTACGAGCCGCTAGCGGCGCGCTCAAGCCGCTTAGGCGCGGCCGGCGGCCATCGCGACCCGCTCCTCGCTGGTGGCGAACAGGTAGCGGTTGATCTCGGCCAGGCCGGCGAGGTCGTGGACGTCCTCGTCGAGGTAGGGGACGCGGATCACGCCCTTGGTGCGCAGCTCGGTGGCCAGGTGCTCGATGTTGCGGGCGTCGCGCTCGGCCAGCGCCTGGTAGTCGGCGAAGTTCGCGGCCACCCGCCGCGCCAGGTCCTCGTCGCCGAGCTTCTCGGCCAGCGCCGCCGGCAGGTCGTCGCCGTCGCCGCGCAGCTGCTCGGCCGGGTAGTGGACCTTGTTGACGATGACGCCGCCGAAGGGCAGCTTCGCCTCGACCAGTTTGCGGTGGAAGTAGACGGCCTCGTCGATCGGCTCGCCCTGCGGGCCGCAGACGACGAGGAAGCAGGTGCCGGGGTCGGCGAGCAGCTTGTTGACCCGCTTGGCCCGCGCCTGGAAGCCGTCGACCATGCCGCTGAAGGCGTTGAAGAACTCGGCCAGGTCGGCGAGCAGGTCGAAGCCGACGATCCGCTTGAAGACGCCGAGCGCGACCGAGGCGCCGCGGCCGGCGACCTTGGCCGCGAGCCCGGTCGGCTTCATGAAGACGCGCAGCGAGCGGCCCTCGATGAACTGGGTCAGGCGTTTCGGCGCGTCGAGGAAGTCGAGCGCGTTGCGGGTCGGCGGCGTGTCGAGGACGAGCAGGTCGAAGCGGCCTTCGGTGTGCAGCTCGAACAGCTTCTCCATCGCCATGTACTCCTGCGAGCCGGCGAGGGCGCTGGAGATCTGCTGGTAGATGCGGTTGTTCGAGGACCCGGTCGCGCGACTCCTCGTCGGGCGCCTGGCGGGCGACCAGCTCGTCGAAGGTCGCCTTGGCGTCGAGCATCATCGCCCACAGCTCGCCCTTCATCTCGACCCCCTGCTCCTCGAACAGCTCCGGGTCGACCTGGCGCGCCTCGTTGCCGAGCTCCTTCAGGCCGAGCGAGTCGGCGAGGCGCTTGGCCGGGTCGATCGTCAGCACGCAGACCTTCAGGCCCGCGCGCCGCCATGCCGGTCGCGATCGCCGCCGAGGTGGTCGTCTTGCCGACCCCGCCCGAGCCGGCGCAGATGCAGATGTCCTTGCCCTCGAGGATGTCGCCGACAGCGTCGGCATCAGCCGAGCCTCTTCGCCAGCTGCCGCGCCGCCTCGACGCCGAGCTCGGGCTCGAAGAGGAAGGGCAGCGTCTTGACCGGCGCCTCGACCCGGCGCCGCAGGCGGGCGAGCTGGGCGCGCTGGGAGCGGGCGCGGCTGTGCTCGGAGAGGGCCGCCCGCGCCGCCGCCCGCACGGCGCCGTCCTCGCCCTCGGCCAGCGCCGCCAGCTGCTCGGCCTCCGCCTTGGAGAAGCGCTCCGGGTAGAGGCCGTTCATGTAGACGCGGTCGACGGCGACGCCGACCTCGTCGCGCAGGTCGTGCTCCAGCGCCGCCGACTCGTTGACCGGCATCTCCTCCGGCAGGGCGACGATCGCGACGCCGGTGTGCTCGTGGTCGGTGATGAAGCGGTCGAGCTGCTGGGCCTGGGAGTGGATCGGGCCGACGCGGGCGATCGTCGGCGAAGGTGCGCGGCGTCTGCAGGAAGCCGATCCCGTGGCCGGTCGCGGGCGCGTCGACGATCACCAGGTCGTACTTGCGGCCCTTCTTCACCTTGCGGTCGAGCTGGGCCAGCTCCCAGATCTTGCCGATCGTGACCAGCTCCTTGAGGCCCGGGCGTGGCGGCGGCGAGGTAGTTGAAGATGCGGCTGCGGAAGAGCATGTCGCGCATCGCCCGCACCTTGAGCTGCAGCAGCACGTACTCGCGCATCGACTCGTCGGGGTCGATCGAGATCGACCAGAGGTTCTCCTCCATCTCGACCTCGTGGAAGCCGACCTCGGTGTGGTCGAAGATCCGCGAGGCGTTCTCCTGCGAGGAGACCTCGCAGACGATCGTCCGCTTGCCTTCGGCGGCGGCGCGCAGGCCGAGCGCGACCGCGACCGTGGTCTTGCCGACGCCGCCCTTGCCGGTGACGAAGACCAGTCGCTTGTCGAGGAGCTCGGGGATCGGGCAATTCCTAGCAATTTCGAGAGCCGGCAGGAAAAGCGGGTGCCCATGCGAATATCCGCGCAATGGGATTCCTTAGCCGCAAGAACAAGTCCAGCGCCCGTCCAGGTCGACGAGGAGCCGCACCCGATCGTCGAGGAGCTGCAGCGGATGGAGGAAGCGGTGCCCGAGCGTCGGGTGCGACACCTGGAGGCGGACGAGCTCGACAGCCTGGACGACGGAGGAGCGCCTCGGCCGCGGGTCCTGTCGCCGAGGAGGACCGTCGTCCTCGCAAGCTGCGGGCGACGAGCCCTCATCCGCGCCACCCGCGGAAGAGGCGTCATCGACTCGGCCGGACGCCAGGTGAGGCTGCCGAGCCGTCCGGTCGAGCTGCTCGAGCCGCTCCGACTGTCGAGGCCGAGCGCGCTGAGCGGTTGCCGAGCTGAGGCCGATGAGGAGCCGGAGCGGTTCATGCCGCGGGATCTGATCGCGCCCAGTCGCGTCATGAGGTCGTGGTCGAGCGAGGCCGGAGCCGGAGGCGCCGGTCAAGCACGCCGAGGTGATCGCCTTCGCCAACCAGAAGGGTGGGGTCGCCAAGACGACCACCACCCTGAACCTCGCCGTCGCCTTCGCCGAGTCCGGCTACCGGGTGCTCTGCATCGACCTCGACCCGCAGGGCAACCTGACGATGAGCCAGGGGATCGATCCGGACAAGGTCGAGAAGAGCCTCTACGACGTGCTCGTCAACGACATGCCGATCAGCGAGATCATCGTCGAGCGCGAGATCGACATCGCCGTCGCCTCGATCGACCTGGCCGGCGCCGAGATCGCGATGAGCACCAAGATCGGCCGCGAGCGCTCGCTGGAGAAGGCGCTGAAAGAGGTCTCCGGCGACTACGACTTCGTCTGCATCGACACGCCGCCCAGCCTCGGGCTGCTGACGATCAACGCGCTGACCGCGGCGAACAAGGTGATCGTCCCCGTCCAGTGCGAGTATCTGTCGATGCGCGGGCTGGTCCAGCTCCAGAACACGCTGAAGATGATCCAGGAGAACCTCAACCCCGACGTCCGGATCGAGGGCATCCTGCCGACGATGCTCGACTCGCGGACCGTCCACGCCAAGGAGGCGGTGGAGATCCTCGAGGAGAACTTCGGCGACCTCGTCTTCAAGTCCCGGATCCGCAAGGCGATCAAATTCGCCGAGGCGCCGGTCAAGGGCGCCAGCGTGCTCAAGTACGATTCCGGCAGCAGCGCCGCGAACTACTACCGGGAGCTGGCGAAGGAGGTTCTGGCGAAATGAGCTCGGCGTAACAAGCGGGCGAGCATGCGCGAGGGTCCCCTCTCCGACCTCTTCCGCTCCACCGCCGACGACGCGCCCGCGATCCGCCTGAGGCGCCGAGCTCCGGGCGCGAGGATCCGGCCGCGAGACTGGAGGACGAGGCGCCGGCCGCGAGTCCTGTCCGAGGCGACGGCCACCGCCGGAGAGCCACCTCACGCCACCCGCGGAGAGGCGCCGAGTCCGAGCCAGGCGCTCGACCAGAGTCGAGGATCCGTCGAGAGTCACGGAGACCCGCTCCCGAGCGGTTGAAGCGGGTCTTCTCCGAGGAGCCGCAGCCGGCGCGGCGCGAGCTGCGAGGCCGATCGTCGAAGCTCCGCGCTACGGGCGCGAGGAGCCGGAGTACGAGCCGCCCGGGAGCGGCGAGCCGCACCAGCCGGTGATCCGGGTCGTCGGCGTCGGCGGCGGCGGCGTCAACGCGGTCAACCGGATGGTCGAGGCGCGGATTCCCGGGGTCGAGTTCATGGCCGTCAACACCGATCTTCAGTCGCTGCAGCTCTGCATCGCCGACGTCACCGTCCACATCGGCGACGAGCAGACGCGCGGCCTCGGCGCCGGCGCCGACCCCGAGCTCGGCCACCGCTCGGCCTTCGAGGAGCAGGACAAGATCAAGCGCCTGCTCAAGGGCTCCGACATGGTCTTCGTCGCCGCCGGCGCCGGCGGCGGCACCGGCACCGGCGCCGCCCCGGTGGTCGCCCGCCTCGCCCGCGAGGTCGGCGCGCTCACCGTCGGCATCGTCACCAAGCCGTTCAGCTTCGAGGGCAGCCGCCGCGGCAACCAGGCCGACAAGGGCATCGAGGAGCTCGCCGCCGAGGTCGACACCCTGATCGTCGTCCCCAACGACCGCCTGCTCGAGGTGCTCGACCAGCAGACCTCGATGGTCGAGGCCTTCCAGGTCGCCGACGACGTGCTGCGCCAGGGCGTGCAGGGCATCTCCGACCTGGTCACGCTGCCGGCGGTGATCAACCTCGACTTCGCCGACGTGCGCACGATCATGTCCGAGGCCGGCCGGGCGCTGCTCGGCATCGGCATGGGCCACGGCGACGACCGGGCGATGCTCGCCGCCGAAAAAGCGATCTCCTCGCCGCTGCTCGAGACCTCGATGGAGGGCGCGCGCGCGATCCTGCTCTCGATCACCGGCGGCGCCGACCTCTCGCTGGTCGAGGTCAGCGAGGCGGCGAAGGTGGTCGGCGAGGCCGCCCACCCCGACGCCAACATCATCTTCGGCGCCAACGTCGACGAGGAGCTCGGCGACCAGGTCTGGGTCACCGTCGTCGCCACCCGCTTCGACGGCCGCGCCGCGCCCCCGCGCCGCGCCGCCGAGCCGACGATCCGCCGCACCAAAGACGCTGCCGCGCCGCGCGCCGCTCCGAGCGCTCCGGCGAGCTCGGCATCGACGTCCCCGAGTTCCTGCCCGGCTAGCCCGGTCTCGGGCCCATGAGCGGGGTCGTCGCCGCGGGCCATCCGCTCACCGCCGAGGCGGGGGCCGAGGTCCTGCGCGAGGGCGGCAACGCGGTCGACGCCGCGGTCTGCGCCGTGCTCGCCTCCTTCGCGGTCGAGAGCCCGCTGACCGGCTTCGGCGCCGGCGGCTTCATGATGGTCCACCGCGGCGGCGAGACGGTGCTGCTCGACTTCTTCGTCGCCGCGCCCGGCACGGGACGGGATCGAGCGCGGCGCCGAGCTGGTGCCGGTGCCGGTCCACTTCGACGCCGAGACGGTGCAGACGTTCTACGTCGGCCCGGCCTCCTGCGGCGTGCCCGGCACGGCGGCCGGCCTGGAGCGAGGCGCTGCGAGCGCTTCGGCTCGGTGCCGCTCGCCGAGCTGGTCGAGCCGGGCGTGCGCCTGGCCCGCGAGGGGGCGCCGGTCAACGCCGAGCAGGCCTACATCCTCGACATCCTCGCGCCGATCCACGCCCGGCTGGAGGGGACGCGGGAGCTCTACGCGCCGGCGGGCGGACCCTGCGCGAGGGCGAGGTCTTCCGCTTCGCCGAGCTCGCCGAGGCGCTGGAGCGCTTCGGCGCCGAGGGCGCCGAGCCGTTCTGCCGCGGCGAGGTCGCGGCGGCGCTGAGCGACTACGTGGTCGAGCACGGCGGCACGCTCGGGCCGCGGCGACCTGGCCGCCTACGAGGCGATCGAGCGCCAGCCGATCCGCGCCGCTTCCGCGGCACCGAGGTGCTGACCAACCCGCCGCCCTCCTCGGGCGGGATCCTGATCGCCTACTGCCTCGGCCTGCTCGAGCGGCTCGGCGAGCGCAGCGGCCCCGAGCAGCTGGTCGCGGCGATGGGCGCGGCCAACGCGCCCGCGTGGCGAGGAGTTCGCCGAGGCGCTCTACGACGAGGGGTTGGAGGCGGGCTTCCTCGACCCCGCCGGGCTCGACCTCGCCGCCGGCGACCTGCTCGGCTCGACCACCCACATCTCGGTCCTCGACGGCGACGGGATGTGCGCCAGCGTCACCTGCTCCAACGGCTCCGGCTCCGGCGTGCTCGTCCCCGGCACCGGCGTGATCCTCAACAACATGCTCGGCGAGGAGGACCTCAACCCGCTCGGCTTCCACGCGATCGCGCCGGGGCGGCGGGTGCCCTCGATGATGGCGCCGACCGTGGTCCTGCGCGACGGCGAGATCGAGCTGGGGCTCGGCAGCGCCGGCTCCAACCGGATCCGCTCGGCGATCCTGCAGACGATCGTGCGCGCGGTCGAGCAGGGGATGGGGCGCGGCGAGGCGGTGCGGGCGCCGCGCCTGCATTTCGAGGACGGGCGTCGTCCAGGCCGAGCCGGGGATCGACGAGGCGGCGCTGGCGCGGATCGAGGCGCGCGGCCTCCCGGTCGCTGCGCCGGCCGCGATCAACCTCTTCTTCGGCGGCGCCCAGGCCGTCGCCCGCGATCCGCAGCGGGCACCTCAGCGGCGGCGGCGACCCGCGCCGCGGCGGCGCAGTCGCCTGACGCCGCGATTGGACAGGAGGTAAGCGAATGCGGCGGTGGCGCCGCCTGAGATCGATTTCGAGGCCGAGGGCCTGCTCGACGGGCTCGAAGGCGAGGCGCGCGAGGCGCGGCTCACCCTGCTCGAGCAGCTGGCCGCCGAAGGGGTGCCGCTGGAGGAGCTGCGCGAAGCGGTCGCGGCCGGCCGGCTGACCCTGCTGCCGGTCGAGCGCGCCATCGCCGGCGACGGCCCCCGCTACACGCCGCGCGAAATCGCCGAGCTCGTCCGGCGTCGACCTCGAGCTCCTGCAGCCGCTTCAGCGCCGCCCTCGGCGTCCCCTACCCGGACCCCGACGAGCGGCTCGGCGACCGAGGCCGACCTCGAGGCGGCGCGGCGGATCAAGGCCTTCCGCGACGCCGGCCTGCCCGAGGACGGGATGCTGCAGGTGGCGCGGACGATCGGGATGGCGACGGCGCGGATCGCCGAGGCCAACCGCGAGCTGATGATCCGCACCCTGATGCAGCCCGGCGACACCGAGCGCGACCTCGCGCTGCGCTTCGCCGCCGCCGCCGAGCACATGCTGCCGCTGTTCGGGCCGACCCTGCTCTACGCGCTGCAGGCGCACATGCTCGAGCAGATCCGCCGCGACGTGATCGGCGCCGCCGACCTCGCCTCGGGCGAGATCGGCGGCACCGTCGACGCTGACCGTCTGCTTCGCCGACCTGGTCGAGTTCACCCGGCTCGGCGAGGAGATCGCGCCGGAGGAGCTGGGCCTGGTCGCCGGCCGCCTCGAGGAGATGGCGACCGCGGTGGCCGAGCCGCCGGTGCGGCTGGTGAAGATGATCGGCGACGCGGCGATGCTCGTCTCCACCGAGGCCGAGCCGATGCTGGACGCGGCGCTCGACCTGATCGAGGCCGCCGAGGAAGAAGGCGAGGAGTTCCCCTGCCTGCGCGCCGGGCTCGCCTGCGGCCCGGCGCTGCCGCAGTCGGGCGACTACTACGGCCGCCCGGTCAACCTGGCCAGCCGCATCACCGGCGTCGCCCGGCCCGGCAGCGTCGCTCGTCGACGCGGCGGCCAAAGAGGCGGCTGGCGAGGACGACTTCGCCTACTCCTTCGCCGGCGAGCGCCGCCTCAAGGGCATCGACTCGCGGGTCAAGCTCTTCCGCGCCCGCCGCGCCGGCGAGCGCTAAGCGGGCTTGCGGGCGGAGACGAGCAGGTTGTAGAAGAGCTCGGCGGGCAGGTGCGGCTCGAGCAGGCGGGTGTCGACCTTCTGCAGGGCGATGTAGCTGCGGAAGGCGAAGCTGCGCCAGCCCCAGGAGACCGAGTCGGGCTCGGCGGTCGACTCGACCGTGCGCAGGCCCCAGCCCCAGGCGTTGGCGAGCAGCTCCTCGCCGCCGACGTGGCGCTCCTCGAAGCCGGTGTCGCGCAGCAGGCGGCGCAGGTCGGCGGGGGCGAAGGCGTGGACGTCGACCTCGCCCTCGAGCGAGTGGCCGTGGGACTGCGTCCGCCTCGGCGACGGCGCGCGGCTGGGCGCCGGTCAGCTCGCCGCCAGGCCGGCGCGGCGAGCATCGCCGGCGCGCTTCGGCAGCGCCGCCAGGCGGTCGCCGTAGCGCGAGGGCTCGCCGGCGAAGGCGATCGCGCCGCCCGGGCGCAGCACGCGGCGGAATTCGGCGAAGGCCCGGTCGAGGTCGGGGATGTGGTGCAGGACGGCGTGGCCGAAGACGAGGTCGAAGCTCTCGTCCTCGAAGGGCAGCTCCTCGGCCTCGGTGACGACGGTCTTGACGTCGTCAGGCCCAGTGCCTCGGCGGTGTTCGTCGAGCCGCTTCAGCATCCCGGGCGAGATGTCGGTCGCGGTCAGCCGCTCGATCACCCCGAGCTGCAGCAGGTTGAGCGAGAAGTAGCCGGTGCCGGAGCCGATCTCCAGCGCGTCGCCGAAGGACTCGCCGTCGCGCCCGCCGAGCGCCTTGACCAGCTTCAGCCGCACCTGCTCCTGGCCGGTGTCGCCGAAGTCGATCCCCCACTTGGCGTCGTATTCGTCGGCGGCCGCGTCGTGGTAGCGGGTGTTGACGTCCTTGATGTGCTCGGGGGTGGCGGTCGGGGAGGCCGGCATCGGCGCGGAACTCTACGCGGAACGGCGCAATGCCCGGCGGCTCCACGGGCGCGGTTGTCATTTGGTCCGCTATGCGACCGAAAAGACAACCGCGCTGAGGGAGGTCCCTCAATACGGTGCGGGCGTGGAGCGCGAGTACCTGCAGCTCGAACCAGCCCGCAGGGGTGCCGCCGCTGCCGCTGACCGGCGAGCGGACGCTGCCCGACGTGCCGGAGGAGAACTACTGGTACCGGCGCCACCTCGTCGTCTACGAGTGGATCGCGCGCGCGGGTCGGCGGCCTGCGCGTCGTCGACATGGCCTGCGGCGAGGGCTACGGCTCCAACGTGCTGGCCGGGGCCGCGGCCGCGGTGGTCGGCGTCGACGCCAACCCGGAGGCGCACGAGCACGCCCGGCTGCGCTACGTGCGGCCCAACCTGCGCTTCGAGCGCGATCTGGTCGAGAGCTTCGCCGAGCCCTGCGACGCGGTCGTCTTCCTGCAGACGATCGAGCACGTCCAGGACCCCGGCGCGATCCTCGAGCACTTCAAGTCGATGCTGGCGCCGGGCGGCGTCGCCTACGTCTCGACCCCCAACCTGCTGACGCTGGCGCCGCCCGGGGCGGAGAAGTCCGACAACCCCTGGCACGTGCGCGAGTACCGGGCGGAGGAGTTCCGCGCCTCTGCGAGGCCCACTTCCCCCGGGTCGAGATGCTCGGCCTCTTCCACGCCCGCAAGCTGCGCGCGCACGAGCTGGCGATCAAGCTCGGCTGGGACTCGGTCCACAAACGCCTCGGCCTGACCAAGCCCTTCTACGACCGCTTCACGCCGGCGATCGCCGCCTCCGATTTCGCTCTCGAGGAAGGGAACCTCGACGCGGCGCTGGACTTCCTCGCCGTCTGCCATGCCTGAGCGCTCGGCGGGCGACCTGGCGATCGTCCTGCACAGCCACATGCCCTACGTCGAGGGCTTCGGGACCTACCCGTTCGGCGAGGAGTGGCTGTTCGACGCGGTGATCCGCTCCTACCTGCCGGTGCTGGAGGTGGCCGAGCGGCTGACGATGACCGTCACCCCGGTCCTGGCCGACCAGCTCGAGGACGCCGGCGTGCGCGAGCGGCTGCGCCAGTTCCTGGTCGAGTGGCGGATCGGCGCCGCCGAAGCCGACCTGCCGGAGGTGCCGGCGGAGTGCAGGCCGGCGGTCGAAGGCGAGCTGGCCCGCTACCGGCACGCGCTGGAGCTGCTCGACGCGGCTGGGGGAGACCCGCTGCGCCCCTTCCAGCGCGCGGCGGCGGCGGGTCGGATCGCCCTCGCCGGCTCGGCCGCGACCCACGCGGTGCTGCCGCTGCTGGCGACGCCGCAAGGGCTGCGGCTGCAGCTCGACGCCGGCATCCGCTCGCACCGGCGCCGCTTCGGCTGGGACGGTGGCTTCTGGCTGCCGGAGTGCGCCTACGCGCCAGGCCTGGAGTGGCGCTTGGCGGAGGCGGGAGTGCGCTGGTTCTGCGTCGACCAGAGCGCGGGCGAGGCGCCCCTGGAGGCGCTGGCGCCGGTGCGGACGCCGGCCGGCCCGGTGGCGCTGCCGATCGACTGGGAGGCGATCAGCTGGCTCTGGTCGCTCGACGGCTATCCCTCCGATCCCGCCCACGCCCAGTTCGCCGGCAAATCGCTGCGCGGGATCCGGCTGTGGAAGGTGGGCGGCGGCGCCTACGACCCCGCCGCCGCCGCCGCGGCGGCGCGGCGCCAGGCCGGCGAGTTCCTCGCCGCGGCCGTGGCGCGCCTGCGCGCCTATGCCGAGCGGCACGGCCGCCGCGGCCTGCTCGTCTTCGCGATCGACACCGAGCTGCTCGGGCACTGGTGGTCGGAGGGCCCGCTCTGGCTGGAGGCGGTGCTGGAGGGCGCCGCTGCGGCGGGGGTGCGGCCGGTCACCGTGCCGCAGGCGCTGGAGGAGCACGAGCCGCTCGAGCGCCCGCTGGTCGCCTCGACCTGGGGCGAGGGCAAGGACTTCGCGACCTGGGACTCGCCGTCGGTCGCCGACCTCGCCTGGGCGGCACGGCGCCTGGAGCTGCGGCTGCTGCGAGCGCTCTCCGGCGGGCTCGGCGCCGCCGCTGCCGAGCGCGCCGCCCGCGAGCTGCTGGCGCTGCAGGCGAGCGACTGGGCCTTCCTCGACAAGCGCGGTCAGGCCGGCGACTACGCCTTCCTGCGGGCCAGCGGCCACGCCGAGGCGATGCTGGAGGCCATAGACTGCGCCGGCGTCACCGACCCGCGTATGCGCTCTCTCGCCCCGGACCTGAGCCTCGCCCCGCTGCTGGAGCCCTAGCGGCCCGCCGTCGATGACCCGCGTCCTGATCCTCTCCTGGGAGTACCCGCCGCTGATCGAGGGCGGCCTCGCCCGTCACGTGCGCAAGCTCTCCGAGGCGCTGATCGAGCGCGACGTCGAGGTCCACGTCCTCACCCGCGGCGGCGAGGAGTCGCCGGCCGAGGAGCGCGCCAACGGCGTCATCGTCCACCGCATCCGCGAGCCCAAACGCCCGACCGACCTGGGCGAGTTCGTCGCCTGGGTCGAGCGCATGAACTCCGACATGCTCGCCGCCGGGGTCGAGCTCGGCGACCGCTATGACTTCGACCTCGTGCACGGTCACGACTGGCTGGTCGCCAACGCCTGCGACCACCTCGCCAAGCGCTTCGAAGCGCCGCTGGTGACGACGATCCACGCCACCGAGTACGGCCGCCACCAGGGCTGGGTCGACAAGCACCCGCAGACCTACATCCACGGGGTCGAGCGCTGGATCACCAACCGCTCGCACCGGGTGATCGCCTGCTCGCACTACATGCGCGAGCAGATCGCCGACATCTTCGGCGTCGCCGAGAAGCGGATCAGCGTCATCCCCAACGGGATCGACCCCGATGACCTGCCGGCGCAGGAGCCGGCGGAGCTGGTGCGGATGCGCTCCGAGTTTGCCGCCTCCGACCAGAAGCTGGTGCTGCTGATCGGGCGCCTGGTCTACGAGAAGGGCTTCCAGCTGGCGCTGGAGGCGATGCCGCGGGTGCTGAGGGAGGCGCCCAACACGCGCTTCCTCGTCGCCGGTTCCGGCACCCACGAGGCCGAGCTGCACCGCCAGGCGGAGGAGCTGGGCCTGATGGAGCACGGCACATTCCTCGGCTGGATCGGCGACGACGTCCTGCACTCGCTCTACCGGATCGCCGACCTCACCGTGGTGCCCTCGATCTACGAGCCGTTCGGGCTGGTGGCCTTGGAGGCGATGGCCTCGGGCTGTCCCTGCATCGTCGCCGACACCGGCGGCCTGCGCGAGGTGGTGCCGCACGAGGAGGCGGGACTGCGCTTCCGCGCCCACGACCCCGAAGCACTGGCGGAGGTGGCGATCCGCGTCCTCTCCGACGACGAGCTCGGCCGTCGCCTGGTCGCCGAAGCCTACGAGCACCTGCGTCGCTTCGACTGGGGCGACGTCGCCGAGCAGACCGCGGCGGTCTACGCCGACCTGGTCGGCGCCCATCTGGGTCCGGCCTGAGGCCGGGACCTCAGTCGCCGCGGACGCGGAAGCGGCCGACCCGGGTGCCGCCCGGTGTCCAGGCAATCCCTTTCAGCAGGTCGCCCGGCGGCACCGAGAGCGCGCCGGCAAGCTTGATCAGGGTGTCGATGCGAGCCAGCCGCACGCCGCGCTCGAGCTGGCTGATCTCGGTCCGGTGCAGCGAGGCGCGGAAGCCGAGCTCTTCTTGGGAGAGGTTGGCCCGCTTGCGGTAGAGCATCAAGTTCTCCCCGAAACGGGCGGCGATGTCCACTGCCTGCATTCTTCTGTCTGGCAGACAATACATTCCACACCTTTCTGGCTACAGCCGGGCCAGTGCAAATGCATTGCGTCACCTGGCAGATGATCCGTCTCGAAAAGCGCGGCGACAATACATTTCGCCGGAGACGCGACCGCCGGGCGCGGCTAGGAGGCCGCGCGGCTGAGGAAGTCGACCTGATGCTGCTTGCGCAGGATCAGGTGCTCCATCAGGTGCTCGAGCGCCTCCGAACGGCCCTCGCGGCCGGTCGGCTCGATCGCTTCCTGCAGCGCTTCGACAGCCGCTTCCTCGCACTCGATCAGCCAGCCGAGGGCGTCCTTTGGAGAGCTGTCGAACCGCAGCTCGGCCACCTCGGTGGTTGGCTTGCCGCCGAAGGAGACGATCTTTTCGATCAGCAGCCGGGCGTCGCCCAGCTCCTCGTCGCCAAATCCGGTCAGCTGTGGCCCAAGCGCCTGCGCCTCGATCCCGACCAGGCTGGCGGCGGTGAGCGAGTACTGCAGGGCGGAGCGGTACTGCAGCGTCAGCGCCACGTTGAGGCGGGCAACCGCCTCCTTCTCGTCGATCTTCTCTTCTGAATCGGGCATGGCCGGGCGGGTACCCCGTCCGCCGCGGTTCTAAGCAGGCGGCTGCAGCGTCGTGTGCGCCGCTGGGTCGGGCTCGACCGGGTTCGGCCAGCGCAGCCGCTCCGGCGCCTCGCGCATGCGGATGATCCGGGCCGGGCTGCCGGCGACGACGGCGTTGGCGGGAACGTCCTTGGTCACCACCGCGTTGGTGCCGACGATCGCGTTGTCGCCGACGCGGACGCCGCGCAGGACGCAGGCGCCGTAACCGATCCAGACGTTGGAGCCGACCTCGACGTCGCGCATGTAGATGCCCTGCAGGCGGATCGGCCGCTCGACCTCCACTACGCCGTGGTCGAAGTCGATGAACATCGCCCGGTCGGCGATCACGCACTCGGCGCCGATCCGCACCCGGCGGTAGGCGGAGATCGTGCATTCCTGTCCCATCACCGTTTTCGCCCCGATCTCGACCTCGCCCTCGTGGCAGCGGATCTTCGAGCCGTCGCCGATCCAGACGAAGCGGCCGAAGTGGATCTCGGCATCGTGGCCGATCTGAAGTTCAAGCCGGCGGCCGAAGAAGACGAAGCCGTCGGTGCGCCAGTGCCGGCCGGCACGGGTGAAGAGCCGCCGCCACGAGTAGCGCCAAAGAAGGCGCGCGTAGCGGTGGTTCAGCATCCGGTTGCGGGCGAGGAATCCGATCACGGCGGCGGGGACTTTAGACTGGCCCGCCCATGGCTGACGTCGCCAAATCCGCCCCCCTCGCCGAGCGCCTCCTCGCTGGCGACAAGCGGGCGCTGGCGCGGGCGATAACGCTGATCGAGTCCGACGACCCCGCCGGCTGGGAGCTGGTGCGCGAGGTCTACCCGCGCACCGGCAAGGCGCGCATCGTCGGCTTCACCGGTCCGCCTGGGGTGGGCAAGAGCACGCTGATCGGGGCGCTGACCGCGGAGCTGCGCAAAACCGATCGCGCCGTCGCGGTGCTCTCGATCGATCCCTCCAGCCCCTTCACCCAGGGCGCCCTGCTCGGCGACCGCGTCCGCCTCTCCGACCACTTCCTCGACCCGGGCGTCTTCATCCGCTCGATGGCCTCGCGCGGCGCCCTCGGTGGCCTCTCCGAGGCGGCCCTGCAGGTGGCGCTGGTGATGGACGCGGCCGGCAAGGACGACGTCCTGATCGAGACCGTCGGCGTCGGCCAGGCCGAGATCGACATCGTCGACCACGCTGACACGATCGTGCTGGCGCTGATGCCGGGGTCGGGCGACTCGATCCAGGCGCTGAAGGCGGGGGTGATGGAGATCCCCGACGTGATCGTCGTCAACAAGGCCGACCACCCGATGACCGACACGATGGTGCGCGAGGTGCGCGGCGTGCTGGCGCTCTCCCAGGACCCCGCGGGCTGGAAGGTGCCGATCCTGCGCACCGAGGCCGCGCGCGGCGAGGGCGTCGAGGAGCTGGCGGCGAAGATCGACGACCACCGCGCTTTCATCGAGGCGCAGGGGACGCTGGCCGAGCGCCGCGCCCGCAACCTGCGCAGTGAGGTGCTGGGGATCGCCACCGCGCGGATGCGGCGCAAGCTGGAAGCGACGGCGGCGGAGGACCCGCGCACGGCCGAGCTGCTGGAGCGGGTGGTGCGGCGCGAGCTCGACCCCGCCACCGCCGCCAGCGAGCTGCTGGAGCGGCAGACCGATGGCTGAGGCGGCGACGCTGCCCTCGCTGGAGGAGGCGGAGGGCTGGATCGGGACGGAGCTGGCCGCGCTCGATGGGCCGGGGATCGGCGAAGTCCAGGGTCTTTACATGGATCGCGTCGGCGGCGCCCCTGCCTGGCTGATCGTCAAGCTTGGCCGCTGGCGCGGCACCCGCCTCGTTGCCGTCCCGATGCGCTCCTGCGCGGGCGCGCCTTTCGGCGTCTGGGCTGGCCTCGACGGGGAGCTGATGAAGACGGCGCCGACGGTCGACCCGGAGCGGCCGCTGCGCCGCGAGCACGAGCTGGCGATCTGCGCCCACTTCGGCATCGGCGAGGGCGTGGGGCGGGCGGCCGAGGTAGTCGCGCGCCCGGAGGGCGAGGTCACGGCGACCCCCGCCCGGCGCCTGGGCGACCACGCCCGGCACTGAGCCGCCGCCGTCATCTCCTCGTAATCCCCGCTTGGGAAGGTTGACGAGATGGCCCTGCTGATCCTCTTCGGCTTCATCGCCGGCGCTGCCACGGCGCTCTCGCCCTGCGTGCTGCCGGTGCTGCCGATCGCGCTCTCGGCCGGGGCCACCGGTGGTCGCCGCCGGCCGCTGGGGATCGTCGCCGGGCTGGCCGTCTCCTTCACCTTTGCCACGGTCGCCCTCGTCTACGTGATCTCCGCCCTCGGGCTGCCGAACGACTTCCTGCGCACGCTGGCGATCGTCGTCCTGCTCGGCTTCGGCATCGTCCTCATGATCCCGCCGCTCGCGGCTCGGCTCGAGGCCGGGATGAGCCGCCTCGCGAGCCGGTTCGGGGTCGCGGAGACCCGCGGTGATGGCTTCTGGTCTGGGGTCGCCGTCGGGCTCAGCCTCGGTCTCGTCTACGCGCCCTGCGCGGGCCCGATCCTGGCCGGCGTCATCACCGTCTCCGCCTCGCAGTCCTTCGACGCCGGCAGGCTGGCGGTGGCGCTCAGCTACGGGCTCGGTTCGGCCGTGGTCCTCTACGCGCTGATGCTGGGCGGACGTCGCCTGGCGGCACCGCTGGCCCGCCGCGGGATCGGCCTGCAGGTGGCGATGGGCGCGGTGATGGTCGTTGTCGCCCTGGCGATGCTGAACGACTACGACATCCGCTTCCAGAACCGGATCGCCAGCGATCTGCCCGCCTTCCTCGTCAACCCGAGCGAAGAGCTGGAGGAGACGGCGGCGGCGCAGTCGGCCCTGGCCGACCTGCGCGGTGCCTCCGCCCACAGCGTTCCGGTGCTGGGCCGAGCGCCGGAGTTCGTCGGCAACGAGCGCTGGTTCAACACGCCGGGCGAGCGGCCCCTGACCCTGCGCTCGCTGCGCGGCCGCGTCGTCCTGGTCGACTTCTGGACCTACAGCTGCATCAACTGCATCCGCACCTTTCCCTATCTGAAGGCCTGGGACCAGCGCTACCGCAAGGACGGGCTGACGATCGTCGGCGTCCACTCGCCGGAGTTCCCTTTCGAGCGCGAAGCCGCCAACGTCGAAACGGCGATCCGCGAAAGCGGGATCCGCTACCCGGTCGCCCAGGACAACGAGCTCGACACCTGGAACGCCTACGGCAACCAGTACTGGCCGGCCGAGTACTTCATCGACGCCCGCGGCCGGGTCCGCTACGCCCACTTCGGCGAGGGCGAGTACGAGGAGAAGGAGCGGGTGATCCGCGAGCTGCTCGCCGAAGCGGGGGAGCGGGTGCCCGCCGCCAAGGTCGAGGTGAAGGCGGTCGCGCCCTCGGCGACCGTGACCACGCCCGAGACCTACCTCGGCGCCGCCCGCGCCGAACGCTTCACCAATCCGCGGCTGTCGCCCGGGACGCACCAATTCGAGGCTGCGGCCGGGCTGGGAGAAAGTGAATTCGCCTTCCGCGGTCGCTGGCGGATCGCCCTCGACTCGGCGACGGCGGCCGGAGACTCCTCGCTCGACCTCGACTTCGGCGCCCGCCGCGTCTACCTCGTCCTCGGTTCCCCGGGGCGCGAGCGCCGGGTCCAGGTGCTGCTCGACGGCAAGCCGATCGCCCCCGGCGCTGCCGGCGCGGACGTCGAGGGCGGTGCGGTCACGGTTTCCTCGCACCGCCTCTACAACCTCGTCGACCTGCCCGCCGTCGGCCACCACGTGCTCACCCTGAAGCCGGAGAGCGGGGTGGAGGGATATGCCTTCACCTTTGGCTAGCCGCGAATCCGTCCGCGCGGGCGCGACAATCGCGACGATGGCCGACTCCTCCCAGGGCACCGTGCTGGTCGTCGACGACGAGCCGACGATCCTCGACGTCGTCGGTCGCTACATGGAGCGCGCCGGCTACGTGACCCTGCGCGCCGCCGACGGGCCGGAGGCGCTGCGGCTCGCGAGCGAGCACCGTCCCGACCTGGTCGTGCTCGACCTGATGCTGCCGGGGATCGACGGGATCGAGGTTATGCGCCAGCTGCACGAGCAGCCGGGACCGCGGATCGCGGTGATCCTGCTGACCGCGCGCGGCGAGGAGTCCGACCGCCTGGTTGGCCTGCGCCAAGGCGCCGACGACTACGTGGTGAAGCCGTTCTCGCCGGCGGAGCTGGTCGCCCGCGTCGGCGCCGTCCTGCGCCGCGTCTCGCCGCCCGACTCCGAGGCGCCGCCGATCGTCCACGGGCCGCTGCGGATCGAGCCGGCGACCCGGCGCGTCCTCCTCGACGGCGAGGAGATCGCGCTGACCATGCGCGAGTTCGACCTGCTCGCCTACCTCGCCGAGCACCCCGGTCGCGTCTACTCGCGCGACCAACTGATGGAAGCGGTCTGGGGCGAGCCCTTCTTCAACGACACCAGCACCGTTACCGTCCACGTTCGCCGCCTCCGCGCCAAGCTTGGCGATGACCCGGCCCAGCCGCGCTTCATCGAGACGGTCTGGGGCGTCGGCTACCGGTTGCGCCCGTGAAGCGCGCCGCCGTCATCGCCGTCGCCGCCTTCCTCGCCGGGGCGGCCGCGGTTGCGGTCCCGAACAACATGGGCGCGGATCAGGTGCTGCTGGTCGCGCTCGCCGCCGCCGGGGCCGCGATCGCCACGGCGCTGGCGGTGCGCCTGGCGATGGAGGAGCGCTCGCGGCGCGAGATCGAGGAGATGCGCCGCCAGCTCGTCGCCGCCGCCTCGCACGACCTGCGCACGCCCCTGGCCTCGCTGCGGCTCCTGGTCGAGTCGATCGACGACGGCGTCGCCACGGGGGAGACCCGCGACCGCTACCTAAAGGAGATCCGCACCCACGTCGCCGTCCTCAGCGGCCTGATCGACGACCTCTTCGAGCTCTCGCGGATCGAGGCCGGCGACATCTCCTGGACGATGCGCCAGGTCGAGCTGGGCGAGCTGATCGGCGACACCGTGGCGGCGATGCGGGCCCCCGCCGCCGAGCGGGGCGTCACCCTCGCGGCCGAACTGCCCGCCGGCGAGGTGGTCGCCGAGGCCGACGCCGAGAAGGTCCAGCGCGTCCTCTTCAACCTGATCCAGAACGCGATCCGCCACACCCCCGCCGACGGCAGCGTCACCGTCCGCGCCCGACCCGCCCGCGAGGGCGTCGAGGTCGAGGTCGCAGACGACGGCGAGGGCGTCCCCGCCGCCGACAGCGAACGCGTCTTCGAGGCCTTCTACCGCGGCGAGGACTCCCGCGGCGAGGACGGCGCCGGCCTCGGCCTGGCGATCTCCCGCGCCATCGTCGAGGCGCACGGGGGCAAGATCTGGCTCGAGGACGCCCACCCTGGCACCCGCGTCCGCTTCACCCTCAAGTCTGCGTGACGACTTCTGCTCCGTTCGTCGTTTGTCGCCATATAGCCGATAAACGACGAACGGAAGGCCGCGGCTGGCGTCTCAGCAGCCGAGCTGGCGCGCGATCACCATCTGCTGGACCTCGTCGGTGCCCTCGCCGATCGTGAGGATCTTGGCGTCGCGGTAGAAGCGGCAGACCGGGTACTCCTCGATGAAGCCGTAGCCGCCGTGGATCTGCACGGCCTCCTCGGTCGCTTTGACCGCGAGGCGGCCGGTGATCAGCTTCGCCTGGGCGGCGGTGAGGGTGAACGACTGGCCAGCGTCCTTCTCCAGCGCCGCCCGCCAGGTCAGCAGTCGCGCCGCCTCGATCTGGGCTGAGAGGTCGGCGATCTTGGCCTGGATCGACTGGAACTTGGCGATCGGCTGGCCGAAGGCCTGGCGCTCCTTGGCGTAGGCGATCGCCTCGTCGAGGGCGCCCTGAGCGAGGCCGACGCCCATCGCGGCGACGCCGATGCGGCCGCCGTCGAGGATGTGGAGGAAGTTCTTGAACCCCTCGCCGCGGCGGCCGAGCAGGTTCGACTCCGGCACTCGGCAGTCCTCGAAGGAGAGCGGCCGCGTGTCGGAGGCGTTCCAGCCCATCTTGCGGTAGGGCTCGCCGATCTCGTAGCCGGGAGTTCCGTTGGGGACGATCAGGTTCGAGATCTCCTTGCGCCCGTCGGCCTCGCCGGTGACGGCGGTGATCGAGACGCAGCCGGAGATCTCGGTACCGGAGTTGGTGATGAACTGCTTGGCGCCGTTGACGACCCACTCGCCGTCCTCGAGCTTGGCGTTGGTGCGCACGTTGCCGGCGTCGGAGCCGGCCTCGGGCTCGGTCAGGCCGAAGGAGGCGAGGCGCTTGCCGCTGCAGAGCTGCGGCAGCCATTCGTCCTTCTGCTCGTCGCTGCCCCAGAGGTAGATCGGCATCGTCCCCAGCGAGGTGTGGGCGGCCATCGTGATGCAGACCGAGGAGTCGATCCGGGCCAGCTCTTCGACCGCCAGCACGTAGGAGAGCGTGTCGGCGCCGCCGCCCCCGTACTCCTGCGGGAACGGGATCCCCATCAGCCCGAGCCCGCCGAGCTTCTCGACGATCTCGTAGGGGAACGACTTGGTCCGGTCCAGCTCCTCCGCCACCGGCTCGACCTCCTGGCGGGCGAAGTCGCGGACGGTGTCGCGCAGCAGGCGCTGCTCGTCGCTGAGCTCGAAGTTCACGGCGGGCAGCCTATGCCGACCTAGAGCTGCAGGCTCTTGACCTGCAGCAGCTCCTCGAGCCCGTAGCGCCCGTTCTCGCGCCCATGGCCGGACTGGCCGTAGCCGCCGAACGGGGCCAGCGGGTTGAAGGCGCCGCCGTTGATCTCGATCTGGCCGCTGCGGATGCGCTTGGCGACGGCGATCGCCCGCTCCTGGTCGCCCGACCAGACGCCGCCGGCGAGGCCGTAGGCGCTGTCGTTGGCGATCCGCACCGCGTCCGTCCTCGCCGTCGTAGGGCTGGATCGCCAGCACCGGGCCGAAGATCTCCTCCTGGGCGATCGTCATCTCCGGCGCCACCTCGGAGAAGACGGTGGGGCGGACGAAGTAGCCGCGGTCGAGCCCCTCGGGGGCCTCGGCGCCGCCGGTGACCAGCTTCGCCCCCTCGGCCTCGCCGTTCTCGATGTAGCCGCGCACGCGCTGGCGCTGGATGTCGGAGACGAGCGGCCCGAGCCGGGTCGAGTCGTCGAAGGGATCGCCGGGCGTGAAGGCCGCGGCGGTCGCGGCGGCGATCTGCTCGGCTTCGGCCAGCTTCTCGCGCGGGACCAGCATCCGGGTCAGGGCGCTGCAGGTCTGGCCCGAGTTGAGGAAGCACTTGGCGACGCCGTCGGGCACCGCCCTGGCGAGATCGGCGTCGTCGAGGATCACGTTCGGCGACTTGCCGCCGAGCTCCATCGCCACCGGCTTCACGGTCGCCGAGGCCAGCTCGCTGACCCGCTTGCCGGCCCGGGTCGAGCCGGTGAAGGAGACCATGTCGACGCCGGGGTGGGCGGCGATCGCCTCGCCGACCACCGGTCCGACGCCGGTGACGAGGTTGAAGACGCCGGCGGGGAGGCCGGCGGCCTCGATCACCTCGGCCAGCAGGAAGGCGTTCAGCGGCGTCACCTCGCTCGGCTTGAGGACGACGGTGCAGCCGGCGGCGAGGGCGGGGGCGACCTTGGCGGCGATCTGGTTCAGCGGGTAGTTCCAGGGGGTGATCGCGCCGACCACGCCGACCGGCTCGCGCAGCACCCGCGAGTTGCCGATCTCCTCCTCCCAGGCGATTTCCTCCATCAGCCCCGGCATCGCCGCGAACTGGCTGGTCGGCAGGCCGACCTGGATCATCTGGCTCAGCTTCAGCGGCATTCCCAGCTCCTGGGAGATCGTCGCCGCGATCTCCTCGCTGCGCTCGCCGAGGCCGGCGGCGATCGCCGAGAGGTAGCCGGCGCGCTCCTCGCGCGAGGTCTGCGACCAGGAGTCGAAGGCCGCGCGAGCGGCTGCCACGGCGCGATCGGCGTCCTCGGCCGAGCAGGCCGGGACCGTGCCCATCACCTCCTCGGTGGTCGAGTTGACCACCTCGATCGGCTCGGCCCCCGCCGGCTCGACCCACTCGCCGCCGATGAAGATCCTGTCCCGCACCTGAAGCTCCGCCGCAGTCGCCATGCCCTTCCTCCTCAACGCTCGTTCACCCGATTGGCCGTGCAGCCAACGCTAGCGCGAAGGAGAAGCGAACGGGCAGGTTGCAGCCGCATAGCGGATATGAGATAAGTACAAATAAGCTATATTTCTCCTATGTCCCCGGGACAGCTACTCAAAGATGCCCGCGACCGGCACGGGGTCAGCCAGCAATCGTTGGCGACCCGTGCAGGCACGACCCAGTCGGCGATCTCTCGCATCGAGCGTGGCCGTGTTTCCCCTTCGATTCAGACTCTCAGCGAACTGCTCTATCTACTGGGGGAGGATCTCGAGTTGAATTCCGAGGTACGCGATTTCGGGATCGACCGCACGCTCAACCAATCCAACTTGGCCTTCACTCCCGGACAGCGGGTGAGGCGCGGCATGGAATTTGCGGACTTCGTACGCCGCAACCGGGGCGGGAATCGTCCGCGGGCGACCTAGGAGGGCATGCCATTGGAAGACCTCGGTCCTTCGCTCCAAGTTAAAGAGCTCTTGCGGTCCCTCGATCGCCATGGCGTGGAGTTCATCGTCGTCGGCGGCGTCGCGGGACTGGCCCACGGCTCCTCTTATCCCACTTTCGATCTCGACGTCGTCTATGCCCGCGACCGTTCCAATCTGGAGCGGCTGGCCGCGGCGCTCGTGGAAATCGGTGTTTCCTTGCGAGGAGCCCCTGCCGATCTTCCCTTCAATCCAGATACCCGAACGCTCGAAAACGGGGCCAACTTCACCTTCGACACGGAGTGGGGGTCCTTCGACATCCTCGCCGATGCCAGCGGCATGCGGGACTACGAAGCGATGCGGGCGGATGCCCGGCTGGACACGATCGAAGGCGTGGAGGTTCGCATCGTCTCCCTCGACGACCTGATCGCGATGAAGCGCTCCGCCAACCGACCCAAGGACAAACTGATGGTCGAGGAGTACATCGTGCTCTCAGACGTGCAACGGCAGAAGGAGCTGGAGGAGAAGGAAGAAAGCTAGGCCGGCTCGCCCGCGCCGGCCGCGGCCAGCGCCGCGGCCCGCCCCGGGCCCGGCACCTGGATCGCGTCGCGGGCGTGAGGACCTGGCCGCACTCTTCGCAGATGCCGCGCTCGCTGACGTGGCCGCCGCAGACCTTGTGGAGGATCAGTTTCGGCGGGCCGCCGGGGCTGGGGGAGTAGCGGTCGCCCCAGTTGAGCAGGGCGATCAGGGTCGGCCAGAGGTCGAGGCCCTTCTCGGTCAGGAAGTACTCGTAGCGGGGGGGGCTCTCCTGGTACTGGCGGCGCTCGAGGATGTCCTCGTCGACCAGTCGCTGCAGCCGCGCCGAGAGCACGTTGCGGGCGACCCCGAGCGAGGTCTGCATCTCGCCGAAGCGGCGGTTGCCGTTGAAGACGTCGCGGACGATCAGCAGCGACCAGCGCTCGCCGATCACCTCCAGCGAGTTGGCGATCGAGCAGAGCTGGCCGGGATAGTCGTGGCGCAGCATCCGTGTGATCTTCGCACACTTGGTTGCATCAAGCAACTGACTGATATAGGCTGCGCAAAGCATCAGTTGCTTGACGAAACCATGCTGCACCAGCCGAACGGAGGCGACCAATGAGGCTGATCCCAAGACATAGACACCACCACCGCGCGAAGGCGCCGCGGATCGCGATAAGCCAGGCCGAGATCACCGCCGATCTGCACTACCCGGCGGAGCCGCGCCCGCGCGCGCGCGGCGCCACGGCGCCGGGCGGAGCGGCCGCTCGATGAGCGACGACGGCGTCGTCCTCGCCGACGACGCGACCGCCGCCGACGTCGCCGAGGCCTTCGCCGCCTCCAGCCCCGAGACCTCGCGCAGCCGCACCCTGGTCTGGCAGGACCCGGTGGCGACCGCGGCGGCGGGGGCGACGATGACCGGGATGGAGTACATGACGCGCGATCGTCACCGGCAAGATGCCGCCGCCGCCGATCGCGGTGACGATGCGGCTGCGGCCGGTCGAGCTGGAGGAGGGGCGGGTCGTCTTCGAGGGCGAACCGGGGGAGGAGCACTACAACCCGATCGGGGTCGTCCACGGCGGCTACGCCGCGACCCTGCTCGACTCGGCCCTCGGCTGCGCCGTCCACACCACCCTGCCGGCCGGCGTCGGCTACACCTCGCTCGGCCTCGAGGCCAAGTACGTGCGGCCGATCACCCGCGACACCGGCCGCGTCCTCTGCGAGGCGACCGTCCTCTACCGCGGCCGCAAGCAGGCGACCTCGGAGGCCACCCTGACCGCGGCCGACAGCGGCAAGCTGCTCGCCTCCGGCACGGCGACCTGCATGATCCTCGGCGGCGAGTAGGCGGCGTTCGATGTATTGCACACCCGGGTGTGCAAAAAGCATCAAGCGGCGAGGTCGCGCGCCAGCTCGACCAGCAGGCGGACGCCGAAGCCGCTGGCGTCGCTGCCGGTGTACTCGCGGCCGACGTCCCAGGCGGTGCCGGCGATGTCGACGTGCGCCCAGGGCGTCTCGCCGACGAACTCCTCGAGGAAGGAGGCGGCGGTGATCGTGCCGGCCTTGCGCTTGGAGGCGAGGTTGGAGAGGTCGGCGACGGTGCCCTTCATCAGCGCCTTGAACTCGGCGTGGAGGGGCAGGCGCCAGGTCAGCTCGCCGCTCTCCTCGCCCGCCCGCGCGACCTCGGCGGCGAGCTCGTCGTCGTTGGCGATCACCGCCGCGTAGGTGGAGCCGAGGGCGATCACGACGGCGCCGGTCAGGGTCGCGAGGTCGACGACCCGCTCCGCCCCCAGCTCGACCGCGTAGGCGAGCGCGTCGGCGAGGATCAGCCGGCCCTCGGCGTCGGTGTTGTTGACCTCGACCGTCTTGCCGTTGTACTGGGTGATCACGTCGCCGGGCTTGATCGCCGAGCCGGAGGGCATGTTCTCGGTCGAGGGGACGACGGCGACGAGGTCGACCGCCAGGCCCAGCTCGGCGATCGCCGCCACCGCCTCCAGCACCGCGGCGGCGCCGGACATGTCGTACTTCATCTCCTGCATGCCGGCGCCCGGCTTGAGCGAGATGCCGCCGGTGTCGAAGGTGACGCCCTTGCCGACCAGGCCCAGGGTCGGGCCGGGGCCGCCGCCGGCGTAGCGGAGGACGATCAGCCGCGCCGGCTCGCCGCCGCCGCGGCTGACGGCGACCAGGCCGCCCATCCCCTTGGCGGCGATCTGCTCGGGGCCGAGCACCTCGACGGTGACCGCCTCGTGTTCGGCGGCGATCTCCTCGGCGCGGGCGGCGAGGAAGCTCGGCGTGGCGACGTTGGCCGGGGTGATCTGCAGGTCGCGGGCCCGGTTCTGGGCCTCGGCGTAGACGCGCGCCGCCTCGGCCGCGCCGGCGACGCTTGCCGGCGCCAGCAGGGTCAGCGACTCGATTCGCGGCGGCGGCGGCTCCTCGGAGTCGCTGCCCTTGAAGCGGTCGAAGCGGTAGGCGCCGAGGACCGTCCCGGTCACCAGCGCCTCCGCCGCTCCGGCGGCGTCGCCGGTCTCCGGCAGCGCCCAGGCGATCGACCCCGCCTCCAGCCGCGCCGCCTCCTTGGCCGCCAGCGCCGCGGCGACGCGCAGGCGCTCGGCGTCGGCGTCCTCGCGCTTGCCGAGGCCGACGACAGCACCCGCGGAGCCGCCGGCGTGGAGCAGCAGCTTCTTCTTGAAGCCCCCCTTGGCGTCGCCGGCGCCGGCCACTCGGCGATCGCGGCCGGCAGCGCCTCGCCCTCGTAGAGGCCGACGACGACCAGCTCGGCACCCGCCTCGAGCAGCTCGCTCTGGCGGACCTCGACCTTCATCGGGCGCGAGTCTACGCATGTCTCGACTCGGCTCCGGAACGCGTCGGTATCGTCAGCGGCCGGCGCCGGCGCCCACTCGATCGACCAACGACCCCTGCAGAAGAAAGGCAGTAGATGCCCAGCTCAGTCATCCTCGGAACCGCGCGCACCCCCTTCGGAAAGATGGGCGGCGGCCTCTCCTCGCTCGACGCCACCGACCTCGGCGGCCAGGTGATCGAGGCGGCGCTGGAGCGCTCCGGCGTCGACCCCGAGCAGGTCCAGCAGGTCGTCTTCGGCCAGGTCCTGCAGGCCGGCCAGGGGCAGATCCCCTCGCGCCAGGCCCAGATCAAGGGCGGCATCCCGAAGGAGGTCCCCTCGGAGACGATCAACAAGGTCTGCGCCTCCGGCATGCGCACGCTCGGCATCGCCGACCAGGCGATCCGCGCCGGCGACACCGACGTCGCCGTCACCGGCGGCATGGAGTCGATGAGCCAGGCCCCCTACCTGCTGCCCGGCGCCCGCTTCGGCTTCCGCATGGGCGACGTCACCGCGATCGACGCGATGACCCACGACGGCCTCACCAACCCCTTCACCGAAAAGCAGATGATCAACGAGGCGAGCGAGGTCTCGCAACGAGCTCGAGATCACCCGCGTCGACATGGACCGCTTCGCCGAGCGCTCGCACCGGCTCGCCGCCGAGGCGACCGACGCCGGCCGCCTCGCCGAGGAGATCGTCGGCGTCACCGTCAAGTCGCGCAAGGGCGAGAACACGGTCGAGGCCGACGAGGCGATCCGCCCCGACACCACCCTGGAGACGCTGGCGAAGCTGAAGGCGATCGGCGGCGACGACGCCACCCACACCGCCGGCAACGCCCCCGGCGTCAACGACGGCGCCGGCGCGATCGTCGTCGCCTCCGAGGAGTGGGCGCAGAGCCAACGGCAAGACCCCGCTGGCCCGCGTCCTCTCCTACGGCACCGTCGCCGACGACTTCCCCTACCTGGCGAAAACGCCGGCCAACGCCGCCAAGCAGGCGCTGGAGAAGATCGGCAAGAGCCCCGAGGACGTCGACCTCTGGGAGATCAACGAGGCCTTCGCCTCGGTCGCCCTCAACTCGATGCGGATGCTCGGCGTCGAGGAGGAGAAGGTCAACGTCAACGGCGGCGCGATCGCGCTCGGCCACCCGATCGGCGCCTCCGGCGCCCGCATCGTCGGCGCCCTCGTGCACGAGCTCGGCCGCCGCGGCGGCGGCCTCGGCGTCGCCGCGATCTGCTCCGGCGGCGGCCAGGGCGACGCGATCGTGATCGAAGTCCCCGGGAGCCTAGGCGTGAGCCGCGGCGCGGCCTTCTTCGACCTCGACAAGACCCTGATGGCGGGGTCCTCGGGGATGCAGTTCGCCCGCGTCGCGGCCCAGCAGGGGATCGTCAGCCGCCGCCAGCTCGCCAGCTGGGGCGTCGAGCACCTGCGCTACCGCCTGCGCGGGACCACCGACGAGCGCACCGAGGAGGTGCTGCGCGCCGCCCGCGAGCTGATCACCGGGGTGCCGGCGGTGACGGTCGAACGGATGGGCCCGGCGGTGATGACGGCGATCCTGCCCCGGGTCTTCCCGGAGATGCTGGCCGAGGTCCACGCCCACCAGGACGCCGGCCGGCCCACCTTCATCGTCAGCGCCGCCGGCAACGACGTGGTCGAGTCGCTGGCGCGGGTGCTGGGCATGGACGGCGGCATCGGCACCCGCTACGAGGTCGACGCGGACGGCAACTTCACCGGCCGCCTCGACGGGCCCTTCGTCTACGGGCCGGGCAAGGTCGAGGCGATGCAGAGCTTCGCCGACCGCCACGAGATCGACCTCGCCGCCTCCTACGCCTACTCGGACTCGCTCTCGGACCTGCCGATGCTGCGCGCGGTCGGCAACCCGGTCGCCGTCAACCCCGACCCGCCGCTGGCGGCGATCGCCAGAGAGGAGGGCTGGCAGACGCTGCGCTTCGAGCGCCTCGGCCGCCGCCTCCTCGCCCTCGCGTCACCCTGCTGGCCACCGTGGCCGGCGTCAGCGCCTCGCGCTTCGCCGCCCGCCGCCGGCCGCCGCCGCGCCGTTTCGCCGCGGCGGCCCTAGACTTCTCCGCATGGCAGCAGAGCCGGGCTCGAAGCCCGAGTTCAAGCAGCGCGAGGCCGAGTTCTCGACCATCTCCGGCCAGGAGATCGAGCCGCTCTACACCGAGGAGGACCTCGACCCCGGGCTCGAGGAGCGGGTCGGCCACCCCGGCGAGTACCCGTTCACGCGCGGCCCCTACCCCTCGATGTACCGGGGACGGCTGTGGACGATGCGCCAGTTCGCCGGCTTCGGCACGGTCGAGGAGACCAACGAGCGCTTCCACTACCTGCTCGACCACGGCCAGACCGGCCTCTCGACCGCCTTCGACATGCCGACCCTGATGGGCTACGACTCCGACCACGCGCGCAGCCTCGGCGAGGTCGGCCGCGAGGGCGTCGCCGTCGACAGCCTCGACGACATGGAGCAGCTCTTCGCCGGGATCCCGCTCGGCGGCGTCACCACCTCGATGACGATCAACGCCCCGGCGGCGATCCTGCTCGCCTATTACGTGCTGGTCGGCGAGAGCCAGGGCGTGCCGCCGGAGAAGCTGGGGGGGACGATCCAGACCGACATCCTCAAGGAGTACATCGCCCAGAAAGAGTGGTGCTTCCCGATCGAGCCGGCGCTGCGGCTGGTCACCGACATGATCGAGTGGTGCACCGAGAACATGCCGCGCTGGCACCCGGTCTCGATCTCCGGCTACCACATCCGCGAGGCCGGCTCGACCGCCCAGCAGGAGCTCGCCTTCACGCTCAAGGACGGCTTCACCTACGTCGAGCGGGCGCTCGAGCGCGGCCTCGACGTCGACGACTTCGCCCCTCGCCTCTCCTTCTTCTTCAACGCCCACGTCGACTTCTTCGAGGAGATCGCCAAGTACCGGGCGGCGCGCCGGATCTGGGCGCGGGAGCTGCGCGACACCTACGGCGCCAAGCGCGAGGAGTCGATGCGGCTGCGCTTCCACACCCAGACCGCCGGCGTCTCGCTGACCGCGCAGCAGCCGCTCAACAACATCGTCCGCACCTCGATGGAGGCGCTGGCGGCGGTGCTCGGCGGCACCCAGTCGCTGCACACCAACTCCTACGACGAGGCGCTGGCGCTGCCGACCGAGGAGGCGGTGCGGGTCGCCCTGCGCACCCAGCAGATCATCGCCAGCGAGTCCGGCGTCACCAACACCGCCGACCCGCTCGGCGGCTCCTGGTTCGTCGAGAAGCTGACCGACGAGATGGAGGCCGCCGCCTACGGCTACTTCGCCCGCATCGACGAGCTGGGGGGGATGGTCGAGGCGATCCGCCGCAACTTCCCCCAGCGCGAGATCGCCGACGCCTCCTTCACCTACCAGCAGGAGCTGAACGAGCGCAAGCGGATCGTCGTCGGCGTCAACGACTTCACCCAGGACGACGAAGAGCCGACGCCGATCCTGAAGATCGACCCGGCGCTGGAGCGCAAGCAGGTCGACCGCCTGCCGCGACCCGCGCCCGCCGCGACGGCGCCGAGGTCGAGCGGGCGCTGGCGGAGCTCAAGCAGGCCGCCGCCGACGAGGCCAACCTGATGCCGCCGATCCTCGCCGCCGCCCGCGCCCGCGCCACCGAGGGCGAGATGATCGCGGCGATGCAGGAGGTCTTCGGGACCTACACGGAGTCCCCGGTCTTCTAGACGGGCGCTACGCTTCCGCCGCTGATGGAGGCCGCCACCGCCCGCAAGATCCGCGTCGTCGTCGCCAAGCCCGGCTTGGACGGGCACGACCGCGGCGCCAAGATCATCGCCCGCGCCCTGCGCGACGCCGGCATGGAGGTCATCTACACCGGCCTGCACCAGACGCCGGAGCAGATCGCCGAGACGGTGATCCAGGAGGACGCCGACGCGGTCGGCCTCTCGATCCTCTCCGGCGCCCACATGACGCTGGTCCCGAAAGTGGTCGCGCTGCTGGCCGAGCAGGGCGTCGACGACGTCCTGGTCACGGTCGGCGGCACGATCCCGGCCGACGACATCCCGGAGCTGAAGAAGCTCGGCGTCGCCGAGGTCTTCACCCCGGGGGCGGGTACCGATGAGATCGTCGACTTCATCCGCGCCGGCGCCGCCGAGCGCCACGCGCACGGCGAATAACGCCCCGCCCGAGCGGGATATCGTCCCCGATTGACTGGTCAATCAACCGGTCGTCCGCAATCGGTAACATGCCCGGCCGCAACGGCCCCGCGAGGCGCATTGCGCTGCCCGCGACCACCTGAGAATCGTTTCCCCAAGGAGGCTTCACTTGAAGATCTGCGTCCTGGTCAAGGAGGTTCCGGACGCCGCAGTTCAGAAGCGCATCGACCCCAACACGATGCGGCTGGACCGCGGCGGCGAGAAAAACCTCAATCCCTTCGATACGCACGCCCTCGAGGCGGCCATGCAGATCAAGGAGGGTGGGGCGATCCCGGTCGAGGAGGTGGTGGCCGTGACGATGGGCCCCGGCTCCGCCGTCCGCGCCCTGCACAAGGCGGTCGCGCTCGGCGCCGATCGCTCGGTGCACCTCTCCGACGACGCCCTGCCGGGCTCCGACGTCTGCGCCACCGGCTACTCGCTGGCCAAAGTGCTCGAGTCCGAGAGCCCCGACCTGGTCCTGCTGGGCCAGCAGTCCGATGACGGCGAGTGCTACACGATCGGCGCCGTCGTCGCCGACCACCTGAAGATGCCCTCGCTGACCCAGGTGATCAAGATCGACGTCAACGACGGCAAGCTGCGCTGCGAGCGCCAGGCCGAGTACGGCTACGACACGGTCGAGGTCGAGCTGCCCGCCGTGATCAGCGTCGGCGACGCGATCAACGAGCCGCGTTACCCCAGCCTCAAGGCGATCATGGGGGCGAAGAAAAAACCGCTCGACACCAAGGCCACCGGCGACGTCGGCATCGACGGCGGCATGGTCGGCGAGGCCGGCTCCAAGACCTCGGTCCTCGCGCTGAACCCGCCGCCCGCCAAGGAAGCCGGCGAGATCATCGAGGACGAGGACACCAACGAGACGGTCGAAAAGATCGTCGCCTGGCTCGACGAGAGGAAGCTGATCTAGATGGCAGGCATCCTGGTTTACGCCCTCCACGACGACGAGGGCAACTTCAACAAAAACTCACTCGGGGCGATCTCCGAGGCGGCCAAGCTGGCCGGCGAAATCGGCGGCGAGGCCGCCGCGCTGGTGGTCGGCGACATCGCCGACGACGCCTGCGCATCGCTCGGCAACTGGGGCGCGGCCAAGGTCTACCGGGCCAAGAGCGTCCCCGAGGGCCTGGCCCAGCCGATCGTCGACGCGATGGCCAAGGTCATCGGCGAGAACGGCATCTCCTACGCGCTGTTCGGCGGCGGTCTGCTCGGCTTCGAGATCGGGGCCGGCCTCACCGCTCGCCTCAACGCCGGCGTGACGATGGAGGTCACCGAGGTCAAGGTGCAGGACGGCAAGCTGGTCGCCGAGCGCCCGATCCTGCAGGACTCCCAGATCGCCGACGTCGGTTACGTCAGCGAGCCGGGGATCATCATCGGCCGCCTCAACGCCTTCGACGCCAAGGAGAGCGGCGGCACGGCTGAGGTCGTCGACGTCGAGGTCGAGCTCTCGGCGTGGTCGACCAAGGCGACGATGGTGCAGCGCGGCGAGCAGCGCGGCGCCGACGTCAACATCGAGGACGCCGACATCCTCGTCGGCGGCGGTCGCGGCCTCGGAGCCAAAGAGGGCTTCGAGCTCTGCGAGCAGCTGGCCGAGTCGATGGGCGGCGCCGTCGCCGCGACCCGCGCGGTCGTCGACGCCGGCTGGTACCCCTACGCGGCCCAGATCGGCCAGACCGGCAAGACGGTGGCCCCGAAGCTGTACCTTGCCGCCGGCGTCTCCGGCGCGATCCAGCACAAGGTCGGGATGCAGAACTCGGAGAACATCCTGGCGATCAACAAGGACCCGAACGCGCCGATCTTCGAGTTCTCCGACCTCGGCGTGGTCGGCGATCTGCACAAGATCGTCCCCAAGCTGACCGAGGCGATCAAAGCGAAGAAGGGCGGCTGAGAGCGTGCCCGCCGTCGCGCCAAGCGAGTTCCCACCGCCGTTCGATTCCGCCGACGTGATCGGTCCTCCGACCGATGCTGTCGACGAGCGGATCGAGGTGGGAGTCGCGATCGTCGGCGGCGGGCCCGCAGGCCTTGCCTGCGCCAACAAAGTCATGCAGTTGCTGGAGAACGAGCCGGAGCTGACCGAGAAGCTCGGCGAAGTCCCGGTGGCGGTCATCGAGAAGGGCAAAGTCGCCGGAGCGCACCTGCTCTCCGGCGCCAACATGCGGCCCTCGGCGATGGAAGAGCTGTTCCCCGACCTGCCGAAGTAGGAATGGCCGGTCTACCAGGAGGTGACCAAGGACGCGGTCTACCTGCTGACCTCGAAGGCGGCGCTGCCGCTGAAGCCGATGCCGCCGAACTTCAAAAACCACGGCAACTACGTCACCTCGGTTTCCAAACTCGGCCGCTTCCTCTCCGACAAAGCCGAAGAGGCCGGCGTCTACATCCTCTCCGAGACCGCCGCGACCAAGCTGCTGGTCGAGGACCGCGTCGTCAAGGGCGTGCGCTCCGGCGATCGCGGCCGCGGCAAGGAGGGCGAAGAGCTCGGCAACTTCGAGCCCGGCTCCGACGTCGTCGCCAAGGCGACCGTGCTCGCCGAGGGCACCGTCGGCCACCTCACCTACGCCGCCTATGACTACTTCGACCTGCACGGCGCCGACCCGATGCGCTGGGAGCTCGGGGTCAAAGAGGTCTGGGAGGTGAAGGAGCCGCTCGACCGGGTGATCCACACGATGGGCTGGCCGCTGCGCAAATCGCCGCGCTTCAACGAGTTCGGCGGCAGCTTCATCTACCCGATGGGCGAGGACAAGATCTGCATCGGCCTGGTCGTCGGCCTCGACTACACCGACGCCACCTTCAGCTGCCACGACGCACTGCAGCTGCTGAAGACCCACCCCTTCGTCAAGAAGATGCTCGACGGCGGCAAGCGGGTCGCCTGGGGCGCCAAGACGATCCCCTCCGGCGGCTACTTCGCGATGCCGAAGCGGCTCGCGGTGCCGGGGATGATGATCGCCGGCGACGCCGCCAGCATGGTCAACGTGCCGACCCTGAAGGGCGTCCACTACGCGATGCACGCGGGGATGTACGCGGCGGAGACGATCGTCGAGACGCTGAAGAAGGACCCGGAGTCGGTCAACTTCGAGGCCTACGACGAGAAGGTCCACAACTCGCTGATCGAGAAGGAGATCTACGAATCGCGCAACATGCGCCAGCCCTTCTCCAAAGGCTTCTTCCTCGGCGGCGCGATCGCCTCGGCGATGACCGTTACCAAAGGCAACTTCCCCGGCGGCCATTGGAGCCAGGAGGACGACGCCGAGCACGAGATGAACCTCGGCAAGGCCGGCGACACGTACCTCAAGGCCGACAACGAGCTGACCTTCAACAAGCTCGACTCGGTCTTCCTCTCCGGCAACGCGACCCGCGACGATGCCCCCAACCACGTCCGCATCCAGACGAAGGTGCCGCTGGAGATCGCCCAGACCTGGGTCTCGATGTGCCCCGCCCAGGTCTACGAGATCCCCGAGGACCAGCTGGAGAACGGCGACGCCGAGGTCGACGTCCACGTCACCGCCTCCAACTGCGTCCAGTGCGGCGCGATCACCGCCAAGGGCGGCCGCCTGACCCTCCCCGAGGGCGGCGACGGGCCCCTGTACCAGGAGACGTAGGACTGTTGGGGCACAGTTGGCGCGACCTGCGCGCCAACTGTGCAGCCGCGCTATCTAGGCTCAGTCGATGCTCATCGTCGGCTCGATTGCCAGCGAATTTGGCACCGCTGTAGGCGTCGTCGCCGGGATGATCGCCGTCGGCGGTTTTCTCGCGCACGCGCGGCCTGTGCTGGAAAACGCTTCCGGGCGCGCAGTCCAGAAGGCGACTGTGGTCGGCGGTTTGGCCGGCAGTGGCGCAGGTGCAGTTGTAGTTGTTTTGTCTGCAATAGCAGGTACCCTCGGACTATGAATATGACCAAGGCCCTGACGCTGGTCTTCATCGGCGCCACCGTTTTCGAGACGGTCTGCATCCTCGGCCTTCTGGCGGTGGGGGTACGAGGAATAGGACTGAGCCTCGGGGCAATCGTGCCGCTCGCGCTCGCTGCTGATGGTGTTGCCCGAATCGTCATGCACTACGACGACGCGGGCGACCGCAAGCACTAAGCGGGGCGACTGACCCCTATACCCTCGCGGCGTGCTCGCCCTTGGGATAGTCGCGGCGGTTGGGGCCTCGGTCCTCTACAACACCTCGATCGCTCTGCAGGCGCTGGAGGTGCGGGACGTTCCGCACGAGCACTCGCTGCGGCCGTCGCTGATCGGCAAGCTGGTGCGCAATCGCAAGTGGCTGGGGGCGACGGCGCTGGGGTTGATCGGCTGGCCGCTGGAGATCGTGGCGCTGCTGCTGGCGCCGCTGACGGTGGTGCAGCCGTGTCTGGTCAGCGGCCTGATCGTGCTGCTCTGGCTGGGGACGACGAAGCTGGGGGAGTCGCCGGGGCGGCGTGAGTACATCGCCGTGGGGGCAATTCTCACCGGCGTGGCCGGCGTGGCCTGGGCGGCGCCGGAGCGCACCACCGATCACGCCGGGACCACGGCGATCGTGCTCGCGCTCGGCCTGGTGGCGATCCCGATCGCCGCTCCCTATGTCCTGCGTCGGCGGCGCTCCGCGGTTGGGTTCCTCGCCGTCCTCAGTGCCGGCTTCGGCTACGCCTGGACGGCAATCTCCAGCAAGCTGCTCACCGACGAGCTGGCCGCCGGGGCGCTGCTGGTCGCGGTCGCTTGGCTCGCCACGGCGCTGGCCTCCGAGGCGCTGGCGCTGCTGAGCGAGATGAGTGCGCTGCAGCACCGGGCGGCGACCCACGTGGCACCGGTCATGTTCGCGGTCCAGATCCTCGTGCCGGTGATCCTGGCGCCGCTGATCTTCGAAGAGCGCTGGTCGACGACGCCGCTTGGTGGCGCCGCCCTGGTCGCCTTCATGGCGGTGGCGGTCGCCGGCACGGTTCTGCTCGCCGGCTCCAAGGCCGTCGGCGCCGTGATCGATTCGGCTCACGCCGGCGACTGAACTTCGTCCAGTAGGGATATTGAGTCCGGTTTCGCTGCTAGCCTGACGCCGCCTTGCCGCCCCTAGATTCCCCAGTCAGCGCGGTCGCTGAAAAGTTCGCGATCGGGTTCGACCACCGCGATCGTGCCAGGCTTTTCGAGCTCTGGACCGAGGTGCTCGACTCCGAGCAGTGGTCCGAGGGCGCCAAGCTGAAGGCGTTCGAGGAGCGCTGGGCGCAGTGGAACGGCCTGCCCAGCCTCGGGCTCTCGAGCTGGGCCGGTGGGGCGCTGGCCGCGCTCGAGTTCGCCGGGGTCAAGGGAGAGACTGTGCTCTGTCCCTCCAACACCTTCATGGCGACGCCGCTGGCGGCGATCGGCGCCGGCGCCGCGGTCGAGTTCGTCGACTGCAACCGCGAGGACCTCTGCATGTCCTTCGAGGACTTCGAGCGCAAGGCCGAGCGCCACCAGCCGCGGGCCGCGATCCTCGTCCACATCGGCGGCCACATCGCCTTCGACGCCGAGCGGATCGCCGCCTACTGTCGCGACAACGGGATCTTCCTGCTCGAGGACTGCGCCCACGCCCATGGCGCTGACTGGAACGGCGACAAGCCGGGCGGCTTCGGTGACGCCGGCGTCTACTCGCTCTACGCGACCAAGACCGTCTCCACCGGCGAGGGCGGCGTGCTGGTCTCCGGCAACGAGGAGCTGATCGAGTTCGCCACCAAGTTCCGCAACTACGGCAAGTTCGAGCACGAGGTCGACGGCCTCAACTTCAGGATGAGCGAGTTCACCGCCGCCCTGGCGCTGGTCCAGGCGGAGCGGATGGAGGAGATCGTCGCCTGGAAGAACGAGTACGCGCGCCAGCACCTCGATCCGGTTCACCCCGCCCGCATGGAGCTACCGCAGGGGATGACCTCGGGCTTCTACAAGTACGTCGTCTTCGAGCAGATCGAGAAGTCGACCGGCCGCGTCTACGACCAGCCGTGCCATCGCATCATGGGCCGCTCCGACAAGCTGCCGAATACCGATTGGGTGGCCGAGAACCACTGGTGCGTGCCGCTTTACTACCGCCCAGAGAGCCGCGAGACGGCGCTAAAGGAGGCTGCATGAGGGTCCTGGTAACCGGAGGCGGGGGCTTCATCGGCTCCCACGTCGTCGACCGCCTGCTCGAGCGCGGCGACACGCCGCGCATCTTCGACCTCAGCGCCTCGCCGTACCACTCGCCGCTGGAGGTGGAGACCTTCACCGGCAGCATCACCGACTCGGCCAACCTCGACCTGGCGATGCGCGACTGCGACGCCGTCATCCACCTCGCCGCCGTCGCCGATGTCGGCCACGTCCTCGCCGACCCGGTCCTGGCCGAGGAGGTCAACACCCGCGGCACCCTCAACGTGCTCGAGGCCGCCTGTCGGGCCGAGGTCGCCCGCGTCGTCTACGGCTCCACCACCTGGGTCTACAGCGACTGCCCCGAGCAGGAGGTCGACGAGGAAACGGCGATCCCGGCCCCGCGCCACCTCTACACCGCGACCAAGCTCGCCGGCGAGACCTACTGCTCCGGCTACGCGGAGCTCTACGACCTCGAGAGCACCGTCCTGCGCTTCGGCATCCCCTACGGCCCGCGCGCCCGCGCCGCCGGCGTCGTCGCCAAGTTCACCGATCTCTCCTTCGAAGGCAAGGCGCTGACGATCGCCGGCGACGGCAGCACCACGCGCTCCTTCATCTACGTCGAGGATCTCGCCGACGGCATCGTCGCCGCGCTCAAGCCCGAGGCCGCCGGCCGCACCTACAACCTCTCCGGCGACGAGGTCGTGACGATCCTCGAAATCGCCGAGCGAGTCCAGGAAAACGTCGAGACCTGCGAGATCACCCACACGCCGCCGCGCCCCGGCGACTTCCCCGGCAAGTCGATTTCCAACGAGCGCGCGCTCGCGGAGCTGGGCTGGAAAGCGGAAACGAGCTTCAAAGAAGGGGTTCGCAAGTACGTCGAGTGGGTGCGCGGCACGACCCGCCCGCCCGATCCGATCCCCGGCAAACAGCCGTCGCTGAACGGCAACGAACACGCGGCCGGGGCGCTCCTCGCCGGCGCCTCGCGCCGTGAGGAGAGCGAGCCGAAGGTCCTGGTCCTCACCGCCGACATCGGCGAGGGCCACGATCTGCCGGCGCGGATCATCAAAGCCGACCTCGAAGAAGAGGTGCCCGAGGCGCAGGTCGAGATCGCCAACGGCCTCGACGCGATGGGGCGGATCTGCGCCGCGGTTCTGCGCAACGGCTCCAAGGTCACTTTCCGCTGGATGCCCTGGCTGTTCGACATCCAGTACTGGCTGATCACCAAGTTCGCCCCGACCCGCTGGATCTTCCACCACCTTGGCTACCTGATCGGCGCCCGCGGGCTGATGAAGCTGATCGCCAAGCACAACCCGGACGTGGTCATCTCCACCTACCCCGGCGTCACCGCCGTGCTCGGGATGCTGCGGGAGAACCGGCGCCTGGAGATCCCGGTCCAGTCGGCGATCACCGACCTGGCGGGGCTGCGCTACTGGGCCCATCCCGGGGTCGACCTGCACTACGTAACCCATCCGGAGTCGATCGAGGAAGTCGAGAAACTGGTCGGCCCGGGCACCGTCGAGTGGGTGCGGCCGCCGATCTCACGCGATTTCCTCATGCCGCGCACCCGCCGCGACGCCCGCGAGGCCCTCGGCGTTCCCGCCCACGCCCGGATCGTCCTCGTCTCCGGCGGCGGCTGGGGGATCGGCGATCTCGAGGGGGCGATCCGCTCGGCGCTCTCCGGCGACGACACGATGGTGGTCTGCATCACCGGCCGCAACGAGATCGCCCGCGAGAAGCTGGAGCGGACCTTCGGCGACAACGAGCAGGTCCAGGTTCTCGGCTTCACCGAGCAGATGAGCGACTGGATGGCCGCGGCCGACGCGATGATCCACGCGACCGCCGGCCTGACCGTGCTCGAGGCCCACATCCGCGGCTGCCCGGTCGTCTCCTACGGCTTCTCGGCCGGTCACCTGCGCGCCAACAACGCCGCCTTCGAGCGCTTCGGCCTGGCCGAGGTTGCGCGCTCCGAGCACGAGCTGGAGTCGGTCCTGCGCCACGTCACCCGTGAGCGCCAGTCGCCCGACTCCTCCTTCGCCTCGCTGCCCTCGATCGCCTCGCGCGCGCTCAGCGTGCGGCCGCGGGTGAAGCCGCAGCCGGTCTGGCGCCTGCGCTCGGAGCGCGTCGCCGTCGCCGTCTCCTGCGCTGCCCTTGCGCTGGTGCTGGTGCTCTCGATCTTCCAGTGGGAGAGTCCCTGGACCGTCGCCAAGCCGGTGACCAGCCGCATCCACATCGGCAAGGAGAACGAGCAGTCCCCCAGCGCCAAGGCGACGTCGCCGACGACCGGGGCCACGCAGGTCTCGGCGCAGACCTCCGGCTCGGCGGAACCCGCGGCCGCTCCTTGATCGCCGCCGCGGCCGGCGCCGGGCTCGGCACCGCCGCGGTCGCCCACGCCGTGCCGGCGCTGGCGCCGGTGGTGCCGGCGCTCGGCAAGGCGCTGCCCGTGCAGCTGCGCCAGGAGGGGGAGGAGGGGGTCGCGATCACCTTCGACGACGGGCCGCACCCGCAGGGGACGCCGGCGGTGCTCGAGACCCTGCGCGAGGCCGGTGCCCTGGCGACCTTCTTCCTCGCCGGCGAGCAGGTGGTGCGGCGGCCGGCGCTGGTCGCCGAGATCGTCGCCGCCGGCCACCGGGTCGAGCTGCACTGCCACCGTCACCGCAACCAGCTGCGGCTGACGCCGCGGCAGCTGCTCGACGACGCCGATCGCGCCGTCGCCGCGATCGAGGAGGCCAGCGGCCAGCGGGTGGGGGACTACCGGCCGCCCTACGGGATCTTCAGCGCCCTCGGCCTACGTGCCGTCCGCGGTCGGGGGTGGCGGCCGGTGCTGTGGTCGCAGTGGGGTCGCGACTGGACGCGACGGGCGACGCCGGCCTCGATCGCCCACAAGGCCACCGCCCGGGTCCGCGCCGGGGACGTCCTCTTGCTGCACGACGCCGACTACTACAGCGCGCGCGACTCCTGGGTCGGCACCGCCGCCGCGCTGCCGAGGATCCTCGAGGAGCTCGAGGCACGGGGGCTGAAGTCAATGCTGCTGCGCCGCGGAGCGACGACGACGGTCCACTGATCGCAGCCGGCGAAGGCTTCGTCAAGTTGCTGCGCCATGATGCTCTTCGGTCGTGCTTGGTCGAAGATCTGCTTGGCCACTAGCTCTCCGTCCTGTAGGGGATTGTGCGAAGACTCACTCCCCGGTCGGACGAAAAACCTGCACTTTGCGGATTTTGGGAACGCCTGTTCGCTTTATGCGCCGGCGACGAACTTGGCGATCTCCTCGCTCAGGCGCTCGGGCTGGTCGAGCGGCACGAACGTGTTCGCGTCCGGGATCTCGACGATGCGAGCGTTGCCGGTTTCGGCGGCGAGCCGTTCGGCGTAGGAGAGCGGGAAGAGCTTGTCGCCGGGAGCCCAGGTGAGGAGGATCGGCAGCTGCGAGCCGCGCAGCTTCTGCGCCGCCTCCAGCGTGTAGCGCTTGTTCATCCCCACGGTCACCTTTTTGAGGTCGTGGCGAACGCCGGGGTCGTGCAGCCCGGGGTCCATCCAGGAGGCGATCAGCTGCGGCGGGATCGGCTTCCGCGTGAACGGCTTGAAGGCCATCCGCGCAATCGCCTTGGAGCGGAAGGGGAGCGCCAGCAGCGTCATCCCGCCCGGCAGCTTCGCCAGCGGCGGCATCGTCTTGAAGATCCCCGGGGGGAAGTTCTCGTGGGTGTCGCAGTTGGTGAGGACGAGCCGGCCGATCCGCTCCGGGTGACGCGTAGCCAGCACCTGCGACATCGCGCCGCCGGAGTCGTTGCCGACGATCGTCACGTCCTCGAGCTCGAGCGCCTCGAGGAAGGAGGCGATCGTCGCCGCCACTCCGGGGGGAGTGAGGTCGGCGTCGGGCTTCATCGCGATCTGCTGCGAACCGATCGGCCAGTCCGGGGCGAGACAGCGAAAGCGGTCGGAGAGGCGGTCGACGACGCCGTCCCAGAGGCGGCCGTCGACGAGGTAGCCGTGGACGAAGACGATCGGCTTGCCCTCGCCCGCCTCGCGGTAGCGGATCCTGCCGGCGGGAAGATCGATCTCCTTGCGTTCGGCGGCTGCGGTCATGGCGTCTCCTCGGATTAGTGTGCGGAAGTGTCGCTATGCGAGAAAAAGGAACAGCGATTCCATGGGTTGTAACATACATTCGGTATGCATGTAAATCTCAATCCTGGGGACAAGCCGAGTCGGGGGCAGCGGCGTACGCAGGCTGAGCGAGCGGAGGCGACGCGGGGCGCCCTGATCGGCGCGGCCCGGCGCCTTTTCACCGACCGTGGCTATGGCGACGTCGCCGCCGAGGAGATCGTGCGGGCGGCGGGGGTCACCCGGGGCGCGCTCTACCACCACTTCGGCGGCAAGCGTGAGCTGCTCGACGCCGTCTACCAGCAGCTCGAGGCGGAATCGACCGAACGGGTGGCGAAGATCGTGCTCGGCTCCGAGCTGGAGAGCCCGCTGGCGGCGATGAGGGCGGGGATCGAGGCCTTCCTCGACGAGTGCGCGGAGCCGGAGCTGCGGCAAATCGCCCTGCACGACGCGCCGGCGGTGCTCGGCTGGGACCGCTGGCGCGAGATCGGCGCCGCCAACGGCCTCGGCCTGATCGAGGCCAGCCTGGCGGCGGCGATCGAAGCCGGCGAGATCCGCGAGCTGCCCGTGAAGCCAATGGCGCACCTGCTGCTCGGCGCGCTCGACGAGGCGGCGATGCTGGTCGCCCGCTCCGACGATCCGTCCAGCCGGGCCGAGGTGACGACCGTCCTACTGACCCTGCTCGAGAGCTTCGCCGTCCCGCGGCGATAGCCGCACCGAGATGGCCTCGGTCGGGTGCGGCTCGATCGGCTCGGTGTAGGCGAGGCGCCGCGACTCCTTCTGCGCGTACATCCGCACGTCGGCCAGCTGCAGCGCCTCCAGCGGCGAGTCCGCCTCGCCGGGAATCGAGACCGCCCCCCAGGCGGCGCTCAGCTCGAAGCCGCGACCGCGCGCGGTCAGCGCTTCGGTGACCCGCTTCGTCAACGCGCCGCGCTGCTCGTCGGCGCAGGTCGCGATCACCGCGAACTCGTCGCCTCCCACCCGGTAGGCGGAACCCTCGGCGCCGACGGCGCCTTGCAGCTGCTCGCCGAGGCGCGAGAGCATCTTGTCGCCGGCGGGATGGCCGAAGGTGTCGTTGAAGCGCTTGAAGCCGTTGAGATCGAGCAGCAGCAGCGTCAGCGGCGTCTCGCTCGGCGCGGTGGCAGCGCTCGGCCAGGTCCTGCTGCAGGCTGCCCTGGTTGCCGAGACCGGTCAGCTGGTCGGTCCGCACCGCCTCCAGCAGCCGCTTGTTCTCGCGCACGCTGATCCCCAGGCGCGTGATCACGGCGATCATCGTCGCCGCCCAGAGAACCGTCGTCAGCCCGCCGGTGTGGCTGAAGTACTGCATCGCGAAGAGGGCGATCATCACCGCCGCGAAGAAGGCGGGCACCATCAGCTCGCGCCAGCCGTCGAAGCGCGCGTCGCGGCGGATCGTCGCGGCGCCGTGCTGCCAGGCGGCAGCGCCGATGAAGGCGGCGGAGATCAGGTAGATCGGTTCGATCCAGTCGCCGCCGGGCAGGCTCGCTTCGAACGACTGCAGCGTGTAGGCGACGTCGGCGATCGCCATCGCCACCAGGCCGGCGAGCAGCAGCGCCCAGGTTCGCCCTGGGCGCCAGCGCAGTCAGCGCGGTGACGCCCACGACCAGGGAGAGCACGAGGATGTCGCCGAGCGGATAGGCGAGGGTCGTCGCGACTTCGATCGTCGAGCCGCTGGTGCGGTCGGCGACGAACTCGAAGATCAGGGCGGCGCCGAGCGCGGCCGTGCCCAGCGCCGCGATCGCCCCGTCCATCCAGAGACGCCAGTCGAGCTCTTCGGCGCGCGCGCGCACCAGCAAGTACAGCCCGGTCGCCGCCAGCGGGTAGAAGGCCAGATAGCCGAGGTCGGCGAGAGAGGGGTAGGGGGCGTCGGCGTTGCCCTCGATCGCCGCCGTCCAGTAGATCTCCCCGGCCGCCCAGGCCAGCACCGCGGCGGCGATGAAGAGCCAGGCTCCGCGCTCGCGGCCCGCGTTCACCGCCCGCAGCAGGCAGGCGAGGCCGGCGCAGATCACCACCGCGTCGTACAGAGGTCCATTGAGGAAGCCCGAAACGCTGTTGCCGCCGAGCCCAAGCCAATCGCAGAGGGCGACGAGGAGGGCGCCGCCGAAGAGGACGATCCCGATTATGCCGCGCAGCGCGCGCAGTCCAGCGGGTTCGAGTGCCAGGCTCGGAGTCTCCACTCAAGGGGTATCGGCACGGCTTGACCAGTTCTCTAGACTGGAGAAAGAATGAAGGCAGGAATCCACCCCGATTACACGCTTGCCAACGTGCATTGCTCGTGCGGCAACCAGTTCTACACGCGGTCGACCAAAGACGACCTGCATGTCGAGCTCTGCTCCGAGTGCCATCCGTTCTACACGGGCAAGCAAAAGCTGGTCGACACCGGTGGCCGCGTCGAGCGCTTCCAGCGCCGCGCCGCCAAGCACCGGGCCGGGAAGTAACCCGTGAGCCCGCCGGTGGGCTCGGCTCAAGCACCCCCTGTCTCCTCCGGCAACGGAGGGGACTCCGTTCGCATGCCCGACGGGGCGCTGGTCGCCAAGCGCGACGCCCCGGTCGGCGGCCAGGCGGTGCTGGAGGGGGTGATGATGCGCGGCGTCGCGGTCTGGGCCGTGGCCGTGCGCACTCCCGAGGGCTCGATCGAGGTCGAGTCGGAGACGCTGAAGCCTTGGGCGCAGCGCCATCGCCTCTGGCGCCTGCCGGTGATCCGCGGCGTCGTCGCCCTGGCCGAGTCGATGAAGATCGGCTTCAAAGCGCTGGCGATCTCGGCCAACGCTCAGATGGAGGCCGACGAGGAGGGTGAGAAAGAAGAGATCGGCGGCTGGATCTGGGGCCTGACGATCGCCTTCTCGCTGCTGCTCTCGGTCGGGCTCTTCTTCGTCGTCCCGGTCGGGCTGACCAGCCTGATCAAGGACCAGCTCGGCTCCCCCTTCCTCTTCTGGCTGATCGAGGGGATCCTGCGCACGGCGATCTTCATCGGCTACATCCTCGTGATCAGCAAAATGCCTGACCTGCGGCGGGTCTTCGAGTACCACGGGGCCGAGCACAAGACGATCTCCTGTTATGAGGCCGAAGACGAGCTGATCCCGGCGCGGGCCAAGCTCTACTCGCGCCTGCACCCGCGCTGCGGCACCAGCTTCCTGCTGATCGTGATGGTGCTGGCGATCTTCGTTTTCGCCCCGATCGGGCTGCCGGCGTGGTACTGGCTGCTGCTCTCGCGGATCCTCGGCATCCCGTTGATCGCCGGACTCTCTTACGAGGTGATCAAGTGGGCCGGCAAAAACCGCCGCAAGCGCTGGGTGCGGGCGGTGATGTGGCCGGGGCTGATGCTGCAGAACCTGACCACCCGCGAGCCCGACGAAGAGCAGCTGGCGGTGGCGATCGCCTCCCTCAACGCGGTGCTCGCGCGCGAGTCTCCGGAGGAGGCCGCGAAGCAGCAGCACATCGAGATCGTCGCCTAGCGGCGGCCTCTCGCGACTAGGGTTGTCGACGTGATCGAGCAGCTGGTCGAGCAGATTCGGACACGCTTCGCCGAGCTGGAGGCGCAGATGTCCGACCCCGCGGTGATCGGGGACCGTGAGCGCTACGCCGAGGTCGGCCGCGAATACCGCGACCTGCAGCCGGCGCGCGAGCTGGCGGTCGAGTACGCGACGCTGAAAGACGACCTCGAAGGGGCCCGCGAGCTGCTCGAGGAGGGCGAGGACGCGGAGCTGCGCAAGGTCGCCGACGAGGCGCCGGCCCGGCTCGAGCAGCTCGAAGAGGAGATCCGGCTGGCGATGGTCGAGCGCGACCCCAACGACGACAAGAACGTGATCGTCGAGATCCGCGGTGGCACCGGCGGCGACGAGGCGGCGCTGTTCGCCGGCGACCTCTACAAGATGCTGACCCGCTACGCCGAGGAGCGTGGTTTCGCGACCGAGGTGCTCTCGCAGTCGGGCTCGGAGGCCGGTGGCTTCAAGGAGGTGACCTTCGCGGTCAAGGGCGACGGCGCCTACTCGGTGTTCAAGTTCGAGGGCGGCACGCACCGGGTCCAGCGGGTGCCGGAGACCGAGTCGCAGGGGCGGATCCACACCTCGACGGCGACGATCGCGGTGCTGCCGGAGGTCGAGGAGGTCGAGGTCGAGGTCAACCAGAACGATCTGCAGATCGACGTCTTCCGCTCCTCCGGGCCCGGCGGGCAGTCAGTCAACACGACCGACTCGGCGGTGCGGATCACCCACAAACCGACCGGGATCGTGGTCTCGATGCAGGACGAGAAGTCTCAGCTTCAGAACAAGGACCGGGCGATGCGGGTGCTGCGGGCGCGGTTGTACGAGCGCGAGCTGGCCGAGCAGCAGGCGAAGATCGCCTCCGAGCGCAAGGCCCAGGTCGGCAGCGGTGAGCGCTCCGAGAAGGTGCGCACCTACAACTTCCCCCAAGGCCGGGTCACCGACCACCGGATCAAGCTCACCTCGCACAACCTCGACGGGATTCTCGGTGGCGACCTCTCGGAGTTCACCGACGCCCTGGCGGCGGAGGAGAAGCGGCAGCGGCTGGAGACGGCCGCGGTTGGCGTGATTGCCGAAGCGCTGAAATCGCGCGCGAGCGATGCGGCGATGCGCGCGCGCTGGCGTGGAGAACCCCTTGGCTCGACGCTGAAGTCCTGCTGGCGGCGGCGACCGGGTGGGAGCGAGCGCGACTGATCGCCGACCCAGACGCAGGGCTGGAGCCGGCCGCGGCCGCCTCTTCGGTGAGATGGTGCGGCGGCGGCTGCGGCGCGAGCCGGTCGCCTACATCGTCGGCCGCAGCGGCTTCCGGCGGATCGAGCTGGCGGTCGACCGGCGGGTGCTGATCCCGCGGCCGGAGACCGAGCTGCTGGTCGAGCTGGCGCTGGAGCGGGCGCCGACGACAGTGCTCGACGTCGGCACCGGCTCCGGCGCGATCGCGCTGGCTGTCGCCGACGAGCTGCCGGACTGCGAAGTCGTCGCCACCGACACCTCCGGCGACGCGCTCGAAGTGGCGCGCGCCAACGCCGAGCGGCTCGGCCTGGCCGATCGCGTGCGATTTCCGCCCAGGCTCGGTCCCGAGAAGAGCCGTTCGATCTCATCCTCGCCAACCTGCCCTACGTCGCCGAGCGCGACTGGCCGGCACTGCAGCCCGAGGTCCGCGAGTGGGAGCCGCGCGAGGCCCTGCTTGCCGGCCCCGACGGCCTCGATGCGATCCGCGCCGTCGCCGCCGAGTGCGGCAGAGCTTTGTGTCGCATGGAGGGACAAAGCTCTGCCGCGCTCGCGTTCGAGGTGGGGGAGGGGCAGGCGCAGGCGGTCGCCGGGGTGCTGCGCTGGGCTGGCTTCGGATCGATCGAGGCCCGGCGCGACCTGGCCGGGATCGAGCGGGTAGTGGTGGGGACGACGATGAGCGCTGCCACCGAGATCGTCAGGATCGAGCCGAGGGGCTGCGGCTATAGCTCGCGGGGCGTTTGAGGAGTGCATAGCCGGCGGTGGCGTCGCCGTCTTCCCCGCCGACGGGCTCTATGGCCTCGCCTGCGACCCCCTCGACGCCAACGCGATCGCCCGCATCCATCGCATCAAGGGCCGCGACGAGGGCAAGTCCTCGGCGGTCATGTACTTCTCGCCGCTGGCGATGCGCGAGCTGGTCGCCGGCTTGGGTCCCCGCACCGCCGCCGCGGTCAGCGCCCTGCTGCCGGGGCCGGTGACCCTGGTCCTCGCCAACCCGCGAGCACCGCTATCCGCTCGCCTGTCGCGAGGACGCCGAGCGCCTCGGCATCCGCCTGATCTCCGGCCCCCTGGCGGGGACGATGTCCCCGGTCTTCCAGACCTCGGCCAACCTCAGTGGGCGCGCCGGCCCCCGCCAGCTTCGACAAGGTCCCGGCCGAGATCGTCGCCGCGGTCGACCTGGCGATCGACGGCGGCGACCCTGACCGGCCTGCCCTCAACCGTGGTCGACATCGCCACGATCGAGGAGGACGGCTCCTGGCGGGTGCTGCGCGACGGCGCCCTCTCGCCAGGCGACCTGGCCAGCTCCCTGGCCTCGGTCGGGCTGGGCTAGTGGATGACCGGCAGCATCCCCGTTGGGCTGAGGTCAGAGGTGGTGCCCGTCTACTGAAAGAGCAGACCTGGGAATAGACGCGCGCCAGAGACTTACTGGCGCGCGTCTTGGTGGTTCAACGGGACCGCTAGGAATCCCATCTAAGTTCAACGGCTGCGCCTCCACGTTCACCGGTGACAATGGTGTTCCCTGTCGTGTAGGTCCCGTTCGATGTTGTGCCGAAGTTGCAGTTAGCTCCTGCTGCGTTGTAGGTGATACCGGTGACAACCGGTTCTACTGTCACTTTAGTTCCTTCGCCGCTCCCGACTGTAGTGCCCGCAGCGTTCAGGTTGTGATATTTGACGCCTTTGAGTGTCTGCGCTCCGACTTCGACTTTGCAGCCAGTGAATTCGACATCGATGGGTGAATTGCCGGCTCCGTGTGAGCACACTTTGGCTGTGTCGTTCAAAAGATGAACTTCACCATTGGCTGTGAATGTGACGATGCAGCCTGTGTTGGTGACAGTTACTGACTGACCCGCGGCATTGCAGGTTATATATGTGGATGTCATCGTTGCATGACCATCGGGGCCGAACAGATGATTGTGATCGTGCTGGCCGGTAACTTCTTCGCATGTAAAGGATACGGTTGAGGTACCGGCGGCATTACCGACGACGAAAACGTGGTGAGATGTTTTGCCGGTTCCATCCTTTGCCGGTTTCAACCTGGTTGTAACGCCAGCCCCTGCCCCCGGCGCTGTGAACGTCGACGCTTGTGCGCTTGCCGTTAGTGCGGCAAATGCAGCTATCACTACGACGGCACTCGATATCGTCCTCGAATGACGAATCATCGCCTTCCTCTCTCTTCAATGGGCGGTTCACCAGCCTCAGGTATAGGCGGCAGTTGAGGCGACTGCAACGCCCACTTCGCCGATGGCTGTAATTGGCCCGCAAAGTCGCTGGGAGCCTTTTTCGCGCGCGCAGATCGGCGCACTTCATCGCTTGCCAGGCGGCTGGTTTCTGACGATAAGTGCGGCTTGGCTGCCTAGCAGCCGACGTTGCCGCGAAAGGGCAGGCGGACGAGTCGGCGCGAGGTGTTGTCGTCCTCGTTGGACTCGAACAGCAGGCTCTGCGGGTCGACGGTCATCTCGAAGGCGAAGCAGCCCCGCAGGCCAGAGACGTCGATCCACTGCTGGTGGTAGTCGGCCGGGTAGATGTCCGACCAGCCGACCGAGGTGCCGAGGGTGACGCGGTCGCGGAACGGGTCCTGATTGCAGCCGGGGTAGTGGCGGCTCGCGGGGGAGCGGCGGCCGGAGCGGGTGCGCTCGAGGTCGCGCAGGCAGTAGTTGAGCTTGGGGCTGGTGCGGACGACCTCGCCGAGGTTGCCGTCGGGGCCGACCCGGAGCAGCTCGAAGTGGGCCAGCTGGTGAACCTTCCAGTAGGAGCCGCCGAAGTAGTTGCCGACGTCGGTGAAGCGCAGGGTGGCGCCGCCGCGGACGGTGATGTGACCGCCCCCGGCCTTGTAGATGCGTTGGTTCGCGCGCATCGTGCGCCAGCCGTTGCGCTGGCCCCGCAGCTCCATCGGGCCGCGGCCGCGGCTGCGGACGTCGCTGGTCGCGTGCAGCACGGTGCGCCCGCCCCGGTCCTGGAGGTAGAGGTCGGCCGGCGTGCCGATCCGCAGGTTCGGGCAGAGCAGGCTGGCGGCTTCGGGACCGGTGCAGGGGTTCTCGGCGGCGGCTGCCGGGCCACTGGCGAGCAGCGTCGCGGCGAGCGCCAGGCCGAGCGCGGAAAGGCGGGCTCTCACGCGGCCAGAATATCCCGGGCCGTTGCTATGGTCGCTCGACCGTGAGCGAGCTGCCAGAGAACTTCCAGACCGCCCCCTTGGCCGAGGTCGATCCCGAGATCGGGGCCGTCCTCGACGCCGAGCTGCGCCGCCAGCAGCGCACCCTGGAGATGATCGCCTCGGAGAACTTCGTGCCGCAGGCGGTGCTCGACGCGGTCGGCTCGGTGCTGACCAACAAGTACGCCGAGGGCTATCCCGGCCGTCGCTACTACGGCGGCTGTGAGGAGGTCGACGTCGCCGAGGAACTGGCGATCTCCCGCGCCAAAGAGCTGTTCGGGGCCGAGCACGCCAACGTCCAGGCCCACTCCGGCGCCCAGGCCAACAACGCCGCCTACATGGCGCTGATCGAACCCGGCGACACCTTCCTTGGAATGGCGCTCGACCACGGCGGCCACCTCAGTCACGGGATGAAGATCAACGTCTCCGGCAAGCTCTACAACCCCGTCCCGTACCACGTGCGCCGCGAGGACATGCTGGTCGACATGGACGAGGTCGCGCAGCTGGCGCAGGAGCACAAGCCGGCGCTGATCGTCGCCGGTTGGTCTGCCTACCCGCGCCAGCTCGATTTCGCCGCCTTCCGTGAGATCGCCGATTCGGTCGGGGCCAAGCTGATGGTCGACATGGCCCACTTCGCCGGCCTCGTCGCCGCCGGCGAGCACCCGAACCCGGTTGAGCACGCCGACGTCGTCACGACGACGATCCACAAGACCCTCTGCGGGCCGCGCAGCGGCATGATCCTCTGCCGCGAGGAACACGCCAAGGCGATCGACAAGGCGGTCTTCCCGGGCCAGCAGGGCGGGCCGCTGATGCACACGATCGCCGCTAAAGCGGTGGCGTTGAAGATCGCCGCCAGCGAGCAGTTCGCCGCGCGCCAGCGGCAGACGATCGCCAACGCCCAGGCTTTCGCCGCCGGCCTCGAAGCCGACGGCATCCCTGTCCTCACCGGCGGCACCGACGTTCACCTGGTCCTGGTCGACCTGACCCCGACCGGGCTCGACGGCCAGACCGCCGAGGACCGCCTGGAGGCGGTGGGGATCACCGTCAACCGCAACGCGATCCCCTTCGACGAGCGCCCGCCGATGAACCCCTCGGGCCTGCGCATCGGTACCCCGGCGCTGACCACGCGCGGCATGGGCGAGGAGGAGGTGGCCGAGATCGCCAGCGTCATCGCCAGCGCGCTCGGGGACGATTTCGAGGCCGAGAAGGAGGCGCTCTCGGCTCGCACCGCAGCGCTGATGGATCGCCACCCGCTCTATCCGCAGCTGACTCCCGCCTCTGTCTGAGCGCTTGCGCGTTTGGGTGGACATGAGCGCGCCGGCGCACGTGCTGGTGCTGCGTCCGATCATCGAGCGGCTGCAGGCGGAAGGGCACACGGTCGAGGTCACCTCGCGCGACTATGCGCAGACGCAGGCGCTGCTCGATCTGCACGGCATGCCGCACACGCCGATCGGCCAGCACGGCGGCGCCTCGCGGCTGCAGAAGGCCTACCGGCTCGGCGCCCGCAGCGCCGGGATGCTGCGCTTCGGCCGCGGTCGCTCCTTCGACCTCGCTCTCGCCCACGGCTCCAACGACCTCGCGATCGCCGCCCGGGCGCTCGGCATTCCCGAGGCCAACATGCACGACTACGAGTACGCGGTCACCCAGCACCGGATCGGCTGCCGGCTGGCCAGGCGCGTGATCTTCCCCGACTCGGTCCCGGCCGAGCGGCTGCGCCGCTTCGGCGTCACCGCCGAGAAGCTCTTCCCCTATCCGGGGCTGAAGGAGGAGTACTACCTCTACGACTTCGAGCCCGACCCAGAGGCGCTGACCAGGCTCGGGGTCGACACCGCGCGCGTCGTCGTCATCGTCCGCCCGCCACCCGACGTCTCGCTCTACCACCGCAAGTCCAACCCGCTCTTCCCCAAGGTGCTCGATCGCCTCGGCAACGACGCCGACGTCCACGCGGTGGTGCTGCCGCGCACGCAGGCCCAGCGCGAGTTCATCGACCGGCCTCGCCCTGCCCTCGCTGATCGTCCCCGACGGTGCGGTCGAGGCCCAGAGCCTGGTTGCGCTCGCCGACCTGGTCGTCTCCGCCGGCGGCACGATGAACCGCGAGGCGGCGGCGCTCGGCACCCCCGTCTACACGACCTACGGCGGCCGCCTCGGCGGCGTCGACGAAGCGCTGATCCGCTCTGGGCGGCTGCGGCCGCTGACCGACCCGCGGGCGGTGGAGCTGGAGAAGCGGGACGGCGACGCAACCGCGACCAGACGCGACCCGGCTGCTCCTCCTGGAGATCATCCTCGGTACCGTCGGAGCCTCACCATTGCGCGGCGAGCCACATCCCAGCAACGCCCTCCTAGACGAGCCCGGATGGGATCGAGGCCGAGCATGGCCGAGCTGGTCGCGTCATGCGGGCGAGGCCGAGCACGCGTCCGGTCGACGCCGCCCTGCGGGGCCTCGACGTCTTGATCTCCGGCACCGCCCTGCTGGTCCTCTCACCGCTGCTGGCGCTGACCGCGGCGGCGATCGTGCTCGACTCGGGGCGGCCGGTCCTCTACCGCGGCGCGCGCGTAGGCCGCGCCGGCAAGCTCTTCTGGATGTACAAGTTCCGCACCCTGAAGCCGGACGCCGAAACCCGGCTCGGGCCCTACCTGGGGGAGGAGCTGTCGCGTCGCACCGAGGAGGAGCGGACCCGGATCGGCGGCGTCCTGCGCGCGATCCACCTCGACGAGGTGCCGCAGCTCTGGAACGTGCTGCGCGGCGACATGGCGATCGTCGGCCCGCGCCCGATCCGCCCCGCCTTCTTCGCCGAGCTCTGCCGCGAGATACCCCAGTACTGGCAGCGGCTGGTCGTCCGCCCCGGCGTCACCGGCTTCGCGCAGACGCGGATCACCCGCGAGGAGTCCTGGGCCGACAAGCTCGCGCACGACATGGAGTACATCGCCGACCGCTCGGTCGGCCTCTACTTAAGCGTCCTCCTCGCGACCGTCGCCAAGGTCCTCGGCCGCGGCCCAGCCGCCGCGCAGTAACGGGTTGGCCGGGAGCGCGGCTGTCATTTCTCGACCGCATAGCGGAGGAAAAGACAACCACGCCTGACAGACTGCCCGGCCATGTGCGGGATCTGCGGCATCGTCGAGCGCGAGGGCGCTCCGGACCTGGAGGCGGTGGGGCGGATGAGCCGCCGCCTCGTGCCACCGCGGCCCCGACGACGAGGGGCTCTTCCACGAGCGGCCCGGCGGCACTGGCCGCCCGGCGCCTCTCGATCATCGACCTCGCCCACGGCCACCAGCCGATCTCCAACGAGGACGGCAGCGTCACCGTCGTCCAGAACGGCGAGATCTACAACTACCGCGAGCTGCAGCGCGAGCTGGAGGGCCGCGGCCACCGCTTCGCGACCGACTGCGACACCGAGGTGCTGGTCCACCTCTACGAGGAGCACGGCGACGCCTTTGTCGAGCGCCTGCGGGGGATGTTCGCGATCGCGCTCTGGGACGAACGCGAGCGCCGGCTGCTGCTCGCCCGCGACCGCTTCGGGATCAAGCCGCTCTACTACCGCCTCGCCGACGGCACGCTCTCCTTCGCCTCGGAGCTGAAGGCGATGCTCGAGCAGCCGGGCTTCTCGCGCCAGATCGACCCGCGGGCGATCGCCGCCTACCTCGCCTTCAACTCGATCCCGGCGCCGCTGACGATCTTCGCCGAGGCGCGCAAGCTCGCCCCGGGGCACCTGCTCCTCTGGCGCCAGGGCGAGATCGAGCTGCGCCGCTTCGCCCGCCCGGGCCCGGACGCCGCCGCGGGCGAGCGCGACGGCTCGGCCGCGGCGCTGGGTGCCGAGCTGCGCGAGGTGCTGCGCGGACTCGATCCGCGCCCACCTGGTCGCCGACGTGCCGGTCGGGGTGCTGCTCTCCGGCGGCGTCGACTCGGGCGGGATCACCGCCCTGGCCGCGGCCGAGTCGGCGCAGCCGCTGAAGACCTTCTCGATCGGCTTCGAGGAGGCCGGCTTCGATGAGCTCTCGCGGGCGCGGCTGGTCGCCGAGCGCTACGGCACCGAGCACGAGGAGCTGATCGTGCGCCCGGACGCGGTCGAGCTGCTGCCGAAGCTGGTCGAGGCCTTCGACGAGCCCTTCGGCGACTCCTCGGCGCTGCCCACCTACCTGGTCTCCGAGCTGGCCGCCGGCGACGTCAAGGTGGCGCTCTCGGGGGAGGGGGGCGACGAGCTCTTCGGCGGCTATTACACCTACGTCGCCGACCTGCTGGCGCCGCGGATCGGCCGCCTGGCGGCGCTGGCCGCGCCGCTGATCGAGGCGCTGCCCAGCTCCGACGCGCGGGTCGGCTTCGACTACAAAGCCAAGCGCTTCGCCCGCGCCGCCGCCCTGCCGCCGCTGGAGCGCCACCACGGCTGGAAGGAGATCTTCTCCGCCGAGCGCCGCCACGCCCTGCTCGGCGGCCGCGACCCGGGCTGGGACCCGCTCGACCTCTACCGCGAGCGCTACGCCGAGACCGCCGGCGCCGCGCCGCTGGCGCGGATGCAGGACATCGACCTCGGCATCTACCTGGCCGACGACCTGCTGGTGAAGACCGACCGCCTCAGCATGGCCCACTCGCTGGAGCTGCGGGTGCCCTTCCTCGACCAACATGTCGCCGAGTTCGCCTTCTCGCTGCCGACCCGGCTCAAAGTGCGGGGGCTGGCGAAGAAGCGACTGCTGCGCCAGGCCCTGGCGCCGCTGCTGCCGCGCGAGGTCGTGCACGGGCGCAAGCAGGGGTTCTCGATCCCGATCGCCGCCTGGCTGCGGGGACCGCTGCAGCCCTTCGCCCGCGACGTCCTGGCGCCGGCGACCTTGGAGCGCCAGGGCTGCCTCGACCCGGCGACGGTGGCGCCGCTGCTGGACCGCCACTGCTCCGGCCAGGAAGACCTGAGCCGCCAGCTCTGGGGCCTGATGGCCTTCACGCTCTGGTTTGACCGTTACGCGGTCTAGCCTGGTCACGCTGGCCGGAGCCTGAATGGAGCAGATCCCGAACTCGCTGGACGCGCTTTTCGCCTTCCTTCTCGCGGGCCTGCTGGCGCTGCTCTTGACGCCGCTGACGATCCGCCTCGCCCGCCGGCTCGGTGCGATCGACCAGCCCAACGAGCGCTCGCTGCACGCGGTGCCGACGCCGAAGCTGGGGGGGCTGGCGATCCTTGCCGGCGCCCTCGTCGCCGGCCTGATCTGGTTGCCCGCCGACTCCGAAAGCCACGCGATCCTGATCGGCGCCGTGGCGATCGCCCTGGTCGGGGTCGCCGACGACGTCTTCGACCTCCACCCCGCCGTGAAGCTGGCGGGCCAGGCGGCGGCGGTGATCGTCCCGGTCTCGGCCGGGGTGACGATCGACGACTTCACCGTCCCCTTCCTCGGCCGGCTCACCCCGGGCTCGGTCGACCTGCTGACGCTGCCCTGGGGCGGGGTGGTCCACCTCGGCGACGTCGCCACCGTGCTCGGCATCGTCGCCGTGATCAACGTGATCAACCTGATCGACGGCGTCGACGGGCTGGCCGCCGGCGTCTGCGCGATCTCGGCGATCACGCTGGCGGTCGTCGCCCTCTCGCTCGATCGCACCGCCGCCGGCGTCCTCGCCGCCCTCACCGCCGGCGCCTCGCTCGGCTTCCTGCGCCGCCTCTCCGGGCTGGCGATCCTGGTCGCGGTCGAGGTCGCCGGCTGGATCTGGCTGCCGGGCGAAGGCGAGAGCCGCTCGATCCTGCTCGGCGCGATGGCGATCGCCGCGGTCGGGGTCGTCGACGACGTGCGCGGCCTCCCCGCCTTCCCGAAGCTGGTCGGCCAGGTCGCCGCGGCGACGATCCCGGTCCTCGCCGGCGTGCGCGTCGACAACCTCACGCTGCCCTTCTTCGGCGGCTTCGAGCTCGGCTGGCTCGCCTACCCGCTGACCGTGCTGGGATCGTCGCCGTCGTCAACGTGATCAACTTCCTCGACGGCGTCGACGGCCTTGCCGCCGGCGTCTGCACGATCGCCGCGATCACCCTGGCCGCGATCGCGCTCTCGCTCGAACGCAACGCGGCCGGCGTGCTGGCGGCGATCACCGCCGGGGCCGCGCTCGGCTTCCTCCGCCACGGCTTCCCGCCCGCCACCACCTTCATGGGCGACACCGGCTCCAACCTGCTCGGCTACCTGCTCGGCGTCGTCGCCGTGCAGGGAGCGCTGAAGACCAACGCCGTCATCGCCCTCTTCCTGCCCCTGATCATCCTCGCCGTGCCGATCCTCGACACCGGCTTCGTCGTCGCCAAGCGGCTCAAATACCGGCGGCCGATCTACCAGGCCGACCGCTGGCACTTCCACCACCGCATGGCCAACATCGGCTTCTCCCAGCGCCGCACGCTCGCCTACCTCTACGGCTGGACGCTGGTGATGGCGGCGCTGGCGCTGGCCCTGCGCTTCGTCCCCTACAGCGACGATCACGGCCACTTCGACGCCGCTCTGGACCGCGGTGATCGCGATCGCTGATCCTGCTCGCCGCTGGCCGCCAGCGTCTACCTGGTCTACGTGCTGGAGATCCTCAGCTGCGCCAGGTGCGACGGCGGCAGATCGGCAGCGTCCTGCGCCAGGCGGGGCGCCCGCACCCCAGGAGGCGGAGATCGACCAGGCCGTCGCCCAGGAGCTGGAGACCGGGTCCTTCCCCGTGGTCGATCCGGAAACCGGGGAGTTCGAGGCACTCGACGAAAGCACGTCGGGGTAGTGTCAACCCTCACGAATTCGCATCAGAAAGCCATTCTCGGGGCCCTTCGGATATAGTCGCTCAGTCCGCTCGCTCGCTTAGGCCGAGCGGTCGTTTCCGCTTTACCGACTTATGTCTCCTCCCAAGTACGTCGACCTACTGCTGCTGGCCGCCGCTCTCGCAGTCTTCCTGCTGGGCGGGCTGCCCATGCTCGGCTACGCGGTCGGCGCCGTCGCCTGGCTCGCCCAGCGCGGGATCCAGATGGTCGCCGCCAAGCGCTCCCAGGCAGAGCTCAAGGCCGGCAACCGCCAGAAGGCGATGGGCATCGTCGCCGCGACCACGCTCGGCCGCGTCTGGCTGATGGCGACCGCGGTCCTCCTCGTCGGCTTGCTCGCCGAGCGCGAAGCCGGCCTCGCCGCCGCCGTCCTGGTCCTCGCCCTGTTCACGGTCTCCTTCGCCGCGCAGGGCCTGGCCCACCTCTTCGGTGAGAGCCCGAGGGGCAGGGGGCGGCATGAGCGACGAGGGAGCCCAGACGACCGCGGAGGCGGTCGAGCTCGCGGCTGACGACGTCGTCAAGAACGGCCTCAGCACCAAAGCCAAGGTCTTCATCGGCCTCGGGGCCTACTTCGCGATCGCGATCCTGATGTTCCTGATCTTCGGCAGCTCGGGCAAAAACGAACACTTCCAGCCCCAGAACGAGTTCAAGCTCGAACCGTGGATCTCGATCCACATCGCCGGCATCGACATGAGCATCAACAAGGCGGTGCTCTACCTGGTCCTGGCCAGCGCCCTGACGATCGGCACGATGGTCTGGATCTCCAAGCCGCATGCAGCAGAAGCCGAACCGGGTCCAGACCGCGATCGAGGTCGCCTACGACATGACCAAGAACACGATCACCGGCGGCAGCTCGAGCCAGAAGATGGCGCAGCAGCTGGTTCCCGTTCCTCGCCGCGCTCTTCTTCTGGATCTGGTTCTCGAACATGATCGGCTTCCTGCCGCTGCCGACCAACACCGAGCACACCGTCGACGTCTTCGGCGTCGAAATCCCCTCCTTCGCGATCTACGCCGCCACCGCCAACCTCTCGATCCCGCTGGTCCTGACCCTGGTCGTCTGGGTCTCCTACCACGTCGAAGGGATCCGGGCCAAGGGCCTCTTCAAGTACCTCGCCAGCTGGCTGCCGCCGGGCCTCGAGGACATGAACCCGGCCGCCAAGGGCTTCATCTTCATCATCGAGGCGATCTCCCACTTCGCCCGCCTGATCTCGCTCTCCGTGCGGCTCTTCGCCAACATCCTCGCCGGCCACCTGCTGCTGCTCTTCATGGGCGGCGGGCTGGCGGTGCTGCTCGGGATCGCCGCGCTCGGCGCCCTCACCTTCCCGCTCGCCTTCTTCTTCTTCATCCTCGAGGTCGGGCTGATCGCGACGCTGCAGGCATTTATCTTCTCGACCCTCACTGCCATCTACCTCGGCGGAGCTACCTCCGCCAGTCACTAGAAAAGGAGCACTTTTTCCATGGACCTGTCCCCTGTCGTCGCCGCCGTCTCCGACGAAGGCGTGGAAGCTGCCGGCAAGGCAATCGCCCTCGGCGTCGGTGCGGGTCTCGGCTCGATCGGCGCCGGCATCGGCATCGGCTTCATCTTCGGTAAGGAGATCGAGTCGGTCGCCCGCCAGCCCGAGATGAAAGACGAGCTCCAGAGCATCCGCTGGCTCGGCTTCGCGCTGACCGAGGCCGTGGCCTTCTACACGTTCATCTTCGGCCTGATCGCCTTCTTCCTCTAGGCGCATGGAGCTGCTCGGCTACATAGGCGCGCTCCCGCTGGCGGCGGAGGCGGCAGGCGAGGAAGGCGGTGGCAGCTTCCTCGTCTCCCCGGGCCTGGGTCTGATGATCTGGACCCTGGTCCTCTTCCTGTTCACGATGTGGGTCCTCAGCAAGCTCGCCTTCCCGAAAATCCAGGAGGCCCTGGACAAACGGGCGAAGACGATCGCCGAGTCGCTCGACGCGGCCGAGCGCCAGCGGCGCGAATCCGACGAGCTGCTGGCCGAGTACCGCGGCCGCCTGGCCGAGGCCCGCGAGCAGGCCGACGACATCATGGCCCGCGCCCGCAAAGCGGCCGAGACGGCCGAGGCCGAGGCGACGACCGCCGGCCGCGAGAAACGCGAGGAGCTGGTCGCCCAGGCGAAGCGCGACATCGAAGCCGAGACCCGGCGCTCGCTGGAGCAGATCCGCGGCGAGGTCGCCGACCTGACCGTGCTGGCGACCGAGAAGGTCACCCGCAAAAGCCTCTCCGGCGAGGACCAGAAGCGGCTCGTCGAGGAGGCCCTCGCCGAGGTCGACTTCTCTTCGCTCTCGGGGGCGGAGAAGAACTACCGATGCCCGAGGCCGCCCGCGTATACGCCGACGCCCTGTTCGAGGCCGGCAAGGACAGAGGCAAGCTCGACTCGCTGCAGTCGCAGCTGGCCCAGTTCGCCGACGCGGTCGACCGCAACCAGGAGCTGCAGGTGTTCCTGTTCAGCCCCTACCTCTCCTCCGCCGACAAGCGGGAGGGCCTGGGGCGGGCGATCTCCGGCGCCGAGCCGGAGCTGACGAATTTCCTCGAGCTGTTGATCGAGAAACACCGGATGCCGGAAATCTTCCGCATCCGCCGCGAGCTCGACGAGCTCTGGAAGAAGGAGAACCGCCGCCTCGACGTCACCGTAGTCAGCGCCGTCGACCTCGACGAAGCCGTCGTCAAGAGGATCGGCGAAGAGGTCGAACGCCAGACCGGCGAGCAGGTCGAGCTGTCGAGCCGCGTCGACGACGACATCCTCGGCGGCATCGTCCTGCAGGTCGGCAACATGGTCCTGGACGCGAGCATCCGCAGTCGCCTGGAGAAACTTCGAAAGACCGTCGCGAGCGCGGCGTAAGGAGGAGCTGAGCACCCGATGGAGATCAAGCCGGACGAGATCGCAAGCATTCTGCGGGAGCGCATCGAGGGGTTGGAGACCGACTCCGCCGACCTCACCGAGGTGGGCACCGTCCTCTCGGTGGCGGACGGGATCGCCCGCATCCACGGCCTCGACAACGTGATGGCGTTGGAGATGCTCGACCTGCCGCACGGCGTCACCGGGCTGGCCCTGAACCTCGAGGCCGACAACGTCGGCGCCGTGCTGTTCGGCGAGTGGGACAAGATCGTCGAGGGCGACACGGTCAAGCGCACCGGCCACCTGCTCGAGATCCCGGTCGGCCCCGAGCTGCTCGGCCGCATGGTCGACCCGCTCGGCCGCCCGCTCGACAACCGCGGCGAGGTCGCCACCACCGAGACCCGCCCGGCCGAGTTCAAAGCGCCCGGCGTGGTCGAGCGCCAGCCGGTCGAGGAACCGGTCCAGACCGGCCTGATGTCGATCGACGGGATGATCCCGATCGGCCGCGGCCAGCGCGAGCTGATCATCGGCGACCGCCAGACCGGCAAGACGGCGATCGCGATCGACACGATCATCAACAACAAGGACAAGGACCTGATCTGCATCTACGTCGCGATCGGGCAGCGGATGTCCACCGTGGTCCAGCTCAAAGAGACGCTGGAGGAGAACGGGGCGATGGAGAACACGATCATCGTCGCCGCCCCCGCCGACGAGGCGGCGCCGATCAAGTACATCGCCCCCTACGCCGGTTGCGCGATGGGCGAGCACTTCCTCTACAACGGCAAAGCCGCCCTCTGCGTCTACGACGACCTCACCAAACACGCCGCCGCGTACCGCCAGATGTCGCTCCTGCTGCGGCGCCCGCCGGGTCGCGAGGCCTACCCGGGCGACGTCTTCTACCTGCACTCGCGGCTGCTGGAGCGCGCGGTCAAACTGAACGACGACCTCGGCGGCGGCTCGCTGACGGCGCTGCCGATCATCGAGACCCAGGCCTCCGACGTCTCCGCCTACATCCCGACCAACGTGATCTCGATCACCGACGGTCAGATCTTCCTCGAGTCCGACCTCTTCTTCTCCGGCGTCCGCCCGGCGATCAACGTCGGCATCTCGGTCTCGCGGGTGGGCGGCAACGCGCAGACCAAGGCGATGAAGAAGGTCGCCGGAAAACTGCGCCTCGACCTCTCCCAGTACCGCGACCTCGAGGCCTTCGCCCAGTTCGGCTCCGAGCTCGACGCGGAGACGCAGAAAGCGCTGACCCGCGGCGAACGGCTGGTCGAGCTGCTCAAACAGAAAGAGCGCGAACCGCTTCAGCGTCGGCGACCAGGTCGCCTCGATCTACTCCGGCACCGGCGGCTACCTCGACCGGATCAAAGTCGAGCGCGTCGGCGAGTTCCTCGCCGACCTGCGGGTCCGCCTGCACTCCGAGAAGGCGGAGCTGCTGAAGCGGATCGAAGAGACCGGCAAGCTCGAGGAGGCCGACGAGGAGGAGCTGGGCAAGGCGATCGCCGACTTCGTCGACGACTTCGGCCCCGACTTCGACGAGCACGGCGACCCGCTCGAGGCCGGCGAATCCGACCGCGTCAAGTCGAAGGAGGAGCGCGAGGCCCCGGCCCGCACCGCCGAGGAGTCCAAGGAGGCCACCCCGGCGTAGTCACGCCCGGGGTTCCGCTCATGGCCAGCCAGAAGGAAGTCAAGAATCGCATTGCGTCGATCAAGAACATCAACAAGATCACGCGGGCGATGGAGATGGTCGCGGCGGCGCGGCTGCGGCGCGCCGAACAGCGGATCGACCACCTGCGGCCCTACGCGGAGGGGATGCGCAAGCTGACCCGCCAGGCCTCCGAGCGCGCCGGCGGGCATCCCCCGGGTCCCGGTCATGGTCGAGCGCGAGAAGGTCAAGCGGGTCGGGATCGTCCTCGTCACCGGCGACCGCGGCCTGGCCGGCGCCTTCAACTCGAACATCATCCGCGAGGGGATGCGGACGGCGGCCAGGGTTCGCAGCGAGGGCGCCGAGCCCTCCTTCGCCGTGGTCGGCCGCAAGGGCGTCTCGGCGCTGACCTTCCGCAAACAGGAGATCAGCCGGCTCCTACATCGGCTTCACCGACCGCCCCGCCTTCGCCAACGCGCGTGAAATCGGCGAGGAGATGACCGCCCGCTACGTCGACGAGGACCTCGACCGGGTCGAACTGATCTACAACCGCTTCGTCTCGCCGCTGACCCAGCACGTCTGGCGCCAGACCCTGCTGCCACTGCAGCAGGCCGAGGTGACCGGCGAGGGCGCCGAGGAGGACACCGGCGCCGAGGAGGAGAGCGAGGAGCGAGGAGCGGCCAGAGCCGCTCGCAGTGGGAATTCGAGCCCGAGCCCGAGGATCTCCTCGCCCGGCTGATTCCCGAGTACGTGACGATCTCCGTCTACCGGGCGCTGCTCGAGTCCGCCGCCTCCGAGCTGGGGGCGCGGATGACCGCGATGCGCAACGCCGCCGAGAACGCGGAAACGATCATGGACGATCTGACGCTGGAAATGAACCGGGTCCGTCAGTCGGAGATCACGCAGCAGATCTTGGAGGTCGTCGCCGGGGCCGAGGCCCTCGGTTAGGCGACGACAGAGTTTGCAGACGAGAAAAGGAACCAATGGCTGAGAGCAACGGAAGCAACGGAACGAACGTAGGGCGAGTCGAGCAGGTGACCGGAGTGGTCATCGACGCCGTCTTCCCCGACCAGCTGCCGGAGATCTACTCGGCGGTGACGATCGAGACCGGCGGCGACGGCGACGGCGAAACGGCGCTGCTGGTCTGCGAGGTCCAGCAGCACCTCGGCGACGACCGCGTGCGCGCGGTGGCGATGGACGCGACCGACGGCATCCAGCGCGGCGCCGCTGTCACCGACACCGGCGGGCCGATCACGGTCCCGGTCGGCGACGAGACCCTCGGCCGCATCTTCAACCTGCTCGGCGACCCGATCGACAACGGCGAGGAGATCGGCTGACGAGCGAGCGCTGGCCGATCCACCGCCCCGCGCCCAAGGCCTCCGACCTGACCCCGACCCAGGAGATCCTCGAGACCGGGATCAAGGTCATCGACCTGCTCGCGCCCTACGCCAAAGGCGGCAAGGTCGGGCTGTTCGGCGGCGCCGGCGTCGGCAAGACCGTGCTGATCCAGGAGCTGATCCGCAACATCGCCGAGGAGCACTCCGGCCTCTCCGCCTTCGTCGGCGTCGGCGAGCGCTCGCGCGAGGGCAATGACCTCTGGCTCGAGATGAAAGAGTCGGGCGTGCTCGAGAAGACGATGCTCGTCTTCGGCCAGATGAACGAGCCGCCCGGGCGCCGCCTGCGCGTCGCCCTCTCCGGCCTGACCATGGCCGAGTACTACCGCGAGCAGGGCGGCCAGGACGTGCTCCTGTTCATCGACAACATCTTCCGCTTCGTCCAGGCGGGCTCCGAGGTCTCGGCGCTGCTGGGCCGGATGCCTTCCGCGGTCGGCTACCAGCCGACGCTGGAGACCGAGATGGGCGGCCTGCAGGAGCGGATCACCTCGACCGACCGCGGCTCGGTGACCTCGATCCAGGCGGTCTACGTCCCCGCCGACGACTACACCGACCCGGCCCCGGCCTCGGTGTTCGCCCACCTCAACGCGACCACGGCGCTCTCGCGGGCGATCTCCGAGAAAGGGATCTACCCGGCGGTCGACCCGCTCGACTCGACCTCGACGATCCTCAAGCCCGACGTCGTCGGCGACGAGCACTACCGCACCGCGACCGAGGTCCAGGAGGTGCTGCAGCGCTACAAGGAGCTGCAGGACATCATCGCCATCCTTGGCATCGACGAGCTCTCCGACGAGGACCGCCAGACGGTCTCCCGCGCCCGCAAGATCGAGCGCTTCCTCTCGCAGCCGTTCTTCGTCGCCGAACAGTTCACCGGCCGCACCGGCGAGTACGTGCCGGTGGCCGAGACGGTCCGCGGCTTCCGCGAGATCCTCGACGGCGAGCACGACGACCTCTCCGAGGGCGCCTTCTACATGCAGGGCTCGATCGACCAGGTCACCGAGAACGCCAAGTCGGCCGCCGCCGCCTAGGACGCCAGCGATGGCCGCCGACCACAAGCTCGACGTCGAGGTCCTGACCCCGGAGGGGGAGGTCTTCGAGGGCGAGGTGCAGCAGGTCTCGACCCGCACCGAGGTCGGCGAAATCGGCATCCTCGCCAACCACGCGCCGCTGCTGGCGGCGCTGCGGCCGACCGAGCTGCGCCTGCACGTCTCCGATTCGGAGACCGTAGCGCTACGCCCAGGCCCACGGCTGGCTGCAGATGTTCGGCAACCGCGCCCGGCTGCTGGTCGAGGAGGCGATCGCGCCTGAGGACCTCGACGCCGGCGCGCTGAAAGAGCAGCTGGCCGACGCCGAGCAGCGCTGTCCGAGCACGAGAAGGACAGCGCCGACTACGCGCGGGCGCAGAAAGACCGCGATCGAGCCGAGGCGTTTCTCGCGATCGCCGCAGGGATGAGCGAGGGGAGCCCTCGCTTGACGCCCCGACGTTGCGACCGAACAGTCGTCGCTTGTCGCCCAGAGGGCGACAAAAAGCAACCGGCCGCTGGGGTAAGGGGGCCGTGTGATGACTGAGGAGCTGGTAGCGCTCGCCGAGCAGTTGATCGGGTACGAGACCGTCGACGCCGAGTCGATCTCGGAGGCCGCGGGGTTCGTCACGGGCTGGTTGGAGGCGCGCGGGATCGAGGCCGAGCGCGACGAGGTTCGCGGGCTGCCGGTGATCAAGGCCGAGGTGGGCCCGGAGGGGGCGCCGACCGTCGTCCTGCACGGCCACCTCGACGTCGTTCCGGGGCTGGCCCGGGCAGTTCGAGCCGCGGATCGAGGGTGACCGGCTCTACGGGCGCGGGGCCTACGACATGAAGGGGGCGCTGGCGGCGATGCTGGTCGCGGCGGCGGCGATGCGCGACCAGGACGGGGTGCGGGTCCGGCTCGGGATCGTCGGCGACGAGGAGTCCGAGGAGGAGGCCGAGCGCGGCTCCGACCATCTCGTCGACAGCGGCTTCATCGGCGACTTCGCGATCACCGGCGAGCCGACCGACCTCCACATCGGGATCGAGGCCAAGGGGGTGCTGGCGCTGCGGCTGCGAGGTGGGGGGCACGGCGGCGCACGGCGCCACGCCCTGGCTCGGCGACAACGCCGTGCTCAACGCGATCGACGTTTTCCGCAGTATCGAGTCGCTACCGTTTGCCCGGCACAGCTCGGAGCTGTTCGATCGCCCCTCGATCAACCTGGGCCGGATCTGGGGCGGCGACGCGCTGAACAAGGTGCCCGACCGATGCGTGATCGACGTCGACATCCGCTACCTGCCCGACCAGGACCCCGCCGCCGTGCTGGCGGAAGTCCGCGACGCTGCCCGGGAATCGAGGCGACGTCGCTGTTCACACGGCCGCCGGCGACGGTCGACCGCAACTCGCCCTTCGTGCGCGGGCTGCGCGAGTCGGCGGCGGCGCACCACGACGGCGAGCCGATGAGCGTCGGCCGCGACGGCGCCTCCGACGCGGTCTCCTTCCTGCGGGTGGGGGTGCCGGCGGTCGAGTTCGGCCCGGTCGGCGCCGGCCACCACGGTCCCGAGGAGTGGGTCTCGGTCTCCTCGCTGGAGACCTACCGGCAGGCGCTCGACTCGTTCCTGCGCGCGATCCCGGGCCGGCTCGATGACTGAGTCGCTCAGGGCCCGGCTGGGCCCCGAAGAAGCCGCCGCCCGCGGGCGACCCGGAGGCCGCCGCCGAAGCCGAAGCGCTACTGGCTGCGCTTCACCCTGGCCTCGGTCCTGATCGTCGCGGTCTCCGCCGCGGCGACCGCGACCAGCATCCTGCTCTACCTCGACAGCATCGCCCACGCGCTCTCGCACAACAACGTCTACAGCAACAAACTGAAGGGCTACCTGTCCACGGTCGACGGCGGCGAGCCGCAGAACATCCTCATCCTCGGCTCCGACAAGCGCGCCGGCGTCGAGGAAGACTCCGGGACGCTCGGACACGACGATGCTGATCCGCCTCGACCCCGACCGCAACGCGATCGCGGTGATGTCGATCCCGCGCGACCTCAAGGTCGAAATCCCCGGCTACGGCACCGGCAAGTTCAACGAAGCCTATGCCTACGGCGGGCCCAAACTGACGCTGCAGACGGTCAAGCAGCTGACCGGCCTGCCGATCAACCACGTCGTCAACGTCGACTTCCTCGGCTTCGTCCGCGCCGTCTACGCGATCGGCTGCGTCTACGTCGACGTCGACCGCCGCTACTTCCACTCCAACGCTCGGCCTGCCGGCCTCCGAGCAGTACGCGGAAATCAACGTCCAGCCCGGGTACCAGTTGCTCTGCGGGAAAAAAGCGCTGCAGTACGTGCGCTACCGCCACACCGACACCGACCTCGTCCGCTCCGCCCGCCAGCAGGACTTCATCAGCGCCGCCCGGCAGCGGATCTCGGTCCAGGACCTGGTCTTCGACCAGAGCGGCCTGATCGACATCTTCACCAAATACACCACCTCCGACATCAACGACAAGGAAACGATGCTGCAGGTGATGAAGCTCTTCCTCGCCTCCCGCAACGCGGCGATCAAGGAGGTCCACTTCCCGGCCGAACTCGGGCCGAGCTTCGTCTACACGACGCCGGAAGCGGTCAACGAAGCCGTCAACCTCTTCCTCGGAATCGAAGCCAGCGGCGGCTCGCGCGGCTCGCTCGAAGACGGTGAAGAAGACAGCGGCACGGGGCAGGGAGCCAAGAAGGGCAAGAAGGCGAAGCCCAGGCGCGAGAAGCCGCACATCGCGAAGCCGAAGCCACCTGGCAGCGACGGCCTGGTGCCGGCGCGCGAAGCGGGCGAAGCCGAGGCCGAGGCGGCGGCGCGCAGGCTCGGCAGCGGCTTCCCGGTCTTCTACCCGAGTCGGCTGCCGTCGGGCGCCTTCTTACGTCGAAAGCAATCCCTTCGAACATATCCAGGACCCGCGCGTCTACCACCTCAAAGACACCGACGATGAGCGTCACGCCGCCTACCGGATGGTCGTCGTGCTCGAACTCGACGACGGCATCCACTACTTCGGGATTCAGGGGATCCAGGGCTGGTCCGATCCGCCGATCCTCAGCAATCCGAGTCTGACCAAGACCATTCACGGTCGCGAGTACGACATCTTCGTCGACGGCGATCGGGTCAAGATGATTGCCTGGCACCGCGGCGACAACAGCTACTGGGTCTCCAACGACCTGCTGCAGACCCTGACCAACGACCAGATGGTCGGGATCGCGCGATCGGCCGACGTGATCGTGCCCAAGAAAAAGCCTAAGCGGGGAGGGAGCAAGGGATGAGCGAGCAGCGCGAGCCGGTGGGGGTTATCGGAGTCGGCTGGGTGGGCCTGGTCACCGCGGCCTGCTTCGCCGAGCTGGGGCACCCCGTGGTCGCCCGCGACATCCTGCCTGAGAAGGTCGAGGCGCTGTCGCGGGGAGAGGTCACGATCCACGAGCCCGGCCTGGCGGAGATGCTGCGCCGCAACGCCGAGCGGATCTCCTTCACCACCGACATGTCCGAGCTGCTGGAGGGCGCGCGGCTGCTCTTCGTCTGCGTCGACACGCCGCCGACCTACTCCGGCGACGCCGACCTCTCGCGCGTGCGCGCGGTGGTCGAGGAGCTCCCCGCCGACGGCGAGCACGTGCTGATCATGAAGAGCACGGTCCCGGCCGGCACCGGCGACTCGATCCGCCGCGACCTGCCCGGGCTTCCCTACGTCTCCTGCCCCGAGTTCCTCAAGGAGGGCACGGCGGTGGCCGACTTCATGAACCCGGACCGGGTCGTGATCGGCGCCGACACCGGCGATGAGGACGCGGCCGCCGCGGTGGCCGGCCTCTACGAGCCGCTCGGCGGCGAGATCCTCCATACCGACGTCGCCAGCGCCGAGATGATCAAGCTCGCCTCCAACGCCTTCCTGGCGACCAAGATCTCCTTCATCAACGAGATCGCCAACGTCTGCGAGGAGGTCGGCGCCGACGTCGGCGAGGTCGCCCGCGGGATGGGCCTCGACCAGCGGATCGGCTCCTCGTTCCTGCGCGCGGGCATCGGCTACGGCGGCTCCTGCTTCCCCAAGGACGTCAGCGCCCTGAAGATGCTGGCCGGCAACACCGGCTACCACTTCCAGCTGCTGACCGCCGTGATCGAGGTCAACGAGCTGCAGAAGCGGCGCGTGGTCGGGAAGCTGGGGGCCCACCTCGGCTCGCTGCTGGGAAAACGGATCGCCCTGCTCGGCCTCGCCTTCAAGCCGGACACCGACGACATGCGCGAGGCCTCGAGCCTGGTGCTGGCGGCCCGGCTGCAGGGGGAGGGCGCCGAGGTCGTGGCCTACGACCCGGTGGCGAGCGGGCGCGCCGGCGAGCTGCTCGGGTCGGTCGAGATGGCCGGCTCGGCCCTGGAGGCGCTCGACGGCGCCGACGCGGCGGTGCTGGTCACCGAGTGGCAGGAGTTCGCCGACCTCGACTGGGCGGCGGCGGCCGAGCGGATGGCGCGGGCCCTGGTCGTCGACGGCCGCAACTTCCTCGATCCGCAGCGCCTGGTCGCGGCGGGGTTCGAGTACGAGGGCATCGGCAAGGCTCCGGCGCTGCCCGCTTCGGCGGCCCGCGAGTAGTGCAGGCGATAGTCCTCGTCGGCGGCGAGGGGACGCGGCTGCGGCCGCTGACCAACGACGTGCCGAAGCCGGCGCTGACGCTGGTCGACCGGCCCTTCCTCGCCTACATGATCGAGTGGCTGGCGACCCACGGCGTCACCGAGGTCGTGCTCGCCTGCGGCTTCCTGCCGGACGTGCTGCGCGCCGCGCTCGGTGACGGCGAGCACGCCGGCGTGCGCCTGACCTACGTGGCCGAGCCGGAGCGCCGCGGCACCGCCGGCGCCATCCGCTTCGCCGCCGACTCCCTCGGCGACGATCTCGGCGAGCGCTTCCTCGCCCTCAACGGCGACGTCCTCACCGATCTCGACCTGACCGCGCTGATGCGCGCGCATCGCGAGCGCGACGCGCGCGCCTCGATCGCCCTGCACCCGGTCGAGGACGCCGCCGCCTACGGCCTGGTCAGCGTCGACGCCGAGGGCCGGGTCGAGGCATTCGTCGAGAAGACCGGGGAGTCGGCGCCGGGGGAGATCAACGCCGGCGCCTACTTCCTCGAGCGCTCGGTGCTGGACCTGATCCCGCCCGAGCGCGAGGTCTCGATCGAGCGCGAGGTCTTCCCGCGCCTGGTCGGCGCCGGCCTCCGCGCCCTCTGCCTCGACGGCTACTGGATGGACATCGGCACCCCGGAGCGCTACCTGCAGGCAAGCTGGGACATTCTCGAGGGACGAGTGGAGACGCGGGTGCGGCCGACCGCCCCGGGGCTGTTCGTCGGCGCCGGAGCCGAGGTCGCCGCCGGCGCGACCGTCGGCCCGCGCGTCGTCCTCGCCGGCGGCTGCCGGATCGCCGACGGCGCCCAGGTGCGCGACTCGGTTCTGCTCGACGGCTGCGAGGTCGGGGCCGGTGCCCGGGTCAACGGCTCGATCCTCGCTCCGGGCGTTACCGTAGGGCCGGGAGGGGAGTTGGCCGGCGTTACCGTCGGCCGCGACGAGAGGGTTCCAGCGCAGTCATGATCGACGACGTCCTCGGCATACCGGACCAGCTGCGCGACGCCCTCTGGAGGGTCGAATCGGCGCGCCTGGAGCCGGCCGAGGCCGCCGGGGTGATGGTCTGCGGCATGGGGGGCTCGGCGATCGGCGCCGACCTCGCCGCCGCCGCGCTCGGCGACCGCCTCACCCGGCCCCTGGTCATCGTGCGCGACTACGCCCTGCCGAGCTGGGTCACCCCGGAGTGGACGGTGCTCTGCTCGAGCTACTCCGGCGGCACCGAGGAGACGCTCGCCTGCTTCGAGGGCGCCGCCGCGCTCGGCGCCCGCCGCCTCGTCGTCAGCACCGGCGGCCCCTTGGTCGACGGCGCTCGCGCCGCCGGCCTGCCGGTCGTCGGCCTGCCGGGTATCTTCCAGCCCCGCGCCGCCGTCGCCTACATGTTCACCGTCGTCGCCGAGGTCGCGGCGCTCGCCGGGGCGGCGCCGCGCGTCCACACCGAGATCGACACCGCCGCCGCCTTCCTCGCGGAGGAGTCGGCCTCCCTGCAGGCGCGTGCGACTGAGATCGCCGCCCAGCTCGTGGGTACGCATCCCGTCGTCTACGGCGCCGATCTGACCACCTCGGCGGCGCGTCGCTGGAAGACCCAGCTGAACGAGAACGCCAAGCTCCCGGCCTTCTACTCCGAGCTCCCGGAGGCCGACCACAACGAGATCTGCGCCTGGGGCGGCCCGGGGCGACAGCTCAGCGCCGTCTTCCTCGCCGACCGCGACCAGCACCCGCGCGTGCGCCGTCGCCTCGAGTTGACCGCGGCCGCGGTCGAGGCCGGGGGCGCGACCGCGATCAGCCTCGAGACCGCCGGCGAGACCCGGGTCGCACGCCTGCTCTGGGCGACGATGCTCGGCGATCTGGTCTCACTCGAGGTCGCCCGCGGGCTGGGCGTCGATCCGTTGCCGATCGAGCCGATCGAGCGGCTCAAGGAAGCGATGGGCCCGGCATGAGGGCAATGGTGCTGGCGGCCGGGCTCGGCACCCGGCTGCGGCCGATCACCTACGCGATGCCGAAGCCGATGGTGCCGGTCTTGAACCGGCCGGTGATGGAGCACATCGTCCGCCTCCTCGCCCGCCACGGATTCGTCGAGACGATCGCCAACCTGCACTGGTTCCCGGACTTGATTCGCGCCCACTTCGTCGACGGCGCCGAGCTCGGGGTCGAGCTCACCTACAGCCCCGAGGAGCAGCTGCTGGGAACCTCCGGCGGCGTCCGCAACGTCGCCGACTTCCTCGGCGACTCCTTCCTGATCATCTCCGGCGACGCGCTCACCGACATCGACCTGGGCGCGATGCGCGCGTTCCACGAGTCCCACGACGGCGTGGCGACCCTGGCCACCAAGCGGGTCGCCGACACCAGCCAGTTCGGGGTGGCGATCACCGGATCCGACGGCCGTATCCAGGGCTTCCAGGAGAAGCCCGACCCGGCCGAGGCGCTCTCCGACCTCGCCAACTGCGGCATCTACATGTTCGACAAGGAGATTTTCGACTTCTTCCCGGAGCCCGGTACGAGCAAGGCGGCCGGCCCCGGCGACCCACCCGGCTTCGCCGACTGGGCGATGGACGTCTTCCCGCGCCTGCTGGAGGGCGACGTGCCCTTTTACTCGGACGAGATCGACGCCTACTGGAACGACATCGGCAACCTCGAGGAGCTGCGCGAAAGCACCCTCGACGCGCTCAGCGGCGCCGTCGAGGTCGAGCGCGAGGGAGAGCTGGTGGAGGGTTTTCGCAGCGGCACGCCCGCGGACGACGAGGGCGACCTCAGGGGCCCGGTCCTGCTCGGAGCCGGCTGCGAGATCGGCGACGACGTCCGCATCGACGGCCCCTCGGTGATCGGCGACGGAGCGCGGATCGGCGCCGGCAGCCGGCTGCGCGAGGTGATCGCGCTGCCCGGGGCGGAGGTTCCGGCTGGGTCGGTCCTGATCGGCGCGATCGCCGGGCGTCGCGGCTAGGGGAGCTCCGCGGGATAGGGGGCGGAGCGACTGAATTCGCCCGGGGGACGACCGGATCCCTCCGCAAAGCCTTGACATCGAGCGCGCCACCCATGCGCCCGCGTGTCCGAGGATCGCCCGATGGAGATCCTTCGCGCCGCCAGCGCCGCTCTCGTGCCCGCACTCTGCGCCGCCTGCGGGCGCTCCTGCCGTCCTGAGCTCGTCGTCTGCAACCGCTGCGGCAGGCGGCTGGCGGCGGCCGAGCCGCTGTTCGGCAAGGGCCCGCCCGGGCTCGACCGCGCCTGGTCCTCGTCGTCGCACGAGGGGGTCTGCCGCGATCTCGTCGCGGCGCTGAAGTTCCGCCGTCTGCTGCCGGTCGCCGGGCTGATGGCTGAGCGGATCCAGTGGCTGGCCCCGGCTCACATGCTGAGCGGCGCCGTGGTGCCGGTGCCGGCGGCGCCCGCGCGGCTGCGCCGCCGCGGCTTCGACCCGGCCGGTGAGCTGGCGGCGGCGCTGGCGGAACGGCTCGACTCGCCGCTGGAGAGCTGTCTGGTCCGGCGGGGAGGACGTCGGCAGGTGGGGCGCAGGCGAGCGCAGCGGCTCGGTCAGCCGCCGCGCATCCAGGCCGTCGGCGAGGCCCCCCGCAGCGTTCTGCTGGTCGACGACGTGCTGACCACAGGGGCGACGATGAGCGCCTGCGCGCAGGCGCTGCGGGCGGCCGGAGCCGCCCGCGTGGTCGCCGTCACCTTCGCTCGACGCCTCTGATGGCCCTACGGATGCAGCTCCGCGGGCCGGCCGCGCATGCGGTCGACTAGGTGTCGCGTCTGGCTGCGCTTGCGGCGCAGCTCGCGGTGCTTCTTCACCTGCCGTCGTACGTCCTCGGCCAGCTCCCGCACGGCGTGCGTCATGTCCGGCGCCGCCTCGCGCGCGTGCAGGGTCACGCCCTTCAGGTAGAAGGTCGCCTCGGCGACCTGGCTGTCGGGGATCGACGGGTTGCGCTCCTCCGAGAGCACGACCTCCAGCGTCGCCAGGGCGGAGACCTGCCGGCCCAGGCGCTGGAATCGCTTTCGCACCATCTCACGCAGGTCATCCGTCATCTCGACGTTTCGGCCCCGAATCTCAATCCGCATGAGCGCCTCCTCGTGGTTTCGTTTGATGCTACGCCTGCTACCCGGCCGGAGCAAGGGTCTATCGCTACTCTTGAGCAATGCCCGCAATGGACCTGGTGACCAAGGCCCTGCGCGCGGGGGAGGGGCGCAAGTTCAAGGCCTACCAGAAGCGCGCGGAGGCGATCAACCGCTACGAGCCGGAGATGGAAGCGCTCTCCGACGAGGAAATCCGCGGGGAGGCCGACTCGTTGCGCGAGCGCGCGGGCAACGGCGAGTCGCTCGACGACCTGCTGCCTGAGGCCTTCGCTCTAACCCGTGAGGCCTCGCGCCGCACCACCGGCCAGCGCCACTACGACGTGCAGCTGATCGGCGGCATGGTGCTCCACGACGGCGCGATCGCGGAGATGCGCACCGGCGAGGGAAAGACCCTGACCGCGACCCTGCCGGTCTTCCTCAACACCCTGGCCGGCGGCAGCGTCCACCTGGTCACCGTCAACGACTACCTGGCCCGCCGCGACGCGGAATGGATGAAGCCGATCTACGACGCGCTCGGGGTCAGCGTGTCCGCGGTTCAGGACGCCGACGACCACGCCACCAGGCAGCGCAAGTACGCCGGCGACGTCACCTACGGGACCAACTCGGAGTTCGGCTTCGACTACCTGCGCGACAACATGGCCGACGCGCTCGAGCGCTGCGTCCAGCGCGGCCATCACTTCGCGATCGTGGACGAGGTCGACAACATCCTGATCGACGAGGCGCGGACGCCGCTGATCATCTCCGGCCAGCCCGAACAGGCGGCCCAGACCTACTACACCTTCGCCCGCCTGGCCAAACAGATGACCGGTGTGCAGGCCAAACAGAAACTGAAATCGCTCGGCGAGTCCAAGGACACCTCCGACGTCGACTACGACTATGAGTACGACGAGAAACACAAAACGGTCGCCCCGACCGAGCGGGGGGTGAAGAACGCGGAGCAGTTCATCGGCGTCGACAACCTCTACCTGGGCGAGCACGGCAGCCTCGTCAACCACCTGGTCCAGTCCCTGAAGGCCGAGTCCCTCTACAGGAAGGACAAGGACTACGCGGTGATCGACGGCGAGGTGATGATCATCGACGAGTTCACCGGCCGCATCCTCGAGGGCCGGCGTTGGTCGGAGGGCCTGCACCAGGCGGTCGAGGCGAAGGAGGGCGTGGCGATCCGCGAGGAGAACCAGACCCTGGCGACGATCACCCTGCAGAACTACTTCCGCCTCTACGACAAGCTCTCCGGCATGACCGGCACCGCCCTGACCGAGGCGACCGAGTTCATGAAGATCTACAAAATCCCCGTGGTCGAGGTGCCGACCAACCAGCCGATGGTGCGCATGGATCAGAACGACCAGATCTTCAAGACCAAAGACGGCAAGTGGAAGGCGGTGCTGGACGAGATCGTCAGCCGCCACGAGGAAGGCCAGCCGATCCTGGTCGGAACCGTCTCGGTCGAGGTCTCGGAGATGATCTCCGGGGCGCTCAAGCGCGACGGGATCGAGCACGCGGTCCTCAACGCGAAGCCCGAGCACGCCGAACGAGAGGGCGAGCTGATCGCCCAGGCGGGGCGCAAGGGCGCGGTGATGATCGCCACCAACATGGCCGGCCGCGGCGTCGACATCAAGCTCGGCGGCGACCCCGAACACCTGGCGCTCCACGAGTTGAAAAAACGGGGAATCGGGCCCGAGAGCGAGGACTACGAGGGGGCGCTGGAGGCGAAGACGGCCGAGCTGGAGCCGCAGTGCAAGGCCGAGGCTGAGGAGGTGCGGGAGCTCGGCGGCCTCTTCATCTGCGGCACCGAGCGCCACGAGTCTCGCCGCATCGACAACCAGCTGCGCGGCCGCTCAGGCCGTCAGGGCGATCCGGGCGAGTCGCGCTTCTACCTCTCCGCCGAAGACGACGTCATCCGCCTCTTCGCCGGCGACCGCATCTACAAAATCCTCGACCGCCTGGGCCCGGTCGACGAGGACGGCAGCGAAATGCCGCTTGAGGCGAAGATGCTGACCAAAACCGTCGAGGGCGCCCAGAAGAAGGTCGAGGAGCAGAACTTCCTGATTCGCAAACGGGTGCTCGAGTACGACGACGTGATGAACGAGCAGCGCCGCGTCGTCTACAAATACCGCCGCGAAATCCTCGAAGGGCGCGACATCTCCGAGAGCGCGCGCGACGAGCTCGAGGGCGTGGTCGAGCGCCTGGTCGACGAGTACACCCCCGGCGACGAGCTCGACGAGTGGGATCTCGGCGAGCTGGAGACGCAGCTGCGCCTGATCTGGCCGGTCGGAGTCGACGTCGCCACGCTGGCGCCGGAGACCGTCGACCGCGAGAAGCTCAAGGACGCCCTCGACGACGACGCGATGAATGCCTACGACGAGCGCGAGCAGCAGCTCGGCGAGGAGCTGATGCGCCACCTCGAGCGCTCGATCCTGCTGCAGGTGATCGACAACCGCTGGCGCGAACACCTCTACGACATGGACTACATGCGCGAGGGCATCCACCTCCGTGGCTTCGCCCAGATCGACCCCCTCGTCGCCTACAAAAACGAGGGCTACGCGATGTTCTCGGAGCTGATGCACTCGATCTGGGACGAGTTCAGCAAACTGGTCTTCCGCGCCGAGATCGAAATCGATCCGACCCAGGATGGCAATGGCCTGCCGGGCAACGGCGCGAGCCGGCCCACGGCGCTCGACTACTCCGGCGGCACCCCCGAGGCCCAGCCCTCGGCGCTCGAACAGGTCGCGGTCGCGGGCGGCGGCGCGGCGGCCGTGGACGCGGCCGCATCGGGAGCCATTGGCGGCGACGTGGTCGAGACCGTGGTCAAAGACGAGCACGACAAAATCGGCCGCAACGATCCCTGCTGGTGCGGGTCGGGCAAGAAGTACAAGAAGTGCCATGGAGCCTGAGAGGCATCCCGGCAGGGGTTCCACTTAACTTTTTCGAGATTCGCGGTCAGCTGACGCCACGGATCGTGCCGACGAAAAAGTACAAGACGTTCCACCCCTGCCGGGATGCCTCTCTGTGATCCACGACCCGGTTAGAGAGTTCATCCGTGCGTTCAACGAGCGGGACCTCGATGCGTTTGTCGATGTGCTCGATCCCGAAGTTGAGCTGCATGCGAGTCGGGGGCTGCGCAAGGGTCGCGAGGCGGCGCGGGTCTGGGCGACGCGGGAGCCGGATGGGGTGCAGCAGACGATCGAGCTGGAGCAGCTCTACGAGGAAGGGCTGGAGGGCGGGGGCGGCAGCGCCGTGGCGCTGATCCGCCGTGTCTGGCGTTGGGCCGAAAGTGGCGAGCCCGCCGGCGAGGACGAGATGGCCTGGGTCTTCGAGTTGCGCGAGCGGCGGGTGCGGAGCTGGCGGCCCTACGAGGATCGGGCCGAGGGGCTGCGCGCCGGCGGCTTCGAGAACGAGGCCCGCGCCGCCGGTTAACCTGCAGGCCATGGCCGAGGCCGCCTCAACCGAATCGATCGCACCGCGCCTGGCCGCCGTCCGCGAGCAGCTGTCCCTGCTCTCGGACTACCTTTGACCCAGCCGCGCTAGCGGCGGAGGCGGAGCGCCTGGAGGCCGAGATGGGCCAACCGGGCTTCTGGGACGACCAGGAGGGAGCCGCGCGCGTCTCGGCCGCTCACGCCCGCGCCCAGCGCCGGCTGGAGACCTTCCGCGAGCTCGAGTCCGACGTCGCCGACCTCGGCGACCTGGCCGAGAATGGCGGCCGAGGATGAGGAAATGGCGGCTGAGCTGAGCTCGCAGCTGGTCGCGGTCGAGCAGCGGCTCGAAGAGCTCGAAGAGGCGCGGCTGTTCAGCGGCGAGTACGACGCCGGCGACGCCGTCGTCACCGTTCACGCCGGCGCCGGTGGCACCGACTCCCAGGACTGGGCCGAGATCCTGCTCCGCATGTACCTGCGCTGGGCCGAGCGGCGCGGCTTCGAGGTCGAGATGAAGGAGGCCTCGCCAGGGGAGGAGGCGGGTCTGAAGTCGGCCACCTTCATCGCCCGCGGCGAGAACGCCTACGGCCTCTTCGCCGCCGAGCGCGGCGTCCACCGCCTGGTCCGGATCTCCCCGTTCGACTCCTCCTCGCGCCGCCACACCAGCTTCGCCCAGGTCGACGTCGGGCCGCTGGTCGACGCCGGACCCGAGGTCGAGGTCGACGAGACCGATCTCCGCATCGACACCTACCGCGCCTCCGGCGCCGGCGGCCAGCACGTCAACAAGACCGACTCCGCGGTGCGGATCACCCACCTGCCGACCGGCGTCGTCGTCCAGTGCCAGAACGAGCGCTCCCAGACGCAGAACAAGGCGGTGGCGATGCAGTTCCTGCGCTCGAAGCTGATCGAGCTGGAGGAGCGCAAACGGGCCGAGGAGATGGCGAAGGCGCGGGGCGAGGTCAAAGACGTCGCCTGGGGCTCGCAGATCCGCAGCTATGTGCTGCATCCCTACACGATGGTCAAGGACCACCGCACCGAGCACGAGGTGGGGGACGTGCAGCGCGTCCTCGACGGCGACCTCGACGAGTTCGTGCGCGACTACCTGAACAAGACCGCCGCCTCCTCGGCCTCCTAGTGGCGGCGCTCGAGTATCTCGAGCGTCCCGCCGCCGGCGCGCCCGCGGGCCTGCTGGCCCTCCATCACGGCCGCGGCACCGACGCCTCCGACCTGCTCGGCCTCGCCGACGCGCTCGATCCCGAGGCGCGCCTGCGGGTGGTGACGCCGCGGGCGCCGCTGACCCTGCCCGGCTCGTCCGGCTACCACTGGTACCTGGTGCCGCGGGTGGGCTATCCCGACCACGACAGCTTCCATTCCGCCCGGGTGGCGCTCGCCGAGCTCCACGAGCAGCTCTGGGCGGAGACCGGCGTCGGGCCCGAGCGCACCGTGCTCGGCGGCTTCTCGATGGGCGCGGTGATGAGCTACGCGATGGGCCTGGGCGCCGACCGCCCGGCGGCGGCAGGCATCCTCGCGTTCAGCGGCTTCGTTCCGGTGGTGGAGGGGTGGGAGCCGGAGCTCGAGGACCGCCAGGGGACCCGGGCCTTCGTCTCCCACGGCCGCCGCGACCCGATCATCGACGTCGAGTTCGCCCGTCGCGCCCGGCAACTGCTCGAGGGGGGCGGGCTGGCGGTCGAGTACCGCGAGTCCGACCTCGGTCACCAGGTCGACCCCGTGCACCTGGCGGACGCGCGGGCCTGGCTGGCGGAGACGCTCCCCGGCTGAGGGCTACTCGGACTGCGACCAGGACAGGCCGGTGGGTGTCGCGCGCCTGACGTCCAGCTGGCGGTCGAAGAAGGAGTGGCAGTAACCCGGCGCGCCGAGGACGCGGAGCCGCACCGTGAAGTTCCTGGCCGCCAGCACCTTGGCCATCTGCGCCTCGCTCAGCTGCTTGCTCAGGCTGAGGACGCCGGACGCCTTGACGCGTTTCCTCTCGCTGCCGAGGAAGAGGGAGCCCTTGGCGCCGTGCAGGCCGTACTCGACGGCGACGGCGACGGGCGAGGCGGTCGTATAGCGCAGGCGCAGGCGAACCCTGTCGTGGCCGGCGGAGACGGTGGCCGCGGCGGCGCTCAGCAGGCACTCCCGAGGCGCCTCGGCCGCGGCTTCCCCTTCGCATTCGGCCTGCTCCGCCGGGTCGTCGGATTCGCACTCTTCGCCTTCCGATTCCCCTTCTTCGCTGGCTTCGGCCTCCTCTTCTTCTACCTCCTCTTCGGGGGCGGCGGGTGGTGCAGCGTTCGCGGCGGGCAGGAGCGGGCCGGCGGGAGGGAGGGTCAGCGCCTGGGCCGAGCGGGCCAGGCTGAGGATCGCGATCAGGGCGAGGGTGGCGAGGAAGGACGCGCCCCAGGCGATCCTCAAGACGTGCCCCTCGGGGCGGGAGAGGCCGGGCTTGCGTCGCATGCCCCTAGATCGGACCGCGGCGGCAAACCCTTTAGCCATGCCGATCAGCTGTCGAGAACGCCCTCCAGCCGCAGCAGTGCCTCCTTCATCGGAAGGCCGCCGCCGTAGCCGCCGAGGGCGCCGCCGGTGCGCAGCACCCGGTGACAGGGGACCACCAGGGGCAGCGGGTTGGACCCGCAGGCGGTGCCGGCGGCGCGCACCGCGCGCTCGTTGCCGGCGCGGGTCGCCATCTGGGTGTAGCTGCGCGTCTGCCCGTAGGGGATGCGGGCGATCGCCCGCAGCACCCGGCGGCGGAAGTCCCCGCTGAGCTGCCAGTCCAGCGGCAGGTCGAAGGCGGTCAGCTCTCCATCGAAGTAGAGGTCGAGCTCGCGCCGCGCCTGTTCGAAGGGAGCGCGCGTCTCCAGCACGCGGGGCGAGACCCGCTTCGCCAGGTCGCGCAGCAGGGCGTCCGAGTCCTGGTTCGGCAGGCCGACCCGGACCAGGCCGCGCGGGGTCGCCGCCAGCAGCAGGGTGCCGAAGGGCGAGTCGGTGGTCGTGTAGGCGACGTCGAGCAGGCCCTCGGCGGCGGCGCGCTCGGTCAGTCGGTCCAGGGCGATCTCGGTCACGCCAGCTCCTTCCTCAGTCGCTTGATCCCCTCGTGCAGGCTGCGCCGGGCGGCCTCCGGCGAACAGCCCAAGGCGGCGGCGATCTCGGCGTGGGGGAGGTCGCTGGCGTAGCGCAGCGTCACCGCGGCCCGCTGCTTCGGCGGCAGGGCGCCGACCAGCGCCCAAATGCCGTCGCTCGGTTCCGGATCATCGACGGCGATCTCGATCGGCTCGGCAACTGGGATCGGCCGCCGGCCGTTGGCGCGGTGATAGTCGATCGCCTTGCGGTGGGCGATCGTGATCAGCCAGCCGCGCAGGTTGTCGGCGCCGCCGAGCTTCGGATAGGCCCTCAGGGCGGAGAGGAACGTCTCCTGGAAGCAGTCCTCGGCGCCGTCGCGCCCGACGGCGCCGCGCAGAACCGCCATCACGTCCCGGGCGTGCTCGTCGATCAGGGTCTGGAACGGGGGCAGCTCACTCACCTCATGAATTAAACGCTGCGGCCGCGTGGGTCGTGAGATCGCGACGTCGAGGGGAATGTTTTACGTCGCATAGACGGAAAATGAGGACCTCGTCATTGATCTAGGGTGGCGCGATGCCCGATCCCGGCGAGCCACTGCAGGACACCGTCGCCCGCGCGCTGGCCGAGGACGTCGGCGCGGGGGACCTGACGAGCGCCGCGACGGTGCCGGCCGGAGCCCGCGCCAGGGCGCGGATCGTGCAGAAAGCGCCGGGCGTGGCCTTCGGGCTCGAGGCGGTCGAGGAGGCGATGCGTCAGTGCGGGGTCGAGCACGTCGACAAGCTGGTGGTCGAGGGGCAGTGGCGCGACGCGGTGCCGACCGAGGTCGCCTCGGCCAGCGGCCCGGCCACGGCCCTGCTGGCCGCGGAGCGCACCGCGCTCAACTTCCTCGGGCATCTCTCCGGCGTCGCCACGCTGACCGCCCGCTTCGTCGACGCGGTCGCCGGCACTGGCGCCCGCATCCTCGACACCCGCAAGACCACCCCGGGCCTGCGGGCCCTGGAGAAGGCGGCAGTGGCGGCCGGGGGTGGGCACAACCACCGCCTCGGCCTCCACGACGCGATCCTGATCAAGGAGAACCACATCGCCCTCGCCGGCAGCCTCGCCAAGGCGGTCCACGGCGCCCGCGGCGCCCATCCGGAGCTGCCGGTCGAGGTCGAGGTCCGCAACCTCGACGAGACCGCCTACGCGCTGGGCACCGGCGCCGATCGGCTGTTGCTCGACAACATGGACCTGGACGCGCTGCGCGGGGCGGTAAAGCTGCGCGACGAAAACGCCGGCGGCACTGGCGGCCCCACCCTGGAGGCTTCCGGCGGCGTCGACCTCAACACGGTCCGCGCCATCGCCGAAACCGGCGTCGACTTCATCTCCATCGGCGCCCTCACCCACTCAGCTCCCTCGCTCGACTTCAGCCTCCTGCTCGAACCCGCTTAGCTACTTCAGGAGTTTCGAGAGGCGCCGGTCCTTGAGGACCTTGCCACCGGTCTGCTCTTGCGGGCAGTAGTTCATCTGGTGTTCGGAGAAGAAGACGGCCTCGATCGTGGTGCCGCAGCGGGGGCAGGGGTGGCCCTCGCGCTTGTGGATCTGGAGCGGCATTGGGACTTTGTCGGGGACCTGCTCGCCGATCGTTTGCTCGTAGTGGTCGATTGCGTCGCCGAGCACATGGAGAGCTGCGTGCAAGCGCTTGATCTCTGCTTCATCCAGTTCTGACCCCTTCTTGAACGGCGAGAGCCGCGCCTCCCAGAGGATCTCGTCGACCCAGGAGCGGCCGATGCCGGCGATGTCTTTCTGGTGGCGGAGCAGCGGGTGCAGGTGCCGTGGCTTGTCGATCGCGGCGGCGAACTCCTCGAGCGGGGGAGGGGGCCATGCTTCAGGCCCCAGGCTCGCGACCATCTCGTCGGCGGCGACCGCCTCGACGGGCAGCAACTTCGCCCAGGCCCGCTGCTTGGTCCCGAACTCCCGCAGCCGCAGCTCGCGCCCGTCCTCCAGCCGCACCAGCACCCGCGAAGCCCGGTCTTTCACACCCGCCCGTTTCTCGAACACCCTCAACCGTCCCGCCGACATCAGATGAACCAGCAACGCCAGATCCCCAAACTCGACCACCGGCATCTTCCCCACCCGCCGCACCTCCGTCACCTCCCGCCCAACCAGCGCCTCCAAAGACGGCTCAAAGGTCCTCATCACATTCATCCCCGGCGCCACGACCGATTCCACCCCAGCTCCGACCAAAGCGGTGTTCAACCTGCGCGCCACGATCTCAACCTCCGGCAACTCGGGCATGGAGAAAGTCTGCCGCCTCATGAGGCCGGCGTGGGGAGGGTCCGAGAACGGAGCCAGTTTGCCCCGCCCGCAGGACCCTCCCCACGCCGGCCCCGCAGCCACACGGAGTAGACTTCCTTCCACGTTCATTCGCCTGGATTGAGGCTCGCGCCCAGCCAGCGAACATCGAGGAAAGAGAGGGCTCATGCAGGAGCTCCCGACGATCCAACCTGGTTTTGCCCCGGAGCCGACCCCGGAGCAGATCGCTGAGCTCGGCGACGAGATCCGCGCGCTCGCGGCCGAGCGCGACGCGGTCATCCTCGCCCACAACTACCAGCTGCCCGAGGTCCAGGACATCGCCAACTACCTCGGCGACTCGCTCGGGCTCTCGCGCCAGGCGGCGGCCACCGACGCCGAGACGATCGCCTTCTGCGGCGTCCACTTCATGGCCGAGACGGCCTCGATCCTCTCGCCCGAGAAGCGGGTGCTGATCCCCGACCTCGACGCCGGCTGCTCGCTCGCCGATTCGATCGACGCGGACCAGCTGCGCGCCTGGAAGGCCGAGCACCCGGGGGCGCTGGTGGTGATGTACGTCAACACCTCGGCGGAGGTCAAGGCCGAGACCGACTACTGCTGCACCTCCTCCAACGCGGTAAAGGTTGTCGAGCGGATCTGGGCCGAGCACGGGCCCGAGACCGAGATCCTCTTCGGCCCCGACATGTGGCTGGGCACCTTCGTCGAGCGCGAGACCGGCCTGGTCGAGGATCCCGAGCGCCGCGCCCGCTTCCACGTCTGGGACGGCGAGTGCCACGTCCACGCCGGCATCCGCCCGGACGACATCGTCCGCACCCGCGAAGAGAACCCAGAGGCCGAGTTCCTGATCCACCCCGAGTGCGGCTGCTCCACCCAGGCGATGGAGTACGTCGCCTCCGGCGACATCGACCCGGAGGGCGTGCACATGCTCTCGACCTCGGGCATGCTCGAGCATGTCGAGGCCCATCCGGACGGCAGCTTCATCGTCGCCACCGAGAACGGGATGCTCTACCCGCTGCAACAGGCGGCGCCGCGGGCCAACCTGATCGAGGCCAACCGGATGGCCTTCTGCAAGTACATGAAGATGATCACCCTGCCGAAGCTGCGCGACTCGCTGCGCGACGACAAGTTCGAGGTCAGTGTCCCGGCGGCGATCGCCGAGCGGGCGCGGATCCCGATCGAGCGCATGGTCGCGATCGGCTAGCGCGAGCGCCCGGCGCGGCCTGGGCGAACCGTTGCTTGGGCGCGGTCTTGCGGGGCCGGGGGGTCGAAGGAGTCACCCTGTGTCCGCAGAAGCCCCACCCCGTATGGCCAGAGCCAAGAAGAGACAACCCCGCGACGATCAGCCGCGGCGACCGAGCGGTCGCCGGGCGCCGATCATCGAGCTCAGCGACGTGACCAAGGTCTACCCGGGCGGCCATATGGCGCTGGACCGGGTCAACCTGGCGATCGGCCGCGGCGAGTTCGTCTTCCTTGTCGGCCCGACCGGCTGCGGCAAGTCGACGCTGATCAAGATGCTGATCCGCGAGCTCGCCGCCACCGAGGGCGCGGTGAAGATCGCCGGCCGCGACATCGGCGCCCTGTCGGAGAAGAAGATCCCGCAGCTGCGGCGCAACATCGGCACCGTCTTCCAGGACTTCAAGCTGCTCCCGGACCGCACGGTCTACGACAACGTCGCCTACGCGCTGCAGGTGATCGGCGCCAGCCGCGCCGAAATTCGTGAGCAGGTGCCGCAGACCCTGCGCCTCGTCGGCCTCTCGACCAAGCTCAACAGCTACCCGGACCAGCTCTCCGGCGGCGAGCAGCAGCGCGTCTCGATCGCCCGTGCCTTCGTCAACCACCCACCGTTGCTGCTCGCCGACGAGCCCAGCGGCAACCTCGATCCGGTCACCTCGATCGGGGTCATGCAGCTGCTGTACCGGATCAACAAGACCGGTACCACCGTCCTCGTCGTCACTCACGACCGTGAGATGGTCGACAGCATGCAGCGCCGCGTGGTCGAGCTCTACGAGGGCCGCGTCGTCCGCGACGAAGTCAGCGGCGGCTACACCGAGGAGTCGACGACCGAGTTCGGCCTGCGGATGCGGGCCGAGATGGGCGTCGGGCCCGAGGGCGAGGGCCAGACCAACGGCCACGACCAGGGGTCTCTGCTCTGATGTCGCGCCTGATCTTCTTCCTCCAGGAGGCCGTGCGGGCGCTGCGCCGCAACGCCGCCCCCAGCCTGGCCGCGGTCGTGACCACGATCGTCACCGTGATTCTGCTGGGCGTCCTGATCCCGATCTTCCAGACCACCCAGGCCAAGAGCGATCAGGTGCGCAGCCAGCTCAACATCCAGGCCGGCCTCTTCGACGACGCGACGAAAGCCGAAATCACCGCCACCGGGAAGGAGCTGGAAGGCATCCCCCACGTCGACTCGGTCACCTTCATCAGCAAGGGCGAAGCGCTGGCGACGCTGCGCAGCGAACTGAAGGACAAATCGATCGTCGAGCAGCTGAACTCGAACCCGCTTCCCGCCAGCTTCGAGATCAAGGCCGACGACGCCGCCAATCTGCCGGCGATCCGCGAAGCGATCATGCTGACCGGCCCCGACGGCAAGCAGCAGCCGATCTCGCCGATCATCAACAACATCTTCGACCGCCAGCAGGCCTCGCAGCAGATCGAGCAGGTGACCAGCGCCCTGAAGATCGTGCTGACCGTGATGACCGGGCTGCTGATCCTCGCCTCGCTGATGCTGGTCGGCAACACGATCCGGCTCTCGATCTACACCCGCCGCCGCGAGGTGGAGGTGATGCGCCTGGTCGGCGCGACCCGCTGGTTCATCCGCTGGCCGTTCATGATCGAGGGCGTGGTCGTCGGCTTCGTCGGCGGTCTGGTGGCCATACTGATCCTGTGGCTCGGCAAGATCACCATCGTCGACCCCCTCAGCGACTCCTTCTCCTTCCTGGCCGCGCAGAACAACAGCACGCTCTCCTTCCCGGCCCTGGTCGCGATTCTCTTCGCCGCCGCGGTGATCGTCTCGACGATCGGGTCCGGCGTCACCCTGCGTCGCTTCCTCAAGGTCTGAGGCCGGCGTGAAGGCACGCGGGGCCGTGGCTTTTGCCGTGGCGCTCCTCGCCGTCCTGCTCGCCGGCGTCTGGCTCGGGGCCCATCCCGCCAAGCTGCCGGAATTCGCCCGCGACGCGATCGTCGACAGCCCGGCTGGGCTCAGCGCCGAAGGGGCGGAACTGATCGAGGACAACTACTACCGGCCCGTCGGCGAGACCGAGCTGGGCAACGCCTCGCTCCAGGGCATGGTGCGGGAGCTGCGCAAGCGCCACCGCGACCGCTTCACCGAATACTTCTCGCCGGAAAGCCTCGAAAGCTTCAACCAGGCGATCGAAGGCCGCTTCTCGGGCATCGGCATCAGCGTAGTCCCAGCCAAGCGGGGGCTGCGCGCGGTCAGGGTCTTCCCGCGCTCGCCCGCCGACCGGGCCGGGATCGTCTCCGGCGACACGATCGTCTCGGTCGAGGGCGACTCGATCGCCGGCGAAAGCAGCGGCGCCGCGACCAACCGGATCAAGGGGCCGGAAGGGACCGAGGTCACGATCGGGGTACGCGACGGCAAGAGCGGCGAGGTGCGACAGCTGCGGTTGACCCGGGCCGAGGTGGCGCTGCCCAACGTCAGCAGCAGGGTCGAGACCGTCGGCGGGCGCAAGCTCGGCTACGTGCGCGTGCTCAGCTTCAGCGAAGGCGTGCACGCGCTGCTCGCCAACGCGGTCCGCAAGGTCGAGCGCGAAGGGGCCGAGGGCATCGTGCTGGACCTGCGCGGCAATCCCGGCGGCCTGCTCGACGAGGCTGTGCTGAGCGCCAGCCTCTTCCTGCCCGAGGGCCGGGTCGTCGTCTCGACCGACTCCCGCACCCAGGGCCACAGCGTCCACAAGACGGTTGGCGGCACCCTGCCGCGGCGGCCGCTGGTCGTCCTGATCGATCGCGGTACCGCTTCCGCCGCCGAGATCCTCACGGCGGCGCTGGCCGACGGGGCGGGCGCCCCGGTGGTCGGTACCCGCTCCTTCGGCAAGGGGGTGTTCCAGGAGGAGAAAGGGCTCGCCAACGGCGGCGCCCTGAAGCTGACCGTCGGCGAGTACTTCACCCCCGACGGCGTCAATCTCGCCCGCAGCCACGGCATCCACCCGGACGTCAGGGTCAGCGACGATCCGCAAACGCAGGTGGACGAGGGGGAAGAGCGAGCGCTGCGCGTGCTGGCGGGCCGGGCCGGGCAGTGAGCCGGCGCCGACAGGCTCGTGCCCGGCCGCGGCACCCTCGCCCGATCCCGCGGGCGCGGGATGCGGTCGAGGCGCTGCTGCGCGAGCAGCTCGGCTTTCGCGGCTTCCGCGCCGCGCTCGAAGACGAAGCCGCGGAGGCGGCGGCGACCGCGCGCGACTCCGGCTCGCGCCGCGACCTCACGGCGCTCTCGACCTTCACCGTCGACCCGGCCACGGCGCGCGACTTCGACGACGCCGTCTCCGCCCAGCGCGAGGGCGACGGCGCCAGGGTCTGGATCCACATCGCCGACGTTGCCGCTCACGTGCGGCCAGGCTCGCCGCTCGACGCCGAGGCGCGCCGGCGCGCCAACAGCACCTACATCCCGGGGGCGGTCGAGCCGATGCTGCCGCACGCGCTCAGCAGCGACGCCTGCAGCCTCGCGCCCGGCGTCGAGCGCCTGGCGGTGACGGCGGAGATCGAGCTCGGCCCGGGCGCCGTGCCGCGGGCGACCCGCTTCTACCGCAGCCGCATCCGCTCCGACGCACGCTTCGACTACGACCAGCTCGACGCGATCTTCGCCGGCCGCGCCGAGCCACCGGCGCAGGCGGCGGAACCGCTCGCCGCCGCTCGTGACGTCGCCCGCGCCCTGGGCGAGCACCGCGGCGCCACCAGCCTCGAGATCGAGTCCGCCGAGCCCGAGTTCCACTTCGACGCCGCCGGCAACGTCATCGGCGCCCACCGCGTTCCCCAGACCGAGGCCCACCGGCTGATCGAGCGCCTGATGATCCTCACCAACGAGCAGGTCGCCGAGCGCCTCCTGCACGAGCGGGTGCCGGCGATCTACCGCGTCCACGCCCAGCCCGATCCGACCCGGATCGAGCGCCTGGTCGAGCAGCTCGCGGCGCTCGGCATCCCGACGCCGCCGCTGGGCCAGGGCCTCTCGGCCCAGCAGGCGGGCAGGGTCGCCGCCGAGGCCAGCCGGCTCGCCGGCCGCGAGGCCAGGCGGCGCGGACACGGCCGCGAGGCGTATACATCGCTCGTGCTTCGCTCCCTCAAGCAAGCCGCCTACAGCGAGCGCAACAGCGGCCATGCCGGTCTCGGCAGCCCCGCCTACACGCACTTCACCTCGCCGATCCGCCGCTACCCCGACCTGGTCGTGCACCGGGCGCTGCTGGCGGCGCTGGGGGAGGGAGAGGAGCCGCCGCGGCTGGCCGAGGCGCGCGCGGTCGCCGCCGACAGCTCGGCCCGCGAGCGCGAGTCGGCGAAGATCGAGCGCGCCGCCGACGACGTCTGCGCCGCCTACCTGCTCGAACGCGAGCTCGGCGAGCGCGGGCTCGACGCCGAGTTCGCGGGCGAGGTCTCCGGCGTGATCCGGGCCGGCGCCTTCGTCTCCTTCGGCGGCGAGCTGGGCGACGTCTACGAGGGGATGCTGCCGGCCCGGCGGCTGCCCGGCGGGCGCTACGAGCTGAACCGGGACGAGGTCGCTCTGGTCAACCGCGGCTCGAAAGCCTCGCTGCGGCTGGGTGACCCGGTCACGGTCCGCGTTGCCGGCGTCGACGCGCCCCGCGGCAGAGCGGAATTGGAGCCCGTGGATGGCTAAGAAGCCCAAGAAGCCGCGCCTGCCCGCCTCCGGCGACGTCGTCACCAACCGCCGCGCCCGCCACAAATTCGAGTGGGTGGAGAAGATGGAGGCCGGGATCGTGCTGAGCGGCTCGGAGGTGAAGGCGCTGCGTGGCGGCAAAGCACAGATGACCGACGCCTACGCGGTCGTCGACGACGGCGAGGTCTGGCTGCGCAAGCTCCACATCCCGCCCTACGAGTTCTCCAGCGTCGACGCGCACGAAGCCGAGCGACCTCGCAAGCTTCTCCTGCACCGGGAGGAGATCGAGCGGCTGATCGGCAAGACGGCGCAGAAAGGGCTGACCCTGGTCCCCACCCGGATCTACTTCAAGGGATCACGGGCCAAGGTCGAGCTGGCACTGGCGCGGGGCAAGGAGGGTCGCGACCGCCGCCGCGAGATCGCCGACCGCGACGTTCGCCGCGAGGTCGAACGGGAGTTCAAGGGGCGGATGCGATGAGAGTCGAACGTCGGTCCGCCCGGGGGCCTCGGCGGAGCTTGCATCGGCGGCCGCACATGCAAGGATGCGGGGGAATGCGAACTCGTTTGCTCCTCTCGTCGTGCTTCGTCGGGCTCGCCTCGCTGGCCGCGGTCGCGCCTGCCACCGCAAGCGCCGAGTCCTTCCCGGACAAGGCGAGCGACTACGTCAGCGACCACACCGAGTACTTCATCGGGGCCCTGCTGCTGGCGATCCTCCTGCTCCTGCTGGTGGTCGCAGTCAGCCAGCGCCGCGCCAAGGCGAAGCAGGACGGCGCCCCGGCCAGCGCCTCCTCTGGTACGCCGCCCGCCACCGCCGCGCCGGCGGCGGGTGCCGTGCCGCCCCCGCCCTCCGCGCCGCCCCCGCCCTCCGCGCCGCCAGCGCCCGCTGCCGCGCCGACCGCCGAAATGGCCGCGGTGCCGCCCGCCCCGACGCCGGTGCCGCCGCCCGGTCAGCCCGAGAGCTCCAAGGATCGCCGCCGCCGGGTGCGTGAGGAACAGCGGGCGCAGCGCAACGAACAGCGTCAAAAACGCCGTGAGGAGATCAAACAGCGCAAGGACGAGCGGGCCGCTCAGCGCGGTCAGCGCCGCGGCGCCGCGGCCGCCCCGCCGCCGGCGCCTGGACAGCCGGCCGCGTCCGACCAGGCATCGGCCCCGGCCCCGAAGCAGAAGAGCTTCTTCGGGATCAAGTACGGCGGCGGCAAGCAGAAGCGGGAAGCCGCGCTGGCGGAGCAGCGGCTGGCGGCCGCGCGTGCCGCCCGCGAGCGGGAACTCGCCCAGGCCGGCGTCACGCAGCCCACCGGTCAATTTCCAGCCCCCGCCGCGCCGGCCCAGATGCCGCCCACCGCCGCGCCCTCCGCAGAGCCAAGCATTCAGGTGCCACCGATGCCGCCAGTGGGCGGGGCGGTCGCGCCCGCGCCCACCGAGTACGACTCGGTGGCGGCCGAACAGCGGGTTCGCGACAAGGTCGAGGAGGTGCGCCGCGAGGAGCAGCGCATCCGCACCGAGGCGGATCGCCGCATCGAGGAGGCCGAACGGCGGCAGAGCGAGGCGCAGGCGCAGCCCGTTTCCGTGCCGTCGGCACCGGCTCCGGCCCCGGATCTGCGCGATGCCGAGCGCAGGCTGCAGGAGGATCGGGAAGCCCACGAGCGCTCGCTGGCCGAGGCCGAGGAGCGCCTGCGGCAGATCGAGGAGCGGACCAAGGCGGCCGAAGCGCGGGCCGCCGAGGCGAAGCGGCTGGAAGAGCTGCACGCAGAGGAGGAGGTGCGCCAACAGCGCCTGCGCGAGATGCAGCAGAGCGTCGCCGAAGCCGAGGAGCGCGCCCGCGAGGCGGAGCGGCGGGCGGCCGAGGCCGAGCAGGCAGTCGTCCGCTCCGTGCAGGGCACGGTCGAGCAGCCCTTCCAGGCCCAGGCTCCGACCCCCGAACCTCCTGCCCCGCCGTCGGCCCCGGCTCCGGGGCTGGAGCCGGCCTCGCCACCCCCGCCGCCCTCGACTCCAGCGCCAGAGCCGGCCTCGCCTCCAGCCGCTCCCGCCTCGCAGCCCCCGGCGCCCTTCCCCGGATCTCCGCCGCCAGCGTCCGCTCCGGCGGCGATCTCCCCGCCGGAGCCTCCAACCGTGCCCCCTTTCTCGCAGCCGTTGCAGCAGCCCCCGGTGGCGCAGCAGCTCCCCACACAGCCCCCGCCGGGCGAGCCACCCCCGATCGCTCCGCAGCCGCCCGCCGCCGTCGACGCGGCGAGCCCGAGCGCCGGTGGCGCCTCGATCGAGCTCAACACCGTCACCTTCGAGCAGCTGCGCGCTCAGAATCTCTCGGTCACGCAGGCGACGAGGCTGCTGGCTCATCGCGAGCGCCTCGGTGGCTTCCAGTCGGTCGACGATCTCGACCAGGTGGCCGGTTTTCCGCAGGACGTCTTGCTCGATCTGAAGAGCCGCTCGACGGTCTGAGCGCCACTCGGGCGGGAAGCTAGATCCCGTACTTCTCGAGCAGCTTGAGCCAGACCTCGCTGCGCGTCGGATAAGGCGCGATCGCGTGCCGTAGGCGGGCGAGCGGGACCTCGCCGACGATCGCGACGGTCGCCGCCTGGAGGAAGTCGGCGGTCTCGAAGCCGGTGAAGGTGGCGCCGACGATCACCTGGCGCGCCTGGTCGACGACGATCCGCGAGGTGCCGCCGGTGCCCTTGCCCTGGAAGCTGGCCCCGGCGGAGCCGTCGGTCGGCGCGTCGACCGCCACCGCGTCGATCCCCGCCTCGCGAGCCTGGGCCAGCGTGTGGCCGGCCGCGGCGACCTGGGGATCGGTGAAGGTGACTCGCGGCGAGCCGATGCCCTCGGCCACCGCCTCGACCTCGCGCCCGAGCAGGTTCTCCGCCGCGACCCAGGCCTGGTACTTGCCCATGTGGGTGAAGAGGGCGCGGCCGTTGACGTCGCCGATCGCGTAGAGCCAGTCGCGGCCGCCGACCCGGAGCCGGTCGTCGGTCGCGAGGAAGCCATGCTCGCCGGCCTCGATCCCGGCCGAATCGAGCCCGAGGTCGCGAGTGTTGGGGACGCGGCCGACGGCGATCAGGATCTCCGCCCCCTCGACCCGCCCACCGTCGTCGAGCTGGGCGAGGACGCCGGCGCCACCGGCCTCGACCCGCTCTGCCTGGACGCCGGTACGGACGTCGACGCCGAAGTCATCGCGCAGCGCGGCGGCCACTTCGTCGCCCGCGAACGCCTCCTCGCGCGAGAGCAGGTGCCCGTTCCCCTCGACCAGCGTGACCCGGGCGCCGAGCGAGGCCCAGGCCTGCGAGAGCTCGCTGCCGACCGGCCCCCCGCCGAGCACGATCAGGCTCTCGGGGACGTGCTTGGACGTGGTTGCCTGGCGGTTGTTCCAGGCTTCGACCCCGTCGAGCCCGTCGATCGGCGGCATCGCCGCGCCGCTGCCGGTGGCGACGACGATCGCCTTTGCGGTCAGGGTCTCCTCGTCGACCGCGATCGCTCGCTCGGCCGCGAAGCGGGCGTCGCCGCGAAAGAGGTCGATGCCCCGTTCTTCGAGCCAGGGCAGCTGAGCCGAGTCGTCGAGGTCGTGGATCACCTCGTCGCGGCGGTCGAGGATCGCCTGCGGGTCGAGCTCGCCGCTGCCGACGCCCGGCACCCGCCGCGCCTCGGCCAGCACGTCGGCGGGCCGCAGCAGCGCCTTCGAGGGCATGCAGGCGTAGTAGGAGCATTCGCCGCCGATCAGGTGCCGCTCGACGATCGCCACCTTCATGCCGCCGTCGGCAAGCCGTCCGGCGCAGACCTCCCCCGCCGGGCCGGCGCCGAGCACGATCGCGTCGTATGCACGCTCGCTCACAGGGCCACCATCCCGGACACCGTACCCCGAGTCCGTACAATCTAAAGCGCAGTCAGCACGGGGGCGACAGGCTTCGACGTGGTCGACTCGTGCGAAAGGTTGCAGGTCGAGGTTGTCGGAGGCCTCGTTAAACACCGGCAAAAACCAATACGTGCGGACCATGAGTTCGCCCTCGCCGCTTAGCTAGAAACTAAGCGCTGTGAGAGTCGGTCCTCCCTCGCCCGCAGGGAGGGGCACCGGCTTCAAAATGCGGGCTCACCCGGGCGGATCGCCCCGTCTTCCAGGGGAAATTTCAGAGGGCTTTGTCTCCCGTAGTGCCCGCTGGCGCGGACCCCGGGAGACGAGAATCAAGCGCCAGCTAAACCTGTAGACACCCTCGCACCACTTCCGCGGATCCGAGTTCGAATCTCGGCGCCTCCATGAAAACCGATCGCCTAGCCCTCCGGGGCCGGGCGATCGGCGAGCCAGGCGAGGACCCCGGCGGCATCGCGATCCGGGGGGAAGACGGGATAGAAGACCTTGACGATCACGCTCGCCTCGGCGACGAAGGTCAGGCGCCGGTAGAGCGTCATCCCGTCCGCCTCGAAGGTCGGCAAGCCCAGGGCGGCGACGAGCTCGAGCTCGTCGCCGCTCAGGAGCGGGAAGGGAATGTGCTCGCGGGCGGCGAACTCGCGCTGCTCGGCGGCGTCCTGGGCGCTGATCCCCGCCACCGTCGTCCCGAGGCGCTCGAACTCGGCCAAGCCATCGCGGTAGGCGCAGCTCTGCGGCGTGCAGCCGCGGGCGCCGGGGATGTCGTCCCAGCCGGCCGGGAGCGGCTCGCCGGGCGTACCGGTGCGGGGGTAGACGTAGGCGACCAGGCGGCCCGCGGCGAGCTCCGCCAGGTCGGCGGTGCCACCGGCGCTCGACCGCATGGTCAGGGAGGGGACCGCCAGGCCGGGCAGGTGGTCGGCGGCTCCATCGTCCTCGGGAACGGGCAGGTCCGGCGGCAGGGCCGTGAAATCGGCGCTCATCGGGGGTGTCTGAGTTTAGGTCCCCTATATGGCGGGCAAGCTCAGACACGTCTGCCGTGGGGCCGGCCCTGTGCGGTTATCGTCCCCGGCCATGGAGCGATTCGTTGCCTTTCTGCGCGGAATGAACCTCGGCAGGCGGCGGATCAAGAACGAGGAGCTGCGGGCGGAGTTCGAGGCCCTGGGCTTCGAGGAGGTCGCAACCTTCCGCGCCAGCGGCAACGTGATCTTCGCCGCCAAGCGCCAGCGCGAGGCGGCGCTGACGGGGAAGATCGAAGGCGGCCTTGGCGAGGCGCTTGGCTACGAAGTGCCGGTTTTCCTGCGCAGCTGCGCCGACGTCGCGGCGGTCGCCGCCAGGGAGCCGTTCGAGCCAGAGCTCGTCGCCGCTTCAAAGGGCAAGCTCCAAGTCACCCTGCTGTCGAAGAAGCCGACTGCCGCGGCGCGGAAGAGAGTGTTGGCGCTCGCCACCGAGGAGGACCGGCTGGCGATCGAGGCACGCGAGCTGTTCTGGCTGCCCAGCGCCGGCACGATCGAGTCCGAGCTTGACCTCAAGGCGATCGGGGAAGCTCTCGGACAGGGTACGCAGCGGACCATGGGGACGATCGAGCAGATCGCCGCCAAGCGCTGCGCCGGCTAGGCGGGGGCGGAGTCCGAGCGGGGGAGGGCCGCGAGCTCGATGTCGCGGCTGACGGCGCCGATCTCGTCGGGGAGCTCGGCGAGCTGGACGTTGGCGACGAACTCCAGGCGCTGGCCGAGCGGGCGGAAGAAGTTGTCGTAGTGGGTGGGGACCACCGCGCGCGGGTTGAGGCGGGGCAGGATCCGCCGCCAGTAGTCGTTGGTGAAGCCGCGGCCGGCGACGCCGGCGAGGAAGACGTCGACGTCGCGCTCGCGGATCTCCTCGTCGAGCAGGTTGGCGCTGCCCTGGTGATAGAAGCGCACTCCGGCGACGGCGATCGAGATCCCCCAGACCTGGCCGCAGCGGTAGGCGCTGGGTGAGAGCGAGTCGAGGTGCTCGCAGGTGAGTTCGCCGTCGTAGGGGACGGCCAGCCCGAGCAGTAGCTTGGAATGGACGCTGGGGGTGAAGGAGACCTCGAACGGGCCCAGCTCGTAGGTGCGGTGGGGCTCGACCTCGACAGCCTGATCGGCGAGCCCGTGCAGCGCCATCAGGTTGAGCAGCGAGCGCGAGCCGTAGGCGCCGCAGCCGGTTCGCCGGGCGATCGCCGGCGCATCGACCGCGTGGTCGAAGTGGGTGTGGCCGACGAGGACGCCGACCGTCTCGCCGGGGGCGGTGAGGAAGCGGTCCAGCGTCGCCGGGTCGGGCATCGCCCGCCGCCGCAGGACCAGGTCGCGCAGCGGTACCCGGGAGAGGTAGGGGTCGACGAAGAGGGTCCTGCCCTCGTAGCTGAGCCGGTAGCCGGAGACGCCGAGCCACTCGACCTCGAGTCCGGCCGGCAGCGCCAGCGGTCGCGCCTCCAGCTCGGCCAGCGCCTGGGCGTCGGCGCGCTCGGAGGAGCGCCGCGTCGCTCGCGCCTTCGCCAGCTCGCCCAGGTGTCGCAGTGGCCCCGCCACGCCATGAGGTTATGCGCCGCTCGATGCATCAGGACGGCCAGGGCACCCCTAATGCATCGAGCGGTGATCTAAGTTGGGGCGGGATGGCGATCGCGACCGCAACCTCCCTCGACGTACACGTCGGCGGCAAGCTGCTCTTCGCCGACGTCTCCTTCAAGCTCGAGGCGCGCGAACGGATGACCCTCTCCGGTCGCAACGGCGCCGGCAAGTCGACTCTGCTGCGGGTGCTCTCCGGCGAGCTGGCGCCCGATTCCGGCTCGCTGGCCATCCATCGCGGCGCCCGCGTCGCCCTCCACGATCAGCGGCCGCCGCGCGACTCGAGCGCCACGCTCGGTGAGTACGTCTTCTCCGGCCGCGCCGACATGCTCGCGACCGAGGCGGAGCTGGAGCGGCTCGAGGGCCGGCTGGCGAGCGGTGGCGAGGAGGCGATGGCGGCCTACGCCGTGGCTCAGCAACGCCTCGAAGCGGGCGGCGGCTACCGCTGGCGCGACCAGGTGCTGGTCGTCCTGCGCGGCCTCGGTTTTGAGCCGGAGCAGTCCGAGCGGGCGCTCTCGACCTTCTCCGGCGGGGAGCTGACCCGCGCCTCGCTGGCCCGGGCGCTGGCGGCCAGGCCCGACCTGCTGCTGCTCGACGAGCCCACGAACCACCTCGACATCCCCTCCCTGGAGTGGCTCGAGTCCTACCTCGTCGACCTCGACGCCGCGGTCGTGCTGGTCGCCCACGATCGCTGGTTCCTGGAGGCGGTCGGGACCTCGGTTCTGGAGTTGGAGGCCCAGCGCGCCCGCTTCTTCGCCGGTCCCTGGCATGCCTGGCGCCAGGAGCAGGCGGCGCGCCAGATCGCCCTCGGCAAGGCGATCGAGCGCCAGCAGGCGGAGATCGAGCGGATGGAGCGCTTCGTCGAGCGCTTCCGCTATAAGGCGACGAAGGCGAAGCAGGCGCAGTCGCGACTAAAACAAATTGACAAGGTGAAGAAAGGTGGGCCGCGGGCCGAGCGGCGCGACACCCGCAAGCTGCGCTTCTCCTTCAAACCGCCGGAGCGGCCCGGGAGGGTGGTGCTGAAACTCGTCAACGGTCGGATCGAGGTCCCGGGCCGGACCCTCCTCGCCGATGCCCAGCTCGAAGTCGAACGCGGCGAGCACGTCGTCCTGGTCGGCGCCAACGGCAGCGGCAAGACGACCCTGATCGAGACCCTGGCCGGCCGCCGCGAGCCGGCTTCGGGCAGCGTCCGCAACGGCCACAACGTCAGGCTCGGCTACCTCTCCCAGCATGCCGACACGGCGGCGGGGGAGGGCACCGTGCTCGACGCGGCCCAGCGCGAGACCGGGCTCACCGGGCCCAAGGCGCGGGCGCTGCTGGGCGGCTTCCTCTTCTCCGGCGCCGACGCCGAGAAGCAGCTGAACGACATCTCTGGCGGCGAGCAGCGACGGCTCTCACTGGCGATTCTGGTCGCCTCCGGCGCCAACGTCCTGATCCTCGACGAGCCCACCAACCACCTCGACATCGAGAGCCGCGAGGCGCTCGAGGATGCGCTGACGGAGTTCGAGGGCGCGGTCGTCCTCATCTCCCACGATCGCGCCCTGCTGGAGGCGGTCGGCAGCCGCACCCTCGTCTGCGAGGACGGCAAGCTGAGCAGCCACGACAGCGGCTGGGCCGAGTACCAGCGGCGCCGCGACGAGCGCGAATCCGCCGCTGCGGCGGCGCGGAAGCCGGCCGGGGGCGGGGGCGGCAACAGGTACAGCGCCACCAAGGACGCCCAGAAAGCGGCGAAGAAGGCGGCCAGGCTGGAGGAGAGGATCGAGCGCGCCGAAGCCGAGCTGCGCGCGGTCGAGGAGGAGCTCGCCGATCCCGCCGCCTGGTCCAGTCCCGGCCGCATCGAGCGAGCGGAAGCGCGCCACGCGGAGGCAAAGCGCAGCGTCGAGGAGTTGCTGGCGCAGTGGGAGCAGGCCCAAGCGACAGCCGAGTCCGCGCCGGCTGCCAGCTAAGAGGGCGGGCGCTCGAGCACGACCCGCGTCCCCCTGGCCGGAACCAGGGTGATGTTGCGGATCTTCACCTTTTCCGGCTCCGGCTCGGCTGGTCGCAGGTCCGCTCGTTCGACGAACTCCCGCAGGATCGTCCGCATCTCGTATTCGGCGAAGGCGGCGCCGATGCAGCGGCGGACGCCGCCGCCGAAGGGGATCCAGGCGTAGTTGTCGATCTTGGCCTCGAGGAAGCGCTCGGGGCGGAAGGCGTCCGGCTCGGGAAAGGCGTCCTCGCGGTAGTGGAGGGCGGCGATCGCCGCCAGGACGTAGGACCCGGCCGGGAGCGCGTAGCCGCCGATCGTCGCCGGAGCCGTGAGCTTGCGGCCGACGTCGACGATCACCGGGCGCGCGCGCAGCGTCTCCTTGACGGTGGCGGCGAGGTACTCCTCCTCGCCGGCGGCCAGCGAGTCGCGCAGCTTCGCCAGCACGGCGGGGTTGCGGACGAGGAGCTCGATCGCCCAGGCCAGCCCGGTTGCCGTCGTCTCGTGGCCGGCGCCGAGCACCGTCACCATCTCGTCGCGCAGTTCGCGGTCGCTCATCGGCTGGCCCTCCTCGTCGCGGGCGCCGAGCAGCAGTGAGAGGACGTCGTCGCGCTCTTCGCTCTCCGCCTCGGCCCGGCGCAGGGCGATCTCCTCGTAGATGAAGTCGTCGAGCGCCTGGCGCGAGCGCACGAACCGGCCCCAGGGGCTGAGTCGGCCGAGGTCGCGTCGCAGCGGCGGCACCGAGGCGACGAGGCCGACCCGGCGAGCGAAGTCGTCGATCAGCACCTCGAAGCGGGCCAGCCTGTCCTCGTCGTGGACGCCGAAGACGGCGCGCATGATCACCGCCAGGGTGATCCGCTGGGTGTGGGGGCGCATCGCGAAGGGCTCGCCGACCGGCCAGCTCTCCATCTCACGCCGGGTGATCTCGACGATCAGCTCGCCGTAGCGCTGCACCCGCTCGCCGTGAAACGGCGGCAGCAGCAGCTTGCGCTGGCGCAAATGCGGCCCGTCGTCGAGCGTCAGCACCGAGTTCGGCCCGAGCGCCGGCTCGAGCACGGTCGCGTTCGCCTCGCCGGCGTGGAAGACGGCGGGGTCGCCGGTGAAGAGCGCTTTGATCAGGTCGGGCTGGGCGACGTAGACGATGCGGCCGAAGTAGGGGAAGCGGACGGTGTAGATGTCCCCGAAGCGGCGCTGATAGTCGGCGAGGAAGCCGAGCGGGTCGCGCGCGTAGTGCAGCAGCTGCACGACGCCGGGGCGCGCGGGCCCGGGGAGGGCCGCGGTGGCGCTGTCGAGCCGCGGGCGGGGGATGGTCGCCTGCTCCATCGCGGCGGACCATACGGCATCGACTGGCTGCTCAGCCAATTCGTGCCTGGCGCTAGAAGACGACCGTGCGCTCGCCGTCGAGCAGGACGCGATCGTCGAGGTGGGCGATCACCGCGCGGGCCAGCACCAGCCGCTCGATGTCACGGCCGATCCGGACCAGGTCGTCGACCTCGTCGCTGTGGCTGACCCGGGTCACGTCCTGGTCGATGATCGGGCCGGCGTCGAGCTCGGGGGTGACGTAGTGGGCGGTGGCGCCGATCAGCTTGACCCCGCGCTCGTGCGCCTTGCGGTAGGGGTCGGCGCCGACGAAGGCGGGCAGGAAGCTGTGGTGGATGTTGATCGCCGGCGCCCCCAGCTCGGCGAGGAAGTCGGCGGAGAGGATCTGCATGTAGCGGGCGAGGACGAGCAGGTCGACCTCGCCGAGCAGCTCCAGCGCCTCGCGCTCGGCCGCCTCGCGGGCGCCGCTCTCGACCGGGACGTGGTGGAAGGGCACGCCGACGGCTGCCACCTGCTCCGCGTGGTCGGGGTGGTTGGAGAGGACCGCGACCAGCTCGCCGCCGAGCTCGTCGTTGCGCCAGCGCCAGAGCAGGTCGGAGAGGCAGTGGTCTTCGCGCGAGACCATGACCGCAACCCGCTTGCGCTGGCTCGACTCGGCGAAGCGGTAGTCCATCTCATAGGGCTGCGCGACCTCCGCCTCGAAGCGCTTCTGCAGCTCCTCGCGGTGCTCCGGCGGTAGCGGGTCGAAGACCATCCGCATGAAGAACCGGCCCTCGGCGGTCGAGTGCTGGTCGGCGTCGACGATGTTGAGCCCGGAGGCCGCGAGGAAGCCGCTGACGGTCGCGATCAGCCCCGGCCGGTCCGGGCAGGCGAGCAGCAGGCGGGAGGTCGAGTGCTCGGCGATTTGCCGATCATCGCGCAATACGGGCTGCAACGAGCATGAGCATCACCCTCGATTCGTGCCTGAGCAAGTGCGAATCCGCGCAAATCCCGGCCTCTGTGTGATCTCGATCACCCAGCAAAGGGGCAAATACCGCCACGGTCCCGCGCTTGCTCATAAAACGCACACATATTCTCCCTGCCCTGACCATCGCGCTCGCCTTGCCGGCTACGGCTCTCGCCGCGGCCGCCTCCGGCGACTCGCCCAAGGTCGAGGTCGAGGACGCCCAGGTGGCCGAGATCGCCCCGCTCCAACTCCCGATCGATCGCCTCCATCGCATCATCCATACGGTCACGAAGCAGATTCGCGCCGAACACCGCGCGGCGGTCCGCAGGGAACGGCGCGAACTCTTCGCGTCCCTTCCCGGTGGCGTCACGATCGAGACCCTCGAATCGATCGCCTCCTGCGAGTCCGGCGGCGACCCCACGGCAACCTCCTCGGACGGCAGCTACCGCGGCAAGTACCAGTTCGACTACGGCACCTGGGAATCCGTAGGCGGCTCCGGCGACCCAGCAGCCGCTCCCGAGGAAGAGCAGGACTACCGCGCGGCGTTGCTGTACTCCCAAGCAGGCTCCAGCCCTTGGCCGGTCTGCGGTTAGGAAGTTCAACGGCCACGCAGGAAGGAGTCGGGTGCCCCTCCCACAAGCGGCGTCCTCTTTTTCGCACAGACCGCTTAGCGAGAGGCGCCCAACTTAGAGGCGAAAAACCCAGCGCCGTGGGAGGGGCACCCGACTCCTTCCCTACGATCGCCCTGTGAACGACGCCGTTCCAACGCCCGACCCCAGCGGCCCCACCCGCAAGCCGCCCAAAGAAGCAATAGCCGAGGCCAAGGTCCGCGCGCCGAGTCGGGGGAACCGCAAGCTCGAGGGTTTCCTCGAGGCCGTCAACGGCGACGAGCAGGTGCGCGCCTGGTGGTACATGGCCCAGGTCCACGCCGAGCGCCTGGGCATGTCGGACCACTCCTGGGTCCACATGCAGATCGTCCTCAACATCGCCCTGCGGCTGCTGCGCCTGCTGGTCAAGGCCGGGGTGGAGCCGGCGATGGTCTCAGACCACGGGATGCGCGATCGCGACGCCGAGGTGGTCGTCGCCGGCGGCGCCCTGCTGCACGACGTCGGCATGTCGATCCACCGCGTCGACCACGAGGAGTACTCGCTCTTCCTCGCCAGCGACGCGCTGGACCGGCTGCTGGCCGGCTCCTACCGGGAGCCCGAGCGCACGGTGGTTGCCGCCGAGGTCCTCCACGCGATCATCGGCCACCGGCGCCGCGGCGAGCCGCACACGCTCGAGGCCGGCGTCGTTCGCGTCGCCGACGCGCTCGACATGGCCCAGGGCCGCACCCGGATTCCGCTCGAGGCGGGGCACGAGGGGATCCACTCGATTTCCGCCGCCGCGATCGACGAGGTGCGGATCGAGGCGGGGGAGGAGCGACCGGTGCGGATCGAGATCGAGCTCAACAACTCCGCCGGCATCTTCCAGGTCGACGACCTGCTGGCGACCAAGATCCGCGGCACCCCGCTGGAGGGCAAGCTGGAAGTCGTGGCGAAGATCGAGGGAGAGAGCGAGAAGCGCCTGCTGAGCGGGCTTCCGGCTGTCAGCTGAAGACGAGCCGGGAGAGGTCGGTGCGGCGGCGTTCCTTGCGCTTCTCCAGCCTGCCCTGGATCAGCGACATCACGATCGGGATCAGCGCGAAGAAGGCGATCACGCCGAAGCAGAAGAAGGTGACCGTCTTGTCGGTGGTGGGGCCGGCCAGGCCGACTCCGTTCTCGGCCAGCGCCGCCGGGGCGGCGATGAGCATCGTTGCCAGGGCCGCGACGAGGGTTGCGACGGTGCGCTTCACGGGCGGGAATCTAGCGCACCGGGGCGGCGCGAGACATCGGCGCGCCTCCTCTCTCATCCTCCCTTTAAGCGCCGCCATAGGATGCGCCGCCATGAGCACGCTCGAAGCCCTTGTCCTCGGCCTCGTCCAAGGGCTGACCGAGTTCCTGCCGATCTCCTCCAGCGGCCACCTGCGGATCGTCCCCGCGCTGCTGGGTTGGGAGGACCCCGGCGCCGGCTTCACCGCGGTGATCCAGCTGGGGACGATGGCGGCGGTCCTGATCTACTTCCGCGCCGACCTCTGGCGGATCGCGATCGCCTGGCTGCGCGAGCTGCGGGTGCCGATCCGCCAGGCCAGCCAGGAGGCGAGGCTGGGCTGGTTCATCGTCCTCGGCACGATCCCGATCGCGATCTTCGGCTTCGTCTTCAAGGACCAGATCGAGTCCGGCGCGCGCAGCCTGTATCTGATCGGCTCGGCGCTGATCCTCTTCTCCTTCGTGATGCTCCTCGCCGAGCGGGTCGGCAGCCACCAGCGCGCCCTGACCGAGATGAACGGCCGCGACGGGCTCTTCGTCGGCCTCGCCCAGGCGCTGGCGCTGATCCCGGGCGTCTCGCGCTCGGGGGCGACGATCTCCGCCGGGCTGTTCCGCAACTTCGATCGGGTCGCGGCCGCCCGCTACTCGTTCCTGCTCTCGGTGCCGGCGGTGGTCCTCAGTGGTCTCTTCGAGCTGCGCAAGGTCGGCGAAAACGGCAGCCCCTCGGCCGCGGCAACCGCGATCGCGACGCTGGTCGCCTTCGTCACCGGCTACGCCGCGATCGCTTGGCTGATCCGCTATCTCGGCTCCCACACGCTGGGGGTCTTCGTCGTCTACCGGATCGCCCTGGGCGTACTGGTGCTGGCGTTGACGGCGACGGGGGCCATCAGCTAGCCGGCGGTGCGCCCTTTCTGATCACGGGATTGCCGCAATTTGCCGGCCATCTGCCTGTGAAAATCCTGTGAACGCAGGCAGTTCCCCCGTCGCGGGTGCATACAATCGCCCCATCGTCCGTCTGGCAGTCATCGATAACGACAGCGGTTTCGTCACGGTTCTCGCCAAGCGGGCTGAGGCGGCCGGCTGGGAGCTGCGCCAAGCCACCGGCGCCGTGCCCCCGCGCGACCTCGTGGGGATGAAGCTCAACGCGCTTCTGCTCGACCCCGACCTACTCGGCGACGAGCGCTGGGACTACCTGGAGCGCATCGCCTCGGTGTTCCCCGATCTGGGCCTGGTGGTTTGCAGCGGGCGCTCGACGGTGGCCCAGCGGGTGCGCGCCCTGCGCCTCGGCGTCGACGACTGGATCACCAAGCCGTGCCATCCCGAGGAGGCGATGGCGAGGATCGAAGCGGTGTCACGGCGGCGCCGTCGCGGCGGCCGCGAGTTCGAGGCGGCGCCAATCGCCGTCGGCGATCTCGAGATCCGGCCCGACCGCTTCCAGGCCTTCGTCGGCGAAGAGCCCCTCGACCTCACTCGCCGCGAGTTCGAGCTGCTGCACCTGCTCGCCGAGGAGAAGGGCCAGGTGCTCGAGCGAGAGACGATCTACCAGCGGGTCTGGGGCTACGCGATGGCCCATGGCGACCGCTCCGTCGACGTCTTCATCCGCAAGCTGCGCCAGAAGCTGGAGAAGCGCTCGCCTCGCTGGGCCTATATCCACACCCACTTCGGCATCGGCTACCGCTTCGACCCCGAACCGGCCGGGATCGTCGAGGAGAAGCTGCGCCCGGCCGCGCCCCGAGGCCGCCCCGGCGCCTTCACAGGTCGTTCACAAGACCTTCACGGCGGGGTAACCGCCGCCCCTCCGGTTACCGCCAGGCTCGGTGAGCATGGCGACGGAAGCCGGGAACAGCTCACGAGCTCGCGGCCGGCCGCCTCGAGATCCATCCCGGAGAGCACACGGCCCTGGTCGACGGGCGGCCGCTGGGCCTGACCGTGCGCGAGCTGCAGCTGCTGGTCACCCTCGCCTCCCACCCGCAGCGGATCATGACCCGGGAGGAGCTCTTCACAGAAGTCTGGGGGAGCCAGCCCCGCCGCGACGACCGCTCCGTCGACGTCTACGTCAGCCGCCTCCGCGCCAAGCTCCACGAGGCCCTGCCGGAGCTGCAGCTGATCCACACCCACAACGGCATCGGCTACCGCTTCTCCCCCGATGGCTAGCGGGACCGCGCGGGTCCCAGTCGCCTTTTACATCTTTTTCACATCCTCGATACAGGCAGGTAACAAGCTGCCGGGGAGCCGCTGGAAGTGTGGCCGCAGATGAACCGTCACCAACTCAAGGAGATTTGCGTGTCTAAGAGACCCCTCGGCGCCCTACTGACGGCGCTGGCTCTCACCATTGCGGTCGCTGCCTGCGGCAGCTCGTCCGACGACTCCAGTTCAACCAGCGGCGGCGGGGGCGGAGATCTCTCCGGCTCGATCCGCATCGACGGCTCCAGCACCGTGGCCCCGCTGACGGAAGCTGTCGCCGAGCAGTTCATGGCCGAAAACTCCGGCGTCCGTGTGACCGTCGGGACCTCGGGCACCGGTGGCGGCTTCGAAAAATTCTGCGCCGGTGAGACCGACATCAGCGACGCCTCCCGCGCGATTGAGCCCGAAGAGGAGGAAGCGTGCAAAAAGGACGGGGTCGGTTACGAGGACATCCACGTCGCCACCGACGCGCTGACCGTGATGATCAACAACGAGAACCCGGTCGCCTGTCTCACCGTCGACCAGTTGGCTGACATCTGGGGCGCCGACTCGAAGATCTCCAACTGGAGCGAAATCCCCGGCCTGGAAGAGGAATTCGACGAGGAGCTGGCGCTGTATGGGCCTGGCACCGACTCGGGCACCTTCGACTACTTCACCGAATCGATCAACGGCGAAGAGGGCGTCACCCGCAAGGACTACAACAACGTCGGCGAGGACGACAACGCCACGGTCAAAGGCGTCGAGGGCTCGCCCGGCGGCATGGGCTACGCCGGCTTCTCCTTCTACACCGAGAACGAAGGCAATCTGAAAGCGCTGGAAGTCGACAACGGCAAAGGCTGCGTGCCGCCGTCGGTCGAGACCGCCCAGGACGGCTCCTACGCTCCGCTGAGCCGGCCGCTGTTCATGTACCCGAGCGAGCAGGCGCTGAAGAAGCCCGAGGTCAAGGCATTCATCACCTACTACCTCGAAAACGTCGGCTCGGTTGCCGAATCCCTCGGGTTCGTGCCGCTGACCGAAGAACAGCTCGAAGAATCTGAAGCCGCCGCCGAGAAAATCGGCGCCTAGCGGTTCAACCGGCTCTCGATGAGCAGAGGACGCGCGATCGCGACGGAGCCGGCGGGGGGACCACCCCGCCGGCTCCAGGCGTCCAGCAGGCGCTACGGCGAGAAGGCGATCCACGCCGCCCTCGCTCTCTGCGGCCTCCTCTCCGTCCTCACCACGACGGCGATCGTGGTTTCGCTGATCGGCCCGACGATCGGCTTCTTCGAAATCGTCCCCGCCGACGAATTCTTCTTCACGGTCGACTGGACGCCCCAGTTCGAGCCGCCCAGCTTCGGCGTCCTGGGGGTCGTCGCCGGAACCGTCAACGTGGCCCTGTGGGCGATGCTGTTCGCGATCCCGATCGGGCTCGGGTCGGCGATCTACCTCAGCGAGTACGCCTCGCCGCGGGTGCGCAAGACGGTGAAGCCGGCTCTCGAGGTGCTTGCCGGCATCCCCACCGTGGCGATCGGCTTCTTCGCCGTCAGCTTCATCCTGCCGGAGATCATCGTGCCGCTCTGGCCCGGCGACTTCCTCGGCGGCGCCGTCGGCAAGCCGTTCATGGCGTTGGCGGCGGCGCTCGGCATCGGCCTAATGGTGGTGCCGATCATCGCCTCCATCTCCGAGGACGCGATGTCGGCCGTTCCCCGCGGCCTGCACGAGGGCGCCTACGCGCTGGGGGCGACCAAAGCCAAGGTCGCGATCCGGGTGATCTTCCCGGCGGCGCTGTCGGGCATCGTCGCCTCGATCGTGCTGGCGATCTCGCGCGCGGTGGGGGAGACGATGATCGTCGTCCTCGCCGCCGGCTCCACTCCCAACTTCACCCTCAACCCGGTCGAGTCGATCCAGGCGATGACCGCCTACATCGCGACCACCGCCACCGGTGACATCTCGACCGGGTCGGTCGACTACAAATCGGTCTTCGCGGTCGGCACCGTGCTCTTCGCGATGACGCTGGTCATGAACGTGATCAGCATCCGCCTGGTCCGCAAGTACCGCGAGGTATACGAGTGACGCCCATCGGCGACGCCGGCGCTCCCCGCAACCGCCTCGCGATTGCCGGCGCCCGGGCGACGACCGAGGCGATGCTGCGCAGCCAGCCACGCGGCGACGTGATCCGCAACACCGTCTTCGCCGGCCTCCTGCTGCTGGCGGTCGCGATTGCGCTCGCCGGCCTGATCGCCCTCTTGATCCAGGCATTTGCCAAAGGCTCCTCGGCGCTCAGCACCGATCTCTTCACGAATCCGCCCTCGACCGCCTTCCCCGACAAAGCCGGCTACAGACCGGCGATCGTCGGCTCGTTGCAGCTGATCGCCGGCGTCATCCTCTTCGTCATCCCGATCGGCATCGGCGCCGCCCTCTACCTCGAGGAGTACGCCGACAAGTCGCGCTGGTGGAACACGCTGATCGAGGTCAACATCCAGAACCTCGCCGCCGTGCCCTCGATCATCTACGGCATCCTCGGGCTCGCCTTCATCGTCCGCGGCCCGCTCGACCTCGGCTTCATCCTCGCCGCCGGCTCGCTGACCCTGGCGCTGCTGGTGCTGCCGATGGTGATCATCGCCGCCCGCGAGGCGATCCGCGCCGTCCCCGACTCGATCCGCCAGGGGTCGCTGGCGCTCGGCGCGACCAAGTGGCAGACGATTCGCACCCAGGTCCTGCCCGCCTCGATCCCCGGAATCGCGACCGGCGTCATCCTCGCCGTCTCCCGTGCGCTCGGCGAGACCGCGCCGCTGCTGCTGGTCGGAGCGACGGTCTTCGTCACCTTCGACCCGACCCCCTTCGGCTCCGACGGCTACTCGGCGATGCCGGTGCAGATCTTCAACTACGCCCTGCGGCCCCAGGAGGAGTTCCAGGCGCTCGCGGCGGCGGGAATCATCGTGATGCTGGTCGTCCTGCTCGCAATGAACTCCTTTGCGATCTGGCTACGAAATCGTTACGAGCAAAGGTGGTAGGTGAACTACTGTGAGGAGCGAGATGACGCAGGACGATATGGCCCAGACCGGTAGGGACGCGCGTGAGGCGGCGGCGGCGCGGGCGGGCATCGCCGTGCGCCCCGACGAGTTCCAGAAGCGCGATAGCGGCCAGCGCGAAAAGGTCTTCGAGCTGAAGGGCGTCGACGTCCTCTACAGCGGCGTCACCGCCGTCAAAGGGGTCTCGATGGACATCCACCGCAACGAGGTGACCGCGCTGATCGGCCCTTCGGGCTGCGGCAAGAGCACGCTGCTGCGCTGTCTCAACCGGATGAACGACCTGATTCCCACGGCGGAAGTGGAGGGCGAGCTGCTCTACCACGGCGAGAACCTCTATGGCGCCACCGTCGATCCGGTCCAGGTCCGCAAGCTGATCGGGATGGTCTTCCAGAAACCGAATCCCTTCCCGAAGTCGATCTACGACAACGTCGCCTTCGGCCCCCGCATCCTCGGCGAAAAGGAGGATCTCGACTCGAAGGTGGAGAAGGCGCTGCGCGGGGCGGCGCTCTGGGACGAGGTCAAGGACCGGCTCGGCGACAACGCCTTCGGCCTCTCCGGCGGTCAGCAGCAGCGCCTCTGCATCGCCCGCTGCATCGCGGTCGCTCCCGACGTGATCCTGATGGACGAGCCCTGTTCGGCTCTGGATCCGATCTCGACCGGGAAAATCGAGGACCTGATGATCGAGCTCAAGGACGAGTTCTCGATCGTCATCGTCACCCACAACATGCAGCAGGCGGCGCGCGTATCCGACCGCACGGCATTCCTGATGGTCGAGCTCGACGCGACCGAGCAGAACCGCTGGGGTCGCCTGGTCGAGTACGACGAGACCGAGAAGATCTTCACCAACCCGGCCGACAAGCGGACCGAGGATTACGTGTCCGGGAAGGTCGGCTGATGCCGGAAGGCGTGCGGGTCCAGTACCAGGAGGAGCTGGAGCGGCTCGAGGCCAGTGCGCTCGACGGCCTCAACCTCGTCACCGCCGCCCTCGATCGGACCTTGGAGGCGGTCGAGCGCCAGGACGTCGAGCTGGCGCAGATCGTCGTCGCCGACGACGACCGCATCGACGGCCGCTACCTGGAGGTGCATCAGAGCCTGATCACGCTGCTGGCGACGCAGTCGCCGGTGGCGACCGACCTGCGGCTGATCTCCGCCCTGCTGCACGTGTTGAAGAACATCGAGCGGATGGGCGACCAGTGCGTGAACATCTGCAAGATGATCCCGCTGACCGGCAACGAGCCGCCGGCGGATCAGGAGATGGTGCAGATGATCCTGACGATGGGGCGGCAGTGCAAGACGCTGATCCTCCAGGCCGGGCGAGCCTTCGAGGGGCGCAGCACCGAGATGGCGCAGGATCTGGTTCGCCAGGACGACGTCGTCGACGACCTCAACCGCGAATGCTTCCGTCTCGCCCTGGAGATCGGCGACGACGTCGACAAGCGCGAGTGGGCGATGACGATGCTGCTGGCGGCACGGGCGATCGAGCGGATCGGAGACAACGCGGTGGACATCGGCGAGCAGGTCGCCTTCGTGGTCACGGGCTTGTTCCGGGAGTTCGAGGACGCCTCGCATCCGACGGCCTAGGTTTGCGAGCGCCCCGGGGAGGGGGTCCTGCGGGCGGGGCAAAGGCTCCGTTCTCGGACCCCCTCCCCGGGGCGCCAACGTAACGCTCGTGTGAGATCCGGGGGGTTTGGGAACATGAGAAAGACGCCCTGATGCTCTGCGCCGCCATAGATATTGGTTCGAATACGACGCGTGTGCTCGTGGCGGAGCCTGTGGATGGGCAGTTGAAGAAGGTGATGGAGCAGCGGGCTTATACGCGGATCAACAAGGCGCTCGACGGGGACGGGGCGATCAGCGCGGAGAAGCTCGAGGAGGTCTGCGAGGTTGTCGCCAGCCAGGTGCGGCTGGCGAAGGAGTCGGGAGCCGAGACGATCCGCGCGGTGGCGACCGCCGCCGTGCGCGAGGCGGCCAACGGCGAGCGGGTGGCGGCGAGGATCGCCGAGGCGGCCGGCGTTGCGGTCGAGGTGCTCAGCGACGAGGAGGAGGGCCGGCTCTCCTTCATCGGCGCGACCAAGACCCTCGGCCACCCGGTCACCGGCAGGGTCGGCGTCGTCGACGTCGGCGGCGGCTCGACCGAGATCATCCTCGGCACCGTCCCCGGTGGGGCGGAGAAGGTACGTTCCTGGCCGGTCGGCTCCGGCGTCCTCGCCGACGAGCTGATCGCCTCCGATCCTCCCTCGGCGGCGGAGATCCGCAAGGTCCGCGACCGCATCGACGACATCTTCGCGGGAGTCGAGGTCGAGCATCCGGCGCAGGCCGTCGCTGTCGGCGGCAGCGCCACGTCGCTGCGGCGGCTGGTCGGCGCGGTGCTCGAATACGAGACCCTGGAGCGGGGGATACGCGTGCTCTGCGGCGACCCCTCCGCCGATGTCGCCCGCCGCTTCGAGCTCGACCCGGTCCGGGTGCGCATCCTCACCACCGGCGTGCTGTTGCTGGAGAAGGTCTCCGAGCTGCTCGGGCAGCCGTTGCAGATCGGCAAGGGTGGGTTGCGCGAGGGGGTCATCCTCGACCTCCTCAACGGCAACGCAAACGGCTCTTCGCCGGCTCGCATCGCCGCCTGACGTCGCCAGGCACCGCGGCGGGCGGGTCACGGGAAGTTCACATCGGGTTTGCGGGAGGTTCACAAGTTCTCCCTGCTCTTGGCGAATTCTGTTGCTGACCAAGGGACACGAACAGGGAGACACCGATGACTTCCCGAGTTGACTTGCATTGCCACTCCACCGCCTCTCAGCTCTCGCGGCTGGGGGTTCAGCGCTCGCTGGGGCTGCCCGAGTGCGCGACTCCTCCCGAGGAGGTCTACGAGCTGGCCAAGCGGCGCGGGATGGACTTCGTGACGATCACCGATCACGACACGATCGAGGGCTGCCTGGCGCTGGCGGACCGGCCCGACTGCTTTGTCTCCGAGGAGCTGACCGCCCGCTTTGCCGGCGAGCCCCAGGCGGTTCACGTCCTCTGTTATGGGATCACCCCCGGGGACCACGAGTGGCTGCAGGCGAATTCCGGCGACCTCGAGGCCTGCGCCGCATACCTGCACGAGAACGGGATCGCCTGCGCTCTTGCGCATCCCTTCTTCAACGTCGCGGCGCCGCTGACCCGGCGCCACCGCCGCCGCCTCGCGGAGCTGTTTCCGATCTGGGAGGTCCGCAACGGTTCGCGGGCCGCGGAGCTGAACATGCCGGCCGCCGTCTACGTCGACACGCACGGCGGCACCGGCATCGGCGGCTCCGACGACCATGCCGGCGTCGACGTCGGCCGCACCTACACCGAGGTGCCGGCCGGCGTTCGATCGCCGGAAGAGTTTCTGCGCTGCCTGCGCAACGGCGACGCCGAAGCCGGTGGCGAGCAGGGCAGCGCCGCGAAGTGGACGCACGCGGCGATGGCCCTGGCGACCCGCGCGCTGGTGCTGCCCGGGGAGGGCGAAGGCGAGCATTCAGACGCATCTGTCCCCAGCAAGGGAGGAGAGCCGGGCTCGGGTGGGGTCGATCCCGCCGCGATCCTGAAGATGGCGGAACGAGTGATCCGCGAGGGCGCCGCGCGCGAGGGCAAGGTCGCCGCCGACATCGGTCCCGACGATACCCGCTGCCTGCTCGAGGCCTGGCTCTCGGGCATGGGTCTCGACCTGCGCGGTCGGGAGCTGATCGCCTACCTGCAATCCGAGGACTTCTCCCACGCCGACCTCTACCGTCGCGCCCGCCGCCTCCATGACCGGCGGCTGCGCGCCGCTGTCGCGGGCGGAACCGCGGCGGTGGAGAGCGGCGATCTGCCAACCGCGATCGACGGGCTCTTCGCGGCCCTGGTCCCGGCGGTCCCCTACGCCCCCTCCACCGTCTTCCTCGGCGCCGAGAAGGCCAAGCTCTCCAACCGTGAAGGCAGGCGGCGGGTGGCGCTGATCGCCGACGGGATCGGCTCGATGCACGGCGTCACCCACACGATCGAACAGATCCGCGAGCGCGGCGTGCCGGGCTTCGAGGTCGAGGTGATCGGCACCGACGCCGGCGTCGACCGCCGCCTGCCGGCGGCCGCCGAGCTGGAGCTCCCCTTCTACGCCGGGCTGAGGCTCGGCGTGCCGGGCCTGCCCGACTTGGTCGAGGCGCTTGCCGACGGCGGCTACGACCTCGTCCACGTGACGGCGCCGGGGCCGGCCGGGGTCGCCGCCACCCTGCTCGGCCGCATAACCGGGGTGCCGCTGCTCGCCAGCTACCACACCGAGCTCGCCGCCTACGCGGGCATGCGCAGCGAGGATGGCGGCGTCGAGGCGATCGCCCGCAGCGCGCTCGGCGCCTTCTACGCCGCCCCCGGCATCGTGCTCTCGCCCAGCCCCGCCGCCGACCGCTCGCTGCTGGAGCTGGGCGCCGAGGAGAGCCGGATCGGCCGCTGGGAGCGCGGCGTCGATACCGACCGCTTCGACCCGAGCAAGGCCGACCGCGACGCCTATCCGGGCGAGCTGAAAGTCCTCTACGCCGGTCGTCTGACGCGCGAGAAGGGCATCGACCTGCTGGCCGAGAGCTTCCTGCGGGCCCGCCGCGCCGACCCTCGCCTGCACCTCCTGCTGGCCGGCGGCGGCCCCGAGGAGGCGGAGCTGCGCGAGCGCCTCGGCGAGCACGCCACCTTCCTCGGCTGGCTCGGTGGCGAGGAGCTGGCTTGCGCATACGCCAGCGCCGACGTCTTCCTCTTCGCCAGCAGCACCGACACCTACGGCCAGGTGATCCTCGAGGCGGCGGCGAGCGGCCTGCCGGTGGTCGCCGTCGCCGAGGGGGGGCCGGCGGCGCTGGTCGAGAACCGCCACACCGGCCTGCTCTGCCGCCCCGACCCCGACCACCTGGCGGGCGCCCTGCTGCAGCTCGCCGCCGCGCCGGACCTGCGCCGCCAGCTCGGGCTCGCCGGCGCTGAGGCCGCCCGCGAGCGGTCCTGGGAGCGGGCGATGAGCCAGCTCGGGGCCGGCTACCGCCGCGCCCTCGAAGCCCAGCCGTCGCGGGCCGGGCAGGCGTTCGTCCAGGCTGCCTGAGACCGACTTGGCGCAGCCGGTGCCTCAGTACGATGGATCGATCGACGACCCCGCTCTCTATTTCAACCGCGAGCTCTCCTGGCTCGACTTCAATCAGCGGGTTCTCGAACTCGCCGAGGACCCCGACGTGCCGCTGCTGGAGCGCCTCCGCTTCTGCGGCATCTACGCCTCCAACCTCGACGAGTTCTTCATGGTCCGCGTCGCCGGCATCTTCGACCAGCTCGACGCCGGCATTGACGCCCGCGGCCCCGACGGCCTCGCCCCCAGCGAGCAGATCGACGCGATCCAGGAGCGCACGCTGGAGCTCGATCGCCGCCTGCACTCCTGCTTCGGCGGCGTCCTGCGCCCGGCGCTGGCGCAGGAGGGGATCAGGATCGTCACCCTCGACACCGCGACCGAGGCTGAGCGCCGCGAGATCGACACCCGCTTCCACGAGCAGGTCTTCGCGGCGCTGACGCCGCTGGTGATCGGTCTGGGCCGGCCCTTTCCCTACATCTCGAATCTCTCGCTCAGCCTCGGCGTGCTGCTGCGCGACCCCGAGAGCGGCACGGAGATCATCGCCCGCGTCAAGGTCCCGAAGGAGCTGCTGGGCCGCTTCCTGCCGCTGGGCCAGGACGGCAAGGCCTTCGTGCCCCTGGAGGAGGCGATCGCCGCCAACCTCGACCTGCTCTTCCCGGGCATCGAGGTGATCGACCACGGCTACTTCCGGGTCACCCGCGACGCCGACTTCACCGTCTCCGACGAGGCCGACGACCTGCTGCAGGCGGTTCAGGACGAGCTGCGCCGGCGCCGCTTCGGCGAGGTGGTGCGGCTGGAGATCGCGGCCGGCATGAACGAGAAGCTGCGCGAGCAGCTGATCGACGCCCTGCGGCTGGAAGACCGGGAGGTCTACGACGTCGACGGCTTGATCGACCTCGGCGACCTCAATGACATCGCCGACGTGCCGGGCCACGCCGAGCTGCGCTACTCACCCTGGTCGCCGGTGACGCAGCCGCGGCTGCAGGGGGAGGACGACGAGCCGGTCGACATGTTCGCGGAGATCCGCCGTCGCGACCTGCTCGTCCACCACCCGTACGACTCCTTCGCGACCTCGGTCGAGCGCTTCGTCGAGCAGGCGGTCGCCGACCCCGACGTGCTGGCGATCAAGCACACCGTCTATCGCACCAGCGACGACTCGCCGCTGGTCCCGTCGCTGATCCGCGCCTCCGAACGCGGCAAGCAGGCGGTCTGCATGGTCGAGCTGAAAGCGCGCTTCGACGAGGAGGCCAACATCCACTGGGCGAAGTCGCTGGAGGAGGCCGGCGTTCATGTCGTCTACGGGATCCCCGGCCTGAAGACCCACGTCAAGGCGATCCTGGTCGCCCGCCGCGAGGGCGACAAGGTGCGCGAGTACGTCCACATCGGCACCGGCAACTACCACCCGAAGACGGCCCGCCTCTACACCGACTTCGGCCTCTTCACCGCCGACCCCGACATCGGCGCCGACGTCGCCGAGATGTTCAACTTCCTCACCGGCTATGGGCGGCCGGCGGAGTACCGCAAGGTGCTGGTCTCGCCGACGACGATGCGGAGCCGGATCGTCGAGGAGATCGAGCGCACCGTCGCCGCCCACGCGGCGGGCGAAGAGGCGCGGATCGCGCTGAAGATGAACTCCCTGGTCGACGCCGGCTGCATCCAGGCGCTGTACGAGGCCTCCCAGGCGGGGGTCCGCGTCGACCTCAACGTGCGCGGCATCTGCTGTCTGCGGCCAGGGGTCGAGGGCGTCTCGGAGAACATCCGGGTGGTCTCGATCGTCGGCCGTTTCCTCGAGCACTCGCGGGTCTACGCCTTCACGAGAGGCGAGGAGACCAGGGTGCTGACCGGGTCCGCCGACCTGATGCCGCGCAACCTCGACAGCCGGGTGGAGCTGGTGGCGCCGGTCGAAGACCCCGATCTGCGGGCCGAGATGCTCGACGTCCTCGAGCGCTGCTTCGCCGACAACGAGAATGCCTGGGAGCTCGGCGCCGACGGCCGCTGGATCCCCATTCCCAAGCCTCCGGAGGGACGTCGCGGCGTCCAGGAGGAGCTGCGCGCGCGCCACGCCGCCCGCGCCGCCGAGCAGCTTGCCACCGTCGCCAGCTGACCCGCCTCCAAGCGGCGCCTCGCCTCACTAGGATGCGGCCCGTGGCGCGCTTCTCGCTACTTCCTCGCGACCGGACCTTCTTCGACCTCTTCATCGAGGCCGGCAAGAACACCGTCAACGCGGCCCACCTGCTCGACCAGATGATGGACCGGTGGCCGGAGGCGGGAGACCTCTCCCGCCAGATCGTCGAGGCCGAGAACGAGGGCGACCGGATCACCCACGAGATCATCAAACGGCTCAACACGACCTTCGTCACGCCGATCGACCGCGAGGACATCTACGGCCTGGCCACGCAGATGGACGACATCGTCGACTTCACCGAGGAGGCCGCCGACTTCCTCGGCCTCTACAAGATCGAGGCGCCGATGGAGCAGGCCGGGGCGCTGACCAAGGTGCTGGTGGCCGCCTGCGAGCAGCTCGCCGCCGGGCTCGAGGGCCTGCGCGAGTTCAAGGACCTCGACCGGTACTGGATCGAGATCCACCGGCTCGAGAACGAGGGCGACCGGATCTCCCGCGACGCCGTCGCCTCACTCTTCTCCAACGGGATCGACCCGATGGTCGTGATCCGCTGGAAGGACATGTTCGCGGTGCTCGAGAACGCGATCGACGCGACCGAGACGGCGGCCCAGATCCTCGAGGGAATCGTCATCAAGAACTCGTGACGGCCTCTGACGTCGCCATGCTGCGTCCTCGGTCGCTCACGTGCGGAGCACGCTTCGCTCCCTGCGTCCTTGCCTGGCAACGTCAGAGGCTCGTCACGTGAGCTCCGACGTCATCCTGGTCATCGTCGTCGGGACGGCACTGGCGTTTGACTTCACCAACGGCTTCCACGACACGGCGAACGTGGTCGCGACCTCGATCTCGACCGGGGCGGCGCGGCCGCAGGTGGCGATCGGGATGGCCTCGCTGCTCAACTTCGCCGGCGCCTTCATCTCGATCTCGGTCGCGGCGACGGTCGCCAACGACGTCGTCGACTCCGCCGTGATCACGCCGACGATCGTCTTCGCCGGCCTGATCGGGGCGATCGCCTGGAATTTGATCACCTGGTCCGTCGGCCTCCCATCCAGCTCCTCGCACGCGTTGATCGGCGGTGTCGTCGGCTCCGCTGTCGCCGCTGCCGGCTTCGACGCCGTGATCGCCGACGGCCTGGTCGGCAAGGTGCTGATCCCGGCGATCATCGCTCCGGTGCTCGCCTTCACCGTCGCCGGCGTCTCGATCGGGCTGATCTACCGGGTGGTCGGCAAGCAGCGGCCGGGGACCGTGACCCGCGGCTTCAAGTACGGGCAGATCGCCTCCGGCGGCCTGCTGGCGCTGGCCCACGGCACCAACGACGCCCAGAAGACGATGGGGATCATCACCCTGGCGCTGATCGCCAACGGCGGCCTCGACGCCGGCGCCGACCCGCCGTTCTGGGTGATCGCCTCGGCGGCGGCGGCGATCGCGCTCGGCACCTACAGCGGCGGCTGGCGGATCATCAAAACCACCGGCACGCGGATCATCAAGATGGACGCCGCCCAGGGCTTCTCGGCCCAGGGGGCGGGGTCCGCCGTGATCCTCGCCTCGACCCACTTCGGCTTCCCGCTCTCCACCACCCACGTGATCAACGGCGGCATCATGGGTGCCGGCGCCGCCAAGCGCTTCTCGGCCGTGCGCTGGGGGGTGGCGGGCAACATCGTCGTCGCCTGGTTGCTGACCCTGCCGGCGGCAGCCGCGATCGGGGCGCTCGTCTACGGGCTCACCCGGATCTTCGGGACCGGGGCGCTCGGGCCGGTTCTCGTCACCCTGATGTCGCTGGCGCTGATCGTCGCCCTCTTCGCGCGCCGCGCCGAGCGCGGCGCGCCGGTCCCTGCTTCGAGCGGATGATCGCGACCCTGGTCGAAGGCAAGGAGCTGCTGGAGGCAGTGGTCGCCTCGGTCGTCGCCGGGGTCGGGGTCACCTTCGTCTTCTCGGTGGCGATCTGGGGGGCCGCTCGTTTCGCCGATCTCAGCCGCAGCGAGCGGCCGCTGGCGGCGGGCGCCGCCGCCCTGGTCGCCGCCCTGGCCCTGCTCGTCACCGCCGCCGCGGTCGTGGTCGGGATCATCGCCATGAGCAGCAAGTAGCACCGGCGTACACTGAATTCGTGCGCACGGCTCGCAACGTCGCGATCATCATGCTGCTGGCACTCGGCGTCGCCTTCGCCCCGGGTGGCGGCAACTTCGTCGACATGGTCTTCACCGCCCTGACGATGGGCTTCCTCGCCGGGATCGCCTGGATGCTCTACACGCTCAGCCGTCAGAACCAGCTGACCCTGGCGACCCTCAGCGACCGCCGCCGGGCGATCTTCTACGCCGCTTTCGGCGTCATCGCCCTGCTCATCGCCGGTACCGACAAGCTCTTCGCCAGCGGCGGCGGCACCCTCCTCTGGATCATCCTGCTCGGCGCCTCGGTGGCCGCCATCTGGCGGATCTGGGTCGAGGCCAACACCTACTGAGGCAGGAGAGCTCTGACCGAGTTGTGAGGTTTCGCGCGTAACGCGCGCGCGTCCGCCTGGGACGGTTAAGCGGTGCCACCAGGGACCGTCAGCAGCGCAGGCCAGAGGGAGGAGGGAACCGCGTCGGTCGAGCTGGTGGCCGTGGTTCCGTTCCTGCTGCTGGCGGTCCTGGCGGCTGTTCAGATCGCCCTCGCCGGACAGGCGCTGTGGTCGGCGAGCGTGGCCGCTCGCGCGGGGGCGCGGGCGGCGCTGGTGGGGGAGGGCGCGGCAGCGGCGGCGCGGCGGGCGCTGCCGCCGGCGCTGCGAGAGGGGGCGAAGGTGGAGGGCTCCGGCCCGGTCTCGGTCCGAGTGCCGGTGCCGCGCCTCTTTCCCGGCCTGCCGGAGACGACGGTGGAAGCCGGGGCGAGCTTGAAGGCTGAGGATGGGTGAGTCGCGGGGCCAGGCCTCCGTCGAGCTGGTGGCGGCGCTGCCGGCGCTTCTGCTCGCCGCCCTGGTCGCCCTGCAGCTGCTCGCCGTCGGCTACGCGATGACACTCGCCGACGGCGCCGCCGAGGCGGGAGCGCTGGCGCTGGCTTCGGGGGGCTCGGCGGCGGAAGCGGCCCGTGCCGCCCTGCCGGGCTGGGCGGAGAACGACGTAGCCGTATCGGTGACGGGCGGCACGGTCAGCGTCGAGTTGCTGCCGCCCTCGCCGCTGCGAGCGCTCGCCAGCCACCTCGCCGTCTCTAGCACGGCCAGCGCCAGGCCAGCTCGGTGATCGCCGCCCCGACCATCGACGCCCCGACCGTCCTGGTCGCCGCTGTGGGGGAGGCCGAGGGCTCGCGCGGCGCGGCCGCGGCGCTCGCCTGTGCCGGGGCCGACCCCGACCTGGCGACACTCCTGGTCGACGTCGGCGGCAGGCCGCCGCGCCCGACCCTGCTCGCCTCCGCGGCGGCGCAGCGGCTCGAGGAGCGGCTGGCGGGGCATCTGCCGCGGCCGCGGGTGGCGGCGCGCGGTCAGGTCTGCCACCTGGCGGTGCCTGGCGACGCCGCCGGGCTCGCGTCGGCGTCGGCGGCGGTGACCGTGGCTCGGGGTGGGCTGGCGGTTGTCCACCTACCCGCGGCGACGGTTCAGCCGCTGCTGGCCGGGGCCGAGGGGCCGCGGGCGTCAGGCGTGCTTCTGCGGGCGGAGCTCGCGACGGACCGAGCGCTGGTCGCGCTCCTCGCTCGCGACCTGATCGCCCGCGACCTGCGCGTCGTTGTGCTCAAGCGGCGCCTCAGCTGGGTCGCCGAGCGGCGCGCCCTCTTCGGCGCCCTGGCACCCGGCGCGGCCGGGGGACTGCCCGATCGCCCGCTTCGCCGCCTCCTGTCGCACCAGTGCTACATTGGTCCCGATGACCCGAAAGCTGAGCCAACGCGAGCTGCGCAACCAGAGTGGAGAGATCATGCGGGAACTGGATCGCGGTGAAGACTTCGTGGTCACCCGCAACGGCGTGCCGGTTGGCGAACTGCGGCCGATTCGCCCGCGCGAATTTGTCCCCACCGCCGTCGTCCAAGCAGCGCTGCGCGGGACCGGGCCGATCGACCCGGTCCGCTTCCGAGAAGACCTCGACGCCTTCGTCGATCAGGATCCGACGCCTCGCTACTGGCGTGGGGACTGATCGAGGGCTTGTCGATACCTCGGTCGCGATCGTCCTCGAGACGATCGATCGCGCCAGACTGCCGACCGAGATCACGATCTCCGCTCTCAGCTTGGCGGAGCTGACTGCCGGGCCGTACGCGGCAACTTCCGAAGCACAGCGGGCCCGCCGCCAGGACCACCTGCAGCGGATCGAGGTCAGCTTCGAATCCCTCGCCTTCGACGCCACCTGCGCCCGGGCTTTCGGTCCGATCTGTTCTGCGGTGCGGGGGCTCGGAAGGAAGGCCCGGGGTCCGCGGGCGGTCGACCTGATGATCGCCGCGACCGCTCGCGCCCACGCCTTGCCGCTCTACACCCTCAACGCGGCCGATCTCCGCGGCCTCGACGACCTGGTCGAGATCGTCGATCTGACCTAATACGGATAGGGGTTTTCCGGCGGCGGCTGCGGCTGTGATTCGGGCTTCGGCGCGGCCGCCGCAGTCACCGCGGCGTGCCAGGTGCCGACGTCTTTGATCCCCTCGCCGTCGACCTCGCCGGGTTTCGTGTCGCCGGCGAAGGTGTAGAGCGGACGGCCCTTGTAGGTGACCTGCGTCCGTTTGTCGGGTCGCTTGATCGTGCCGAGCTTCACCGGGCCCGTCGGCTTGGCGGCGGCCGGGACGACGAGGGGGCGCCAGGTGGAGAGGCAGGCCCCGGTGCAGATGAACCTGCTGTTGGTCTCGGCGCTGAGGCTGTAAAGGGTACGGCCCCCGAGGGTCGTGAGGACGGTTCGGCCAAGGGTCGCGTTTGCCGCCTGCTTGGCGACCGGCTTGGTCGCCTGCTTCGCGCTCGCGACGCCGGGGGCGAGCAGCGCGGTCAGCGCGATCGTCAGCAGCGCGATTCGGGTTGATGGACGCAATCGGTCGGGCATGGCGAATCGCCGCATTGGCGGGCTCCTTGGCTCGGGTTGGTCAGACGTTGTACGGGGACGACCGGCCAAAGGTTCGCTCCGCGTCCGCGATCGGTCAATGCCCGGCCTGCGTATCGCTCGATTGAGCGCGCCACGAGTCGGAGCTTGGCCGGCAGGGTCAGGCCCATGAGAATGGCGGGAGGAAGATGGGCAGGCGCTGCTGCTGGCGCTGGGGGGAGCCTTCGTCGTCCTGGTCGGCGCGCTGGCCCTGGTCGCGATCGCCGCCGCCGTGACGGGCAAGGGCCGGGCCCAGCGGGCCGCCGACCTGGCGGCGATCTCGGCCGCGCGCTCGATGTGCGACGACCTGCCGCGCCTGCTCTCGCCGCCGGCGCTGCCGAACGGGGTGCCGAACCCCATCCACATCGGCAAGACCGTCTACCTGGCGCGGGCGAGGAACGCCGCGATCGCCGCCGGCAGGGCCAATGGAGTCGATCCTTCCCGGCTGCGCCTCTCCTTCCCGGATCTGGGCTCCTTCGCCCCGGTCCAGGCCAAGGCGGTCGTCGTCGGCCGCCTCGACCTCGGTGCCGCGCCGGACTCGGTCGAGGCCTCCGCCGTGGCGGAAGCCGGCGCGCCGGGCACAGGCGCCGGAGGCGCGCCCGCGATGGCCAGCGGCGGCGGGTATGGCGGCCCGCTCGTCTACCGCAACGGCGAGGGCATGCGCCCCGACGTGGCCGCGGCCCTCGACCGCATGGCGGCATCGGCGGCGGCGGCCGGCGTCGTCCTCCTGGTCGTCTCCGGCTTCCGCTCCGACGCCGAACAGGCCGCCCTCTTCGCCGCCCATCCCGATCCGACCTGGGTCGCCCCGCCCGGCCACTCGCTGCACCGCTGTGCGACCGAGCTCGACCTCGGTCCCGAAGCCGCCTACCCCTGGCTCGCCGCCAACGCCAATCGCTTCGGCTTCGTCCAGCGCTACAGCTGGGTGTTGCGTGCCGTTTCCCACACTCCCGGCCTGCTGCACCGGCTGGGGGCCCCCGCTTTTGTCCATAACCCCGTGGATTAGAAACAGGATGAAAATTTCGACGGAGCCTGGAATCGTCGTCTACGCTCGCCTCTATGAAGGTGCCTGAGGCGGGGGAACTGTGCATCGGGTGACGGTGGCCGAGGCGGCTGATCCTACCCTGCCGCCCGAGCAGCGAATTTCTACTCTGCCCGACTTCGACCGGGATTGGGATTCACGGATCAAGGTCACGCTCAAGGTCCCCGATGATGAACTCCTTGGCTCGCTTCTCCGACGGGCGGGGGAGGAGCTTGATCAAATGGGACCGCACGGCGGGCGCGCAGAACCATGGGCGCCTACGTACTTCGGAATCCACGTCGAGGGACGGCGGACCCAGATGTGGAACGAGTTGACCTTCGTCGACGACCGAGGCCGGGTGCGCTGGAACTACCGGTGGCAAGACGAGCCCTACTCCGAGTTGCTGAAATCCGTCGAAGCCGGGGCTCTTCCCGGCGACCCCTCCCGGCTCTACTTCATCCGCGCCGGAGGGATGGGGGACGGCGTCGTTTCCAGCTTCCCCGAATTCTTCCACCTGTCTCACATCTGGTGGGACGTGCTGAAGGCGGCGTACGACGCCGGGGGCGTCCTGCTGACTGCGAAAACGCTGCTCGACTGGGCCGAATCCGGCGAACGCGCGACCGAGGTCGGGGAGGAGAAGGCGAAGGACTGGGAAGCGAGCGGCGGCCAGCCGTACAAGGTTCAGGAGTTGGTCCGCAGATCGACCGGCTGGGACCCCGCGCAGTTCGCCGCCCTGATGGGAATCTCGGAGGGCGACGCGAAGGCGCTGCTCGCGTCTTTCGGCGGCGAGGAATCGGACGACGGCCGGTGGCGGATCGGGGACGATGAGTTCTCGAAGCTCATGGCGGAAAGCATGTTTCTGATCTTGGCGAGTCCGCACATCGACCACGACGCCTTTAGGGGTGAGATCAAAAAGCGGCTCGACGCATTCCTGGCGACCGGAAACGCGCCTGAGGTCGATTGGGAAGAGTTCGGAAAGTTGCCGCTCGATCCACACTGGTCTGCAAATCGGGTCGAGGCCGATGATGCCGATTGGGAGGCCGTGCCGGAGCAGAGTTGGAGGCGTCGGGTGCGGTTCTGGTTTCGGCGGCGCGGTCTGGGGTGATCACGACCCGCTCGGGTGTGGGTGCGTGCAGGTCGGAAACCCCGTGCGAATTTCTTTTAAGGAACGTTCCGAAAGATCGTCCCAAGACCATTAAAGTCGAGCCCCGCTAGCCCTCCACAAGCCGGCGGGATTTCTTGGTTCTGGCGAGCGTCGGCAGCTTCACCGGAACCCGCCGAGCCCCGATAACGTGGTCGCCATGCCACAGCGGACCAACCTCTTCCAACAGGTCGTCGTGATCATCCACGCTCACATCGCCGAGAGCGCAGAAGTCGAGGAATCGGCCATGCTGCTGGACCACGAAACCGGCGAACTCCGGGAGGTGGATGCAGCGATCAGGCAGACGGTCGCCGGCCACCCGATGATCCTGCAGGTCGAGGCCACCGCCAAGGGCGAACGGGCCGACGTCAAGTGGGTGGAGGAGGAACTCGGAAAGCACAAAGCGGTTCAGACGAACAAGCTCGTCCTCGTCTCCGAAGCGGGCTTCTCAAAGGCAGCGCGGAAGAAGGCTGAACACAACGGCGCTGTCGCCCTCGCTCCCGACGACATGGGAGAGGACGATCCGGCGCGCCAGGTCGTGAACAAGCTCGGGTCGGTCTGGCCGAAGACGTACAGCCTGACGCCGAAGTTCGTCGCCGTGACGGTAGAACTGCCGGACGGGACGGAGCGGAAGGTCAACGTCCAGCCGGACCTCGACCTGGTCGCCGAGGACGGAACCAGCGTCGGCATGATCGGCGAGGTCCTGAAACGCCGGATGGACCAGAACTTCGTCGCCATCGCCGAGGGGATGGGCCTTCACGAAATCGAGGAGGACACTGATTCAGCGTTCACGATGACGCTGACCGGGTGGGTCGGCGAACTCCACCGAGACGACGGTTCCGTGGAAAAGTCGAAAGCCTGCCTTAGATGGGAACCCGAGCCCGATCAGGACCCTGAGTTTCATCCGATCCTGAGCGTCGATGCGGCAGGGGAGGCCCACATCGAGGTGACGGAGGTGCCGCTGACGCACTGGAAGCTCGGCGACGTTGCGCTCGCTTTCGGGACCGGGAAGATCAACGACGCGGAAGCCCTGCTGGTGTTCACTGAGGACGACACTGGCGGTAAGGGGACGCTTCGACTGACTGACGAGTCCGGCCGCAACGAGACGGTGACCAACGACTTCCTCGAACAGGGGCCGGCCTAGATGTCGCAGTCCTAAATTTTCTGTTGCCCTGGCGCGTGCCCCCCGAACCCTTCAGGGGCAACCGGTGGGTGTGGCGCGCCGTTTCCCACGCTCCCGGTCTCTGTAGGACGGTCGGGCGTGCGTCCTGAAAGCGGAGGTTCGGCCCAGCGCCAAACTTGTCAGCGGCGCTCCCGCCCTTGCCGGGGCAGCGCTGGTCAGCCCCCCCGCCCCCGGGTGGCCGGTTTCCGTCTACTACCAGCGGTCCCGTGGGACCCATTCCCGGAGGTCCCGGTCCCAGACGAACGACGACTCCTTCAGCGCATCGAAGTCGATGCGGAACAGAGCTTCAATCGCCTCGTCGGGGAGGATCGAGTCGATGACGATCTGCGGGGGATGCTCGTCCGGCGGTGGTATCCCCGGAAGCAGGGCATCCTTGCGTCCCGACTCTTCCCACTCGGCTTTGGTCAGCCCTCCCTCCCGCACGTAGAGCTGACCGTGGCTGTCCTCGTCCTTGTCGAGCGCCTCGCGCAATTCGCTGTACAGCCGCTTGACGGCCTTCCAGGCGTCTTCCCCTGCGGCTTCGGCGAACGACTTTAGGAAGAACCCCGGCGTCACGCCGATCAGGACGAACCAGATCCCGCCACCCTGTGCGTGGAGGTCCGCAAAGCAGGGTCCCGGGAGGCCATTGCGGGCCATGACCTCCTCGACCGCGCCGACCCGCTCCTCGTTGGCGGGGCTGCCCAGGATCATCGTCCGCACCTCCATCGGTCGCGGATCTTAGATGCGCCCGACCCAACGGCTACCGTCGAAAGGCCCTTGTCATCCCCGAGCGACACCGCCCCACGCCGCGCTTCCCGAAGGGGACGCTGAGTGTCCCTTCGGTCCCGCCTGTACGCCGCGAAGGTGCGGGCGCACATCGCGCGCCGGAAGCGAGAAGGCCGACCCCTGGTCAGGATCGAACCCGACGGGAGGATCCACGTCACCGCCGAGGACATGCCCGAGTTTGGGGCGCGGATGACGCCCATCCATGACGAGTGGGCGGAGGTCCTCAACGACATCGCCGGCACCCACGCCTTCAGCCTGGCGGGCCTCGCGCTGGCGCGTGAGCACTACATGCCGCTCGCAGAGAACGCACCCGACCCCGAGCGCGACCTCATCTGGGTGCAAGGCTTTTCGCCCAAGGACCCCGACAAGTTCGGCTACATGAAGTGGAAGATCAAGACGATCCCGGAGCGGCTCGCGCAGGACGGCCCGGTCGCACAGCGGATCGGCCAGCAGTGGGCCGTGCTTGTCCACACCCAGTGGGAACACAACTTCAGACCACGGTTCGCCGAGGCGGCGGAAATCGAGAGAAACGACGTCAAGGAGCCGCTGATGGCGGACATCGGCCGGATGCGGAACGACATCATCCACCACCACGGGAAGGCCACGAAGAAGAACTGCGGCCGCTGCGAGGTGCTGAAGTGGTTTCAGCCAGGCGACACGATCCTGATCACCAGCAAGGAGGTGTCCGAGTTCATGCAGCAGGTCGGCGCGATCACGGTGCTGGGAGACGGACGCGGGGTCCCGATCCCCGGGCTAGAGGACCGGTACAACCCGGACTACGCCCCTGAGGATGACTAGCGGGTGGCGTTCCCGAAGGACATCTCCCCCGACCGCCTCCGAGGGTGGGCGGAGGAGCACCTGATGTACGAGGTGAACACCCTCGTCTACGCGACCGTGGAACTCGGCAACACGCCGGAGCAGAGGTCGGCGCGCGAGAACACGCTGTTGGAGTCCTTCGCCGTCCACGCGCGGTGCCTCAACGACTTCCTCTGGCACGACCGAGGCGACAGGCAGCCTCGCGACGCCTTCGCGGCGGACTTTTGCGCGCCGGGCGACTGGGAGCGTGTCCGCGACGACCTCCCACAGGCGGCCCTCGAGGACGTTCGCAAGAGGCGGCGGTTCGGCCGCGAGATCATGCACCTCACCTACGACCGGATCGACGGCGACGGCGAAGACAAGCGGTGGCCCTGCGGGGCGGTCGTGCTAGAGGTCGCGGGCGCTCTCCGCGAGTTCGCCACGCGGTCGCTGGCCGACAGGCTCGACCCGGTGAGCCGCGAGTCCCTATTCAGTCTGCCGGAGGCGCTGGAACCCGCCTCGGGGGACCCCATCGCCGACGTGCGCATCGGCTTCGTCACCGGCGCGACGGGCATGGACGCGCGGCAGTTCCGCAACGTCACGGGCGGGACGATCAACTTCCGCGAGATCCAGGCGGGCGGGGACCCCGACTAGGTGTGCGTCAACGGGTCGTGCCGCACTTGCTGCACCTGGCGGCGTAGCTGTTGACGAACACGAGGTCCGAGCGGGTCGGCGTGTTGTCCACCTCGACCCAGTCGTGTCGACAGAGGGACCGACGCAGCGCCAGGCGGTTGTCCTCGACCCCTAGCCACCTCACCCCGGCGACGATAGCCGTGGCGACCAGGATGGCGAGGACCGCGAGGACGAAGGCCAACACACCCGCAGCGTAGAACGCCGCCCGGCGTCCTCAGGGGGGCTGGGCAGCGTCACGGAAGGAAGATAAATCCCTTAGGGGCGGGATCACAGGGTGGATACGACGCTGGGTGTTGCGTGCCGTTTTCCCACGCTCGCGATCTCCGCGCAGGGCCGTGTTGGGCGCGCGCCTCCCTGGAAAGCGTAGGTCCAGCCCGGCGCCGGACTTGGCAGCGGGCGCTAGGCGCAAAGGAGGCGTCACCGAGGCGAGGACCGAACCTCAGTCTGCCTCGTGGCGGCGAACCTGCTGCCGTTCGGCTGTAGGTTCAGAGGGGCCATATGCGTGTTCGCTACATGGCGCCGACGATCCGGACGTGAGCTATCCCGGAACGATGCTGCGACTGAGGTGAAATCAAAGCTCGGAATACCCAGATGTCTTTGACTAAACCCTTCTACCATGGTATGGCTCTACCCTAGAGAGGGTCGGCAACCGGCAAAGGGAGAGATAGATGATGCGACAGTCGCGAGCACTTATCACGCGGTTAATGGCGGCGATTGTCGCGATACTGATCTTTGCTCTCACGGCGGCCACCGCGTTCGCTCATTCAGGTCACTCCCATGAGGACGGCCGAATCCCTGGGGAACCAGACTTCAAGAGGATAGGGGAGGCAGTATTCGAATTTCATCCCAAGGCTCGCGCATACACCTACAAATCAGGTCCGAATGCGCCACCGCAATGGGTCCACTTCGATGACTTCGCAGCGGCTGAAGGGGCCTGGTACGACCTTCCTTCTGAGGAATATCCAATTGTTTGCGCGACCAGCGGCCACCGGATAAGGGTCGCGTATTCGTCGACTGCCAACCCCGCTACGCCCACGACGGCAGAGCGAGAAGCGATCCTCAGCGCGGTGCGCCGAATGAATTACAAGATCGCCGAAGAGTCGATTCGCTCAAGCGGAAGCGGAAGAATCCTCCGGATGATGCGCGTCGATTGCGACGCCAACGGTCAGATTCAGCTTCATACCTTCACCTCTTCTTCTGGTTCGGGCTACACCGAAGTCGCCGCAGCGGCAAAAAGCGCATTGGGCGCGCCCGAAGGCGCAAACTCGGTTAAGAACCTGATCTTCTTCGACGGCTCCCATCCGGGTGGGGTAGGGGTCGGGGGCATCGGCGGTGTCTACAACAACGCGCTTAAGAGCTCCTCAGACAGTTCTTCTGGCAACCCCAACCGCTTCTACACGGCCTCGGCTATTGTCTACAACCCGCCGATCTTGAATCCGCTGGGCTATTGGGACACTCATGTGCCGGTGCATGAGCTGACGCACGCGATGGGTGGGGTTCAGACCACCGCTCCATACGCCACCGCGAATAATCACTGCACCGACGGAATCGACATCCTCTGCTACGTAGACGCTCCAGGCGTACCCTACTCAGAGACGCGGTGCCCTGAAAACGGCTACTTCAACACGCCGAACGGGGTGCCGCTCGACTGCGAATACGACAGCTACTTCGACACGCTTGAGGAGAGCGGCGAGTGGCTCAATACTCACTGGAACGTAGGAGGGAGCGAGAACCCCTTCCTCATCACGCCTCAATACCAGCTCACTGACGCCCTGACTGGCTGGCCGAGCCACTACGCATTCGACCTAAGCGGGAAACAGTCAACCGACATCCCAGTCTCCGGCGACTGGAACGGAGACGGCTACGACACGACCGGTTACTATCGACCGAGTACCGCTACGTGGTATCTCAGGAATAGCAATTTCTCAGGGTCGGTCAACATCGTGGCCCAGTTCGGCGAACCCAAAGATCGCCCGGTGACGGGCGACTGGAACGAGGACGGCATCGACACGATCGGCGTCTACCGTCCGAGCAATGGTGTGTTCTACCTGCGTAACTTCAACTCCACGGGAGGTTCTCAGTATGCGTTCGCATACGGGAATTCCGAGGACCTTCCGGTCGCGGGGGATTGGAACAACAGCGGCACCGACACGATCGGTCTGTATCGGCCAAGTACCGGCGTCTTCTTCCTGAGTAATACCAATGCTACGGTTCCGCCCGATTACTCATTTGCCTATGGGAATCCTGGCAATGATGATCTGCCAGTTGCAGGGGATTGGGACGAGAACGGCTACGGCTCGGTAGGCGTGTATCGCCAGAGCAACGGCACTTGGTATCTCGACAATGAGGTGCCCGGGAATCAGCCGATCTCCTACGTACACGGTTTCGGCGTTCTCAGCCACACGATTCCGATCGTCGGCGACTGGAATAAAAGCGGAACCGATACGGCAGGCGCCGTTTGGAAATAGGCGCGAAGGAAGCGTGCGCAGGGGAGGGAATAACGACCTGCCTGCAGGCCCGGTCGTTAGAGCACCCAGGTCTTCATCCTTCTCCCGACTCTGGATTCGGACGAGGCAGTAACTACCTGTCAGTAGCCCGACGGTCTGGATCTCAGGTTAGAGAAGGGGCCGGACCTTCCCTCCCTGTTGTAGTGAGATGGGCAGCAATCCGAGACAACAGGCGGGCACGACGGCACGGAGCGAACCGCTCCCCCCAATAACGATGTTGGACTCGGCCTCAACCGCTACGCCAGGTCGCCTGGCGGTCAGTGGGGAGGAGTCCATCAGCTCGAATTCTCTGAGTCAACCTCCCTACGCCGTCGCGATCCTCGTCGTGGCGTTCGGTGTGGTCCGCTTCTGGGCGCTGAGCCGGCCCCGCCTGTCCGGGCGTCCGGCTATACATAGACGCATGGATCAGGACACCACCGTCCGCTTGTCCCAGCAGATGGCGAACGGCATCGCGAGCCTCTATCAGGCCGCAGCGCACCCGATAGGCAAAGCCCGGTTGGACGAGTTCAAAAGCGCGGCCTTCTACCAGGCGTACGAGTTCATCCCCGATGGTGCCACCGCCATCGTCCTCACCATTGAGGGACTGCCGACCCTGATGGCCGTGGAGGAGGACCGCTTCTACAAGCTCGTCTTCACGCCGTTTGAACTGACCGACAGCGAGGCTCCTGGCACCGTCTGCGAGATGGTTCGGATCAGGCCCGAGGTCGCGAGCGTGGGGGTCGGTACGACCTACTACCAGGCGTCGCCGAGCGTCCTCACGCGGAACACGGGCTGGGCCTTCCGCCTGGACGACAAGAACCACCTGTCGTTCGAGAGCCAGCACAGCCCGGAAGGACAGGAAACCGCCGAGGAGAAATTCGCCCGCCTTCTCCTCGCTGCGGTGGGTTGGGGATCTCCGGGAGAGATATCCCCACCCTGAGTTAGCGCTTCGGTTTCCTTCTTGCCCTTCCGGGGGTGCCGCCGACGCCGATCATCAGCGTCGTCGCTTTACGGGTGCCCTTCGGTCGTTTTGACCTGTGCAAGTAGGGCGGCGTCCTCCGGGGAGCTTCGCTAGTGCGTGAGCAGTGCCGCAGGCCCTCTTGGGAGGCGTGCCACTACGGCTTCTCGGCCGGCCCACCGCCCTGCTCCGACGCCGGCGACGCGGCGCCGGCGAGCGGGGGAGAGGGCGCGGCACCAGGGGGCGCGGCCCTGCCCTCTTTCGTCCCCGGCCGCTTCCGCGACCCACTCCTGGCCGCCGCCGTGCGCTGGAACGTATCGGCGGCGCTGCTCGCCGCCCAGTTGCTCGCTGAGAGCAACTTCAACCCCTTCGCCGTGTCTCCCGTCGGCGCCCAGGGGATCGCCCAGTTCATGCCGTCGACGGCTGCTTCCTACGGCCTCGACGATCCCTTCGACCCGGTTGCCGCTATCGATGCCCAGGCGCACCTGATGGCGGACCTGATCCGCCAACTCGGCTCCGCCGAACTCGCCCTCGCCGGCTACAACGCCGGGCCGGGAGCCGTCGAAAGCTGCGATTGCGTGCCCGCCTATCCAGAGACCCAGGCCTACGTCAGCCGCATTCTCGGCCTGCTCGGCGGCGCCGGGGTGCTGGCCGTGCCCAGTTTCGAGGTGCGGCTGATCGCCTAGGTCAGTAGGCCGGCCGATTGACACGGCATGTCCTGGGCGGGACCATGGCCAGATGTCAGTTGACGCGAACGCGGAGGCGAAGGAGGCCTGGAGCGGACCCCTCTTCGAGCGGTTCGTGCGCTTCCGCGAGGTCGTCATCGACGGGCTGGGCGCCCACGGCGAGGCGGCGATCGCAGCGCATCCGCCGGCGGCGGGCGACCGCGTCCTCGACCTCGGCTGCGGTTTCGGCGACACCACCCGGCGCCTCGCCCAGCTGATCGGGGACGGCGAGGCGGTGGGCGTCGACGTCGCCGAGCCGTTCATCGACCTCGCCCGGGAGGAGGCCGCGGCGGCCGCGCAGGGGAACGTCGAGTTCCTCGTCGCCGACGTCCAGGTCGCCGAGTTCGAGGGTCGTTTCGACTACGTCTTCTCGCGGATGGGGGTCATGTTCTTCGCCAACCCGGTGCAGGCGCTCCGCAACGTGCGTGGGGCGATGCGACCGGGCGGACGCTTCTGCGCCGTCGTTTGGCGCCGCAAGCTCGACAACGACTGGCTGCACCGCTCCGAGCTGGTGGTCGCCGACTATCTGGAGCATCCCGAGGAGACCGACGAGCCGACCTGCGGTCCCGGGCCGTTCTCGATGGCCGACGCGGACACGGTCAGCGAGCAGATGACGATCGCCGGCTTCGAGGGGATCTCCTTGCGGCGCTGCGATCTGCCGATCAAGATCGGCGACGATCTCGACCAGGCGGTGGCGTTCTCCCTCGCGATCGGGCCGGCCGGGGAGGTTCTGCGGCTCTGGGGCGACCGAGTCGACGAGATCCGACCCAAGATCGAGCGTGAGGTACGGGCGGCGCTGGCCGAGTTCGACGGCCCCGACGGCGTGGTCGCGCCGGCCTCGACCTGGATCATCGCCGCGACGGTCCCCTAGCCGCATGCCCGCACCGTTCACCCACAGAAAGCTCACGGACGTCAAGGATTCAGCTCCCGAATTCGGTATGGGAGACGTGCAGGAAGCGCGTTTCGCCAAGGACGCGCTCGACGCCGAGAACACCGGTGTCAGTCATCTGAGGCTGAAGCCCGGCCAACGCGTGCCCTTCGGCCACAGGCACGAGGAGGCCGAGGAGGTCTACGTCGTCATTGGCGGCGCGGGGCGGCTGAAACTCGACGACGAGATCATCGAGGTCGAGCGGCTCGATGCGATCCGCGTCTCCCCCGAGGTGATCCGCGCCTTCGAGGCCGGGCCGGACGGGATCGAGGTGCTCGCGGTCGGCGCTCGCCACGACGGCGACGGCGAAACCATCCCCGGCTGGTGGAGCGACTGACGAACTACTGTGTTTTTTTAAAATGAAGTGAGAAGCTCGACTGCTTAATGGCAGTTGAGTGTCGGCGCGTCCCCCAAGCTCTCGTTTTCCTGGCTGCCCTGGCAATTGCGGGATGTGGTCTCGCGGACGCTCCTCCTCAGCGTCGCGCCGCCGGCCATGAGGCCGGTGGCCCGACGGCCTCGCGGCGCGACGGTCGCGCGCCGATCACGATCGCGGCGGTCGGAGACACGATGCTGGGAACGACCCCAACGCTCCCTTCCGACCCCGCCGCCTACTTCTCGCGCATCGGCCGCGAGCTGCGCGGAGACGTGGTCTTCGGCAACCTGGAGGGCGCCCTCACCGACGTATCCGAATCGCCTAAGTGCGGGGCCGGCTCCACCGAATGCTTCGCTTTCCGTGCTCCGCCGGAGTTCGCGCGGGGGCTGCGCGCGGCCGGCTTCACGCTGATGTCCAACGCCAACAACCACTCCTTCGACTTCGGGCAGGCGGGGCAGGACGAGACCGTGGAAGCACTCGAGCGGGCGGGCATCGACCAGACCGGCCTGCCCGGGCAGGTCACGACCGTTCGCGCCGGCGAGACGCGCCTCGCGTTCGTCGCCTTCGCGCCCTACGACAACACCGCGTCGCTGACCGACCTGAGTGCCGCGAGAGCGCTTATCCACCGTGCCGCGAATCGCGCCGACGTGGTCGTCTGCGCCTTCCACGCCGGCGCCGAGGGCACCGAAGCGCAGCATGTCAACGGCGAAGAGGAGATCTACCTGGGGGAGGATCGCGGCAACCCGGAGGAATTCGCCCACATGGCGATCGACGCCGGGGCCGACCTGATTCTCGGCTCAGGGCCGCATGTCCTCCGCGGCATGGAGATCTATCGCCGGCGGCTGGTCGCCTACAGCCTCGGCAACTTCTCCGGTTTTCACAACTTCGCCCTCGAAGGAGCGCTCGGCGAGTCGGTCGTGCTCCACGCCACCCTCGGCGGCGACGGCCGCTTCCGCTCGGGGCGCCTCGCGTCGGTGCGCCTGGTCGAAGCGGGGCAGCCGGTCCCCGACCCCGACGGCGCCGGCGCGGAATCGATCGCGGCGCTGTCGAGGGAGGACTTCGACTCGACCGCGGCGCAGGTCGATCGGCGCGGGCGCATCGCCGCCCCCGCTCAGTCCCCTCGCCAGGCCAGCCAGTAGCGCTCGACGCGGCGCCCGAAGGCCTTCGGCTTCTCGGCATAGAGGCGGCGACCGATCGCGATCGCCGCGGCCAGCAGCTCCGCCTGCCGCGCGGCGATCGCCGCTGTGAAGGCGTCGCGATCGGCAAGGCCCTCCCGCGCGAGAAGATCCTCCTGAAGCACCGCCAGGTCGTGATGGTCGCCCAGCAGATCGGCCAGCTCGCTGGCCTGGGCCGCCGCGGCGCCCAGCAGCTCCGGCCAGGCGCCTTGGAGGATCCGCAGCTGGTACCAGATGTCCTTGACGCGTTTGCGCCAGGCGTGAATGCTGTCGGCGGACGGACTCGCCAGTACCCGCTTCATCGCCCGCCGGCCATCTCGGTAGCTCCGCAACAGCCCTGGCTCGACCAGCGCCCAGGAGTCGGTTCGCAACGACCAGCCGCGGATCTTCACGCACCCCTGCTCGATCGCCTCCCTCGCCTGACCGATCTTGCCCTCTGCCTCATCGTGGATCGTGGCCGCGAGCTCGTTGCGCTCCGCCTTCAGCGCGCCCGCCCAGCGCTCCGCCGGATCCGCGGGCAACTGATCGAAGCGGCTGCGCAGCGCCGCCAGGGTCTCCAGCTTGACCTCGGCGTCACGACTGCCGGCGAGCAACCGCCCGGCATCGCGGTAGCGCTTGTTTTCGGCCTCGAAGGCCTTCCTGCCCAACTCCTTACGGACCAGGCGCAGGACCCCTCGCAGCTTCTTCAGGTCTTTGCGCGCGCCGTGGATCGCCGGCGCCAGCTCTCCCTCGCGGGCGCCTTGCAGCCGCGCCTCCGCTTTCTCGGCCCGGCCCAGCGCGATCCGGCGCAGGCCCGCGGCCGGTTGCTCCTCGGACTTCAGCCGGTAAGCGTGGGATGACACGCGCTACCGCTTCCCAGCCCGGCGGGGGCGAGGCGCTTCAGCGACCATCGCCGGAGCCTAGAGCCTGCCCGGCGCGGGGCGCCCTTCGTCGGCGATTCACCTAGACTGCCCGCCGATGGCTTCCGTGGAGGTTCAGGGCATTGAGGGGATGCAGTCGGTTGTCGGGCAGGAGATCGGCCCGAGCGAGTGGCGCACCGTCACCCAGGCCGACATCGACGCCTTCGCCGAGCTCTCCGGCGATCACCAGTGGATCCACGTCGACGTCGAGCGGGCCAAGTCGGAGAGCCCGTTCGGGACGACGATCGCCCACGGCAACCTCACCCTCTCGCTGGTCGACGGCTTCCGCGGCGAGCTCATCGCCTCCAGCGGCTTCGCCCTCGGCGTCAACTACGGCTGGAACAAGATCCGCTTTCCGGCCCCGGTACCGGTGGATGCCCGCGTCCGCGGCCGAGCCGAGGTCGTCTCCATCGAGGAGAGGGGCGGCGGCTGGTACGAGGTCGTCACCCGCTTCACCCTCGAGGTCGACGGCAACGAGAAGCCGTGTTTCGTGGGCGATTCCGTGACGCGGCTAATGGCCCCGACGGACTAATTTTCGGCCGGCCGACCCGGCGCCCGGGGTCGCTACTTGACGGTGAGCGTCCCTTCCATGCCCGCTTCGCGGTGGCCGGGGACCGAGCAGTAGAAGGTGTATTCGCCGGGCTTGAGCTCGACCACGGCGGAGTCGGAGCCTTCGGCGATCAGTTCGGTTTTGCCGATCGTCTTGCCGCCTGAGTCTTCGATCGCGACATCGTGGGTGAGGGGCTGGGTGTTGGTGAAGTTGATGGTCACTTTGCCGGCTTCGGCGCTGGCGCTGGCGCTGGTGTAAGCGAGGCCTTCGCCGGTTTCGAAGTCGACGGTGCCGGCGCTGCCGGCGGTCTTGCCTTCGGCTTCCCCGCCGTTGCTCTTTTCGCCCGCCGTGGCACCGCTCTGGGACTGGGTTTCACTGCTCGAGTCGTCGGAGGAGCCGCCGCAGGCGACGAGCGCGAGCGAGGCGAGGACGAGGGCGAATGCGACTGAGGGCTTCTTCATGGCGGTCCTTTCCGCGGAGGACTGGCTGGCTTCACCTGACTGTACCCGGATACGGCGTCGCCACCGCCCGGGTTCAGCGGCCGTGGAACTCGGGGGTGCCACCGCCGAAGAAGGCCTCGACGCCGTTGCGCAGATCCTCGGTGGCCATGCTGTCGGCGATCCCGTGGCGCTCCAGCTGCAGGTGCTCGGCGAGGCTGTTCTCGATGCTGACGCCGCAGAGCAGCTTCGCCATGCGCGTGTAGTGGGGCGCCTTGGCGGCGAGCTTCTCGGCCGTCGCCCGGGCCGCGTCCAGCAGCTCCTCCGGCGCCACCACCTGGCGCACCAGGCCCTCCTCGAGGGCTTCGGCGGCGCTCAGATTGGGATCGTCGAGCAGCAGTTCCAGCGCTCGGCTCGGCCCGACCACCCGCGGTAGGAAGTAGGTCATGCCGCCGTCCGGCGAAGCGCCGATGCGGCCGTAGGCACAGGCGAAGAAGGCGGCCTCGGAAGCGATCCGGGTATCGCAGGCGAGCGCCAGCGAGAAGCCGGCGCCGGCGGCCGGCCCGTTGATCGCGGCGATCACGGGGAAGGGGATCCGCCGCAGGTCGACGATCGCCGCGTGCAGCGCCTCGGCCCCGCGCCGCACTTCGGAGGGCAGGTCGATCTCCTCGTCCTCGACCCCTTTCTGGAACCAGGTCACGTCGCCACCGGCGCAGAAGGCCTTGCCGGAGCCGGTCACGATCAGGGCCCGCAGCGGCGCCCGGTCGGCGAGCCAGGCGAAGGCCACGGTCATCTCGCCGATCATCTCCGGGCTCATCGCGTTGAAGGCGTCTGGCCGGTTGAGCGTGAGGATGCCGACGTTCCCCTCGATCTCGATCCGCAGGGTGTTCAGCTCGGGTGGGCTCAGGGTCTGGCTCGTCATCTCACTCTCCGTCTTGGCGTCCATTTGGCCGGGTGGCCAGCAGCCTACCCTTAGGGCGATGGCAGGAGCCGCCGAAAACAGAGCCCCGACGCGGGTCGAGCGGATCGCCGAGCAGCGGCGCACGCTGCCCGACGCCCCCGGCGTCTACCTCTTCTACGGCGGCGACGGCAAGCTGCTCTACGTCGGCAAGGCGCGCTCGATCCGCAAACGCGTCGCCTCGCACTTCTCCGGCGGCAACACTCGCCTCACCACGCGGGTCGACCGCATCGACACCCTCGTCACCGCCACCGAGGCCGAGGCGCTGCTGGCCGAGCAGAGCTTCATCAAGCGCCACCGGCCGCACTTCAACATCCGCCTGCGCGACGACAAGTCCTACCCCTACGTCTGCGTCAGCCTCGACGAGGAGTACCCGCGGGTCTACTTCACCCGCGAGAAGCACCGCGCCCATCGCGCCTACTTCGGTCCCTTCTCCAGCGCCAAGCGGGTGCGGGAGACGCTCGACCTGCTCGGCAAGCTGTTTCAGTTCCGCACCTGCGAGGGGGTCGAGCCCGGCCGCCGCTCCGGCAGCCCCTGCCTCGACTACTACATCAAGCGCTGCGGGGCGCCCTGCGTCGGCCACGTCAGCCGCGAGGAGTACCGCCACAACATCGACGCCATCGTCGATTTCCTCTCCGGCCGCTATCGCCAGGTCGAGGGTGAGGAGCAGGCGAAGATGGATGGCGCCGCCGGGGCCGAGGAATTCGAGCGCGCCGCCCTGCACCGCGACCGCCTCAAGGCGATCCGCTCGCTGTTCGAGCGCCAGCGCGTGGCCGGCGGCTCGGTCGGCACCGCCGACCTGATCGGCGTCGCGGTCGAGGGCACCGATGCCAACGCCCAGGTCTTCCAGGTCCGCGACGGCATCCTCGCCGAGCGCCAGAGCTTCTACCTCGAGAACGAGGGCGAGCGCGACCCGGCCGAGGTCGCCGAGGAGTTCATCGGCCAGTACTACTCCGCCTCGCCGGCGCTGCCGCCGATGATCGTCGTCGGCCCCTATCTGCGCGACCGCGCCGGGGTCCTCGCGGAAGCGCTGAGCGAGCGCCGCGGCTCGCCGGTCGAGGTGCGCGCGGCCGAGCGCGGCGACAAGCGCCGGCTGCGCGAGCTGGCCGAGCGCAACGCCCGCCTCGCCCTCGACCAGGACCGGCTGCGCCGCGAGCACCGGCGGGCGCGCCGGGTCGAGTCGCTCGCCTCGCTCAGCGAGGCGCTGGGGATGGAGGAGCTGCCGGTCCGGATCGAGGGCTTCGACATCTCCAACATCGGCGGTGAGCACACCGTCGCCTCGATGGTCGTCTTCGAGGGAGGCGCGACCAAGAAGTCCGACTACCGGCGGTTCAGGATCCGCGGCGAGGCGCGGGCCGGCGGCGGCAACGGCGGTCCCGACGACTTCGCCTCGATGGAGGAGGTGCTCGAGCGACGGGTCGCCCGCTACCTCGAACAGGTCGACCTCTCGCCCCACGACGGCAAGCGCGACGCGAGCTTCGCCTCGCTGCCCTCGCTGCTGATGATCGACGGCGGCAAGGGTCAGCTGGGGGCGGGGATGAAGGTGCTGGCGCCGTTCGTCGAGCGTGGCGTCACCGTGGTCAGCCTGGCTAAGAAGCTGGAGGAGGTCTACGTCCCCGGCCGCTCGGCGCCGCTCGACCTGCCCGCCAGCTCGGAGGGCTCGAAGCTGCTGCAGCGCGTCCGCGACGAGGCCCACCGCTTCGCGATCGACCACCACCGCGGCCGCCGCGACCGGGCGATGACCGGTTCGGTGCTGGACGAGCTGCGGGGAATCGGTCCCGCTCGCAAGCGCGCGCTGCTCCAGCACTTCGGCTCCCCAGAGCGGTTCCTGACGGCCTCGCGCGAGGAGCTCGAGGCGGTGCCCGGCCTGCCTGGCAAAGTGGGCCGCGAGATCCACGAGCAACTGAACAGAACGAGCTAGGCGATGGCGAGCGGGAGCGTCAATCTGGTCGTCATTACCGGCCACTCCGGCGCCGGCAAGTCGGAGGCGATCGCCGCCTTCGAGGACGGCGGCTACTTCTGCGTCGACAACCTGCCGCCGCGGATGATCGACAGCCTCGGTGAGCTGTTCCGCCACGAGGGCAGCGGCGTCGAGCGCGCCGCGGTGGTCTCCGACGTGCGCGGCGGCGAGTACTTCGAGGGGTTGATCCAGGTGCTCGAGGACCTCGAGCGCGACGGGCTGCGGCCGCAGGTGCTGTTCCTCGAGGCCGGCGAGGAGACCCTGCTTGACCGCTACAAGGAGACGCGCCGGCGCCACCCGCTGGCGCCGGAAGGGCGGCTCGTCGACGGGATCCGGGCCGAGCGCGCGCTGCTGGCGCCGCTGCGCGAGCGCGCCGACGTGGTGATGGACACCAGCGACCTGACCGGAGCCGAGCTGCGGCGCCGGATCGCCGAGGAGATGCTGGGCGGCGAGGACGGGGGGGAGCTGGCCCTGACCCTGCTCACCTTCGGCTTCAAAAACGGGCCGCCACGCGATGCCGACCTCACCCTCGACGTCCGTTTCCTGCCCAATCCCCATTACGTCGACGAGCTGCGGCCGCTGACCGGGATGGATGAGCAGGTGCGGGCCCACGTCGAGTCGGGGACCCAGGCGGGCGAGTTCTACGGCCGCCTGCTGCCGCTGCTGGAGTTCCTCGTCCCGGCCTACGTCGCCGAGGGCAAGAGCCACCTGACGATCGCCGTCGGCTGCACCGGCGGCCGCCACCGCTCGGTCACCGTCGCCGACCGCATCCGCCGCGATCTGGCCACCCGTGAGGACGTGATCGTCCGCATGAAGCATCGCGACGTCGACCTCGACTGACCACCCGCCGATGGGCCGATAAGTCGAGCCATAGGCGACTTATCGGCCCATCGACCTAGAATCGCCCAGCTTTGGCTGAGACCGTCATATCTATTAGGGGTTTGAGGAAGAGCTACGGGGACAACGAAGCCGTGCGCGGCATCGACCTCGAGGTCCAGGCCGGGGAGGTCTTCGCCTTCCTCGGGCCCAATGGCGCCGGCAAGACGACCACGGTCGAGATTCTCGAGGGCTACCGCAAGCGCAGCGGGGGGGAGGTGGCGGTGCTGGGCGAGGACCCCGAGCGGGCGCGGCGTCAGTGGCGCGAGCGGATCGGCATCGTCCTGCAGAGCTGCCGGCTCGATCCCTACCTGACCGTGCGCGAGTCGCTGCAGCTCTTCGCCGGCTACTACGCCGCGCCCCGCCCAGTCGACGAGGTGGTCGAGCTGGTCGGCCTGGCCGAGAAGGCCGACGCTCGCACCGGCAAGCTCTCCGGCGGCCAGCAGCGCCGCCTCGACGTCGGCATGGCCCTGGTCGGCGACCCGGAGCTGCTCTTCCTCGACGAGCCGACGACCGGCTTCGACCCGCAGGCGCGGCGCCAGGCCTGGGAGGCGATCGCCGGCCTGCGCGAGCTCGGCAAGACGGTCTTCCTCACCACCCACTACATGGACGAGGCGCAGCATCTAGCCGACCGCGTGGCGATCATCGCCGGCGGGGAGATCGTCGCCCGTGGCACGCCCGAGGACCTCGGCGACCGCGACAGCCAGCCGACCACGATCAGCTACCGGGGTCCCGACGGCGCCAAGGTGGCGCTGAGCACGACGACGCCGGTTCAGGCCCTCAACGAGCTGACCGGCAGGGCGCTGGCGGAGGGCTTCGAGCTGGAGAACCTCGAGGTCAGGCGGCCGACCCTGGAGGACGTCTATTTGGAGCTGACCGAGCAGGGGCCGCCGGAATGAGCCTCGTCTTCCACCAGTTCCGCTACGACCAGAAGGCCTTCTGGCGCAACCCGGCCTCGGTCTTCTTCACGGTGATGTTCCCGGTCGTGCTGCTGCTGATCTTCGCCACGGTCTTCGGCGACCAGACGATCGACGTCGACGGCGGCATCGAGATCACCGCCTACTACGTCCCGGCGATCATCACCCTCGCGGTGATCTCGGCGACGATGCAGAGCCTGGCGATGTCGCTGGTGATCGCCCGTGAGGACGGCCGGCTCAAGCGCGGCCGCGGCACCCCGATGCCGGCCTGGGTCTTCATCGCCGGCCGGGTCGGCAACTCGATCGTGGTGGCGCTGCTGATGCTGGCCCTGATCGCCGTCCTCGGCCGCGTCCTCTACGGGGTCGCGATCCCGTGGGGGGAAGCGCCGGCGATCCTCGTCACCCTGATCGTCGGCGCCGCCTCCTTCAGCTGCCTCGGCATCGCCCTCACCGCGGCGATCCCCTCGCAGGACGCTGCCGCTCCGATCGTCAACGCGCTGTTGCTGCCGCTCTACTTCCTCTCCGGCATCTTCATCCCTGACGACGAGCTCCCCGACGGGGTCATCAACTTCGCCAACCACTTTCCGATCCGCGACTTCTTCCAGGCCTTCTTCAATGCCTACCTGCCCGGGGGGAGCTCCGGCCTGGACTGGGGCAACCTCGCCGTCGTCGCGATCTGGGGCGTCGCCGGCCTGCTGCTCTCGATCCGCTTCTTCCGCTGGACCCCGCGCGGCGGCTGATCCCGACCCAGGTCAGACGACTTTCCGCGAGACCCGTCTATAGCCTCCCGGCGATGCTCCACCACGTCCTCTTGGAGGTTTCCGACCTCGAGCGCGCCGCCGCGTTCTACGACTCCCTGCTCGCCCCGCTCGGCTGGCGCCGCCATTTCGAGGAGGACAAGACGATCGGCTGGGGCATCGCCAAGCCGGTCTTCTTCATCGCCGCCCACCACGATCCCAAACCTGGCTTCGGGCTGCTCAGCTTCTCCGGCCTCGGCATCGTCGCCGTCAAGGCGGCCTGGGAAGGCGGCATGCGGGCCGGCGGCGTCAACGTCAGCGACCCCGGCGAGCAGCGCTCGCACGGGTCCGGCTCCTACTCGGCTTTCCTCAAGGACCCCGACGGGTACGAGATCGAGATCACCATCGGGTCCGACTAGGCCGACTCCGTAGGATCGGCTCCACCAAACGAATTCAGGAGGCATGACTGCATGGCTGTGAAGGTCGGCATCAACGGTTTCGGGCGCATCGGGCGCAATGTCTTTCGCGCCGCCCAGGCGGCGGGGGCGGAGATCGATTTCGTCGCCGTCAACGACCTCACGGATCCGGGCACCCTGGCCCACCTGCTCAAGTACGACTCGATCCTCGGCCGCTTCCCGGCTGAGGTGGGGGTCGAAGGCGACACGATCATGGTCGGCGGCAAGCCGCTCAAGGTGCTCTCCGAGCGCGACCCCGCGGCGCTGCCCTGGGGCGACCTCGGCGTCGACGTGGTGATTGAGTCGACCGGCTTCTTCACCGCCCGCGCCGACGCCGCCAAGCACCTCGAGGCGGGCGCCAAGAAGGTGATCATCTCGGCCCCCGCCAAGGAGCCGGACGTGACCGTGGCGCTCGGGGTCAACTTCGACAGCGATTACGACCCCGCCAGTCACCACATCATCTCCAACGCCTCCTGCACGACCAACTGCCTGGCGCCGCTGGCCAAGGTCATCAACGACTCCTTCGGGATCGAGCAGGGGCTGATGACGACGATCCACGCCTACACCGCCGACCAGCGCCTGCAGGACATGCCGCACTCCGACCTGCGGCGGGCCCGCGCCGCGGCGCTCAACCTGATTCCCACCACGACCGGCGCCGCCAAGGCCGTCGGCCTGGTGCTGCCGGAGCTGAACGGCAAGCTGAACGGTTTCGCGATGCGGGCCCCGGTCGCCACCGGCTCGGTCGTCGACCTCGTCTTCAGCACGGCGGACCCGGTGGAGCCCGACGCGGTCAACGCCGCCGTCAAGGCCGCGGCCGAGGGGCCGATGAAGGGGATCCTCTCCTACACCGAGGACCCGATCGTCTCCACCGACATCGTCGGCGACCCCCACTCCTCGATCTTCGACTCCGCCCTGACGATGGCGATCGGCGACGGCCGCATGATCAAGGCGGTCAGCTGGTACGACAACGAGTGGGGTTACTCGAACCGCTGCGTCGAGCTGGCCGGCAAGGTCCTGGCGGGCTCCTGAGGCGGGCCGGGACGGGGCCGTGAGCTTCGCCAAGGCAAGCGTCCGCGAAGCCGAGGTCGCCGGTCGGCGGGTGCTGGTCCGGGTCGACTTCAACGTGCCACTGGACGGCCACGCCCCCGGACGCGTAGCGGAGGAGGTAGGTCGTCATGTCGCCGACGACATGCGGATCCGGGCGGCACTGCCGACGATCGAGCTGCTGCGCGAGCGCGGCGCGGCGCTGGTTCTGGCCTCCCACCTGGGGCGGCCGGGGGGCAAGCCCGACCCGGCGCTCTCGATGGCGCCGGTCGGCAGGCGGCTGGGCGAGCTGTTGGGGATCGAGGTCACGCAGGCGACGGGCGTGGTCGAGGGCAGCGTCGACCTCCACTGCGGCGCCCTCGGCCCGGGCGACGTCCTCCTGCTCGAGAACACGCGCTTCGAGCCCGGGGAGACCACGAACGACCCGAAGCTGGCCGAAGCGCTCGCCGAGCTCGCCGACCTCTACGTCAACGACGCCTTCGGCGCCGCCCACCGCGCCCATGCCAGCACCGAGGGGGTCGCCCACCACCTGCCGGGCTACGCCGGCCTGTTGCTGGAACGCGAGATGAACGAGCTGAGCGCCGTGGTCGAGTCGCCCCAGCGCCCGCTGGTCGTCGTCCTCGGAGGCGCCAAGGTCTCCGACAAGATCGGCGTCATCGACCGCTTCCTCGACATTGCCGACCAGGTCTTGATCGGCGGCGCGATGTGCTTCAGCTTCTTCCGCGCCCAGGGCGTCGCCACCGGCGACTCGCTGGTGGAGGAGAAGGGCGTCGCGCTGGCAGCGGAAGCGCTGGAGCGGGCCAAGGACTCCGAGTGCGAGCTGATGCTGCCGGTCGACCTCGTGCTCGGCGAGTCCTTCGACGCCGCCACCGAGCGCCGCGAGAGCGACTGCGTCGAGGTGCCCGACGGCTGGATGGGCCTCGACGTCGGCCCGCGCACCGCCGCCCGTTACGCGAAGGCGATCGCCGCGGCCGGGACGGTGCTCTGGAACGGGCCGATGGGGGCCTTCGAGATGGAGCCGTTCGCGGCCGGCACCCGCACCGTCGCCGAGGCGGTCGCCGCGGCGCCGGGGACGACCGTGATCGGCGGCGGCGACTCGGTCGCGGCCCTGCGCAAGTTCGGCCTCGACGACGAGGTGGACTGGCTCTCGACCGGAGGCGGGGCATCCTTGGAGCTGCTGGAGGGAAGGAAGCTGCCCGGGGTCGAGGCCCTGCTCGACAAGGAGACCGCCACCAAGGAGCCCGCCACCAAGGAGCCCGCCGATGCCTGATCGCACCCCCTATATCGCCGCCAACTGGAAGATGAACAAGACGGTCGCCGAGGCGGCCGAGTTCGTCGACGCGCTGCTGCCGCGGATCGCCGCGACGCAGTGCGACGTCGTTCTCTGCCCGCCGTTCACGGCGCTGAGCGAGGTGGTCCAGCGCCGCTACGGCACCGCCGTCAAGGTCGCCGCCCAGAACATGCACGAGGGGGACTCGGGCGCCTTCACCGGTGAGGTGTCGGCGCCGATGCTGGTCGAGCTCGACGTCGAGGCGGTGATCCTCGGCCACTCCGAGCGCCGCCAGTACTTCGGCGAGACCGACGAGGCGCTGGCGCGCAAGGTGCCGGCGGCGCTCGCCGCCGGCCTCGAGCCGATCCTCTGCGTCGGCGAGAGCGAGGCGGCGCGCGACGCCGAGGAGACCGACGAGGTGCTGGTGCGCCAGTTGCAGGCCGACCTGGCTGGGGTCGAGTCCGGCGACCTGGCCCGCGTCGTCGTCGCCTACGAGCCGATCTGGGCGATCGGCACCGGCCGCACCGCGACCCCCGAGCAGGCCCAGGAGACCTGCGCCTTCATCCGCGACGTGCTGCGCATGCGCGGCGCTGCCGCCGACGAGATCCGGATCCTCTACGGCGGCTCGATGAAGCCCGCCAGCGCCGCGGAGCTGCTCGCCCTGCCCGACGTCGACGGCGGCCTGATCGGCGGCGCCAGTCTCGACCCGGCCGACTTCGCCGCAATCGTCGAGGCCGCCGGGTGACCCTGGTCCCCTCGCTGGCGCTGGTCATCCTCGACGGCTGGGGGCTGGCCGAGCCCGGGCCCGGCAACGCCATCTCGCTCGCCAAGACGCCGGTATTCGACGATCTCTGGGCGCGCTACCCGCACACCCAACTCTCCGCCCAGGGCGCCGACGTGGGTCTTCCGGACGGGCAGATGGGCAACTCCGAGGTCGGCCACCTCAACCTCGGCGCCGGCGCCATCGTCAAGCAGGACCTGGCCCGCATCGACGACGCCGTCGCCAACGGCTCCTTCTTCGAGAACGAGGCGCTGTTGGCGGCATGCGAGCGCGCCCGCCACAGCCCACGCGGCCGCCTGCACCTGCTCGGCCTCGTCTCCGACGGCGGTGTCCACTCCGGCTGGGAGCACATCGAGGCCTGCATCGAGCTGGCCTCCCAGGAGGGCGTCCCCGACGTCGTCTTCCACGCCTTCACCGACGGCCGCGACACGTTGCCGCACGGCGGCCGCACCTACCTCGCCGAGCTGGGGCGCTGGCTGCGGCAGGCCGGTCGGATCGGCACCGTCAGCGGCCGCTACTACGCGATGGACCGCGACACCCGCTGGGAGCGGATCAAGCTCGCCTACGACGCGATCGTCCACGCTCGCGGCCTCGAGGCCAGCGGTGCCGCCGCGGCGATCGATGCCTCCTACGAGCGCGGCGACACCGACGAGTTCGTCGTGCCGACCGTGATCGGCGACTACGACGGCGTCGCCGCCGGCGACGTCGGGATCTTCGTCAACTTCCGCCCCGACCGCGCCCGCGAGCTGACCCGTGCCCTCGCCGAGCCGGGCTTCGAGGAGTTCGCGCGGGCCGGCGCTCCCGTCCTCGACCTGACCACGATGACCTCCTACCGCAAGGGCTGGCCCTACCCGGTCGCCTTCCCGGAGGAGCGGCCGCAGACGACCCTGGCCGAGACGATCTCGCGGGCGGGCGGGCGCCAGCTGCACGTCGCCGAGACCGAGAAGTACGCCCACGTCACCTACTTCTTCAACGGCGGCCGCGAGGAGGAGCTGGAGGGGGAGGAGCACTGCCTGGTCGAATCGCCCCGTGAGGTGCCCACCTACGACCAGAAGCCGGAGATGAGCGCGCGGGCCGCGGCCGACGCGTTCGTCGAGCGCTGGGGCAAGGGCGACTACCGCTTCGGCATCATCAACTTCGCCAACCCCGACATGGTCGGCCACACCGGCGTGATCCCGGCCGCGGTCGCCGCCGTCGAGGCGGTCGACGCCCGCCTCGGCGACGTCGTCGCCGCGGTCGAGGCCCGGGGCGGCGCCTGCATCATCACCGCCGATCATGGCAACTGCGACCACATGCTCGAGCCCGACGGCTCCCCCAACACCGCCCACTCGCTCAACCCGGTGCCGCTGATCGTCACCGCCGACGGCTTGGACCTGCGGGCCGGCGGCATCCTCGCCGACGTCGCCCCCACCGCCCTCGACCTCCTCGGCATCCCCCAACCGGAGCCGATGACCGGGAAGTCGCTAGTCGTCGGCCGCGATGAGGGTTGATGCTGCCAGGCTCAGGTTCGAGATCGCGGCGCGCGATGGGGTGGCGCGGGCGGGGACGATTCACACCGCCCACGGGCCGATCGAGACGCCGGCTTTCATCCCGCTCGCCACCAAGGGGACGGTGCGGGGGCTCGAATCGCATGAGGTGGCCGAGCTCGGCTACCAGCTGATCCTCGGCAACACCTACCACCTCTTCGTCTCGCCGGGGCCCGAGCGGATCGCCGCCGCCGGCGGCCTGCACGGCTTCATGGGCTGGGAGCGGGCGCTGATCACCGACTCCGGCGGCTTCCAGGTCTTCTCGCTCGCCCACGGCGGCGTCGCCAACGAGGTCAAGGGCAGCGGCCGCTCCGGTGGCGAGCACGGCTCCAAGGTCGAGATCAGCGAGGAGGGGGCCCGGTTCCGCTCCTACCGCGACGGCTCCGAGCTCTTCATCTCCCCGGAGGTCTCGATGCGGGTGCAGGCCGCCCTCGGCTCCGACATCGCGCTGGTCTTCGACGAGTGCACGCCCTTCCACGCCGACCGCGATTACACCGCCCGCTCGACCGAGCGCACCCACCGCTGGCTCGACCGCTGCCTCGAGTGGCACGAGCGCGAGGGGCCCGAGCAGCAGGCCGTCTTCGGGATCGTCCAGGGCGGCGTCCACGAGGACCTGCGCCGCGAATCGGCCGCGGCGATCTCCGCCGCCGGCGTCGACGGGATCGCGATCGGCGGCACCCTCGGCCGCGACAAGGAGGAGATGCACGCGGTGCTGGCGATGACGGCGCCGCTGCTCCCCGAGGAGGCTCCCAAGCACCTGCTCGGCATCGGCGAGGTCGACGATCTGCTGGGCGGCATCGCGCTTGGGCTCGATGTCTTCGATTGCGCCGTGCCCACCCGGCTCGCCCGCCACGGCGTCGCCCTCGCGCCCGATCCCGAGAATCGCTTCCGCCTCGACATGCGCAAGGGCGTCTGGGTGGGCGACCGCGAGCCGCTCGTCGCGGGCTGCCCCTGCCCGGCCTGCCAGCGCCACGACCGCGACTACGTCAGCTACCTCTCGCGGGCCGAGGAGCTGACCGCCGTGCGCCTGCTCGTCGTCCACAACCTCACCTACATGCACGAGCTGACCACCCGCGCCCGTGCCGCGATCGAGGCCGGCCACTTCGACGCCTACCGCCAGGCCATCCTCGCCGGCACCGCTCCCTGGGAGACGTAGTACACCGAAGCGGCCCGGAGAGGGGGGCGGTCGCCCTTCAACCGAACCTCCCCGCTGTTGTGAGGGCGAGGGGTGACCGCCCCCCTCCTCGCCATCCCTATTCGGTGTTCTTCTTGACCAGGTCCTTGAATTCTTCGGCGACCTTGTCGACGGTGTCGCCCGCGACTTTGGAGACCTTCACCCCCGCGGCCTTGTCGGTGGTGATGATCACCGCGGCGGCCACCGCCGCCGCCACCAGGACCAGCGCGACCAGGGCGAGGACGAACCTGACGAAGCGGGAGAAAGCCGAGCGCTTGCGCGCCGGGGGGGCGGGGCGTGGGGGGGCGACCGGTGGCGCCGCGGCGCGGCGGGGTTCGGGTCGCCGCGTCTGCGACTGCGCCGGGCGGTACTCGGTCTGGGCGGTGGTGCGGTCGAGGTGCCGGGTCGCGGCGGTGTCGCCGCCGAGCACCCCCGTCGCGGCGGTGCCATCCTGCGGCGGTAGGGTCACGTCCTCGCCCTGGAGGCCGAGGTGGAGCCCGGTGGCGAGCTCGTCGGCGCTGGCGTAGCGGCGGTTGGGGTCGCCCTCCAGAGCACGCAGAACCGCGCCGCCCAGGGGCTCGGGGACCTCGTCGTTGTAGGTGCTCGGCGGCAGCGGCTTCTCGTTCTGCTGGCGCACCGCCAGCTCCGCCAGTGAGGAGCCCTCGTAGGGAAGGCGGCCGGTGAGGAACTGGTAGAGGACGACGCCGAGGGCGTAGACGTCGGTGGCCGGCGTCGCCTCCTCGCCCCGGACCTGCTCGGGGGCGAGGTAGGCGGCGGTTCCCACCACGGAGCCGACCTGGGTGATGCGGGTCTGCTCGATCGCCCGGGCGATGCCGAAGTCGGTCAGCTTGACGGTCATCTCGCCGCCGCCGACCGGCCCGCCGAAGACCATCAGGTTGCCTGGCTTGACGTCGCGGTGGATGATCCCGCGGCGATGCGCGTAATCGAGCCCGGCGCAGGCCTGGGCGCCGATCTCGGCGGCGATCTCCGGCCCCACCGGGCCGTGGCGCTGCAGGATCTGCGCCCCGGAGCGGCCCTCGACGTACTCCATGACGATGTAGTGGCGGCCCTCGTCGACGCCGGTGTCGTAGACCTGGACGATGTTGGGGTGGATCAGCTTCGCGACCGCGAGCGCCTCGCGGCGAAAGCGGGCGACGAAACGCTCGTCGTCGGAGAGGTGCTCGGCCAGGATCTTCACCGCGACGGTGCGCTCGAGGATCAAGTCGGTCGCCTTGTAGACGTTCGACATGCCGCCGGAGCCGAGCCGCTCACCCGTCTGGTAGCGGCCGGAGAGGGTTCCCGCCTCCATCAGCCGCCTCCCGCTTCTTCGCCCGGCCCGACGCCGCCCGAGGGCGTGCCGCCGCCGCTTTCGACCGGCGGTGCTTCTTCTCCTTCGTGGCCTTTGGCTTTGCCTTCGGCCTGCGGCGGCAGGGTCGGAGTCGTTTCTTCGGCGGCTTCTTCGGCTTCCTTCTCCGGTTTCGATTCCTCGGGTTCGGCGGCCTTCTCTTCTTCCTTTTCCCGTGCCTTTCTTTCCTTCTCGTCTTCTACGGGTTCCACCGCGGTTTCGATCGCCGGCTCGGTTTCCTCGGTGGTCGCTTCTTCGCAGCCGACCACGACTTCGTTGAGCCGCGTCGCGCCTTCGAGCAGCGCCTGCTTCAGCTTCGCGTCGACCCCGCCCAGCGCCGCCACCTGGGCGCTCACCTCCTGCGCCGCATCCTCGGCGCCGACGCATTCGCCCGCGTCGACCAGTTCCTGGACCTTGTCGAGGTTGGCGGTGATTTCGCTGGCGGTGCCGCCGGGCAGCAGGTCGGCCTTCTCGCCGCCGCCGCAGGCGACCAGCCCCAGCGCTGCCGCGGCGCCCAGGACGAAGGCAAGCAGAAGTGCGCTCAGGCGGCCCATGAATCGAGTCTAGACAACGGCAGGCAGAGCGTATTTTCCCTGCATTTGGCCATCAGTGCCCGACCTCCAGGCGCTCCGCCAGCGGGCTGGGCAGGCCGGCCGTGAGGATCGTCTCGGCAGCGGTGAGGACGTCGTATGGCTCGCGGTGGAAGCGCGCCGTCCACTCGTCGGTGTCGAGCGCCAGCCAGGCGGCGCGCGGGTCGCCGTCGCGGGGCTGGCCGACGCTGCCGGGGTTGATCAGCCAGGCGCCGCTCTCGAGGCTGAGTAACGCTCCCCCGCCGGCCTGGGCGCCCTGGGTGTCGCCGCGCCCGGCGCCCTCGGGGCGGGTGAAGAAGAGGGCGACGTGGGAGTGGCCGATCAGGCCGATCCGCTCCGCCTGGGCGTCGAGCCCGTCTTCGGCCTGGTCGACCGAGAGCACGTACTCCCAGATCGGGTCGCGCGGAGACCCGTGGGAGAGGCCGACGCCCTCGCGGCTGCCCGTCGGGCTCAGCCCCCGCAGGAAGTCGAGGGTCGCGGCGCTGGCGTTCTCCCGGGTCCATTCGACGGCGACCGCTGCGCTCTCGGAGAAGCTGGAGATGTCGAGCTCGCCGAGCACCGCCAGGTCGTGGTTGCCTACTAGGCAGACGTCGCAGCGCTCGCGGATCAGCTCCGCGCAGGCGTCGGGCTGGGCTCCGTACCCGACCACGTCGCCGAGGCACCAGATCTGCTCGACGCCGGCCTCGTCGATCGCCGCAAGGACGGTCTCGAGGGCGGGCTGGTTGGAATGGACATCGCTGATGACGGCTGCGCGCAAGCGGCCAGCGTACCCTGGCCCAGCCCCGGTCCATACGATTGCCCGATGGACGCGACCGATTCGATCGCCGAGCTGCGCGCCGCCGTCGACCAGGCGGCGATGGCCCTGCGCGACGGCGAGCGCACCGAGCCCGCGCCCAGCCTCGACCGCCCGCCGAAGCCGGAGCTGGGCGACTACAGCTCCAACGCCGCGATGCTCCTGGCGGCACCGCTGGGTGACAACCCGCGCGCCGTCGCCGAGCGGCTGCGGGCCGAGCTGGAACGCGACCTCGGCCGTTCGGGCAGCCTCGACCGGATCGAGGTCGCCGGCCCCGGCTTCGTCAACCTCTTCCTCTCCGACGCCTGGTACCGCCGCGCCCTGGCCACACTGGTCGCGGCCGGTGAGGCCCTGGGCCCGGTTCCGACCGCAAGCCCGGAGCGGATCCTGGTCGAGTTCGTCTCCGCCAACCCGACCGGTCCGCTGCACGTAGGCGGCGGCCGCCACGCCGCCTACGGCGACGCCCTGGTGCGGCTGTTGGAGGCCAACGGCCACGAGGTGGAGCGCGAGTACTACGTCAACGACGCCGGCGGCCAGATCGACCGCTTCGCCGCCTCGATCGCCGCCCGGATGCGCGGCGCGGAGGTCCCCGAGGACGGCTACGAAGGCGAGTACGTCACCGAGCTGGCCGAGCGGATCGGCGCCGAGGGGATCGACGCGTCCGATCTCGAGGCCGTCGGGCGGCGCGGCGTCGAGCTGGAGCTGGAGGCGGTGCGTACCACCCTGGAGCGCTTCGGGGTCAGCTTCGACACCTGGTTCTCCGAGCGCGACCTCTACCGCCGCGGCGAGGTCGAGTCCGCCCTGGCCGATCTCGACGAGCGCGGGCACACCTACCGCAGCGAGGACGCGCTCTGGCTGCGCACGACCGCCTTCGGCGACGACAAGGACCGGGTCCTGATCCGCTCCAACGGCGAGCCCACCTACCTCGCCGCCGACGTCGCCTACCACTGGGACAAGCTGCAGCGCGGCTTCGAGCGCCTGATCAACGTGCTCGGCGCCGACCACCACGGCTACGTTGCCCGGGTCCGGGCGGCGATCGAGGCGCTCGGCGCCGACCCCGCCTCCTTCGAGGCGCTGATCATGCGCCTCGTCCACATCGTCGAGGAGGGTGAGCGGGCGCAGATGTCCAAGCGCAGCGGCGACTTCGTCACCCTCGACGAGCTAGTCGACGACATCGGCGTCGACGCCGCCCGCTGGTTCATGCTCTGGCGCAGCCACGAGACCACCGTCGACCTCGACCTCGACCTGGCTCGCAGCCAATCGAGCGAGAACCCCGTCTACTACGTCCAGTACGCCCATGCGCGGATCGCCAGCATCCTGCGCAAAGCGGGCGCCGCGGCCGAGGAGGCCGCCGCCGGCCTTCACCCCGAGGCCTCCACTGCCGCGATCGAGCCCAGCGAGCGGGCCCTGATCAAGCGCCTGCTGGAGTTCCCGGAAGAGGTGCGCGAGTCGGCCGCGCGGCGGGCGCCGCACCGGATCTGCGCCTACTCGACCGCCGTGGCGGCCGACTTCCACTCCTTCTATCGCGACTGCCAGGTGGTCGGCGCCGAGGGGGAGGGGGTCGAGCGCGCGCGCCTGGCGCTCTGCCTCTGCGCGAAGCGGACGATCTCCGCCTCCCTGGGGCTGCTCGGGATCTCGGCTCCCGAGCGGATGTGATGCTCGGCGGGCGCGGGCCGACGGTCCTTGCCACGATCTCCGGCCCGGTCCCCGGCGAGGCCCGGGTCTGCTCGCTGCGCCGGGCCGACCTCGAGGCGCTGGGAAGGCTGGAGGCGGGCCTGGGAGCCGGGCCGGTCGTGCTCGTCGCCGGCGCCGCCGCGCTCCCCGGCGCGATCGCCCTGGCCGGCGCCGCCGGCGCCAACGGGCGCCGGACCGTGCTGCTCGAGTGCGACCTGCTGCTGCCGCGCCTGGCGGCGAATCTCGGCCTCGCGGCGGCACCCGGCCTGCACGAGTACCTGCGCTGGGAGGCGACGGCCCCGGAGATCCTCCAGCCCCTGGCCCTGGCCGGCCCGGCGGCGGGCGGCGCGCCGCACCCGCTGACCTGCATCGTCGCCGGCGAGGGCACCCCGACGCCGGCCGCGCTGTTCGAGCTGGAGAGCTTTCGCCACGCGATCGCCAAGCTGCGCGGCGCCTACGAGCGGGTCGTGCTGGCCGGCCCGGCCTTCGACTCCAGTCGCGGCTCCCTGCGCGCGATCGCCGACCGGGCGGACGCGCTGCTCGTGGCCGTTCCCCCGCGGGGGACCTCCGGTCGTTCCGGACGCGCGCTGCGGGCGCACCTGCGCAAGCTGCCGGTCCAAGTGCACGGCGCGATCGTCGTCGGCGAGGAGTAGCGGCGCCTCAGAGGTCGTAGCGGGCCAGGTCGGCCTCGAGGCGCTGGCTGTCCTCGGCACTCGGCCCAGCCGCTCCCGGCGGCCCCCCGGGGCCGGACCGCCGGCCGGCCCGCCGCCACCGCCTGACGCCGAGCCCCAGGGCGAGGACGGCGGCGAGAAAGGCGACCACCGGCACCAGGTAGGCGGAGAGCTCAAAGCCCGAGCCCTGCGGCAGCGCCAGCACCTCGGTGCCGTACTCGGCGACGAGCGCGTCCTTGATCTCCCCCTTGCTGCGGCCTTCGGCGACCAGTCGCGAGATGAAGGCTTTCTCGCGCTGGGCCTGGGGGGATTCGGCCAGCTCCAGCAGGGTGCCGCAGACCGGGCACATCACTTCCGAGGAGATCTCCGAAAGCGAGGTCTGGGGAGCCGCCCCTGCCGCCAGCGGCGCCGTCAGCGCGAGCAGGGCGAAGGCCAGCGCGGCCGCGGCCGACGCTCGCCGACTCACGAGCGACCGCCCGCCAGCAACGGCGCCACCTCGCCGTCGAGGTATTCCTCGGTGACCGGGCCGACCAGCAGCAGGCGCACCCGGCCGCGGGGGTCGACGAGGAAGTTCTCGGGCACTCCGGTGGTGCCGAAGTCGTGGGCGGCGTCGCCGTCGCCGTCGCGCAACTGCGGGTAACTGAGGCCGAAGCGCCGGACGAAGGCGCGACCGTCGCCGCTGAGGTCGCGGCTGTCGATGCCGAGGACGGTGAAGTCGCCGTCGCCGTGACGGCGCTGGAAACTCTCCAGGGCCGGCGCCTCCTCGCGGCACGGGATGCACCACGAGGCCCAGAAATTGACCAGCACCCAGCGGCCCCGGTAGGCGGCGAGCGAGCCGTTGCCGTCGCCTTCCAGGCGAGGCAGGGGGGAGGCGGGGGCGACGTCGCCGACGCCGACGCCGGAGGAGCCCTTGCTGAGCAGGCCGAAGATGAGCAGGCCGACGACGGCCAGCACGGCGAGGACGGCGATTGCGGAGCGAGCGCTCACAGGGCGCCGAAGGTTAGAACTCGCGCGCCCCCGGCAGTCGCCCCCCGGCTTAGAATCAGCCGGCAGCGCGGACGTAGCTCAGTTGGTAGAGCGCCAGCTTCCCAAGCTGGAGGTCGCGGGTTCGACCCCCGTCGTCCGCTTTTCCGTCGTGACTACGCGGCGATCCGCAGGGGCGACTCGGCGGCCGGGCTCCGAGCGGGGATCCGGTAGAAGTGCTCCGTCGCGCCGCGCACCTGGCGCTGGCGGACCAGCTCGATCAGGCCCGCTTTGGCCAGCTCGGTGACGTGGTAGTTGGTGTTGCTGAGGGGGATCTGCAGCTCCTGACAGAGGTCGCTGGGGGAGAGGGTGCGGCCTCCATCAAGTCCGAGGATTTCCATGATCGAGATTCGCAGCGGGTGCGCGGTCGCCCGCGCCAGATGCTCCCAATCGAGGGGCACGGAAGAGTGCCCGTTCCCGTTTGCGTGGACCCCGTCGTGGCCGTTGGCTGAATGACCGTTGTGGCTTGGCATGGCGGCGACAATACCAAAAATTATTGACCCGGATCATCAAAATCGGGTAAATTGTTGGTTAGCGCCGCTTTCGCAACCCGAAGATTGAGATCCAACCGGGTTGGGTAGAGACCGGCGAGGGTCATCGATTCCGGGAGGAGCTGGAGAATGAGCGGTCACATTGGCAGGTCGCGTTTGGCGCTGGTCTTAGTGCTTGCCGTCGCTTTCGGGTCGACCCTCGCTGGCTCTGCTCTGGCGGCCGGCGAAGTCGTCTTCACGCCGCAGAACAACCCCCCCAACGCCGAAGACGGCTGGCAGGCCGGGACCTGCAACACGCCGACCTGCACGCCGGACAGCCCCAAAGCCGAGTTCTACGAAACGACCGCCGGCCACCCGCCCTTCGGCATCACCCAATTCATCGTCAAGCACGACAAAGTCCTGCTTCACGAAGAACCCCAGGTGGACCTGAGGACCCTGCGTGTGGACCTCCCGGTCGGGCTCAGCGTCAACCCGGGGGCGACGCCGCGATGCTCCGCCGTCCACCCCGGGGAATGCCCGCTCGCGACCCGCGTCGGCGAAAGCCAGGTCACCGTCTCGCCGGAAGTTCCGCTGGTGCCGCCGGTTCCGATCACCGCTCAGGTCTACAACCTCACGCCCAAACCGGGGCAACCAGCCCGCTTCGGGTTCACCGTGGAAGCGGTTCCGGCCCTTCCCGTCCTGCCTCCGAGCGACATCTATCTCGAAGCCGACGTCGCCTGGGAGTCCGACTTCCACGAGGGCTTCACGATTCAGGCCCCCAAGGTGGACGCGGTGAAACTGCTCAAAAACCGACTGATCTTCGACGGGCGCGCGACCGGCGGTCCGGGGTTCTTCATCACCACCCCAAGTACCTGCTTCGACCCGACCCAGCCGGCCACCGCGCACACCTACTCGACCTACGCTCGGGGCGATTCCCTCCAGAACCCGGATCCGCTGTTTCCAAGCGGCTCGCCATTCGTCGAGTCCGGCCTGCCCCCCGGCACCAGCCCGAAAGGCTGCAACACGATCCCCTTCAAACCGTCGATCGCGGTCGACCCCGGCACGGCTCAGACGGACTCCCCCGCCGGCGCCGCGGTCGAGGTCAAACTGCCGATCGAACCGAGCGCGACCGGCCAGGAAACCTCCACGGTGAGGACGGCGAGGGTCGCCCTGCCAGCCGGCATGGGCCTCAACCCGTCGGCCGCCAACGGGCTGGCGGCCTGTACGGACGAGCAGTTCAAAAAGGGCGTGCGAGTCGAGAACAACAGCTGCCCTCCGAACTCGAAAGTCGGCACCGTCACGGTGACGACCCCGCCCCTGCCGGACGGGCCGCTCACCGGCAACGTGTACGTGGGCGTGCAGAAGAGCCGGGTCCCCGAGTCCGGCGAACAGTTCCGCATTCTGGTCGAAGCGAAGTCCCTGCGCTACGGCATCGTCGCGCGGCTGGTCGGCAACGTCAGCGCCAATCCGCGGACCGGCCAGCTGACCACGACCTTCGACGACCCAGCCAAATTCGACCCGCTGCGCGGCGAACTTCCCCATGGCCTGCCCCAAGTCCCGTTCACCTCGTTTCGCCTCGACTTCGACGACGGTCCCAAAGCGCCATTGACCAGCCCGCCGATCTGCGGCCCGCTCGACACCACCAGCGAGATGACGCCCTGGTCGGCCCAGTTCTCCGGCAAACCGCCGGCGACGCCGTCGAGCAAATTCACCCTCGCCTCCGCGCCGGGAGGGGGCGCCTGCGCCAAAACGATGGCCGAGCGCCCCTTCGCGCCCGGGTTCCAGGCGGGACCGAAAAGCAAAGCCGCCGCCGCCTTCACGCCGTTCTCCGTGCGGATAACGCGGCCCGATGGGCAGCAGGAGCTCAAGGGCGCCGACGTCACCCTGGCTCCCGGCGCCACCGCCAAGCTGGCGGGCGTCCCCTATTGCCCGCCGGCGGCGATCGCGGCGGCCGCGGCGAGCACCGGCGCCGCCGAGCGCGCGAATGCCAGCTGTCCGGACAAAAGCCAGATCGGCGCGGTCACGGTTACCAGCGGCAGCGGCTCCGCGCCGCTTCAGATCGGCGGCAAGGCGTTTCTGGCGGGGCGCTACAAGGGCGCGCCCGTATCGATGGTGGCCGTCACCCCGGCGCTCGCCGGTCCCTTCGACCTGGGCACCGTGGTGGTCCGGGTGCCGTTGCTCGTCGATCCGGAGACCGCGCAGATCCACGCCGTCTCCGACGCGATCCCGGACGTCTTCGGCGGGGCCAAGCTCGACATCCGTTCGGTCCTGGTCAACGTCAACAAGGACGACTTCGCCCTCAACGGGACCAACTGCTCGAAATTCGCCACCGCGGGGTCGCTCGCGGGCGGCGGCGCCGACCCGACCAACCCGGCCACGTTCTCGTCCTTCCCCGTTTCCGACCCCGTCCAGCTCGACAACTGCCCGGCGCTGAAATTCCGCCCCAAACTGAACCTGCGCCTCTTCGGGGCCACCAAGCGAGCCAAGCATCCGCGACTGCGGGCGATCCTGAAAGCGCGGCCTGGCGACGCCAACATCGCGCGCGGCTCCGTCGCCCTCCCGCACGCCCTCTTCCTCGATCAGGCCAGCCTCGGGCAGATCTGCACGCGGGTCCAGTTCGCCGCCAACGAGTGCCCGAAGAAATCGGTCTACGGCCGGGCCCGGGCGTTCACGCCGCTGCTCGGCAACCCGCTCGAAGGGCCGGTCTACCTGCGCTCGTCGAACAACAAGCTGCCGGACCTCGTCGCCCACCTGCAAGGGCAGGTGGACGTCGACCTGGTCGGCCGGATCGACAGCTTCAAGGGGGGAATCCGCACCACCTTCGACCGGGTGCCGGACGTGCCGGTCTCCAAGTTCGTGATGACCCTGCCCGGCGGCAAGCACGGCCTGCTGGTCTCCTCCCGCAACCTCTGTCAGAAGCCGGTCAAGGCGATCGTCCAGCTCAAAGCCCAGAACGGCAAGAAAGCCAACAAACGGACCAAGCTGCGGACGCCGTGCAAGAAGAAAAAGCACCGCAACAACGGCCACCACAAGGGTTAGGGAATGCGACGGTCCGCGACTCCTTTGACGATTTCGTCGCATTTCGCACTTGATTCGCTTGTACCGGTCTGTAATGTCTTTCAGCGGGAGAAGTACTGGGCGCTACGCAGGGGAAGCGTTATCGCTCAACAGGTTGTCAGGAGGATTCAATGGCTAGGCGCTTGATCGCATTTGCGGTGATTGCCTTGGCAATGCTCGCGGCTCCCGCGGTGCAGGCCGACACGGGCGACATCATCGAACCGCAGAACGAACCGCAGACTGCCGCGGACGGTTGGCAGGCAGGCACCTGCGATTCCGACACGGTGCCGGGTAAATGCACTCCGGAAACGGAAACCCAGTTCTTCACCCAGGCTGGCGGTCACCCGCCGGTCGGCATCACGCAGTACATAATCCAGCACAGCGTTGTCGCCCCTGGGCTGGTTGAACCGATCGACGAGCCGCTGGCCGGTAGGAGCATCAAAACCCTGCGGGTGGACCTGCCGCCGGGCCTGACGGTGAATCCGCGGGCCACCCCCGAGCAATGCACCCTGGCCGAATTCCTCAACCAGCCGGCGCCGGGCGAATTCGTCCCACTCTGCAAAGCGAACACGCAGACCGGCGAAGAGCAGGCAAACGTGGTCACCAACGTCGCCGGGGTCGAATTCCCCCCTGGCTCCGGAACGCCGCTGCCCAAAGGCGCGCGCATCCCACTCGTTCCCGGCCTGTTCCAGATCCCCGTCTACAACCTGGTGCCGAAAGAAGGCGAACCGGCGCTGTTCGGGTTCGTGACGGCGAAAAAACTCCCGGTCTTCCTCGAAACCGACGTCTCCTGGGAAAGCGATTTCCACGAGGCCTTCACGATCCGCCTGCCGGCTCCGACCCCGGGCTTCTCGACGCTGATCAGCCGCCAGGTTAACTTCGGCGACGCCGGCAACGGCACGTTCATCAGCAACCCGACTACCTGTTTCGACGACGAACCGCTGCTTTATTCGACCTGGTTCCGAGCCGAGTCTCACGAAACGCCGAACGCCACCTTCCCGGTCGGATCGACTCCGTTCGAGTCGCCCCTGCCGCCGAACGTGAAACTCGAAGGCTGCGCCGACGTTCCCTTCGATCCCTCGATCAAAGTCGACCCCGGCACCACGGAGGTGGACTCACCGGCAGGCGCGACGGTGACGACGGAGATGCCCTTCGAGAATCCCGAAGCGGGTGGTGACGACGTCTCTCAATCGCACCTGCGCAGCGCCGCGATCACGCTTCCCCTCGGTATGGGGCTGAACCCCTCCGGGGCGAAGGATCTGGCCGCCTGCACCGACGCCGAGTTCAAGAAGGGCGTTCGCGTCTACGCGAACGAATGCCCCGCCGCCTCCAAGATCGGGACGGTGGAGATAGAAACGCCGCCCTTGCCGGTGGGCTCGCTGAAAGGCGACGTCTACGTCGGCGAACAGAAGAGCATGGATCCGGCCTCGGGAGAAGAGTTCCGGATCCTCGCCGAAGTGACTAACAAACGCTATGGAATAGCCGCTCGCCTGGTCGGCAACGTCAGCGCCAACCCGACCACCGGACAGCTGACGGCCAACTTCGACGAACAAGAGGTTGGTCCGCTGGCAGGAAAACTCCCGAAAGGGTTGCCGCAGGTGCCATTCGAATCGGTGAAAGTTCAGTTCGACGGTGCCAAAGCGGTTCTGACGAGCCCGCCGACCTGTGCCAAACAGACCACCGGCAGCCAGATGGAACCATGGGCAAGGCCCGGCACTTCCGTCTCGCCCTCCGCCGAGTTCACGCTCTCGAGCGTCCCCGGCGGCGGCGCCTGCCCGCAGACTCTGGCCGAGCGTAAATTCGTGCCTGGCTACACGGCGAAATCGGACAGCACCAAAGCCGGCGCCTACAGCCCGTTCAAGGTGAACATCGCGCGGGCTGACGGCGAGCAGGAGCTGAAGGTGGTCAACGTGACCCTGCCCAAGGGACTGACCGGCAAACTCGCCGGGATCCCCTACTGCTCCGAGGAGGCCCTCGCGGCCGCCGCGGCCAGCAGCGGAAAAGCCGAGATCGCGAACCCGAGCTGCTCGGCAGAGAGCAGGATTGGAGCCGTCTCGACCGCGTCCGGCACCGGCGCCAACCCGCTGAAACTCGGCGGCAACGCGTATCTCGCCGGTCCCTACAAGGGGGCGCCGCTGTCGATGGCGACGATCACGCCGGCGGTGGCCGGTCCGTTCGACCTCGGCACCGTGGTCGTCAGGGTCGCCCTCAACGTGAATCCGGAAACCGCACAGATCAACGCGGTCTCCGACACGATTCCGGACGTGTTCGGCGGGGTCAAGCTGGACATCCGCGCGATCGACGTCGACGTAAACCGCGACAAGTTCATGCTCAACCCGACGAATTGCGCCGCCGGAGCAACCAGCGGCACGATCAACGGAGGCGGCGCGGATCCGACCAACCCGGCGGCATGGAGCTCCTACGCCGTCAGCGCCGCGTACCAGGCGAGCGAATGCAGCAAACTCGCCTTCAAGCCGAAGCTGTTCACGCGCCTGTACGGGCCGGTCAAGCGGGCCAAGAACCCCCGCATCCGGGCGATCCTGGAAGCGCGGGGAGGGGACGCCAACATCAGCCGCACCGCGCTGACGCTGCCGCACTCGGTGTTCCTCGACCAGAGTCATATCCGCACCGTCTGCACGCGAGTGCAGCTGGCGGCCAAGGCCTGCCCGAAGGGCTCGGTCTACGGCCAGGCGGAAGCAAAGACGCCGTTGCTCGACAACAAGTTGAAGGGCCCGGTCTACCTGGTCTCCTCCAACGACAAGTTGCCGAACCTGGTGGCCGACCTCCGCGGTCAGGTGAACATCCAGCTGCGCGGGGTGATCAGCTCCAAACGGGGCGGCATCAAGACCGTCTTCCCGACGGTTCCCGACGTGCCGGTGAAGAAGTTCATCCTGAACATGAAGGGCGGCAAGAAGAGCCTGTTGGTCAACTCGACCAACCTCTGTCAGCGCAAGCAGTCCTCGGTGCTGAACATCAAGGCTCAGAACGGCAAGAAGGTCAAGAACAACAAGCTGCCGCTGAAGGTCAACGCTTGCGGCGGCAAGAAGAAGAACAACAAGTAGAGCCGACTCAGGCTCGCAGCAGCGTCGCCCAGCACCGGCGCGGATGGCCGAATAGCCTCCGCGCCGGTGCGCCCGACGCTCTCCGTCCTCATCGTCGCCTGGAACAGCCGTGAGGAGCTGGCCAGGACCCTGCCGGCGCTGTTGCCCGAGCTCGGCGACGGCGACGAGCTGATCGTCGTCGACAACGACTCCGACGACGGCACCGCGGAGGCGGTAACGGAGCTGGCGCCGCGAGCGAAGGTGGTGCGAACCGGGGCCAACCTCGGCTTCGCCGCCGGCTGCAACGCCGGCGCCGCGGTGGCGCGCGGGGACCTGCTGGTCTGCCTCAACCCCGACGCGGCGCCGCTGCCCGGCTTCGGCGAGGCGATCCGCCGTCCCTGGGTCGAGGAGCGGGGCTGGGCGGCCTGGCAGGCGCTGGTCGCCGACGCGGGGGGGACCCGGATCAACTCCGCCGGCAACCCGATCCATTTCACCGGCATCGTCTGGGCCGGCGGGCACGGTCGGCCGATCGCGACAGCGCCGCCGGCCGGCGGGGTGGCGGCGCTTTCGGGCGCCTGCCTGGCGATCCCGCTGCGCACCTGGCGCGAGCTCGGCGGCTTCCCCGGGCGCTTCTTCCTCTACCACGAGGACGTCGACCTCTCGCTGCGGCTGCGGCTGCGTGGCGGCGTCATCGGCATCGAGCCCGCCGCGGTGGTCGACCACGACTACGAGTTCGGCGCCAACGCGCACAAGTGGCGCTGGCTCGAGCGCAACCGCCTGGCCTTCGTCCTCCGCGCCTACCCGACTCCGTTGCTGATCCTGGCGGCGCCGGCCCTGCTGGGGACCGAGCTGGCGCTGATCGCCGTCTCGACCGCCGGCGGCTGGGGCCGTCAGAAGCTGGTCGCCAATCTCGAAGTCCTGCGCTGGCTCCCCCGCCTCCTCCGCGAGCGCCGTGCGGTGCAGGCAACTCGCACCATCACCACGGCCGAGTTCGCCTCCTGGCTCACCCCCGACCTCGACTCCCCCTTCATCTCCCCGCTGGCCCGCTCCCTACCGGCCCGCCTCCTCCTCCGCGGCTACTGGCGGCTGGTCCGCCTGCTGCTGGGGCGGGCCTAGATCCTCCTAGATCGGCTGAGTCGTCGGCCGGATCAGGATCTCGTTGACGTCGACGCCGGGCCCCTGCTCGAGCGCGTACATCACGGCTTTGGCGATGTCGGTGTCCTGGAGCGCCCATTTGCCGGGGCGGTTGTCGAAGAAGTCGGTGTCGGTCATCCCCGGCTCGATCAGCGTCACCTTGATCGCCGTGTTCTCGTGCATCTGGCGCAGCTCCGCCCGCAGCGACTCGCCCATGGCCGTCGCCGCCCACTTGGTCGCCGAGTAGAGCGAGCCCGGCAGGGCCAGCCGCCCGGCGATCGAGCTGGTGATCAGGAAGTGACCGTCGCCGCGCTCGAGCAGGTGGGGGAGGGTGGCGCGAATCGTCAGCGCCGCGCCGTAGACGTTGGTCAGGACCATCGAGCGCCAGTGCTCGGGCGACTCCTCGAGGAAGCCGCGGTTGGCGCCGAAGCCGGCGTTGGCGAATACCACGTCAATCCGCCCGAAGCGCTCCAGCGCCGCCGCGGCCGCCGCCTCCACCTGATCCCACTCGGTGACGTCGCAGCGCACGGCCAGCGCCCGCTCCTCGCCACCCAGCTCTACGGCCAGCGCCTCCAGCTCCTCGAGCCGTCGTGCCGCCAGCACCAGCCGGTAGCTGCCGGCGGCCGCGCGAGCGGTCGCGGCGCCGATGCCGCTGCTCGCCCCGGTGATCAGCAGAACTGGATCGAGTGACTCGTCAGGCGTCATGCGGCGATTCTCGCAAACCCCACAGCCCGGTTGTCCTTTGTCGCCCAGGGGGCGACAAAGGACAACTTCCCGCAGCCGGGAACTCGGATTGCGATAATCCGCAAGCTCGTGGACCCCCAGCGCAAGCGCAAGATCCGCCTCGTGGCTGCGCTCAGCGTCGCCGTGCTGCTCTCGGTGGCGTTGATCTACACCTCGTTCTCGGCTTCGACCGAGGCCAAGGAGCCCTCGCAACTGCTCAGCGCCGCGCCCGGGACCAGCTATGAGATGACCGGCAGGGTCGTCAAGGGCTCGATCCACGACCAGGGCAGCGGCATCGCCTTCGACGTCGTCGATCGCGACGGTGGCGGCCGCAGCCTGCCGGTCACCTACACCGGGACCGTCCCCGACCCCTTCCGCGGCGGCCGCGAGATCGTCCTCACCGGGCAGGTCGAGCAGGGCACCTTCGTCGGCGAGCCGGAGACCCTGATCACGAAGTGCCCTTCGAAGTTCACGACCAAAAGCGATGGCTAGCCTCGGCAGCGTCCTGCTGGCGCTGGCCTTCCTCACCGCCGTCGCCGCAGCGGTAATCGCCCTGGCGGGACGCAATGGCGACCGCGGCCGCATCGACCTCTCCCGCCGCGCCGTCTACGCCTTCTGCGGCCTGATCACCGTCTGCGTGGCGCTCATCGAGGTCGCCTTCGCCGGCGACGACTTCTCCTTCAACATCGTTCAGCAGCACTCCTCGATCGAGACGCCGACCTTCTACAAGCTGGCGGCGATGTGGTCGAGCCAGGAGGGCTCGCTGCTGCTCTGGGCCTGGGTGCTCTCGATCGCCTCCAGCGCCGCCCTCTACGCGACCCGGAGCAAGCTGCGCGAGATCGTCCCCTGGGCGACCGCGGTGATGATGGGGGTCGCCGCGTTCTTCACCGGCCTGATGCTGTTCGCGCCGGACGTCGACCCCTTCGCCGCGCTGAGCCCGGCGCCGGCCGACGGCGTCGGCCTCAACCCGCTGCTGCAGCACCCGAGCATGATGATCCACCCGCCGATGCTCTACTCGGGGTACGTCGCCTTCACGATCCCCTTCGCCTTCGCGATCGGCGCCCTCGTCACCCGCCGCGTCGATGCCGAGTGGATCCGCGCCACCCGCCGTTTCGCGCTGATCGCCTGGGCCTTCCTCGGCTTCGGCCTGTTGCTCGGCGCCCGCTGGTCCTACACCGAGCTCGGCTGGGGCGGCTACTGGGCCTGGGACCCGGTCGAGAACGCGGCGCTGATGCCGTGGCTTATCGGCACCGCCTTCCTGCACTCGATCATGGTCCAGGAGAAGCGCGGGATGCTCAAAGTCTGGAACGCCTGCCTGGTCGTCGCCACCTTCTCGCTGGCCCTGCTCGGCACCTTCCTCGTCCGCTCCGGCGTGCTGCAGTCGATCCACGCCTTCGGGGACAACACCGTCGGCCCCTACGTCCTCGGCCTGATCGGCGTCGTCCTGATCGGCTCGACGGCGCTGATCGTCTCCCGGCTCGACGACCTGCGCTCGCAGAAGCAAATCGACTCGCTGGTCTCGCGCGAGTCGGTCTTCCTCGTCAACAACCTGCTGCTGGTCGCGCTCACCGCGGTGATCTTCTGGGGCACCTTCTTCCCGCTGATCTCCGAACTGTTCACCGGCGACAAGGCCTCGCTGGCGGCGCCCTGGTTCGACCGCTACACGACGCCGCTGGCGATCGGGCTCGTCCTCTTCACCGGGATCGGGCCGCTGCTTGCCTGGCGGCGGGTCAGCTGGGCCTCGGCCCGCCGCGTCTTCCGCCTGCCGTTGATCGCGGCGGCCGTGGCAGCGGTTGCGCTGGCGCTGTTCAGCGATGCCCTGCACGAGCCCTGGGCCTTTGCCCTCTTCGTCTTCGCCGCCTTCGCCCTGACCGGCCTGCTCCAGGAGTTCTGGAACGGCGCCGCCGCTCGCCGCAAGACCTCGGGGGGCTCGATCCCGGGAGCGCTGGTCGCCGTCGTCTCCCGCAACCGCCGTCGCTACGGCGGCTACGTCGTCCACATCGGCGTCGCCGTTCTGCTGATCGGCGTCGCCGCCTCCTCGAGCTTCCAGACCAACCGCGAAGCCACCCTGCGGCCCGGCCAGAGCACCGTGGTCGACGGCCGCGAGATCACCTACGTGAAGCCGACCGTCGCCGTCGACGCCGAGAAGCTGACCTTTGGCAGCGTGCTGCGGGTCGAAGAGGACGGCAGGCAGGTGGCGATCCTGCGGCCGAGCCGCCGCTACTTCCGCCCGACCGGGCAGGGGGCGGGGACGATCGGCGGCTTCTTCGCCGGTGAGTCGACCAGCGAGGTCGGGCTCGACGCCGGGTTCGGCAGCGATCTCTGGACCGCCGTGCAGCCGGACATCGCGGCCGTGCAGCGGCGGGTGCGGGCGGCGGACAAGGGCTTCGAAGCCTGCGTCGGCGGCGCCTCCGGCACGCCGCCGCAGTGCGACGCGCTGGCGGCGACGATGCGGGCCGCCGCCGCGAACCCGGCGCTGCGCCCGAGGGCGCTGGCGACGATCGAAAGCATCCAAGCTGCCACCGCCACGAAGATCGCCCGGAGCTACCTCGCCGACGGCTCCGCCGCGACCTTCAAGGTGATCGTCGATCCCCTGGTCACCTGGATGTGGATCGGCGGCCTGATCGCGCTGATGGGCGCCGCGATCGCCCTCTGGCCAGCGCGTGGGCGGCGCCGTGGCGCCCTCGTCCGCACCGAGACCGACGCGCTCAAGGAAGCCAAGTACCGCGAGATCCGCGACGCGGAGCTCGACCATGCGGCAGGCAAGCTCTCCGATGAGGACTTCGCCCTGCTCGACGCCGAGCTGCGGCGCGAAGCGGTCGAGATGCTCGACCGGATCGAGAACGGCAACGCCGCCGTGGCACCCGCCGGCAACGGCGACGGCGCGGGGGAGACGCGCGAAAAGCTCCCGCAGGGCTAGACTTTCGGACCGTGTACACGTTTCTCGGCGTCATCCAGGTTCTCCTCTCCGTCGTCCTGATCTTCTTGATCCTGCTCCACTCGGGCAAAGACGCGGGGCTCTCCGGCGCCTTCGGCGTCGGCGGTGGCGGCAGCTCGCTCGGCGGCGGTTCGATGGTCGAGCGCAACCTCACCCGCGCCACGGTCTTCTTCGGCGTGATCTGGGTCCTGAACACCTTCGTCCTGCTCAAGATCTAGACGACCCCCTCGTCGGTCTATTGCGGCCCCGCCGGGGTCGGGGACGCTGCGCGGATCCATCTAGATCAGATAGGAGTCCTCTGTACGAGCTGTTGACAAACTGGGTCTCTTTGTCTAGATTCTAGACGTTCCTTGAAACTCTGACAGGGAGGAGGCCGTATGGAGGCCACCACCGCGGACCACGATCATCACCACCATCACGACGAGGTCGAGGTCAACCCGGCCGCCTGGAGCGATCCCAAGCGCTATGCGTGGCTGCTGGGCATCATCGTTCCGCTGGCGCCGTTTGTTGCCTGGGGCTTCGTCGCGCTGAGCGGCTTCGACGGCTTCTGGCTCCTGGGGCCGGTGCTCCTCTTCGGCGTCTTCCCCCTGCTCGACTTTGCCGTCGGGCTCGACGCCACCAACCCGCCGGACAGCGTCCTCAAGTTCCTCGAGCAGGATCGCTACTACCGCTGGTGCACCTACGTCTTCATCCCGATCCAGTACGGCGGCCTCGTCCTCGCCTGCTGGCTTTGGTCCAGCGGCGACCTCTCCACGCTCGACAGCCTGGCGCTGGCCTTGACGGTTGGCGTCGTCGGCGGCATCGCCATCAACACCGCCCACGAGCTCGGCCACAAGCGCGCCAGCTCGGAGCGCTGGCTGAGCCGTATCGCCCTGGCCCAGACCGGCTATGGCCACTTCTTCATCGAGCACAACCGCGGTCACCACGTCCGCGTCGCCACCCCCGAGGATCCCGCCAGCTCGCGGCTGGGAGAGAGCTTCTGGGCCTTCCTGCCCCGCACCTTCGTCGGCAGCCTGCGCTCGGCCTGGGGGATCGAGGCCGCCCGGCTCGATCGTCTCGGCAAGTCGCGCTGGAGCATCCACAACGACGTACTCAGCGCCTGGGCGATGACCGTCGGCCTCGTCGCCGTGCTGGCGATCGCCTTCGGGCCGGTCGTCCTGCCCTTCCTGCTGATCCAGGCCGTGCTCGGCTTCTCGCTGCTCGAGCTGGTCAACTACCTCGAGCATTACGGCCTGCGACGCAACAAGCGCGAGGACGGTCGCTACGAGCGCTGCCGGCCCGAGCACAGCTGGAACAGCAACAACGTCGCCTCCAACGTGCTGCTCTACCACCTGCAGCGCCACAGCGACCACCACGCCAACCCGACCCGCCGCTACCAGGCTCTACGCCATATCGAAGAAGCTCCGCAGCTGCCCACCGGCTACGCCGGGATGATCGTCCTCGCCTGGTTCCCACCGCTCTGGCGGCGGGTGATGGACCCTCGCCTGCTCGACCACTTCGAAGGCGACGTCACCCGCGCCAACATCCAGCCGCGCAAGCGCGAGCAGATCCTCGCCCGCTACGGGGCGGCGGCCGCATGAGCCGCTGGCGCTGCCCCGGCTGCGGCTACGTCTACGACGAGGAGGCGGGGCACCCGCGCGAGGGCTTTCCGCCGGGCACGCCGTGGACCGAGGTGCCCGACGACTGGGTCTGCCCCGACTGCGGCGTCCGCGACAAGGTCGACTTCGAGCCCGAGGGCGGGGCGCATTGACCGCCTCCACTGGGACGACGGCGAGCGCCCGAACCCCCTACCCAGAGGCCGCTCGGGAGCTGCTGCGCCAAACGCTGTTCGGCGCCGCCCGCGACCGGCTCGCGCAGCAGGCCTGGTCGGAGATAACGATGTCGGACATCGCCGCCACCGCCGGCGTCAGCCGCCAGACGCTCTACAAGGAGTTCGGCAACCGCAACGAGTTCGGGCTCGCTTTCGTGATCCACGAGGGCGAGCGCTTCCTCGACGACGTCGAGGCGGCGGTCAAGCAGCACCTCGACGATCCGCGGGCCGCAGTCACCGCCGCCCTCGAGCTCTTCCTCCGCACTGCCGGCGAGGACCCGCTGATCCGGATCCTGCTCAGCGACGATGGCACCGGCGGCATGCTTCCCTTTGTCACCACGCAGGGGCTGCCCGTCGTGCAGTGGGCCACCGCCCGCCTCGCCAGCGTCATCGAGGAGGGCTGGCCACAGGCTCCCAAGGCCGACGTCCTGCTGCTCTCGGAAACGCTCGTGCGCCTGGCGATCAGCTACATCACCGGCCCCAGCGGCTCCCCCGAGACCACCGCCGCCTCGGTCGCCGATCTGCTGGGCCCGTTCATCGACCGGGCCTTGGGCTCGGCTCCCGCCTGAGGGCGGCGCGTGGTTCCCTTATGGACGAACCTCGTAATTAAGGAATCACGCTAGACCCTCCTACGCGAGCTGCTCGGCTTGGTCGGTGCGCAACGGCGCCGCGCCCTTGATCAGGTCGGCGGCGCGCTCGGCGATCGCGATCACCGGGGCGTTGGTGTTGCCGCGTGGAACCGCCGGCATCACCGAGGCGTCGACGACGCGGATCGCCTCCAATCCCTGCACCCGCAGGTCGTTGTCGACGACCGAGTCGATCGCGCAGGTGCCGACCGGGTGGTAGATCGGGAAGGTGGTCCGAGCGACGTGGGCGCGCAGGTCGTCCTCGGAGTCGCCCGCCGCGGCGGTGAAGGGCTCGGCGCAGTAGGGGCGCATCGCCGGCTGCGAGCAGATCTCCTCCATCAGCCGCACCGCCGCCGTCATGCGCGGCATGTCCTCCTCGGCGGCGTAGAAGTTGTTGCGGACGATGGGCTTCGCGGTCGGGTCGTTCGAGGCGAGCCGGACCGAGCCGCGGCTCCGCGGCGTCAGCAGGCAGGGGGAGACCCAGACGCCGTGGGCCTGCGGGTCTCCCATCCCCTCGTCGACGATGTGGATCGGGGCGACGTGGAACTGGGTGTCGGGCGCCTCGGCGCCGGCCTCGACCCGGGCGAAACCGCCCGACTCGGCCAGGTTCGAGGCGAACGGACCCGTCTGCGAAGCTGTGAACTCCTGCAGCGCCGCCGGTTCCAGCGCCAGCAGCAGGCTCTCCTCCTCCGGCGTCGTCCAGACCGAGAAGCTGGCGGCATGGTCGCTGAGGTTCTCGCCCACTGCCGGCAGGTCGAGCAGAACCTCGACCTCCCGCAGCGCCAGATGCTCGGCCGGACCGATCCCGGACAGCATCAGCAGCTGCGGCGAGTTGTAGGTGCCGCCGCAGAGGACGACCTCGCGCTCGGCCCGCAGCTCCTGGGCCTGGCCGAGCTGGCTGGCTTCGACCCCGACGGCCCGCTTGCCCTCGAACAGGACCCGGTTGACGTGCATAAACGGCATCACGGTCAGGTTCGGGCGCTCCATCGCCGGGTGCAGGTAGGCGACGGCGGCGCTGGCTCGCATCCCGTCCCGCTGCGTCACCTGGTACATCCCGACCCCGTCCTGCGCGGCGCCGTTGAAGTCCTCGTTGCGAGCCAGCCCGGCTTCGGCCCCGGCGTCAACGAAGGCGGGGGTGATGGCATTGCCCGAGCGCTGGTCGGAGACCGACAGCGGCCCACCCGCGCCGTGCCACTCGGAGGCGCCGCGCTCGTTGTCCTCGGACTTGAGGAAGTAGGGGAAGAGGTCGTCCCAGCCCCAACCGTCCACGCCCCAGCCGTCGTAGTCGGCGTGGTTGCCGCGGATGTAGACCATCGCGTTGATCGAGGAGGAGCCGCCGAGGACCTTGCCGCGGGGGAGGGCGATGCGGCGCCCGTCGCAGTTGGGCTCAGGCGCCGAGTAGTAGTCCCAGTCGACGTCGGTCCGAGCCAGCTGCAGGTAGCCGAGCGGGACGTGGATGTTCTCCTTCAGGTCCGGCGGCCCGGCCTCCAGCAGCAGCACGCTGACCTCGGGGTCCTCTGAGAGGCGCGCCGCCAGCACGCATCCCGCCGACCCCGCTCCGACGATCACGTAGTCGTACATCTGACCTCCTCCTAAGTTGGCCCGATCCCACTCGGTTCCCAAGAGCGTACCCCGCATCCCGTCGGCGCCGAACTATTCTCGGTTCCGTGTCCGCAGACGATCCGATCCGCGAGCTGAAGGGCTGGATCGAGGAAGCGCGCGAGCGGGGAGTGCTCCAACCGGCTTCAATCGCCTTCGTGACCGTGGGGGAGGGGGGCCAGCCCTCGGCCCGCACCGTGACCCTGAAGCGGATCGAGGACGATGCCCTCCTCTTCACCTCGGCGCTCTGGACCCGCAAGGCCCATGAGATCGAAGCCAATCCCCGGGTCGCGCTGCTCTTCCACTGGCCGGCGCTGGGTCGGCAGGCTCACCTCAGCGGCGAGGCGTCCTTCGCCGAGCGCGCCCTGGCCGAGGAGCTGTTCGCCGAGCGCGACCCCGGTCATCAGCTGCAGACCATTGTCTCCCGCCAGGGCGAGCCGATCGAGGATCTGGACGAGTTGCGCGACCGCCTGGCTCACCTGGCGCGGGTTCAGGAGACCCGGCCCGCCTGTCCCGAGGACTGGGGCGCGCTGCGAGTCCGCCCCCGGGCGATCGAGCTGTGGGAGGAAGCCCCCGACCGTCTTCACCGCCGCCGCCTGTTCGAGCGCGCGGGGCCGGAATGGAAGAGGACCCTTTTAGCTCCCTAGCTGGTCGGGAGCCTGGTCCGACAGCTCGCGCACGAATCGGGTTCTGTCCCCCTGCCGCCGGTAGCCCGCGGCAGCCCACAGCTCCAGCGCCGCGCTCCCGTCGTCGGCGACTATCGCGGTCCGCCTCGGTCGCCGCCCGGATCGTCCAGGCGTTCATCGGCCGGGCCGCCTGTCGAAGTAGACCGTGTCGAGGAGAGCGGCGCCGAGGCCACTGCCTCGATGCTCAGGGAGGACGGAGAGCGTCTCCAGCTCCGCCAGCCGATCGCCGGTGGCCCAGGACGCATAGCCGGGGCCGACCGTGACGAAGGCGTATCCGACCGGCATTAGACCATTGGGGTCCGCCCAAGTGCCAGAAAGACCTCCAGCTCACCCGCGATGGCCGCGGCAAGACGAGACATTTCATCTTCGCTCTCTTCGCCGACGGCGAAGCGAAGAAATGGATCGGTGCTCTCCGCCATCGCCGCCGCGGCTGAAACGCGCGTCGTGGCAAAGCCGAAGCTGACCCCCTTGACGAGGGGCAGATTCTCGTTGCGGCAGCGTCGCAGCAAAAGCTCTATAAGTGCCTCCAGTCTGTCGCGATTGTTCAGACCTCGATCCAAGAACCGTAGGGAAACCACTCCACCTGCGTGCCGCCAGCCGAGCGAGCGCCACTCACGCGCAAAACCCATCTCGAACGGGGGATCGGACGCAAAGGAATCCTCAAGCGTGACAACAAGTAGCTCGGCGTTGCGCGTCAGCAGACACATCCGCTCGAGATAGGCCTCGCGACCGTAGCGCGGGAAGCGCTCGACGGCGGACTCGTATAGAACTGACCCTGAGTTGCGGCGGTGGCGGTGGAGTCGGGGCACGAACGATCGAACCGCCGCCACGATCCCGGCCATTTGGAAGTCGGTGCCCAGCTGTAGGTACTTGCTGGCGCTCTCGTAGTAAAGGATGTTTGGCTGGTCCTCGCCGGCGAACCACTCAAAAGGATCGATTCCACCCGAGACCATCGTCCCGTCGACGACCAGCCAGCGGTCGCCCCAGTTGCGCCCCGATATTGCCTCAGCCAGAAGTCGCAGATCAATCGAGGGCAGTGGCGGCACGTTTGCAAGTGGATCGAGATAGACAACGCGAGCGCTCTCCCGCTCTACCGCAGCGATGAGGCCGTCGACTTCGAAAGTGCTCGCTTCCACGTGGCGCACGTGTGGCAATGCCGAGACGTGCTCATAGCTCTCGAAGTAGACATATGGCGCATAGAGGATGCAATCTCCAGCATCCAACACGTCACGGAGCAGAAACGTCTCGATCAGCTGATGAGCTGCCATTCCGCTGGACGTTGCGCAAAGGCCGACGGCCGTCGCATCGAACCCGAGCACCCCCAGCAGGCGCAACTCTAGATCACGCAGCCCGGGAGACCCGTACCTGGAGTAGTTCACGTTCGAGCCACGCTGATCGCGTGGCTCGAAGAAATTAACCTCGACGCTTTGATCGGATGCAGCGCTGCACCACTCGAGAATAGTCCGAAGGCTGGAAACTGCCTGAAGGAGCATGCGGACGCGCTGGCGCAGGTGGTCGGCGGGGCCGGCACGAACCGCCTCGCAGTCCTGGGTCAAGCTGGACGCAAGCTGCAGCTGAGACGCAATCGCGCGGTATACGGACTCATCGAATCGAAGTCGCTGATGCTCGAGATAGCGACGGTGCCGCTCGAGGTCTGCTGGTACCTGCCTGAGGAGATCCTTTGCTGCATCCAACACATCGCACCAAATCCGCAGGGGCGCGGCATCGGTGCTGTTCAGGGGGCGACGGACAGGCATCCCCAGGCCCTGGGATTCCACCCCGGTCACCGCATCGTCCGCCACGTCGACCCCCCGCTCGATGGTTGCGCTGCGAGCTCGAGGGAGATGCGACTGCCGCGGATGCCCAGCAAGCGGCGCAGGCGATGGTCGCCGGTGCCGACCGCCATTGCTTGCGAAAGCTGAGGCGTGGCGATGTTTCCGCCGGTGAGCAACATCAGCACCCGTCCGCGAAGACTCAACGCCTCAGGGTCATCGAGCAGCGCCGCAGCCCCCACCGCCCCAGCGCCCTCAACGAGTAGGCCCTCATTGTGCAGCATCGCGTAGATCGCGGTCTGGATCGCCTCCTCGCTTACCTCCGTGGTCAGATCGATCACCGCATCGACGAGCGGCAGGGCGTGGTCCTCCTCCTCGCCCACCTGCACCGCAAGGCCGTCCGCGATCGTCGGCAACACCGGGCGCTTGAGCTCACGGCTCAGGACACCCGGCGCCATCTGTCGATCGAAGGCCTGCGGATGCACCCCGACGATCTCGGTCGCCGGTGCAACCTGACGCATCATGCTGCCAACCCCCGAGATCAGGCCGCCGCCGCCCAAGGGCACCAAAATTCGATCGAACGACACACTTGCCTGCTCGACCAACTCCAGCGCAATCGTTCCCTGGCCGGCAATCACATTCCAGTCGGCATAGGCAGAGACGTAGGCTCCTCCCCGGCTCTGCTCCTCCCGGCGAGCCACCAGCATCGCGTCGAAGAGATCGCGTCCCACCGGTTCGATCCGGGCGCCCGTAAAGGCGAGTCGCTGCAGCTTCAACTCTGAGACACCAACCGGAACGAAAACCGAGCACGGAATGTCGAGCGCTGCTGCGGCGGTCGCCACCGCCAGGCCATGGTTTCCCGCAGATGCAGTTACCACTCCCTCCTCGGGGCGATCGAGCGCAAGCAGTGCGTTGAAGGCGCCACGGGCCTTGAAACTGCCGGTTCGCTGGTGGCACTCGAGCTTTGCCCATACCTCTCGCCCAGGCCCATCGAGCCAGGGGACGCGGATCAGATCGGTGCGCGTCACATGTCCGTTGATCCTCTTTCCCGCCTCTCGAACCCGGGATGCCAGCCACTCGAACAAGCGCTCGTTCGCAACAACCGGGATGCAGGCGTCCGGACCCGCCATTTAGCAGAGGTGCCGAAGCCTGGTGAGTTCTGCGACAGTCGCGATTCGATCCAGGCCAAGGGTTCGTTGCGGCGCATGGCGAGGGGGGTTGCTGGGGGTGCCCTGACCGCAGCCAGAGGGGTTGCCCCGCACCACGGCGGACTCAACGAAACTCGAGTTGGGATCGAAGTTCGGCGAGAAGCGGCGGTCGCGCCACCACCGGCGTTGCTCCGCGCTTGAAAGCAGTGGCCCCCTGATGAATCCGCTCACCGGACCAGATCCTCGCTGGCGCGGGTAGCAGCGACGACGACGAGGTCGCGCTCGGACCAGCGCAACACCGGCTCGAGACCGCCCTCGCGCATCCACGTGAGCTGGTCATTGAGCCTGCTGGGGAGGTCGTGGCGACGGTCAAGCGGGGAGACCGCATCGGCGGGATGGTCAGGGATGACGACGTCGGCCATCACGAAGCGCCCCCGCGCCGAGAGCACGCTGGCAATGCGCGCGAATAGTCGCCGCTTGCCGGGGTCGTCGAGGTGGTGAATGGCCAGGGCCGAAGTGACGAGGTCAAAGGATGTGGCCGGCAACGGGTCGTTCAAGTCCTGTCTGCGAAAGTAGACTTCTCTAGCTGACAGCTTCTTGCGAGCTTGCCGCAAGACGCTGGCGCTGCGGTCTACGCAGACCATCCTGGCTCCGCGATGTAGCTCGAGCACACGTCGCGCCGTCTCACCCGTGCCGCAGCCCAAATCGAGTGCATCGGTGACCGGGAGGTCGGCTCCGGCCCGAGCGACCTCATCCTGCAGGCGATCATAGGCCGGCAGGGCGGCGCGGACCATGCGTAGATAGAGCCGGGGAGAAAAGTGGAACTGCGACACCTATGCCCCCCTCGACCCGACCGGCTGGCCTTGCTCGAGGTTGGCGACGGCTTTGCTCACAAACGGCAGCGATACTCGCGGGGCCCCGCGAGTATCCCGTGCGGTCAGCTCCCCCGAGCACCTCGTCCGTCCCCCCGCCGAGGATCTGGACGGCCTCCTCAGCCACATTGCAGGCGGCGCGAGTTCGGCTTTGGTCGCGCCAATCGAGGTCACCGGGCCTCTCGGGGGGCGGCAAAGCTCGCGCTCGGTGAAGCGCATGCCCTGACACGCCCCTTCGGCCCAGGTAATGCAAACGTCTTCACCCGCACCGTGACACCACCCCTCCTTTTCTAGGCTAGATGGTTTCGCCTGGCGGGTCCAAAGCTTCATTAAGGTGTCCTTGGTAATAAGTAGTTCCGTTTGCTAATTCAAAAGCAAATTTAGAAATATTCCGATGTCAATGTCAAGACGTATGGGTTCGATCGGGGGGGTAGCCGGGGTGGCGGGGGCGTGTATCTTCACCGTTGGGTGGGTTGCCGGTGGAATTGCCCAAACCTCTTCATACAGTTGGCCCAGACAGGAGATCAGCGACCTCGGAGCGTTGACTGCCCAACACGCCTGGGTCTGGAACCTGGCTGACTCCCTTTCAGGAGCGTTGATAGCAGTGCTTGCGTTCACGCTCTTTCTATATGCGGGGGCAGATCGCGCCGGCCGCCTGGGCGCGCTGCTTGTCGGCATCGTCGGCGTCGGCGGCATGTTCGACGGGATCTTGCGCGAGGACTGTCCACTCTCAACGTCCGCCGCTTGCCAAGGCCTTCGTGACGGCCCTGGGCTCTCATGGCACCACCAAGCCCACAATTTGGAGAGCGTGCTCGTAGGGGTAGCTATGCTTGCTGCCCCATTTGCCATCGCGAAGGCGCTGCCACGGCTGAGTGCACCACCGGTGCTGCGCGCATACTGCCTCGCGACGGGAGTCACCTCGATTGCTGGAACGGTGCTCTATGTGCGCCTCTACGGCCACCAGGGCGGGGGAATTGCACAGCGATTCCTGGCGGTGATATTCATGGCCTGGGTAGCAGTCCTCGGTATATGGATGCTTGACCGGGCACCTCGACTGAGGCCGAGTCGCCAATCCCCGAATCGATCGTAACTAAGGCAGCCGTGCCAAATCAGCGCCCCAAAAGAGCGCCATAAGCGTTCCGCCCGGCCCAATCGAGCCGCCTTTGACAATCTCCTCGCTACCCGGAGGCGACGGAGGGCTGTAGTCGATCACCAGCCCCAGCTCTGTGGTCGGGTTTCTCGAAATGCCAGTCGGGAGGATGACATCGCGTTGGAGATCGCGGGCTATTACATGCAGGCGTTTATGAATATGTTTATGTGCCTCGCATTTCCCGTCTCCCGACGTCGGGAGATTCTCATGGAATCATCACGGAGCACCAGCTGCTCAAGGTTCCGACGAGCAAGATACTCACCCGATCATCAATGGCGAATCAACGGTCGGTTTCCGACCGATTCCCCTCGCTGACCCTGGCCAAAATCGAGCCTGCCATCGGTAGATCGGAGGAGGGAGGTGGCCTTAAGGGGTTGACCGAGCGACACCCGAACCTTTGACCCTCTGAACGTGTACCGATCTGGGCAAATCACAACTCGGGCGTGCGATTTATTGACACTTGCAGTGATAAACCTGGTTGGTAACGTAAACGAGAGAGGCTTCAAGTCGCAAAAGATCAGACATAGATGTGGGATGACGGTCAATGGAGCGGGAAATGGATGATTCAAAATCTGCGAGTTGGATACCTCCAACGACCTTTTACGAGTTCGAGTCGCCGCTAGGAACCATCGTGATCAGAGATGTTGAAGAGCACGACTTCGAGGAGTTCGTTCGCTACTGGTACGAAAGCGGCGAGGATCACCTTCGCTCCCTGAACATCGATCGTGATGAGCTGGGAACGCCGAAGGACACCCGTGAGCGCTTTCGGGCGTCGATGCGGACCGGCGACCCCAACCAGCAGGCCGTAGCCTTCAGTATCACCCTCGATGGGAACGTTGTCGGCTATTTCAACCTCAACAGGTACTCGCCGTTCCAGAATTTCCCGCACTTCCACGTGATAGACCGTAAGCGCCAGGGGCTGGGCGGCGCGATTTTTTCCGGCATGCCCTACGGCCTGAAGATGCTCTTTGAGCTGTTTCCGATCAAGCGGATGGTGCTGCAGACGCGCACCCGAATGGTCGCGATCAATGAGCTATTGGACCACTTCCTGCCTGTCATTGAGACTGTGCGGCTCGAGAACCCCGATGGTCTCTCTGGACCGGGCGAGTTCAATCACCGCTACATCTATCGCGAGGACGTTCCCGAGCTCATTGAGAAGTGCAACAGGCTCCGTGACGAGATCTTCGGTGCGGGTGTGGTGATCGTTAGGGAGAACCCACAAGCGGGAGGAGTCCGCGGGTGACCGCTTCGGTTGCCGACCTCGCCGGGCCCCGCGATGGTTGCCGGGGACGGCACCGACGAGCTATTCGTTGTACTCGGCCTGGGGGCGGCCGGTCGGATCAGCGGTACGGGTCTCTTCCGAGGAGCAAACCGGCTACTCCCGGTAGTCGATCACTGGCGGAATCCAACTTACGGCCCAGCTCAAGTCCAGCTCCGGCGAATTGGTGTCTGACTGGTGCACCGACTGGCGCGTCACAGGTCGAGGGCTTCTGATCGAAAACGCCTGCTAAACGCCGAAAACCCCCGACTTGCGGGGGTTTTCGTGATGCGGCTGAATGGAGTCGAACCATCACGCCCCGTTAGGGGCACAAGGCCCTCAACTGTGCGGAGCGTGGGGGAGTAGGAGGCCGCTTGGCTCTACAGCGCCGATCTAGTTGCCGGTGGTTGCCGTTGGTTGGGGGTCGTTCGCCTCAGAATGAGGCAACGAATGAGACAACGAGGCAAAGGCGTTTTCGACCATCGCGACCTCAGCCTGATCCTCAGCGAACGCGGCGTAGATTTCGGTCGTGCTGATCCGGGCGTGGCCCATCCAATGTTGAAGGGTCCGCATCGGAACGCCCGCCCTCGCACACTGCGTCCCGAACGTGTGGCGCAGGCCGTGAAAGGAAATCGCCCGGATGCCCGCCGCCTTGGCGGCCGCCTTCAAGCGTTCGTCCATTGCCTTGGGGGAAATCGGCTCGCCCGTTTCGGGGTTGCCGAAAACTAGAGCGTCGTCGGCCTGAAACTTCGACGCTTTCAGCAGGCGGTCCAGCACGACGGCGAGGGCGTCCGGCAGCGGCACGTCGCGGCGGCTCGCCCTGCTCTTGGGGGTCCGCTCGCCGTGTTTGCGCGTCTGGTTTTTGCGGACGCCGATCTTCGACTCCAACCACTTCAAGTCACGGCGGCGGAGCGCGATCAGCTCGCCTTGGCGAAGTCCGGCCATCGTCGCCGTCAGCCACAGGGCGTAGTCCAGTAGCGCCCACGGGGAGGCGTCCGGGTCGATGGCCGCCAGCAGCTTGGAGACTTCGCCTTGCGTCAGGTGGACAACGTCCTCGCCCTGCTCGACCTTCGGCAGTTCGATGCCTTCGGCCGGGTTGGTCGCGCACCACTGCGGGGAGCGGCCGCGTCCGTAGTTGTGAATCCGAGAGGCGAACCGTAGGACGTTCTGGATCGTCTTTGGGGAGTAGCCCTTGGGCTTGCGGCCGTAGCCCGCGACCATCGCCGCCACGATGGCCTCATAGTCCTCACGGACGATCTTGACCAGGGGTTTGGAGCCGAGCTTTTTGCGTAGGTGGTTGTCGAAGTCGCGGCGGTAGGTGTCCACCGTCTGCGGTTCGGCCGCGAGCATCGCCGAGAGCATCGTCTCGGCCGCCCAAGTGAGGGTCCGGCCCGCGTCGGCGGAGTCAACGGGCGCCGTCTCCGCCATCAGCTCGCCCATGCGTTTCTCGGCCTGCGTCTTCGTCAGGCCCTTGGTCGATCCCGCTCGCCGCTTCGGCCCGACCTTGCGCCGGACCTGCTTCGGTTTGCCGGTCGCCAAGTCTTCGACGTACCAGCGGCCGTACCACGATTCCGAGCCGTCGCCGTTGACGTGGGGTTTGAGGGAGCCGGTCCCGTATGACCGCCGCGCGCTCATTCCTCCAGCTCCGCAATCGCCGCCGCCGTGCGGTCGGGGTGGTAGCGGTAGGTACGGCCGCCGAGCCGAACGGCGGGCAGCTTGCCGTCGCGGGTCAACTGCCAGACGCGCTCCTTCGTGACGCCCAAGGCGTCCGCGACCTCCTCAGCGGTCAGCAGCCGCACAAGCGGCGGAGCGGGTGCGGCGGTAGCGGTCAAACGGCCTCCTTTCGTCGGGAAGGGGGCGCATGTCGCTACCTGCTCTATTGTCGCGCGGCCGTCAAGCCTCAGCCGCCTACGGACCCCACAGCTCGGCGCGGCGGGGCGGTGTCTGATCGCGGTCCTCATGCCGCCGCCTTCGAGCGGCCGCGCTCCCCGGCACCCATCCCCGCCGGGGCGAGGCGGGCGAGGTAGATCGAGGTCGTGGCGAGGCTCTTGTGTCCCAACGCCTGTTGAATGTCGGCGGTCGGCCGCCCTTCGTCGGACCATTCCCGCGCCCGCGAGTGGCGGAGTAGATGCGGCGACACGTCTTTAGCCAGCTTCGCCGCCCTCGCCAGCTTGGGGAGCAGGCGCCGCAGATAGGACGTGTCGAGGGGGTCGCCGCCCTTGGCCGCGCTGTTGTCGCCGCTGGCCCGCCCCGGCCGCGTGTAGAAGACGCCGAACAGGTACGCCGAGCGGCCATCCCATCCGAGCGTCCCGCGCAGCGCCAGCCACGCCGTGACCGCCTGTTTCGTCTCGGGGTGGAGACAGTCGCGGATCAGCCGCGCCCGGCTTCCCTTGCCCTTGCGGACGTTGACGTTCCCCGCCGTCACGTCTACGTCGCCGGGCCGCAGCGCGACGGCCTCAGCCGAGCGCAGCGCGGCGTCGTGCATCACCATCAGCAAAGCGCGGTTGCGTAGCGCCGTTTTCGAGCGGCCGGAGACGGCGGCCAGCAGCGTTTCCAGTTCGTCGGTGTCTAGTACGTCCGGGATGGCAGGCTCAGCGGGCATCGGTTCCTTTCGTCAGGCTTGGCTCATCAGCGCGGCGGCAGCCAACCGCCACGGACCCGGCCGCGAACTGCCAGCCGGGTTTCGCCGCTAGCGATCCAGGGCGCCGACGCCCGCGCTGTAACGCACGGTGCCGTCGCGGTCGCTAACCGCGTAGGTGAATGAGCCGTCCTCCATGACGCGCCGGATGCGAACGCAGGGCGCGTATCGCTGGGGCGCCGGTCCCCACTTCCCGGCGGGGAAGCAGACGCGGGGCGAGTGCGCCGCCGTGACGCTGGGGACGGGGGTGGGTCGGTTGCCGTAGGCGATGCCCGCGAACAGGCAGCAGGCGGCAAGGGTCAGGTAGACAACTGCAACACGGAATCTCATACATTCCTTTCGATTGTGTGCGGCCTCATAACCGCATGTAGGAACGTGACAGACTGGCACAGAGAAGTCAAGCGGGCGCGTCGGTTCGCTGGGCTGTGGGGTGATGCACGGCGGGACGCGCCTTCCGTTCCTCCACCCTGGAACCCCACATGCCGACATTCCCCACATCCTTAGTCAACAAGCGGGTTTGCACGGCTGTGCTGCGGGATCGTGGGGACGCGGCAGGGTGGAAGCCAGCTCCACCGCGACCGGCGGCCGCCATCGGCGCCCCTGCAACGTGTCACGCTTACATCAACGTGTCACGGAAATGCTCAAAATCGTGACACGTTGAGGAAAGATCAGGCAGGAATGGCCCGACTCAGGCGTCAAAGGCGTGACAGTTTGGGCGATGCCCTGCGTACATAAACGTGACACGCTGCGGCATCCCCACACCCCTACTGAGGGGGCGATTTGGCGGTATCACACCGTGTGGTCAGGGTCAAGCCAGAACTCCAAAAATGTGGTACGAACTGGAGATAGGGGCGGGGTGCCCGAATCTGCGAGTTCCAGGGGGAAGGCCGCCGCGACCGCTCACCTTCCGCTCAGGGGGCGGGTGAGCGGTAACTGAGCGGAACCTGAGCGGAAGGTGAGCGGTCGGCAGCCAGCGGCCGCCTGTAGTCAGACCGTCGATCCGCGTTCTCATGCGGCCTGCCGCCTTCGGCAGGCTCATGAGCGCGGCGGAGACGCTTGAGCGGTACTCGGCGGCCAGAGGGAGAACCGCTCACCGCTCACGCTATATAGGCGGCGGCGGTGGTGCCCCTCCCCCGAGCTGGCGCCCGGCCGCCCTCCCATGCGCCGGTTTGTCTGCGGATCGGCGGTCGCCCTTGTGTGACGAAGTATCACACAAACCCACGCCCCCGTTTCCGTTTCTTCACCTTTTGGATTGTCTCTCGCTGGGTCAACAATGAGCTAATTTCGCTTATCAGAGCGGTTTGCGAGGCTGGGGCGTGGGTTTCCTTGCATTATCACATTCCGCCCCTTTTTGCTACCATGTACATATGCACATGACCCCCGAGAAGTGGAAGGAACTGCGCGAAGCGAAGGGCTGGACTCAGGAACAGCTCGCCGCCATCGCTGGCCTGTCTTCGCAGGCTGCCGTCTCCAATGTCGAGCGCGGACTACGCCCCGGCCCGGAGGTCGAACGGCGTCTACGTGAGGTCTTGGTCCCCGCGCAGGACACGGTCCCCGCGATGGCGCGCTCCGCCGAGGTCAGCGATGCCTAAACAGACTTCCCCCAACCCGCTAGCTGCCCGGCTCGGTGCGCTCGGCATCGAGCCGGACGAGCTGGCCGCCATCATCCGCCGCCCGGCCGACGAGGTAGCCGCGTGGGTGACCGGAGACGCCGAGCCTGACGGCGAGGCCAAGGTCTTGCTCCGTCTCGTGATGGACCCAGAGCGCTCCCACGCGGCCGCCCTGGCGGTTCAGCGCGTCCGCGAGAGCTACACCCGCGACATGCGCGGGGAGGCCGCCACGCTCGCCGGTATCGAGACGCCGAACTACGGCAGCGGCCACCAGGGCGCCACTGGAGGGCGGCCCGAATGAGCGCCCCCAAGGACGGCCAGCCGACCGGCGTTAAGGGCGTCGTCAGCGCCGCCAAGATCGCGGCCGGACTCGGACTCGGCGGTCCCGACGAACTCAAAAAGCCGGAGGCCGGAACCGGCCGCCCGGTCGAGTCGCCAGCGCAGGCGCGCGCCCGCGCGGAAGGCAAGCCAGTTCCGCCGGATGCCCCCGGCTTCGCCCGCACCGTCGTCCAGGGTGGCAGGGATGCCGCCGAATACCTGGGCGTCCCGGTAGGGGTGCCGCTCGGTGAGGGTGCCGAGGGGATGCCGCTGCCGCCTGAGCCGCTGTCCCGCGAGCAGGAGGCGGAGCGCGTGGCGGCCAGCCGTCAGCGGACCAATTGGGAGAAGATCGACGCCGAGCGCGCCAGCCGCAAGCTCGCCGAGCAGATGGCCGACCTTCGCGGCCGCATGGAGAAGCTTCTACGCAAGGAAGCGGGGGTTACTGAATGACTCCCAGCTACCGCCAGCTTTCGCAGATCTCTGCACTTGATAAGGCGGAACGTCAGTTGACGGCCGCCCGGCTCGGGATCGTTGAACAGCGCATAGCGGCCGCCGGTCGCCAGCTCGCCGAGCTGGACAGTACGGGTGACGAGGTTGTCGGCGTACTTGACTTCCCGCTAGAGGGTAAGTCCATGTCCTCTGACGCGGCCGGGGGTTTGGTTGTCGAAGGGTACGCCGCCGGCTTCAACCGGGACCGCCAGAATGAGGCGTTTGAACCGGACGCCAGCTTTGAAACGAGCTTGCGCCGCTACCTGAGCGATAACCCGATCCTCTGTTACCACCATCAGTACGACAAGGCGCTAGGCGTTGTCGAGGATGCGCGGATGGACAGTAAGGGTTTGTTCATCCGGGCGCGTCTCGACATTCCCGAGCCGGGTACGGAGCTGGCCGACGTTTTCCGCAAGGTCAAGTCAGGAACGATCAAGGGGTTCTCTATCGGCGGTCGCTTCCACCGCAAACAGACCCCCACCGGGCCGCGCATCTACACCGCCGAAATTGTCGAGATATCGGTCACTCCATTGCCTGTCGAACCGGGAAGCCTGTTCGCGGTCGCGGGCAAGGCGGTAGGTACGGAAACCATCGCCGCGCAGCTCGAACAGCTCGGCGAACTTCTCGACACTTTGGATCGGGCGGTGTCCAAGTGACCGCCGAGAGTATGAAAGCCGACCTGGCGAAGCTACGCCAGATGGCCGCCGAAATCCGCGCACAGTTGAAGGCGGAAGGGTACGTGCCCCCTCATGAGTAACCCCCGCACGGAGCTGGAAGCACACGCGGCCAGCCGGTACGACGCCCTGGAGCATAAGGCGGTCGCCGGAATGAGCCGCGAAAAAGAGCGCAGCCTACGCCGCTTCATCGAGGACATTGGCGGGCACGCGCCGAGCGGCTACGCGGTAGACGTGTTGGATTTTGACGACCATCATTTCGAGCGCGCGATGCTGCTCATTCGGGGTGAGGTCGAGCCGGAGTCAGACGACGAGTCGAAGGCGCTGGAGCGCTGGCGGGCGAAACACCCGCCGGGAGACTCATGAAATGCGAAGGGCGCCCGGCCGGGGCGCCCCTTCACAACTTCCCTTCACTTGACGCCTTCCAGTGTACCAGTGTCGGGCGGGGCTGAATGGCTACTGACACCCTTACTGAGCGCGAGCTGACCGAACAGCTTGCGGCGCTCCCCGCCGAGGCGCGGGAACGGATCGACGCGGGCGTGAAGTTGTCGGCGCCCGTCGATGATGTGGACCCGCCCCTTGCGCTACCGCTCGATGTTGACTACGGCAAGCCCTCCCCGCCGCCGCAGTGGTTGATTGAGGACGTACTAGAGCGCGAGACGGTGAACCTGTGGGCGGGCGACGGCGGCAGCGCCAAGTCCACCGCCGCGATGGCCGCCGCCGTGGCTGCCGTTTCCGGTGAGGACTGGCTAGGCCGGAAGGTACACGCCGAGCGGGTTCTGTACATAGACGAGGAGAACCCGAAGCGCGTACCACACGGACGTATGCGCGCGTTGGGTATGGAGAACGAGTTCAAGTCCACCCTGCGCTATTTCAACCGGCAGGGCTTCCAGCTCGGTACCCCGGAGTGGGATGCGTTCCTACATGAACAGCTTGCCGAGCTGCGCCCCGATCTTGTCTTCATCGACGGGGCGGCCAGCGCGACGAACGTAGAGGTAAACGACAACGACGCCGTTACCAAACTTCTAAAGGGGCTGCGCGCCCCGGCGTCTGAGTTCGGCTGCGCAATCACTCTTTTGCACCACGCCCGCAAGCCCTCACTAGGACAGTCCGACGCCGAGGGAATGTCAACGATGGGCGCCCGCGCATGGCACAACCAGGGCGACTCACACATGACGTTCAAAAAGGTCGGGGCGTTTGAATCCGAGGGGCGTCCGAATGGTGGGGACGAAACCCGCCGGGAGTTCACCATCAAGGGCCACAAGGTCCGCGAAGGCGGCGAGGCTGACACCGCCGAGCTGCTGATCGTCAAGTCCGGCCGCACCGCGTCCCGCGCCTTGGAGTGGATGCGCGTCGAATCCGGCGGCCCGGTGGCGAGTCGCCGGGGCGAGCTGGCCGCCGAGATTGGTGAGTTCGTCACCACCGCCGGTAGCGAAGTCACCACCGCGCAGATCGCGGCCGCCGTCGATGCTGACCCCGAAGACGCGACGTTCCGCCGTGCGCTTAGGGGCGTCTGCGAGGGCAAGGCCGCCCGCGTCGAGAAGGTGAAACGGGGGCGCTACCTCCCCGTTGCGAAGCCCGCCGCCGGGGACAGTCTCTCGGAGGACATATGAGCGCGCGCCGGATCGTCGCCACTCCCGCGAGTGAGGTTCAATTGCGCAATCCACCTACCTGCGATGTGTGCCGCAAGATGATGTGGTGGCACGGTTCGACTCTCGGGTTCGGCTGCCCGACTCCCGGCGACGCTCGGGACTGTCAGGCTTCACCCGAGCAGCGCCACCCGCGCAGCGCGAAGGCGGCCGCCAATGTCTGAACTCACCGTCATGGCCGACGACCCGACCGACGCGGAAATCCTCGCGCGGCGGCGCGAGCGCGACCGGCGGGGCGCGGGAACGGGTGAATACGTCGGCTTCATTGGGTGTGCAAAAGCCGGGGTGCTAAAGGTCCGCGTCCACTCGCGCGAGAAACACGTCATGGAAGTGGCTTGCGCCTGCGGCGAGGTCCACATGACCCCGAACCCCATGATTCGGGAGCGGCTATCTGGCGAGTTGGTAACGCTCATCGAGGAGGGCACGCCGATGACGGTAAGTGACGACCCCGACGCCGCATCCGACCCCGGCAGCGCTCGCCGCCGGGTGTCAGACGCCGCGATCTTTGACTCGGTGCCGGTTGGTAGGGATGCGCTGCTGCGCGAGACTGCGGAGGCCGTGGGGTACGCCGGGGAGAGCGCCCCCGAGGCGTTCACCCGGCGCGTTCGCCGGATGAACAAACGCGCCGAAAAAGAGGGCGCCCCGGCGCCGTTCATCATCACGCGCGGCAGCGGTGCAAAGCCCGCGCTGATACGGCAGGCCGGACCATGACCGACGACCTTTGGGCCGAGCTGACCGGCGAGGATTGGGACGATGCCGATGACGACGACGCGGGCGAAATCATCGGTGACGGTGAGCGCGAGCGGAGTACCATCTAGCTATGGCTGATTCGATCCTAGACCGCCTAGACCGTGACCCCGGAGGCGCCCGCGAGTACGTCGCCACCCTGCTAGTCAGCGGCGCCACGCGCGCGCAGGTTGCCGACGCGATGGCGCGTAGGTTCAACATCACCGCCCCGACTGGCCGCAGCGTCACGGAGTGGAAAAACAACGACCCGGAGCTGCGCGACCTCATACGGAGAATGGAGGCGGCGAAGCGCGACCTTGCGGCGGGCGACGACCCCACGAACCTACTCCCCCGGCAGCCGAACCCCGCGCGGGTGGTCGGCGGCCTTATGGGGTTGGCGATTCAGTGCCGCCCCTTCGCCGAACTCTTGAAGCGCGACAGCGCGCGCAGCGACAACGCCGCGAGTGCGGCCGCCGAGGATGTGGGGTGGTACTTCGACGAGGAACCGCTACCGGGCGCCGACCCCGACGCGCCGCCGGACGATGTACTCGCCGTGCTGCTCGCCGGGCACGAGACGGACGCCGAGTTTGAGGCCGACTGCCGCGCACGTCTCGCGGCGTCCTGATGGCCGCTCCCAACCCGGTCGCCGCCGGGGCATCCTTCCCCCTGTCGAGCGCGGCCGCCGAGCGCTACGGCGCCAATCCGCTGGCGACGTTGCCCCTGTCGAAGTTGCATCCGTGCGCCCGCGCCCGGCTCGCCTTCAACCCCATTGGGCCGGAGCCTGACGGCTTCGCCGACTACGCCGCCGAGCTGATGGCGGATGCTCCCGAGTGGCAGCCATTCCTAGAGGCGATAGACCGCCGTCGCGGCGCCCTGGCGGCCGCCTACCGCCGTCTGCTCGACTGACCCTAGCGACCTCTCGCAGGCCGCGAGACGGCCGCTCTGCGCGTCTCCCGCCCCATAAGAACGCCCCCGGCGCCGTACTGGCCGCCGGGGGCGTGGGGTGCCGCTATGCCAGCCGGGCTATTCGGTCAGTTTGCCGGTGACGATGACCGGGACGTTTTCACAGCTTTTCTGGTTCGTGGTTGCGACCAGGGCGGGCTTGAACTCCAGCCACATATTTTTCAGCGCGCCTTCCGAACCGGCACCGAAAATGTCCTGTACGCCGGTCGGGATGTTGTCGAGCGGAACCGCGTTCGTGCCTTTGACGATTTCGTTCCAGAGAGTGGACGTGCTGCCGTCCATTTTTTCGCCGCGAAGCTGCAACCACTGTTCCCCACAGATCGGGGCGGCGGGGGTTTTGACCTCCATCACAAACGATTTCCATTTGCGAGACGCCCCGGACGTGTTGTTGACGGTGGCCGTCACTTTGACGGGGTTCGTCGGGGTCAGCGTCCCGTCCGGGAAACTGATGCTGACCGGCTGCGCGAAGTTCCCCGCGTTGCCGGTTTTGCCTTCGCCGGTCCCGTCGCTCAGGTAGGTGGCGACGAAAAAGGCCGCCGCCGTGGCTGCCAGTGAGAGGGCGAAGCCGAGCGCCACGCGCTTGGCCGTCCATTTGATGCGTTGCATTTCTTGGTTTCCTTTCATTGCTGTATGGAGTGCCCCGGCGGCCGAGTTACGGTCGGCCGCCGGGGCGTATGTGCCAGCGAGCCGCTAGGCCGCCGGTCGGGTGGAAGTTCGGGCGAGCGCGCCGCGCAGCCGGGTAAAGGCGGCCCTGCTCGCCGCCGCTATATCGGCCGCCCTCTCGGCGGCCGTCTGCGTAACCGGCTTGGAGGCGGCGGCAGCGATGGCGGCGCGGGCCTCTCGCGTCTCGGCCCGGATGCAATCGGCGCCCGCTTCGATGATCCGCAGCTCGGGATAGGCGAGGACCGCCAACCCCAACCCGCCACGCTCTAGCCGGGCTTCGAGAGAGCGCACGTCGTGAATCAGATTGACCGCGAGAGCGTCCGTCTCCGTCAACGCAAGCGCACAGCGGCGAGGGGTAGATTTCGCGTCAGCCATTGGGAAGCTCATACCTTTCCTTTGGTCAGGGGCGGCGGCGTGCTCATACACGCCGTCGCCCCGCTTTATCGCCGCGAGTGTACCTGACAAACTGGCACGCCGCCACGCCCGGCGGGAGAGGACCGGGCGAGGCGGTGCGGGTGGCGCTGGAGGAAACTCAGGGCAGCCGGTAGACGCCGCCGACCTCGCCGGATGCCTTGCCATCTTCGACCAGGCGGGCGAGCTGGAACGCGACCTCAGACAGAGACACGTCGGTCGGCGTCTGCGGGTACAGGTCGGCCGCCGACTGCGGGCCGCCGGTCGTGAGCTTGGCGAGCAGTTCGGCGCGGATGCCCTCGCCGCGAGCGGTCGCCTGCCGCGACTTCCAAGCCTTCTCGCTTTCCTCACTCTCGAACATCAGCCCTCCCTGTCTAGGTATGCCCGCGAACCGCTCAGGAAACTAGCAGCCATCTGACAAACTGGCACGGCGAGAGCAGCGCCGCAAGTCGAAGCTGCTCCCCCTGCCCGCTCGATCCGCCAAACCTGCCGTCGTCTTCGCCGCCAACGTCGGGCGGATTCGCAAGGCCAAGGGCCTGACGATGGAGCAGGCCGCTTGGTCTGTCGGAATGCACCACACCGCTTGGGGTCGGATCGAGGCGGGCGAGCGCAAGCCGACGCTTGAAACGATCTTCAAGTTGGCGCGAGCGCTGGAGGTTCCGGCCGCCGAGCTGTTCGCCGGGATCGACTGACGCGCCCCGTCGTCAGAGCTGCGCGCCGACCACGTCCCGCGCGGCGGCCAGGTAGGCGTCCCGGTGCGTGTCGAAATCGACGCTCAACTGCATGGCTTCGCTGTAGTCCTCGCGCCCCTTTTTCTCTAGCCGCGCGCGTCTGTTTCCTCCCGCCAGGTCATCGCCACGGGCGAGGAAATAGACCGTGATGATGGAGCGCGCGCCCGCGAGCGCGGCGGCCAGCTCGACAACCACGGCGCTGTCCTGCTCGAACCGGATGCGGACGCCCGCCAGCGCGGCCTCCAATGCCTCGCCTGCCCGTTCGAGCTTCGAGATTTCCTCCTGATAGGGCGCGTCCTCCCAACCCTCGCCGGTTTCGAGCGGCTTGGTGAAGGTGGTGAAGGCATCCTTCATCGCGCTTTTGAGTCGCCCAAGCTCTAGGGCACCCTCAGCGAGAATCGACCGGGCGTCGGCGCGGTCGGCAAGCATCCGCTCGTGCTTGAAGCGCAGCAGGCCGATGGCGACGGTTGCGACGAGGGCGAGAACGGAGACGATCAGTCCGAGAACGGTTCCAAGGCTCACGGCGCCACCGTAGCGCGGCGGCCGGGTCTGAACGTAAGGAAACAAGACAAAATCGAGACAACGGCGGCCGGGCGCTGACGGGGTTTCCTTGCGCCCCTACAACGCGGAAACCCCGCTGTAGCGGGGCTTCCGAGAGTGCGGCTGAATGGAGTCGAACCATCACGGGTGTTTCCACCCACAAGGCCCTCAACCTTGCGCGTCTACCAGTTCCGCCACAGCCGCTCGAGGGCGGTCGATTCTAGATGCTTGGCGCTGCGGCACGCTTTCGCCTTGCGAGCATCCGCGCTGGGCGATAGCCTGCGAACAGGTGTTCGAACGTGCCTATACCCGGCGAAGTAAGGGAGAATTGGGGCGACATGGTTGATCTTGACCTGACGAAAAGGCAGAAAGAGATCTTCGACTTCATCCGCAAATACGCGGCGAAGACGGGATACCCGCCAACGGTGCGGGAGATCGGCAAAGCCGTGGGGCTGCACTCCTCGTCGACCGTCCACGCGCATCTGGCGAACCTGGAGAAGATCGGGCTGTTGCGGCGCGATCCCTCCAAGCCGAGGGCGATAGAGCTGCTCTTCGACAAGGCCAAGCGGTCGATCCGGCCCGGCGGCGGTCTGCCGCTGGTGGGCCAGGTGGCCGCCGGCGAACCGATCCTGGCCGAGGAGAACATCGAGGAGTACCTCGAGATCCCCGACGTGATCGGCGGTGAGGACGGCGACTACATCCTCCAGATCCGCGGCGAAAGCATGAAGAACGCCGGCATCCTCGAAGGCGACTACGTGGTCGTTCGCCCCAGCGACGACGCCGCCGACGGCGAAATCGTCGTTGCCCTGATCGGCGAAGACGCGACCGTGAAGCGGATCTACCGCGAAAAGGACCACATCCGGCTGCAGCCGGAAAACGAGGAAATGGAGCCGATCCTCACCACCGAGGCGAAGGTCCTGGGCCGCGTCGTCGGCGTCTTCCGCGCGGTCTGACGGCTACTGCTTCGGCCAGCGGCCCGACTCGATCAGCTTCTTGTAGCGGCGCTGGCGCCGGCGGGCGTCCCAGAGCAGCGCCGGCAGCAGGCGAATCGCCAGGCGCGGGAAGAGGTCGAAGACGCGCAGGAGCGGCCCGCGCCAGCGGGGGACGATCGCGAGCGGGCGCGGGCGCTCGGTCAGCTTGCCGACCTCCCTGGCGACCTGCTCGGCCGTCAGCAGCTGGCCCGAGAACGAGGCGGCCGCGTCGGGGTCGTCGAGCTTGTCTTCGAGCATCGGGGTCCAGATGCCGTCCGGGCAGACGGCGGAGACATCGATCCCACGCACGCCGGCGCGGCGCAGGTCGAAGAGGGTGCCGAGCGTGAAGGCCATCGCCGCGTGCTTGCTGGCCGAGTAGGTGACCTCGCCGGGTGCGGCGACGATTCCCGCCAAGGAGACGACGTTGATGATTTGGCCGCGGTCGGCGGCCAGCATCGGTGCCAGTGCCGCCAGGGTGCCGTTGATCAGGCCGGTCGCGTTGACGTCGAACATCAGCTCTCGCAGCTCCGAGCCCTGCTCCCAGGGCGGGCCGCTGAAGAAGACGCCGGCGTTGTTGACCCAGAGATCGAGCGAGCCGGCGCCGGCAACCGAGTCGGCGAGAGCGCGGCAGGCGTTCTCGTCACGGACGTCGAGGGGGGAGGAGGCCGCGCCGCCTCCGATCTCCACTGCGGTACGCGCCCCCGCCTCGGCGTCGACATCGGTCGCGTGGACCCGGTAGCCGCGACCGGCGAGCTCGGCGGCGATCGCACGGCCGAGGCCGCTTCCAGCTCCAGTCACGACCGCCGTCCGCATGCCCGCCACCATATCCCGCCGCCGCTTGGCCTCGGGAGAGCGGAGGCGTACCATCGGTGGGCGGGCCGAGCGGACCGCGGGGGGAGAGAAAACCCCTCGAGGAAAGTCCGGACACCACAGGGCAGGGCGGTGGGTAACGCTCACCCGGGGAAACCCGCGGGAAAGTGCCACAGAAATACACAGCCGATGGCGCGGCCACACGTGAGTCGCGTACAGGCAACGGTGAAATGGTGCGGTAAGAGCGCACCGGCGTCGCGGTGACGCGGCGGCCAGGCAAACCCCGCCCGGTGCAAGGCCAAGCAGGACCGTCGACCCGGCTCGGCGAGGTCCAGGTAGGCCGCATAGATAGATGGCCGCTCGAGACAGGATCCGGCTTACAGGCCCGCTAACGGAAAGGCTCCCGCGAGGGGGCCTTTCCTATGTTGCACGGTTTTCTGTCTTAGCCTTTGCTAATCTGCCGCCAACTTCCGCTGAATCTCCGCCTACATACCGCGGGGAGCGGGGGACCCAATTAGTGGGGGCGAATCGCCGGCATCAGCCGCGTAGCGCAGCTCTTTCAGCGCGAGCCCGACAGCTAACCCCGTAAGCGCTTGGAAAGAGCATGCAGACAGCTGGAAACCGCCTTGCGCGGAAAGACGATTTGCGATGTGGCGCCCGTGCTGGGCGCCATGGCTCTGGGCGCTTGCGCTGGGCCGTTTCGCTTGCCGTCGCGGCGGCGCTCGTGTGCGGGGCGGGGCCCGCGCAGGCGGCGACCGGCGGCGCCTCCACGGCCTACGGTGGCGCGACGGCGGACGGTCAGGACCTCGCCTTCAGTCCCTTCCGCAGCGCCGGCGCCAGCTGGTATGGCCCCGGCCTCTACGGCAACCGCACCGCCTGCGGCCAGACCCTGCGGGCGACCACGATCGGCGTCGCCCACCGCAACCTGCCCTGCGGCACGATGGTCAAGTTCGTCTACCACGGCAACGCGGTGATCGCCCCGGTGATCGACCGCGGTCCCTACGTCACGGGCCGCGCCTGGGACCTGACCGCGGCCGCCAGCGAAGCGCTCGAGTTCGAAGGCGTCGGTCGCCTGCGCTACGCCGTCGCCATCAGCTACGCCCGCGTCGGCATCGAGCGCTGAGACGCGCCCGGCCAACCCGCGCAGGCGGGCTTCTCGGCCGCTCTGAAGGCTAGTCTGCCGTGTTCAGGCAGTGGTCGGATAACGAGAGGAGCAGCTGAATGTCGAGGTTTTCGCACGGAGCTTTTGCCGCCCTGGCCCCCCGCGGGGCAAGCCGGTCGGCGCTGGCGTTGGCGATCGCGGCCTGCTCCTTCGCGGCCTTGATTGCCCTGGCCCTGGTCGGGAGCAGTGCCGCCAAGGTTCCGAGCACCACCGTCGTCCTCGGCCAGACCGCGACCGTGCCGGACCCCTCCTGCCCCGGGCTTCCGTGCCAGGCCGTCGGCAGCGTCACCGGCTTCCAGGTCAGCAACGGCCAGGCCCGCTCGCCCTTCCTGGTGACGCACGACGGCACGATCAAGTCCTGGACCCTGACCCTGGCCCAGCCGACGAACAAACAGCGCTCCTTCTTCAACGGCTTCTTCGGCACCCCGCCGGAGGCGCGCCTGGCGATCCTGCGCCGGGTGCCCGGGACCAACCCACCTCGCTACAACCTGCGCAGTCAGGGCTCGGTCAAGGTCCTCACCCCGTACCTCGGGCAGACGGTCAAATTCGGCTCGTCGCTGGAAGTCGAAAAGGGCGACATCGTCGGCATCACCGTTCCCACCTGGGCCCCGGCTTTCGCCCAGGAACTTCCCAGTAACGAGGTTTGGCGCGCCAGTCGCGCCCCCGGTACCTGCACCAACTCCACCGACATCCGCCAGGGCGAGCCCCAGGAGAAGGTCGGCACCCGCGCCACCTACGGCTGCCGCTACTCCACCGCCCGCCTTCTCTACACCGCGACCCTGGTCGAGGGTCCCTAGCGACCTTCGGAAAGGGTCCGCGGGTCGTCCTGCTCGGACGTTTCTCGCACGGACGTGATGTGGTGAGGGGGTCCGAGACGGAGCCAGTTTGCCCCGCCCGCAGGACCCCCTCTCCGCAGCGCGTCCGTGCGCCTAGGCGACTGAGGGAAGAACCCTGGGCGTAGCCTGATCTTTAGGCAGGGCCGCCGCGCTCGCGATCAGGCTCTGGAACTCGTTCAGCGCCAGGTGCCCGACCGCCTCGAGGATCTCCTCGTCGGTCCAGCCGATCTCCCGTGCCTCCTCGTGGAGGTGGAGCGGGGGAGGGCCGTCGGCGTCCAGGGTGTCCTTGAGGAAGGCCAGCAGTGCTGCCTCCTTCGGGTCGGCTGAGCTGAAGCTGCGGGCGCGCGAGACCTCGTCGAGGCCGAGTCCGGCCCGCCGGGCCGATTTCGCGTGCTGGGCGATGCTGTAGTTGTCCTCGCGATACTCGGCGACCGCCAGGGCGATTCGCTCGCGGGTGGCCTGGGGCAGCACGCCCCCACGCAGCTCCGAGCGCATCCGCGTATAGGCGCGGAGAACCGCCGGGGAGCCGGCCAGCACGCCGACGAACTTGGTGACTGCGCCGCCTGCAGCCTGGATGGTCTTGATCAGCGGAGCGCTCTCATCGGGAGCGGTCAGCTCGTCGTGGATCTGGAATCTGGAGACATCGGTTTTGACCGTCACGGGCTTCTCATCTCTGGCTCTACTCGGGCGAATTCCCCTTTACAGAGCCTTTACGGGGCCTTTACTTTACTTTAAGCCTCTTACTTACGAGGAGTAAGTTATACCTCTTTTTCATGAGCGATGCAAGGCGCTTGAACTTCTTAGTCCTTACCCGCTATACGGCGTTATGCACCTCGTTGGTTCATTCGCCTATCGTTGCCAGCTTCATGCGGAAAAGCCGAGGAGGACGGAATGGCAGAGCAACCCCGTAGCGCCGCTGACGTCATCGAGATCGTCGCCGAGAACAATGTCCGTTTCGTCCGCCTCTGGTTCACCGACGTGCTCGGCCAGCTGAAGAGCTTCTCGATCAACGCCGCCGAGCTGGAGGATGCCTTCGACGGCGGCATGGGCTTCGACGGCTCCTCGATCACGGGGTTCAACCCGATCGAGGAGTCGGACATGATCGCGATGCCCGACCCGTCGACCTTCGCGCTGATCCCCTGGCGCCCCGAGGACGAGAACGCCGTCGCCCGCATGTTCTGCGATGTCCGCGTCCCCGGTGGCGGGCCCTACGAGGGGGACCCCCGCTGGATCCTGAGGCGGGCGATGAAACGGGCCGAGGAGATGGGTTTCGAGGCCTACAACATCGGTCCTGAGCTGGAGTTCTATTACTTCCGCTCCGCCAAGCCGGAGGGCGGCACGCCCGAGGTGCTGGACGAGGGTGGCTACTTCGATCTGACCACGCTCGACGCCGGCTCCGACGTGCGCCGCGACACCGTGCTGGCGCTGGAGAAGATGGGGATCCACGTCGAGTACACCCACCACGAGGTCGGCCCCTCTCAGCACGAGGTCGACATGCGCTACAAGAACGCGCTCGAGATGGCGGATGACTGCATGACCTACCGGATCGTCGTCAAGGAGTACGCGATGAAATACGGCTGGCACGCGAGCTTCATGCCGAAGCCGCTGTTCGGCGAGAACGGCTCGGGGATGCACGTCCACCAGTCGCTCGCCAAAGACGGCAAGAACGCCTTCTACGACGGCGACGACCCCTATTACCTCTCGCCGCTGGCGAAGTCGTTCATCGCCGGTCAGCTCAAGCACGCGCGGGAGATCTCGCCGCTCTTCGCCCAGTGGGTCAACTCCTACAAGCGCCTGGTCCCCGGCTACGAGGCGCCGGTCTACCTGGCCTGGTCGCGGCGCAACCGCTCGGCCCTGATCCGGGTCCCGCTCTACCACCCCGGCAAGGAGAACGCGACCCGGGCCGAGCTGCGCTGCCCCGACCCCGCCGCCAACCCCTACCTCTGCTTCGCGGGCATGCTGCAGGCGGGGCTGGAAGGGGTCGAGAAGGGCTACGAGCTGCCGGAGCCGATGGAGCAGAACCTCTACCACCTCTCCCAGGAGGAGCTCGCCCACCAGGGCATCGAGCAGTTGCCGGCGACGCTGGGCGAGGCGATCGAGGTCGCCGCCGATTCCGAGCTGGTGCTGCGCACGCTGGGCGAGCACACCTTCCGCCGCTTCGTCGAGATCAAGCGGCAGGAATGGGACGACTACCGGGTCCAGGTCACCCCCTTCGAGATCGAGAACTTCCTGCCGATCCTCTGAGCGGCGTGGCGACGCTGCACGTCCTGCGGGTTTTCTGCGACGAAGGCGCTGAGAACGGCAACCCGCTCGGCGTCTTCCTCGACGGCGCCGAGGTGCCGGAGGGGCGCCGTCAGGCGCTCGCCCACGAGCTCGGCTACTCCGAGACCGTCTTCGTCGACGACCTCGCGCGTGGCGAGTGCCGCATCTTCACCCCCGGTTTGGAGCTCCCGTTTGCCGGCCACCCGATGGTCGGCACCGCCTGGCTGCTGCGGCGGGAGGGGCATCCAGCCGTCGTCCTGCGACCGCCGGCGGGGGAGATCGCCGCGCGCAGCGAGGGCGAGCTGACCTACATAGCCGCCCGAGCCGAGTGGTCGCCCCCGTGGAAGCTGATTCAGCTGTCCCAGCCGGCGGCAGTCGAGGCCGTGCGCGCGCCGGCGCCCGAGGACGGGCTGCTGCCCTATTACTGGGCCTGGGAGGACGAGGCGGTGGGCCGGGTCCGCGCGCGCTGCTTCTCGCTCGAGGACGGGATCGGCGAGGACGAGGCCACGGGGTCCGCCGCGATCATGCTCTGTGCGCTGCTCGGTCGCGAGCTGACGATCCGTCAGGGCCGCGGCTCACTGCTCTCCGCCCGCGCGCTCGGCAAGGGATGGGCCGAGGTCGGCGGCCGCGTCATGCTCGACGAGGTCCGCGAGCACCCGGCATAGCGCCGCTCGAGCGGCGAAGTGCTACCGCGTTGGGGCGTCGCCGGAGCGCTCTCGCGGGTGCGAGAGCGCCGACGGCCACCAGAACTTGTCGCCGAGCGTCAGGGCGATGGCGGGGACGAGGACGCTGCGGACGAGGAAGGTGTCGAGGAGGACGCCGAAGGCGACGACGAAGCCGAGCTCGGTGAGGAAGGTGAGGGGGAGGACGGCGAGCACGGAGAAGGTGCCGGCGAGGACGATCCCGGCGCTGGTGATGACGCCGCCGGTTACCGCCAGCGCTCGCAGGATGCCCTGTTCGGAGCCGTGTTTCTCGGTCTCCTCGCGGGCGCGGGCGATCAGGAAGATGTTGTAGTCGACGCCGAGCGCGACCAGGAAGACGAAGGCGAAGAGCGGCAGCGAGGGATCCGAGCCGGGGAAGCCGAAGATCACGTCAAAGACGAAGTAGCCCACTCCGAGCGCGGCGAGGTAGCTGAGGATGACGGTGCCGATCAGGACCAGCGGCGCCATCACCGCGCGCAGCAGGCCGATCAGGATCAGGAAGACGACGAGGAGGATGATCGGCGGGATCACGGTTGAGTCCCAGCCGGCCGCGTCGCGCACGTCGAATTCGACCGCGGTCGGGCCGCCGACGAGGGTTCCAGGCGCGGCGGAATGGGCCGCGTCGCGGATCGGTTCGACCAGATCGAATGCCTCGGTCGAGTAGGGGTTCGGTTCCAGGGTCGCCTGCACGAGGGTTCCCGGCGGCCCCGTGGCCACCGGCTGGGAAACCGCCTCGACTCCGTCGACCTGCGCCACCGATTTCCTCACCGCGTCAACCTCGGAGCCTTCCTCGACGACGATGTCGGTGAGGCCGGTGGCTCCGGAGGGGAAGCTCTTGTCGAGCAGGTGCTGGCCTTCCACCGAGTCGACTTCGGTTCGGTAGCTGTCTTCGCTGGTCAGGTCGGTTGAGAAGAAGGCAAAGCCGGCGCAGAGGATCAGCAGGACGCCGACCGAACCGAACGTGATGCGGCGGGGCGAGAGGGCGACGCGGTCGCCGATTCGTTTCCAGAGCCCATGGGTCGCGTCGGCCGCGGTCTCGCGCTGATAGCGCCGCACCTCGTACGGGGTGAAGATCGCCCGGTCGAGCGGGCCGACGATCAAGGAGGGGATCCGCCTTCCGCTGAGGATGCGCAGGACCCAGTTCAGCAGCACCAGCGGCAGCAGGACCAGCACCAACAGGCAGGCGAGGACGACTCGGGCGAGCGCGCCGATCCCTGAGCCCTCGACGATTCGCCGGCGCGCGCGGTCGGAGATCTGTTCGGCTCTCGGCGCCGTATCGGGCGTGTGCGGGACGAACGGCCAGAAGGCGCGGCGGCCGAAGATCGTCAACAGCGCCGGCAGCAGAGTCAGCATCGAGAGCGCCGCGCAGGCGATGCCGATCGCGGCGATCGGTCCCAGCCCGGAGGTGCCGTTGACCTTGGCGATCAGCAGGCAGAGCAACGCCGCGATCACCGTCAGCGCCGAGGCGAAGATGGCCGGACCGGCCGAGGCCAGTGCCGTCTTCATCGCCGTGTGGCGATCCGCCGTGCGGTGGAGCTCCTCCCGATAGCGGGCGACGAGCAGCAGGGCGTAGTCGGTCCCCGCGCCGAGCACCAGAACCGACATGATCGAGCTCGACTGGCCGTTGATCGTCACCCCCAGCTCGGAGACGCCGTAGCCGATCGAGCGTGAGAGCGTCTCGGCGAACAGCACTGCGGCGAGCGGGATGAAGAAGAACATCGGCGAGCGGTAGATGACGATCAGCAGGAAGATCACCAGGCTGACCGCGGCCAGCAGCAGGGTGCCGTTGATGCCTTCGAAGACTTCGATCGCGTCGGCGGAGAAGCCGGCGCCTCCGGTGATCTTCACCTCGAGGCCACCGCCGGGGTCGGAGATTTCGTCGCGCCAGAACTGGACCGGATCGAGGATCCGTTCGCCCTCGCCGTTGCCCTTGATGTAGGCGGTGACGATCGCCGCCTTACCGTCGGCTGAGCAGATCGGGCCGACGAACGGCGCGTAGTCGGCCGGCTGGCCGGGGATGGTCGTAGTCGGGCCGCCGCAGCCGGGCGGCAGGCCTTTGGCCGTTTCGGAGGTCTCCTGGGTGTCCTGATGCTTGCCGCCGGCGGCAGCGGTCGCGCCGTCGGGGACGACGCCGGGGAACCGCTTCGCGGTCATCTTGCGGACGTCTTCGAGGATCGTCTGCCGGTCGGCGGCGGTGAGGCCGGAATCGCGGCGGAAGATGATCACGGCGGGGGCGATTTCGCCTTTCTGCAGCGACTCCGTGGCGTCCAGGGCCTTGGTCGATTCGGCGTCTCCGGGCAGGTAGGAGGTCGCCTCGTTGCTTTCGGCGTCTTCGAACTTGCCGGGCAGGTTGGCGGGACCGGCGGCGATGAAGATCGCCAGGAACCAAAGCCCGAAGACGATCCACTTCGCCCGGCGGCCGGCTGGGAAGGTGAAGAGCGAGCCAGACACTGCGGGGCATCCTTTCAAATGCGGCGGGTGGGCCCCAAGCGTCAGAGCAGGTTCGTCAGCTCTGCGGTCGTGGCAACCGGGGTGCGGCAGGCGAAGTTCTCGCAGACGTAGGCGGCGGCGCGGCCGTCGATCGTGGTTCGTCCCCGCAGAAGAGGCGGCTCGTCGCTGCCCTCCCGGCCGCCGGCAAGGACCAGGTGTGGGCGGAGGGCGCCACGAACGGTCGCCGCCAGCTCCCCCAGGTCGTCGCCGACCAGGGCCACCTCCTTGGTCGCGGCGAGGTGGAAGTCGAGTGCCCGCAGCAGGTGGGCGAAGGACCCGGGGTGCTGACACGCGGTCTGGGCGAATAGCGCGAATACGCCTTCGGCCCGACGCTCGTACTCGCGCTCGCCGGTCAGCGCGCCGAGTCGCAGCATCCCCAGCGCGGCCGAGCTGTTGCCGGAGGGGATCGGGTGGTCGCCGATCTCCTTGCGGCGGGCGATCAGCTCCTCGTGGTCCTCGGAGGTGGAGAAGAAGCCGCCGCGCTCGGAGTCGCCGAAGCGGGCGATCGTGGTCTCGGCGAGCTCGCGGGCCTGCTCGAACCAGCGTCGCTCGAAGGTCGATTCATAGAGGGTGAGCAGCGCCTCGAGCAGGAAGGCATGGTCCTCGAGGTAGGCGTTGAGGCGGGCGTCCCCGTCCTTGTAGGTGCGCAACAGGCGGCCGGCGTCGTCGCGCAGCTCGCTCAACACGAAATCGGCGCACTCGCGGGCGGCGGCGAGGTAGTCGGGCCGATCGAGGACCGCGCCCGCCTCGGCCAGGGCGGCGATCGCTAGCGCGTTCCAGGAGGTCAGGCGCTTGTCGTCGAGGCCCGGCCAGACGCGCTTGGCCCGTGCCTCGTAGAGCGCCCGGCGCGCCTCGGGCAGGCCGGCGGGCTCGGCCGCCTCGATGCCGGCGGCCAGGTGGAGGATGTTGGCGCCCTCGAAGTTGCCGCGCTCGCTGACGCCGTAGAAATCGAGGATCGGTTCGGCGCCCGCGCCGAGCACCTCGCGGACCTGCGCCGGGGTCCAGACGTAGAAGCGCCCCTCCTCGCCCTCGGAGTCGGCGTCGAGCGCCGAGTAGAACCCACCCTCGGGGCCGCGCATCTCCCGCAGCAGCCAGTCCAGCGTCTCCTCGCAGGCGCGGCGGTAGCGCTCGTGGCCGAGGGCCTGCCAGCCGTGCAGGTAGGCGCGGGACAGCAGGGCGTTGTCGTAGAGCATCTTCTCGAAGTGGGGAACGAGCCAGACCGCGTCGACCGCGTAACGGGCGAAGCCGCCGCCCAGCTGGTCGTAGATGCCACCGGCCAGCATCGCGTCGAGGGTGCGCTCGACGACCTCGCGCTCGCCGCGGGCGAGCAGCAGCTCCAGCGCCGAGGCCGGGGGGAACTTGGGGGCGTCGCCGAAGCCGCCGCGCTCCATGTCGGCACCGGCCCGCAGCTGCGCCACCGCCTCCTCCAGACGCACTGGCTCCGGCGTTCCGGCATCCGGCTCGACCAGGCCGATGGCGCCGAGGCGCGCCCTGGTCCCGGCTGAGCGCTCGCGGATCTCCTCACGTTTGCGCACGAAGGCATCGACCACGGCTTCCATCACCATGCGGAAGCTCGGCATGCCGCGGCCCTCGTCCGGCGGGAAGTAGGTGCCGCCGTAGAACGGCACCCCTTCGGGGTCAAGGAATACCGTCATCGGCCAGCCCCCGTGCCCCGTCATTGACTGCACCGCCTCCATGTAGATCGCGTCGACGTCGGGGCGCTCCTCGCGGTCGACCTTGACGCAGACGAAGTGCTCGTTCATATAGGCGGCGGTCTCCTCGTTCTCGAAGGACTCGCGCTCCATCACGTGGCACCAGTGGCAGGCCGAGTAGCCGACCGAGAGCAGGATCGGGCGGTCCTCCGCGCGGGCGCGCTCCAGCGCCTCGGCGCCCCACGGATACCAGTCGACCGGGTTGTCGCGATGCTGGAGGAGGTAGGGGCTGGTCTCCTGAGCGAGTCTGTTCGACATCCCGTCTCAGGCTACCCAGGGGCACCGGCAGGCCAACTATTCGCCCGCTCAACTCGCCGAAATTCGAGTCCCCTAGCGGAAACACGCCGGTTTCCCGCTTCTGCCCGGCGACCAGGCAATACCTTCTGGCGGTGGTGCCCGCAAACACTTCCGAGCAGCGCGATCCATCGCTGGAGACCGTCCTCGAAAAGCTCTGCCAGGAGGATCGAGAAGTCGTCGAGGGGGCTCTGGCGAGGGCGGAGAAGACCGAGGGCGAGCTGCGCTATCTCGCCGACCACGACTCGCTGACCGGCCTTCTCAACCGCCGCCGCTTTCGCGCCGAACTCGATCAGTACGTCTCCTTCAGCGCCCGCTACGGAGGCCTCGGCGCGGTGATGATCATCGACATCGACGGCCTCAAGGAGGTCAACGACAAGCTCGGCCATCAGCTTGGCGACAATCTGATCCGACGCGTCTCCGGGGTCCTGCGCGAGCGGGTGCGGGCGACCGACATCGTCGCCCGCCTCTCCGGCGATGAGTTCGCCGTGCTGGTGCCGCAGACCGATACCGCCGGGGCGCTCCAGCTCGGCGAGGACCTGCGGGCGCAGGTGGCCGAAGGGACGGCCGAGGCCGAGCTGGGGGCCGGCACGATCAGCGTCGGCATCACGATGTTCGGGAGCGGGCTCGAGGTCGGCGCCGAGGCGGTTCTGGTCGCCGCCGACCAGGCGATGTACCGGGCCAAGGAGGACGGCCGCAACCGGATCGCGCTGTTCCACGATCCCAGCGAGAGCGAACGCCATGCGCAGCGCAGCCAGACGACCAGCGCCAAGATTCGCGACGCGCTCACCCAGAACCGGCTCAGCCTCGCCACCCAGCCGATCCGCAGCCTCGCCGATGGCGGCATCGAGCGCTACGAGCTGCTGCTGCGGATGACAAGCGACAGCGGCGAGCTGCTGCCGGCCGCCTCCTTCATCAAGGCAGCCGAGCGCTCCGGGATGGTCCAGGAGCTCGATCGCTGGGTGGTGGGGCGCGCCTTGGAGCTGCTTGCCGACCGCGAGCGCGCCGGGGCGCCGGTCTCCCTCCACGTCAACCTCTCGGGGGCCTCGCTGACCGACATCTCGGTGCTCGAGTACATCGAACGCCGCCTCGACGAGGGCGATGCCGACCCCAGCCGCTGCACCTTCGAGATCACCCAGTCGGCGCGCGTCGACGACTACGAGAAGGCCGCCGGCTTTGCCGACCGGCTGACCGAGTTCGGCTGCGAGGTCGCGATCGACGACTACGGGGCGGGATTCGGGCCCTTCCACTACCTGAAGCAGATGCCCTTCGACCTGATCAAGATCGACGGCGCCTTCATCCGCGACATGCCGCGCAACGACGCCGATCAGCTGACCGTGAAGGCGATCGTCCAGATCGCCCGCGGGCTTGGCAAGGCGACGATCGCCGAGTTCGTCCAGGACGACGACACGACGCGGATGCTGCGCGAGTACGGCGTCGACATGGCCCAGGGCTTCCACCTCGGCCGCCCGGTCGACTCGGCCGAGGGCCTGGCGCCCGAGCCCGTCTAGCGGCCGCGCAGCCGGCGTGCCAGGCGCGTCTTCAGGTTGAGCGCAGCGGTCATCGCCCGCTCGGAGGCAGAGCCGGCTGGCGGCAGGGCGCCGAGCTGGCGCAGCATTTCGGTGCCGTTCATGTAGGCGTCGTTGTGGTGGATGCGGCCGTCGCGCACGGTCAGTACGTCGCAGCCCTGGACCGTGACGGTGGCGCCGTTGGGCTCCAGGCCTTCGAAGTCCTCCTTGCCGTCGAAGGTCCCGGTCGCGCGCCAGCGCACGGCCGCTTTCTCGCCGGAGGCGACGATCTCGACGATCTCCATCTCGAAATCGGGGAAGGCGCGGAAGAGGGCGCCGAACCAGGCCCGGTAGCTGGTCGGGGCTTCGAGCCGGACGAGGCCGTAGATCTCGCCGACGCCGCCGGGGACGTAGAACTCGGTCATCGCATCGAGGTCACGCCGGCCGACGGTCTCGAAGTAGGCGCGGGCGACGGTCCCGGCGTCGGTTGCCTCGGCATTGATGGCCACCCGGCCAGGTTACTCCTGCCGCGGCTGCGCCCCGGCGCGCAGCCGCGGCTCGTGGCCGATTTCGGTGCTCGGTCGCCGGCTAGCCGACCTTGGCGAGGGTCCCCGTGGGGTGCCCCTCCCATTTGCAGAAGCCGATCATGGAGTTGGACTCGAACGTGAAATTGAGCGCGTACGTAAGTCCGGGCTCCTTGACGGTGAGGTCCCATTTCACGTTGGCCGGATCCCCGACGAAGTTGTACGCCCGGGTCTCGTTCGCCGTCCAGGTGGCGCCGCTCTTGGTGAACGTGACGGGCAGGCTGGTGTAGTTGATGCCGACGCAACCGCCCGGGGGCGTGTATTTGAGGGTCACGGTCGAGGTGCCACCGGAGACGCTCAGCTCCAAATGCGCAGCCGCATCGCCGTAGGTGCCGTCGTCGAGCGGGGCCGCAGCCGGTGGGGCGGTGCCTTTGGCTTTACAGGGCTTGCTTTTCCCTTTTTTCTTGGCCTGGGCGGTGGCGGCCGTCGATTTACCGGCTTTCCCTTTACCGCCTTTCTTCTTACAAGACTTGCCTTTTTTCGCCGGTTTGGCGCTGATTTCGGCGCTCAGGCCGGCTGCGGCGCTGGTGCTGAGCCCGAGCGCGAGCACCAGGGCAGAGACACACACAAGTAAGAAGTTCCGCTTCATTTCCCCTCCAGTTTGTGACGAAACAATCGTCCAACTCTATTGACGGGATCGATCCAGTGTGAGGGGGGAATCAGCCGCGCAGCTGCGCGCGTCTGATCTTGCCGCTGCTCGTCTTCGGCAGCTCGGCGACGAACTCGACGATGCGGGGGAACTTGTAGGGGGCGGCGACGCGCTTGCAGTGCTCCTGCAGCTCGCGGGCCAGCTCGTCGTTGGGCTCGCGGTCGCAGGGGACGACGATCGCGCGCACGACCGCGCCGCGCTCGGGGTCAGGGGCGGCGACGGCAGCGGCCTCGGCCACAGCCGGGTGCGACTGCAGTGCCGACTCCACCTCGAAGGGGCCGATTCGATAGCCGGAGGAGAGGATGATGTCGTCGTCGCGCCCCTCGAAGAAGAGGAAGCCGTCAGCGTCGGCGCGGACCAGGTCGCCGGTCGGCCACCACTCGCCTTCGAAGCGCTCGCCGTCGAGATAGCGCGAGAAGAAGGTGGGGGAGGAGGCGGTGCGCAGCTGCAGCTCGCCGACGGCGCCGGGCTCGGCGCCGTCGATCCGGGTCTCGATCCCTGGCAGCGGCCTGCCCATCGAGCCCTGGCGGACCGGCTCGCCGGCCAGGTTGCCGGTCACCTGGCCGGTCTCGGTCTGGCCGTAGCCGTCGGCCGGCTCGAGGCCGATGGCCTCGCGAAAGGCGCCGATCGTCTCGGCGTCGAGCGGCTCACCGGCGGAGACCATCCGCCGCAGGGCGGGGAGCGGGCGCAGGGCGGTGCGCTTGGCCAGCAGCCGGTACTCGGTGGGCGCCTGGCAGAGCACGTTGACGCCGAGCACGGCGGCGAACTCGAGCCGCTCGGCCGGGACGAAGCGGCCGTCGTGGATGACCGCGGCGGCGCCGGTCAGCCAGGGCGCCAGGAAGACGTTGCGGGCCGACTTCGACCAGCCGGTTGCCGTCGTGCACCAGGCCAGCTCGCCCTTGCGCGAGCCGAACCAGTGCTCGGCCTGGATTCGCTGTCCGAACAGGTAGCGGTAGGCATGTACGACCCCGCGCGGCTCGCCGGTGGTGCCGGAGGTGAAGACGATCAGCGCCGGATCCTCGGCGTCCATCGCCTCGATCGCCGCCGGCGTCTCCTGCGGCCGGTCCTCGTCGAGGACGTCGGCGATTTCCGCCATCGTCATCGCCGGCACCCCCTCCGGCAGCTCGGCCAGCAGGTTCTCCTCGCCGACGCAGAGTGCCGGGTTCGCGGCGGCGACCCGCAGCTCGAGGTCGTGCCGGCGCAGCTGCGTGTTGCAGGGCAGCGCCACCGCCCCCATCCGCCAGCAGGCGAGCAGCGTCAGCACCCACTCGATCCGGTTCCCCACCAGCGTCATCACCACGTCGCCGCGCTTCACGCCCCGTGCCGCGAAGGCGCCCGAGAGCCCGGCCGAGCAAGCGATCAATTCCCCGAAGTACCAGTCCCGCCGATTCGCCTCCCCATCCACCGCCACGATCCCCAGCCGCGAGGCGGGCGACCGCTCCAATAAGTCCTCGATCAGATTCACGGCCGGGAGTCTGCCGTACGGGGGAGGGGTCGGGGGACCCTGCCTCGGAAGCTCAAGGAACCACGCCTGGACCCTTGCCCGCGATCCAGCTGCGCGACGGCTTCTGAGGCAGGGTCCCCCGACCCTCTACGCCTACCTCAGTTCCGAAGAACTCTTGCCGAGCAGCTGCCGCGCCACGATCAACAGCTGAATCTGCTGCGTCCCCTCGAACAGATCGAGGATCTTCGCGTCCCGCGCCCACTTCTCGAGCAGCTCGTTCTCACCGTAGCCGACGCTGCCGCAGAGCTCGACGCAGCCGAGGGCGACGTCGACGCAGGTGCGGCCCGCCTTGGCCTTGGCCATCGAGGCCTGCAGCGAGTTCGGCTTGCTGTTGTCGGCCATCCAGGCGGCCTGCAGGGTCAGCAGCCAGGAGGCCTCGTAGTCGGCCTCCATTTCCAGGAAGCGCGCCGCGGCCGCGTGCTGGGAGAGGGCGGGGGTGTCGTAGTCGACCTCGACCCCGGCCTGCTTCAGCTGCTTGCGGGTCTCCTCCAGCGCCGCCCGGGCGACGCCGACCGCCATCGCCGCGACCAGCGGCCGCGTGTTGTCGAACGTTTCCATCACCCCGGCGAAGCCCTTCTCCTTCACGTCGGGGTCCCCGAGCAGCGCCTCTTTCGGCACCCGGCAGTCCTGCAGGGTGAAGTTGGCGGTGTCGGAGGCGCGGATCCCGAGCTTGTGCTCGAGCCGGTCCAGCTTCAGGCCGGGGTTGTCGCGCTCGACGATGAACGACTTGATCGCCGCTCGCCCCTTGGAGCGGTCGAGCGAGGCCCAGACCACGATCAGGTCGGCGCGGTCGCCCGAGGTGACGAAGATCTTCTCGCCGTTGAGGACGTACTCGTCGCCGTCCAGCTCCGCGGTGGTGCGGATCGCGGCCGAGTCCGAGCCGGCTTCCGGCTCGGTGATCGCCATCGCCGCCCACTTGCCGCCGTACTTCTTCAGCTGCTCCTCCGTCGCCACCGAGGCGATCGCCGAGTTGCCGAGGCCCTGGCGCGGCATCGAGAGCAGCAGGCCGACGTCGCCCCAGCAGAGCTCGATGATGCCGAGCACCGTGGAGAGGTTGGAGCCGTTGCGGTTCTCACCGTCGTCGCTTTTTTCGCGGCGAACCCCGGCGGCACCGGCGCCGCCGATGTCGGAGCCCTCGTTCATGCCGTCGATCAGAGACGCCAGCATGTCGAGCTCCTTTGGGTACTCGTGCTCGGCCTCGTCGTACTTGCGCGAGATCGGCCGGAAGACCTCGGTCGCGACCTGGTTGGCCTGGGTGGCCAGGGGCTTGAACTTCTTGGGTATCTCGAGATTGATCATGGTTGCCTTTCGCTTCGCGTCTCGGCGGTCGCCTAGACGAGCAGGGCGCCCTCCATCACGCCCGCAGCTCGTAGGTCTCGGTACCAGCGCTCGACCGGGTGCTCCTTGACGAAGCCGTGGCCGCCGAGCAGCTGCACTCCCTGGGAGCCGATCTCCATGCCCTTGACGGCGCAGAGCCGGCGCGCGATCGCCGCCTCGCGGCCGAACTTCTCGCCGCGGTCGGCGCGGCTGGCCGCGCGGTAGGTGGCGAGCCGCATCCCGTCGCTCTCGATGCCGATGTCGGAGACGACAAAGGCGACGCCCTGACGGTTGGAGACCGGTTCGCCGAAGGCCTGGCGGTCGTTGACGTAGGGGATCACGTAGTCGAGCACCGCCTGGGCGGTGCCGGTCGCCAGCCCGGACCAGGCGATCCGCGCCCGGTTGACGCAGTCGACGTAGTCCTTTGCCTTGGCGCCGTCCTCGCCGAGCAGGGCGCTGGCCGGCAGCTTGACGTTCTCGATCAGCAGACGGCCGGTGGCTGCGGGGCGCAGCCCCATCGCCGGCTCGTCCTCGATCGTCAGGCCGTTGGCCCCGGACTCGACCACGAACAGGGCCGGGCCGATGCCCTCGGCCTCGGCCGCGATCACGAACAGCTCGCACTCGGTGGCCCGGGCCAGCAGCGACTTGGCGCCACTCAGCACCCACTCGTCGCCTTTCTTCTTGGCGGTCGTCTCCAGCTTCAGCGGGTCGAACAGCGGCCGTGGCTCGAGAATCGCCAGGGCGGCGACCGGCACGTCCTCGCCGGTGAAGGCCGGCAGGTAGGTGGCCTCCTGCTCGGCGCTGCCCCAGAGGCCGATCGCAGTGGCGACGGCACCGGGGGCGAGGGCGGCATAGGCGATGCCCATGTCGCCGTGCGCGAGCGCCTCGCCGATCAGGACGCTGGTGACGGCGGACTGCTCGTGCATGACGCCGCCGAGCTCCTCCGGCACGCCGAGCATGTTGACGCCGAGCTCGGTGGCTTCCGCCAACAGCTCCTTGGGCGTCTCGCGGGCGGCGTCGGCGTCGTGGGCGGCGGGGCGGACCTTGTCCTCGGCGAAGGCGCGGCCGCCCTCCTGGAACATCTGCTGCTCGTCGTCGGGGCTGAGGTCGAACAGGCCCTTCGACCTGCTCTTCTTCTGGCGCGCCGGTTTGCCCAGCTGCTGCGCCGACTTGAAGGTTCGGCCGGCGGCGGTTGCCGAGCGGAAGCCGTTCTTGGTGCCCTGGAAGAGGGCGCGCTCGACCTGCTTGCGGATGCGGATGCGGTCCAGCAGGTCGGAGCCGGCGAGGCGATTGAGCTGGCGCAGGCCGAAGCCCATGCCGCGCTCGGCGACGCTGGCGCTCTTCTCGCTGTCGGTGGTGGTCGTCACTTCTTCCTCCCGGTCTTGGCTTTGGAGTTGGGCTCGAGCGGCGTCACGCGGCCGTCGAGGTGAGGGGTCTGCTTCCTGGCGTCGCGCACGCCGAAGGCGATCTCCTCGCCTTCGGCGGCACTGGCGAGCTCGACGCGGGCGGGCAGCAGGATCGGCTTGCGGAAGCGCACGTCGACGGCGAAGGCGTCGGGCAGGCGGCTGTCGAGCGCCGCCAGGCAGCGGGCCTTGGTCCACATCCCGTGCGCGATCGCTCCCGGGAAGCCGAGCGGCTTCGCGGTCAGCGAGTGCATATGGATCGGATTGCAGTCGCCGGATACGGCGGCATAACGGCGGCCGAGATCGCCGCCGAGCTTCCACTCCGCGCTGGCGCCCACATCGCTCCCAACCCCCGGCCGATGGGCCGATTTGTCGTCCTCTGCTCGACTTTCCGGCCCATCGGCGGGCTGTTGGGGCTTGCCGCGGCGCAGCATCGTGCTGGTGCTCGACCAGGCCAGCTCGCCGCCGGCAGTGACCTCGGTGAGCAACGAGAAGGTCTGGCCTTTGGGATGTGGGGCCAGCTTGGTCGGGCGAACGCGGATCTTCAGCTCCTCGCCGATCCCGATCGGCCGCCGCTGCTCGATCCGGTTTTCGACGTGGACCAGGCCGACCGCCCCGAAGGGGAAGCCGCCGTCGGCCAGCACCGCCAGGTGCAACGGAAAGGCGAGCACGTGCGGATAGGGGGCGGGCAGGTTGTCGCGCAGGGCGAAGCCGCAGACCTTGGCGTAGGCGGAGACCGCCGTCGGATCGGCGGCGACGCCCTCCAGGGCCAGGTCGAGCTCGGGGATCTCGCCGCCGCCGCCGGGGATGAACGGGAGCAGCGAGGCGCCCGGCAGCATCGGCGCCGCCGCCCGCGTGTAGAGCGGCAGGATGCTGGGGGAGCTGTTGAGGGTGCGGGTCGTCACCGTCACGCCCCCAGCAGGCTCTGGCCGCAGACGCGGACGGTGTTGCCGTTGACGCCGGTCGAGCCGGGGCTGGCGAACCAGGCGATCGTCTCGGCGACGTCAACCGGCAGGCCCCCCTGGCTGAGGCTGGCGAGCCGGCGGCCGGCTTCGCGCGGGCCGATCGGCATCGCCGCCGTCATCTTCGTCTCGATGAAGCCGGGGGCGACGGCGTTGATCGTCGCCTTGCGCTTGGCCAGCTCCGGCGCCAGCGATTCGACCATGCCGATCACGCCCGCCTTCGAGGTGGCGTAGTTGGTCTGGCCGTTGTTGCCGGCGATCCCCGCCATCGAGGAGACGCCGATGATGCGGCCGTTGGCGTTAAGTCGATTGCCGTCGAGCAGGGCGTCGTTGATGCGCTCCTCGCTGGAGAGGTTGATCTCCATCAGCTGCGCCCAGCGCTCTTCCGGCATCTTCGCGAGCGTGCGGTCCTTGGTCACGCCGGCGTTGTGGACGACGACGTCGACGCCGCCCTTGGCGAAGTGCGAGGCGATCCGCTCCGGGGCGTCGTCGGCGGTGATGTCGAGGCCAAGCGCTTCGCCGTCGATGGCGCCGGTAACCGCGCGCAGGTCGTCGGCGGCCTGCGGGATGTCGAGGCCGACCACCTTGGCGCCGTCGCGGGCGAGGGTGGCGGCGATCGCGGCGCCGATGCCGCGCGAGGCGCCGGTGACCAGCGCCACCTTGCCCGCCAGCGGTCGCTCCCAGTCGAGCTCCGGCGCTTTCGCCACGCCGGTGCCGACCCGAATGACCTGACCGGAGACGTAGGCCGAGCGGGGGGAGAGCAGGAAGCGCAGGGTCGAGTCGAGCTGGTCCTCGGTGCCCTTCTCGACGTAGACGAGCTGGGCGGTCGACCCCTTGCCGCCGATCTCCTTTGCCAGCGAGCGGGTGAAGCCCTCCAGCGCCCGCTGGGCGGTGTGGGCGCGGGCGGAGCCGGCTTTGGCCGGGGGAGTGCCGATGACGACGACGCGGCCGCTGCGCTGCAGGCGGCCGATCGCCGGGTAGAAGAAGCGCTGCAGCTCGACCAGCTCGGTCGAGTCGGCGATCCCGGTGGCGTCGAAGACGAGCGCCTTCGCCTTGCCCTCGGCGCCGGCCCGTTCGGCCTTGATCGAGTCGAGGAAGGCCGGCAGGTACTTCTCCAGGCGACCGCCGGGGGCGGCGCCGGTGAGGACCGGCCCGGCCACTACCGGGGCGCCCTCCTTGTAGCGGTCGAGGCTGACCGGCTGCGGCAGCCCCAGCTGCTTGGCGATCGTGGAGACGACGGGTGCGTTGACTACCTGTGAGTAACGGTCGCTCATTTGCTTCCTCCAGCGCTCTCGAGGATTGCGACGACGCCCTGGCCGCCGGCGGCGCAGATGCTGATCACGCCGCGGCCCTTGCCGTCTTCGTGCAGTTGCTTGGCGAGGCCGGCGACGATGCGGCCGCCGGTCGCCGCGAACGGGTGAGCGGCGGCCAGCGAGCCGCCGTTGACGTTGAGCTTCTTGCGGTCGATCTTGCCGAGCGGTTTGTCGCGCCCGAGCTTCTCCTTGCAGAAGCCAGCGTCCTCCCAGGCCTTCAGCGTGCACAGCACCTGCGCGGCGAAGGCCTCGTGGATCTCGTAGTAGTCGAAGTCCTGCAGTTTCAGGCCGGCTCGGTCGAGCATCGTCGGCATCGCGTAGGCGGGCGCCATCAGCAGCCCTTCGCGCTTGTGGACGTGGTCGATCGCCGCCGTCTGACCGTCGCTGATGTAGGCGAGGATCGGCAGGCCGCGTTCCTTCGCCCATTCCTCGGAGGCGAGCAGCACCGCCGAGGCGCCGTCGCTGAGCGGGGTCGAGTTGGCCGCGGTCATCGTCCCCTCGGGGCCGCCGAAGACCGGCTTCAGCTTCGCCAGCTTCTCCAGGCTTGAGCCCGGCCGCAGGTTCTGGTCGCGCTCCAGGCCCAGGTAGGGGGTGATCAGGTCATCGAGGAAGCCGCGCTCGTAGGCGGCGGCGAGGTTCTCGTGGCTGGCCAGGGTCAGTTCGTCCTGCTCGATCCGGCCGATCTCCCATTCGGTCGCCATGATCGCGCAGTGCTCGCCCATCGCGAGGCCGGTGCGTGGCTCCTCGTTGCGGGGGATCGCGGGCATGATGTGGCCGGGGCGGACCCCGGTCAGCGTCCGTAGCTTGCCCAACGTCGAGCTCTGGCGGTTGGCCTCGAGCAGGGTCTCGCGCAGCTGCTCGTTGAGCGCGATCGGGGCGTCGGAGGTGGTATCGGCGCCGCAGGCGATGCCGGAGTCGATTTGTCCGAGGGCGATCTTGTTGGCGACCAGGATCGTCGTCTCGAGGCCGGTGCCACAGGCCTGCTGGACGTCGTAGGCGGGGGTCTCGGGGGCGAGCCGGGTGCTGAGCACGCTCTCGCGGGCGAGGTCGCGGTCGCGCGAGTGCTTCAGCACGGCGCCGCCGGCGACCTCGCCGAGCGTCTCGCCGTCAAGGTTGTAGCGATCGATCAGTCCGTCGAGGGCGGCGGTGAGCATGTCCTGATTGGACGCGTGCGAGTAGACGCTGTTGGAGCGTGCGAACGGGATCCGGTTGCCGCCGACGACGGCAACCCGGCGGGTTTTGCTGTTCATGAGTGGTTGGTTCCTTGTTCGGGGGGGTTGGAAGTTGGGTTCGAGCGCGCGCGCAGGCCGGGCTCGATCGTCGAGATCAGCAGCTCGGCGGCGTCGTTCGCGCCGATCTCCTCGGTGCGCAGCCACCAGCGGGCGAGCGCCTCGGCGGCGCCGAGCAGGGCGGTGGAGAGGGCCTCGATCTCGATCCGGGCGGCGTCGCGTTTCTCCTGGGGCAGCTGCGCCAGCATCGAGCCGGAGACCAGCTCGACGATGACGCCGCGGTAGTCGGCGACGCGGTCGGCCACCTCGCCGCCGCGAGGAAGGGTCTCGTCGAAGAGGACCGCCCAGGCGGCCCGATCGTTGTCGAGGAAGGAGAAGAAGGCGCGGACGCCGGCCCCGAGCGCCTCGCCCGGGCTGGCGCTGTCGGCGACCGCCTCGGCCACCGTCGCCGTCAAGGAATCGCCGGCTCGCTCCATGCAGGTGATGTAGAGCCGCTCCTTGTTGCCGAAGTAGTTGTAGAGCAGCGGCTTGGTGACGCCCACCGAGGCCGCGATCTCATCCATCTTCACCGCCGCGTAGCCGTGCTCGGCAAACAGCGCATGGGCCGAGACCAGCGTCTGCTCCATCCGGTCGGCGCGGGCGAGGCGGGTTCTGGCAACCGATGCATCCATCGATGCATACATTACCCAGATATAAATTTATATCCCAGTAACGTGATCGATCACACAGAGTCACATACTGCTAGGTATAATACCGGTCAGTATGCAAATACCCCGATGCTCCGGCCTGATGTAGCTTTTTGTCTGCATACTAACTAGTATCATACACACAGGTATGCAATCAGCAGCCACCAATCCCTTTCGCTTCGGGGCGCTCGCGCTGGACGACGCTTTCGCCGACCGCGATACCGAGATCGCCGAGCTGGCGGACGACATCCGCAACGGCCAGGACGTGGTCGTGTTCGCGCCGCGGCGCTATGGCAAGTCTTCGCTTCTGTGGGCGGCGGCGCGATCGTTGAGCGCTGACTCGGTGCTGGTCTCCCAGGTCGATCTGATGACCACGCCGACCAAGGAGCGGCTCGCCGCGGCGCTGGCCGCCAGCATCTTCGAGCAGATCGCCTCGCCGCTCGAGCGGGTCCGCGAGAAGGCCCTGGCTCCGTTCCGCGGGCTCAGCGTGGCGCCGACGATCACCGTCGACCCTGAGGACGGATCCCTCGCCTTCAGCTTCGGGATAACGCCGCGCCGCCCAGACATCGACGCGACGCTCGAGCGCCTGCTGGAGCTGCCCGCCGAGCTGGGAGCCGCGCGGGGTCGACGCACCGCGCTCGTCATCGACGAGTTCCAGGAGATCGTCGACATCGACCCTGACCTGCCGAAGCTACTGCGGGCGGTCTTCCAGCGCCAGCCCGAGGTCGCCCACGTCTACCTGGGCAGCAAGCGCCACGTCATGGAGCGGATCTTCAGTGACGCCAACGAGCCGTTCTGGCGCAGCGCCAAACCGGTCGAGCTCGGTCCGATCGACGGCGCACCCTTTGCGGCGTTCATCGAGAGCCGCTTTCGCGAGAGCGGCCGGGGGGCCGCGGCCGAGACCCTCGCGGCGCTGTTGCGGCTGACCGGCGGCCATCCCTACGCGACGCAGGAGCTCTGCTACTTCCTCTGGCAGCAGACGCCCGCCGGGGAGATGGCCACCCTCGATCACCTCTCACGGGCGGTGGACGCCGTTCTGCGCTCCGAGAACGCTCATTTCAGCCTCCTCTGGGAGGACGCCTCAGGGGTGCAGAAGCTCGTGCTCGAAGCCCTGGCGCAGGAGTCGGGCCGGCCGTTCACCGCCGCCTATCGCGAGCGCCACGAGCTGCCGGCGTCGACCAACGTGCAGAAGGCGCTGCGGGCGCTCGAGAAGCGTGAAATCGTCGTCGGGTCCGGTGGTGAGTACCGGATCGTCGAGCCGTTCCTCGCCGCGTGGCTGAACAGGCAGCGGGCCGTGAACACGCCAGAGGCGCGC
>CAVXKQ010000004.1:0-46605 GCA_963762325.1 uncultured Solirubrobacterales bacterium | reverse complement strand
GAACGGCGATCAGGCATTGGTGGCGATGACCGCACCGATCGTCGCCAAAATCCCGAGCATGGTCGTTCCCCATAGCTGGAACATGAGCGTCCGAAGATCTCGAATATCGCGATCGAGCCGGTCGAATCCGGCATCCACTTTCTGCGATAGATCGTCAAGCCGCTCGTCCGTCCACATCGTTCGCTCCATGCCTCCACGCTATCTGGAAATGGCGCACGCGAAACGCGTTGTCTGCAACGGTAGCGCACCGACTCCGTGACATGACCGTGGTCAAGGACAGTGGCGCGCGGGCGGTCCTCCCCCCCTTCGGCGAGCAGCACGAGGAGCTGCGGGAGACCGTCAGCCGCTTCGTCGCCAAGGAGATCGCTCCCCATGTCGACGAGTGGGAGGAGGCGCGGGAATTCCCGCGTGAGCTCTACGCGCGGTGCGCCGAGCTCGGCTTCCTCGGGCTGAAGTTCCCCGCCGAATACGGCGGCCAGGGCGGCGACCACCTGCACGACGCGATCTGGGTCGAGGAGCTGGCCCACTCCGGCGGCTCCGGCGGCGTCGCCGCCGGGCTCAACGCCCACGCCTCGATCGCGATGCCGCCGATCTTCAACTTCGGCACCGAGGAGCAGAAGCAGCGCTGGCTCGTCCCGGGCATCGCCGGCGAGAAGGTCGGCGCCCTCGGCATCACCGAGCCGGGCGCCGGCTCCGACGTCGCCGGCATCGCCACCACCGCCAAGAAGATCGACGGCGGCTATCTGGTCAACGGCGCCAAGACCTTCATCACCAACGGCGTCCGCGCCGACTTCCTCGTCTGCGCCTGCAAGACGACTCAGGAGGGCGGCCACGGCGGCATCTCCTTCCTCGTGCTGGAGCGGGAGATGCCCGGCTACGAGGTCGCAGCGAAGCTGGAGAAGATGGGTTGGCATTCCTCCGACACCGGCGAGCTTGCCTTCACCGACGTCGAGGTGCCGGTCGAGAACCTGCTCGGCGAGGAGAACGGCGGCTTCAAATTGATCATGGCCAACTTCGCCTGGGAGCGTCTGCTGATGGCGATCGGCGCGATCGGCGGCATGCAGCGCCTGATCGAGACGACCGTCGCCTACGCCAACGAGCGCGAGGCCTTCGGCCGCCCGATCGGCAAGTTCCAGGCGATCCGCCACCAGGTCGCCGAGATGGCCATGAAGGCCGAGACGGCCCGCGCCCTCACCTACAACTCCCTGCGCCTCTTCCACGAGGGCCACGACTGCATCCGCGAGGTCAGCATGGCCAAGCTCGTCACCCAGCGCTCCCTGCTGGAGGTAGCCGACCAGGCCCTGCAGATCCACGGCGGCTACGGCTACATGCGCGAGTACGGCATCGAGCGCGCCGTCCGCGACGCCCGTCTCGGCCCGATCGGCGGCGGCACCGACGAGATCATGAAGGAGATTCTCGGCAAGACGATGGGGTTGTAGGGCGGCTCGGCTGAACCGTTCGGTCCGGCCGAGCGTCTGCCCGCGGCCTGACTGACGCTCCCGCCGGGAGCGTCAGTCAGGCCGTACCGAAAACTATGTTGTGAAAGTGATCGGGTTACCGCCTTTCATCCGCAGTGTGATCGCTCCGGTCAGCGAGTAGGCGTTACCGCCCCATCTGAGGTTGTTTTTCCCCGTGTAGAAGTGCTGTGTCGCGCCTATGCCGTTCGCGGTCCCACCCGGTGTCAGTTCGAACGAGCCCGAGATGCCGATGACGCCAGTGACCGGGCATTTGTTGGCTCCGTTGTTTTCCAGGGTGAAGGTGCCAAAAGTGCCCCCGGATTTCGGCGTGAGTTCGAGGCCCATTTCAGCTTCGTTGCCATAGGTTTTGAAATTGGCCGTGTAGACGATCGGGCTTTTGACTTTGCACAGCTCTATGCCGGATCCATTGGTGGGTTTCGCGGCTGTGCATTCAGAGTGTTCGATCGCCAGGTTGCCCACCGCCTGCATGGCCCCAGATTCTTCGTTGGTGAGAGTCCCCGTGCCGCCGACTTTTTTGCAGCTGATTTCCAGGACTTCTATGCCACCGAGGGGCCCGGTCAGGACCGAAGGTTCTGCTTCTTTTGTTTCGCCTTTGGTTTTTTCGTTGGTCAGTTCGATTTCTGTCGGCGAGTTCGGGGCGATCGCTTTGTGCACGAATTTGACGCCCGTATCAACCGCCGCTTTGTCGCAGTGTTCGTCCGAGAACCCAACTGAGCCTTTTTCTCCGGTTTTTGGTTCGCATGCGAAGGCTGTTGTGCCTGCCGCCGAGGCACTCGACGCCGCAAAGGCGCAAAGGGCAAGCGCGCAAAGCAGCGAGAGGCCGACGATGGATCTACGTCCGTTCATCTCGATGACTCTCCTTGGTTGGTGATGTAGTTGACCCGAATTGCCTAGGGAGAGTCGACGGGCGCGATCCTATGGTCAACTAATCTAGTTCAATGTCTTCTATCTATCCGCGCGCTCGCGGCGTCGTCTGCGTCAGTGCCGCCGGCCGGACTCGCAGTGGTGCGAGTAGCCGACGCCGGGACCGCCGTCGCAGGCGTCGAAGCCAGGGCCTCCGTAGAGCTGGTCAGGGTCGGCGCCGCCGTAGAGGCGGTCGTCGCCCGGCCCGCCGTGGCAGCCGTCTTCGCCCGGTCCCATGAAGCAGTAGTCGTCGCCGGTCCCGCCCCAGCAGCCGTCGCTGCCGGTCCCCGTGCGGCAGTAGTCCTGACCCGGGCCGCCGACGCAATCGCTGTTGCGGGGGCCGGTGATGCAGGTGTCGTTGCCGCCGCCCCCGACGCAGCGGTTGCGGCGGGCGCCTTCGGGGAAGCAGGTGTCCCGCTCGCCGCTGCCGACGAACTTGTCGGAGCCGGCACCGAGGTGGACGGTCAACGGCGCCGGCAGTCGGTCGAGCACTTCGACGAAATCTCCGGAGGGCCCCATGGTCACTTCGATCGCGCTGACACCCGCCAGCGGGCAGACGGCGCGGAGGCGGTAGCTCTCGAAGTGACAGCCGCCGGGCCGTGAAGCCGCCATGTAGCCCTCGACAACGAGCCTCGAGCCGTCGCTGCTGAGCTTCAGGGATGAGCCCGAGTCGGCTCCGAGCAGGGCTATCCGCCCCGCGGGGGCGGCGGCCGCGGGCGCCAGCAAGGCAATGCCGATGAAGACCGCGGCGGCGAGCGCGATGAACGGATGCCCTCTCATTCCATTCTCAACCGTCGCACAGGCAGAGGTTGCGGGTGCGCAGAGGCTCAAGCGTACGATCCGACGGGTGATCTACCTGCTGCGACACGGCGACGCCGAGGCCGGCAACGGAGACGACGCGGCGCGGAGGTTGACGCCGAAGGGCGGGCGGCAGGCAGAGACGGCCGGGCGAGCACTCGCCGCGCTCGCCGCCAAGGTCAATACCTGCCTGACCAGCCCGAGGGTGAGAGCCGCGGAAACGGCACGGTTGGCCTGTGAGCCGCTGAACATCAAGCCGGAGGAGGCGGTGGAGCTGCGCGGGGGCAGCTTTGACGCGACCTCCCTCGCCGCCGGCCGTGGCGACGTCCTCCTCGTCGGCCACGAGCCCGACTTCTCGAACGAGATCGGCCGCCTCACCGGCGCCAGGGTGAAGCTGCGCAAGGGCGGCTTGGCGATCATCGACGGCTCGACGCTGATGGCGCTCCTGCGGCCGGCGGACCTCGAGGCGATCGCCAGCTAGGTTCTGCGGACCGACGAGCAGAGGAGGCACCGATGCTGTCTTGGCTTGGCAAGAGGATGATCGCTCACAACATGAGGGCCGCGAGCGCCGGCGACATCGCGCCGCTGCTGAAAATGGACGCCAAGGACGTCAAGTTCCGCTTCCCGGGCGACAGCTCCTGGGCGACGGAGCTGGAGGGCAAGGAGAACCTGGAGCAGTGGTTGCGGCGCTTCGCCGACGCCGGCCTCCAGATCAGCCCCGACGAGGTCGTGCTCAAGGGATTCCCCTGGAAGCAGACGGTCTGTGTCCGCGGCCCGGTCCACCTCGACTCCCCGACGGGCGAGCGGGTCTACGAGAACCGCTACGTGATCTGGGGCCACATCCGCTGGGGACTCCTGCGCGACTACGAGGTCTACGAGGACACGCAGAAGAGCAGGGCGCTGGACGAGTACCTCGCCACCGTCGACAAACTCTGAGCGCGCCCCGACGTCGACTGGATCGCCGGTCAGAGCGGGTCTAACATCACTCCGTCGGCCCCGCGCCGGATCCCCGGCCGGGCGAAGCCCCGATCGAGAGGAGAGCGAATGCTCTGCGCACTGACGGTACGGAAGCTGAAACCGGGCGCGATGGAGGACTTCAAACGAGCCTTCGTCCCGTCCGAGGAGATGGAGCCGCCACCAGGCTGGAAGCGGTTCTACGCCCTTCGCGGCGTCGCTGACGAGAACGAGGTCATCACCTTCGGCTTCTTCGACGGCAGCCTGGAGGAACTGCGGGCCAACCAGGGCGACAACGAGTACGACCAGCGACGAGCCGCCGCTGAGGAGTTCGTCGAGTCGGTCGGAACCGACGGCGTCTTCGAGGTGGTTGAGGAACGCTCGATGGAATAGGCGCTACGCCAGCAGCGTGACGACGCCACGCACCACCAGTAGGCCGCCGATCACGGTCGCCAGGATCACCCCTGCCCGGCGACCGTTGCGGCCGAGCCAGGCGCGGAAACGGGTGACGGCATCCGCGGTCCACTCGGGGGCGATTGCGTAGCCCAGCAGCGGCAGCTCCAGCAGCAGCTGCTGGATCAGGCAGAAGCCGACCACCAGCAGCACCGTCTCCGGCACCCCCGCGTCTAGGTTCGCCATGCGGTCGAGAGCGGTGAGGTAGGAGACACCGGGAAAGGTCAGGAGAATCCCCACGACGAAGGTGACGCGGGCCGATCCTCGCCCCAGCATCCTTTCCGGCCACGATTCCCGCGTCTCTCCCGCGGCCTCCTTGGCCTGCTGTCGCCGCTGGCGCCGCTCCTGCACCGGTGCGTCGCGGCCGGTGCCGAGGACGTAGGCCACCAGCAGCGCCACCAACCCGAGAACGATGTCCTCGAACGGGCCGAGCGTCTTGGCGGTGCTGACGCTGCTGGACCCGTGCAGCGAGAAGACGATCAGCAGGCCGGCGGTGATGCTCGTCAGGTAGGCGCCGAGCAGATAGCCGAGCATCAGCCGCTTGGGGTTCGGCAGCAGCATCATCACCGTCACCGCGGCCAACAGCGCCGGCGTGAACATCGCGAACAGCGCCAGCAGGAAGATGCTGAAGAGGTCGCCCACGCAACCATCCTTACTGGAACAAGCTCCGCGTGAAGCCACCTCAGCTGAGCGCCCCCGCGAAACTGGCCAGGCAACCAGTCGGCAGCGATCCCTGTAGCCTCCGGCGCCGACTTCACGAACCAAAAGGAGACGCAGACTGATGGGACTTCTCGATGGGAAAGCGGCGATCGTCACCGGATCGGCGCGGGGAATCGGACGGGCGACCGCTGAGCTGTTCGCGGCCGAGGGCGCCAAGGTTCTGATCAACGACCTCGACGCCGACGTCGCCGAGCAGACCGCCGGCGAGATCGACGGCGAGACCGCCGTCTTCGCCGGCGACCTGACCAAGACCGGCGCCGCCGACGAGCTCGTCGCCGCCGCCGTCGACGCCTTCGGCGCGGTCGACATCACCGTCAACAACGCCGGCTATACCTGGGACGGCGTCGCTCACAGGATGACCGACGAGCAGTTCCAGGCGATGCTCGACATCCACACCGTCGTCCCCTTCCGCGTCGCCCGGGCGCTGGCCCCGCACTGGCGCGAGGCTGCCAAGGCCGAGCGCGGCGAAGACAAAGAGGTCTTCCGCAAGCTGATCAACATCTCCTCCACCTCCGGCACGATGGGCAACGCCGGCCAGGTCAACTACTCGGCCGCCAAGGCGGGTGTCGTCGGCCTGACCAAAACCCTCGCCAAGGAGTGGGGCCAGTTCAAGATCAACGTCAACGCGGTCGCCTTCGGCTTCGTCGACACCCGGCTCACCGCCGCCAAGGAGGAGGGTGGCGAGATGACCGCCCCCGGCGGCGAGAAGATCGAGCTCGGCATCCCCGAGCAGATGCGGGCGATGGCCTCGGCGATCATCCCGGTCGGCCGTCCCGCCTCACCCCAGGAGGCTTCCGGCCCGGTCCTCTTCCTCGCCTCCCCCCTGGCCAACTACGTGCACGGCCAGGTGCTCAACGTGACCGGCGGCATGTTCGGCGGGATGTACACCTGAGCGACACCGCGACAAGCCGCAGGCCACCCCGCTACCTCGACGTCGCGGACAAGATCTGGCCTGCCACGCGCCGCTTCATGGGCGTCCACACGTTCCTCTACCAGAGGACGGGTGGACGCCTCGGCCACACCATTCCCGGTGTGCCCGGCAAGATGCTCCTGCTCGACCACGTCGGCGCCAAGAGCGGCGTCAAGCGCACCTCGCCGCTGCTCTACGTCGAGGACGGCGCCGACCTGGTCATCGTCGCCTCCAAAGGCGGCTTTCCGAAGCACCCCGGCTGGTACCACAACCTCCTCGCCAATCCCGACACCACCGTGCAGGTTGGCTCCGCGAACCGCCCGGTCCACGCCCGCGTCGCCAAGCCCGAGGAGCGCGACCGCCTCTGGGCGATGGCGGTCGCCGCCTACCACGGCTACGAGGACTACGCCGTCCGCAGCAAAGGCCGCGAGATCCCGCTAGTAGTCCTGCAGCCACGCTAGGAAGCCATCCCGATAGGGGTGGAGCGTCTTGTACTTTTTCGCCGCCGCGAATCTCGGACGGCCGCAGGCGACCTCGAAAAAGTTAAGCGGAACCCCTATCGGGATGGCTTCGTCCGCCGCTCCTCCGCCACGGGGGTGCCCTCGGCGTCGGCAATCGCCTCGGGCGGCCAGGGGCCGGCCCAGTTGTCGCGGGCGCCGTCGATCGTGATCGTCGTGCCGGAGACGAAGTCGCCCGCGGGCGAGGCCAGATAGGCGACCAGCCAGGCCAGCTCCTCGGGCCTCCCGGCGCGCCCGATCGGGATCGAGCGCTCGAGGTTGTCGACGACCACCTGCGGATACTTCGTCAGCAGGGTCTCGGTCGCGAACTGGCCGGCGGCGAGGGCGCAGGTCCTGATCCCGAAGCGGGCCCACTCCACGGCCAGCGTCCGCATCATGTTCTCAACCGCGGCCCGGGCGGCGCCGGAGTGGACCATCCCCGGCATCCCGTGGTGCGGGGAGAGGGTGACGCTCAGTACCTTGCCGCCGCCCTGGGGGATGAAGGCCTTGGTGGCGGCGGCGTGGGTCATCAGCCAGGTGCCCTGGACGTTGAGCTCGATGACCGTGCGGAAGCCTTTGGGGCTGATCGCCTCGGCCGGGCTGAGGAACTGGCCGCCGGCGTTGTTGACGAGGACGTCGAGCCGGCCATGGCGCTCCAGCAGGCCGTCGAAGAAGAGGTCGACCGGCTCCTCCTCACGGATGTCGAGGGTCTCGTGCTCGAACTCGCCGGGCAGATCGGCCGCGAGCGCGGCCGTCTCCGCCAGCGGCTCCTCGCGCCTGCCGCAGGCGACGACCGTGGCCCCGAGGCGGACCAGCTCCAGGGCGGTCTCCCGGCCCAAGCCGCTGCCGGCGCCGGAGACGACGCAGACCTGCCCCTCGAGCAAACCGTCCCGGAACACCTGCGAATGCGAGCTTTCAGCCATCGGCGCGCAAGCCTATAGGCGAGCTGTTCTGCGTAATGTCAACCGCGATGAAGGTCCAGGTGGAGGCCAAGCCCCTGCACGAGCCGCTCGCCGGGGGGACGCCGGGAGCGGCCGTCGTGGTCGAACCGATGGTCGCCGGTCACTGCGATTTCCCGGTGCCGATGATGGAGAGCCCGGGCGGGCGCTTCCTCACCGCCAAGCTGCTGCGCGCGCTGCTCAGCGGCAAGCCGCCGCGGACGATCCCGGTTCCGGCTTTCCTCATCCGCCACCCCAGCGCCGGCGCGATCCTGGTCGACACCGGCCTGCACCCGTCGATCGCCACCGACGGCGGCGAGAACTTCGGCCGGCTCGGCGAGCGCTTCGGCAAGCCGCAGCTGGAGACCGACGAAGACGTGCCGGCGCGGCTGCGCAAACGGGGCCTCGACCCGGGGGAGATCCCGATCGTGGTGATGACCCACCTGCACAGCGACCACACCTCGGCGCTCTCCGAGTTCCCGAACTCGACCTTCGTGATCAGCGAGACCGAGTGGAGGGACGCGGCGGCCGGCCCCCGCCCCACCCTCAACGGCTACCGCCGCCAGCACTTCGACTACGCCTTCGACTACCGAACCATCGACTTCGACCGGGCCGGGATCGACTCCTACGCCAGCTTCGGCCGCACCTTCGACCTCTTCGGCGACGGCTCGATCCACCTCGCCTTCACCCCCGGCCACAGCGCCGGGCACATGTCGGTGATCTGCCGCCTACGGCAGAACGACTTCGTGATCGGCGGCGACGCCATGTACACGCTGGGACAGCTGAGCGGCGAGGCGCCGCTGCCGCCGCGCCCCTTCGACGCCCACAACTTCCGCCGCTCGCTGCAGGAGCTGCGGCTCTTCCACGGTCAGTTCCCGGACGCGGTGATCACGCCGGGGCACGATCCGGACTTCTACGCCCGGATCGACGCTCGCTACGAGTAGCGATCCCCTCGTACATCTCCCGCACCTCGCCGAACACCTCCGCTGCCACCTCGAGCTGGCGCTCGCGACTGGGCGCGGGCTCCAGCGGGAAGGTGAGCGGCTTGCCGAACTGAACGGTGACCTTGGGGAAGCGCAGCCGCTTCCAGCCACGCACCCGGGCCGAGCCGTGGATCGCCACCGGGACCACCGGCGCCCCCGACTCCAGCGCAATCCGGCCGATGCCGGGCTTCGGCTTCCCCAGCTGCTGCGAGCGCGAACGGCCGCCCTCGGCGTAGACCAGCAGCATCTCTCCCTGGTCGAGGATCATCTCGGCGGTCTTGATCGCCTCCTCGTCATGGTGGCCGCGGCGAACCGGGAAGACGCCGCCGTGCTTGTAGACGTAGGTGAGGACGCGCGGGCCGAACATCTGCGATTTCGCCATGAAGCGGATCTTTCGCCGCAGGTAGACGCCGGCGAAGAAGTGGTCCATCTGGCTGAAGTGATTGGGGGCGAGAATCAGCGCCCCCTCGCGCGGCACGTTCTTCACGCCGATCCCACGGACGCGGTAGATCAACAGCGTCGGCAGAGTGAGGATGATGCGGACGAAGGCGTAGGTCCAGCCGACGCCCCGGCGCGCAGCCTCGTGAAACTGCGTGAAGTACTCCGCCGGGCGCGGGTCCTTATATGTCTGTGGCCGCATTTCCGCCATGAGAGGGGCGGCGGCAGGGAGAGCCGCCGTCTTTGCCTACCCTCTGCGCGCGGGACGGTTACGCCGACGTATCGGGGCGAGCCCAGCCTCGCGAGCGCTCCAGCGCCCGGTGCCATTCCGCCAGCAGCACCTCGCGCTCCTCAGCCCCCATCCGCGGCTCATACCGAGCCGCCTCCCGCCACATCTCCCCGACCTGCTCGCGGCTCCACAAGCCGGTCGCGATCCCGGCCAGATAGGCGGCGCCGAGCGCCGTCGTCTCGGCAATCTCCGGCACCACCACGGGAGTGCCAAGGAGGTCGGCCTGGAACTGCATCAGCCAGCCGTTGGCGACGGCGCCGCCGTCGGCCTTCAGCAGCTCGAGCCGCTCCTCTGCCGCGGCCTCCTGGGCCCGCACCGCGTCGACGGTCTCGTAGGCGATCGCCTCCAGCGCGGCCCGCGCCAGGTGGGCCCGGCCGCTGCCACGGGTGAGCCCGACGATCGTGCCGCGCGCGTAAGGATCCCAGTGCGGCGAGCCGAGCCCGGTCAGAGCGGGGACGAAGTAGACGCCGTCGTTGGAGTCGAGCGAGGCCGCCAGCGCCTCCGTCTCCCCCGCCTCCTCGATGATCCCGAGCCCGTCGCGCAGCCATTGCACCGCCGCCCCGGTGACGAAGATCGAGGCCTCGAGCGCGTAGGCGACCTCGTCCCCGAGCCCCCAGGCGACGGTCGCGAGCAGGCCGTCGGGCGGGCGCGGCGCCGTGGCGCCGGTGTTGAGCAGGACGAAGCTGCCGGTCCCGTAGGTGTTCTTCGCCAGGCCGGGACGGTGGCAGGCCTGCCCGAAGAGGGCGGCCTGCTGGTCGCCGGCGATCCCGGCCACCGGCACCTCGCCGCCGAACTCGCGGGTGGTGCCGTAGACCTGGGCCGAGGGCAGCGGCTCGGGCAGCCGCGCCGGGTCGATCCCCAGCAAGCCGCAGAGCTCGGGGTCCCAGGCGAGCTTGCGAATGTCGAACAGCATCGTGCGCGAGGCGTTGGAGTAGTCGGTTGCGTGGCGCCCGGTCAGCTTGAAGAGGAGCCAGGAGTCGATCGTGCCGAAGACCGCCCGCTCCACGCCCTCGGCGTTGGCCAGCAGCCACTCGATCTTGGTCGCCGAGAAGTAGGGGTCGATGGTCAGCCCCGTGCGCTCGCGGACGAGAGCCTCCTGTCCTCCAATCCGCAGCTCCTCGCAGCGGACCGCGGTGCGGCGGTCCTGCCAGACCAAGGCGCGGTGGACGGGATCGCCGCTGGCCGGGTCCCAGGCGACCACGGTCTCGCGCTGGTTGGTGATCCCGATGCCGTCGAGCTCGCGGCCCTCGATCCCGGCGGCGTCGATCGCCGCGGCGGCGACCCGCCGGGTCACCTCCCAGATTTCCCCCGCGTCGTGCTCCACCCAACCCGGCCGCGGGAAGTGCTGCTCGAACTCCGAGTAGGCGCGGCCGGCGACCCGCCCCTCGGCGTCGAAGACCAGGCAGGTGCTGCCGGTCGTGCCCTGGTCGATGGCGAGGATCACGTCGCGGCGGCCCGGTCAGCCCCGCACCCTGCAGCTGCGGGTCAGGGTGGAGGACAGCGTGCGACCGTCGGCGAAGGACATCGAGGCGTAGGCGAAGGGAAAGACCGCGCCAGGAAAGCCGGCTGGCGCGTCGCAGGCGGCGCTGAGGTAGCTGCGGGGGCGGCCGCGGTAGGTGAACGTGCGGTGCAGTTCGAGACTGATTCGGTTGAGGTACCCCCAGCGATTGAGCGTCGCCGGCAGATCCCCGGTGAGCACGGTGCCGAAAGTTCCCCGCCGTTCGCGAATGTGGAAGACGATGATGCGGGTCACCGCCACCGGCTTCGGGCTGAAGACGTGGGCGAGGATCGCCCGCCTGCCGCCGACGACGGCGTTGAAGGCGAGGATGCGCCCGTGCGAAGGGAAGGCCGACTGTTCGGGGAAGGCGATGTCCCCGTCGTAGCTGCCGCCACCGACCAGCGCGGGCCCACAGCGGGCGAGCGCTTCTTCGGTCGAGGAGGGTTCGATCTGACTCTGACGGCAGGTAGGCAGGCCGCGGGTGTCGAGGCGCCCAGCCTGGTTGATCGCGATCGAGATCCCCCGCAGGGCCGGAGGCCGCTCGCCCGAGAGGGTTCTGACCGCGCCGGTGACGCGTACGGAGATCGGCGCCCGCACCTCGCGCGGCAGAGCGTCGGGTGCGATGCCGCCGCTGAAGCGGACGAAGAGGTCGCCGCGGGCGGTCAGCTCGGCGCTGGCGAGCGAGGCGCACGTCGCCAGGGCCGCGATCGTCGTCGCCAGCACTCCGATCTGCAGCCAGCCGCGCCTCATCCCAAGTCAGGCTAGCGGCGGCGCGACCAGTACACGCGAGCGAAGTCGCGCAGCTGCGCGGCGCGGTGGGAAAAGCCGGCCGCGTCGCGGCCGGTCGCCCGGTGCTCGAGATCGAGCTCGTACTCGCCGAGGCGGTGGCCGGCGCGGATCGCGTCGACCGTCATCCCGATCTCCATGCCGAAGCCCGCGGCCAGGGGAAGGCAGGCGCGCAGGCTGTCGGCGCGAAGCGCCCGCTGACCGGAGATCGGGGCGGCGGTCTCGGCTCCGCAGAGCCGCCGAATCGCCCGGCGGGCGAAGCCCAGGGCGATTCCGAAGCCGCCGCCGACCCGGCGTGAGAAGATCGCGACCGCGAGCTCGCACTCGCCTGCTTCGACCGCTGCGACCAGGGGCGCCAGGCGTCCGGCGGAGTCGCCGAGGTCGCCGTCGCAGAGCAGCACCAGGGCTGGGGCCGGCTCGGCGCTCAACGCCGCCTCGACCGCTGCGGTCACGTTGGCGCCCTTGCCGTGTGGGCGGCGGCGGCTGACCACCAGGGCGCCGGCAGCCATCGCGACCTCGGCGGTGCCATCCGTCGAGGCGTCGTCGGCGACCCAGACCGCCGCCGCCGGAAACGCCTCGCGCAGCGCCGCCACGGTCTGCCCCACCCGGTCCGCCTCGTCGCGGGCCGCGACTATCACCGCAAGTGAGTCCTTCATGGCGGCTATTGTCCCGGCCCATGCCAGAGATCGAGGCTCACATCACCGGCAACGTCTGGAAAATCGAGGTCGCGGTCGGCGACACGATCGCCGACGGTGACACCGTCGTCATCCTCGAGTCGATGAAGATGGAGATCCCGGTCGAGTCCGAGGACGACGGCACGGTGAAGGAGATTCGCTGCGAGGAGGGTCAGTCCGTCAGCGAAGGCGACGTCCTCGTGGTGCTGGAGTAGCGCCCGTGGAGGAACGACTCGCGGGCGGCAAGCTCATCCTTGACCGGCCTGCCGAGGGCGTCGCCAGACTCACCCTCTCCAACCCCGAGTGCCGCAACGCGCTCGACCACGACATCCTCGATGCGATCGCCGAGGCGCTGCCGCAGCTCAACCGCGGGAACGAGGCCCGCTGCGTCCTGATCACCGGCGCCCCGCCGGTCTTCTCCGCCGGCTATGACCTCGGCTCGATCGCCACTGAGACCTTCGAGCGCGACGCCGAGGCGCTGGTCGCCCACCCCTTCCACGGCGCGATGGAGGCGATCGCCAAGCACCCCTGGCCGACCGTGGCCGCGATCAACGGCCACTGCCTCGGCGGCGGGCTCGAGCTGGCGATCACCTGCGATCTGCGCATCGCCGCCGCCGGGGCGAAATTGGGGATGCCGCCGGCGAAGCTGGGTCTGATCTATGGCCACACCGGCCTGCGCAAGTTCATCGACACCGTTGGCCTGGCGCGGACCAAGGAGATGTTCCTGACCGGGCGCGAGTACGGGGCGGAGCGGGCCGAGCGGTTCGGCTTGGTCAACGAGGTGGTCGCCGACGATCGCTTCGAGGCGGCGGCGCTGGCGCTGGCCGCCGAGCTGGCCGCCAACGCACCGCTCTCGATCCGGGGCAACAAGCACGCGATCGATCTGCTCAACGCCTGCCCGGTTCTCACCGAGCAGCAGGAGGCCGGGCTGATCGCCCTGCGCGAATCCTGCTTCTCCTCCGAGGACTTCCGCGAGGGGGTCCGGGCCTTCGGCGACAAACGCCAGCCGAAGTGGCAGGGCCGGTGAGCGCCGCGGCCCGTGCCGTGCTTGCCGCGTCCGACCCGACGATGGCGGCGCTGATCGAGCGCGTCGGCGAGATCGACCTGGCGACGCGGCTGCGGCGCCGCAGCGAGGAGCGACCCGCCGACGCCTACGGGGCGCTGCTGCGGGCGATCGTCGGCCAGCAGCTCTCGACCAAAGCGGCGCGGACGATCTACCTGCGCGTGCTCGATCTCTTCGACGGCAGCACCCCGTCGCCCGAGCAGCTGCTGGAGGCGAGCACGGAGGATCTGCGCGGCGCCGGGCTCTCCGGCCGCAAGGTCGAGTACGTCCGCGACCTCGCCTCCCACGTGCTCAGCGGCGAGTTGGAGCTGGACCGGCTCGACGACCTCGAGGACGAGGAGGCGATCGAGGAGCTCGTCGCCGTTCGCGGCCTCGGGCGCTGGACCGCCGAGATGTTCCTGATCTTCCACCTGGAGCGGCCCGACGTCCTCTCCGGCGGCGACCTCGGCATCCGCAAAGCGGTGCAGTTTGAGTACGGGCTGGAGGAGATGCCCAAGCCGGAGCGGGTGCTGGAGATCGGCGAGCCCTGGCGCCCCCAGCGCAGCCTCGCCAGCCTCTATCTATGGGAGTCGCTGGCAGCCGTCCCGGGCGGCTGAGGGCGCTCGCCGGCGCACGAGGCCTCTCATCCTCAATGAGGGGGCGCCGCTGGCCGACAACTCAGACATGCGACTTCGCTTCTGGATCGGCCTCGCCGCGGTGGCGTTGCTCGCCGTCGGCTCGGTCGCCACGGCGCTGATCGTCCACGCCGACGACGTCGCCGATTTCCACAAGACCCAGGAAGGCGAGGCGCTGCGGGGGGCGCGCCAGGCGGAGTCGGTCGCGAGCCTCTCGATCGGACAGCTCGCCAGCGCCGCCGCCTTCTTCCAGGCGAAGGGCGACTTCACCGAGCACGAGTTCGAGATCGTCGCCGGGCCGCTGCTCGGCGAGGGCGCGCTGAGCGGGACGGCCTTCATCCAGCGGGTACCGGCCTCCGCGCGGGCGGCATTCGAACGCCGACACGGTGCCCCGATCTTCGAACGGCGTGGGAGCGGCCCCGAGCGCGCCCGCACTCGGCCCGTCTACTACCCGATCGTCTACGCCGTCAGCGGCCTCGGCAGCGTCTCTCCGGTCGGCTACGACCTCAGCGCAGATCCCGGCCGGGCGCCGTTCCTGCGCCACGCTCGTGACCGCGGTGAGCCGGTGGCGACGCCGCCGGTGAAGCTGCTGATCGGCGGCGTCGGCATCAACATCTACTGGCCGGTCTACCGCGACGGCGCGCCCACCGCCACCATCGCGCAGCGCCGCAGCGCCCTGATCGGATTCGCCGCCGGCGCCTTCCGCGTCCGCGACCTCGCCGCGGCGGCGATCTCGGCCGTGCCCGACGCGGTCGACGTGCAACTGCGAGTAGACCGCGAGACGACGATCGGGTACGCGGGCGACTTCGACGATCCGGCCAGCGCCCCGGTCCACGTCGCCGATCGCACCTGGCTCCTGGTCGTCCGCGACCCCAACCGGCCGGACATCGGCCTGCCGCTGCTATTGGCTGTGGTCGGCATCGCGCTGGCCTCGCTGCTGGGAGCGCTGATCCTCGTCTGGAGCCGCAACGAACGGATGCAGGAACTGGAGCGCGAGGCCGGGCAGGACCCGCTGACCGGGCTGAAGAACCGGCGCCGGTTTGAGGAAGACCTGGGAGCGACGATGGCGCGCGGCCGTCGCGAGCGCACGACCGGGGCGCTGATCATGCTCGACCTCGACCACTTCAAGCAGGTCAACGACTCCCACGGCCACCCCGCTGGAGACCAGCTGATCAGGGAGATCGCCGACGTCCTGCGCCACCGCAGTCGCGAAAGCGACGTGCTGGCGCGACTTGGCGGCGACGAGTTCGCCGTCGTCGTGCCCCGCTGTGGGCTCGGCGAGGCAGTGGTGGTCGCCGAGGCGATAGCCGACGCGATCCGCCGCCACCAGCCCAGCGGCGACGTCGAACCGCTAACCGTCAGCATCGGCGTCGCCATGTTCGGCGACCATCCGCGGACCAGCATCGGCTCGGTCGTCTCCGAGGCGGACACGGCGATGTACGCCGCCAAGGACGGCGGCCGTGACCGGGTGCGGGTCTTCGACCCGGCCGTCGTCCGCAACGAAGTCCCCAAGACGACGTAGCTGGCAGCTAGGGCGAGGGCAGGTCGGCGCGCAGGTCCAGCACGCGCTGGGCCGAGGCCGCGAACGCCGGGCGGCCGAGCTCGTCGCGGCGGAGCTTCAGCGCCAGCGCTCGCCAGGCGCGTTCGGCCGGCGCCAAGCCGGTGAAGAGCAGCAGGTCGGCGCCGGCCCTCGCCGCCGCGACCCCCGACTTCGCCGGCCCGCCGAACGCGCGCACCGCGACGGTGTCGAGGGCGTCGGTGATCGAGACGCCTTCGAAGCCGAGCCGGCCACGCAGCTCACCGCTGGCGATCTCGCGCGAGAAGGCGGCTGGGTCGGGTGAGAGCGCCGGATAGATCGCGGTGCTCAGCATCGCCAGATCGCCGCCGACCGCGGCGAAGGCGCGATAGGGAGCCTCGTCGACGTCGCGCAGCGTCTCCGCCGAGAGGCCGACCCGCTGCACCGCGAAATCGGTGCTCACGGCCGCCGCTCCGAGGCCGGGGAAGTGCTTGGCCGTGGCGGCGACCCCACCCGCTTGCAACCCGACCGCAAAGGGAATCGCAGTCGCGATGACCCGCTCCGCGGTGGAGCCGAAGCCGCGTTCGGCGGCGGCGATCGTCCCGGCCGGCCGCGCGACGTCGAGCACCGGCGCGAGGTCGACGTTGACGCCGAGGTCGCGCAGGTTCGCCGCCGCGCGCCGTCCCTGCCTGCGGCTGAAAGCGGCGCCGCGCCTGCCCATGACCGCCGCCGACGCCGCGGGGGCGCCGCTCACGCGCTTCACCAACCCGCCCTCCTGGTCGATCATCACCAGCAGCGGATCGCGCAGCGCGGGCGGGCGGCGGATCGCCTGCAGGCGGGAGATCAGGCGCCGACCGGCGGCGCGGCTGGGAAAGTTGTCGGCGAACAGCACCACCCCGGCCAGACGACCGTCGCGGACCGCGCTCTCCAGGCGGGCGGAGACGCCGGTGCCCTCGAGCCCGACAACGATTCGCTCGCCTGCCAGGCGCGGGATCGACAACGTGCTCGCCGCCTCGGGACGCGGCGGCGCGGAGTCGCCGAGCGTCGCACCGCAGGCGAAGGCAGCCACCGCGAGGCCGCCCAGCGCGGCCAGTGCCAGCCCTCGTCGGCGCGCTTTCGCTCGCTCCATCGGCCCGATGCTACGGGCCCAAGCGTCCGGCCGGGTTCCTAGCCTTGCGGTCAATCCACCCCCCGGAAAGCGACCGTTCATGCCCTCTCTGATCACCTTCGACGAAGCGCTCGACTACGGGCGGCTGACCGACCACGACGAGATCGGGACGCTGGTCGAGCGCGCCTGGGAGGTCCGCCGCGAGAACTTCGGCGACTCGACCGACATGTGCTCGCTGGTCAACGCCAAGTCCGGCGGCTGCGCCGAGGACTGCGGCTTCTGCGCCCAGTCGCGCTACGCCGAGGCGGACACGCCGATGCACGCGATGCTGGAGCCGGAGCAGATCCTCGAGCACGCGAAAGCCGCCGAGGCCGCCGGCGCCCACCGCTTCTGCATGGTCACCCAGGGCCAGGGCCTCTCCAAACGCGACTTCCAGAAGATCCTCGAAGGAACGCGGCTGGTCGCCGAGCAGACCAACCTCAAGCGCTGCGCCTCGATCGGCCACATGTCGGGCGAGCGCGCCAAGGCGCTGCGCGAGGCAGGGGTGCAGCGGGTCCATCACAACGTCGAGTCCGCCCGCTCCTACTACCCGGAGGTCTCGAGCACGGTCCGCTACGAGGGCAGGCTGCGAACGATCCAGGCGGTCAAGGAGGCGGGGCTGGAGACTTGCGTCGGCGGCATCCTCAACCTCGGCGAGACGCCCGAACAGCGGGTCGAGATGGCCTTCGAGCTGACCGAGATCAATCCGACCTCGGTCCCGATCAACCTGCTGATCCCGAAGGAGGGCACCAAGTTCGGCGAGCGCGAGGTGATGGACCCGTGGGAGGTCGTGAAGTGGATCGCGATCTTCCGCCTGATCATCCCCGGCGCCCTCTTCCGCCTCTGCGGGGGCCGGGTCGAGAACCTCGGCGAGCTGCACGGGCTGGCCGTCAAAGCCGGCCTCAACGGGGTGATGATGGGCAACTTCCTCACCACCCTCGGCGCCGAGCCGGAGGAGGACCGGGCGATGTTCGAGGAGCTGGGCCTGAACGTCGCCCGTCAGCCTGACAACGGCGCCAACCCCCGTCCCGACAACCGCTCCGGATGGCTTGAGGGCGAGACGCCGGCGACGCCGATGGATGAGCTGGTCGACCGCCAGGAGGAAGCGAACTTCTGGGACCCCTCGACCCAGCTGCGCATCGTCAAGCGGAGCGGGAAGACTCCGGACTACCCGACATCAACGGCCGCCTCCTCTGCTCCCGCGCGGGCGCGCTCATGACGACCGGAGGCCTCGCGCCCGCGCTCCCGCGTCCGGGGGCGGCCACGGCGTGACCGACGTCGCGGCGCGGCTCGACGAGCTCCGCGACCGGGGGCTCTACCGGCGGCTGCGCCTGGTCGGCGGCGCCCAAGGGCCGCGGGTGTCGCTGGATGGCCGCCCGGTGCTGCTGCTCTGCTCGAACAACTATCTCGGCCTCGCCGACCACCCGCGGGTGCGCGAGGCGGCCGCCGCGGCGGCGCTGCGCTGGGGCGCCGGGGCGGGCGCCTCACGGCTGGTCTCCGGCAACATGGGGCCGCACCGACAGCTGGAGTCGCGCCTGGCCGCGTTCAAGGGCTGCGAGGCGGCGCTCCTGTTCGGCTCCGGCTACCTCGCCAACACCGGCGCCGTCGCCGCCCTCGCGGGCCCCGGCGAGGTCGTCTTCTCCGACGAGCTCAACCACGCCAGCATCGTCGACGGCTGCCGCCTCTCCCGGGCCGAGACCTTCGTCTACCGCCACGCCGACCTCGAGCACCTCGCCTGGGGCCTGCGTGAGGCCGGGGCGCGCGGCGCGCTGATCGTCAGCGACGGCGTCTTCTCGATGGACGGCGACGTCGCGCCGCTGCCGGAGCTGCTGGAGCTGTCGCGCCGCAACGGCTGCCGGCTGATGGTCGACGAGGCCCACGCGACGGGCGCGATCGGCCCCGGCGGGCGCGGCTCGGTCGCCGCCGCCGGCCTCGCGGGCGAGGTCGACGTCGTCGTCGGCACCCTCGGCAAGGCGCTCGGCTCCTACGGCGCCTACGTCTGCGCCGGCGCCGAGACGATCGACTTCCTCGTCAACAGCGCCCGTCCCTTTATCTTCTCGACGGCACCGCCGCCGCCTTCGGTCGCAGCCGCGGCGGCGGCGCTGGAGCTCGTCTCCGACGAGCGGGTCGAACGCCTGCGGGAGAACGCCGCCACCTTTCGCGCCGCCCTGACCGAGGAGGGCCTGGACGCCGGCCGCTCCCAGACCCAGATCGTCCCACTCGAGATCGGTGACGCCGAGGCGACGATGGCACTCTGCGAGTGCCTGCTCGAGCGCGGCGTCTTCGCCCAGGGAATCCGCCCCCCAACCGTCCCCGAGGGCTCCTCGCGCCTGCGCTTCACGGCGATGGCCTCCCACGACCCGGACGAGCTGCGACGCGCTGCCGAGCAGGTCGGCTTGGCCGCCCGCGAGCTTGGCGTGACGACGCCCGCCAGCGTCGCTGCCTGAACGGGTGGGCGTGGCCGCTACGCCGCCGACCCGTCCCGACGCGGATGCCGCCCCGAAGCTCCCGCACGGGGTCTTCGTCACCGGCACCGGCACCGAGGTCGGCAAGACCGTCGTCGCCGCGGTCATCGCCCGCACCGTCGCCGACGAGGGCCACGAGGTAGCCGTCTTCAAGCCCGCGGTCACCGGCCTCGACGAGGCCGGGGAGGCCGACCACGAGCTGCTGCGCCGCGCCGCCGACTCGAGCCAAGCCGACGAGGAGATCTCTCCCTACCGCTACGGCCCCCCCGCCTCGCCGCACCTCGCCGCAGCGCTGGCCGGTGAGGAGATCGACCCCGAAACGCTGCGCGCCGCCGCCCGTGCCGCCGCAGCGGGCGCGGAGTTCCTCGTCTGCGAGGGCGTCGGCGGACTGCTCGTCCCTCTCCGGGCGGGTCGAGTTTCCGTCGCTATGCGACAGAAACTCGACCCGCCCTACATGGTCCGCGACCTCGCCGCCGACCTCGGCTACCCGCTGGTGATCGCCGCCGCGCCCGGGCTCGGCACGATCAACCACACGCTGCTGACGATCGCGGCCGCGCGCGACGCCGGGCTGGAGGTCGCCGTCGTCGTCCTCACTCCGTGGCCGGAGCAGCCCACCGACGTCGAGTGCTCAAACCGCGAGACCGTCGCCGTGCTCGGCGAGGTCGAGGTTCGGACCCTCCCCCTCGTCAACCTCGATGACCCCGCGAGCTGGCCGCGGCTCGCGCTGCCGGCCCCAAGGCCTTCCCCATAGAGACGCCCAAGGCCCGATCAGTCGCGCACGATCACGTCGAGGCTGGAGCCCGAGAGCTCGGCCTCGAACCCCGCATCGCGGGCGACCCTCGCCGCACCCTCGGGATCCTCCGGAGCCCGCTCCGCCAGCAGCAGCGCCCGCGCCACTTCCCCCCGCACCGCCTTCGCCATGTGGGAAACGGGCTTGCGCTTGCCACCGCTCTCGACGAAGGCGCGCACCGCCAGCAGCGTCGCCCGCTTCGGCTTCCAGGCGTCCGCGTAGGCGGCGGAGCGCATGTCGACGACGAGACTGCCCGCCTCGTCCGGCATCGCCGCCGACAGCGCGGGGCGCCACCAGCTCGCCGGCGGACCGATCCTCGCCAGCCTCGACTTGGCGGAGAAGCGGTAGTAGGGAATCCGGTCCTCCGGCCGCACGACGCCCCAGAGGGCGCTGGCGATCAGGACCCGGCGGCGCGCCCGCGCCGGCAGCTCGGGTAGCCGCAGGCGCTCGTAGAGCACACCGGTGTAGACGTCGGCCGCGGCGACCGCCGGCGCGGCCCGCAGCTCCGCGTTCGCCGTCACCTCGGCCGCCTGGCCTTTGGAGACGCCGAGCTGCCTGACCGCGCGGGCGGTCGACAGCGTCGCCAGCCGCTCGAGGGCGTCGAGCAGGGCCGCACGGCGCTCCGCCAGCGCCGCCGCAAATACCAGCGAGTCGAGGTCGACCGGCCGTCCTTGGGTCGGGGTGGCCTTGCCCTCCGAGGGCGGCAGCAGGATCAGCATCGAGGGATTCCGCGTAGAGGCCGAGTCAGGCCGCAGGCTCGCCGACCGCTGCCGCCTCACGCGCCGCGACCGCCGAGCCACCCGGGTTGACGGCCGCCTCGGCCGCCTCGAGGGTGCTCGGCTTTTCCTTGCCCTTGGACCGAATCGCGGCGGCGGCGATGACGACGCCGACCGTGGCGACCATCCCAGAGACGCTCATCGCGTGACCGAGCGCGTAGACGAAGGCTTCGTTGCCGGCCGCCGCCACCTCCTTCGCCTGGGCAACGTCGAGCCCCTTCAGGTGACCCACGGTGCCGCTGCCGAGCTGTTCGGAAACCGAGTCGCGCTGCGCCGCCGAGACCCCCGAGCCGCTCAGCAGCGAGCCGAGGCGGGAGCTGACCAGGCCCTGGAAGATCGCGCCGGTGACGGCGACGCCGAGGCTGCCGCCGACCATCCGGAACATCGAGAGCACGCCCGAGGCGATGCCCGCCTTCTCGACCGGCACCGCGTTCATCGCGGCGCTGGTCATCGGCGACATCGTCAGCGCGATCCCGATCCCCAGCAGCATGAAGCCGGGCAGCAGGTCGAGGTAGGTCGAATCGACCGCGATGCCGCTGAAGCTGAACAGCGAGGCGGCGACGATCGTCAGCCCGCCGGCGATCAGCCAGCGCGGACCGAAGCGGTCCGAGAGCCGCCCCGCGACGGGCGCCACGGTGACGATCATCAGCGTCGAGGGCAGGAACCTGATTCCCGCCTCCAGCGGCGAGTAGCCGAGGATGTCCTGCATGTAGAGGGCGAGGAAGAAGAAGACGCCGAGCATCGCGAAGGAGACGATCAGCGCCACCACCACCGCGCCGAGGAAGTTGCGGTCGGAGAAGAAGCGGAATTCGACCATCGGCACCTCGACCCGCAGCTCGATCGCCACGAAGGCGACGGCGCCAAGGAGCGAAGTGATCAGCAGCGCCACGATCGGGGTCGAGCCCCAGCCCCAGCTGTTGCCCTCGACGAGGGCCAGGACCAGCGCCGTCAGGGTGCCGGTCAGGACCGCGACGCCGGCGAAGTCGACCTCGCGGCCGACCGTCTCGTCGCGCGACTCCCGCACTGCGAACAGGGCAGCGGTCACCGCGCCGATCGCGACCGGGATGTTGAGGTAGAAGATCGCCCGCCAGCTGACGTGCTCGGTCAGGAAGCCGCCCAGCACCGGCCCGACCGCCAGGGCCAGGGCCGAGACGCCCGCCCACATCCCCATCGCCTTGCCGCGCTCCTGCGCGGGGAAGGCGTTGGTGATGATCGAGAGCGTGGCCGGCATCATCAGCGCCGCGCCGACGCCCTGGACCACGCGGCTGACGACCAGCGAGGTGGCGTCGGGGGCGAAGCCGGCGGTGGCCGAGGAGAGGGCGAAGATGACGACGCCGAAGAGGAACATGCGGCGACGGCCGAAGATGTCGCCGAGGCGCCCACCGGTGGCCAGCAGCACCGCGAAGGAGAGCGTGTAGCCGTTGATCGTCCACTCGAGGCCGGAGATCGAGGCGCCGAGGTCGCGCTGGATCGACGGCAGGGCGACGTTGACGACGGTGTTGTCGAGCATGATCATGAACAGCGCGAAGCACATCGCTCCGAGCGTCCACCACTTGCGGTTGTCCTCGGTGATCAGGTGGCGGTAACGGGTCAAGCGGGTCCAACTCCCTTCAGGTGCTCATAGGTCTGGGCGATGTCGTCGCGGTCCATCAGCGAGTCGACGGCGGTATCGAGCTTGCGCCGCTGGGCGGCGCTCAGGGTCGAGGCGAAGGCCTGGAACCCGGTCTGCCGCACGGCGACCAGGGTCTCGACCAGGTCCTTGCCCCTGGCGGTGATCCGCACCTGGCGGGCACGCCGGTCGTCGGGGTCCTCGACCCGGGTGGCGAGGCGCTTCTTGACCAGGGCATCGACCGCCCTGCTCATCGAAGGCACAGAGACGCCGAAGACCGAGGCCAGGTCACCGACCTGCCAGGCCTCCTCGGTCTGCCCCAGCCCACCGAGCTCCAGCAGCGCCTTGCACTGCGTCATCGAGAGCCCCGATTCCTCGATTACCCGCAGCTGATTGCCGCGGTCGTAGAGGAAGAGGTGCCGGAACAGCGCCGTCAGCCGGGCCGCCGTCTCTTGAGCCTTCGGGTCGACCCCTGAAGCCGCCTGCTCGGCGGCCGCGTTCACATCGGTGGCTTGCATGCGAGGAATAGTTGCACGACAGCAACTATTCCTCAACCGCAATAGTTGTTCCTGTGATCTACCTCACACTTATCCCTTCTCTGTAGAAGCTCGGAGGCCCAATGCCCGAGGCGACCGCGCCTGTTGGTCTTGACGAACTAGACGCCGGGGTCTCGCCGCATGAGGTCCGCCAGGTTGGCGGGGTCCTCAAACTGCGGCGGTTCGACGTAAAGCCCCGTGGCGTACTCGACGTATTGATTGATAGCGGCCTTGAGTTCCGCAATCGCGGGCCTGGAGCTGTCCCAGTCGCGGTCCGAGAAGGCTATGTCGATGGCCGGCTCGCCCTCTACGCGAAGTTCCGGGTCGGGCTTGGCGGGGTCGAAGTTCAGAAACGCGATTTTCTTGCCGTCTTTCATGGGGTGATCGGGGCCGAGAAAGATCTTCTGCTCTCGGAGGACGGCTTCTGGGCTCCACTTGAGGGTCGCTGCGAAGTCGTCGGGATTGGGGAACAGCCCGCTGATCAGCAACTGCCTGTGTTTGTCGGCATTGGAGAGGACCCTGAGGGCGGTCATCGCGTCCGCGTACACCGCTCTCTTATAGGGCTGTACTGCCTGGATGAACTTCCAAATAGCGCTTCCCGGCTCGATCCCTTTGAGGGGGCTGGAGCGGTCGCCAGAGCGCCTTCTCCACTCGACCTCTTCGAGCCACCGTTCCTCCGTGTCGCAGATCGGAAAGTAGGTGTGGCGGCCGGGCTTGGCGCCGGCTCGGACCACGAGTTGCCAGGCAAGGTGATCCAGGCTCGATCTGAGGTTGTGGAGGATGTCCCCGACGACGACGCTCAGCATGGGAGACGGCGGCCGGATGACTTTGGAATAGATCGCGTGATCGCCGGTCTTCGCGTCTACGTCGATGACGAATTTGTAGGGGCGCGGCTCCGCCCCGACGTATTCGCTCCATACCTGATCGAGCAGCTTCAGGTGGGAGTCGGCCATTCGTATCTTCGAGAGGGTGCCAAGTAGCTCAACTTGGATGCGCTCGGTAAGCCCCTCCGTGTTGATCTCTTCGTTCACGGGCTCGCAAGCCTACGGTTTTGAGGTCTAGTTCCAAATTTGCCCCAAAGTCTTCTAGCCGCTCAAGGCGCGTATAGGGTACTCCCCGATTCCTTAACAGAGACCGTCTTGCTGACGGTGACCAAGGGGGGGCCGTGGCAGAGCGGAAGGTCGTTTTCTACGAGTGTCAGAGCGTCGAGGATCGTCCGGAGTTTGACTGCACCGTTGCAGTTTCGGGAATCAACGATTTAGACGACGATGACTGGCGCGTCCCTGATGGCGGTTCGCACTTCGCAGTGCTCGTGGATCGCAAACGTCGGGAGCCTTACAAACTGCGCCTGCTTCGAATAAGACCCGACGCACCCTTCCTGCTCAACGCAGCCCGGGAGCTGACGCCGGCAGAAATCGCACGGAATCAGAGCTTCACCGAGTTCACCTGGGCGGTTGTCTGGGACGACGGCGTAATGGGAGCCGTCAGCTCAAGAGACGCGCCAAGCCATAAGCGCCTGAGCTACTACTTCGAACGCACGAGCGGCCAGTCGACCTACATCGTGAACCTATTTCGGCCGGACCTCACTCAGCGACTCCGAGAGATGGCCTCACGCGGTCTTCGCGCTGTTCAGCTCAAGGTGCGCACGTCTGAGATCGAACAAGCCCGGCTTGACGAAAACGTGCGGGGCTTCCGCAATCTCCTTAATGCTGGAAAGGACACTGAAGCGGCAACCATTGGGTTCGAGCTCACCGTCGGGCGCTCTCGAAGGAGTGTGGCCCTAAACGACGACATTGGGCTCGGCGCCGAGGATCTTGCAGAGCAGATCGATCTACTCGAAAGCATGCATGTCAAGGGCATCGGTCCAGACGGAAGCGTCGAATCGATCAACATGAAGCAGGAACGTCTTGCCGTGCCAATTGAGATAACCGGGGGTGGGCAGACCAATGCGGAGGTCTACGAACTTATTGAACAGGCAAGGCAGGATTTGGAAGGGGAGATCGGCGATTTCGCCAACGCCGCGCGAGGAAACTAGCCCTCTCTTCTTGTTTCGGCATGCCTTCTACATCCTTGGAGGCGCCGCGCTTTTCGTCTTTCTGCTTGAGCCATTGCTGATTCCCGATCCGACCCCGTTCCTGCTCCGGCTGTCGGACGAAAGTCGGAGCACGCTCTACGAGCAAATCATTCCCGTTTCCGGCAGCATGCTTGGCTTTTACATTGCGGCCGTTGCAATTCTTGCCCAACTCGATCACGGGCGGAAAATCGTTCTGGATTTGAAGCGAGGTGAATCATTTGGCCTTCTGATCGCCAACATGCTGATCACGATTCTGCTGCTTTTTGTCCTTACGGTCTTAGGCGTCTTGGGCGCTGTGCAAGCCCCCGGCCACGTTTTCATGGAGATCTACGAATGGACTCTCTTGGCGACGCTAGGCGAGCTGGCCCTGAGCGGCTTGTACTTTGCGGTTGTCACTTACAAGGTCGCCGTTTACCACGAAGCACCCCCCGCGAAGCCGCGTAAAGCCACTTGACACATGGCCCAATGTCAAGTAGCTTTACACCATGCCCCCGGCCAACCGCCACGAACCGCGTCGAGCCAAGTCCTCGACCTCCGACTACTCGGTAACCGAGTTCCTGCGGGAGTTCCCCGACGACGCCGCCTGCCTGGAGCATCTGTGGCGGACCCGTTACGCCCCTGACGGCGAGCATGCCCACTGCCCCCGTTGCGACTGCGAGCGGGTCTTCAACGAAGCAGCAGCGCCAGTCGTGGACCTGCACGGCCTGCGGCCACCACGTCCATCCCACGGCCGGAACGATCTTCCACCGCTCCTCGACCTCGCTGCGACTCTGGTTCCACGCCATGCATCTCATGACGAGCACTCGGTGCGGCATATCTGCCAAGCAGCTAGAGCGGGAGCTTGGAGTCCACTACAAGACCGCCTGGCGCATGTTCAACAAGATTCGCAACGAGCTAATGGCCGACGCCGGCGGGGCGATGCTGGAGGGTCAGGTGGAGGTTGACGAGACTGCCTGGGGCGGGAAACCGCGCCGCAAACTGTCCTACAAAGAGGGCGCTGCCCACCGGGAAGCGAAGGCAACGATCCTCGGGATGGTCGAGCGCGAGGGCAGGGTGCGGCTGCGGGTCATCCCATCGCGTCGAGGCCCCGTCCTTAGTAGAGAAGTACGGGCAAACGTCAACCCCGCTTCCTTCCTGATGACCGACGACTGGCCCGCCTATCGGCCGCTGCGCGGCGAGTTCGGCTCCCACCGCGTGATCAACCACTCGGCTGGCTCCTACGTCGAAGGCGACCTGCATACGAACACCATCGAGGGGTTCTTCGGCAACCTCAAGACGGGGATGCGCGGTACCTACAAGAGGGTCTCGCAGAAGTGGCTCCAGTCCTACTTGGACGAGTACGCCTGGCGTTACAACCAGCGCCTACGCGGCCACCACTCGATGTTTCACAACCTCTTGAGCGAGGCAGCGAAGTGAGCCCCGAGGCGACCGTGATCAAGCGGATTCAGGGAGCGGCGCGCAAGCGGGCGAAAGCCGAGAGCGCGAAGCGTGAGGCAACCGACGCCCTGCGCCGCTACTGCCGGGAGGCGCAGGGGGCGGGCGTCTCGGTCACTCGGATTGCTGCTGAGGCCGGTCTTTCTCGGCAGGGCGTTTACGACCTGATGGCGGAGCGACCTTCCCCATAGCCGCGTCGAAGTCGCCTTTGGTCGGGACCGGAATCTCCAGCCCCTTATCGGTCTTCTGTTTCGGGCGATCCTTGCTCACGCTCATAACGGTAGCCCGTCCACCAGGCGCGCCGCCCTCGATGCCATGACGAACCCGTGGGAGAGCTCGTAGATCAGCCCGGCGCCGCGAAGGCGGGCGAGGCTGTCTTTGGTCGCTACAGGGTCGCCGATTTCGCTCGACCTCGACCACTGCCCAAACGTCGAATCTCTCGTCAAGCAATAGCGCCAAGACTGCTGCGTCTACTTCGTTCTCCTGCTCCGCAGGGGAGCACATATCCTCGTCGCGCATGGGAGCTTCGCCTCCTGTGCCATGCCCCCGGCCGTTCCACCGGCGCGGGGGCGCTTGATTGGAGGCGGAAGGTTGGCGCTGGAAACGGACCGATTTCGCTTCTACAGAGAAGGGATAAGTGTGATCTACCTCACAGAACAGGCGTCTCTTCGGCCCGGTACGGCCCCGGCTTCGGGCGCGCCTTGCCGCCGGGGAAGGCCAGTCGCAGGATCGTCCGCTGCACCATCCCCAGCTGCTGCAGGAAGGGGCCGCTGTTGTAGGGCAGGCCGTAGCGCTCGCAGACCTCTTTCACCTGGGGGGCGATCTCGGCGTAGCGGGTGCTGGGCAGGTCCGGGAAGAGGTGGTGCTCGACCTGGAAGCCGAGGTTGCCGCTGGCGACGTGGAAGAACGAGCCGCCCTCGATGTTGGCCGAGCCCGAGAGCTGGCGCACGTACCAGCCGCCGGCGCTCTCGTCCTCCACCTCGGCCCGGCTGAAGGTGTAGGTCTGGTCGGGAAAGTGGCCGCAGAAGATGATCGCGTAGGCCCAGACGTTGCGGGCGACGTTCGCGGTCGCGTTGGCCTTGGCGGTCGAGCGGTAGGCCTTCGCCCCCTTGTCGAGGGCGCGCCGCAGATTCCCGGCGAAGCCGCCGCGGCGGCGGGGCGGCTCGCGGCGGTCCGCGACCGACTTCAGCGCCAGCTCGACCCCGGTGGTCGCCAACGCGCTCAGCAGCGGCCAGGCGACGTAGTCCTTGACGACCTGGCTTTTTGCCTTGCCGACGATGCCCTTGACCTGGCGGTTGATCTCGGCCTTCGACTTCTCGCCCTTGCGGATCGCCTCGTAGTCCATGTCGTGCATGGCCACCCCCCACTCGAACAGGGCCATCAAGATCAAGTTGTAGAAGGGCTGCAGCAGGTAGACCGGGTGCCAGGGCTGCTCGGGGTCGATCCGCATGATCTCGTAGCCGAGATCCTTGTCCTTGCCGCGGATGTTGGTGAAGGTGTGGTGGACGTAGTTGTGGGAGTGCTTCCAGGCCTCGGCGGTCGAGGCGTTGTCCCAGTCCCAGGTCGAGGAGTGGATGCGCGGGTCGTTCATCCAGTCCCACTGCCCGTGCAGGACGTTGTGGCCGATCTCCATGTTCTCGAGGATCTTCGCCGCCGAGAGCGCCGCGGTCCCGACCAGGCGCGCCGGCGGGTTGTTGGAGGCGAGCAGCAGCGCCCGCGAGACCACCGCGAGCCGGCGGTGCATCTCGATCATGCTCTCGATGTAGCGGCGGTCGCGCTCGCCGAGGTCGGCGCGGACGCGGTCGCCGATCGCGTCGAACTCGTGAGCCAGCTGCTCGATCTGCTCGGGTGCGAGCCGTCTCAGCGGGCTCTCGATCCCGGTCGGTGGGGTGGTGGTCGCAACGGTCATTGGATTCCTCTCGGTTGTCTCAAAGTGCAATCTCAATCGGCCCCTCGGGGGCGTTGACGCAGGTTCGGACCATCTCTCCCTCGCTGCCGTGGACCTCGCCGGTGCGCAGGTCGCGCACCCGGCCTTGGCGCAGCTCGCCCACGCAGGTGTGGCAGATGCCCATGCGGCAGCCGTAGGGCAGCGGCGCGCCGGCCTCTTCGCCGGCCACGAGGATCGGCGTGGCGCCGTCGCAGACGGCCTCCACACGGCTCTTGGCGAAGCGGATCCCGCCGCCCTCGCCGCCACCGGTCTCGCCGCCGATCAACGGCTGGAAGCGCTCCATCTCCAGCAGCGCCGGGTCCCCCTCCAGCTCCCAGTGGCGAGTCAGCGCGTCGAGCATCTCCCCCGGCCCGGAGGCGAAGGTGTGGCGCCGGCGCCAATCGGGACAGAGGGTGTCGAGGTCGGCGGGCGTCATCCGCCCCTGCTCGCCGGTCAGGCGCAAGCGCAGCTCGAAGCCCTCGTGCGCGGCCTCGAGCTCGTGCAGGCGCTCGGCGAAGATCACCCCCTCGGCGCTCCGGGCCGAGTGGACGTGGACGACGTCGCCGACCGCGCCGCGCCCGTGGAGGCTGCTGAGCATGCTCATGATCGGCGTGATCCCGCTGCCGGCGCTGATGAAGAGCAGCTTCTCCGGGGCTGGGTCCGGCAGCACGAAGGTGCCTTCGACCCCCCCAAGGCGGACGACTTCGCCGGGGTGGGCGTCGCGCACCAGGTAGGGCGAGACCTTGCCGCCGTCGACCAGTTTCGGGGTGATCCCGATGCAGCCGTCGGGCCGGCCCGGCTCGGAGGTCAGCGAGTAGGCCCGCCAGTGATGGACGCCGTCGACGATAACGCCGATCCGCAGGTACTGGCCGGGCAGGTGGCCGCCCCACTCGTAGCCGGGGCGGATCAGCACGGTCGCCGCCTCCGCGGTCTCGGGCACGATCCGCTCGATCCGGCCACGCAGTTCGCGGGTCGACCAGAGCGGGTCGATCAGCTCCAGGTAGTCGTCGGGGAGCAGCGGGCTGAACAACGAGCGCATCGCCCGCAGGGCTTGGCGCCGCGCCCGCGGGACCTTAGGTATCGCGCCTCGCTCAGCCATCCTGGCCAATCATGACATCAATCGATGTAACATCTGTGGGTGTAATCACAGATGTTGTACCCGGTTCCGCCGAAGTCGCAACCAATACCGCCGAAGTCGCACTAATCCCGCCGAAGTCGCCACTAAGGTCGTCGGAGCGATGTCCGCAGACCCGGCGCAGCTCGATCTCGACCACCTCTGGCACCCCTTCACGCAGCAGCAGGGGTGGTCTGAGGAAGAGCCGCTGATCATCGAGCGCGCCGAGGGGTCGCACCTCTTCGACGGCGAGGGCCGCCGCTACATCGACGGCACCTCCTCGCTCTGGTGCAACGTCCACGGCCACCGCCACCCCGCGATCGACCGCGCCGTCCGCGACCAGCTCGGGCGGGTCGCGCACTCGACGATGCTCGGGCTCTCGCACCCGGGAGCGGCGGAGCTGGCCGCGCGCCTGGTCGCGATCGCCCCCGCCGGCCTCTCCCGCGTCTTCTACTCGGACTCTGGCTCAACCGCGGCCGAGATCGCCCTGAAGATGGCCTTCCAGTACCAGCGCCAGCGAGGCGGCGACCACGCCCGTCGCACCTCCTTCGTCAAGCTCCGCCAGGCCTACCACGGCGACACGATCGGCTCGGTCTCGGTCGGCGGGATCGACCTCTTTCACGCCGCTTACGGGCCGCTGCTGTTCGACACCCACGCCGCCGAGCCCGGCGACGCCGCCGACCTCGAGCGCATCCTCCGCGCCCACGGCAGGGAGGTCGCGGCGGTGATCGTCGAGCCCCTGGTCCAGGGCGCCGCCGGGATCCTCACCCACCCCCCCGGCTACCTGCGCGCGGTCCGCGAGCTCTGCGACGAGCACGGCCTGCTGCTGATCTGCGACGAGGTGGCGACCGGCTTCGGCCGCACCGGGACGATGTTCGCCTGCGAGCAGGAGGACGTCGCGCCCGACTTCCTCTGCCTCGCCAAGGGCATTACCGGCGGCTACATGCCGCTGGCCGCGACGCTGACCACTGAGCGCGTCTACGAGGGCTTCCTCGGCGCCCCCGAGGAGCAGCGGACCTTCTTCCACGGCCACACCTACACCGGCAACCCGCTCGCCTGTGCGGCCGCGCTCGCCAATCTCGACGTCTTCGAGTCCGAGCGGACGATCGAGCGGCTGCAGCCGAAGATCGAGCGGCTCTGGGAGCGGCTGGAGGAGATCGCGGCGATGCCGGAGGTCGCCGAGGTGCGCGGGCGCGGCTTCATGGTCGGGATCGATCTGGGCGCGCACGAGCCGGGGCTGCGCATGGGCCACCGGGTGACGCTGGAGGCGCGCCAGCGCGGGGCGATCGTGCGCCCGCTCGGCGACACCGTCGTTCTCGTCCCCCCGCTCTCGATCTGCGTGGAAGACCTGGAGCGCCTGCTGAGCATCGTCGCCGACTCGGTCGTGGCGGCCTGCGCTCCGGTCCGCAGCGAGGCTATCCCGCTGCGAGACGGCGCCCGGCTCCCGTACGCCGCCTGAGCGTGGTTCCCTAGAGACGAAATAGGTAACTAAGGAACCACGCGATCGGGCGGGAGAGCGCGTATAGGGTGAGCAGATGAGCGAGCGCCAGCGTGGTCCGGCCGAGGCGCCGAATCTGGGGACGCCCTCCGAGCCCCGCCCCGCCGCCTCGGTGGTGCTCCTGCGCCGCGGCGGCAAGCACGGCGATCGCGAGCTCGAGGTGCTGCTGCTGAAGCGCAGCGCCGAGGCCAAGTTTATGCCCAACGTCTGGGTCTTCCCCGGCGGCGCGGTCGATCCCGGCGACGGTGGCGGCGAGCCGGGCTACCGCGCCTGCGCCGTACGCGAGCTGGCGGAGGAGGCGGCGATCGAACTGCCAGCGGAGGAGGAGCTGGTGCTGTTCTCGCGCTGGATCACCCCGGCTGTGATCTCGACCCGCTTCGACGCCTGGTTCTTCCTCGCCCTGGCGCCGGCGCACGCTCCGCCCAAGCCCGACGGGGTCGAGACCACCGAGGCGACCTGGTTCAAGCCCGCCGCGGCGCTGCAAGCGCAGGAGGAGGGTGAGATCGTCCTCGCCTTCCCCACCCTCAGCCAGCTGCACTCGCTGCTCCCGTACCGCACCTCCGACGAGGCGCTCGCCGCCCACCGCGACCGCCCGGTCGAGCCGATCCTGCCGGTCGTGCTCGGCGACCGCGAGAACCACCGGGTAGTGATGCCCGGCGACCCGGACTACCCCGCCTAGACCCTCCTAGCTCGCCGGGAACGGCTCCAGGCCGGCATGCCAGGGCCCGGGGGCGTAGGTGTGGATGCCGCTCTCCTCCATCTCGCCCTGCAGGCGCTTGAACAGCTGGCCGGCGTTCTTCAGTGCCGTTTTCAGCTCGACCTCGCTGCGCTCCCGCAGGCGCCATAGGAACCAGAGCTGACGGTCGTTGATGCCGAAGTCGATCTCGCCGGTCATCGTCGTCACCCAGCCGAGGAAGCCGGGGCTGAACAGCTCGCGCAACGCAACCGGGTCGTACTCCTTCGGCACGGTTGCCCAGAATCGCCGGTTGAAGTCGATCGACTCGAACTCGACCTTGCGCGTGAAACGCTGGGTCACCGCCTCGTGGCCCTCGATCGACTCGACGTTGAAGGCCGGGACCACCTGGGCCAGATCGGGCATGTGGGCCTTGGCCAGCAGCGCGGTCGGCAGCACCGCCTTGTTGAACAGCCCGCCGACCTCCTTTTCGTCGGCGTCGCAGCAGGCGCCCCAGAAGCCCTCGCTCAGCTGGCCGGTGAGGCGGTTGACCCCGCCGACGCAGAGCGCCACCGGACCGTCCTTGGGGTTGATCCCACCGATCTCCTCGTAGGTGAGGCCGTTGCGGGCGCCATAGCGCCGCACGGCCTCGGTCCACTCCTGCGCTTCCTGCTTGGCCCCCATCCGCGCCGATCTTAGGGTTCGCGGGCTAGGATGGGCGCAAGCCCGGTCGACCACAGGAGCCTCAATGACCATCGCCATCATCGTCGTCGTCGCGATCATCGTCATCGCGGTCCTCTACTTCATCGCGAAGCGCAACTCGATCATCGCCTCGCGCAACCGGGTCGACGAGTCCTGGAGCGGCATCGACGTCCAGCTCAAACGGCGCCACGACCTCGTCCCCAACCTGGTCGAGACGGTCAAGGGCTACGCCGAGCACGAGAGCCAGACCTTCGAGAAAACGACCCAGGCCCGTGCGGCGGCGATGCAGGCGCAGGGCGTCGAGGAAACGGCCCAGGCCGAGCAGAAACTGACCCAGGCGCTGGCCGAGGTGAAAGCCGTCGCCGAGAACTACCCGACCCTGCGCGCCACCGAGAACTTCCAGCAGCTCAGCCGCAACCTCTCCGAGCTCGAGGACGAGATCCAGGCCTCGCGCCGGATCTACAACTCCAACGTGCAGTCCTACAACACCGACATCGAACAGTTCCCGGGCTCGATCGTCGCCAACCAGGGCAACTTCACCAAACGCGAGTTCTTCGAGATCGACGAGGCCGATCGTGAGCCGGTCTCGGTCAGCTTCGGCGACAAATAGGGGCTCTAGAATTCGGCCATGACCGCGACCCAAGAAATCACGCTCTGGATCTGCGACAGCTGTGGGTTCATCTATGACCCCGCGATCGGCGATCCCGACGGCGGCATCCCGCCCGGAACCGCCTTCGAGGACATTCCCAAGGACTGGTTCTGCCCGGTCTGCGGCGCCCGGACCTCGGACTTCCGCCCGCTCGAGCCGGGCGAGGCCTAGCCCGTCAGCTCCCCAGGCCCCGAGGTGACCAGATGAAGCACGACTACGACTGGATCGTCATCGGATCGGGTTTCGGTGGCTCCGTATCGGCCCTGCGCCTGGCCGAAAAGGGCTACGGCGTCGCCATCCTGGAGTGCGGCAGCCGCTTCCGCGACGAGGACTTCGCCGAGTCGACCCTGCGCCAGCCGCGTCGCTACTTCTGGGCTCCCAAGCTCGGCTTCCGCGGAGTGCTGCGGATGACCTTCTTGAAGGACGTCCTGGTCGTGTCCGGCAGCGGTGTGGGCGGCGGCAGCCTCGGCTACGCAAACACGCTCTACCGGGCCAGGCCGGCGTTCTTCGAAGATCCGCAATGGGGGGATCTGGGCAACTGGGAGGCGACGCTGGCCCCCCACTACGACACCGCCGAACGGATGTTGGGCGTCGTCGAGTACCAGGGCATCGGGCCGGCCGACCAGCTGCTGAAGGAATACGCGGAGGACATCGGCGTCGGCGACACCTTCACCAACACCCGCGTCGGCGTCTTCTTCGACCAGCCCGGGCGCGAGGTGCCGGACCCGTTCTTCGACGGCGAGGGACCGGACCGGACCGGCTGCATGCGCTGCGGCAGCTGCATGGTCGGCTGCCGGCACGGAGCCAAGAACACGCTGATGAAGAACTACCTCTGGTTCGCCGAGAAGCTCGGCGTCAAGATCGAGGCCGAACGCCAGGTGACCGCGATCCGGCCGCTGGGCGCCGCCGACGGCTCCGACGGCTACGAGGTGATCAGCGAGCGCTCGGGCTCTTGGCTCGGGAAAGCGAAGCGACGCCAGACTGCCCGCGGAGTGATCGTCGCCGCCGGCGCCCTCGGCACCAACAACCTGCTCGCCAACTGCCGCCACAGCGGCGCCCTTCCCCGCCTCTCCACGCGGATCGGCGACGTCGTCCGCACCAACTCGGAGTCGATCCAGTCGGTGACCTCGCGGGACGACGAGCGCGACTACAGCCGCTCGGTCGCGATCACCTCAAGCATCTACCCCAACCCCGACACCCACATCGAGGTCGTCACCTACGGTGAGGCCGGGGACGCGCTGAGCGGCACCTTCACCGCGATGACCGGGCCCGGGACCAGGCTGACCCGGCCGCTGAAGTGGATCGGGGCGATGGCGCGCCACCCGTTGCAGGCGCTGCGCATGCGCATCCCCCACAAGTGGTCCCGCCGCACCGTGATCCTGCTGGTGATGCAGACGGTCGACGCGGCGATGCATCTGCGACCGAAGCGCAAGCTCTTCGGCCGCGGGGTGCGGCTGCAGACCGAGCAGGATCCCGACCGGCCCAACCCGATCTACCTGCCGGCGGCGGCTCAGGCCGCGCGCTGGTTCGCGCAGCGCACCGGCGGCATCCCCCAGAGCGCCCTGACCGAGTCGATCCAGAACGTGCCGACGACGGCCCACATCCTCGGCGGCGCCGTGATCGGGGCCGACCCCGAGAGCGGCGTCGTCGATGCCGCCAACCGGGTCTTCGGCTACGAGAACCTCCTGGTCACCGACGGCGCCTCGGTCCCGGCCAATCCCGGGGTCAACCCGAGCCTGACGATCACCGCCAAGGCCGAGCACGCGATGAGCCTGATCCCGGCCAAAGACGGGGCCGAGCCGCGCCACCTGCCGGAGGCGGCGCGGCCAGCGATCCCCGTCGCTCGCTAGCCGGCGTCGCTGAGACGCTGGGCGACGTAGTCCCAGTTGACGACGTTCCAGAAGGCGTCGATGTAGTCGGGGCGTTTGTTCTGGTATTTGAGGTAGTAGGCGTGCTCCCAGACGTCGCAGCCGAGCAGGGCGGCGCTGCCGTCGGAGATCGGCGAGTCCTGGCTCGGCGTCGAAACGACGGCGAGGCCGGAGGAGTCCTTGACCAGCCAGGCCCAGCCGGAGCCGAAGCGGGCGATGCCGGCATTTTTGAACTCTTCCTTGAAGGACTCGAAGGAACCGAAGGTCTCGCCGATCGCGGAACCGAGGTCGCCGCCGGGCTCGCCGCCGCCGTCGGGGCTCAGCATCCGCCAGAAGAGCGAGTGGTTGTAGTGGCCGCCGGCGTTGTTGCGGACCGCCGCCTGCTTGTCGCCCGGCAGGCTGGAGAGGTTGCGCAGGACGTCCTCGACCTCGCGGTCGGCCCACTCGGTGCCTTCGAGCGCGGCGTTGGCTTTGTCGACGTAGGCCTGGTGATGCTTGTCGTGATGGACGCGCATCGTCGCCTCGTCGATGTGCGGCTCGAGCGCGTCGTAGGCGTAGGGAAGATCCGGTACGGAGAAAGGCATCTGGTGACTCCTCGGTTCGTTGTGAAGTTGAGCAGGGAGCCTAGCGGCGCCGTTCGCTCGGAGGCGGCCGCGCTTCTTCGCCTTCGCCGGCGGGGACTTCGCTCGGCTCGAGCTCTTCGCCGGCGGCGCCGAAGAGCGCCCGCGGGACGGTGTCCGGATCGCCGCCGGTCCAGGCGTTGAAGCGGTACCAGGCCGGCTTGGCGGCGCGCTTGGCCGTGAGCAGCCCGGCGGAGTGGCAGAACTGGCAGCTCCCCCCTTCATCGGTCCAGGTGAACCACCAGGCACCGCCGACGCGCCAGCGCAGGCGGTTGGCGGAGAGCATCGCGAAGGCCTGGGAGAGCTGGCTCGCCTGGCCCTGAAGGCCACGCTCCCACCGCGTCGGGCCGCTGTCGGACCCCCAGCCCAGCTCGGTCACGTAGATCGGCGTCGCGGCGTCGTTGTGCACGCGCATGATCCGCCGCAGGTTGACGATCTGAGCCCCCATCGCCCGCGCTCGGGCGACATACGGATGCAGGGCGACGCCGTCGAAGTACCTCTTCACCCGCCGGGCCCGATAGACCCGCGAGAGGTAGTCGCCGGAAGCCACGTTCGGGGGGATCTGCAGGGGCCGCCCGAAGAGGCCGCCGAGGATCACCTTCGAGCCGGGATCGGCCCGGTGCAGGGTTCTGCCGGCGATCCGCAGCAGCACCGCGAAGCCGGCCGGGTCGGGGCGCTTGGCGAAGGTGACGATGTTCTCCTCGTTCCAGATCTCCCAGCGGCGAATCGGCAGGAACGGGACCTCGGGATTCTCCTCCCAGAAGGAGCCCCGCGGGCCATAGCGCTCGATCGCCCGCCGCAGAAAGGACGCCCAGGCCCAGCGCTGCCAGGAGCTGTTCACCGGCAGCGAGATCGGCTGCGGGGCGACCCAATCGGGCGACGCGGTGACGAACGGCATCACCCGGATGCCCGCTTCCGCGGCGAGGCCGACCTCGTGGTCGAACCCTTCCCAGTTCGGCTCGGCGACCAGCGGGCTCTCCGGCTCGATCGCGATCCAGTTGAGCGGCAGCCGCACACTGGTTATGCCGGCTTCCCGCATCAGCTCGAAGTCCGCGCTGCTGGCCGGGCTCTGCGGCGAGACGCCGATGAAGCCATGCGGCAGGTACGCGTGCGCCGACGAGGGAGCGATCGCGGCCAGCGCCAGCGTGAGAAATAGGGCGATCTTGCGGTTCATGGCCATAGCTGCAACAGGGTCCTCGCCCAAAGTAGCGGCCAGGGCCGCGAGGGCGGAACGGCGTTCCCCTGCCGCTCTGGGATAATCGCCGCTATCGGGGCGTGGCGCAGCCTGGTAGCGCGCACCGTTCGGGTCGGTGAGGTCCCCGGTTCAAATCCGGGCGCCCCGATGAACGTCTCATCACCGCCGTCATCCCGGCGCACCGACGAACGCAGTCGCCGAGATCTCGAGTCCGTCCGGCTGCTCGCTTCATCGCCCCCAGGTCCTCGCTCGAGCAAACCCACACGGTCGATCCAAGGATTTCGGCCTCGACGGCCCGTGACCGGAACTCCTCGAAGGCCGGCTCGCGATGCCTTCGGCGAGGTTCACGCTAAGGGGGCGCTGCGCGTCTTCGCGTAGGCGCTGGGCTCGCAGGGCCGCGGCATCTGCTGAGGCTGGATTGAATGACTTTCTCGCGCCGCTCCACGAACTGATGCCAGCGCTGGCCAAGGATCCCGTATGGCCACGCGGGATCGACCGGCGAACTATCGTTGCCGTATGGACGACTCGGTTGCGCGCTACCGGTCCGCCTCCGAGGCTGGGGACATCGAGGGGATCATGGGGGCGCTCGCGCCCGACGTGGAGGTCGTCTCGCCGATCTCCGGGCGGATGGTCTTTCGCGGGCACGAGGACGTCCGAATCCTGTTCAGCGCCGTCTACGGCATCCTGAAGGGGCTGCGATGGACGCAGACGGTCGGCGCAGACGAGCGGCGTGTCGTCATCGGAGAAGCGCGAATCGGGCCGGTGCGGATGACCGACGCGATGGTCTTCGAGCTCGCCCCCGACGGGCGCATCCGCAAGGTCAGCCCCCACCTGCGGCCCTGGCTCGCGTTGACGCTCTTCGCCCTCGTCCTCGGGCCGAAAGTCGCCCGGCGACCGGGGGTCGTGTGGCGGGCGCTGGCCGGCTGAAGCCCGCTAGCGCACCGCTTCGACGGCCCGTTCGATCTGCCTCAGCTTGGGGCCGTCCTGGAGCGTCTGGGTGCCGCTGGGACCGCTGACGATCGCGGCCTGGCGGAGGCGGATGCCGAGGTCGGAGCCGAGCTGCTCGTAGCGGTCGAGGCGCTCGACGATCGCGCCGCCGGGGCCGCCGTTTTCTTCGAGGTCTTCCTTCCATTCCGGGAAGTTGAGTTCCTCGATGCCGCCGGCGATCGACTCGAGGAAGTCCTGGTCGACGCCGAAGTGCCCGGCTTCGGCCTGGTTGCGGAAGAAGAGGTAGGCGTACTGCCAGCCATAGCCCTGGTCGGCGGCCGCCTCAGCCCCGAAGAAGCCGAGCTGGTGGACGTTCTCGCTGTTCGAGTAGTGCCGGTAGAGCAGCTGGACGTCGCCAGGACGCGCATAGCGTTCGGCCAGAGCTGGGATCGTGCCGAGGAAGTCTTCGCGACAGCTCGAGCACTGGAGGTCGTTGAAGACCTGGATCGTCACCGGCGCATCGGAGGAGCCAAGGCGGTCGCCTTCCTGGGGAACGCCGCCGAAGAGCCTCTGAGCGTCGGTGACGCCGGCGACGCGCACGACCGGGTCGCCCGGCTTCAGGGTCGCGACCGAGACGACGAGATAGCCGACGCCGAACAGGCCCACGGCGAGGAGCAGAATCACCCACGGCCGGCCCCGGCGGGGCATCGCTTTAACGGCGGCTTCGGTCATCCGGCCCATTATCCCGACCAGCCGATCCCGGGGCCTCCGCAAGATGCGGGCGCGGCGATTGACAAGGCCGCGCAAAGCGATAACCATGGACATACCCACTTTCAACTACACGGGAGGTCATCGATGGCCCATCACCTGACGCCCAGCGAGCTCGCCGATCAGCTGCAGATGAAGCAGCAGGAGGTGATCGAGAAGAGCGTTGAGCTGGGTGTTCCGATCCTCCACGGACGCATCGACAAGACCCTCTTCGAGTCGTCTCTGCGCAGGCCGGCGCCGCACGCCAAGCCGGGTCGAGCCGCCTCGAATTGAAGCTGAACTAGACTTTCCCCGCGATGGGGCGGGGAACCAAGTCGAAGACTCTCGCGGATCTGCTGCCGCTTGCGGCACAGAGCTACGGCGACGCGCCCGCGGTCCGCTACAAGGACGGCGCCAAATGGGTCGACCGCAGCTTCACCGAGGTTCTGGAGATCGTCCGCCCGCTGGCGCTTGGCCTGGCCGAGCTCGGAGTCGAGAAGGGCGATCGCGTCTCGATCCTCGGCAACACCCGGCCCGAGTGGACCTACTTCGACTTCGCCGCGCTCTCGATCGGCGCCACCGTGGTTCCGATCTACCAGACCAACTCGCCCGAGGAGTGCCGCTACGTGCTCGAGAACTCGGACGCGAAGGTCGTGATCGTCGAGGACGACGAGCAGCTGCAGAAGATCCGCGAGGTCCGCGGGCAGCTGCCGCGGCTCGAGCAGATCGTGAGGATGACCGGCGCCAGCGAGGACGCGCTCTCGATGGCCGACCTCGCGGCCAAGGGCACCGGCGATGACGCCCGCTGGGAGTCCCTCTACTCGGCGGTGACGCCCGCTGACATCTGCACCTTCATCTACACCTCCGGCACCACCGGCCCGCCCAAGGGCTGCATCATCAGCCACGGCAACTACCGGGCAATGCTCGACATGGTCAACGAGACCAGCGTCATCGAGGGCGAAGACGTCACCTACCTCTACCTGCCGCTGGCCCACTCCTTCGCGCTGTTGATCGAGCTCGGCAGCTTCGACCTCGGCGCCACGATCGCCTTCTGGGAGCGCGATCCGCTGAAGATCCTGCCGAACCTGGCGGAACTGAAACCGACCTACTTCCCCTCGGTGCCGCGCATCTTCGAGAAGATCTACACCGCCGCCAACAGCGGCATCGAAAAAGAGGGTGGCCTGAAAAAGGCGATCTTCAACTGGGCGATCGGCGTCGGCGCGAAGATGCGCGAGGCCGAGCGCAGCGGCCGCAAGCCCGGCTTCCTGCTGAGCCGCCAGTACGCCTTCGCCGACGACAAGGTGCTGTCGAAAATCCGCGGCCTCTTCGGCGGCGAGCTGCGCTTGGCGGTCTCCGGCGCCGCCCCGATCAACCCCGAGATCCTGCGCTTCTTCGACGCCGCCGGGGTGCTCGTGCTCGAGGGCTGGGGAATGACCGAGACCTCGACCGCGGCGACGATCTCCACGCCCGACGACTTCAAGATCGGCACGATCGGCAAACCCTTCCCCGGCTGTGAGGTCAGGATCGCCGAGGACGGCGAGATCCTCGTCAAGGGGCCCAACGTCTTCCAGGGCTACCACAAGAACGAGGAGGCAACCCGGGAGACGATCGTCGACGGCTGGCTGCATACCGGCGACATCGGCGAGATCGACTCCGAGGGGTTCATCAAGATCACCGGCCGCAAAAAGGACATCATCATCACCGCAGGCGGCAAGAACATCACCCCGGCCAACCTCGAGGCCGACATCAAGCAGCATCCCCTCGTCTCGCAGTGCGTGGTGGTCGGGGACCGTCGCCCCTACCTGGTCGCCCTGGTCACTCTCGACCCCGAAGACGCCGTCGCCTACGCCAAGGAGCACGGGCTCCCAGAGGACCCGGCCCAGCTCGCCGCCAACGGTGACGTCAAGTCCTCGATCGAGGCCCACGTCGAGGAGATCAACAAGAACTACGCCCGGGTCGAGCAGGTGAAGAAGATCACGATCCTCCCCCAAGACCTCTCACAGGAGAGCGGCGAGCTGACCCCGACGCTGAAGGTCAAGCGAGCGGTCGTCGCCACCAAGCACGAGAACGAGATCGAGCAGCTCTACGCGGCTTAGGAAGCCTCGCCGCTCTGCCGCAGCAGCACTGACGTCGTCTGCTCGAGGACCCGCCGCCAAGCCGAGGTCGGCTCGGGCTCTTCCTCGGAAGCCCGCTCGACGACGCGGCGGACGCGCCGCTCGGAGATTTCGAGGCCGTGGCGGTTGGCGAGCTCCTCGAAGCGCTCGTAGTCCTTGGCAAGGGTGGCGGTGACCGATTCGAAGCCGTGGCGGGCGATCTCGAGGCGTCGCGAGTAGTCCATGATCGGCGTGCCGAACATCAGCTCGTCGGTGGGCTCGGGCTCGAGCAGGACGATGTCGACGCCGGGGTATTTCTCCTGCCACATCCCGACCGCCTGGTGCAGGCGCTGGTGGGCGATCAAACGGAAGGTCTGGTTGGCGATCGCCGGCAGGCCCATGTCGGAGACCCGCCGGGCGCGGTTGCCGGAGAGGGTCGGGATCGTGCTCTTAAAGTCGTTGACGTAGGGCACCAGCGGGTTGACGACGACGATGAATTTGGCGCCCTTCTCGACCGCGATGTCAACGTTGGTGGTGGAGCGGATACCGCCGTCGACCAACTGGCGCCCCTTCAGCTCGACCGGCTTGTAGACGATCGGCAGCGCCGTCGAGCACTGAATCGCCTTGGAGATCGGCACGTCCTGCCAGCCCTCCTCGCCAAAGACGATCCGCTCGCAGGTGTCGAGGTCGGTGGCGGTCAGGTAGAGCTCGCGGTCGAGCAGCCGGAAGTCGTTGGCTCGGTCACTGTCGCTGAGCACCTGGGCCACGTAGTCGTTGAGCCCGGAGCCCGAGTAGAGGCCGGTCGGCAGCGCCTCCGCCAGGCCGACGCCGATGTCGATCGCCGAGAGCTCGCCGATCCGGGCCAGCGATCGAATCAGTCCGAGGCCACGCAGGGGCAGCTCCGTCGCTTTCTGCAGGAAGCCCAGGTAGTTGGGTTTCAGCACCTTGTCGAGGTCGAGGTCCTCGAACTCCGAGGGAACCCGCGAGTTCAGCACCTGCATCATTTCGTCGGGGGTGACGCCGTTGGCGAGCATCCCGGCGACGAAGGAGCCGGCGCTGGTGCCGACATAGACGTCGAAGTTGTTGACGGTGCTGTTGACCGCCAGCAGGTCGAGGGCGCGCAGGGCGCCGATCTCATAGACGCCGCCGGTGAAGCCGCCCCCGCCGAGGACCAGGGCGGTCTTCGAGGGCTTTTTGCGGCCACGGGGTTTACGCCTGGGCCGGGACTCGATGTCGACGACTTTGCCCATGTAAAACATGATTATCTCAGTCCCACCGGCCGACAGCGGCCGCTACCCTGCGCCGCACTCGTGTTGGTAGGGACGATGAGACGGGCTTCGATCGCGGCGGCGGCGCTCTGTGCGGCCGTTTTACTGCTGACCGGGGGTGCCCAGGCAAGCCAGGTCTGCGACCAGATGCGGGGGATGCTGACGCGGGGCGGCGGATCGGCGAGCGGCCTGCTGGTGGTCGAGGCCGAGAGCGGGGACGTCGTCTGCGCCAGGTCGCCCGGCAGGCAGCGGCTGCTGGCCTCGAACATGAAGCTCTTCACGACGGCGACGGCGCTCTCACGCCTGGATCCTGACTCGCGCATCGCCACCAAGGTCTTCAGCGACGGCCAGCTCGACTCCGGCGGCGTCCTCCACGGCAGCCTCTACCTGCAGGGCGGTGGCGATCCGGCTCTCGGCACGCCGACCTTCTACAACGCCTACCTGGCCGGCCTCGGCACCAACCTCTACTCGCTGGTGCCGCAGATCCGCGCCGCCGGCATCCGCTCGATCAGCGGCCGCCTCTACGGCGACGACTCGGTCTTCGATCGCCTGCGGGGCGTCGCCGACTCCGGTTACGCGACCAGCTCCTACATCGGCCCCCTCTCCGGCCTCGCCTTCAACTCGGGCTTCAGCGGCTCGACCAGCAGCAGCGGCTTCTCCTCCGACCCGGCCAAGCTGGCGACCTCGAAGCTGGCCCGGGCGCTGAGCGCCGCCGGCGTCGCCGTGCCGTCCCAGGTCGCGCTGGCGGTGACGCCGCCGGACGCCGAGCAGGTGGCGGTCGTCCGCTCCCCCGCGCTGACCCGGATCGTCGACACCACCGACGTCTACTCCGACAACTTCTTCGCCGAGATGCTGATCAAGCTGCTCGGCGCCAGGCTGGGCGGCGCCGGCACGACCGCCGCCGGGGCCGCGGTGGTCGAGCGGTTTGCCCGCGAAAAGGGGTCCGGCGTCCACGCGGTCGACGGCTCCGGCCTGACCCGCTCCAACCGCGCCTCGCCGCGCCAGGTGGTCAATCTGCTGCTGGCGATGCGCGACGACCCCGCCGGCGAGGACTTCGTCCAGGACCTCGCGCTCGCCGGCCAGGAGGGCACCGTCGACGACCGCATGCACGGCACCGCCGCCTACGGGCGTTGCCGGACCAAGACCGGCACCATCACCAGCGTCAGCAACCTCTCCGGCTACTGCTTCAACAGGAGCGGCCGGATCATGGCCTTCTCAATTCTGATGAACGGCGTCGGCGACCTCGGCTACGCCCACCTCCAACAAGACCGCATCGCCGGGCTTGTCGCGGGGTACTGACCCAACGAAGCTCCGCCGAACTTCCCAAGGTGAGCAGCTTCCGTGAAGGCACTGCTCTCGGACCGAGAACTCCGCACCCGAGAGCTGCCGTTTGATGAGAGCTTCCGTGGGAAGCCCCGTATGCCCCTCCCCAGGAGGCTCCCGGACAAGCAATAGAACCCTGGCACCCGTCCAGCTGCGCGACGGCCTCATGGGGAGGGGCATACGGGGCTTCTGACAGTCAGCTGCCGAGCAACGCCAGTAGGCCCGCTTCGTCGAGGATCTCGGTGCCCAGCGACTCGGCTTTCGCCAGCTTCGAGCCCGGGCTCTCGCCGGCGACGACGAAGTCGGTCTTCTTCGAGACCGAGTTGATGACCTTGCCGCCGGCCGACTTGACCAGCGCCGCCGCCTCCTCGCGGGTCAGCTCCGGCAGGGTGCCGGTGAGGACCACGGTCCTGCCTTCCAGTGGGCCGCCGCTGGCGCGCCGTTCGGACTCGTCGGCCTCCAGCCGCAGCCCCTTCTCGCGCAGCTTCTCGACCAGCGCCCAGGTCGGCTCGTCGGCGAGCGACTCGGCGATCTGTACCGCCATGATCGGCCCCACCCCCTCGACCTCCTCGATCTGCTCGGGGTCGGCCTCGTGCAGGGCGTCGATCGCGCCGAAGTGGTCGGCCAGAGCCTCGGCGGTGACGTAGCCGACGCCCGGCAGGCCCAGCGCGTAGAGGACCCGCTTGAAGGGGCGCCGGCGGGAGGCGGCGATCGCCGCGACCAGGTTGCGGGCGGAGGTCTCGGCAAAGCGGTCGAGCTCGACCAGGCGCTCCTCGGTGAGGTCGTAGACATCGGCGACGTCGCCGATCACCCCCTCTTTGAGGAAGACCGAGGCCTGCTTCTCGCCGAGCCCGTCGATGTCCATCGCCCCCTTGCTGACGAAGTGCTTGACGTGCTGGAAGGACTGGCCGGGACAGCCGGCACGATTGGGGCAGATCGTGAACACGGCGCCCTCGGGCTTGACCGTCTCGGTGCCGCATGCCGGGCACCGCTTCGGCGGCTTCGGCTTGCGGGCGCGGGGGTTCTTGCGCGGCAGCTTCGGCGAGACCACCTGGGGGATCACGTCGCCGGCCCGCATCACCACCACCTCGTCGCCGTCGCGGACGTCCTTGCGCTCGAGGTCCTCCTCGTTGTGGAGGGTGGCGGTGCTGACGGTGACGCCGCCGACGTGGACCGGCTCCAGCATCGCGAAGGGGACGAGGTGGCCGGTGCGGCCGACGTTCCACACGACGGTCTTCATCGTCGTCGTCGCCGTCGTCGGCGGGAACTTCCAGGCGATCGCCCAGCGCGGCTCGCGCCCGACCACGCCCAGCTCCCGCCACAGGGCCCGCTCGTCGATCTTGGCGACGACGCCGTCGATCTCGTAGTCGAGCGCCTCGCGCCGCTGCTCCCACCAGTGGCAGCGCTTGACCACGCCCTCGACCCCCCGGTGGTGCTCGGTGTCGGGGTTGACCTTGAAGCCGCGCTCGTTCAACCACTCGACCTCGTCCATGTGGGTGGCGAGGTCGAGCCCGCGGACGGCGCCGATCCCGTAGATCCAGTTCGAGAGCGGTCGTTCGGCGGCGAGCGCCGGATCGAGCTGGCGGATCGAGCCGGCGGCCGAGTTGCGCGGGTTGGCGAAGGTCGGTTCTTCGGCTTCGGCGCGGCGTTCGTTGAGGGCTTTGAAGGCGGCGATCGGCAGGTAGATCTCGCCGCGCACTTCGATCAGCTCGGGGGCGTCCTCGATCCGCAGCGGGATCGAATCGATCGTGCGCAGGTTCTGGGTCACGTCCTCGCCGACCCGGCCGTCGCCGCGGGTGGCGCCGCGGACCAGCACTCCGTCCTCGTAGGTGAGCGAGATCGCCAGGCCGTCGATCTTCGGCTCGGTCGTGTAGCTGAACTCCGAAGCGGTGATGTCGAGCCGCTTCAGGTAGTTGGCGAGCCGATTCTCCCAGGCCCGCAGCTCCTCCTCGTTGCGGGCGTTGCCGAGCGAGAGCATCTGCTCGACGTGCTCGACCTGCTGGAAGCGCTCCAGCGGCGGCGCCCCGACCCGCTGGGTGGGAGAGTCGGGAGTGCGGAGTGCGGGGTTCTCCTGCTCGAGCTGGCGCAGCTCGTTGAGCAGGGCGTCGTACTCGTCGTCGCCGATCTCGGGGTCGTCGTGGACGTAGTAGAGCTTGTTGTGGTGCGCGAGCTGCTTGCGCAGCTCGGCTGCTCGCTGCGCGTCGGAGCCGCTCACGCCGCCGGTGCGCTCGCCGCCAGCATCTCCTCGAAGCCCCAACCGCGCAACCGCTCCAGGCCGCCGTGGTCGGTGAGGTCGAAGTGGATCGGGGTGACCGAGATCCGGCCCTGGGCGACGGCGTAGAGGTCCGTTTCCTCGATCTCCTCGTAGCCCGGTTGCCAGCCATAGATCTCGTAGCGCTTGCGGCCACCCTCGGACTCGTCGACCAGCTTCAACTCGTCGTTGTAGATCCGTTTGCCGAGCTTGGTCACCTCGATGCCGCGGGGCTCGCCGGCCGGGCAGTTGACGTTGATCAGCGTCGCCTCCGGCATCGACTCGGTGGCGAGCCGCGCGACCAGCTGGGCGGCGAAGGCGGCGGCGAACTCGAAGTCGAAGCGGCCGCTGACGTACCCCATCCCACCCCCCGAGGACTGCTGGGAGAGGGCGACGGCGGGGATGCCGAGGACGATGCCCTCGAGAGCCGCCGCGACCGTGCCCGAATAGGTGATGTCGTCGCCGAGGTTGGCGCCGTGGTTGATGCCGGAGACGATCAGGTCCGGCCGGCCGCCGACCAGGCCGAGCTCGGCGAAGCGGACGCAGTCGACGGGCGTGCCATCGGTCGCGTAGCCGCGGTCGCCATCGCCGAACTCGACCTCCTCGATGCTCAGCGGTGCCCGGGTGGTGATGCTGCGGGCGGTGGCGCTGCGGTTGGAGTCGGGGGCGATGACGTCGAGCTCGACCCCGTCGAGCTCGCGCAGCGCCCGCCGCGTTGCCTGCAGGCCGGGGGCGGAGATGCCGTCGTCGTTGGTGAGGAGGATGCGCACCGGGTCGATTCTAGGCGTAGGAGACGGACTCCAGATAGAGCCCGTGGGGAGGCGCGGTTTCTCCGGCCTCGGGTCGGGGGGCGCCGGCGAGGAGCCGCGAGAAGCTCTCGACGGTGCGACGGCGGGAGGCGACCTCGAGCATGGTGCCGACCAGGATCCGGACCATGCTGCGCATGAAGGCATCGGCCGTGACGCTGAAGCCGAGGACGTCCCCTCCCTGCGACTCCCAGGCGGCGGCGAAGATCCGGCGCCCGAAGTGCACGTGGTCGGTCTGGGTCGGGGTGAAGGCGGTGAAGTCGTGGGGGCCGAGAAGCGCCGCGGCGCAGGCGTCGAGGCCTTCGCGGTCGATGCGGTGGGGCCACCAGAGGGCACGGCCGCGCTCGAAGGGGCTCGCCGGCCGGCGGGTCAGCAGCCGGTAGCGGTAGCTGCGCGAGGTCGCGTCGCGGCGGGCGTCGAAGCCATCGGGAGCCGGGCCGGCGGCGGTGATCGCCAGGTCGTCGCTGGTGACCCCGTTCAGGCGCCGCAGGAGGTCCCCAGGGACCTCTCCGGCGGCCGCGAAGCTCGCCACCTGCCCACGGGCGTGGACGCCGGCGTCAGTGCGGCCTGCGACGCTCAGCTCGACCCGCTCGCGCAGGAC
>CAVXKQ010000003.1:0-211198 GCA_963762325.1 uncultured Solirubrobacterales bacterium | reverse complement strand
AGTCGACCCGCGACCTCGACCCCGAGGAGACGCTGTTCGTGATCTCCTCCAAGACCTTCACGACGCTGGAGACGATGACCAACGCGCATTCCGCCCGCGAGTGGTCGCTGGCCGGGCTGGGCGGCGAGGTGGCGGCGGTCGCCAAGCACTTCGTCGCCGTCTCCACCAACGCCGAGGAGGTCGCCAAGTTCGGCATCGACACCGACAACATGTTCGGCTTCTGGGAGTGGGTGGGGGGCCGCTACTCGATGGACTCGGCAATCGGGCTCTCGACGATGCTGGCGATCGGGCCGGCCCGCTTCGCGGAGATGCTGAGCGGCTTCCACGCGATGGACGAGCACTTCCGCGAGGCGCCGGCGGGCGCCAACCTGCCGCTGCTGATGGGGCTGCTCGCGGTTTGGTACTCCGACTTCTTCGGCGCCCAGACCAGCGGTGTCTTCCCCTACGACCAGTACCTGCACCGCTTCCCGGCCTACCTGCAGCAGCTGACGATGGAGTCCAACGGCAAGCACGTGACCGTCGACGGCGCCCGCGTCGACTACGACACCGGGGCGATCTACTGGGGCGAGCCGGGGACCAACGGCCAGCACTCCTTCTACCAGCTGATCCACCAGGGGACGCGCCTGATCCCCTGTGACTTCATCGGCTTCTTCAACTCCAACAACCCGCTCGGGAACCATCACGACTACCTGATGTCCAACGTCTTCGCCCAGGGCGAGGCGCTGGCCTTCGGCAAAACGCCCGAGCAGGTGCGGGTGGAGGGGACGCCGGAGGAGGTAGTGCCGCACCGGGTGATGGAGGGCAACCGGCCCTCGAACACGATCCTGGCCGAGCGGCTGACGCCGGAGACCCTTGGCGCCCTGGTCGCCCTTTACGAGCACAGCGTCTTCACCCAGGGAGCGATCTGGGGGATCGACTCCTTCGACCAGTGGGGGGTCGAGCTGGGCAAGGTACTGGCCGTGAAGATCATCCCCGAGCTGCAGGCCGCGGCCGAGCCGAAGCTGCATCACGACAGCTCCACCAACGCGCTGATCCGGCGCTACCGAAACGCCCGCCGCGGGGAATAGGCTCGCCGCATGCACCTGCCCGACGCGCTCCCCCTGGCCGCGTCGGCATCGAATCTGCTCGCCGCCCGCGAGCAGATGGCCTTCACGCTCGGCTTCCACATCGTCCTCTCCTGCATCGGGGTGGCGCTGCCGGCGACGATCCTGGTCGCCAACTACATAGGGCTCAAAAGGGGCGACAAGGACGCGATGGAGCTGGCCCGGCGCTGGTCGAAGGCGATGGCGGTCACCTTCGCCGTCGGCGCCGTCACCGGCACCGTGCTGAGCTTCGAGTTCGGCCTGCTCTGGCCCGAGTTCACCGGCCGCTTCGGCTCCGTCTTCGGGATCGCCTTCGCGATCGAGGGGATCTTCTTCTTCCTCGAGGCGATCTTCCTGGCGATCTACATCTACGGCTGGAAGCGGCTCTCCGGCTGGGCCCACTTCTGGGCCGGGGTGCCGATGGTCGTGACCGGGATCGGCGGCGCCTTCTCGGTGGTCGCCGCCAACGCCTGGATGAACCAGCCGCAGGGCTTCACCCTGAACGCGGCCGGCAAGGTCGTCGACACCGACCCCTGGCGGGTCCTGATCAACCCGGCGACCGGCTACGAGGTGCCGCACATGATCCTCGCCGCCTACATGGTCACCGGCTTCCTCGTCGCCTCGATCTACGCGGTCGGGATGCTGAAGGGGCGGCGCGACCGCCTGCACCGGCTGGGCCTGCTGATCCCGCTGACGATCGCCTGCGTCGTCACCCCGATCCAGCTCTTCGTCGGCGACACCGCCGCCCGCGAAGTCGCCGACCACCAGCCGGCCAAGTTCGCCGGCATGGAGTGCATCCAGGAGACCGGCGACCACCAGACCGAGTACGTCGGCGGCATCTGCACCGACGACGGGGTCAAGTGGGCGATCCCGATCCCCGACCTCGACTCCTTCCTGGTCGGATTCAGCGCCGACACCGAGGTGATCGGGCTGGAGGACATCCCGGTCGACGAACGGCCGCCGGCGAACACGCTGCTGCACCTCGCCTTCGACGCGATGGTCGGGATCGGCAGCGCCCTGCTGCTGCTCGGGGCCTGGCTCGGCTGGGTCTGGTGGAAACGACGGGACTTCCCCCAGACCCCCTGGTTCCTGCGCGCGGTCGCGGTCTCCGGAGCCGGGGCGATCCTCGCCCTCTGGTGCGGCTGGATCGTCACCGAGGTCGGCCGCCAGCCCTGGATCGTCCAGGGCTACATGCGGACCGAGGAAGCGGTGACGCAAGCGGACGGGATCTGGTTCAGCTTCGCCCTGGTATTGCTGGTCTACGCAGCCCTCGGCACGATCGCAATCAAAGTCCTGCGCGGCATGTCCCGCCGCTGGCGCGAAGGCGAAGCGGACCCCGAGGGCACCCCCTACGCCCCGCCCCAAGGGACGGCCCCATGAGGTCGATGGGCCTGAAACGTCCAAATGGCGGACGCCTGAGGCCCATCGGCGGCCCGGAGGGGTGGGGCGTATGAGCAAGGCCGATGTGGCGGCGGGGATTCTTTGGGTGGGGGCGACGTTTTATGCGTTGTTCGGGGGGGCTGACTTCGGGGGCGGGTTCTGGGACCTGATCGCGGGGGGTGCGGAGAAGGGGGAGCGGCCGCGGGGGTTGATCCAGCGCTCGCTGACCCCGGTCTGGGAGGCCAACCACGTCTGGCTGATCTTCATCCTCGTCGTGCTCTGGACCGCCTTCCCGCCGGCCTTCAGCGCGGTTTTCACGACCCTCTACGTGCCGATCGCCCTGGCCGCGCTGGGGATCGTCCTGCGCGGCGCCGGCTTCGCCTTTCGCAAGTCGATCGAGGGGCTGGCAGAGCGCCGGGCGGCGGGGGCGACCTTCGCCCTCTCCTCCGTCCTCACCCCCTTCTTCATGGGCGCGACCGTCGGCGCGATCGCCTCCGGCAACGTCCCCGCCGACGGCGGCGGCGACGCCTTCTCGAGCTGGCTGGAGCCGCTGCCGCTGCTGACCGGGGCGATGTTCGTCGCCACCGGCGCCTACCTCGCGGCGGTCTTCCTGGTGGGTGACGCGCGCCGGGTGGGGGAGCCGGACCTCGAGCGCTACTTCGTGCGCCGGGCGCTGGCGGCCGCGGCAGTCGCCGGGGTGGCGGCGGCAATCGGCCTGATCGAGCTGCACGCCGAAGCCCGCTACGTCTTCGATCGCCTCGTCAACCAGGGCCTCCCCCTGGTCATCGCCTCCGCCCTCTGCGGCCTCGCCCTCCTCGCCCTCCTCCTCAAAACGGGGTCGACGGGCCGCAAACGTCCAAATGACGGACGTCTGAGGCCCGTCGGCCGGGGGTTTTTGCGGCCGTTGGCGGCGGGGGCTGTGGTGAGCGTAATTTGGGGGTGGGGGGTGGCCCAGTTCCCTTACTTGCTTCCGACGTCTTTGCGGATCGATCAGGCGGCGGCGCCGGATCCGACCCTGGTCATCGTCTTCGTCGTCTTCGCGGCCGCCGCCGTTCTGGTGCTGCCCTCGCTGGGCCTGCTCTACACGCTCAGCCAGCGCGATCTGCTCGACGCCGAGCATTAAAGACGGCGTCATCCACCCAAAAGTGGGGTCCGGATGAAGGATCCCATCCCAATGTCAAGCCTCTCTGGACGAGTTTCCGATGGGGCCGCATGACCAAGACCAACGCCCTGCCGCGGCCTGCCGGCGCCACCGTCCTGTCCCTCCTCGCGCTCGTGCTCGCCGCGCTCGTGCTGCCGGCCTCGAGCCTCGCCAGCGGCCCGCCGCTGGTCGTCTCGCCGCCCTCGCTGAGTTTCGAGAAGACCACGGTCGGCAACCAGGCGCCGAGCCGGGAAGTCGATCTCTACAACGAAGGCGAAGAAGAAGCGCCGATCGACAAGATCGCGATCGAAGGCGACGACGCGGCCGCCTTCAACGTCAGCGGCGGCGGTTGCGGGGCGGTCTACCAGTACCAGCACTGCGGGCTCTGGATCGCCTTCATGCCGAACAGCGCCGGCGAGAAGCACGCGACCGCCCACATCGTCTTCAAGAACGGCCGTCCCGAGGAGACCTTCGAGATCTCCGGCACCGCCGTCGAGCCGCAGCTGACCTTCTCGCCCAGCGGCTACGACTTCGGCCTGCGCCGGGTCTACGAAAACGTCAACGCCTACATCCAGGTGACCAACAGCGGCGAAGCCAGCGCGCAGCCGAACAACTTCGAGATCGCCGGCGACTCCGGCTCCTTCTGGACCGGCAACAGCGACTGCTGGAGCCACTCGCTGGCGCCCGGCGAATCCTGCTCGATCCAGGTCAACTTCAACCCCCAGAGCGCGGCCCACTACGAAGCGGAGCTGCGGGCCTCGGTCAACGGCTACGTCTTCTCAACCGCGCTCAGCGGCGAAGGCGGGCGGGCGGTCATCGACGCCTCCCCGAACCCGGTCGAGTTCGGCGTCGCGACGGTCGGGGCGACGGGCGCGGTCCGCACCGTCGTCCTCACCAACTCGGGCAACATCGCGGCCGGCTTCTTCATCGGCATCGTCGCCGGCGGCGATGCCGGCAGCTTCCAGCTCCTGACCGAGAGCTGCAGCGGCGTCGAGCTGCAGCCGGGCGCCAGCTGCAGCGCCCAGCTTCGCTTCAAGCCGACCGGCGCCGGCCCCAAGCTGGCGCGCCTGGCCTTCTTCGGCGACTCCGACGCGGGGGCGCAGATAGCGCTGACGGGAGAAGGCGTCGCCGCGGCGGTGACGCTCGTGCCCTCGGCCTTCGACTTCGGCCTTCAGGCCGTCGCGACCAAGAGCCCCGTCCAGGCCTTCGCGGTCCGCAACGACGGCAGCGCGCCGCTCGAGCTCGGCGGCGTCTCGCTCACCGGCGCCGATCTCGACCAGTTCGCGCTGGCCGGGGACGATTGCGGCGGCGAGACGCTGGCGCCCGGGGCCGAGTGCCTGGTCCGGGTCCGCTTCACGCCCGACGACGTCGGCGCCAAGACCGCCAAGCTGCGGGTCGGCAGCGCCTCCGGCTCCTTCGTCGCCACCCTCACGGGCACGGGCACGGGCACGGGCGCTGGAGCCGAGGCCGCCAGCGACCACTGGGGAGTGCCCCAGGCGTTCGGCGACCCCGCCCAGGCGTCGCCCCCCCGCCCCGCCCGCAAGGGCCGCCACCGCCGCTTCGCCCGCGGCGACGACGTTCCCGGCGCCCACTCGCAGCGCCCGCGCCGCGTCAACCTGCGGGCCAGCGCCATTCCGCGCTAGCCGCCGGTAGGTTCGCGGTCGTGATCGCGACCGTCCTCTTCGACATCGACGGCACCCTCCTCGTCACCGGCGGGGCGGGCGCCGTCGCCTGGCAACGGGCCTTTCGCGAGCTGCACGGCATCGACGCAGACATCGAGGAGCACACTCACGCGGGGATGACCGACCCCGAAATCGCCGCGATCGTCTTCCGCGAGGTGATCGGGCGCGACGGCAGCGAGGCCGAGCGGGCGACGGCAATCGCCGCCTACCTCGGCCATCTCGAGGACGCCGTCAACGAGTCGAGCGGCTACGAGGTGATGCCCGGCATCGAGGAGCTGCTGCCGCGGCTGGCCGAGGCGGGGATCCTGCTTGGCATCGTCACCGGCAACATCGAAGCCGCCGCTCACATCAAGCTCGCCCGCGGCGACCTCAACCGCTTCTTCGCCTTCGGCGGCTACGGCTCGGACTCCGCCGACCGCACCGAGCTGACCAAGCGGGCGCTCGAGCGCGGCGGCACCGTCGCCGGCGCCCCGCTCGACCTGGCGCGGGCGATCGCCGTCGGCGACACCCCCCGCGACGTCAAGGCCGGCCACGGCGCCGGCATCCGCGTCGTCGGGGTGGCGACCGGGGCCTACGCGGTCGGGCAGCTGCGCGAGGCCGGCGCCGACTGGGCGCTGGACTCGGTCGCGGACGGCTTTCCCGCCTGACATCCGTAGCTGCGCGCGGCCTTGCGCAGGCGGGCAATTACCCACAGCTTTGAGGTAAACGGTTGTACACCCCAACCGGGCAATTTATAAACACCGTTGTCTTAATCCTCGAGGGGGGTCAATGCATCGGGAGCGCGGAGATTTGGGTAGGGACTTCAGGCGGCGCCGTCGGCGCTTCGCGATCGTGGCCGCGACGGTGATCGTGGCGGTCCTCGCTCCCGCGGCGGATGCGGCTCCGGTGCCGGGAACACCCCTTCCGGTCGCGCCCGGAGTGCCGGATCAGGGGCGGGCCTGGGAGCTGGTGACCTCGCCGGAACCCGTCTCGGCGATGCTCTGGTACCTGTTCGGGATATCGGCGAACGGCGAGCGGGTCTCCTACTCCACGATCGGACAGCTCCCGGACTCCCCAGTGGGAGAACCGATCGCCGCGCCAGCCATGGCTGTGCGCGGCCCGGATGGATGGGTCAATAGGACCAACCTGCCTCCATCTCCGCAAACCGACCTGGAACCCAGACCCCTGGCGATCGCCGCGGATTTCAAAACGTCGGTCTGGAGAAACGAAACCTCACTGAATCGGACGAGTGGGCTGTTCCGTCAGGCGCCAGACGGCACCTACACGCTGGTGACCACCGGAAGTTCCTTTCTCGACGGCTACGACCGTGTCGCGACCTCGGCGGATCTGCAGCATCTCATCTTCGCCAGCCAGGAACACCTGCTGCCCGGGGATGCGACTCGCATCTCGGGAGCATCCATATACGAGTCGGTGGGAGCCACGCTGCGCCTCGTCGACGTCGACAACAGTGGCACGCTCATCTCCAGCTGCGGCGCGGTCACTCGCTCGGTCAACCCGATCTCGGGCGATGGGCAGCGGATCTTCTTCAGCACCTCGCCCGGATGTGCCGGACCGAAGCGCGTCTATCTGCGCGCCAGCGGCGCCACCACCACGGAGATTTCGGCCTCCCAATGCACGCTGGCCGACTGCGGCCCGGAAGCGGACGTCAGCTTCGTCGGCGCCACCCCCACCGGCTCGAGCGCCTTTCTCGTAACCTCGCAGCGGTTGACGAACGGCGATTCGGACGCGCGCGCCGACCTCTATCGCTACGACGTCGCCGGCGGCGACCTGACGCTCGTCTCCACCAGCTGGGCCGGCAACGACCTGATCGCGACGGCGGGATCGGTACGTGTCCCGGCGGAAGGGTCGCGTGTGTACTTCGGCGCGGTCGAACAGGTAGGGGCCGACGAAACGAGCGCACCGAAGCTCTACATGGCGGACGCGAGTGGCTGCCACCTCGTGCCCGGCGGCGCCCCCAACGATCCCCCTAGCCCTTTCGGGCTCAACGCGCGCCCATTCGTCCAGCTCTCGACAGACGGCCGTTACGCGCTGTACGCGTCGACGGATTCGCTGGCACCAGGAGACAGTGACGAAAGCGCCGACGCGTATCGCTACGACGCCGCTGACGGCACGGTGTTCCGAATCTCCGCCGGCTCGCACGGTGGCAACGGTCCGTTCGACGTGACGATCGAGAACGAATTCGACGCTCAGGTCGTGGTCGGCAATCACTACCGGGCGATGTCCGACGACGGCAGCCGGATCTTCTTCACGACCGCCGAGCGGCTGCTGCCCGAGGATCACAACGACGCCGCCGACGTCTACGAGTGGGCGAATGGGAGCTTGGGGCTGATCAGCGCCGGGGCCGGAGACCGGCCGTCGACCTACTTCGGCTCGACCCCCGACGGCGCAGCCGTGCTGTTCAAGACGGCCGACACGCTGCTGCCGCTCGATCGCGATCCCGGTGATTTCGACCTCTACGCCGCCCGCATCGGCGGCGGCTTCCCGGCATCCTCGCCGCCGCCGGGCTGCGCCGGCCCCTGTCCGGCGCCGCCGCGGGGCAGAAGCGGAAGGTCTGCTCCGGCCAGCGCCGAGCCGGCTCGTGGGGGCATCCGCATCGCCCACATCGGCGCCGCCGCCCGCCGTCATTTTGTCGACACCGGCTGGATCACCCTTCTGGCCGAAGTCCCCCACGCGGGCAGGCTGTCGGCTGAGGCGCGGGCGAAGATCGGGGGTCGCGAACGGACGGTCGCCGCGACCAGCGTCCGGGTCGCCGCGGCGGGCCCGGCACGGCTACGCTTGCGCCTCTCGCGGAGCGCCAGGCAGAAGCTCGCCAAAGGCGGCCAGCTGCAGGTGCGCCTCTCGCTGCGCCTTTCCCGTCTGGACTCGGTCCGCCGAGTCGGATTCCGGCTGGGGGGCAGGTCGTGAGCGGGCGGCTGAGAGCTCTTCTGGGCGCGATCGTGCTGGTCGCGCTGTGCGCCGCTCCGGCGCAGGGGAGCGCCGCGTCCCTGACCACCTCACTCGAACTGGTCAACGCGGCGGGGGAAGCGGAGACTCGGGCGGGCGTCCATCCGGACCGGTTCCTGCAGACCTTCAAATTGCCGGAATCGAGCGAATACGTCAGGGAGGTATTCATCGACCTGCCGGCAGGGCTGGGCGGCGACGGGGCCGCCGTTCCGCTCTGCCCGATAGCCCAGGTCCACGACTTCGACGGCAGATGCCCAGCCGAGTCGCAGATCGGGGTATTGCGGGGTGGTCCCGAACCGGCGGGCATCTACAGTGTCGAACCAGGGCCGAATGAAGCTGTCTTGTTCGCCGCGACATCTTTGGCGACCGTCGCCCCGCAGATCTTCACCGGACATCTGCGGCCTGACGATCAGGGCCTCACCCTCTACATCGGGCCGATCGAACACTTCCGGCTGTCCAATGCGAAGGTGGAGGAAGGCGAAATCGAACTCTGGGGCATTCCGGCCGACCATCAGGTGGGCACCTCGATTCCACGTAAGGCGCTGCTCACGACCCCGACCCGCTGCGACGCGCCGCCCCTTGCCACCACCGTCACCGCGCGCACCTGGGAGCAGCCGGACGTCTGGCTGAGCGGCAGCGCCGACACCGGCCACCGGTTGGTCGGCTGTGGCGACCTGAGCTTCGAGCCCCGCCTGGACTTCGCGATCGACGACAACCGGGCCGACACGCTCAGCGGTGCTCGCATTGACGTCACGGTTCCCCAAAACGCGGACCCCGACGGTCGGGCCAGCTCCCAGATCAGGGACCTGGCGGTGACGATGCCGGCGGGAATGGGCTTCTCACCCGGTGGGGCCACCGGCCTGCGGGCCTGCGCCGATGCGGAGTTCGGCCTCGGAACCGCCGCCGACCCGAGCTGCCCCGCTGCTTCCCGGGTGGGGACGGTGGAGCTGAGCGCCCCGTCTCTGGGCGAGCCGACGCGCGGCCCCATCTACCTCGGCCAGGAACGCCCTGGCGATCGGTTCCGGCTGTTCGTCAGCGCCAGCGCCGCGGGTTCGACGATCAAGCTCGTGGGGTCCCTGAGCTCCGACCCGGCGACGGGTCGGCTGACGGCAATCCTCAAAGATCTGCCGCAAGCGTCGTTCAACAGCATGAGCTTGCGTTTCGACAGTGCCCTGCTCGCCACTCCGCTGAGCTGCGGCCTCGCCGAAACCACCGCCAAGGTCACCCCGTACAGCGGCGCCGCACCGGTTAACACGGTGAGCGCGACGACCCTCGTCGAAACCGAAGGGCGCGCCTGCGCGGGCGCGGCGCCGTTCGGCCCCACGTTCACCGCGGGCAGCACGCAGGCGCGGGCCGGGCGCCCCACGTCGTTCGTGGCGACTCTGAGCCGCCGTGACGGCGAACAGCTGCCCGAGCGAATGAGCATCACGTTGCCGGCCGGAATCAGCGCGGCGCTGGGCACGATTCCGCCCTGCTCGGCCGCCGCCATCGCCAACCTGACGTGTGCTGCGGCCAGTCGCATCGGAGGCGCCCTGGCGGAGTTGGGCCCGGGCACGGCTCCCGCGCAGCTTGGCGGCGACATCTTCCTCACCGGGCCATACCGGCGGGCGCCGTTTGGATTCGCCGTCATCTTCAGGGGGGCTGTCGGACCCTTTGACCTGGGCAACCTCGTCGTTCGTGGGACCATGCAGATGGACCGGCTCTCCGGCCGGGTCACGATCGCAACCGACCCCATGCCGACGGTTGTCGAAGGTCTGCCGATCCGCTTCCAGACGCTCGGCCTGGACCTCGACCGCCCCGATTTCATGCGCAACCCCACCTCCTGCGCTCCGGCCAGCGTCAGCGCGGCCTTGCGCTCCCAGAGCGGCGCCACCGTCCGTCCCTCCACTCCCTTTGCTCTGGGGGGCTGCGTCGATCTGCCCTTCCACCCGGCCGTCTCGGTGACGCTGAGCGGCAAGGCCGAGATGCGAAAAGAGGGCAAGCCCGGCCTGCGGATGTCGATGCGGATCCCGGCGGGGAACGCCAATCTGCGCTCGGTCGACATCCGCCTTCCCAAGCTCTTCGGGTTCGATCCCGCTGCGCTCAAAGAGATCTGCGCACGGCGCAGGGCCGAACGCGGGAACTGCTCGAAGAATTCCAACGTCGGCTTCGCCTCCGGTCGATCGCCATTGCTGAGCGAGGCGATGAAGGGATCGATCTACGTCGTGCAGCCAAAGGGCGGCGGCACACCCGATCTCTGGGCGAGCCTCGGGAGTCAGGGCCTGCAGGTCGATCTCCGGGGGGAGACGGTAACCGAGAAAGGTCACATCGAGTTCCGGTTCCCCAAAGCCCCGGATTTCCCCTTCAAGAACTTCACCCTGGGATTCGCGGGCGGGCAGAGCGGACTTCTTGAGTTGAAGGGCAGCCCCTGTGCCGGCGTCGTCGCACCGATGGAGCTGGCAGCCCAAAACGGCGACCGGGCCGAGCTTCGAACCCGTTTGACGGCCCCAGCGGGCTGCGACCGCGAGGGGAAGAGGGGGGGACGCCGCTCGAGTTAATACCTCACAAGATCGCTGCGACAGCACGGTTACCTCCAGCTTTGGAGCAAATCGTTGACCGCTTGAGCGGCACTGCATAGCTTGCCTTTGAATCGGTTCTCAAGGGAGGGTTGATGCAGCGCGAACGCAGGCAGGGAAGTGTGAGTCGTATTCCGTATTCGTCGTTCGGACGCTTCGGCGCGGGGTCATGAGGTACCGCCTTGGTGTCGTGCCCGCAGTCGTCATCGCGATCGCGATGACGGCCCCCCCGCTCGCCTCCGCGGCACTTGAATCCGGCACCCCGGTGACGGTGGCGCCAGGAGTGCCTGACCAGGGACGGGCATGGGAGTTGATCACCTCGCCCGACCCCGTGACGGCGATGACGTATCAGGCCTTCGGGATCTCGGCAGACGGAAACCGGTTGGCCTTCAACACCTTCTGGCCGCTCCCGGGCGCGCCGCTCGGGCTGCCTCTGGCCCCCCCGGCTATCAGTTCCCGCGGGGCAAGTGGATGGGTCAGCACGTCGGACTCGCCGCCGCCGGGAAACAGCGAGGAACCCCACCCCTCGATGATCGCGCCGGATTTCGAAAGCTCGCTCTGGGTGAACCGCGTGGCGCAGGGGCCTGAAGAATGGGCCCTATTTCGGCGAGCGCCGAACGGGAGCTACACAGAACTCATCTCACGCATCAACGGGCTCGGCGTTAACTGGTTTGCGGCTTCGGCCGATCTGCAGCACGTCACCACCAGGAGTGAAAAACACCTCCTGCCCGGTGACGCGAGCCGCACCTCGGGAGGCTCCCTATACGAGGTGGTGGGATCCACTCTTCGCCTCGTCGACGTCGACAACGGCGGCGCGCTTCTCTCCAACTGCGGCACGACCCAGAGTGTCGTGCGCACTCCCAACCAGATCTCGCGCGACGGGCAGCGGATCTTCTTCACCACCGTGCCCGGATGCACCGGGCCGAAGCGCGTCTACCTGCGGGCCAACGGCGCCACCACCACGGCGATCTCGGCCTCCCAGTGCACCCTGGCCGATTGCGGCCCGGTCGCAGACGTCACTTTCGCCGGCGCCACCCCCAACGGCTCGAGCGCCTTTCTACTCACCACGCAGAGGCTGACGAACGACGATTCCGATTCGAGCGCCGACCTCTACCGCTACGACGTAGCCGCTGGCGACCTGACCCTCTTCTCCACCAGCTGGGCCGGCAACGACCTGATCGCGACCGAAGCTGCCGTGATCCCAACCGACGGATCGCCGGTCTACTTCATCGCGGCCGAACAGACCGGCCCCGCGGAAACGAGCGGGGAGCGGCTCTACATGGCCGACGCCAGCGGCCTCCACCTCGTTTCCAGCGGCGTGCCCGGCAAATTCGTGCAGGCGTCTCCGGACGGGCGCTACGCACTGTTCTCGACCAGTGCAGGGCTGGCGGCGGGAGACACCGACGGGCGGGTGGACGCCTATCGCTTCGACGCCAAAACCGGTTCGACAGCCTGGATAACCGCCGGCTCCGCGGGGGGGAACGGGGCCTTCGACGCGAGCATTGAAACATTTTTCGCCGAAGAAGTCGTAGCGATCTATCCCGGCATGGATGACAACTATCCGTACCGGGCGATGTCCGACGACGGCAGCCGGATCTTCTTCACCACTCCCGAGCGGCTGCTGCCGGAGGATCGCAACGATCTCGGCGACGTCTACGAGTGGGCGAACGGGAGCCTGGGGCTGGTCAGCGCCGGGGCGGAAGGCGCCGAATTCGAGTCCCACTACGTCATCTCCACTCCCGACGGCGAGACCGTTGTCATCTTCACCGGGGACACGCTGATACCCAGGGACCGTGACGGCGGCGATCTGGACTATTACGCCGCCCGTATCGGCGGCGGGTTCGTGGAATCCTCCACCTCGCCAAGCTGTGTCGAGTCCTGCCGTACGGCAGCGCCGGGTGGTGCCGACAGGCCGCTTCCCCCCAGCGCCAAACCGGCTGGGGGAGGCATCCGGCTCGGTCGCATCGATGCCGCGGCTCGCCGCGGCATCCTCGCCACGGGCTGGATCACGCTGCTCGCCGAAGTTCCCAAGGCGGGCAAGCTGTCGGCCACGGCCACGGCCAGGATCGGGCGCCGCATGCGCGGTGTCGCCGCGGCGAGCGTCAAGGTCGCCGAGCCCGGCCCGGCCCGGCTGCGAATGCGATTGTCGAGGGAGGCGAGGCGACGACTCGCGCACGGTCACGCTTTGAGAGTACGCGTGCTGGTGCGGCTCTCCCGCCTCGATTCGGCTCGCCGAGTCAGCTTCGAGCTGGGGGGCAAGTCGTGAGGCGCGCGGCGCGGATCAGCCCGCTGCTGCTGCTGAGCCTGGCCCTGCTGTGCATCGTTCCGGTGGGAGCCGATGCCGTCGTCACGATCGAACCGGGCGACACGCCGATGCAACTGCTCAACGCGGCGGGAGAACCGGAGACCCGCGCGGGCGCGCACCCAGACCGGCTTGTCCAGGGCGTGACGTTCACCGACCTGGGGGGACCGCGCGAATTCCCCAGGGATGTGGTCCTCGACCTGCCACCCGGGCTCGATGGCAATCCAAACGCCGTTCCGTTCTGCTCTCGGACTCAGATCAACAGCCCGGTGGGCACGTGTCCCCCTGGGTCCCAGGTCGGGACGATGACGATCGACGGAGGAGGCAAACAGCCCATATACAACGTCAGGCCGGCGCCGAACGAAGTCGCCACGTTCGTCCTGCTCAGCCTCGTGCCGACCTACCTCTCGGGACGGCTGCGGCCGGACAACCTGGGCCTCTCGCTGCACGCCGAAAACCTTCCCAATGAACCCGGCTTCGGCTTCCTCGAGTTTCCGCCGGGCCCGGTGGAACTCTGGGGCATCCCGGCCGACCATCTGCCGGGACTCTCGCTCCCGCGGCGACCCCTGCTGACGATGCCGACGCGCTGCGACCTTCCTTCGATCGTGTCCACCGTTCGCATGCGCACCTGGCAGCAGCCGGAACGATGGTTGACCGGGGTTGGCGACAGCGGCCAGCAGATGGTCGGGTGCGGTGATCTACGTTTCGATCCGAGCTTCGCCTTTCGGTTCGACAACCAGAGCGCCGACGCTCCGAGTGGCGCGGCGCTCGAGGTCTCACTCCCGCAGAATGAAGATCCCGACGGCCGCGGCACCCCCCAGCTTCGGGACGTGAGCTTCGCGTTGCCGGCCGGGACGACCGTCTCGCCCGGCGGCGTCCGTGGCCTCGAAACCTGCTCCGACGCCCAGTTCGGGCTCGGCAGCTCCGCGGACCCGAACTGTCCCGCCTCCTCGCGGGTCGGCACCGCCGAGCTGGGCGTTCCGGCTCTGACCGGCCCGATGGAGGGGGCGGTCTACCTTGGCGCCGAACATCCCGGGGAGCGCTTTCGGCTGCTCGTCGCGGCAAGCGCCAGGGGCTCGGTGGTGAAGTTCACGGGCTCGCTCGACCCGGACCCGGCCACGGGCCGGGTGACGGCGAACCTGAGAAACCTCCCGCAGGCTTCCTTCGATCGCATGAGCCTTCGCTTTGGCGGTGGCGCCGATGCTCTCCTGGCGACTCCGCTGTCCTGTGGCTCGGTGCCGACGACGGCGAAGCTCACCCCCTACAGCACTGGCTCGGCGGTCGAGCGGTCGGGCGTCGTGAGCGTCGCGGCAGCAGGCGGGGGCCCCTGCGCGGGACCGTCTCCGTTCGCGCCCGACTTCGTCGGTGGCAGCACCAACCCCCGGGCGGGTGGCGCCACCACCTTCACGGCCACGATTCGCCGCCGGGACGGGGAACAGCTGCCGGAGCGTATGCACATCGTCCTGCCGCCGGGCATGGGAGCGGCGCTGGGTACGGTGAGCGCCTGCACCAGCGCACAGGTGGCGACGGCCTCCTGCCCCGCCTCCAGTCGCATCGGCAAGGCCGTGGCGGAGCTGGGCCCCGGCGGCGCCCCCGCCCAGATGGCGGGTGACATCTTTCTCACCGGCCCCTATCGGGGCGCCCCCTTCGGTGTCGCCCTCGCCCTCAAAGCCGCGCTCGGTTCATTCGACCTCGGAACGCTCGTTGTCCGGGGCTCCATTCAAGTCGACCGGCTGTCGAGTCAGGTCACGGTCCAGGTGGACGCGCTGCCGGCGGTCTTCGAAGGCTTGCCGATTCGCTTCCAGACGATCGGCCTGGATCTCGACCGCCCGAGCTTCGTGTACAACCCAACCTCCTGCGCCCCGACCAGGATAACCGCCACCCTGCGCTCGGTTGACGGCGCCTCTGCGACCCCCTCCAGCCCGTTCGCGGTGCGTGGCTGCGTCGACCTTCCGTTCCGGCCGGCCTTCTCGATGGCGTTGACCGATCGCGGCGAGCTGCGGGCGGACGGCAAGCCCGGCATGCTGATCTCGATGGGGATTCCGGCCGGGAGCGCGAACCTGCGCTCTGCCCACATTCGCTTCCCCCGAGCCCTGAAGCTCGCCCCCACCGGGCTGAGGGAGATCTGCGCACGCAAGCAGGCTCTGCGCGGGAATTGCCCAGCGGGCTCTCGCGTCGGCTCCGCCGGTGGCCGGACGCCGTTCCTGAACAAGCCGCTGAAGGGCTCGGTCTACATCGTCCAGCCGCGGGGGAGTGGTCCCCCCGACCTCTGGGCCAGCATCAGCGGCGAGGGGATCGAGGTCAACCTCCGGGGTGAGACCGCGGTCGAGGGAGGGCGAGCCGAGGCCAGGTTCGTGGACGTTCCGGACTTTCCGCTGGCGTCGGTCAAGCTGCAGTTGGCAAGCGGCAAGAGGGGGCTCCTGCAGCTGCGGCGCAAGCCCTGTGGCCGGCTTGTCAGCCCGATCGAGATGGCGGCCCAGAACGGTGCGCAGGCGGAGATTCAGGCCCGCGTGAAGGCTCCGGCAAGCTGCGGCCGCGACGGCGGGGGGAAGCCAGCGCACCGCCTCGCCGCCGGTTGGTCCAGTTACGGACAGCTTTGGAGCAAATCGTTGATCGGCTAGATGGGCATGCGTAGTTTGCATCGGGCTGGTCTAGGTGAAAAACGCATTGGGATTGCAGGGGGCGGGGAGCGTGGCAGGACGAGCTGAAACCGGGTTCGCGAACTTTCCGAACCCCTTTTTCAGGTTGATTGGCCGGGATGGCTGATCCGGGACAGCGTCCGGCTGGCTCCAGGGGGCTGTCGCTGCTCCACTCGGCAGCCACCCTCTCCACCCGGTGGCCGCGTCTGGTCGTCGGCGTTTGGCTGGTGGTGATGATCGGCCTCGGGTTGATGGGCAGGGGGGTCGAGGACAAGGTCTCGACGGGCGCGATCTTCATCCACGGCAGCGCTTCCAAGCACGCCCATGAGATCGTGGTGCGCGAATTCGGCGGCGAAGACCCGCTGGTCCTGATGCTGCGGGGGCCGAGGGGGGAAGTGAACCGGCAGGGACCGGCGTTGGTGGCAAAGCTGCAGGGGCTGCCGGACACCAACGTGCTTTCCCCCTGGAATGCGGAGGGCGCGATAGACGGCCTGAGGCCCTCACCCGACGTGGCCGCGCTGCTGGTCAGCGTCGGGCAGTCACCCGAGGTGTCCAGCTCGGACGTCGTTCCGCTCATACAGGGCGCCGCCGATGAAGCCGTGAGGGGCAAGGTGAAGTTGACGATCGCCGGCGGGCCGGCGATCGTGGACTCGCTGCGCGAGTCGGTCGCCCGCGCGATCACGATCGCCGAGCGGTTGGCGTTCCCGGTCCTGCTGATCGTGCTGCTGCTCGTCTTCCGGTCGGTTCTGGCGGCCGCGCTGCCGGTGGTGGTCGGCGGTCTCGTGGTCAACGCCACGCGAGGCGTGATGAATCTGTCCTCGGGCGTGATCTCGATCGACTCGATCGCGCTCGGGACGGCGGGCATGATCGGTCTCGCCCTGGGCATCGACTACTCGTTGCTGATCGTTGCCCGTTTCCGTCAGGAGATGGAGAAGCACGGTGACGTCGAGCGGGCGGTGCGGACGACCGTGATCAACACCGGTAGGTCGATCATTCCCGCCGGCACGGGGCTGGTCATCGCCATGTTGGTGTCGCTGAGACTGATGCCCGGCTCGTTTGTCAACTCGGTGGTCCTCTCTGTAGTCACGGCCACGGTGCTGAGCGTGCTCTCGGCGATGCTCCTCACCCCAGCGGCCCTGACCCTGCTCGGCTCGCGCCTCGATCGCTGGTCGCTGCCGCGGCGGCGTGAGAGCGGCAGCCTCGTCATGGCCTGGTCACGCCGGGCATCGAGGCGGCCGGGTGTGGTGCTGGGCCTGATCTTCTTCCTCATGCTCTGCGGCGCCTGGGCTTTCACGCTGCAGTCGAACATCGGCGTCAGCTCCCTGCTGCCGCCGGATGACCCAGGACGCTTGGCGCAGGAAGAAATCGAGCGCGAGCTCGGCTCCGGCTGGGTCGCGCCTTTTGAAGTCGTGATGGTCGGGGGCAATCAACCCGTCACCACGCCGAAGCGACTGAAAGCCCTCGCCGACTTTCAGCATCGGGTCGAACGGGACCCCGGGGTGGCGGCGATGGCGGGTTTCGTCAGCCTCGAGGGGGCGACCAAGGCGCTCGGCTCGGTCGGGGCCGGCCTGGCTTCCCAGGAACGGGGCATAACGCGGCTGGGTCGAGGCCTTGCGCGGGTGCAGGAAGGAACCGGGGCGACCAGCGATGGGTTCTTCCGCGCCGCCGACGGCGCCAGGCAGCTCGACTCGGCCGTTGGCGCGAGCAGGGCCGGTTCGGGCCTGCTGGCGGACGGCCTCCAGACCACCGCCAGCGGCTCGGCTCGGCTCAGCGGCGGCCTCGACCGGGCCAGCGACGGGAGCGGGAAGCTAACCGGCGCCACCGCAAAAGTGAGCAGGGGCGTCGGCAAGCTGTCGGCAAAAGTGAGCGAGGCGCAGAAGCAAACCGCCGCCAGCGCCGGAAGCAGTCGGACGCTTAAGAACGCGCTCCGCTTGGGGGAACAATCGCTGGACAAGGCGCCCCTGGAAGCCACCGACGACCAGCTGACAGCCGCGTGGCGGGCGCTTCAGCAGATGACCGCGGGGCGCGGCGATTCCCAGTACGCCGCCGCCGTGGAAGCGGTGCGGGCGGCAAGCCGCGAGCTGACAGGCGCCGAACCCGACGCCGAAGAAGGGGGCGAACCGTCGACGGGGGTCGCCGCCGCCGTCCAGGAAGCCCTCGACCAGTTCAACCTGAGCCTGTATCTCGCCGAGCGTCAGGATGCCAACGGGCTCAAGGCGAGCGAGGGGATGGCCAAGCTCGCGAAGGCCACCGCGAAGCTCGACCACGGGCTCGATCTGCTGCTCCACCACAGCCGCGAGCTGTCCGACGCGATGGCGCGCCTCTCAGCGGGCGGCGGCAAGCTTCCTCCCGGCTTGCGGCGGCTGGCGCTCGGCAGCGCGCGGCTCCTGGACGGCTTGGGCCAAATCGAGAGCGGAGCTGGGCGCCTCGCCGGCGGCCTTGGCAGCGGCGCCGAGCGGTCCCAGCGCCTGACCGCCGCCGTCGGGCGCCTGCGAACGGGTGTGACGGCCCAGGCGGGGTCGCGGGCCGGCAGTCTGAGCGAGGAGTCTCCCGGCCTCTTTCGGTCCGGGTACTTCTACCTCGCGGGTCTCGACGGGACCCCCCCGGAGCGGCACGATGACACGGAATTCCTGGTCAACGTCGCCCAAGGTGGCTCAGCGGCGCGGATGCTGGTCGTCCCCACCGACCTTCAGGCCAGCAGCGGCGCGGAGGCAACGGGAGCTCGCCTCACCGACGACGCCGCCGAGCTGGCGCGGGAAACCGACAGCGAAGTCGTCGTCGGCGGCCTCTCCCCGTCCCTGGTCGATCTCAACTCCGCGTTTCGCGGTCAGACGCCACTCGCTCGCCTCATCCTCTCGATGGTCACGATTCTGATCCTGCTCCCGGTGACCCGGTCGCTGACGCTGCCGATCATTGCCGCCCTGCTGAACCTGCTCACGGTCAGCGCGACCTTTGGCCTGATGTCGCTTCTCTTCAATGACTCGCTGCTCGGCGGGCCCGGGTTCGTGGACACGGTGGTAATCCCCGCCACGGTGATTCTCACCTTCGGCCTGGCGATCGACTACGAGGTCTTCATCTTCGCCCGCATCAGGGAGGAGTACGTCCGCAGCGGCTCGACTGCGATGGCAATCGAAGACGGGGTCGGCAAGACAGCCCATGTGATCAGCGGCGCCGCCCTGATCATGATCGGCGTCTTTCTCGCCTTCTCGGTCTCCGACCTCGCGAACTTCAGGAACCTCGGCGTGGGTCTCTCGATCGGCGTCGTCATCGACGCCTTCATCATCAGGTTCGTCCTGCTGCCGGCGATCATGCGGGCCCTTGGCGATCGCTGCTGGTGGATCCCGGGCTGGCTGAATCGGATTATTCCGGGTGGGGCAATGCCCCCAAGGGCGGGGGTGGAGGCGTGATGGCGGATCGCGATCCCCACCGGCTCCTGCGCGCCTCGATCGGGGACACGGCCCATCGCGATCCCGACCGAGTGGCGCTGGTGGACCGCAGCGGATCGTGCAGCTACGGAGAGCTGGCGCTGCTCCTCGGCGAGGGTGGCGGCGACGAGGAGCCGCCCCGCCGCGAGGCGCTCACGGTCAGCGCCGGCGTCGCCGGCGTCGAAGCGATTCTGCGCGGGAGCTTTCGCGGCGACAGCCTGTTGCTGCTCGACCCCAAGACGACGGCGGAGGAGGCCGGGCGCGCGGAGGAGATCTTCGCCGGCGCGGAGACGGGCCCAGGAAATGTCCATCACCCCTGCATCGGGCTCTCGACCTCCGGCAGCAGCGGTCTGGCCAAGGTCGTCGAACTGGACTGGGAGGGCCTCCAGCTCAACGCCGCCGCCTTCGCCGACGCGGCGGCCTATGGCGAGGACGACGTGGTCTGGTGCACGACCCCGCTCGCGCACCTCTACTGCTTCGGCGCCGGCGTGCTGGCGGGGCTGCTGCGCGGCGCCACGGTCCTGCTGACGGACGGCATGATGGATTCGCGGGAGTTCGCTGACACCGCTCTCGCCGAGCGAGCCACGGTCCTGCTCTCGGTGCCGTTTCTGTTTCGGCGCTACCTCGCCGCCCTGGAGGCGGCTCCAAGCCTGGCCGAGACCTGGAGCCTGCGTTGCTGCATCGCCGCCGGGGAGCCGGTCCCCGCGGAGCTGATCGAAGCCTGGCGTGAGCTCGGCGGGGTCGACCTGCGCTCGCACTACGGCCTGACCGAGGGAGGGCACATCACGCTGGCCTCCGGGCGACCCGAGGACGGCGTCGGCGCGCAGCTCGACGACGTCGAGCTGCGGATCGGCGAGGACGAGACCGTCCAGGTGCGGCGCCGGGCGCCCGAGCCTCCTTACCGGATCATCGGCCAGGCACCCGATCCGACTGGCTGGTGCGACACCGGGGATCTCGGCCATCTCGACGAGCGCGGCAACCTGCACATCACCGGCCGGGCCGACCAGCGGATCAACTTCGCCGGCAAAAACGTCGATCCCGACGAGGTCGAGCAGGCGATTCTCGCCTGCGAGGGCGTTGCCGACTGCGCGGTTGCAGGCGTCGAGGGGCCCGACGGAGTACGGGTCGCGGCCTTCGTCTGCGTCGACCCCGCCGCTGGCCCTTCGGATGCGGAGATTCGCACCCAGCTGGCGCGCCGGCTGTCGCCATACAAGCTGCCGCGCCACTTCGTGCGCGTTAAGGGCATCCCGCGGACCTTGACCGGAAAGGTCCGGCGCGGCGAGCTGATCGTGGGCCTCGACCTCGGCGCCGAGGTCGGCGGGGTGGAAGGACTGACGCCGTCCGCGAGCGGAGTCGACTCGATGCTCGCCTTGCTGCTGAAAGGGCGTCCTGAGGACGAGCGAGGGCAGATCGTGCTCGAAATAGTCCGCGGGCAGGCGGCGGCCACCGTGCTCGGCCACCCCTCCGTCGACGCGATCGATCCGCACGTGAGCTTCAAGGATCTGGGATTCGACTCCCTGGCGGCGGTCGAGATGCACAAGCAGCTTGGACGCGAGACCGGTTTGCGTCTCCCCTCGACCGTCGTCTTCGACCACCCGACTCCGGCGGCCCCGGCCGAATTCCTGCGCGATCTGGCCGAAGGCAGGCGCAGCCCGGCGACTCGGTCACGCGCGACCGCTCGCTCCGAGGAGCCGATCGCGATCGTCGGCATGAGCTGCCGCTATCCCGGGTGGGGTGGGCTCTCCCGAGGAGCTCTGGCGGCTGCTCGCCGAGGGGGAGGACCGGGATCTCCTGCCTTCCCCGAGCGACCGCGGCTGGGACCTCGAGCGCCTCTTCGACCCCGACCCCGATCGCCCGGGCGCGAGCTATGTCCGCGAGGGCGGCTTCCTCTCCGACGCGGCCGAGTTCGATGCCGAGTTCTTCGGGCATCGGCCCGCGTGAGGCGCTCGCGATGGACCCCCAGCAGCGCCTGATGCTGGAAGCGGCCTGGGAGGCCTGTCGAGGACGCCGGGGTCGAGCCGGCCTCGCTGGCCGGCAGCGCCACGGGCGTCTTCGCCGGGATCATGCGCCAGGACTACTGGCAGCGGCGGCTCGGGCCCCGGCGAGCCTGGAGGCCTACCAGGGGGTCGGCTCCGCCGGCAGCGCCGCCTCCGGCCGCATCGCCTACTCCCTCGGCCTCGAGGGCCCGGCGGTCAGCATCGACACCGCCTGCTCCTCCTCGCTGGTGGCGATGCACCTGGCCGCGCAGGCCCTGCGCAGCGGTGAGTGCGAGCTGGCGCTGGCGGGCGGGGCGACGGTGATGTCGACGCCCTGGCCTGTTCATCGAGTTCAGCCGCCAGCGCGGCCTCGCTCGCCGACGGGCGCTGCAAGTCCTTCGACGCCGCCGCCGACGGCACCGGCTTCTGCGGAGGGCGTCGGCCTGCTCTTGCTCGAGCGCCTCTCCGACGCCGAGCGAAACGGCCACGAGCCGATCGCCCTGATCCGCGGCTCGGCCACCAACCAGGACGGCGCCTCCAACGGCATCACCGCTCCCAACGGCCCCTCCCAGGAACGGGTGATCCGCCAGGCCCTCGCCAACGCCGGGCTCAGTGCTTCAGAGGTCGACGCGGTCGAGGCCCACGGCACCGGCACCACCCTCGGGGACCCGATCGAGGCCCAGGCGATCCTCGCCACCTACGGCCAAAACCGGGGTGAAGCCGGGCCCTTGCGTCTGGGCTCGATCAAGTCCAACATCGGCCACACCCAGGCCGCCGCCGGCGTCGCCGGCGTGATCAAGATGGCGCTGGCGATGCGCCACGGGGAGCTGCCCCGCAGCCTGCACCTCGAGGAGCCGACCCCGCACGTGGACTGGAGCGCCGGCGAGGTCGAGCTGCTGGCCGAGCCCCAGCCCTGGGAGCGAAACGGCCACCCGCGCCGGGCCGGCGTCTCCTCCTTTGGCATCAGCGGCACCAACGCCCACCTGATCTTGGAGGAAGCGCCCGCCCAGGAGGGGGAGCAGGCCCCAGAGCCCGAGCCGCTGCCCACGATCCCCCTGCTGCTCTCGGCCAAAGGCGAGGGCGCCCTGCGCGAGCAGGCCGACCGCCTGGGCGCCCACCTGCGCGCCCACCCCGAGCTCGACCTCGCCGACGTCGGCGCCTCCCTGATCCCCCGCGCAGGCCTTGGCCACCGCGCCGCGGTGGTGGGCACTGATCCCGAGGAGCTGCTGGGCGGCCTCGAGGCCCTCGCCGCCGGCGAGCCCCACGCGGCGCTGGTGAAGGCGAAGGCCCAGAGCGGCAAGCTCGCCTTCCTCTTCCCGGGTCAGGGCCCGCAGTGGGTTGGGATGGGCAAAGCGCTCCTGGAGAGCTCCCCACTCTTTGGCGAGCACGTCAAAGCCTGCCAGGAGGCCCTGGCCCCCTATGTCGATTTCTCCCTGGAGGCAATCCTCAGCGGCGAGGCCCACGAAGAGCGCGTGGAGGTGATCCAGCCGGCCCTGTTTGCGATGACGGTCTCCCTGGCCGGCCTCTGGCGCTCCCACGGGGTCGAGCCCGGCGCCGTCCTCGGCCACTCCCAGGGCGAGGTCGCCGCCGCCCACGTCGCCGGCGCGCTCTCACTCGATGACGCCGCCCGCGTCGTCGCCCTGCGCAGCCGGGCCCTTGCGGCAGAGCTGGCCGGCAAAGGCGGGATGCTCTCCCTGCGCCTGGGCCCCACCGAGGCGCTGGGGCTGATCGAGCCCTGGGGGGAGCGCCTGGCCCTGGGCGCCATCAACAGCCCCCTCTCCACGGTCGTCTCCGGCGACCCCGAGTGCCTCGAGGAGCTGGCCGGGGCATGTGAGGAGCAGGAGATCCGCGCCCGTCGCCTGGCCCTCGACTGCGCCACCCACTCCCATCAGGCCGAGGCGATCCGCGAGCGCCTGCTGGAGGACCTGGCGCCGATCTCCCCGCGCCCGGCCACCGAGGCGAGCTTCTACTCGGCGATGACCGGCACCAGGCTGGGCGGCGAGGAGCTGGGGGCGGAGTACTGGTATCAGTCGGTGCGCTCGGCGGTGCGCTTCGGGGCGGGGGTCGAGTCCCTCCTGCAGGACGGCTTCGACGCCTTCATCGAGACCAGCGTGCACCCGGTCTTGACGGTGGCGGTCGAGGAGAGCCTGGAGGGCCGGGAGGCGGCGGTGCTCGGCACCCTGCGCCGCGATGAGGGCGGCCCCGAGCGCTTCGCCACAGCCCTCGCCGCCGCCCACGCCGGCGGCGTTGAGGTCGACTGGCAAAAGCTCTTCGGCCAGCGCCCCCAGGTTCCCCTGCCCACCTACCCCTTCCAGCGCCAGCGCTACTGGCTGGAGCCCCGCAAGGGCGCCGGGGACGTCTCGGCGCCGGCCTCGCCGACCCCGAGCACCCCCTGCTGGGCGCCGCGATCGCCCTGCCCGCCGAAGCGGGCTGGCTGTTCACCGCCCGCCTCTCCCTGCAGACCCACCCCTGGCTGGCCGACCACGCCCTCTTCGGCGCCGCGATCCTGCCCGGCACCGCCTTCTTGGAGCTGGCCCTGCAGGCAGCCGAGCAGGCCGGGATGGCGGCGGTCGAGGAGCTGACCCTGGCGGCGCCGCTGGTGTTGCCCGAGCAGGGCGCGGTTCAGGTCCAGGTCTCCGTCGGGCAAGCCGACGATCAGGGCGCCCGGCCAATCGAGATCCACTCCTGCCCCGCCGGGGACCCCGAGGCCGAGTGGGCCCGAAACGCCACCGGCTCGCTCTCCCAGAACCCAACCCCAGAGCCCGAGGCCCTCGGCACCTGGCCACCAGCAGGTGCCGAGCCGATCGCGCTCGAGGACTTCTACTCCCACACCGCTGAGCTCGGGATCGACTACGGCCCCGCCTTCCAGGGGCTCAAGGCAGCCTGGCGCAGCGGCGAGGAGGTCTTCGCCGAGGTCGAGCTGGACCCCGAGCAAAGCCCCGAAGCAGAGCGCTACGCCATCCACCCGGCGCTGCTTGACGCGGCGCTTCACCCGGCTCTGCTGGGCGAAGAGGCGGGCGCGCTCAGCATCCCCTTCAGCTGGCGCGGCGTGGGCCTGCTCGGCGCCGGCGCACAGCAACTGCGAGTCGCCCTCTCGCGCGCGGGCGAGGAGCTCTCGCTGCGGCTAGCCGATCAGGCCGGGCAGCCGCTGCTGGCGATCGGCTCGCTCTCCCTGCGCCCGCTCGACCCCGCCCAGCTGCAATCCGCCGCCCCCGCCTCGCGCTCGCTCTTTGAGCTGGGCTGGAGCGAGCTGGCCCTGCCCGCGGCCAGCGAGGAAGAGCAAGAGCCCATCCGCCACATCCCCTGCGACCCCGACCCCGAGCTCGATCCCGCCGCCGCCGCCCAGGCCCTCTGCGCCGAGGTGCTCAGTGAGCTGCAAGGCGCGATCGCCGCCGAGGAGCCGACCCGGATCGCCTTCATCACCCAGGGCGCCCTCGCCACCGGCCCAGAGGAGTCCCCCGACCCCGCCGCCGCCTCGCTCTGGGGCCTGGTGCGCTGCGCCCAGGCCGAGCACCCCGGCCGCTTCTGGCTGATCGACGCCGACGGCACCGAAGCCTCAGAGGCATCCATCGAGGCAGCCCTGCAGGTGGGGGAGCCCCAGCTGGCCCTGCGCGATGGAGCCGCCCTGGCCCCGCGCCTTGCTCCCGCCGCCAAGCCCGCGGCCGAGCCAAGCCCCCTCGATCCCGAGGGCACGGTCCTGATCAGCGGCGGCACCGGCACCCTCGGCGCCCTCTTTGCCCGCCACCTGGTCGAAGAGCACGGCGCCCGCCACCTGATCCTCACCAGCCGCAGAGGCCCCGAGGCCCCCGGCGCCTCTGAGCTTGAAGCCGAGCTCTCTGAGCTCGGCGCCGAGGTGGCGATCGCCGCCTGTGACGTCTCCGAGCGCTCCCAGCTCAAAGCGCTGCTGGACTCGCTCGACTCCGAGCACCCGCTGAGCATGATCGTCCACTGCGCCGGCACCACCGACGACGCCCTGATCGACTCGCTGGACGCAGAGCGCCTGGCCACCACCTTCGCCCCCAAGGCAAGCTCGGCCTCACACCTGCACGAGCTGAGCAAGGAGATCGATGGCTGCGAGCTGATTCTCTTCTCCTCGATCGCCGGCTCCCTACAGGGCCCCGGCCAGGGCAACTACGCCGCCGCCAACGCCTTCCTCGATGCCCTCGCCCAGCGCCGCCAGGCCGAAGGCCTGCCCACCCTCTCCCTTGCCTGGGGCGCCTGGGAGACCGAGAGCGAGCTGACCGCCCGCCTCGGCGAGGCCGACCGCGCCCGCATCGCCCGCACAGGCATCCTCGCGCTCTCTGACGAAGAAGGCACCGAGCTCTTCGACCGCGCCCGCGGCCTGGATAGCCCCCACCTGCTGGCGGTGCGCCTGGATCCCGCCGCCCTGCGCGCCGGTGCCCGCGCGGGCACCCTGCCATCGCTCTTTTCCTCCTTGGTCCGGATCCCGATCCGCCGCGCCGCCGCCGCCACCGGCTCGCTTGCCACCCGCCTCGCCGGCCTGAGCGCGCCAGAGCGCGAGCAGGCCGTCCTCGAGCTGGTGGGCTCCCACGTCGCCGCCGTCCTCGGCCACGCCTCCGCGGCGGCAATCGATCCCACCGCCGCCTTCAAGGACCTGGGCTTCGATTCCCTCGCCGCGGTGGAGCTGCGCAACCAGCTCGGCCAGGCCACCGGCCTGGAGCTGCCGGCGACCCTGGTCTTCGACCATCCCTCCACCGAGGCGGTCGCCGGCTACCTGCGCCGCCAGGCCGAAGGCCAAAGCGCAGCCCCGGTCGCGGTGCGCTCGCCGCTTCGCTCCGAAGAGCCGATCGCGATCGTCGGCATGAGCTGCCGCTACCCGGGTGGGGTGGACTCCCCCGAGGAGCTCTGGCGGCTGCTCGCCAAGGGGGAGGACGGGATCTCGGGCTTCCCCGAGGACCGGGGGTGGGACCTGGAGGGCCTCTTCGATCCCGACCCCGAGCGGCTCGGCACCACCTACGTCCACGAGGGCGGCTTCCTCTTGGAGGCGGGGGAGTTCGACGCGGAATTCTTCGGCATCAGCCCCCGTGAGGCCCGCACCATGGACCCCCAGCAGCGCCTGATGCTGGAAGCGGCCTGGGAGGCCTGTGAAGACGCCGGTGTCGATCCTGCCTCCCTCGCCGGCAGCGATACCGGCGTCTTCGCAGGCCTCATGCACCACGACTACGGGCTCGGCGGCTCGGGCACCGCTGAGCTCGGCGGCCACCAGGGCGCGGTCTCCGCCGGGGCCCTGGCCTCCGGTCACCTCGCCTACTCCCTCGGCCTCGAGGGCCCGGCGGTCAGCATCGACACCGCCTGCTCCTCCTCGCTGGTGGCGATGCACCTGGCCGCGCAGGCCCTGCGCAGCGGTGAGTGCGAGCTGGCGCTGGCGGGCGGCTCGACGGTGCTGGGGACGCCGGGCCTGTTCATCGAGCTCAGCCACCAGCGCGGCCTTTCTCCCGACGGGCGCTGCAAGCCCTTCTCGGCGGCGGCGGATGGGATCGGCGGCTCAGAGGGCGTCGGCCTGCTCTTGCTCGAGCGCCTCTCCGACGCCGAGCGAAACGGCCACGAGCCGATCGCCCTGATCCGCGGCTCGGCCACCAACCAGGACGGCGCCTCCAACGGCATCACCGCTCCCAACGGCCCCTCCCAGGAACGGGTGATCCGCCAGGCCCTCGCCAACGCCGGGCTCAGTGCTTCAGAGGTCGACGCGGTCGAGGCCCACGGCACCGGCACCACCCTCGGGGACCCGATCGAGGCCCAGGCGATCCTCGCCACCTACGGCCAAAACCGGGGTGAAGCCGGGCCCTTGCGTCTGGGCTCGATCAAGTCCAACATCGGCCACACCCAGGCCGCCGCCGGCGTCGCCGGCGTGATCAAGATGGCGCTGGCGATGCGCCACGGGGAGCTGCCCCGCAGCCTGCACCTCGAGGAGCCGACCCCGCACGTGGACTGGAGCGCCGGCGAGGTCGAGCTGCTGGCCGAGCCCCAGCCCTGGGAGCGAAACGGCCACCCGCGCCGGGCCGGCGTCTCCTCCTTTGGCATCAGCGGCACCAACGCCCACCTGATCTTGGAGGAAGCGCCCGCCCAGGAGCGGCAGCAGGCCCCAGAGCCCGAGCCGCTGCCCACGATCCCCCTGCTGCTCTCGGCCAAAGGCGAGGGCGCCCTGCGCGAGCAGGCCGACCGCCTGGGCGCCCACCTGCGCGCCCACCCCGAGCTCGACCTCGCCGACGTCGGCGCCTCCCTGATCCCCCGCGCAGGCCTTGGCCACCGCGCCGCGGTGGTGGGCACTGATCCCGAGGAGCTGCTGGGCAGGCGCTCACGGCGCTGGGGAAGGGGGAGCCCCATTCGGCGGCAGTGCACGGCGCCGCCGCCACCGGCAAGCTCGCCTTCGTCTTCGCGTGGCCAGGGGGTCCCATGGGTGGGGATGGGACGGGAGCTGCTCGATGAATCTCCGGTTTTCGCGGCGCAGGTGAGGGCCTGCGACGAAGCGCTGAGTCCCGTACATCGACTTCTCGGTGGAGGAGACACTGGGCGGCCAGTGGGAGGACTCCCGCGCTTGGAGCATCGATGCCCTCCAACCGGTGCTGTTCGCGACGATGGTTGGACTTGCCGGGCTCTGGCGCTCGCAGGGGGTCGAGCCGGATGCCGTGGTCGGGCACTCTCAGGGTGAAATCGCCGCCGCCTGCGTCGCCGGGGCGCTCTCATTGGACGACGGCGCCCGGGTGGTCGCGCGGCGCAGTCAGGTCGCGCTGGAGAAGATCACCGAGGTCGCGGAAACGTCCGGCATGGCCGCCTTGCGACTCGCCCCCGAGCGGGCGCAGGAGTTGATCGAGCCGTGGGGCGAAGTCCTCGAGGTGGCGGTTATGAACAGCCCGACCACATGTGTTGTCGGCGGCGAGGTCAATGCCTTGGGCGAGTTCCTCCAGCTCTGCGAGGCAGATGGGATCCGCGCCCGAGACCTCGGCTTTCCGGCCGCTTCGCATACCCACTACTCGGAGCTGATCCGGGACCGGCTGGTGGCCGCCCTGGCGCCGACCGAACCGCGGCCGAGCGAGATCCCCTTCTACTCGTCGATGACCGGCGACCGCCTGGGCGGGCAGGAGCTCGACGCCGAGTACTGGTACCAGTCGATGCGCGAACCGGTCCGCTTCGCCCAGGTGATCGGGACCTTCCTCGAGCAGGGCTTCGATTCCTTCGTCGAGATCAGCGTGCATCCAACCCTGCTGACGGCGATCGAGGAAACCGCGGCGGCGGTCTCCGACGGCCCCGACGCGGTCACCGCGGTCGGCTCGCTGCGCCGCGAAGAAGGAGGGCTCGGGCGTTTCGCGATCTCCCTGGCAGAAGCTCACGTGGGTGGGATCGAGGTCGATTGGAGCGGGTTCTTCGGAGGGCACGGCAATACGCGAGTCGGCCTCCCCACCTATCCGTTCCAGCGCCGGCACTACTGGCTGGATCCCGCCGCCAACGGTGGGGGCGACGCAGTCTCGATCGGCCAGCGGGCCACCGATCATCCCTTGCTGGGGGCCGCCATCTCGATTCCGGGAGGGGAGCGGCGCTGGCTGTTTACCGCCCGCCTTTCGCTGCAGACCCACCCCTGGCTGCGCGATCACGCGTTCCTCGGCACGGTGATCCTGCCTGGCACCGCTTTTATCGGAGATGGCCCTGAGGGCGGGCGCGCAGGTCGAAGCGGAGACGGTCGAGGAGCTGACGATGGAGGCTCCGCTCGTCCTCCCCGAGCAGGGAGCCGTACAGGTTCGAGTCAGCCTCGAGGAGCCCGACGAGGCGGGCTTCCAACCCTTCGCCATCCACTCTCGCCCCGAGGGCTCGGAAGCGGATTGGGTCCGCAACGTCTCGGGCCTGCTCGCCCAGGAGGTCCCAGAGTACGAGCGCCTCGGCGAGTGGCCGCCCGCCGGTGCGACTCCGCTCGAGGTCGATTCCCTGTACGACCACACCGCCGCGCTCGGCATCGAGTACGGCCCGGCTTTCCAGGGCGTGACGGCGGCGTGGCGGCGGGGCGACGAGCTCTTCGCCGAGATAGCGCTGGAGGAGGAGCAGCGCTCGGAGGCCGGACGCTTCGGCATCCACCCGGCGCTGTTGGACGCGGCCTTCCACACCGGCGCCTTCTACGACCCGGCCGGGGAGACTCCCAAAGCCCCCTTTTCCTGCGCCGGCGTGCGCCTGCGGGCGTCGGGCGCCAGCGCCCTGCGGTTGCGGATGACTCTGGAGGGCGCCGACTCGATGAGCCTGACCACCACCGACTACGAAGGCGACCCCGTGCTCTCCGTTCGATCGCTGACGGCGCGCCCGATCGATTCGGCTCGGCTCCGGCTCCTATCTTCGGGCGCCGCCGATTCCCTCTACGTGGTTGAGTGGAACGAGCTCTCCCCGCCCGCGGGCGGCGCGGAGGCGGGGGAGGCGGTGCGCTGGGTCGACTGCACGCCGCCCGCCGACCTCGCCCCCCCGGCCGCCGCCATGGCGCTTTGCGAGCGGGTCCTCGCCGAGCTGCACGGGGCGATCGCCGAGGAGCAGGACCCGACCAGGGTCGTCTTCCGCACGACGGGCGCCGTGGCGGTGCGGGAGGGAGAGTCCCCCGACCCCGCCGCCGCGTCCGTCTGGGGCATGGTGCGCTCCGCCCAGGCCGAGCACCCGGACCGCTTCCTCCTCCTCGACGGCGATGGCGCCGAAGCGTCGGGGGCGGCGCTATCGGCTGTCCTCGCGATCGAGGACGAGCCCCAGATCGCGGTGCGGGAAGGAGTCGTCCACGTACCGCGCCTGGCGCCCGCCGCCGCCCCGGTGGGGGAGGCGAAGCCCCTCGACCCCGAGCGCACGATCCTGATCACCGGTGGCACCGGAGCCCTCGGCGCCCTCTTCGCCCGCCACCTGGTCACCGAGCACGGCGCCCGCCACCTCGTCCTCACGAGCCGCCGGGGTCTCGACGCCCGCGGCGCGGGTGAGCTGCAAGCCGAGCTCTCCGACCTCGGCGCCGAGGTCCAGATCGTCTCCGCCGACGTCGCCGAGCGCCCTGAGCTGGAGCGGCTGCTCGCGGCGATTCCCGCCACCCGCCCGCTCGGCGCCGTCCTGCATTGCGCCGGCACCACCTGGGACGGCCTGATCGACTCCCTCGACCGCGAGCGCCTGGCCACGACGATGGCGCCGAAGGCCACTGCGGCCTGGCACCTGCACGAGCTGACCAAGGGGATTGAGGGTTGCGAGCTGATCCTCTTCTCCTCGCTCGCCGGCACTTTCCAGAGCCCCGGCCAGGGGAACTACGCCGCCGCCAACACCTTCCTCGACGCCCTCGCCCAGAGCCGCCAGGCCGAAGGGCTGGCCGGATCCTCGTTCGCCTGGGGCCTTTGGGCGGTGAGGGGCGGCAGCGAGGAGGGCATTCCGATCGAAGTCGATCTGGCCCGAGCAAGCCGCGGTGGAATCGCCGAGATGTCGTCTGAGGTCGGGCTCGGGCTCTTCGACCGCGGCCACTCACTCGGGAGCCCCGCCCTGTTGGCGGCTCAGCTGGACCTCGCCCCGCTGCGTGCGATGTCGCGGGATCAGAGCCCGCCGGCGCTTCTGCGTGGTCTCGTCCGCACCCCCGCCAGGCGAGTGGGCAAGGACAACGCCTCCCTCGCCACCCGCCTCGCCGCGGTGCCCGAGTCCGAGCGCGAGGGTCTCGCGGTGGAGCTGGTCCGCTCCCAGGTGGCTGCCGTGCTCGGTCATTCCTCGGCCGACGCGGTCGACCCCGACGCCCCCTTCCAGGACCTTGGATTCGACTCCCTCCTCGCGGTCGAACTGCGCAACCGGCTTTCCCAGGCGACCGGCCTGCGGCTGTCCGCGAGCCTCGTCTTCGACTACCCGACCGTGGCGGCGGTGGGCGGGTTCCTGCGCGGTGAGGTCGAAGGGACCAAGACGCCGGCTGACACGGATCGCAAGCTCGATTCGATCGCCGAGATCCTCGGCTCGGTACCCAGCGACGAAAAGAGCCGCGCCCTCGCTCGCCTGCAGTCGCTCCTGGCGGGCCTCTCCAGCGAGGGGCGGAACGACGGTGGGGGGCTGCCCGAGGTCGACCTCGACTCGGCCTCCGACGAGGAGCTCTTCGAACTGATCGACGGGGAGCTGGGGTCGTCCCGATGATTGCCGTAAAGCGCACGTCGCAGGCTCTCTCGAAGCTGCGCCGAGCTCCGCGGGTCGAGGCCGGCGGGACAGTGGACTTCGTGCGCCGCCACTTCCTGATGCAGGAGGAGCGCCCCAGTGATGTCGTCGAAGTCGAGATCGAGAGGATCGAGCCCTTCCTGCGCAGCCTCCTCTTCACCGATGGAACCGTGACCCGAGCGCTCGGGGTGCAGACGCTCGCTCCGATCGCCGTCAGAAAACTCAGCCAGGCGGAGGTGGCGGCTCCAGCCGACGTCGCCCGCTACCTGGAAACAGACCTCGGGGAGGCGTCGATCAGGCGGCGCGTGAGCATTGGCGTCGATTCCTCCGAGCCGGTCCTCTGGGCCGAGTCCTACATCGTCCCCGATCGATTGCCGCCGGGGTTCGTGGGGCTGCTGGACGGCGCCCCCGACGGCATCGGCCAGTCGCTGCAGCGGATTGCGCTGGAGAGCTACCGCGAACTGCTCTGGTTCGGGTTGGACGCGGCTCCCGAGTGGGCCGTGGCGCCGTTGCCGGCCAGCGGCCCGATCATCCGGCGGCTCTACCGGATCCTCAGCAACCACCAGGCGTCGATCCTCATCTCCGAGAGCTTCGCCGTGGAGCAGCGCGCTGGCCGATACCACCTCGCCGGTCTCGCCGCCGCGGCGCGACCGAGCGAGCCGCTGCTCTCGGGGGAGCCGGGATGACGGATCGCGCGACCCTCAGCAAGTACCTGAGGAAAGTCACCGGGGAGCTTCGCGACGCCCGCGGCCGGATCGGCGAACTGGAGTGGCGGGACAGCGAGCCGATCGCGATCGTCGGCATGAGCTGCCGCTACCCCGGCGGGGTGGAGTCGCCGGAAGAGCTCTGGAGCCTTCTGGCCGCCGGCAAGGATGCCATTACCCCCTTTCCCACCGACCGGGGCTGGGACATCGAGTTCCTCTTCGACCCTGACTCCATGGGGGGCGGCCATGTCCGCGGCGGCGGATTCCTGGCCGACGCCGCCGACTTCGACGCCGAGTTCTTCGGGATAAGCCCCCGTGAGGCACTCGGAATGGACCCTCAGCAGCGACTGCTCTTGGAAGCGGCCTGGGAGGCCTGTGAAGACGCCGGTGTCGATCCTGCCTCCCTCGCCGGCAGCGATACCGGCGTCTTCGCAGGCCTCATGCACCACGACTACGGGCTCGGCGGCTCGGGTGCGGTGTCGAGCGGCAGCGTCGTCTCCGGGCGCATCGCCTACTCCCTGGGTCTGGAGGGCCCCGCGGTCACCGTCGACACCGCCTGCTCCTCCTCGCTGGTGGCATTGCACCTGGCCGCCCGGGCGCTGCGCGACGGTGAGTGCGAGCTGGCCCTTGCCGGCGGGGTGACGATCCTGGCGACCCCGAGCCTGTTTGTCGCATTCAGCGGGCGCGGCCTCGCGCCCGACGGGCGCTGCAAGTCGTTCGATGCCACCGCCGACGGAGCCGCCGGCTCGGAGGGCGTCGGCCTGCTGCTGCTGGAGCGCCTCTCCGCCGCCCGTCGCAACGGCCACGAGGTGATCGCCCTGATCCGCGGCTCGGCGACCAACCAGGACGGCGCCTCCAACGGCCTCACCGCCCCCAACGGCCCCTCCCAGGAACGGGTGATCCGCCAGGCCCTGGCCAACGCCGGGCTCGCGGCCGCCGAGATCGACGCGGTCGAGGCCCACGGCACCGGGACCCCCCTCGGGGACCCGATCGAGGCCCAGGCGATCCTCGCCACTTACGGCCAAAACCGCGAACGGCCCCTGAAGCTGGGGTCGATCAAGTCCAACATCGGCCACCCCCAGGCCGCCGCCGGCGTCGCCGGCGTGATCAAGATGGCGCTGGCGATGCGCCACGGGGAGCTGCCGCGCAGCCTGCACCTGGGGGAGCCGACACCGCACGTGGACTGGTCGGCGGGTGAGGTGGAACTGCTGGCCGAGCCCCAGCCCTGGGAGCGAAACGGCCACCCGCGCCGGGCCGGCGTCTCCTCCTTCGGCATCAGCGGCACCAACGCCCACCTGATCCTGGAGGAAGCGCCGGCCCAGGGATCCGGGGAAGGGGAGGAGGCCCCAGAGCCCGAGCCCCTGCCCACGATCCCGCTGCTGCTCTCTGCCAAAGGCGAGGGAACCCTGCGCGAGCAGGGCGCCCGCCTGGGCGCCCACCTGCGCGCCCACCCCGAGCTCGATCTCGCCGATGTCGGCGCCTCGCTGCTGCCCCGCTCGCGCCTTGGCCACCGCGCCGCGGTTGTGGGCACCGACGCCACGGAGCTGCTGGGCGGCCTCGAAGCCCTCGCCTCCGGCGAGCCCCACGCGGCGCTGATCCAGGCTAAGGCCCGCTCCGGCAAGCTCGCCTTCCTCTTCAGCGGCCAGGGCGCCCAGCGCCCCGGCATGGGCAGGGAGCTGTATGAGGCCTTCCCGGCTTTCGCCACCGCCCTCGATCGGGTCTGCGAGGAGCTCGATCCGCAGCTGTCGCACCCCCTGAAGGAACTGCTCTTCGCCGCCGAGGGCAGCGAGGAGGCAGCGCTCCTCGACCGCACCGAGTTCACCCAGCCGGCCCTGTTTGCGATCGAGGTGGCCCTCTTCGACTTGCTGGCGAGCTGGGGCATCGCGCCCGATTTCCTGATCGGCCACTCGATTGGCGAGATCAGCGCGGCCCACCTCGCCGGCGTCTTCGACCTCGCCGACGCCTGCCGGCTGATCGCCGCCCGCGGGGCCCTGATGGGGGCTCTGTCCGAGGGCGGGGCGATGGCCGCGATCGAGGCCTCCGAGGCGGAGGTGTCCGCCGAGCTGGCGCCGGGGCTCTCGATTGCCGCGATCAACTCGCCGAGCTCCCTCGTCCTCTCCGGCGAGCAGGGCGCGGTGCTGGCGATGGCCGAGCGCTGGAAGCAGGAGGGCCGCAAGGCAACCCGTCTGCGCGTCAGCCACGCTTTCCACTCCGAGCTGATGGAGCCGATGCTCGCCGAGTTCGCCGCGATCGCCCAGACCGTCACCTACGAGGAGCCCCGGGTCCCGGTCATCTCCAACCGCAGCGGCGAGCCACTGACCCCCGAGCAGGCCACCGACCCCGCCTACTGGGTCGCCCTGGTGCGCGAGCCGGTGCGCTTTGGGGCGGGGATCGAGTGGCTCCAGGCCCAGGGCGCCACCGCCTTCTTGGAGCTGGGCCCAGACAGCGCCCTGGCCCCAATGGCCCGCGCCTGCCTGGCCGGAGAGGAGGCGAGCGTGACCTCGCTGATGCGGAAAGAGCGCCCCGAGGCCCAAACGCTCCTTGCCTCCCTCGCCGCCGCCCACGCCGGCGGCGTTGAGGTCGACTGGCAAAAGCTCTTCGGCCAGCGCCCCCAGGTTCCCCTGCCCACCTACCCCTTCCAGCGCCAGCGCTACTGGCTGGAGCCCCGCAAGGGCGCCGGGGACGTCTCAGGCGCCGGCCTCGCCGACCCCGAGCACCCCCTGCTGGGCGCCGCGATCGCCCTGCCCGCCGAAGCGGGCTGGCTGTTCACCGCCCGCCTCTCCCTGCAGACCCACCCCTGGCTGGCCGACCACGCCCTCTTCGGCGCCGCGATCCTGCCCGGCACCGCCTTCTTGGAGCTGGCCCTGCAGGCAGCCGAGCAGGCCGGGATGGCGGCGGTCGAGGAGCTGACCCTGGCGGCGCCGCTGGTGTTGCCCGAGCAGGGCGCGGTTCAGGTCCAGGTCTCCGTCGGGCAAGCCGACGATCAGGGCGCCCGGCCAATCGAGATCCACTCCTGCCCCGCCGGGGACCCCGAGGCCGAGTGGGCCCGAAACGCCACCGGCTCGCTCTCCCAGAACCCAACCCCAGAGCCCGAGGCCCTCGGCACCTGGCCACCAGCAGGTGCCGAGCCGATCGCGCTCGAGGACTTCTACTCCCACACCGCTGAGCTCGGGATCGACTACGGCCCCGCCTTCCAGGGGCTCAAGGCAGCCTGGCGCAGCGGCGAGGAGGTCTTCGCCGAGGTCGAGCTGGACCCCGAGCAAAGCCCCGAAGCAGAGCGCTACGCCATCCACCCGGCGCTGCTTGACGCGGCGCTTCATGCGACGCTGCTCCTGGGCGAGGGCGAGGGACCGAGTGCAATGCGCGTCCCCTTCAGCTGGGCCGGGGTGGGGCTCTCGGCGCCGGCGCCGCCGCGTTGCGAGTCCGCCTCACTCCCAACGGTGAGCGCCTCTCCTTGGCGATGGCCGATCAGAGCGGCGCTCCCGTGGTCTCGGTCGCCGGTCTCCTGGCCCGCCCGCTCGACCCCGCCCAGCTGCGGCAGGCCGCCGCTTCGAGCAGCGCCGACTCGCTTCTGGCCATGGGCTGGAGCGAGCTGGCCCTGCCCGCGGCCGAGCCGAAGGACGCCAAGGCAGAGGAAGGCGCCGAAGAGCCAGAGCCCATCCGCCACATCCCCTGCGCCCCCAACCCCGAGCTCGACCCCAGCGCCGCCGCCCAGGCCCTCTGCGCTGAGATGCTCGGTGAGCTGCAGGGCGCGATCGCCGCCGAGGAGCAAACCCGGATCGCCTTCATCACCGCCGGCGCCGTGGCCACCTCCGAAGAGGAGTCTCCCGACCCCGCCGCCGCCTCGCTCTGGGGCCTGGTGCGCTGCGCCCAGGCCGAGCACCCCGGCCGCTTCTGGCTGATCGACGCCGACGGCACCGAAGCCTCAGAGGCATCCATCGAGGCAGCCCTGCAGGTGGGGGAGCCCCAGCTGGCCCTGCGCGATGGAGCCGCCCTGGCCCCGCGCCTTGCCCCCGCCCCGGCCCCGGACCCCGCGGCCGAGCCAAGCCCCCTCGATCCCGAGGGCACGGTCCTGATCACCGGCGGCACCGGCACCCTCGGCGCCCTCTTTGCCCGCCACCTGGTCGATCTCGGCGCCCGCCACCTCATCCTCACCAGCCGCAGGGGCCCCGAGGCCCCCGGCGCGGGTGAGCTTGAAGCCGAGCTCACCGAGCTCGGAGCCGAGGTGGCGATCGCCGCCTGCGACGTCGCCGAGCGCTCCCAGCTCAAAGCGCTGCTGGACTCACTCTCCTCCGAGCATCCTCTGACCCAGGTCATCCACTGCGCCGGCACCACCGACGACGCCCTGATCGGCTCCCTTGACCCCGAGCACCTCACCACCACCTTCGCCCCCAAGGCAACCGGCGCCTGGCATCTGCACGAGTTGACCAAGTCAACAGGCTGCGAGCTCGTCCTCTTCTCCTCGGCCGCCGGCTCCCTGCAGGTCCCGGGCCAGGGCAACTACGCCGCCGCCAACGCCTTTCTAGACGCCCTCGCCCAAAGCTGCCAGGCAGAAGGCCTGCCCACCCTCTCCCTCGGCTGGGGCGCCTGGGGGACCGAGAGCGAGCTGACCGCCCGCCTCAGTGAGGCCGACCGCGCCCGCATCGTCCGCAGCGGCGTCCTGCCGCTCTCTGACGAAGAAGGCACCGAGCTCTTCGACCGCGCCCGCGGCCTCGACAGCCCCCACCTCTTGGCGGTGCGCCTAGATCCCGCCGCCCTGCGCGCCGGTGCCCGCGCCGGCATCCTGCCATCGCTCTTTTCCTCCTTGGTCCGGATCCCGATCCGCCGCGCCGCCGCCGCCACCGGCTCGCTTGCCACCCGCCTCGCCGGCATGTCACAGCCAGAGCGCGAGCAGGCCGTACTCGAGCTGGTGCGCTCCCACGTTGCCGCCGTCCTCGGCCACGCCTCCCCGCAGGCGATCGACCCCGCCGCCGCCTTCAAGGACCTGGGCTTCGATTCCCTCGCTGCGGTGGAGCTGCGCAACCAGCTCGAGGGGGCCACGGGGCTTGACCTGCCGCCGACCCTGGTCTTCGATTACCCCAACGCCGAGGCGGTGGCGGGGCATCTGCTGGAGAAGGTCAGCGGAGGCGGCGTCGGGTCCGCACTCGACGAGAGCCTCGAGCGTCTGCAGGCGGTGCTGGACGCGCTCGGCGAGGACGAGCGCGAAACGGCCAGGGCCCGGCTGCGCGCGATGCTCGCCGTGGGCGTCTCGCACGAGGACAGCTCGACGGTCGATGCCGTCGAGCGAATCGAGTCGGCAACCGCCGAGGAACTGCTCGCGATCGTCGACGACGAGATAGGAGCGCTGTGACTCCCGACGAAAGCAAGCTCCTCGATTCGCTGAAGCGGGTGACGATCGAGCTGAAGGGGACGCGCGAACGGCTTCAGTCGCTCGAAAGGAAGAGCGACGAGCCGATCGCGATCGTCGGCATGAGCTGCCGCTACCCCGGTGGGGTGGAGTCGCCCGAAGAGCTCTGGGGCCTTCTTGCCGCCGGCAAGGACGCCATCACCCCCCTTCCCACGGACCGGGGCTGGGACCCCGAGTCCGCCGCTGAGCCCGATCCCGACCAGCCGCAGGACGATCAGCCGGAGAACGGCTACGTGCGTGCGTGCGGGTTCGTCGAGCGAGCCGCCGAGTTCGACGCTCCGTTCTTCGGCATTCATCCGTTCGAGGCACGGATGATGGACCCGCAACAGCGCCTGCTGCTGGAAGCGGCTTGGGAGGCTTTCGAAGCCGCCGGCATCGATCCGGCGGGGCTGCGCGACAGCCGCACCGGCGTCTACGCCGGGGTGATGTACCAGGACTACGGGGTCGGTGCCGGCGGCGGCGACGGAGCCGACGAAGTCGAGAGCCTCGGCATGGCCGGCGGCAGCGTGGTCTCCGGCCGGATCGCCTACACGCTCGACCTCAAGGGTCCGGCGGTGACCGTCGACACCGCCTGCTCGTCCTCGCTGGTGGCCACGCACCTGGCCTGTCAGGGGCTGAGGTCAGGAGACTGCTCGCTCGCCCTGGCAGGCGGGGTGACGGTGGTGTCGACGCCACAGCTCCTCGATTTGATGGGCGAGGTCGGCGGCCTCGCCGCCGACGGTCGCTGCAAGTCCTTCGACGCGTCGGCCGACGGCACCTGCTTCTCGGAGGGTGTCGGCCTGCTCTTGCTCGAGCGCCTCTCCGACGCCGAGCGCAACGGCCACGAGGTGATCGCGACGATCCGCGGCTCGGCCACCAACCAGGACGGCGCCTCCAACGGCATCACCGCTCCCAACGGCCCCTCCCAGGAACGGGTGATCCGCCAGGCCCTCGCCAACGCCGGGCTGAAGCCCTCGGAGGTGGACGCGGTCGAGGCCCACGGCACCGGCACCACCCTCGGGGACCCGATCGAGGCCCAGGCGGTCCTTGCCACCTACGGCCAAAACCGCGACAAGCCGCTGCGCCTAGGCTCGATCAAGTCCAACTTTGGCCACACCCAGGCCGCCGCCGGCGTCGCCGGGGTGATCAAGATGGCGCTGGCGATGCGCCACGGGGAGCTGCCCCGCAGCCTTCACATCGAGGAGCCCACTCCGCACGTGGACTGGAGCGCCGGCGAGGTCGAGCTGCTGAGCGAGCCACAGCCCTGGGAGCAAAACGGCCGTCCGCGCCGTGCCGGCGTCTCCTCCTTCGGCGTCAGCGGCACCAACGCCCACCTGATCCTGGAGGAGCCGCCGCCCACCGAGCACCCCGACGAGGAGGAGGACCGGGATCCGGCGCCGCGACTCGAGATCGCCCCGCTGCTGCTCTCCGCCAAAGACGACGGGGCCCTGCGGGAGGCGGCCGGCAGGCTGCGCGAGCACCTGCTCGAGCACCCGGAGCTGAGCTCCGTCGACGTCGCCCGGGAGCTGGCGAGCGGTCGCCCCCGGCTGCCGCTGCGGGCGGCGGTGGCGGGCGCCGATCGCCAGCAGCTGCTCGACGGCCTCGCCGCGGTCGCCGGCGGCAGCGAGGCCACGAACGCCTACGTCGCCCCGGCGGCGGTCGCCGGCGCCGAGACCGGCCCCGTCTTCCTCGTCCCCGGCCAGGGCTCGCAGTGGCGAAAGATGGGGGTCGAGCTGCTGGGCTCCTCTCCGGAGTTCGCCCGGGTGATCGACGATTGCGAGCAGGCGCTCGAGCCACACGTCGATTGGTCGCTTCGAAGCGTGCTGAGCTGCGAGCAGGGCGCGGCGGACCTGAAGCGGCTCGACGTGATCCAGCCCGCCCTCTTCGCGGTCTCGGTCGCCCTCGCCTCGTTCTGGCGCGCCGCCGGCGTCGAGCCCGCCGCCGTGGTGGGCCACTCGCAGGGAGAGATCGCCGCCGCCCACGTCGCCGGCGGGCTCTCCCTCGAGGACGCGGCCCAGTTGAGCGCCCTGCGCAGCAAGGTGCTGGCGATGGGCACGGGATGGGGGGGGATGGTGCTGGTCGCGGCGAGCCTCGATGACCTCACGGAGCGGGTGCCCACCTGGGGGGAGCTGGTCTCGGTCGCCGGCCTCAACGGGCCGTCCCTGATCGTTCTCTCCGGGCCCAATGAGGGCATCGACGAGGTGGTGCGACTGTGCACCGAGGCGGGAATCTGGAACCACCGGGTCCCCGGCGCGGTCGGCCCCGGCCACTCGCCCGCCATCGAGCAGGGGCGCAGCCTCCTGCTGGAAGCGGCTGAGGGAGTTTCGCCACGGGCGGGACACACGGCCTTCTACTCCTCCGTCACAGCGGGTCAACTCGACACGGCCGAGCTCGACGCCGAGTACTGGTATCGCAATGCCCGCGAGACGGTCCGCTTCGGCCCCGTCATCTCGCTGCTCTTGAGCCAGGGCCATCGCCGCTTCATCGAGGTCAGCCCCAACCCGATCCTGCTCGTTCCGCTGCACGAAGCCTTCGCGCATGAGCTGGGAGCGGCCGAGGCCGAGGCCAGTTTTACCAGCACCCTGAGGCGCGATCAGGGCGGTCTGCACGACTTTGCCCTTTCCGTCGGCGCCGCCTGGGCCGGCGGCGTCGAGGTCGACTGGGACCGCGTCCTCCCCGCGGCCGCGCGCCGGGTCCCGCTGCCGACCTACCCCTTCCAGCGCAAGCGCTACTGGCTGACGCCGAGCGGCGGCGGTGGTTCCGCGGGCAGTCTGAGGATCGGCGAAGCGCCGCCGGAAGACGAGGAGATCGAATCCCTGGCCAGCCGGCTCGCCGAGCTGCCGGAGGAGGATCGCGAGGAAGCCCTCCTGGAGTTCGTTATGAGTCAGCTCGCCGCTGCCCTCGGCTATGAGTCGCATGCCCAATTCGACCCTCAACGCCCGTTCCTCGAGCTCGGTTTCGACTCGCTGACGGCGCTCCAGTATCGAAACCGCCTCAACCGCGCCACCGGTCTCCGCCTGGAGGTGAGCGTCGCGCTCGATCACCCCACGCCCGCCGCGTTGGCGAAGTATCTGCTGGGTCAGATCGAGGTTGGCGGCCCAGCGCCGGCAGCGGCGGGCGGCTCCACCTTGAATTCGTTGATGCACCACGCACGCGATCTCGGCCGTGAGGAGGAGTTCGCCCGGCTGCTCGAGGGGATCGCCGGGTTTCGGGCAACGTTCGCGACGCTGGCGGAAGCAGGCGACCAGCCCGATCCGGTGCGCCTCGCCGAGGGGTCCGCCCGCCCGCCGCTGGTCTGCGTGCCGTCGATCATGCCCTTCGGCGGCCCGCACGAGTACGCCAGGCTGGCCAGGGCGTTCGACCACCCGCGGGACGTGCTGGCGCTGACCTGGCCTGGCTTCGCGGCGATGGAGCCGATGCCGGCCAGCGGCTCCGTGGCGCTCGAGCTCCAGGTTGCGGCGCTCGATCGCGCCGCCGTCGACGAGCCGGTCGTGCTCGCCGGCCACTCCAGTGGGGGCGCCTTCGCCTACGCGATCGCCCAGCGCCTCGAGCAGGAAGGCCGCCCGCCGGCCGGCGTCGTCCTGATCGACAGCTATCACCCCACTCAGACCACATTCGAGGCGTCCGGCGATGCCGAAACCCGCTCGATCGGGCTCGGCGTGCTCGGCCAAATGATGGGAGCCAGCCCGCTGGACGGCGGCATCAACGACACCCGCCTCACCGCGGCGATGGCCTACCTGCGCCTGCTCGGAGAGGTCGAGATCGCGCCGCTCGAGGCGCCGGTGCTGCTGGTCAGGGCAACCGAGCCGATCGCGGCGGGGCTGGAGGCCGCCGAGTGGAGACCTCGGTGGGACGTCCCTCACGACGAGGCCGAGGCCACGGGGAATCACCTGACGGTGATGAGCACGCATGCGGAGGGCGCCGCGGAGGCGATTGCCGGCTGGTTGGCAACTGCCGTCGACGGTGCTCGAACAGACCAAGACAAAGGGAGAAAGGTTCACACATGAGTGTTCTGGAAGCAGCGATTGCCGGAGCGTCCAGCGAGGAGATCCTCGCCGCTGACGTGCCCTCGAGCTACAAGGCCGCTTACGTCGAGCGCGACGACGCCGCCGCGCTTTGGGACAGTCCCGACAAGGACGTCCGCAAGACCCTGAAGGTGGGCGACGTGCCGATGCCGGAGCTCGCCCCGGATGAGGTCCTGGTCGCGGTGATGGCCAGCGCGATGAACTACAACACCGTTTGGTCGGCCCGCTTCGAGCCGGTCCCGGGCTTCGTCTTCCTCAATCATCTGGCCAAAGAGGGAGGCTGGAACGAGCGCCACGACATGCCCCAGCACGTCCTCGGCTCGGACGCCTCGGGCGTCGTCGTGCGGGTCGGCGATGTGGCGCAGGGCGTAGCGGTCGGGGATCACGTGGTGATCTACCCCGGCTGGTCGAACGCCGAAATCGCGGGCAGGTTCCACGATCAGGTCACGAGCACCAGCGGTCGCGCCTGGGGCTATGAGACCAACTTCGGTGGCCTCGCCCACTTCGCCGTGGTCAAGGCCACCCAGGCGATACCCAAGCCCCGCCACCTGACCTGGGAGGAGGCGGCCTGCAACACACTCTGCGCGATTACCGCCTACCGGATGCTGGTCAGCCCCAATGGCGCCCCGTTCAAACAGGGCGACATCGTCTTCGTCTGGGGGGCGGCCGGGGGCCTCGGCAGCTACGCGATCCAGCTGATCCGCAACGGCGGCGGCATCTCCGTCGGCGTCGTCAACTCCGAGCCCAAGCAGCGACTGCTGGAAGAGCTGGGGTGCGACCTGATCATCCGCCGCGACCAGATGGACCTGGAGGGGCTGGAGCCGCGCAAGTTCGGGAAAGCGTTCCGCGAAATCGTCCGCGCCGAGTTCGGCGAGGACCCTCACATCATCTTCGAGCACGTCGGCGCGAAGACCTTCTGGGCGTCCGTCTACCTGGCTCGGCCGGGGGGCAAGATAGTCACCTGCGGCTCGAGCACGGGATACGAACACAACTTCGACAACCGCTACCTCTGGATGAGGGCGAAACAGATCGTCGGCAGCCACGGCTCGAACCTGCCGGAGGCACGGGACTGCAACCGGCTGATCGCCCTGGGCAAGCTGCAGCCGGCGCTGTCGAAGGTCATAGCGCTCGATGATGTGCCAGAGGCGGCCTATGAGCTGGAAGGCAACCGGCACGTCGGCAAGGTCGGCACACTCTGCCTGGCGCCCGAAGAGGGGCTGGGCATCGAAGACCCCGAGCGCCGGGCCGAGATCGGCGAGTCGCGGATCGAGATGTTCAGGAAGTTCGGCTAGCGGTGGTGCTGCACAGCAGCGACCGCGGCCCCGGCGAGCGGGGGGTTGTCTTCTGCGTGCACGGGCTGGCTCAGCACGGCGGCATCTTCGGCGGGCTGGCCAAGCGGCTGGCGCCCTCCGGGTACCGGGTGATCGCCGTCGATCTGCGCGGCCACGGCGCTTCCGGCTACGAGCCGCCCTGGAACCTGGAGACGCATGTGGGCGACCTCCTCGAGACCGCCGACGCGCTCGGGGTCGACACCGCCACCTGGATCGGACACAGCTTCGGCGGCCGTATCCTGGCGACGCTGGCGGCGCGTGCGCCGCAACGCGTCGAGCGCCTGGCGCTGCTCGATCCCGGTATGGCGATCCCCCCCGACCAGGCGCTGGCCGGGGCCGAACGGGATCGCCAGGACTGGAGCTTCGCGACTCCCGAGGGGGCGGCCAACGCGCTGGCCAGCTCGCCCTCCGTCGTCGCCGCTCCCGCCGAGACGATCGCCGCCTACGTCGCCGAGGACCTGGTCCGCGGCAGCGACGGGCGGCTGCGCTTTCGCTACTGCCCCAGCGCCCTGGTGACGGCGTGGAGCGAGATGGCGCTGGCGCCGCCCGCGGTGGCGCGGGTCCCGACCCTGCTGGTTCGTCCGGTCGCCTCGGCGGCCCACACCGGGCCGCAGGACCTGCGCTACCGCAGGGAGCTCGGCCCGCTGCTGAAGATGGTCGCCGTGCCCAACGGCCACAACGTCCTCTGGGAGGCGCCGGCGGAGACGACGCAGGCGATCGTCGATTTCCTAGGCGCCGACGGCGATCGCCGTGAGCACGAGCCCGTCGGCGACCAGCCAGCGACCTGAGAAGCCGCTCAGCTCAGCGCCCGCCACGACCGGGCCGGCGACGAGCAGGCGGGCCGAGAAGGCGCGCCGGCCGGGGTCGATCGTCAGCTCGGCGTCCTCGAAGCCGAGCCAGCGCCCGGCGAGGGGGAACCAGGCCTTGTAGACGGCCTCCTTGGCGCTGAAGAGCAGCCGGTCCCAGTGGATCGACGGCTCGATCCGGGCCAGCTCGCGCAGCCGCGCGAGCTCGGTGACCCCGGCGACGTCCCCGACCAGACCCTCCGGCAGCGGCTCGTGGGGCTCGGCGTCGATCCCGATCGTCGCCGCATCCCTCGCCCAGGCGACCGCGGCGCCCCGGTAACCGCGGCAGTGGGTGATGCTGCCGACCACGCTGGCGGGCCAGATCGGCTCGCCGCGCTCGCCGGCCGGGATCGGCCCCGGCGCGACCCCCAGGCGCTCAAGCGCGTCCCGGGCGCAGGAGCGGGCGGTCGCGAACTCGCGCCGCCGCTTCTCCACCGCCTTGCCGACGATCGCCTCCTCCTCCGCGAAGAGGGGCGCCGGGGCCGTATCGTCGAAGGCCTGGGCGGCGACGATCGCGTCGGGAAGGATCCGCTCGATCACGTCGCCTCCGCCCGGGGAAGAACCGCGCGCAGGCCCGGCTTCGCCCAGGTGCGGCGCTCCCACTCGCGCGGGTAGCCGAGCGAGACCTCCTCGAAGCGCACGCCGTCGTGCCAGGTGGTGACCGGGATGTGGAGATGGCCGTAGACGACCACGGTCGCCCGGAAGCGCCGGTGCCACTCGGCGGTGCGCCGGGTTCCGCACCACTGCGCGAACTCGGGGTGGCGCAGGAGCCGGGTCGGCGCCTCGATCAGTGGGAAGTGGTTGACGAGCACGGTGCCGGTCGCGTCCGGGAGCTCCGCCAGGCGCGCCTCGGTCTCCCGCACCCGGGCGTGGCACCACGCCTCCCGGCTCGGGTGGGGATCGGGGTGGAGCAGAAACTCGTCGACGCAGACCACCCCCGCCTCGTAGGCCCGCTCCAGCGCCTCCTCCTTGGTCGCGGCGACGTTGGCGCCGAAGGAGTAGTCGTAGAGGAGGAAGAGCGGTGCGACGACGGCCGGCCCGTCGTCGCCCTCCCAGACGGGATAGGGGTCCTCCGGCGTCAGCACGCCGAGCTGGCGGCAGGTCTCGACCAGGAGCCGGTAGCGCCGCTCCCCCCGCGGTTCGCTCCCCCCGTCGCGCTGGCTCAGCAGCTCGTGGTTGCCGGGAGCCCAGATGACCTGCGCGAACCGCCCTCCGAGCAGCGCCAGCGCCCATTCGAGGTCGCCGACCGAGTCGCCGACGTCGCCGCAGACGATCAGCCAGTCGTCCTCCGAGCGCGGGACCAGGCGCTCGACGAAGCGCCGGTTCTCGGCATGGTTCACGTGCAGGTCGCTGATCGCGAAGAGCGTTGCCATCGCGGGAGGGGCTAGGGGAGCCTGCAGCGAGCCTGGTAGATCGAGGTGAAGCCGCTCTCGAAGCCGTTGCGGGCGGCGCGCAGGTAGAGCCGCCAGACCCGCACGCGTTCGGGGCCGGCGAGGCGGATCGCCTCATCGAGGTTTTCATCGAGGTTGCGGGCCCAGTGGCGCAGCGTCTCGGCGTAGTCGGCGGCGAACTCCTCGACGTGGTGGGTGACGAAGCCGGCCCGTTCCAGCGCCAGCAGGTTGCGCGAGAGGTGCAGCGGCGCCGCGTCGGGGAAGACGTAGCGCTCGGAGAAGGCCCCGGCCTCGCCGTCGCCGTGGCGGAGGCGGGTGATGCCGTGGTTGAGCAGGCGCCCGCCCGGCTTCAGCATCCGCGCCAGGGTCTGCGCGTAGACCTCGATCTGGGAGGCGCCGACGTGCTCGACCATGCCGATGCTGGCGATCGCGTCGAAGCGCTCGCCGGCGAGGTCGCGGTAGTCCATGACGCGGATCTCGACCCGGTCCGCGACCCCGGCCTCCTCCGCCCGCTGCCGCGCCTTCTCGGCCTGGGGAGGGGAGAGGGTGATGCCGAGGACGCTGGCGCCGTGCCTGGTCGCCGCCCAGAGCGGGAAGCCGCCCCAGCCGCAGCCGACGTCGAGCACCCGGTCGCCCTGCTTCAGCTCGAGCTTGCGGGCGACCGTCTCCAGCTTCTCCTCCTGGGCCTGCTCCAGCGTCTTCGCCCCGCGCGAGAAGATCGCGCAGCTGTAGACCATCGACGGGCCGAGGAAGAGCTCGAAGAACTCGTTGGAGACGTCGTAGTGGTGGCGCACGGCGCGGGCGTCGCGCTCCTTGCTGTGGCGGCGGCCGCTGGGGCGCAGCTCGGCCCGAGGCCGCGGCGGTGGCTTCGTCAGCCCGGCGGCGCGCACCGCGGCCAGCAGCAGCGCTCGCTTGTCGGCCCCCGCGAGCGCGGGCGGCTGCCAGCCGTCGAGCAGCGCGATCACCGCGTCGATGTCGTCGACCTCGATCTCGCCGCTGACGTAGGCGCGGCCGAGGCCGAGCTGGCCCGGCGCCCGCAGCACGTGGGCGGCGGCGCGGGGGGAGCGGACCGCGAAGGTGGGGCCGTCGCCAGAGGTCGACGGCAGCCGGGTTCCGTCCCAGAACTCGATCGCGAACGGCCGCTCCGGGAGGCGCGCCTCGATCTCGCGTCGGAGCGGGGCGGTCTTCGCGAACGGCATCGTCCGCCAGCCTAACAATCGGCCCCCTCCGGCCACCGCGCTCGAGCACCCCAAACCGCTTGAGATGGCGGGAAATCGCCAGGTTGGGGGCTATGCGACACAGATCGATGGCGATTTCGCTTCACGCCTGACAGGCCGAGCCGTATGATCGCCAGCAGTGTCCTCCACCGCCGGTCCACTCCCCTCCGACATCCAGCCCGTCGCCAACGAGACGCGCGACCGGATCATCACCGGCCTGGTGACGCTCGTTCCCTTCGTCGCGATCGGCCTCGCTGCCTGGCAGGTCTGGGGCAGGGCCCTGCACTGGAGCGACGTCTTCCTCTTCGCCGGCCTTTACTTCTTCACCGGGCTGGGGATCACGGTCGGCTTCCACCGCCACCTCACCCATCGCGCCTTCAAGGCCAAGCCGTGGCTGCACGGCCTGCTGGCGATCCTCGGCTCGGCGGCGATCGAGGGCCCGGTCATCTCCTGGGTCGCCGACCACCGCAAGCACCACGCCTTCTCCGACGAACTCGGGGATCCGCACAGCCCTCACGTCGACCACGGCCAGGGCTGGAGCGGCGCCCTGCGCGGTCTCTACCACGCCCACATGGGCTGGCTCTTCATCCACACCCAGCGCGGCAACAAGGAGCGCTTCGCGCCGGACCTGCTCGAGGACCCGACGATCAGCTGGGTCGACCGCACCTTCATCTGGTGGGCGATCGCCGGCCTGCTGCTGCCGTTCGCGCTGGGGTGGGTCATCGGCGGCACCCTTTTCGCCGCCTTCACCGGCCTGCTCTGGGGTGGCCTGGTCCGCGTCTTCGTCCTCCACCACTTCACCTACAGCATCAACTCGCTCTGCCACGTCTTCGGCAAGCGCGACTTCGAGACCAGCGACCAGTCGCGCAACCTGGCGCTGATCGCGATTCCCACCTTCGGCGAGGCCTGGCACAACAACCACCACGCCTTCCCGACCTCCGCCACCCACGGGCTGGGTCGCTACCAGTTCGACGTCTCGGCCCTGGTGATCGACACCCTCGAGAAGCTGGGCCTGGTCTGGGACGTGGTCCGGGTCTCCCCGGAGCGCCTGGCGGCCAAGGCAAGCGGGTCGAGGTAGAGCCTTGGGAAGCAACGTGGGCAACCGTTCAACCCGCGGGTCCACGGCAAAGATCGGGCAGAGGGAGCGGCTGGTGGAGGGGATGACCCAGGTCGCCAGTCGCTATGGATACGCGGAGGCAAGCGTCGCCCGTGTGGTCGAGCAGGCCGGCGTCTCCCGCGCCACCTTCTACCAGCACTTCGCCGACAAGGAAGCATGTTTCCTCGCCGCCTTCCAGACGGCGGCCGAACGGCTCGGCCAGGCGCTGGAGCGCATCGATTCCGACGTCGTCCCCGGCCGCCGCGCCGCGGAAATCCTCGACCACCTGCTCCTCAATGCCATCGACCGCCCGGCCGCGGCGCGGCTGCTCCTGGTCGAGGCGCTCGCCGGGGGGCCGCAGGTGCGCCAGGCGTACGAGCAGATGATGCTCGCCACGGAAGCGACGGTAGAACGCTGGCTCAGCTTCCCCGACGAGAACGGGGTGCACCTCGCCATCTCCGGGCGCGCGGTCATGGGCGGAATCGGCGGCATCCTCGTCGCGCGTGCCTTCCGCGGCGAAACCGCCCAGCTCGGGGATCTGCGCGACGACCTGCTGGCCTGGGTCAACTCCTACGCCGTGCCCGAGGGTCGCTCGCGGTTCACGCCGGAGCAATGGCGCCAGCTGGGCGCCGGGCTGGTGCCGGAGGACCCGGTCAAGCCGGACTCCAACCCCCGCCGGCTCCCCCGCGGGAAGAGCGCCGCCGCTCCCGAGGCGGTGGTCGGCGAGCAGCGGGAACGGATCCTCGCCGCGGTCGCGCAGCTGGCGCGGACGAAGGGGTACACGGCGATGACCGTCGCCGACATCGTCAAGGCGGGCGCGGTCACCCGCGAGGCCTTCTACGAGCTGTTCAAGAGCAAGGAGGACGCCTTCCTCGCCACCCAGATCTCCGGCCTGGAGACCGCCATCTCGCTCTCCGCGGCCGGTTTCTTCGTCGGCGAGAACTGGCCGGAGCGGGTCTGGGGCGGGCTCGAGGCCCTCTTCGACCACGTCGCCATGCAACCCGATCTCGTCTACCTCGACATCATCGAGACCTACGCCGCCGGGCCGGCGGCGATCCGGCGCTCGTTCGACAACCGCGCGGCCTACCACCTGTTCCTCGCGGACGGCTACCGCCAGAACCCGGCGGCGGAAGCGCTCCCGCGCCTCAGCTCTGAAGCGATCGGCAGCGCGATCCTCGGGCTGCTGCGCTGGCAGGTCGAAGAAGGCCGGACCGAGCGCACACTGGAGGCCCTGCCCCAGTCCGTCTACTTGGCGCTGGCACCGTTCATCGGGCCGGCCGCGGCGACCGAGCTGGTCGAAGCGAAGGTCGCCGACGCGGAACGCACGCGGCTGGCGGGCTCGTAGGCCGGCTCGAACACCGACTGCACGCTCTCCCGCACTTCCCTGGAGAGGCTGAAGCGAGCCGCCGGCCGCCCCGGCGTTTCGCCGTCGCTCTCGGCCGGGTGTTCGTGAATCACGCCGACGGAGACGAGCGCTTCGAGATGCCGGCGGAGTGTCTGACTGCTGGCCTGGCCCCAGGCCGCCAGATCCGAGGTTGTCGCCTCAGCCACCTCGCTCAGGGAGCGCAGAATGCCAAGCCGGATCGGATCCGCGACTACTTCCAGCCATCTCCGTGGCTCCGACGGCGGTCGATACCTCCAAAGGTTCCCTCACCCGGACGTGCCCCCTGCAATTCCTGAACATCAATGGTTGCGGAATAAACACCACATCGAAACTCGAAACTACAAAACGTCTAAATACAAAATCCCATGTTTCTGGCTGCCAGGCATGTATACCGGTTGAGTTGCGATTCTGCAACCTTACTCCGAATAATCTTGACCAAAGGTCCACTGAACATGAATGGTTTTTTTGTATCGAGCGGTGGCGCTCAGGGTGCCGCGGGCGACTCGTACCAGTCGATCCAGCCGTCGCAGGCGGCGGCGAGCGGCACGATGCGGTGCGGCCGCGCGGGCACGGCCACCAGCTCGCCGACGTAGGCGCTGCCGTCGTAGCCGCTGAGATCCTGCAGGGTGCTCGCGCTCGCGCTGGAGAGCGTGAACTCGACCTCGCCGCCCCTGCTCACATAGCGCCCGGCGGGCCAGAACTGGCCGTTGTTGCCGAGGCTGATCGTGTTCGGCCGCTGGCCGTCGAGAGCCGCGTCGAGCGGCTGGTGGAAGCCGGGGGCCGAGAGGGTGAGGTCGAAGGGGGAGAAGTACTGCAGCGAGAGGTCCCAGCCGCCCGCCGGCAGCTCCAGCCGCTGCGAGGTCCGCTCGCCGGTGCCGAGGACACTGCCCTCATCCCAGGCGCCTTTGGCCCCGATTACGGCGTCGGGGAAGAGCGAGGCGCGCCCCGGGTTGCCGAGCAGGATCCGGATCTCCGGCGAGGCGCAGCCCGCCCGCGCCCCGGCCTCGGTCCCCTCCAGCAGGACGTGGCGGTCCTCCGGCGTCGGCCCGGTTCGCTTCCAGAGCAGATAGGACGGGGTGGCGGCGATGCGCTTGAAGTTGGCCGGCGCCTGGCTGTTCCAGGCGGCCCGTCCGGTGATCACGTACTCGAGGCGGTCGAGCGTGCCCCTTGTGAAGGAGTCGAAGTCGATCGGGCTGTAGGCGTCGCCGGTGTCGAACGGCTTCTCCGGGTTCGGCGAGACCTCCGAGTCGGGGAACTCGACCAGCGGCACGTGGGTGTCGGCGCCCAGCAGCTCGTAGGCGGCGTAGCGGTCCTGGCCGGCGTAGAGGACCGGCTCGCCCATGACCGTCGGGAGGAACGCCTTCAGCTCGGTCCCGTGGCCCGGGGGCCCGACCGGGGCGTCGCGCAGGACCAGGAAGCTCGAATAGACCGAGCCGCCGACGAAGACGATCGCCAGCGCCGCCCAGGCAAACCGGCGCAGCCGTGCCCTCGGCCCCGACTGCGCCGGCGACGCGGCGAGCCAGCGGCTCCAGCGGCGGAGCTTCCGAGGCGGCGGGCCGCGGAGCGGAGTCGGCGAGCGGCCGATCTCCTCCAGCGGCGGCCGCACCGCGATCAGCATCGCCAGCGGCGCCAGGATCATCAGCGCCTTGGCGGTCGAGTAGTCGCCGCTGGTCAGCAGCGAGAGCAGATAGAGCACCGCCGAGACGCCGAACGCGATCAGCACCGCGTATTCGCGCCGGCGCAGCCACCAGGCGATGCCGGCCAGGAGCGCGAGCCCGCCGATCGCTCCCGCCAGGCCGCTCAGGTGGGCGCCACCGGCCGCGTCGAGCCGGTAGTTGGAAGTGGGCCAGACCCCCAGCGCCTCGAGCGGCGAGACGGCGCCGTAGGTGTCGCTGCCGGCGACCTTCCTGAAGCTGCCGGCGAAGCCGAACGGCCCGACCAGGGTCGCCAGGACCGCCAGCCCGGCGAGGACGAGGATCACGGCGATCGTCGCCGGGTGCGCCAGCAGGCGCAGCAGCCGCCGCGGCGCCAGCGCCTCCCGCACGGCGGGGATGTTGAGGCTCCAGCGGGCGCCGATCGCGAGCGGCCAGACGAGCCCGACGAAGCTGTAGGAGAAGAAGATCCCGCCGGCCAGCGCCAGCGCCGGCAAGGCCAGGCGCATCCGTCCTCGCCAGTCCGCGGAGAGGCCGGCCCGGTCCGTGATCGGCCGGCCCCCGTCGCGGCGGCGTTCGATCTCAAGCAGGCCGATCGCGAAGGCGAGGATGAAGAGCGCCTCCGCGGTCTCCTTGAAGGCCGCCTGGGCGTAATAGGAGGCGGCCAGGTAGGGCACGGCGACCAAACAGGCGGCCAGGGTGCGACGGCCGGGGCCGAGGTTCCGCAGCGCCCCGAGCGCGGTCAGCCCGCTGAGCACGACGATCGCGAGGATCTCGCCGGTGAAGGCCTGCCCGAGGCCGATTCCCGGCACCGTCGCCGAGGCGACCGCGAGCCCGTGCGGGCCGAGCGGGTAGCCGGCGTCGGGCGCCGGCCCGAAGCCGCTGCGCAACCACTCGGCCCAGGCCAGGTGCAGGCCGAGGTCGTTGTTGAAGCCGACCCCGAGCAGCCCCCAGCGGGCGCTGATCGCGAACGGGATCGAGAGGACGATCGTCAGGACGATCGCGACCGGGAGTCCTTCGCGCAGCGCTCCCGGGGCGGCGTAGGGGAGCCGTGCCGCAACCGCGCCGGCGAGGAGCAGCAGCACCACCAGCCCGACCGTCGCGCTGGTGCCGTGGCCCGGCGCTCTCGCCAGCAGCCCGGTCACCGTCAGCACGGCGGCGAAGCCGACCGCGGGCTCGAGCCAGCTCCACGACTCGCGACCGGCGAGGGCGAGGATGGCGCGGCCGACCAGCAGCGAGGAGGCGCAGATCAGCGCCGCCGAGGCAAAGGTCCCGATCATCAGGGTGGCAACTTATGGCAGCCGCCGGCCCGATGCCGCCAGCGGGTCAGTTCAGGCTCAGTACTTCTCCGCCGCTCGCTCCAGGGTCCCGCGCAGGCTCTCCCCGCGCAGTGGGGGCTCGTGGCCGGCGCCGACGACCTGGGGGTCGAGCGCGGCCAGCCGCCGCAGCGAATCCTTGGCCTGCTGGTGGTCCCAGGCCCAGGCGGGATGCGGCACGCTGGCCTCGCCCTCGGGAAGCGGTTTGAGCCGCGTCGAGTCGACCAGGTAGACGACGTCGGAGACCAGCGCCACGCGGTCGCTCTCGCGCCAGAGGCCGATCAGGCCCGGCGCGTGGCCCGGGAAGTGAATGACGCGGAAGCCGGCCACCTCGTCGCCCTCGGCGACGGTGCCGGCGATCTTCACCGCACCGCCGTCCCAGCGCCGCAGCAGGGTCGGGTAGAGCCAGCGCACCCAGGCCACCGGCAGTTGCGAGAGGTCGAAGTACGGAGCGAGGGCGGAGTCGCTTTCGGCGTCGGCGACCTCGTCGGGGTGGCAGAAGACCGGAGCCCCCATATAAGGAGCGGTGCCGCGGTGATCGGCGTGGGCGTGCCCGAGTACCACCCGCTTCAGCCCACCGAGCTGCTCCGCCGCCGCCCGCGCCGCCTTGCGCATTCCCCTGGTGCCGGCGTCGAACTGGACGACGCCGTCGCCGTCCTCGATGAAGTAGACGCTCATCGCGCCGCGGAAATCGCCGCGCAGCAGCCAGACCCCGTCGGCGACCCTCTCCAAGCCCATGCGGGAAGCCTAGCCCCGACTAGGGTTCGGCGCGTGCCCTGGATCTGGAAAGCGGGAATGCTGATCTTGATCGTCTGCCTCGCCGCCTCGATGGCGATCGCGATCGTGCGCCTGGCGACGACGCCGACCGAGATCCTCGGCGCCGGCTTTCGCGGCCTCCCCGAACGCCCACCCAGCCACCGCGCGGTTCCTTAGCCACGCAACACGTGCGTAAGGAACCACGCGAGGCGAGCGTCTAGTATCGAGCCCGTTCAGCGACCGAGCAGAGGAGGCGGCGTGTTCACTCGCATCGTGATTGGAACCGACGGGTCCGAGACCGCCGCCGAGGCGGTGCGTCAGGCCGTCGACCTCGCCAAGCTGGCGGGCGCGACGCTCAGCATCGTCAGCGCCTACTCGCCGGTCCCGAGCCGGCGCGTGCAGGGGGAGCAGTCCGGCGCCCCGGCCGACGTCCAGTACGAGATCGGCCCGCGCGAGGACGTCAACCTGATCCTCGACGCCGCCGCCGCGCAGGCCCGCAAAGAGGGGATCGAGGTCCAGACCCATCCGGTCGAGGCCGACCCCGCCGAGGCGATCCTCAACGTCGCCGAAGAGACCAAGGCCGACCTGATCGTGGTCGGCAACAAGGGGATGACGGGGGCGCGCCGCTTCGTGTTGGGGAGCGTTCCCAACAATATTTCCCATCACGCCCCATGCAGCGTCATCATCGTGCGGACGACGTAGCGAGCCTGTCCCGGTAGGGGTTCCGCTTAACTTTTTCGACGGCGTTCGCGGCTGACCGAGCTGGGGTGCGCCGAAAAAGTACAAGACGCTCCACCCCTACCGGGACAGGCTCGCTAAGGCCCCGCCGGGCCTCGTGGTTCCGTTGCGCTGGCGGCATCGATCAGGCCGGCGCCTTGCTGGGTCGTTGGCAGGCCGAGGTCGCGGGCGGTTTCGCGCAGGCGTTTGGCGACGCCGTTGACGCGGGGTTTGGCCCCCTGCCCGGTTTCCGGAAAGAAGCGCGGTCCGCCGTAGGTGTCGGCGGCCAGGACCATCGCGGCGACGGCGCTGACGTGGGCGGCGGCCATCGAGGTGCCGACGTAGTTGGAGGGGATCGCGAAGACCCGGGTGCTGCCCGGCTGCAGCGTCACCTGGTAGATCGGCCGGGCTGAGACCGACGGGCAGCCCGCCACCGGCGTGCCGCCGCCGGGCGCGAGGACGTCGATCCCCTTGCCGGCCAGCGAGTAGTCGCCCAGGCAGCCGCCCTCGGTGGTGCCGCCGACGCCGATCACCCGCGGCCCGGTCGCCGGCTCCGAGACGCAGGTCTCCGAGCCGAGGTTGCCGGCCGAGGCGACCGCGACGACGCCGCGGGCGTAGGCCTCGCGCAGCGCTTCGTCGACCAGCGGCACCTCCTTGCCGCAGCCGAAGTTGAAGCTCATATTGATCACCTGGGCCCGGTGGGCGACCGCGTAGCGGATGCCCTGGGCGATGTCGGTCGCCTCGCCGCGGCCGTGCTTGTCGAGCACCCGCACCGGCATCAGCCTCGCCCGGTAGGCAAGCCCCGTCACCCCGACCGCGTTGCCGGTCTTCTCGGCGATCGTGCCGGCGACGTGGGTGCCGTGGCCGTTTTCGTCCAGCGGCAGCCGGTCGCCGTCGATGAAGTCGCGCCCCTTGACGAACTGGCCGGAGGCGAAGTCGGGGCTGCGGACGAAGGCGCCGCGGTCCCGGTAGGCGATGCCGGTGTCGAGGACGGCGACGGCGATGCCTTCGGCGCCGGGCCGGCCGGCTTCGTCGAGGTGGCTCCAGGCGCCGACCGCGTCGATGCCGCCCGGGGATATCGGCAGCCTGGTCGTCGCATCCCCTTCCCAGGGCAGGAAGTTCCACTGCTTGAAGGCCCAGTCGCCGGCCGAGGCGACGGCTTCGGAGGCGCCGGCGAGCGTGCCCGGGTCGTTGGGCAGCGCGAAGGGGGCCGTGGGGGTCGCGGAGGCGGTGGCGATGTAGTCGGGCTCGGCGTAGGCGACGTGGGGGTTGCGCCGCAGCGCCGCCGCGCTCTCCCGCACTCCGGCGCCCGGGGCCAGCGCGACCGCGCGACCGCGCAAGTCGCCCTCGAACTTGACGACGAGCCGCTGCGGGGCGAACTCGCGAGCGGGGGAGAGGGCGGTTGACGCGGCCGCCGGCGCGGCGAGGACTCCCGCGAGCAGGGCGATGGCGGCAGTTGTGGTCAGCGGTCGTCTCATCCGATCGGGTTGCGCTCGCTGGCCCCGGCAGCGGGCGAGCCCTAGAGCTAACACCGGCGCCCCGGTGAAGTTGTAGGGGGACATACTCCTGGATCGATGGCGGAAGGCAACCCCCCAAGCGCGCACGAGCAGGGGATGGCCCAGGCGCTCGAGCAGGCGCGCCGGGCCGCGGCTCACGGCGACGTTCCGATTGGGGCCGCGATCCTCCGCGATGGCGAGCTCCTCGCCGCCGCCGGCAACGAGCGCGAGCTGCGCCGCGACCCCACCGCCCACGCCGAGGTCTTGGCGATTCGCGCCGCCGCCACGGCGCTCGGGGGCTGGCGCCTGCCGGGCACGACCCTCTACGTCACCCTCGAGCCCTGCGCGATGTGCGCCGGCGCGATCGTCCTCGCCCGCGTCCCCACCGTCGTCATCGGCGCCCCCGACCCCAAGGCCGGCGCCGCCGGCAGCGTCCTCGACGTGCTCGCCGAACCCGCCCTCAACCACCGGCCCCAGGTCCTCACCGGCGTGCGGGAGGACGAGTGCGCTTCCCTCCTGCGCGAGTTCTTCCAGGAGCGGCGGCTCTAGGTCCAGAGCGGAGAGGGAGGGATTCGAACCCTCGAGGCGGGTTAACCCCGCCCACGCGATTTCCAATCGCGCTCCTTAAGCCACTCGGACACCTCTCCAGGCGCTTAAAAGCCTAGCTCGGCTCATTGCGCAGCCGCCGGGAGGGTGGCTGGCGCGCGCGCCGGGGCCGCGGCGCGGTAGTCGTCGAGGGAGACGACGATCGCCTCTTCCTCCGGCAGCGGCGCGGCGCTGGGGCGGTGACCGCGCAGGCGCTCGTGGCTGCAGACGACGTAGCACCACTCCATCAGCCGCAGGCGGGAGTCGGGGTCGATCGCGGCGATCGTGGCGCCGATCAGGAAGCGGCCGTCGACCTCGCGCGCGCTGCGCACCTCGACTTGGGCGGCGACCTCGTGGCACTCGCCGCTGGCGTCGGCCAGCTTCAGCAGCAGGGCCGGCCGTTCGCCGACCGCCAGCGGCGCCTCGGCCACCAGCCCGACGCCGGAGGCGCTGGCGTCGACCAGCCGCGCCGGCACGTGGCCGTCCTCGCCGAAGCAGTGCGCCTCGGCGTCGCCCTCGAAGCGGTAGACGAGCCGCCGCTGGCGGCGGCGCCCCACCGCGAACACGGTTTTCAGCAGGCGCCGCAGCTCGTACAGCCCCAGCAGCGGCACGATCACCGCGGCGATCCCCGGCAGGTCCGGCAGCGGCCCGACGCCGGCCAGGTCGAGTACCCGCATCAGCGTGCCGGCCGCGAGCAGGACGCTACAGAGGAGGACCAGTCGCAGCTTGCGCACCGCGGCCCAGCCGCCGCCGTCGGCGCCCTGCTTCGGCGTCACCTGGAAGGCGGTCCTGCCCGGCCGCACGACGCAGCGCAGGGCACGGGTGTAGATCTCCATCGTCAGCAGCTCGTAGTGGGCGGTCTCGGGGATCCGCATGTAGCCGCGCGCCAGCGCCGCGCCGGCGCCAAAATTGAGCAGCAGCGAGGGCAGCCACAGCGCCGCCAGCGCCACGACGCTGATCTTCATCGGCAGCTCGCCGGTCCACAGCACCAGCGCCAGGGTCACCAGCAGCAGCAGGCGCATCGGCGGCGCCAGATAGGCGAGCAGGCTGGCTAGATAGGAGAGGCGTTGCAGCGGCCGCAGCTCGCGGGCCCGCAGCGGGGACTCCTTCAGGGTGAAGACGGCGAGGTTGCCGCGAGCCCAGCGGTCGCGCTGCAGCAGATAGCCGTCGAGGTCGTGCGGCGCCAGGCCCTGGACCAGGACCTCGTCGTGGTAGCGCGTGCGCCAGCCGCCGCGCTGCATCCGGATCGTCGTGTGGAAGTCCTCGGCGATCGTCTCGGTGGCGACGCCGCCGATCTCGAGCAGCGCGTGGCGGTTGATCAGCGCCGCCGAGCCGCACCAGTAGGCGGCTCCATGGCGGTCCTTTCCGGGGCAGATGACCCGGTAGAAAAGCGATTGCTCGTGGCGGCCGACGGCGTAGTGCTGGGCCGAGTCGTGGTTGAAGAAGTCGTGCGGGGTTTGGACCAGCGCCATCCGCTCGTCGTCGAAGTAGCCGACCAGGGCGTCGAGCGCGTCGGGCATCGGCACGTGGTCGGCGTCGAGCATCAGCACCAGGTCGCCCTCGGTCCGCGGCAGCGCCGCGTTGAGGTTGCCGGCCTTGGCGTGGGAGTTGTCGGGCCGGGTCAGATAGCGGGCCCCGGCCAGCTTCGCCATCTCCTCCATCTCCGGCCGCCGCCCGTCGTCGAGCAGGTAGGTCGTGTGCGGGTAGGTGAGGGCGCGACAGCCGGCCAGGGTCGCCATCACGACCTCCGCCGGCTCGTCGTAGGTGCAGACGTAGACGTCGACCGAGCGGCCGGGAGTCGTCTCCGGCCGCACCGCCGCCGGCCGCGACCAGGAGAACCAGGTCAGGATCGCCAGCGCGTAGATCCCGTAGACCTCGGTTGCCAGCAGCATCGCGAACAGCACCGGGCTGGCGCCCTGGCCGCTCCAGCCGACGCGCCAGGTCAGGTAGCCGAGCCCCCAGACCAGCGCCACCAGCGCCAGGCTGCGCAGCAGACGGGGACGGCGGTCGAAGAACCGCCCGGCTCGGGTCTGCTCGCCAGCATCCACGCGGCTTCATCGGCCCGCCGCGCCCCTCTCTTGAGCGCTGGGATGCCTAGAATCAGCCTTGAATCGAGTCCCCGGAGGGGTGCCGGAGCGGTTGAACGGGGCAGTCTCGAAAACTGTTGGCGTCGCAAGGCGCTCGTGGGTTCGAATCCCACCCCCTCCGCTTTGTAGAGCCGTTTGCCGCGCGTGCAGGGATTTCTCGACGCGAAACGGGAAACGGAAACTTGGGCCAGGCGGTGGAATCGCCGCTCTCAAGCGGTTTGAGCGAGGGGCTTCGTTCCCTAGACGTTCCCTAGAAACGCGTTGCGGGGGTTACCGACATGGAGGCTAAGCCGGAGGCCGCCGAATTCCCTCCAGACTGGGGCCGGCTCCCCACTGGCGCAAGTCTGGCCCTAGCCCGAAGGTCGCGATCAACCGCGACCCCGGCGCGCTCACTCGTCTGATGCACGGCGCAGCTCAGCACCTCTTAGAGGCTAGAACCGCCAATCCTCGCCGTATATTCAGCGCGATGGGGGTAATGATCGAGGTCCACCCAGAGCGCTTGAAGGCACTTCGGACGCGACTTGGTCTGCCGCTCCACGCGGGGGCCGAGAGGGTGAAGGCGTCGGAAGAGGAGCTCGGGACGTGGGAGAGTGAGCCAACCAAATTCACGGTCAAGCACCTTCAGCAGATCGCGAAGGCCTACAACTACAACTGGTACGTCTTCCTGCTTGAGGACGAGGCGGGTCCTCCGGCGATCCCCCATGACTTCCGGCGCAGGAAGGGCGGGGAGGACGAACTCGGTTTCGATTCGTTGCTCGCCATTGACAATGCGTGGCGGTTGCTCGACCGGATCGAATCGCTGGGAGCAGCGGAGCGATCGGTTGTGTCTCAGATCGAGGCGGCGCTGAGTGATGATCCGGAGGAGGTTGCCGCGAACTTCAGGAGGTTGCTCGGGGCCACCGGAATGCTGGACACCCCAGACACCTACGCCGTTCTCAGGTACTGGACGCGGACGTTGACGAGCGCAGGTCTATACGTCTCGCAGGTGCCGCTGCCGATCAAGGAGGCGCGGGCGTTCTGCCTTTCACAGAACGGGGTGCACCTGATCGTCCTCAGCAACAAGGACTACCCAACGGCGCGAGCGTTCTCTCTTATCCACGAGGTCGGGCATCTGCTTCTCGGATCGGATGCCATCTGCCGGCCGATGCCGGATGGATTCGGGAAAAACACAAGCGCAGAGCCGTGGTGCAACCGGTTCGCGGCAGCTGTTCTGATGCCGCGCTCGCTGCTGGAGAGTTCGACCCGGTTCCACGAACTCATGAGCCGCGAGATCGTCCTCGGGTCCGCGAAACCGCTCGCCAGGGAGTTCGGCGTCAGCGAGGTTGCGCTGCTCCGCCGCCTTGAGACGTTCGGTCATATTTCGACCGCTGAATACCAACGCCTCGAACGCGAAGCGGAGGAGAGGTGGAAGGACGATGAGGAGACGCCAACGGGGGGCGGATTCCTTATCCACAAAGACAAAGTCATCGCGAGGCAATCGCCGCTGTTCGTCCGGCAGGTATTCGACGCATACGGGAACGGAGACATTTCCTACAGGGAGATCGGCACCTACCTCAACGTGCCTCTGAGATCGATCACGGGGATCCGTGAGGCGGTTGGATGACAGATCCGCAGCCGCGGTCGTTGCTTGCGCGTTACAGCCTCGATACGTCTTTCTTCATTGATCTCTGGAGCGTCGATGTTGGCGAGTTCCCAAGGGACGTCTTCAAAGGCGTTTGGCAAGCGCTCGAGAGTGGCGTCACCGAAGGCAAGATCGTCGCGCCGGAAGCAGTCAAGGAAGAGTTGCTCGATACCACTAGCGACGAGCAGAAGACTTGGGTGAGGCGCAACAGCAGCATGTTCGTGCCGTTCGATATGGGCCAGGTCGGAGTGACCAAAGAGATCGTCTGCGCCTATCCGAAGTACGCGGAAGAACCAAAGAACCTTGCTGATCCTGCCGTAATCGCTCTCGCCAAGTGCGACGGGCTGACCGTCCTGACTTCGGAGAAGCGAGCGCCGATGCACTCGCCGAACAAGCCGAAGATTCCAAACGTCTCCGAGGAGTTCGGAATCAAGTGGCTCAACATCGTCGGATGGTGTCGAGCAGAGGGCATCGAGGTTGTTCGCTCCTGATTTGAGCCGCCAATTCGCCCGATGTAGAGTCGCCGCGTCGGGTTCAAGACGGGGGTGCTGATTGGCGTTCTGACGACCGCTGTCGCCGCTCTTGGCGTCGCAGTCGTTCTTCTCGCGAGCGACTCCGACGATGGGGGCGAGGATACGATCACGACGGCGCAGACGACCTCCGAGGTGGTCGGGCCGCCATGCCTCTTCGAATTGATGAGAGGGGAAGTCGAAATCGAGCTCTTCTCAGAAGAGATCGGATGCTCGGAAGCGCGTGCCGTCTACTCTGCCTACAAAGAAGCGGTGCGTTCAGGAAACGCCGCTGGGATCGGAGGGGTGTCTGACGTTGGGGGATGGGGGTGCGAGGAATTCCCGCTCGCGGAATACCCACTGATTGTTCGCTGTCGGCAAGACGACAAGCGATTTGCGGTCGTTGGAACCGCACCTGCCGCGCATACGAATCAAGGATCGCCTCCGACGCCAAGCAGCAGCGAAACCGTCTTCTTCCAAACGCCGTCGGGGAATATCGCCTGTGCGTTGCGGTCGGATGGCGTCCGCTGCAACATCGACAGGCGCGACTGGTCGCCCCCGCCTCCACCGAAGTACTGCAATCTCGACTGGGGCGATGCCGTCGAGTTGCATCGAAACGGATCGACGTTCCTCTGCGCAGGAGACACGGCTGCCGATCCGGATAATCCCGTTCTGCCTTACGGAGAAGGCGCTGCTGTTGGGTCGTTCCTCTGCGAAAGTCAGAAGCAGAAACTCGTCTGCGTCAACGTCAGGACGCAGCACGGATTCTGGCTCTCGGTGCAGGAAGTCAATCTGTTCTGAAATGCGACGAAACCACCGTCGTCATTGCGTGACCACGCGCGCCACACCACGCCCTATCGCTCCGCCCGAATCGACCGGGTCGCCCCGGGGCGACCCAGATCTGCCGCTCACATCCGATGGCTGCGGATTTTGAGTTCGCCCCACTATCTCCGGTAGGGCGCAGACCGACGATCGAAAATCAGGCAGCCGCGCGGGACTCTGGCCACGCACCCGAGCTGATGCGCTCATAGAGCGTGTCGGGGGCAAGGTCAGCGCCGCCGGGCCAGACGACGGTCCCCGTCTCCGCGTCGGGCTCGACCTTGGCAAAGCCCTCAGGGGTGCGGGCATCTTCGAAGACAGGACCGCGCATCCGATTGAGCACGTCGACCTCTCCGCTCAGGCCGTCGGCGAAGGTCAGCCGAAGGACGCCGTGGCGGACGACCTCTGCGGCAGTGATATCAGGGGTTAGGCCGTTCATTTCAAAGGCTCGATATCCAGAAGTGTCTCACCGGCTCGCGCTCGGCGCCAGTTCTCTTCCAGTTCTTCCTGATGGAGCTCTGCCCAGGCGAGGACGAATCGCAGCTGGCGACGGCCGAGGTTGCTGTCCATGACCTCGAGGTTGTCGATTCGGACCTTGGCTTCTCCTTCGGCATGGCGAGCATGGAAGTGCGGGAAGCCGTGATCGTCGAAGAACATGACGATGGTGATTCCAAAGAAGCGGCTGATCGTCGGCATGCCTCAATCATGCACACAGCATCGGCGGTTCGAGCGCAGACCAAACATTTCGCTTTGTCGCCCCTGGATATTGTCCAGAGCGTGAATTTCGATCTCAAAAGGTCTCTCGCGGCGAAGGTCATGGATGAAGCCATTGACCTGGCAATCGCTGGCCGCTCTGCCTTTCCCGACCGCGCGGCGTTCATCGACGCTGACACGCCATGGGCTGGACAGGAGATCATGCAGGCGGCTTGCGAGGGTCTTTCGGTCATCTTGGTGGCCACAGATGGAAAGACATGTGTCCTCGCGGTTGATCCCTCCGTCTGAGCTACGGTCGCTGCCATGGCCGACCCAGTTCCGCCAAACGTCACCGAGGACCAGCTCAGACTGTTGCTCGACCAGCAGAGCGAGACCGAGATCCTCGACTACAAGTCAGAACTCGACCTCGTCGATAAGGCGAAAAAATCCCGAGCGCAAGTCGAGCTCGCCAAGGACGTCGCGGCGATGCTTTCGGGGCGTGGTGGCCACCTTGTCATCGGCGTCGATGAGAACGGCACGCCCACCGGCCTGCTTAGCGTCGCGCAGGTCGCGCAGCTAGATGAGTCGCGGCTACGAAAGCGGCTGGAAAAGTTCATCCCGGAAGGGCTTGAGATCCGCGTTGCCAGTCATGAGATCGGCGGCACGCGGGTCGCTCTGATCCACGTTTCACCCCATCCTGACGGCCTCGTGGTGATGAAAGCCGATGGCTTCTACCTCGACGGCAAGAAGGAGGGGCCCGTTTTCAGGGAGGGCGACGTCTTCATCCGACGCGGTACTGAGAGCCGCCGGCTCGGCCAAGCAGAGCTACGCCGCCACCTTGCTGACCTGCGCCGACGGGTCGAAGAAGAAGCGCGGGCGGAGGCGCTCCGCTCGGTGGCTCCGGTGATCGAGCAGAGCCAGCGGGCCGAAGCGATCTCCTTTGGAGCCGCTGATCGCCTCAACTGGGCCCTTGATCGCCAAACGCTGGTCTCCGCTGTTACCGAGCAGCTCCGCCGGAATGATGAGGTACCCCTGCGCCTCTTGATTGAAAGCGCTCCGGCTCAAGCGAGCCGCCTCCTCACCCCTGACCCCGAGGAAGAGCCTGAGGATCTCGATTCCAACCAAGATGCAGCGCGGGCCGATCTGGGGGCGCTGCTCGACAAGATTGCGGCGCTGGCTGCGCGCGGGCTGGTGCTTCAAAACGACACGCTGCTCGAGCTGACGATCGAAGCGCTGAGGTCAATCTACGACGGGGTCGCGGACGAGTACGGCCGCGAGCGAAGCGACCTTATGCTGGCGCCGGCCGAGGTCTGGCTGGCCCTGATCGAGCGGGTCTACGCGCTCGGAGCTCTGGCGGTCCGCAAGAGGCGATGGCGGGCAGTGACCGAGCTGACCCTGCAGCGCCCGGAGGCCCTCCGCGAATATCGCTATCGCAGTTGGCTACGCCACGCGCACGTCATGGCAGCCCGCGCCGAGCTGTTGCGCGATCCAAGGGCCGAACGAGTCGGCGCCTCTTTGCTACAGCTGGCGCTTGCTCACATCATCGCTACTCCCGAGCTGCGTCCCGACTATGGGCCTGATGACAATCGCCTGCTCAGCAGCCTTGCCCAGTTCGACATTCTCGCCAATCTTGCCGTGACCAGCACCGCCGGCTCAGTCCAAAGCGCCGGTGTTTACCCGCACTTCCGCCGCTTTTACGGCTTTCGTAGTGACCCTGCGGTGGTTGCCCTGCTCGAAGACGAAGACGCGCGCAGCGAGATCTACCCCGAAAGTGACGCCGAGCTCGCCCAGGCCCTGCGCGACCTCGGCCAAATCGGCTCCGGCGAGTTCTTCCACGTCAATGGCTGGGATGAATACGAAGACGAGCGCATCCGCAGCTTCCTTGCAGAACATCCCCCTTCAGGTGCGAGCTAGCTCCCCGGTCCCCGGCGGCACCTTTTTAGTCCGCACAGCGCCCGCTCGCGGATTTCAGATCGCGTCTCGTTCCCTCATCCGTTCCCTAGCCGCCGATTCAGTCTTGAATTCGGCTTGCTAGAGCCGCGATTGGACAGGCACGGGCAGTCTCGAAAACTGTTGGCGTCGCAAGGCGCTCGTGGGTTCGAATCCCACCCCCTCCGTAGCTTCTCTCCGCCTAGTCTCGCTTGATGAGCGAGTCGACCGCGAGTTGCAGGCTGGCAGGGTCGACCGCCGGAAATCGATACAGCTTTTCCTCGATGCCCTCGTACAGTTGCCGCAGCTTCTCGGGCTTCACCTCGTTGGCGCTGACCATGCTGCGCACGTCGGCGAGGTCAAGCTCGAACCCCCGCTCCAGCTTCGACAGCGCCTGTGAATAGAGGTCGAAGTCGAACACCTCAAGATTGCCCTCGCGGAAGCGGAAGCGCGAACGCTCCCGCCAGCCTTGGAGCGGCGGCAGGAAGTCGAGCGGAGAGGCAAGCTCCACGTTCACGGTCAGCCTCTCCTTGAGTTGGCTGATGCGACTTAGAGCGAGGTCTGAGTCCGGCTCGAAGCGGACGTCTATGTCGACGGTCGACTCCCGCCATCCCTCGAGCACCGCCGTCGCGCCCCCGGTCAGGTACATCCTGGTCCCAGAAGCTACCGCGCGCCCTAGCTCGCGGGCGAGGCTGCGTATCCGCTCGGCGTCAGCTGCGTCGCGCACGCTCAGCTGCTCCGGCGAAGCTGGCGACGCGGGCGAGGATCGCGTTGTAGCGGGAGTGGGCACCGTTTCCGAGCTCATCCGCCAGCTGCTCGTAGAGCCGATGCGCTGCCGGGATCTCGCCGTCGATGCCGGGCGCGTTCAGCCCGACCCTTCGCAGGCGCGTTGCCGCGCACTGCACCGCGGTCGCGTTGACGCTTCTATGGCCAGCCTCGAGGTCGAGAATCCCCGAAAGGACGATCTCGGCCCCCGGCAGGCTCTTCAGGTCCTCGGCTCGCATCAGTCCGAATCTACCGCTCGTCTGCCGCTGCCACGCCCCAGATGGCGATCGGCGGTGGCGCCAGCAGCAGCGCCAGGGTGGCGATCTCGGCGATCGCGTCGGCGGTACCGAAGCCGGCCAGGTGGCCGGCGTGGAAGAGCAGGTGGATCGTGGCGGTGAGCAGCCAGGCCACGCAGACGGCACGCACCAGGGTGCGCTCCAGGGTCCAGGCCGCCCAGGCGAAGAGGACCGCGAAGCCGAGGTAGAGCCCGCCGACGTCGGTGACCAGGTGCTCGTTGTAAGGCGGCAGCAGCTCCACCCAGTGGGCGACGAAGGGGAAGTCGTCGTAGAAGGTCCGCGGCGCCACCGCCGCGGTCAGCCCGATGACTGCCGCCGAGACGAAGAGGAAGCCCAAGGCGGCTCTCGAGCTCATCGGAGACCTCATTCGCAGAGCATAAAGGCCCCTGCAAATGAACCTGTTTCAGGCCATATACCAATTACGTACCTTGACAATTACAAACCAGTATGTTTACCTTCGACGACGCTTTAGGAACCAAAGCGTCAGTTCAGGGAACGCTCTCGTTTAGAGCAAGCACCACAGGGAAAACCGAGCCTCGCGGGAGCCGCTAAGGGAGCGGCAGGCAAAGGGCTCACGGGACAAGGAGACAGTTACGTGAGAACTCACGCGAAGGCATCGTCCGCGGGATCGACCGAGCGCCCGGCCAGTGGCCTGGGCCGCTTCTTCCGTGGAGCCTTCGCGACCCGTGGCGCCTCGAGCGATGCAAAGGGGAGTGGTGCGCCCACGGGCACTCGTCTCGCTTTCCCGGCGGCCTTGATCGCCGCATTCGCGCTTTTGGCGCTCGCCGCCACCCCGGCGAGCGCCGTGACCACGCGGTCGTTCGTGGAAATATTCGGCAGCGCCGAAGAACAGACGTTCCGCTACCCGGGAGTGCTGGCCTTCGATCAGGGCAAGGGCGAGCTCATGGTTGGCAGCAGCAACCCCTCCGGGACCTCCGACGGAAAACTCTCTCGCTTCGACGAAGAAGGCAACCCGGTCAACTTCTCGGCTCTGGGCACCAACGTCATCGACGGCAAGAAAGGGCCCGGCGGCAAACCCTGCGCCCAAGAACCCGCTTCCTGCGATGCGGTTCCGCAGGGAATACTTTTCTTTTTCAGCCCCGGCTATAACAGTTCTGTCGTCATAGATGAAAGCGGCGGGGTGACCGACGGCAACATCTACGTCACCCAGCCAGAATTCCAAAGCGTTCAAATCTTCGCTGAGGACGGCCACTATCTCGGCCAGCTCAGCGGCTTTGAAGTAGGTGGCGTCGCGGTGGATTCGAGCGGCAACCTCTACGTGAGCAATCCCCTCGGCGGTGTCGACAAATACGTCCCCTCCGCCAACCCGCCTGTCCTCAGCGACCGCACCGACACCTTCACGGCTCTGATTGAACCATATGCTGTCGCTGCTGGCGCCGGTCCGACGGCGGGCTCGATCTTCGTAACTCCAGGGGAAGGTGGGGGCTACAAACTCGACGCCGCCACCGGAGCGATCGACTACACATTCTTTCCATCGTTTATTACCGCCCAGACGGTCGACCCCACCAGCGGTCACCTCTTCGTCGGCGAGGGAAACGAAGTGGCCGAGTTCGATGTCTCCGGCTCCTCGGGCGCGCAGAAGCTGACCGAAGCGCACCCGAATAATCTCGGCGGGATCGCGGTCAACGCCGCCAAAGATCTCCTCTACGTCAGCAATGGTGTTGAAGGAGGCAAAGTCGAAGTCTTTGGGCCGGCGCCCGTAGTCCCGACCGTAGAGACCGGCACGGCCTCGAACCTGACGGGGACCAGCGTCACCCTCAACGCCACGGTTGACCCGAGAGAACTCGAAGTCGAAAGCTGCGTCTTCGAATGGGGCGAAACGAGCGCCCCCTATGACCACACCACGCCCTGCGCGGAGACCTCAGCCCAGATCGGCGAAGGCAACGCCCCGGTCCCGGTCCACGCTGACATCAGCGGTCTAATCGGCGGTACGGAATATCACTTCCGCATTGTCGCCGCCAACGCCAACGGCGCCAACGAAGGCCAGGACAAAGTCTTCTTCACCCCGGCGCCGCCGCTGATCAGCGAAGAGGCGGTGCAAACCGCCTCGCGCACCGAAGCGACGCTGATCTTCAAGGTCAACCCGCGCAACTTCGCAACCACCTACCACCTCGAGTACGGCAAAGCCGGTCAGCCCTATGAACTCAGCACCAACGAGCGCGGCGTCGGCGCCGACGGCACCGCTCACGCCCTCACCTTCACCCTTGAAGGTCTGACTCCCGGCACCGCCTACCACTGGCGCGTAGTCGCTTCCAACCTCGACCCATCGTTTCCGGGAACCGGCGTGACCAACGGGGATGAGCAGAAATTCCACACCCACGGCTCGCTCGCCCTCAACACCAGCTGCCCCAACCAGGCTTTCCGCACCGGCTCGGCGGCGACCCTGCCCGACTGCCGTGCCTATGAGATGGTCTCCCCGGTCGATAAAAACGGCGGCGACATCGCCGCCTTCCTCGGCTTCGGCGGACAGGAATTTGCCGGCCGGGCGGCCTTCGACCAGGCTGCCCTCGACGGCAACAAACTGACCTACACCTCCGGCACCCCCTTCGGCGACACGGTCGCCGGCCGCAACGCCAACCAGTACCTGGCGACCCGCGGCGCCGGTGGCTGGTCCACGCATTCGCTGAACGCGCCCGGCGGCCCGACGGTCGAAGAACCGGCCATTCTCAGCTTCCCGCTGGATTCGGCCTTCACGCTCTTCACCCCCGACCTCTCCGAAGCCTGGGTGCAGGACGCCCGAATTCCGCCGCTGACCGCGGACGCGGTGGAAGGCATGCCGAACTACTACCGGCGCAACAATCTCACCGAAAGTTATGAAGCGCTGACCAACGAGGAACCCGCGGAGCGGCCCAGCGGAACGTTCGCCTACGAATACCTCTTCTGGCCCCAGGGTCACTCCAGCGACTACAGCGACGTGCTCTTCGAAACGAAGGCGCCGATGACGCCGGATGCCTTTCCGACCCCTAGCAAGGTGTCTCAGACCTATGCCTCGATCGACGGAGACCTGCACTTGGTCAGCGTCCTGCCCGACGGCAGTGCCCTTCCAGTGAACAGCGGCGGGCATGCACTTTCGGCAGATGGCTCGCACGCTTTTTGGTCCTCACGAGGGAACAATCTCTTCTTTTCGTCAACCGGCGTGCTCTACCTCCGCCTCAATCCGGACCAGCCTCAAAGCGCGCAGGCTCTCGGCAGGGCTGACGGCACCGGCGAACTGACCGCAGGTTCGAACGAAGTCACGGGACTCGACACTGCCAGCGGTGCCTTTGCTGTCGGCCAGGAAATCATCAGCGCAACCCAATCCGTTGCCTTTGTCAACTACCTTCCCGACGGAACGACGATTACCGCGGTCGGCCCTAGCTCGCTGACGCTCTCGGCTAGCTCGACGGCAACCGAATCGAGCATGCGTCTTTTTGCCTGGAGCGAATGCACGGAACCCGACAAGGCCTGCACGGTCCCCGTCGCCCTGTCGGTGCCGGGGGGCCGTAATGCGCTGTTCCAATTCGCTAGCGCCGATGGCTCGAAGGCCCTGTTCACGGTCACCCCGGCTTCTGGAGGTCGTGACCTCTACGAATACGATGTCCTCACTCGCACTCCAACCCTGATCGCCCACGAATCATGGGGCGCTCTTGGCGGCAGCAAAGACGGCTCCCGCGTCTACTTCGCCTCCAAAGAAGACTTGGCGGCGGGCGCCACCGCGGGGGAACAGAACCTCTACCTGCGCCAGGGGGCAGTGAACACCTTCATCGCTACGGTCACCCAGGCTGACGTGGATGGGAGCCCGACCAGGATGATTTCGCTCCAACCCCAGGGACGCGCCACTAGGGTGAGTCCCGACGGCAGTCACCTGCTCTTCATGTCAGCGAGCAAATCGCCGGCAGAAGCGGTGGGATACGACAACACCGACGCGGTCAGCGGCGAAGCCGACCGCGAGGTCTATCTCTATGAGGTCGGCGGCGGGCTGCGCTGCGTTTCCTGCAACCCGAGCGGCGCCCGGCCGGTGGGTCACCGGATGCAGAAATCCTTTGACATTGCGGAAGCGAGCGAAAAAACCGAAACCTGGGCCGCTGCTTGGATCCCCGGCTGGGAACACGACCTGCTCGCCCAGCGGGCGCTGACCGATGACGGCAGCCGCGTTTTCTTCAACGCCTTCGACGCCCTGGTCCCCGGCGATACCAACGGCGCCCTCGACGTCTACCAGTGGGAGCTGCCGGGAACCGGCGACTGCACCACCGCCAACCCCAGCTTCAGCCAGCAAAACGGCGGCTGCGTCAGCCTGATCTCAAGCGGCCAGAGCCCGACGGTCTCGGAATTCATCGACGCCACCCCCGACGGCAAGGACGTCTTCTTCACCACCGGCTCCAGCCTGCTTCCCCAGGACCCGGGCCTGGTCGACATGTACGACGCGCGGGTGGAAGGCGGCTTCCCCCAGCCCCCGGCGCCGCCGGCGATCTGTGAAGGCGAAGCCTGTCAGGGAGCACCAACTCCGCCGAACGACCCCACCCCCGCCTCCGCCGCCTACAACGGCCCCGGCAACCTCAACGAGGCGGCCAAGAAGAAGAAGTCAAAGAAGCACAAGCACAAAAAGAAGAACAAGAAGCACAAGAAGTCAAAGAAGAAGGGCGGCAAGGCAAAGCGCCAGGCCGCCAACAACTCGCCCCGCCGTAACGGCTGATGCAGAAGAGCAAGGGAGCCAAGCAGATGAATTCCAACCCCAAGAGCCCCCGTCGCCGGCGCCGTGGCGCAGCGATGCTCCTGATAAGCGCCTGCGCGGCAATCGGCCTATTGGCCGCGGCCGCTCCGGCGATGGCCGACTACGGCTTCAGCAAGTTCGACGTCACCTTCACCAACGCGGATGGCACGCCCGCGACGCAGGCGGGGTCGCACCCGTTCGCGATGATGACCGAGGGGGCGGTCAACCGAGTGGGTAGCAAAGTGGACGGTGAAATCAAAGACCTCTTCATCGAGCAGGTGGGGGGCCTGGTGGGGGATGCGACGGCGATGCCGCGCTGTTCCAACGCCGACTTCCTCACCTCCGACTTCACCCACAACGGCTGCCCGCAAGAGACCGCGGTTGGGGTGACCGCTGTCCAGCTCGGAGTGGAGGCTCAATGGTACCAAAACGCCGTCTACAATCTGGTGCCGCCGCCGGGAGTAGCGACTAAGCTCGGCTTCACCGTCTCCTCCGTCTTCGTGACGATCAACATCGGCGTCAAGCAGTCCCCCGAATACAACCTCGAAGCCTCCCTGGTCAATGTCGCCCAGACGGTGAAGATCCTGGGGTCGGCGTTCCAGCTCTGGGGCGTGCCGGGGGATCCTCGGCACGACAATCTGAGAGGGAGGTGCGCACGTGGATTCAAGAGCAACTTCGAAGGGTTCGAACCGAGTTCGGACAAATGTCCCGCCAACGCCGTCGGCAAACCCTTCCTGACCCTGCCGCGCAGCTGCAGCGGCCCGGCGGCCACTACCTACTCGACCGACGCCTGGGAGAACCCCGGCGCCTTCGTCGGCGGCAGCTCGATCACCCACGACAACTCCGAACCACCGAACCCCCAGGGCTTCACCGGCTGCTCGCAGCTGGGCTTCAAACCGACGATCACCGCGCAGCCGACGACCAAAGCGGCATCGAGCCCAACCGGGTTGGATTTCAGCCTCGACGTCGACGACGAAGGCCTGACCTCCGCCACCGGCCTGGCCCAGTCCGACATCAAGAAAGCGGTGGTGACGTTGCCCGAGGGCTTCTCGGTCAACCCGTCGGTGGCCGAAGGGCTGAACGTATGCTCCGAAGCGCAGGTGGCGGCGGAAACGCTCTCCAATCAGGGCTGCCCGGAAGCATCGAAGCTCGGCAGCATCGTGGTCGAAAGCCCCTTGGTCGAAGAACCGGTCAAAGGCGCCCTCTACCAAGCGGTTCCTTTCGACAATCCCTACGGCTCCCTGATCGCCTTCTATGCGGTGCTGAAGAACTCGAATCTGGGGATCATGTTGAAGCAGCCGGCCAAAGTGGAGACCAATCCGGTCACGGGTCAGCTCACCACGATCACCGACAATCTCCCCCAGCTCCCGTTCAGCCACTTCAAGCTGCACTTCCGCGAGGGCGCCCGCTCGCCACTGGCAAGCCCCCCCGCCTGCGGCACCTACAACGTCAAAGCCGAACTGACCCCCTGGTCGGGCTCGGAAACGATCACCACCAATTCCGCCTTCCAGGTGATCTCGGGGGCCAACAGCACTCCCTGCCCCTCGGGCGCAACGCCGCCCTTCCACCCGGGTCTCGAAGCCGGCTCGATCAACAACGCCGCCGGCGCCTACTCGCCCTTCAACCTGCGCTTGACCAGAAACGACGGCGAACAGGAGTTCACCCACTTCTCGATCAAGCTGCCGCCCGGCGTCACCGGCAAGCTCGCCGGGGTGCCTTTCTGCTCTGACGCGGCGATCGCCGTCGCCAAAGCGAGGACCGGCCCCCACGGCGGACAGGAAGAGCTCAACAGCCCCTCGTGCCCCTTGGCCTCAGAGATCGGCCGCACCCTGGTCGGAGCGGGAGTCGGCCCGGGCCTTACCTATGCCCCCGGCAAGCTCTACCTCGCCGGCCCCTACAACGGCTCGGCGATGTCGATCGCCGCGATCACCGCGGCAAGGGTCGGACCCTTTGACCTCGGCACCGTGGTGATCCGCTCGGCCCTGAAAATCGACCCCGAAACGGCCGAAGTCTTCGTCGACGCCACCGGCTCTGACGCGATCCCCCACATCATCCAGGGGGTCCCCGTCCACGCCCGTGACATCCGCGTCTACGTCGACAAGCCTGAATTCGCGTTGAACCCGACCAACTGCTCGCGCACCTCAACGGCGAGCACTGTCTTGGGCTCCGGCCTGAACTTCGGCTCCGATGCCGACGATCAGCCGGTCACGGTGACCTCGCCCTTCCAGGCGGCCTCCTGCGCCTCCCTCGGCTTCGCGCCGAAACTGGAGCTCAGCCTCAAAGGCGCGACCAAGCGCGGCGGCACCCCCGCCCTCAAAGCGGTGCTGACGGCACGCAAAGGCGATGCCAACATCGGCAAAGCCCAGGTCACCCTGCCCCATTCGGAGTTCTTAGAACAGAGCCACATCAAAACGATCTGCACCAGGGTGCAGTTCAAAGCGGGGATCGCCCCCGGCGAAAAATGCCCGGCGGCCTCGATCTACGGTTACGCCAAAGCGGTCACGCCGCTCCTGGATGAGCCGCTGCAAGGACCGGTCTTCCTCAGGTCGTCCTCTCACAACCTGCCCGACCTGGTCGCGGCGCTGAACTCCGGCAAAATCAACATCGCCCTCGCCGGTCGCATCGACTCGGTCAAAGGCGGGCGGATCCGCAACACCTTCGAGTCGGTCCCAGACGCCCCGGTGACCCGCTTCACCCTGGAAATGCAGGGCGGCAAAAAGGGCCTCTTGGTCAACTCGGTCAACCTCTGCAAATCGACCAACCGGGCGATCTCCCACTTCACGGGCCAAAACGGCAAGGTCTATGACACCAACCCGATCGTGAAGCCGCCCTGCAAGGTCAAGGGCAAGAAGAAGAGCAAGCGCGCCGCTCGCGCCGCGGGCTAGCGCATGGGCAGACTGAAGGGCAAGGCCAAGGTCGCCCTGGCGACCTTGGCCCTCGCCGCCCTGGCAGCCGGGGCTGCCACCGCGGCGACGATCCAAAAAGGCGACCTGCGCATCACCCTGCTGAGCCAGATCCTCCCCTACAAGCTCCCCAGAACCACCCCCGCCCCGATCGCCGTCTTCGTCTCCGGCCATGTCGACTCGGCCTCGGGTGGACTCCCGCCCCAGCTGCAGCGGATGTCGGTCAAGGTCAACCGCCACGGCCTCTTGCAGTCCAAGGGCCTGCCGGTCTGCCGCTTGCCGGAGATCCAGCCGGGCTCAACCGAACGCGCGCTGAACAACTGCGCCGATGCCCTGGTCGGCTCCGGGCGCTTTTGGGCGGAGATCGTGCTCGAGGATCAACGGCCCTATCCGACCCGAGGGCGGCTCCTGGTCTTCAACGGCAGCAAGAACGGCCACCCCGTCCTCTTCGCCCACATCTTCACGACGATCCCCTTCGCCTCCTCTTTCGTCGTCACCTTCTCGATCCAGAAGATCTCCCAAGGGGCCTTCGGGACCGAACTCAAAGCTTCTTTGCCTCAGGCCCTCGGAGACTGGGGCTACCTCGATCGCATCAAGCTCACCCTGCGGCGCAAATACGACTACAAGGGCAAGGAACTCTCCTACTTCAACGCCAACTGCCCGACTCCGAAAGGGACGCCGACGGCCTCCTTCCCGCTGGCCCTGGCCGACTTCGACTTCGGGGAAGACGGCAAGATCGGGGTCAGTGTCGTGAAGAGCTGCCGGGTGAAGGGGTGACCCCCGCGGCACCTGTCGCCTGCTTGGTCAGGGAGTCTCAGCGGACCGCTACCCCCAGCTCCTCGCTGGCCGCCTCGTGCCCCTCGAACGGCAGCACCAAGAAGTACATCATCGAAGGCAGGAGGGAATCGAGATCGTCGAGTTCGCCTTTGCAGAGCCGGGAGTAGAGAAGGGCTTCGACACCGCCGACGATCCCCGCCGCGGTGATCGGCGAGTAGGAGGGCGCGTCGGGGAGCAGCTCGCGGACCTGGGTGTCGATGCAGGCGGTGAAGTGGTCGAGCAGGTCGTCGCGGCGCTGGACGGCGTCTGGGCTGGCGGCACGCGCCTCGACGACGATGGTACGGGCGGCGTCGGGTTCGGTCGAGGCGAAGTGCAGGAGGGTTTCCAGCCCGAACCGCAGGCGGTCCCTGAGGTTGTCGCCTCCCTTTTCGACGGCGGCGGCGATGCGCTCGCGGAGACGGCCGGCGGTCACGTCGAAAGCGGTGAGGAAGCAGTCTTCCTTGTTGGAGAAGTGCTCGTAGAAGGTGGGGCGGGATACGCCGGCGCGCTCGATCACCTCCTGGACGTTGGCTTCTCGATAGCCGAGTTCGGCGGCCGCGCGCAGCATCGCCGCGATCAGCCGCTCGCGCTGCACGGCGCTGACCAGGTCGGAGGGGAGCTTGCGAACCCCGGAGGGGAACTTGCCGTCGCTGGTTCGCAGCAGCTCGAGAGCGGCATCGACATCGGCGGACGGCCAGTGGTCGCCGATGGCGTCGAGCAGCTTTTCCTGACTCAATTGAATACGATCAAAGGGCACCGAGAAACCTGCTCGTTTCTAATAAGAACGATGGAAGTTTCCTTAAGGTACCAGAAGAGTTGTCAGCGGGTGAGCGCTTTTGGAGCACGCAGGTATTCTCCAATGGATGCCGTCCTCACCCGCCAGGGGCACCCAGGCCGCGTCGGCTCGGGTGCAACCTACCCGGCCCCTGTTGCCAAGGGAGTTCGTCGCGGTGCATAAGCGCCGCCGGGTGATGGATGCGATCGCCGAGCTCAGCGCCGAGCAGGGGTATGAGGCGACATCGATCGCTGACATCGTTCGCCGCGCCGGCATCGCGCGGAAAACCCTGTACGACAACTTCGAGGGCAAGGAAGAGGCTTTCCTGACCGCGCTCGACAGCGGGATAACGGAGGCGCTGAGTCGTACGGAAACGGCCTGCGACGCAGCTGGGGAAGATTGGCGCGAGCGGATCGAGGCCGGTCTCAGAGCCCTCCTCACCTACATCGCCGAGCAGCCCGCCTACGCGCGCATGTGCATGATCGAGTCGCTTTCAGCGACGCCCGACTCCTCGGCTCGCTACGACCACGGGGTGCAGCAGTTCATCGAGTTGCTGCGTCGAAACGCCCCTTCGGACGGCGGCCTCCCGGACACCACCGAGGAGACTTTGGTCGGCGGAGCCGCCTGGATCCTCCATCGGAAGATCCGCCGCGGCGAGGCCGAGCAGGCGTTGGACCTTCTCCCCGAACTTTCCGATTTCGTCCTTTCTCCGTACCACGGTGTAGAGAATTCAGATTTGGGTACGAGCTGACGAAACTGACAGTACGGTGGCAGACTCCATTCACAGATGGAGCGCCTACCCCGTGGACGTCACGGCCTTTCCCCTGAGTTTGTCGCCCGAAATCAGCGCGAAAGGCTGATCGCCGGACTGACCGAAGTCCTCTATGAGGTGGGTTATCAGAAAACCACTGTTTCATTGATTGGTCAGCGAGCTGCTGTCTCCAAGAGTGACTTCTATAAGCATTTCGAGAGTAAGGATGACTGCTTTTTCGCCGCCTACGAAGCGGCGATAGGGCGAATTCGGGAGCAGGTGACCGAGGCCTGCTCAAAGCGCGGGGCGGATGAATGGTCAGCGCGCGTGCGAGATGGAATCGCTTCGCTGCTCACCTTTCTCGCCGCGGACCCCGCCCTTGCCAGCCTCTCCTTGGTCGAGGGCCTGCGCGCCGGCCGCGGGGTCTACGACCGCTACCAGGCGGCCGTCGAGAGCTTCGTGCCGTATCTCCGCGCCGACGCGCCGGCGGCTCCCGATGGGGACCCGGTGCCGGCCGCGACCGACGAGGCCGTCGTCGGTGGCATCGCTTCGCTGCTGGGTCGGCGCATCCTGGCCGGCGAGGGGGAGCGAATCGACCAGTTGCTGCCCGACGTGCTCGAGTTCGCGCTGACGCCTTACCTGGGCGCGGCCGAGGCGAGGCGAATAATCTCTGCTGGATGAGTGAGCCGACCCCGGGCGTCTTCCCCTCGCAGGAGCTGAATCGGGCGATCGAGGCGGAATGGGTCAGCTCCGGGGATTACCGGATCCGCCCCGAGGCGGTCCAACCGGCCAGCATCGACCTGCGGCTCGGTGACTTCGCTTGGGCGCTGCGCTGCTCCTTCCTCCCCGACATCGACTCCACGGTCGAGGAGAAGATCGAAGGGATCGCCTTCCAGAAGGTCGACCTGCGCGACGGCGCCGTGCTGGAGCGCGACCGCCCCTACCTGGTGCCGCTGATCGAGGAGCTGGCGCTGCCGGAGGACGTGCGGGCCAAGGCCAACCCGAAGAGCTCGACCGGGCGGCTCGACGTCTTCACCCGCGTCATCAGCGACCGCCACCACCGCTTCGACGACATCCGCGCCGGCTATCGCGGCCGCCTGTACTTGGAGATCGTGCCGCGCTCCTTCGCGATCCAGGTCAAGACCGGGCTCTCGCTCAACCAGCTGCGGCTCGTGCGCGGCGACGTCCGTCTCGGCGACACCGAGATCCGCGACCTCCAGGACTCCCAGCCGCTGCTGTTCATGGAGTCCGAGGCGGTGCCGCGGTCGGACCTGGCGATCTCCGAGGGCCTCTTCCTCAGCCTCGACCTCTCCGGCCCGGCCGATCGCACTGTCGGCTATCGCGCCAAGAAGAACAGCCTGCCGGTCGACCTCTCGCGGGTTCGCGCCTATCGCTGGAACGACTACTGGGACCCCGTCTTTCCCGAGGCCGGCGGCCGCGTCGTGCTGGAGCCGGAGATCTTCTATCTGCTGCTATCCGCCGAGGGCGTCTCGATCCCGCCGCAGATCGCCGCCGAGATGATGGCCTACGACCCGACCGCCGGCGAGCTGCGCACTCACTACGCCGGCTTCTTCGACCCCGGCTTCGGCTACGACCCCGACGGGGCCCGGCCCGGCAGTCGCGCCGCCCTCGAGGTGCGCGCCCGCGACGTCTCCTTCATGGTCGAGCACCGTCAGCCCGTCTGCAAGCTCGGCCTCGAGCGCATGGCCGCTCCCGCCGAGCGCCTCTACGGCGCCAGCCTTGGCTCCAACTACCAGGGCCAGGTGACGATGCTGAGCAAGCACTTCGAAGAGCAGACGGCGGGGGCTGGGGGGGAGGTGGCGAGTCCTCTCAAAACGCGTGGCTAGCGCCACGCTTGAGTGTTTTGAGAGGGCTCGCCACCTCCCCTGACTCCCGTCGTCTGCTCCGGCTCGCGCGGAAGTTAGTGGACTCGCTTGCGGCGCGACTACGATTGAACGATGGCCCAGCGGACCTGGAACGTCTACCTCTCCGGCGAGATCCATTCCGACTGGCGAGAGCGGATCGAATCGGGTGCCGAGCGGGCCGGCCTGCCGGTCTCCTTCTCGGCCCCGGTCACCGACCACGCCGCCTCCGACGACGCCGGCGCCGGCACCCTGGGGGAGGAGGGCGATTCCTTCTGGCGCGACCACAAGGGGGCGGGGGTCAACGCGATCCGCACCCAGACCCTGATCCGCGCCGCCGACCTCGTGGTCGTCCGCTTCGGCGACAAGTACCGCCAGTGGAACGCCGCCTTCGACGCCGGCTTCGCCGCCGCGCTCGGCAAGCCGATCGTCACCGTCCACGACCCCGAGCTTGACCACGCCCTGAAGGAGGTCGATCGCGCCGCCCAGGCGACCGCGCGCGAGGCCGAGCAGGTGGTCGACGTCCTTCGTTATGTGATCGCGGGCGAACTGCCGCGGCGATAGGGCATAGGGTGGGCTCGTGCCCGCCGACGCCAATCGCGCCACGATCGAGCGCCTCTACGAGGCGTTCGGCCAGTGCAACGGCGCCGCGATGACGGCCTGCTACGCACCCGGCGCCCACTTCCGCGACCCCGCCTTCGGCGACCTCGAGGGCGAGGACGTGGGCGCGATGTGGCGGATGCTCACCGGCCGCGCCGGCGATCTCGGGATCGAGCTGCACGAGCACGAGGCGGGGGAGGAGACCGGGTCGGCCCACTGGATCGCCCGCTACACCTTCTCCACCGGCCGCCCCGTCGTCAACGACATCCAGGCCAGGTTCCGCTTCGCCGAGGACGGCAGGATCGCCGACCACGTCGACGACTTCGATTTCCGCGCCTGGGCCAAGCAGGCGCTCGGCCCGAGCGGTCACCTGGTGGCGCTGCTGCCGCCACTGCGAGCCAAAGCCCGCGCCAAAGCGCTCGACCAGCTCGCCTCCTTCAAGCGCGACGAGACCGGCTCCAGCATCTAGCTCCGTCCACGGTGTATGCGAACGTATGTTCGTGCGCTGGGACGAACAGCGAGTAGAGAACGACCTGCGGCTGCCGGGGGTGGGCGACGGCACCGTCACCCGCACCTTCGACGCGCCCGAGGCGATGGGGATCAACTTCCACGAGGTCCGCGCCCGCTCGGCCCTTAACCACGTCGCCGCCGGCCGCTACGGCTTCGACTGGACGATCAACCCGTTCAGGGGATGCAGTCATGCCTGCATTTATTGCTTCGCCAGACGAACTCATACCTACCTAGATCTCGACGCCGGGCGCGACTTCGAGCGGGAGATCGTCGTCAAGGTCAACGTGCCGGAGCTGCTGCGGGCGGAGCTGGCGCGACCGAGCTGGAAGCGGGAGCTGGTGGCGCTGGGGACCAACACCGACCCCTACCAGTGGGTCGAGAGCCGCTACCGGATGATGCCGGAGATCCTCGAGGCGCTGGAGGTGGCGGAAACGCCGGTCTCGGTGCTGACCAAGTCGCCGCTGGTGATGCGCGACGTGAAGATCTTCGAGCGGATGGCGAAGAAGCTGCCGGTCTCGGTCAATCTCTCGGTGCCGACCCTGGACGAGGACGCCTGGCGGGCGACCGAGCCGCACACGCCGAGCCCCGCCGCCCGCCTCGACGCGGTCGCCGAGCTGCGCCGCCGCGGCATCGACTCCGGCGTCCTGATCGCCCCGCTGATGCCCGGCATCAACGACTCGCCCGACCAGGTCCACCCGATCGTGGAACGCGCCAAGAAGGCCGACGCCACCTTCCTCGGCGGCGTCGCCCTCCACCTCCGCGACGAGGTCAAAGACGTCTTCTTCGCCTGGCTCGAGACCAAACGCCCCGACCTCCTCCCCCGCTACGAGGCCCTCTACAAGGACCGCGCCTACATGCAGCCCGCCCAGCGAAAACGAACCACGAGAGCCGTCCGCGGCTGGGGCCGCAACCGCCTCCGTAGCACCCCCGCCGATCGCTCCGACCCTCCAGCTCGCCCAGACCCTTCCGGCGCCGGGACCTCGCCACCACGGCCCGCTTCTGCCTCCGTTCCCGAAGACCCACCCCAGCGCGCCCTCTTCTGAGTTACCCCCGCTGGTCCGTGGACGGAGACGCTTCTCCGGGTGGGTGGCCCGGGGGGAGGCGCCGAGAACGAATACCTCGCCCGCAGGCGCCTCCCCCCGGGACAGGCCCCGCCCGGCAGGGGCGTCTACGGCTAGGCCCCTTCGTCCAATTGCTCAAACTTGCACTCCTTGGGCGCTTTGTCGTCCCTGAACCGGTGAAACCGTGCCCCGTGCCGAATCCGCCCCGACGCCGCATGGTCGTACCCCACCTCGATCACCAGCTCCGGCCGCAGCGCCACCCACTCCAGGTCGCGGCCGCCGGTCCAGCGGCTCGGCTCGGCGCTGCCGCTCTCGCCCGTCTCCAGTGGCGCCAGCATCGCCCGCATACTCCGTTTCGCCGCCGCCGAGAAGCCGGAGATGTGGCCGACCGAGCGCAGCTCGCCACTGTCGTAGAGGCCGAGGATCAGCGAGCCGACGGTGCCCTCCTCTTTGCCCGGGCGCCAGCCCATCACCACGCAGTCGATCGTTCGCTCGCGCTTGACCTTGGCCATTCCCCTGCGTTTGCCCGGCTCGTAGGGGGCGTCGAGCTGCTTCGCCATCACGCCCTCGATGCTGCCCAGCCAGCGCTCGGCCTGGGCGGCATCGGGCGTCAGCGGCGTCAGCTCCAGGTCGGCCTCCACGGCGATCGCCTCCAGCCGCGCCCGCCGCTCGGACAGCGGCGCCTCCAGCAGCGACTCGTCGCCCTCGGCCAGCAGGTCGAAGACGATGTAGCCGGCGGGGATCTCGTTTGAGAGCAGCTCGATCCGCGACTGGGCGGGGTGGATGCGTTCCTGCAGCGAGTCGAATTCGAGGTTGCCGTCGGCGTCGCGGATCACCAGCTCGCCGTCGAGCACCCAGCGCCCCGGCGCAAAACTCAGCTCCGGGAAGTAGCGGGCCAGCTCTTTGCCGCCGCGCGACTGGATGTATGCGTCCTCGCCGTCGACGAAGACGATCGCGCGGAAGCCGTCGAGCTTCGGCTCATACGCCCACTCCTCGCCTTCCGGCAGCGCTTTGCGCGTCAGCGCCAGCTGCGGCTTGATCGGTGGTGAGAGCGGCAGGTTCACCCGCCGCTGAGGGTAGCCGCCCGGCGCTCGCGGCTCTGGCGCGGGTCCGGGACCGGCACCGCCGCCAGCAGCCGCTTCGTGTAGTCGTCGGCCGGGCGCTCGCAGATCTGGTCGGCGCTGCCCTGCTCGACGATCCTGCCCTCGTGCATGACCGCGATCCGGTCGGCGATGTGGCGGACGACGCCGATGTCGTGGGCGACGAAGAGGTAGGTGAGGCCAAGCTCGTCCTGGAGGTCGTCGAGCAGGTTGACGATCTGCGCCTGGATCGAGACGTCGAGGGCGGAGACCGGCTCGTCGGCGACCACCAGCTTCGGCTTCAGCGCGATCGCCCGGGCGATCCCGATGCGCTGCCGCTGCCCGCCGGAGAACTCGTGCGGGTAGCGGTCGTAGTGCTCGGGGGAGAGGCCAACCCGCTCCAGCAGCTCCCGCACCTGGGAGCGCAGGCCCGCGCCCGAGGCGACGCCCTGCAGCTTCAGCGGGCTGCCGACGATCTGGCCCACCCGCTTGCGGGGGTTGAGCGAGGCGAAGGGGTCCTGGAAGATCATCTGCATGTCGCGTCGCAGCGGCCGCATCCGCCGACGCGAGAGGCCGGCGATCTCCTCGCCCGCGAAGCGGACCGAGCCCGAGCTCGGCTTGGTCAGCTGCAGCACCGCGCGGCAGGCGGTCGACTTGCCGCTGCCGGACTCCCCGACCAGCCCCAGCGTCTGCCCGCGCGGGATCGCGAAGCTGATGCCGTCGACCGCGCGCACCTGGTCGACCTCGCGCTCGAGCAGGACCCCGCGCTTGATCGGGAAGTGCTTGACGAGGTCCGTGACCTCGAGCAGGGGCTCGCCGGGGTTGCTCACGGCGCCGGAGCCTCCAGCCCGAGCCGCCCTTCGACCTGGCGCTTCGCCCGCTTCTGCTCCGGGTCCAGCCAGCAGCGATCGCAATGGCCCGGCGCATCGACCAGGCTCGCCGCCAGCGGCGGCGGCTGCGGGCACTTGCCGAACTCATGCGGGCAGCGAGGCCGGAAGGCACAGCCCCGGGGCAGGTCCAGCAGCGATGGCGGCGCCCCGCCGATCTGCGGCAGGCGCCGGGGCCGGGGCCGGTCGAGCCGGGTCAGGGAGCCGAGCAGGCCCCAGGTGTAGGGATGCTGGGGGTCGTAGAAGATCTCGTCCAGCGTTCCCTCCTCGACCACCCGCCCCGCGTACATCACCAGCACCCGGTCGGCCAGCTCGGCGACGACGCCGAGGTCGTGGGTGATCAGGATCGTCGCCAGGTTCCGCTCGCGATTGAGGTCCTGGAGCAGGCGCAGGATCTGCGCCTGGATCGTGACGTCGAGCGCCGTCGTCGGCTCGTCGGCGATCAGCACCTCCGGCTCCAGGGCGAGCGCCATCGCGATCATCGCCCGCTGCCGCATGCCGCCGGAGAATTCGTGCGGGTAGTCGTCGACCCGTCGCTCGGCGTCGGGAATCCCGACCGAGTCGAGCAGCTCGATCGCGCGAGCGCGCGCCGCCGACTTGGAGACGTCGCGGTGGGCATGGATCGCCTCGGCGATCTGGCTGCCGATGCGGTGCACGGGGTTGAATGAGGTCATCGGGTCCTGGAAGACCATCGCCACCCGGTCGCCGCGCAGCCTCCGCAGCGTCGCGTCGCCGGCGTCGATCAGCTCTTCCCCGGCGAGCTTCACCGAGCCCTCGATCCGCGCGTTGCGGGAACGAGTCAGGCCGATGATCGTCTGCGCGGTGACGCTCTTGCCGGAGCCCGACTCGCCGACGATCGCCAGCACCTCTCCCGGCGCCAGGTCGAAACCGACCCCGTCGACGGCCTGCAGCAGCCCGGCTTCGGTGGCGAAGCCGACCCGGAGGTCGCGCACGGTGAGGAGGGGGGCGCTCATTGGGCCGACGCCCCCAGTCGCACCCGCGGGTCGAGGTAGGCGTAGGCGATGTCGACGAGGGCGTTGAAGAGGACGACGAAGAAGGCGGCGTAGAGCGTCACTCCCATCACCGGCGGCAGTTCCGTGTTGGCGACGGCGTCGGCCGCGTATTTGCCCACCCCGTTGATGTCGTAGAGCTTTTCGGTGATGATTGCGGTGCCGCCGATCAGCGCCCCGACGTCGAGCCCGAACAGGGTGACGATCGGGACCAGCGAGTTGCGCAGGACGTGCCGCGTCATCACCCGGCGCTCGCTCAGGCCCTTGGCCCGGGCCGTGCGCACGTAGTCCTCGTCCATCGCGTCGAGCATGTTCGAGCGCAGGACGCGGCTGTAGAAGCCGATCGAAAGCGCCGCCACCGTGAACCAGGGCAGGATCAGGTGGGTCAGCCACCCGGCCGGGTCTTCGGTCAGGGGGACGTAGCCGCCGTTGGGGAACAGTTCGATCTTGAAGGTGAGGAAGTAGATGAGGACGGGGGCGAGGAGGAAGACCGGGATCGAGATGCCGGCGACCGCGACCCCGGTCAGGAGCCTGTCCAGCTTGCCGCCCGCCCGGACCGCCGCCAGGTAGCCGAAGAGAATCCCGAAGACCAGCCAGAGCGTCGCCGCGCCGAGGCAGAGCGAGACGGTGGCGGGGATGCCTTCGACGATCCGTTCGTCGACCGGGACCCGGGGCGCGTAGGAGGTCAGTTCGCCGGTGAAGACCTTCTTCATCATCGTCAGGTACTGCTGGGGAAGCGGGTCGTCGAAGCCCCATTCCTCTTCGATGCTCTTGACCAGAACCGGCGTGGCGTTCTTCCCGGCCAGCCGTTGCGCCGGCGGCGAGTTGGGAATCACGTTGAAGATCGCGAAGACGATCACCGAGACGGCGAAGAGAACGGCGACCATTCCGACCAGCCGCTTGGTGACGAAGCGAGCCATCAGACGGCGGTCCCCTCCGGCTCGACCAGGCCCGTGCGTGCCTCCAGGCGCACCTTCGCGCGCGGGTCGAGCGCGTCGCGCAGCCCGTCGCCGACGATGTTGAGCGAGAGCACCGTGAGCAGGATCATCACCCCGGGGATGATCGCCAGCAACGGCGCCGCGTTGAGCAGCTCGACCCCGGTGGTGATCATCGTCCCCCAGGAGGAGTTGGGCGGCTGCACGCCGGCGCCGAGGAACGACAGCCCTGCCTCGAAGAGCATGTCGTTGGCGACGCTGAGGGTGAAGAAGACGATGATCGTCGAGCTCAGGTTGGGCAGCAGCTCGACGAACATCACCCGCAGCGAGCCGGCGCCCTGCGCGACCGCGGCCTCGACGAACTCCTTCTCGCCCAGGGCCATCACTTCGCCGCGGATCGGCCGCGCCATGTAGGGGACCGAGACGACCCCGATGACGACGATCGGGATCCAGATCGACCCTCCCGAGAGTTCCAGCGGCCCGATCTTGAGCCCACCCACCGCGAGCGCGATCCCCAGCGCCAGCCCGAGCAGGAAGACGGGGATCGACCAGAGCACGTCGAGGACGCGCGCGATCACCGCGTCGACGCGGCCCTTGTAATAGCCGGCGGCAAGGCCGAGGAGGATCGCCAGGACGGTGGTGATCAGCGCCGCCAGCGAGGCGATCAGCAGCGAGGTCCGCCCGCCGTACATCAGCCGCACCATCTCGTCGCGCCCCAGCCGGCTGTCGGCGCCTAGAAAGAACCTGCCGCCGGCGGCGAACCAGACCGGCCCGATCGGGCGGCCTTCGATGTCGACGACGTCGCGCTTTTCGCCGTCGATGTCGAGCTTTTCCAGCGTGTGGGTGGTGTTGGGCCCCGTGTGGGCGACGTGGTTCGCCCACAGCGGCGCCGCCAGGACGAAGGCCACGATCAGGACGAAGAGCGCGAGGAAGGCGACGGCGACGCGGTTGCGCAGGAAGCGCCGGGCGGCGAGGGCCCAGGGCCCTCGCCGAGTCGGGCGGGGAGGATCGACGGCGGACTCCACGCGCCTATCTTGATGCTGGCGCCGGGCGCCTACTTGAACTGGAAGCTGGTCAGGTCCTGGCCGAAGGTCGGGTTGAAGATCACCTCGTCGAGGTCGATCGCGCTGGAGACGAAGGTGGCGACCGCGCGCGTCCCGTAGGGAGCCCACGGCGCCTCTTCCATGAATTCTTCGTCGAGCTTGGCGTAGGCGGCTTCCTCGTCAGGTCCGAGTGGCTGTTCGCCGAGTTCCGCGATCTTCGCGTTCAGCTTCGGGAAGTCGGCTTCGGCCAGGTTGGTGTTGTTGGTCGCGGCGATGCTGTCGCCCGCCAGCTGCGGCTCGAAGAAGTCGTTCGGGTGCGGGTAGTCCTCGAACCAGTCAAGCCAGCCGGTGTCGAGATCGGGCGTCGACTGGTTGCCGATCACGGTGAAGAAGTTGGCGGCGTTGACCGGTTTCAGCTTCGTCTCGAAGCCGAGTTTTTTCAGCACGTCCTCGTAGTATTCGGTCGCTTCCCGGTTTTCCGGTTCGGTGTTCGTCCAGACCGTGATGTCCAGATCCGACGGGTTCGCTTCCGCCATCAGGGCCTTCGCCTTGGCCATGTCGTGGGGGTAGAGCTCGAATTTCTCGTAGCCCGGCATCCCCGGCGGCAGGATCTGCTGCGTGCCGACCAGCTGGCCGGCGTAGATCCGTTCCAGCGCTTCCGGGTTGACCGCGTAGTTGACCGCCTGGCGCACCTTGACGTCGTCGAAAGGCGGGCGCTGCGTGTTCATCCAGAAGTAATAGGTGCTGACTCCCGGCTCGACTCGGAACTGGCTGCCCTCGTATTTTTCCTTGACTTCGGCGTAGCGATCGGGCGGCGGCGGTGCCTGCATCCAGTTGGACCGGCCCTGCTCGATGTTGTTGACCTCGGTCGAGGAGTTGCCGATCACGTCGATCTTGATCCTGTCGACGTGGCCGCTGGGGAGGTCCGGCATCGCTTTCGAGTTGACCTTGGCCCACTGCGGGTTGCGCTCGTATTCCCAGCCTCGGCCCGGCTGGGATTTGACGATCGCGTAGGGCCCGGTGGCGGGGGGCGGGTTCGCGGAGAGATCTTCGATCGGCGTGTCGGACGGGACCGGCGCGACGAACATCATCCCCAGCTCGTTGACGAAGGTGCCCCGCGGTTTGACCAGGTGGATGACGATTTCGCCGGTCTTGTCGTTGGTTTCGATGCCCGGGATGCCGCCCTTCTTGGTTTCGGCGAACTTTTCGGCGCCGACAATGCTGGTGTAGAACTGCGAGCCGCCGGCGTTGAGCTTGAAGGCGCGTTCGACCGCGTAGGTGAAGTCCGAGGCCTTGACCGGGGTTCCGTCGGAGTATTTGAGGCCGGGGCGGAGGAAGAGCGTGTAGGTCTTACGGCCGTCGCTCACCTTGGGCAGGGATTTGGCCAGGCCGGGAATCACCTCGCCGCCGGCGGAGCCGTCGGCATGGGCGTAGGTGAGCAGCGGGATGTAGGTGTTGTACATCGCCGTCCAGCCTTCCTGGGTGTAGGAGAGCGCCGGATCCAGGTAGTCGGGGAAGGAGGAGTACATGCCCTCGAGCGTGCCCCCCTCTTTGCCCCCCTCGGAGCTGCTGCTCCCGCACGAGGCCAGTCCAACCGTCGATACCACTGCAATGCCGATGACCAAAAAAAACGAGCCCTGCCTCTTCATCAAACCTCCCGGTCGAACTGGATCGGCGCCCTGCTCCCTGGAATCAACTCCAGCACAATCTCGTTGCCCCCGTCAAGTTCATTTGAACCAAGGGATGCGAGGCGTTCAGGCCATTTAGAGCCAAGAATGGGGGCGGCGACGGCGAGGATGGCGAGCACCCCGAGGCCGGCTACGAGGAAGGTCGCGCGGGGGCTGGCGACGGCGGCGATCAGGCCGCCGACGGCAAAGCCGACCCCCGGCATCGCCGCCCCGATCGCCTCCAGCACACCGAGCACGCGCGCCTGCATGTTCGAGCCGGTCAGCTCCTGTACGGCGCTGATCACGCCGACCCATTGCACGCCGTTGCCGGCGCCGCCGATCACGGAGGCGACGCAGGCGACAAGCAGGCTTGGAGCCGCCGCCAGCCCCAGGTAGCTGACCCCCACCGCCAGCGTGCTGAGAAAGAGCAGCGAGGGCAGCGGGGTCTTGCGCAGGGTCGCGAAGGCAAAGCCCCCGACCACCATGCCGGCCCCCCAGCTGGCCAGCATGATCCCGTAGCCCTCGTCGCCCACCCCCAGCGTGTCCTTGGCGAAGATCACCTCGACCGGGATCACCGCCGAGAAGAAGACGAAGGCAGCCGCCTGGGCGATCAGCAGGCGGCGCAGCGTGGCCCTGCCCCGGATGTGGGCGAGTCCGGCGCGTACGCGCTCTCTCAGGGATCCCTCTTCGGTGTCCGGATTGGGCAGCCCCTTGCAGGAAACGATGATCCAGCCCATCGCGCAGAAGGAGACGGCGTCGAGCAGCAGCGCGAACTGAACGCTGAACTTGGCGACGACGAGGCCGGCGATCGCCGGGCCGAGCGCCGCCCCGCCGGTATAGGCGAGGTTGAGAATCGCGTTGCCGGCGCGCAGCTCTCCCGCCGGCTCGAGCAGGGAGACGACGACCGACCGGGTCAGGGCGCGGCTGCCGACGGCGAGGACCCCGTCGAGCGCGGCGAAGACGACCACCCAGGCCAGGGAGAAGTCCGTCGCCAGCAGGGCCAGGCAGGCGAAGGCGACTGCCTCTGCGCTGTAGATCAGCGGCAGCACCACGCGAGGCGGCGGCTTCTCGACTTTCGCGACGAAGACCGGCACGAGGAGGCCGGGCAGGAACTGGGTGGAGAGGAAGAGGGCGGTCGTCGCCAGGGCGCTGCCGGTCTGGTCGAAGACGAGGACCGAGAGGGCGATCACCCCCATCCAGTCGCCCATCTCGTTCAGCGCATAGGAGAGCGCCAAGCGGCGGAACACCGGGCGTCGCAATGGGTCCCGCAGGCGTGGATTACTCATTTATCGGGGCGAGATCGGGCAAACTTTGCACAACTTCCATTGCATTTGCATAGGTTTTGGGGAATCTGTGCTACAAACTGCGCAGGTTATTTACGAGTTTCCGATCCGCCTCCCGGATCTGGAGGGCTTCCACTAACGAAGGGAGTTGGCAATGGGCTTCCGCGGTCACTAAATCCAAGCATTAGAAGAACTTGAGGGGCGAGCGCCAATTGCAGCGTTCGTCTCACTGAAAGGGCGCCCAGATGGGGCGCCCTTTCTTTTTCCCCGTTGAGGGCCGATTTCCCGCTTCCTGCCCTCAGGTGCTGCGGGAAGCTAGGCAGCGGGCACTGCCAGCGCCCGTTCACGGCCGGCCAGCCTCAACCCGCAGGCAGGGAATGCCGATATACCCAGGAATCTGTATCCACGGCTTGGCGCGCGCCTGTGCGCCCGGACGTCATCCCGATGGCTGCCAATCGCCCTTCCCGCTTTGTCATCGCCGCCATGGTCGCCGGCCTCGTCGTGGTGGCCGCGGCGGCCGTCTGGCGGGCGCCGGAGGCGGACTGGAACCTGCTTCTGTTCGCCTCGCTGCTCGGGCTCTGCGTCTTCAGCGACCTGACGGCCGTCGACACTCCGTCCCGCGTCCTCATCTCCGGCAGCTTCCTCTCGCTCGTCGTCGCGATGGTGCTGCTCGGCGGCACCCCGGCGGCCCTGCTCGGCGTGGCGACGATGCTCGCCGGCTGGCTGCGCTGGCGCGAGGACTGGGGCTACCTGATGAACAACATCCTCACCTTCGCGCTCTTCCCGCTGGTCGGCGGCATCGTCTTCCATGCCCTGGTCGAGCACACCGGGCTGACCGCTGACGACCCGGCCTTCTACCTGCTGATCTTCGCCCTCTTCCAGTTCGCCCTGACGCTCAACTTCCTGATGGTCGCGAGCTACGGCTGCTACGTCGAGCGGGCCCCGTTCTCGGAGAAACTGCGGCTGCTGCCGCCGGTCCTGCCCTCCGAGTTCGCCAGCGCGATGCTCGCGGTCGGGATCACCTTCATCTACCACCAGGTCGGGATCAGCGCGATCGTCTTCTTCGGCATCGCCATGGTCACCTTCCAGTACCTGCTCGGGCAGCTGCTGCTCTCCCAGCAGCGGGCGGAGCAGCTGGAGCTGCGCAGCAAGCAGCTGGCCAGCTTCCAGGTGGGGATGTTGAGCGCGATGCTGCGCACGCTCGACCTGCGGGACCAGATGACCGCCCGGCACTCCGCCGCGGTGGCGCGTTACTCGCGGGCGATCGCCCAGCGGGCCGGCTACTCCCGCCGCGAGGAGGAGCTCGTCCACATCGCCGCCCTCCTGCACGACATCGGCAAGTTCATCCTTCCCGACCGCATCCTCAAGGCCAACGTGCCGCTCACCGACGAGGACTGGATGCTGATCCGCCGCCACCCGCAGCAGGGCGCGCGGGTGGTCTCCTCGCTGGACGGCTACGGCCCGGTCGCCGAGATCATCCTCGCCCACCACGAGCGGATCGACGGCAAAGGCTATCCGCGCGGCCTCGCCGGCGACGACATTCCCGAGCTCTCGCGGATCATCTCCGTCGCCGACACCTACGACGTGATGACCGCGCGCGACTCCTACCGCACGCCGATGTCCAGCTACGACGCGATCGTCGAGCTGCGCCGCGTCGCCGGCAAACAGCTCGACGCCCGCTTCGTCGAGGTCTTCATCGAGCTGCTCGAGGGCAAGGACGTCTCCTTCCAGCACGGCGAGTCGGCCGACTTCGAGAAGGAGCTGGCGCTGGAATCGCGGATCGCCGAGACGGCCAGCCCCGACGGCGAGACCAGTCGCTTCCAGGTGGCCGGCGTCAGCGCCTAGCGTCCCGCTGTACGGTTCGGCCCGGATGCGCGCCGTCACCTTCCAGGCCCCGGAGCAGGTTCGGATCGAGGAGAAGCCCGCGCCCGAGATCGTTGCCGCCGACGACGCGGTGATCCGGGTCGAGGCGAGCGGGATCTGCGGCTCTGACCTCCATATCTACCACGGCCGGGTGCCGGTCGAGCCGGGGTTCACGATCGGCCACGAGTTCGTCGGCACGGTCCTGGCGGTGGGGGACGACGTCGAGCGGGTCGCCGTCGGCGACCGCGTGCTCGGCACCTTCCACACCGCCTGCGCGACCTGCGCCTCCTGCCTGCGCGGCGACTACCACCGCTGCCGCAACGGCCAGACCTTCGGTCATGGCGCCAACCTCGGCGATCTGCAGGGCGCCCAGGCCGAGCAGCTGCTGGTGCCGCGCGCCAACCTCACCCTGCGTAAGGTCCCGGCGGGGATGACGGCGGACGTCGCCCTCTTCGCCGGCGATGTGATGGGGACCGGCTACCACGCGGTCGCCCACGCCGGGATGCGCTCTGGGGACACGGTCGCGGTCCTGGGCCTCGGGCCGGTCGGGCTCTGCGCGGTCCAGGCGGCGCTCGCCGGCGGCGCCGTCGAAGTCTTCGGGATCGACACCGTCGCGCCGCGCCTCGAGATGGCGGCGGCGTTCGGAGCGACCCCCCTGCACCTGACCGAGCAGGAGCCGAAGCGGGAGATCCGCGCGGCCACCGGCGGGCTCGGCGTCGACGTCGTCGTCGACGCCGTCGGGGACCCGGGCCCGCTGGCGCTGGCGATCAGCCTCGCCCGCGACGCCGGCACCGTCTCCGGGATCGGCGCCTACGCGGGCAGGGGCGAGGTGCCGCTGGGGCTGGCCTGGCTCAAGGGCCTGGACCTGCGCCTCGGCCTGGCGAACGTGATCGCCCACGTCGACCGGGTCCTCGCCCTGCTCGAGGCCGGCAAGCTCGATCCGGCGCCCCTGGTCAGCGATCACATGCCGCTCGACCGCGTCGCCGAGGCCTACGAGATCTACGACCGCCGCGAAGCGCTGAAGATCGTCCTCACGCCCTGACCGGAGCCCCGCGTGGTTCCTTATTTACGGTATTCGTGCATACGGAACCACGGTCGGCGCTCCGTGGGAGCGGGGAGTTTGTAAATACACTGGTTTCTCTCTACGCTGATCGGGTGCCCGGGGGGCGCGTCGCGATAGCCGCTGTATCTGCCGTGCTGCTCGGCTTGGCACCGGCGAGCAGCGCGTACGCTTGCTCCTGCGCGCCCGCGGCGCCCGGCGAGGCGCTGGCGGCAGCCGACGGCGCGATCGTCGGCCATCTGCTTGCAGTCGAGCCCCACGGCGCCACTCAGGCGCTCTACCGCTTCGAGGTCGTGCGGGTCTACCGCGGGCGCGGCGCGATCGACAGGGGGGCGGTGCTGACGGTGTGGAGCCCGCGCGGGTCGGCAGCCTGTGCCCTGCCGGACCGACTCGACCGGAACTACGGGCTGTTCCTGCTCGGCGACGGCCGGCGCTGGGCGTCGGGCCTCTGCGGGGTGCTCTCGCCGCGGCGTCTCTGGGCGGCGGCGCAAAAGCCCGGCGCCGGCCAGGCCAGCTCGGCCGCGGGGTCTCGCTGTACTAGTTGACTAGAACAGTATCGGTGGCTACTGTGCATCCTGATGGCACAGCGAGACCTCGCCGCGCAGGCCGCCCTCAACCCTTTCGCGACCGATCCCACAGACGAGCTGCCGGTCGGCCTGCAGCTGACCTGGCGCTTGCGGGCGCTGATCTCGACCGGCCAGTTGCGCAGCGGCGAGCGCCTGCCCAGCTTCCGCCGCCTTGCCGAGTGGGCGGGGGTCAACCTCAACACCGTCCGCGCGGTCTACGAGGGACTCGAGGCGGATGGCCTGGTGGTCAGCCACCAGGGCCAGGGCACCTTCGTCGCCGAGGGGGTCGAGGCCGCTCCCGAGCTGGAGGAGATCGCCGCCGAGGCCCTGCGCCGTGCCGGCGAGGCGGGTCTCGGCTCACGTGATCTGGCGATCGTCGCGATGGCCTGCGCAAGCATCCCCGGCAATGTTGGGCGGGAGGACCCGGCGCCGCCGCCGGGCCTCCCAGATATCCGCGAGGAGAGCGAAGCGATCGAGGTGCGCCAGGAGCTGCGCCGCCAGATCGGCCGCCTCGAGTCCGAGCTGGCCAGCTACACCCGTCACCTCACCGCCGAGCTGCCGACCGCGCCGCGCCGCGCGGTCGCCCACGTCGCCGGCGTGCAGGAGCTGGAGCAGACCCGCGACACCCTGATCGCCCAGCTCTCGGAGGCGCAGAAAGAGGTGGAGCAGCAGGTGCGGCAGGAAGCGCGGACCCGCGGGCCACTCGGCCGGGCGATGAGCCGGTGGCGCTCGAAGCCATAAGCCGGAGCACCGGCTCCATAACCGCGCTGTTCGTCCAGGTGGGGAACATGATGATCCTCACCACGAAGACGCTGGTCTCCGCGGTGAGGCCGCCCTTCCCCTACGGCGAGGAGTTCGTCGACCAGTTCTTTTTCGCGCTGAAGCTCTCCTGGTTCCCGATGCTGATCTCGACCTTTGCGCTCTGCTTCGGGGCGCCGGGGCTACAGGCCGCCAATGCGCTCACGCTGTTCGGGGCGCTGGATCGGCTCGGCGGTTTCTTCGTCTTGGCGGCGATCCGCCAGATCGCGCCGATCGTCACCGCGGTCGTCGTCGCCGGCGTCGCCGGCACCGCGATCACCGCCGACCTCGGGGCGCGGAAAATCCGCGAGGAGCTCGACGCCCTGCAGGTGCTCGGCGTCGACCCGGTCAAGAACCTGGTCGTGCCGCGCTTCCTCGCGCTGATGCTGATCACCGGCCTGCTCGACATCTTCGCGATCGTCTTCGGCCTGGCCGGCGGCGTGGTCACCGAGCTCCTCTTCCACCAGTCGCTCGGCGGCTTCAGCGCGACGCTCTTCTCCAACGCTTCGATCACCGACCTCTGGGGCTCGGTGCTGATGTGCTCCCTGTTCGGCGCGATCATCGCCGTCGTCTGCTGCTACAAGGGGATGACCGCATCGGGTGGCGCCGCCGGGGTCGGGCGCGCCGTGAACCAGGCGGTCGTCATCTCCTTCGTCGGCGTCTTCGCCTTCCTCTACGTCTTCACCGCGGTCCTGCTGGCGACCAACCCGGAACTGCAGACGATCCGATGATCGGCTGGCTCGACGCCCCGCGCGGCTGGCTCGACTCGATGGGGGAGATCGCCCGCTTCGGCGCGCAGGTGGCCGGCCAGGTCTACTCGGGTCGGGTCTTCCGCTACTTCGGCGAGGGGATTCGCCAGGCCGGTCTGCTGATCCTCGGCTCGGCAATCGTGATCTGGGTCTTCGTCTTCATCCTCGGCCTTCAGTGCGGGATCCTCGGCGCCTACCTCTTCCGTGCCCAGGGAGCGCCCTCCTACGCCGGCCTGTTCTCGGCCTGGTGCGATCTGCGTGAGGCACTGCCCTACGCCTTCGGCTACATCCTCGCGGCCAAGGTAGGAACCGGGATCGTCGCCGAGATCGGAGCGATGCGGATCTCCGACGAGATCGACGCGCTCGAGGTGATGGGAATCCCGCCCGTCACCTTCCTCGCGGCGACGCGGCTCCTCGGCGCCTGGCTGGCGCTGCCGTTCATCTATCTGGTCGGGATCGGGATCATGTACCTGGCCAGCTACATCGCCGTGGTCGAGCAGATCGGCGACGTCTCCTCCGGTGGCTACCAGCTGATCTTCTGGATGTTCCAGAACCCCGGCGACCTGATGTTCAGCCTGGTCAAGGGAATGGCGATGGCCACCGTGATCGTGCTGGTTGGCTGCTACTACGGCTACACCGCCTCCGGCGGGCCGGTCGGCGTCGGCACCGCGACCGCCCAGTCGATGGTGGTCAACATCATCCTCGTCCACATCATCGGCATGCTCGGGACGGTGGTCTTCTGGGGGGCGAATCCGCGCGCCCCGATCGGCGGCTGAGGATCCCTCAGAATCTAACTTCTTTGCAACTTCGTTTGAGCTAGCTGCTCGCGTGCGCCGCGGTCCGCCCGATCGCCTGACGGTGGTGGCGGAACATCGCTTCGACCCAGACGTAGCCCGGGCGGTCGCTGATCCCCTCGCGGAAGCGCTCGAACGCCGGCGGCGTCGGCAGGTCGGGGGAGACCGGGCCCTCGGGCGGCCCAACCACCGGGTAGAAGAGCGCGGCGGCGGTGAGGTCGGCGACGCTGAAGCCGTCGCCAACGAGGAACTCACCTCCACTCTTCGCCAGCTCGGCGTCGAGCCGGTCCATCGCGGCAACGATCTTCTCCCGCGCCGTTTCCGCCCCCGCGGCGCTGTTGGCGCCGAAACGCAGGCTCGTGTAGCCGCGGGCATAGGCGCCGATGAAGCGCTTGGCCTTGCCCAGCCGGCCCGGCACCGCCTGCGCTGCCACCTCGGCGAACAGCTCCGGCTCGTTGATCAGCTCGTAGAAGGCGAGGTGGCGCGCGTAAGGCCCCAGCTCCTCGTCGAAGAAGTCCTCCAGCTCGAGTGCGCGGCGGCGCTGCTCGGGGTCGGCCGGGTACAGCGGTCGCTGCGGGTAGCGCTCCTCGAGCGCCGCGATGACCGCGGTCGAGTCGCCGATCGTGCGGCCGTCCAGCTGCAGGATCGGGAAGATCGCGTGCTTCCCCCGCGTCAGCGCCAGGGCGATCGCGATATGCGACCCGGGCAGCGGCGAGCGGCGGCGGTGCGGGATGCGCTTGTGGTCGAGCGCCCAGCGCGCCTTCTCGCTGTAGTGCGAGATTTCGAGCTGCCAGAGCGTGGGCTTGCCGTCGTTCATTGCGCCTTCCGGATGCTCGTGCCAGCATAGGCACGATGGCGCTTCTGAGCGATTCCGAGATCGAGGCGAAGCTCAGCGGGCTGCCCGGCTGGGAGCGCTCCGGCGACGCGATCGCGAAGCGCTTCGAGCGCGGCGATTTCGTCGGCTCGGTCGAGTTCGTCGCCGCCCTGGTCGAGCCGGCCGAGGCGATGGGCCATCACCCCGACCTGGAGGTCTCCTGGTCCACGGTGACGGTGACGATCTCCACCCACTCCGAGGGCGGCCTCACCGCCGCCGACTTCGAGCTGGCCGCAAAGATCGACGCGCTGGCCTGACTGCTCCGATGGCGAAGCGCAGGAAGCAGCGGCGGCCGCGGCAGAAGACGCCGAGCCTCGACTACACCGATTCCGAGGGCAACACCCTGACGCTGAGGCAGTCCCTCAGCGCCGCGACGATCGCCAAGATCGGCGAGGCGCCCGCCAGCGACGCGGCCTCGCTCGAGGACGCCTGGCGCCGCCGTTCGGAGGCGCTGTTCGAGCGCCTTGCCGTGCGCTGGGAGATCGCCGGGCTGCCGCTCGACGATCAGAAGATGCTGCTGGGCCGCTACCGGATGGCCGATGCCGAGACTCAGCGCTGGGTGCGCCAGACGCTGAGCGAGCACGTCGCGCGCCACATCCCCGAGCTGGCGGGGTAGCGGTGCCCGACGAGCTCAGAATCGACGACCGTCTCTCGATCCCGCTGGCGGAGATCGAGCTGCGCGCCAGCCGCTCCTCCGGCCCCGGCGGCCAGCACGCCAACGTCACCGCCTCACGCGTGGAAGCCGTCTTCGACGTCGGGGCCTCGCGGGCGCTCGATGACCGTCAGCGCGACCGCCTGCTCGCGCGGGCCGGCGCCACGGTTACCGCTGTGGCCCAGGATGCCCGCGGCCAGTCCCGCAACCGCGAACTGGCCCTGCAGCGCCTGGCGGGGAAGATCGCCGCCGCCCTGGAGATTCCGCGCAACCGCCGCGCGACCAGGCCGAGCAAGGGCGCCCGCCGGCGCCGCCTCGAGCAGAAGCGGCGGATCGGCGAACGCAAGCGCGGCCGGCGCCGGCCGGGTACGGAAGGCGACTAGCGCCGCCGGCCCGATGACTTTCCCGGCGCTGGCGGTCTAATAGGAAGACGACAGCGACGGAAAGGACCCGATCATGCTCACGGACTCCAAGGCATACAACGGCTTCGCAGTCAACGACCTCGACGAGGCGAGGCGGTTCTACGGCGAGACCCTCGGGCTGAAGACCGAGGTGCTCGACGAGGAGCACGGCCTCCTCACCCTCCACCTGGCGGGCGACCGCGACACGCTCGTCTATCTCAGCCCCGGCATGACGCCCGCCAGCTACACGATCCTCAACTTCCCAGTCGAGGACATCGACCAGGCCGTCGACGGCCTGGTCGCCCGCGGCGTCAGCTTCGAGCAGTACGGCCACGAGGACCTGCCCCAGGACGAGAAGGGCGTGCTGCGCGGCGACGGCCCGCAGATCGCCTGGTTCAAAGACCCCGCCGGGAACACGCTCTCGGTGCTGCAGGAGAAATAGAGCACTAATTTCGGCAAATCAGGCGCTTGAGCGCTGCTCGCCGAGCAGCGGCCAGGCGAGAACGGCGCCGACGAAAGCGACGACGGCCGCGACTGCAAGAACGGAGTCAAGGCCGGCGACGATCCCCGCTCGCAGCCCCGGCGCATCGCTGCCTTGGTGCTCGAAGATCGCTCCGAGTCCGGCGATCCCCATTGCGATCCCGAGCTGACGAAAGGTGTTGTTGATCCCCGAGGCCAGGCCGCTGCGCTCGACCGGCAGGACGCTCACCATCGCCGCCGCGAGCGCCGGGCTGATTACGCCGATCGCCAACCCGCCCACCAAGAGACCGGGCAGCAGCACCGTCCATTCGCTGTCGGCGTCGACCGCGCGCATGAGCAGCAGACCGGCGCCGATTAGCACCAGGCCGGCCGTCAGTGGGATGCGCAGCGGCCAGCGGTTGGTGAGGCGGCCGGAGATTGGTGCGACGACGACCAGTATCAGCGTCAGCGGGAGGATTCTCAGCCCGGTCTCGGTGGGGGTGAGGCCGAGCCCGTTCTGTAGGTAGATCGCCAGGAACAGCAGCAGCGGGTAGAGCGCGACCGACTGCGCGAAGGCGACCACCGCCGTCCCCGTGAAGGCCGGGATGCGAAAGAGCGAGAGCGGCAACATCGGCGCCTCGGTGCGGCGCTCGACCACGATGAAGGCGGCGAGCAGGGCGGCGGCGCCGACCAGCGAGCCGGCGATCGGAAGGCTGCCCCAGCTGTCCTCGTTGCCGCGGATCAGACCGTAGGTGGCCAGGAAGCAGGCGGCGCCGAAGGTCGCCATCCCGGCGAGGTCGAGTGGGCGCGCTCGCTCCTCGCGCGACTCGGGCAGCCTGCGCAGCGTCAGCCAGAGCAAGAGGGCGCCGATCGGCAGGTTGACCAGAAAGATCCAGCGCCAGTCCAACTCGTCGGTCAGCACGCCGCCGACAAGCGGGCCGACCGCGAGCGCCGCGCCGGTGACGCCGCCCCACACGCCCAGGGCGAAGCCGCGCTCCTTGTCTTGGAACTCGCTGGCGAGCAGCGCCAGCGAGGCGGCGAACATCGCGGCGCCGCCGACGCCCTGGGCGGCCCGGGCGAGGTCGAGGAAGACCGGCGAGTTCGCCACCGCGCAGAGCGCCGAGCAGGCGGTGAACAAGGCGAGCCCGGCGGCGAAGATCGCCCGCCGGCCGATCCGGTCGGCCAGGGCCCCGGCGCTCAGCAGCGTCGCGGCCAGGGTCAGCGCGTAGGCATCGATCACCCACTGCATCTCGCCGAAGCTGGCGTCGAGGTCGGCGCGGATCGCCGGCAGAGCGACGTTCACCACCGTCACGTCGAGCAGCAGCATCGCCGTCGCCGCCGAGACGACGAGCAGGGTTATCCAGCGCTCCCGCGTCACAAGGGAGAGCTTCTCGTCAGCCGCGGTCGAGTTCTTCGACCAGCGCCTCGACCCGCTCCGCGATCTCGTCGCGGGTCGCGCGGACGGCCTCGACCCGCTGGCCCTTCGGATCGGGCAGGTCCCAGTCGATGTAGCGAACGCCGGGCACGTAGGGGCACTTGTCGCCGCAGCCCATCGTCACCACGACGTCGGCCCATTCGGCGTCCTCGGTAGAGAGGAGTTTGGGCTTACGGTCGGCCAGGTCGATCCCCAGCTCGTTCATCACCTCCACGACCTCGGGGTGGACCCGCTCGCCGGGAGTGGTACCCGCCGAGCGGCCTTCGTGGCGGCCGTCCGCGGCACGCGCGAAAAGCGCCTGGCCCATCTGTGAGCGGCCGGCGTTGTGCAGGCAGACGAACAGCGCGTTTGCCATCTTCTAGTGGGACGCGACAGGAAGCGGCCTGTCGTTCCTCGCATCGTTCAGCTCAACCACGTGGAGAACTCCTCGAGCGCGCCGGGCACGACGTAGTAATAGGCCCACAGGCCCTGTCGCTCGGAGCCGACGATGCCGGCTTCACGCAGGACCTTGAGGTGGTGGGAGACGGTCGGCTGGGAGAGGTCGAACAGCGGTACCAGCTCGCAGACGCAGACCTTGCCCGCGTGCTTTCGCAGCACGTCCACGAGCTGGAGGCGGATCGGATCGCCGAGCGCCTTGGCGACGGCCCCCATGCGCTCGGCCTGCTCGCGCTCCACGTCGGGGTAGACGACCGGTTCGCAGCAGGGCTCGCCGGCCGCGCGCTTGGTCTTCGGGGCGAGCTCCAGATCGACAGTCATCTATTTACATATATCTATTGAACTTAGATCTGTCAATACATAGGATCGCGCGAAATGAGCCCCGCCCCACTGCCCCGACGTCTGTTTGCGGAGTTACTTGGCTCCACCTTCCTCGCCGCCACGGTGGTCGGCTCGGGTATCGCCGCCGCCCAGCTCTCGCCCGGCGACACCGGCCTGCAGCTCCTTGAGAACGCGGCGGCGACGGCGGCGGGCCTGTTCACCTTCATCCTGATGTTCGGCCCGGTCTCGGGCGCCCATTTCAACCCGGTCGTCTCGTTGGTCGACGCCACCTTCGGCGGCCTGCGCTGGCGCCATGCCTTCGCCTACATCCCCGTCCAGGTCGCCGGCTGCATCGCTGGGGCAATCGCCGCCAACGTGATGTTCGACCTCTCGGCGGTGAGCATCGCGACCACCCACCGCGCCTCGCCGCCGCACCTGTTCGCCGAGGTGATCGCCACCCTCGGGCTGCTGTTGGTGATCTTCTCCCTGGCGCGGAGCGGGCGCGGCAACGTGGCTCCGGCCGCGGTTGGCGCCTACATCGGCTCGGCCTACTTCTTCACCAGCTCAACCAGCTTCGCCAACCCGGCGATCGACGTCGGGCGCATGTTCTCCGACACCTTCGCCGGTATCGCCCCGGCCTCGGTCCCGGCCTTCGTCGTCGTGCAGCTGATCGCTGGGGTGGTGGGGATCGCTGTAATCCGTGTGCTCTACCCCGATCTGACTCCCGACGAGGCGGCGGAGGTCATGCTGCCGCACGCCGAGCCCGGCTGAGGCCCGCCGCCTGCCTTCGCGCAGCTTTCCGACCGATGGGCACGGCTGGTTTCGAACCAGCGACCTCTCGCGTGTGAAGCGAGCGCTCTCCCACTGAGCTACGCGCCCGGGGACCGGATCTTACGTGGAACCGGGGCTGGTCGCCGCAGGCGTGGGGAGGGGGCGACGAGCGCCCAGCGCGTCGAACGATAGTCCAGAAAAGTTAGTAGGAGGGTTGAGAATTTTAAGTAACGGGTCTTCTATGGGTGAGAAATCCTGCTTGGGCAGGGGACCCCCATGAAAGGAACATCGTGAACCGATTCGTTAGAACTCGCATTTGGCGGAGGGCCGCGGTTTGCGGGGCGACGGTCGCCGTGGCGCTTGGCCTGGCCACGGGTCCCGCTTGGGCCGCGACAGACGTCTACCCGGCCGGGGGCAGCGGCTTCGATACGAGTACGGAAGGATGGAGCCCGGGGGGCGTGTCCTGCACCCCGGCCACCGCCCTCTGCACCCCGGAGGCCGCCTACGACTCGGGTGTCGGCAATCCGCCGGGCTCGATTGCGGCCCGGACCACCGTCACCCTCAACCTGCTCGACATCTTCAGCGGGACCGAGATCTGGAACTCGCCCCGGTTCACGGTTCCGGTCGGCGCCGTGACCGACGCCTCGGTTCGTCTCGACCGGGCCTTCGAAGCCGGCGGGCTGGTCAACGTCGAGCCGAAAGGCGTTTACACGGTGATTCTGCTCGACCTCACCGCCGGCACCTCCTCGATCCCGCTGAGTGAGGGAGTCGGCAAAGCGGACTCGACGTTCGCCACTCGCGGCGGCTCGGCGAGCGTGGTCGGCGGCCACGCCTACCAGCTGTCGATCGAGGCGACGACGGCGCAGAGCAGCGCCGCGGTGTCGCTGGTGAGCGGCACCACGAACCTGCGCTTCGACAACGTCGGGCTGCGGGTCGAGACCGCCGGCGGCGCCGGTGGCGGTGGTGGAGGAGGCAACGGAGGCAATGGCAAGAGCGGCCTCTCCAACAGCCAGCTCCTCTCGCTGCTGCAGTCGAGCTCCGGCGGCCCGGCGGTGCTGAAAGGCAACCGCCTGTTCGTCAAGGTGCCCTGTCCGGCCAAGGTCGGCAGCAGCTGCAACATCGCCGTGCAGGGGCTGCTGAAGAAGCGCAAGCCGGCGACGGCGACCCGCCGGGCCGTGGTGCGCAGGGGCAAGGCCAAGAAGCTCGTGCTCAGGGTGAAGCCGAAGGCGCTGAAGAAGATCTCGGCGCGCAAGAGGCTCCTGTTCAAGGAGACGGTCAAGGCCGGTGGGGCCAAGGCGACCGTCTACAAGCGGCTGAAGCTAATCCGCCGCTAGCCCGATCGGAAGCTCGGCCTCGTCCTGCTCGCTGCGCTTGCGCAGGGCGAGGCCGACGAAGGGGAAGACCAGGGTCGAGAGCATCGCGGCGCCGACCAAGCCCGCGGCGGTCGAGGTCTTCATGTGGCCGCTCTCGGTGGCGATCGTCGTGATCGCGACGACGAGCGGGAGCTCGGTCGCCGAGTAGAAGGCCAGGGCGGCGCGGTCGCGGACGCCGAGGACGCCGCGGTAGAGCAGCATCGCCGGGGTACCGCGAACGACGAGGAAGAGGGCGAAGAACAGCGCCAGCTTCGCCAGCGCTTCGACCGAGCCGAGCGCGCCGAGGTCGAACTCGATGCCGCTGGCGACGAAGAAGAAGGGAACGAAGAGCCGAACCCGACCGCGGTCAGCTTCGACTCGAAGACCTGCAGCTCGTGGCCCTTGAGCGCAGCTCGGACGATCATCCCGGCGACGAAGCCGCCGAGCAGGATGTCGAGCCCGAGCTCGCCGGCGAGCAGGACGAGGCCGAAGACGAGGACTACGGTGACCCGCACCGCCAGCTGGCTGCTCGACTCGAAGGTCCGCTCCAGCGCCGACCAGCCGCGGCCGGCGGAGCGCACCGAGACCAGCGCCACCGCCAGGGCGACGGCGATGAAGCCGAGCAGGATCGCCGACTCGCGCAGGGGGTTGTCGGTGGAGAGGACCAGCGTCACCAGCAGGATCGGCCCGAACTCGCCGGCGCCGCCGGCGGCCAGCAGGTAGGTGCCGAAGCGGGTCTTGAGCTCGCCGTTGTCGCGCAGGATCGGGATCAGCGTCCCGATCGCCGTGGTCGCCATCGCCGAGCCGGTGTAGAGGAAGGAGAGCACGATCCCGGCTGCCGCCAGGGCGCCGCCGATCCCGTAGGCGAGCGCCACCGAGAGCAGCCAGCCGAAGGCGCCGAGCTTCATCGGCAGGCCCTTGATCCGTTCGAAGTCGATCTCGTAACCGGCGAAGAAGAAGAGCATCCCGAGCCCGAGGTTGGAGAAGAATTCGATGAAGTCGTCGGAGTGGGCGAGGCCGAGGACTTCGGGCCCGACCACGATTCCCAGCATCAGCTCGAGCACCACGACCGGTGGCGCGAACCGCTTGGGGACGACCGCGACGGTGATCGCGGCGAGCGCGGCGACGACGACGATCGCGAAGAAGGACCCGGAGTCGACCTCGATCGCGGCTGTCGGCAGAGCGGTCAAGGGGACCCGATCCTATGCCGGGCAGGGTAGGATCGTCAGCGGACCGTGCTAGGCGGGGAATTAGCGGTGCCTTGTAACCCGCAATCCGCTCTAGCGGGGCCGAATTCCGTTCCGAGGGGCTGGCCGTCGGGGTCAGTGCGTCGCGGCGGCGTTGACGGCCGGGTCCTGCGCGACGTGGGCACGCGAATCAGGTCAGGTCCGGAAGGAAGCAGCCTTAAGCGGATGCCGCGGGTGCCGCAGGTGAGCCCGGCAAGAGCCAAAAACGACGGACACGCCCGGTGGCCCTGTTTCGAAGGCGGTGCACGGTCCATACCTTCATCGTTTCCAGGATTTGGGCCCCTATGAGGGCCTCAATCCTGGAAACGATCTTCAGTCGATCAGCCGCTTGGACATGCGGCTGATCGCGACGCGCCAGGTCAGCAGCGCGAAGGCGACGAGGAAGGCGAAGCGGGCGAGGTCGACGGCCTCGAAGCCGAAGGCGCCGCCCCGCACCAGTTCCACGAGTTGGTGCAGCGGATTTGCCTGGGCGACGACCTGGACGCCCTCGGGCAGGCCTGAATGGGGAAGAAGGTGCCGGCGACCAGGAACAACGGCGTGACAAAGAGCGCGGTCACGTAGTTGAACTGGTCGATCTTGGCGACGGTCGCCGCCATCGCCACCCCGAAGCCGGAGAAGCCGAGCGCGGTGACGAAGGCGAAGACCGGCACCAGCAGCATCCCCGGGGCGGGGTCGAGGCCCCAGAAGAAGGTGACGATCAGCGGCACGCAGCCGTAGACCGCCGAACGCGAGGCGATCCAGAGCATCTCGGCGCTGACCAGCTCTTCGACGTCGACCGGCGCCGCCAGGATCGCTTCGTAGGTGTTCTGAAAGCGGTGCTTGACGAAGGTGCCGAACATCGCGGGCAGGGCGCTGGAGAAGATCACCGCCGTCGCCACCATGCCGGTGCCGACGAACTGGATGTAGGGGACGCCTTCGACTTCGTCGACCAGCGTTGCTCCGAGGCCGAGGCCGAAGGCGAGCAGGTAGACCAGCGGTTCAAGCACGCTGGAGAAGGTCGTTCCCTTCCAGTAGGTGCGGAAGTTGGCGACCTCGCGGCTCATCACCCCGGCGATCGCCGCCGGTTCCAGACGCCGCATGGCGCGGGGCCGGGCCTGGGTCTCGGCGCTCACTCCGCCTCCTCGCCGGTCAGCAGAACGAAGACGTCCTCGAGCGTGGCGGCGCGGACGACGGCGTCCGCGGGCACCTCGCCGTCGCCGGCCCGCTCGGAGCCGACGATCGCGATGGCGGGGCCGGCCGGGCGCACCCGCAGGCCGGCCGCCTCGGCGCTGGTGCGCAGCTCGGCGAGCCGGTCCGGCGCCGCGTAGACCTCGGCAGTGTGGGTGCCGGCGTGCTCGGCGATCAGGTCGCCGGGCCGGCCGCGGCTGATGATCTTGCCCTGGTGCATGACCGCCACCTCGTCGGCGAGCCGCTCGGCCTCCTCTATGTAGTGGGTCGACATCAGGATCGTCGTCCCGCGCGATTTGAGCTCGCCGATCAGGGTCCAGAGCTCGGTGCGGATCTGCGGGTCGAGCCCGACCGTCGGCTCGTCGAGCAGGACCAGGCGCGGCTCGTGGACGAGACCGCGGGCGAGCAGGAGGCGGCGGCGCATGCCGCCTGAAAGTTTGTCGACGGCGTCGCGGCGGCGATCGCGCAGGCGCGCGAGATCGAGGGCGCGGTTGACGGCGGCCCCAACGTCCTTGACGCGGTAGAGGCGGGCGTAGACGGCAAGGTTGTCCTCGACGGTGACGTCGACGTCGAGGTTGTCGAGCTGGGGGACGACGCCCATTTCGGCCCGGGCCGGCTTCGACTGCCCCGGCAGCTCGAAGCCGAGCACCCGCAGCTCGCCGGCGTCGGCGACTGCCTGCCCGGTCAGCAGCCGCATCGTCGTCGACTTGCCGGCGCCGTTGGGACCGAGCAGCCCAAGGCAGATGCCCTCGGGCACGTCGAGGTCGAGCCCGTCGACCGCCGTTATCGGGCCGAAGCGCTTGACCACACCGCTGAGTTCGATTGCCGCCATCGGCGCTGATGCTTTCAGGTCGCCGCCGCCGGCCGGGGGGCGCCTGTTTCGGTGGCCTGCTCAGGCGGTCGTGGCAAGGCGCTCGGCCAGCCAGAGGTCGCAGAGCCAGTCGCGCTGCTCGCCCTTCCTGCGGGTGACGACGATCCCCTCGGCGCCGCCACTGACCTCGAGTCGCTTCCAGCGAGTCGAGTTGGGGACCGCCGCAAGCGCCGCCTCGATCGCCGTCGGCGCCCCGTCCTGGGCGCGCACCCTGCCGTCGCGGGAGCGAGCGTCGAACTCGGGGACCGCCCCGCCGACGTAGATCTCGCTGATGCCGGCGTCTTCGTGGCCGCCCAGCCGCACCGCCACCTGGCGGCCGTGGCGCTCGCCGCTGAGCACGGTCCAACCGCGCAGCCGGTAGTCGAAGCCGGGCGTGGCCGGCATTCGCATCTCGAAGCCGCCCTGGGGGCGCTCGCTCACCTGCAGCCCGAGCGGCTTCATCGCCCGGTCGGTGCGCTCGTAGCTCTGGCTGATCTCGCCGCCGGGGCCGATCGCGCGGAAGGCGCCGTAGAGGGCGGCGATGACGATCAGCGGCCCACCGATCAACAGCGGCACGAAGCTTTCGGTCAGGTAGATCGCCGGCACCGTGAGGAAGATCAGCAGCGTCACCACCATCGCCAGGCCCTGGCTGCGGCGGCTGACGTCCCAGACCTCGTCGCGGGCGCGGATGGCGTCGGCGTCGATCGGAGCGATCGCCAGCGCCGCCCACAGCTCCGGCTCGGCCATCGTCGTCGGGTTGTCGACCTGGCGGTCGCCTTCGGCGGCGGCGCGGCCGGTCGCGCTGGCGTCACCGTCGGCGGCCCGCTCGAGGTCGGAGCGCTGCAAGGCGAAGAGGAGCACGCAGAAGATCGCGATTACGCCGAAGATCAGGCCCAGGGCCAGCTTCGGATTCGCTTCGCCCTGTCCCATCGTGGTCGCGATCACGATCGCCAGGGCGGCGACGACGAAGACTCCGACGAGGCCGAAGGCCCCCGACCGTTTGAATCCCCCGGACACGGCCGGCAGGCTATATCGCGGCGCTCAAGGCGGGCAACGGCAGCGTCGATGAGCCGGCATGCCCAAACGTGCGCGTCTCCTCAAGCTCGTCCCCCTGGCCCTGATCGCCCTGCTGGCGGCCAGCACCTCGTTGGCCAGCGCTCGCTACGTGCGGCCGGCGCCGGCCGCGGACGGCCGCTACGGCGGGCTCAGCCGCCACGGCGACGAGCTGCTCGGCTTCAAGATCCGCGGCCGCGTGGTCAGCGACCTCTTCTTCAACATGCATATGGAATGCCACAACACCGACACCAACGAAGACTACGCGCGCGATTTCGACGTTCGCGGCATCGGCGGTGGCCGGATCGCCTTCGACGGGCACTGGGAAAGCCGCTACACCTCGGAGAGCGGCGGGCGCTACGGCGAAGGGCTCGCCGAAATCAACTTCCACCGCGACGGCAGGATCTACGCCGGGGCCACGGTCACGGTGCCCGGGCGGGGCGCGGACCTCGAGGTCTGCACCGGCCTGGTGCACCTGCGGATGCAGCGCGGCCCGCTCAGCTGAGGGGTGGCCGCGGTGCTCGATGAGCGCTGGCTGCGCTCGCTGCACGTGGAGTCGATGCGGCGTGCCGACCTGCACGCCGAACGCGACCCGCACGTGCTCTTCCAGGCCTCGACGATCGGCGCCCTGCTCGACGGCGCCTTCGACGGCGACCTCAGCTTCGCCGAGCTGGCCGAGCACGGCGACCTCGGGCTGGGGACCCTGAACCGGCTCGACGGCGAGATGATCGCCCTCGACGGCGAGTTCTTTCGCGCCGACGTCGACGGTGCCATCAGCCCGATCGCCGCTGCGGCAAAGACGCCGTTCGCGGTGGTGACGAGCTTCGAGCCGGAGGTCGATGAGCGGCTCGAGGGACCGCTCTCGCACGCGGCGCTGCTGGCCAGGCTCGACGCCATGACTCCCGCCGACGCCTCCTCCTGCGCGATCCGCCTCGACGGTCGCTTCGACTCCGTCCGCGCCCGCTCGGTGCCGGCGCAGAGCCCGCCCTACCGGCCACTGGCCGAGGTCGTCGCCGACCAGCACGTCTTCGAGCTCGAGGACGTCGCCGGGACGATGCTCGGCTTCCGCTTCCCCGCCTATGCGGAGGGGATCGAGGTCGGCGGCCACCACCTGCACTTCATCAGCGACGACCGCAGCCGTGGCGGCCACGTCCTCGACTCGCGCTCGAACGGGCTGCGGGCTCGGATCGACCCCGCCAACGACCTGCACGTCGAGCTGCCGCCGGCGATCGACCTCGCCGACCCCGACCTTGCCGCGGCCACGCACGAGGCGATCGCCCAGGTCGAGGGTGGCTAGCGTGGGAATTCGCTTGCAGGGCTCAAGCCGCGCCCCCGGAAGCCGATGGGCCCGGATGCGTCGCACCGCCTCGATCTCACTGCGAGCACTCGCCGCCACTGCGCTGCTGCTGGCGCTGGTCGCGACCGTCGCCCTGGCGCCGAGCGCCAGCGCCCGCCGCACCACCGCCGTCGTCCCCAACGGCACCTACGGGGTGCAGGGGCCGCGAGGCGAGTACGTCGTCTTCGTCGTTCGAGACCGCAAGGTCCGCGACCTCAACTTCAACATCCAGATCACCTGCCAGGCCTCGGATTCGCCGATCAGCGAACAGCGCTTCTTCACCGCCGGCCTCGATGCTCCACGGGACCGCCGTATCCCCGCCAGCGGCAAGCTGATCCTCAACTGGCAGGAGCGCGGCAACGGGCGGCTCGGCCAGGTCCACGTCGAACTCAAGTTCGGAGTTCGGGACGTCGCCAACTTCGGCGTGATCGTGCCCGAGGAGCGCACGCCGGAAACCGGTCCCGATGACGCCCTCGAGAGCTGCGACGGCGTCAGCGCATTGCGCTTCCACCGCGGCTTCGAACTGACGCCGCTGCCCTACTGACCGCTTAGCAGCGGCGGTAGACGCGCCAGGAGTCGTTCGACGCGACTTCGCGGTAGCCGCGCGGCACGGCCAGGTTGAAGTCGGTGGGGTCGTTGGGGTCGAGGACGAAGTTGTGGATCACGAAGGGGCTGGCGGCGGCGACGAAGTAGCCGCGCTCGGGAACCGCTTCCTCGCTGGCGCTGACGATCTGGGTCGGCCTCACGTCGAGGCCGAAGGCGAGGCGGGGGACGGCGCGGTGGTTGGGGACGGCGATCTTGCCGCAGCGGGGCTCGAAGGCGCCGTCGTCGACCAGATCGGTTAGATCGCCCTCGATCCGCGCCTGGTTGGTGAGGTCGGTGTCGACGCGGGCGTCGAGGTCCCACTGGTTGGGGAGCCAGACGAGGAACATCAGCGTCACCAGGCCGGCGAAGATCTGCCAACGGCGGCGCCAGGGGTGGCCGGGCTCCAGCAGCCGCCAGCCGAGCAGCGCCAGGGCGACGAAGATCGCCAGCACCGCGGCGGCGAGCATCGTGTAGCGGGGCAGGATCGCGAGGCCGCCGCAGGCAAGCAGCGCGAAGGCGCTGAGGGCGAGAACGGCGGCGGCGACCCCGAGCGTCGAGCGTCGCCGCAGGAAGGCGAGGCCGAGCACGACGCCCCCGAAGGCGCCCACCATCCCCGGCCACTGCAGCACCTCGCCGAGGCGCCGGGGCCCGTAGAGGACGAGATCGACCGGCCCGGTCTGGCGTTCCAGGGTCTCGACCGTCTCCTTGGTGCCGGTCCAGGAGTAGAGCGGATCGCCGGCGGTGATCGCATCGAACACGACCCAAAGCACCGGCCCGGCCGCCGCGAGCACCGCGAGCCAGACCAGCTCCCCACCCGAGCGTTCCCCACGCCATCCCAAGCCGCCGCCGATGGGCCGAAATGTCGAGTCAGGCTCGACTTTTCGGCCCATCGACCGCCAGTCGATCGCCAGGTAGAGCCAGTAGATGGCGGCGAAGAGCCAGGCCTCGGGGCGGAGCAATCCCGCCGGGACCAGGAGGGCCAGCACCGGCCACCCCGCCCGCGGCTTCTTCGCCTCGACCGTCAGCGCTCCCAGGCAGAGGGCGATGTAGGGGAGGTCGATGTAGGCGCGCAGGCCGTTGGAGAGGTAGGGGGCTCGGGTGAGGACGATCGCCGCCGCGACGGCGCCGATCCAGCGGTCGAACCAGAGGCTGCCGAGGCGATAGACGAGGTATCCGATCAGGCCGAGAGACGCGTAGGCGATGACCATGATCACCGTGATCGCACCGTCGCCCAGCGGCGTCGCCACCAATCCGATCAGGTCGGTCAGCGGGTGCGGCGTGGGGGGCAGCGCGGAGCCGTAGTCGGGGCTGACCCCATGCGCCAGTTCCCGCCCCCAGACGAGGGCGTAGATCGTGTCGTAGTTGGGGAAGCCGAGCGGGAAGACGAGCAGCAGCACCGCCGTCACCGCGGCGACCCAGGCGGCCGGCGTCAGCCAGCTGGAGACCCTCGGTGGCACCGGCGCACGGTATCGGTGCCGCTCCCCGTCGGGGGTGTCTGACTTAACCCGCCATATAGGGGCCCTAAGGTCAGACACCCCTCCGGAGGGAGCGGTGGGCCGTGGATACACTGGCTCGAGTCCCTTGATGACCGAGTCGACCTCCCTCTACCGCCGCCACCGCCCGGGCTCCTTCGACGAGGTCGTCGGCCAGCAGCACGTGGTTCGCACCCTGCGCAACGCGGTCGAGCAGGACAAGGTCCACCACGCCTACCTCTTCGTCGGCTCACGGGGCACCGGCAAGACCTCGATGGCGAAGATCCTCGCCCGTTCGCTCAACTGCGAGCGCGGTGGGCCGACCGTCACGCCCTGTGGCGAGTGCGAGTCCTGCGTGACGATCGCCGCCGGCATCTCGATCGACGTGATCGAGATGGACGCCGCCTCCAACCGCTCCGTCGACGACGTCCGCGACCTGCGCGAGCGGGTTGCCTACGCCCCGGCCGGCGGCCACTGGAAGGTCTACATCCTCGACGAGGCGCACATGCTGACCAAAGAGGCCTGGAACGCCTTCCTCAAGACCCTCGAGGAGCCGCCGCCGAAAACCGTCTTCGTCCTCGCGACCACCGAGTCGCACAAGGTGATGGCGACGATCGCCGATCGCTGCCAGCGCTTCGACTTCCAGCGCCCCTCCCTGGAGCAGATCTCCGAGGTGCTGACCCGGGTCGCCGCCAGCGAGTCAATCGAGGTCGACGACGGCGCCCTGGCGATGATCGCCCGCTCCGCCTCCGGCAGCTTCCGCGACGGCCTGGGCACGCTCGATCAGCTCGTGGCCTTCGGCGGCAGCCCGGTCGAGCTCCCCGACGTGCTGGAGATGCTCGGCGCCGCCGACGCCGAGCTGCTCTTCGAAGCCGTCGACGCGGTCGTCGCGGAAGACCCCAAGGCGGTCCTGCTCGGGGTCGAGAAGATGGCCCGCTCCGGCCGCGACCCCTCCCAGTTCGCCCGTGACCTGCTCGCCCACCTGCGCTTCCTCCTCGTCACCCAGACGACCGGCGAGGTGCCGACCTCCTTCGTGGTCACCGCCACCGACTCGGCCCGGCTCCAGAGTCAGGCCGCCAGCGTCGGCACGGCGGCCCTGGTGCGCACGATCGATGAGCTGGCGACGGCGCTGACCGCGGTGCGCGAGGGGGACGATGCGCGGATGGCGGTGGAGATCGCGCTGCTCAAAGCGGCGCGGCCGGATCTGGATCCGTCTACCGAGGGACTGCTGCGCAGGATCGAGCGGTTGGAGGGACAGCTTTCCACTGGGGGGGATAGGGCCGCGGGTCCTGTCGCGGCGGCATCCCCCACGGTGCTCGGCGCCGAAGGCGCCTCCGCGCCGCGGGGGACCCCCGCCACCGCGCCACCCGCGGCAGATCCCGCGCCGGAAGATGAGGCTGAGCCGGTCGCGCCGGAGGAGCCCGAGGAGGATGCCAGGGAGTCAGAGGCCGCTGAGCAGGAAGAACCGGAATCTGTGGAGGAGTCAGGACCCGCGGGCCAGGGCGCGTTGGACCTGGAGCAGGTGAGACGGCTCTGGCCGGCGATCTTGGATCAGCTGGCGAAGACGGCGCCGGCGCTGGCGGCGTTCTTCGAGGAGGCGCGGCCGGTTGGGTTCGATGCCGCCGCGGGTGTCATCGAGATCTGCTTTCCGGCCGCGGCCACCTTCAACAAGCGCAAGGCGGAGACGCCGGAGCAGCGGGAGCGCGTCGCGGAGGCGCTGCAGATCGTGACCGGGCAGGGCCTGAAGCCGGTGTACGTCCTGCTCGACGAGGAGAGTGAGGCGCCGGAGGCGCCCGCGCCCGCGGCAAAGGACGAGGAACTTGGTGAGGAAGAGCTGCTGGCGCGGCTGAAGAGCGAGTTCGATGCGGAGGAGGTCAGTTAGGTGACTCGAGGAGGCGGCCCAGGGGGGTTCGACGTGAACGCCCTGATGAAGCAGGCGCAGCAGATGCAGGACCAGATGCTGCAGGCGCAGGAGCAGCTCAAAGACGAGACGGTCGAGGCCAGCGCCGGCGGCGGCATGGTCAAGGTGAAGATGGGCGGCGATCTGACCCTGCGCGAGATCTCGATCGATCCCGAGGCGATCGACCCCGAGGAGGCCGAGATGCTGGCCGAGATGGTCCAGGCGGCCGTCAACGAGGGCCTGCGCGCCGCGCAGGAGCTGGCCAGCTCGAAAATGGGCGGCATCACCGGCGGTCTCGGTGGCGGCCTCGGGGGGGCCCTGGGCGGTTGAGCACGGAGGGGCCGGCTCCGCTCGCGCGCCTCGTCGCCGAGTTGTCGCGACTGCCGGGGATCGGCCAGCGGACCGCCCAGCGGCTCGCCTTCCACCTGTTGCGGGCGCCCGACGAAGAGGCCTTCGCGCTCGGCGACGCGATTCGCGAAGTGAAGGAGAAGGTCGGGCTCTGCGAGGAGTGCTTCAACCTCGCCGAGGGCCCGCTCTGCCGGATCTGCGCCGATCAGAACCGCGACCGGGCCTCGATCTGCGTGGTCGAGGAGCCAGCCGACGTGATCCCGATCGAGCGCACCCACGAATATCGCGGCCTCTACCACGTGCTCGGCGGCGCTCTCTCCCCGATCGACGGCGTCGACGCCGAGGATCTGAAGATCGCCGAGCTGCTGCAGCGGGTTGAGCGCGGCGGCATCACCGAGGTGGTGCTCGCGACCAACCCGACCACCACCGGCGAGGCGACCGCCCTTCACATCGCCGGCGAGCTGCGCGGCAAGGTCGCGGTGACGCGCCTGGCCAGCGGCCTGCCGGTCGGGGCGGATCTGGAGCACGCGGACGAGGTGACGCTCGGCAAGGCCCTGGCGGGCCGGCGCAGCCTCGACTAGCTAAGAGCGGGAATTCAACATCCGTCCTGGACGATCGTCAGCTCGCAAATAGCGAGTTTTGGCGGGGCTGACGTCCGTCCCTTTCGCCAAGGTCACGACGTGGCGAGCCACTTGGATCCAGGCAACGGTTCGGACGGGGGCTCGCCGGCGGGACGCATCGCCCGCGAGGTCTCCTCGCTGCAGGCTTCATTGCTGGCCAAGCTGCGGCAGGAACTGAGCGAGGACGGGTCGGAGCCGTTCGCCGCCGCGGCGCAGCGGCTGGCCGCCGATTTCGGCTCCGTCACCGCGACCGCGGTCGACGCCGCCTACGAGCAGGCGGCGCAGGGGCAGCCGGCGCCGACGGGCCCCGCGGCGGACGAGCACCATGAGCTGGCCAGCCTCTTCCAGCCCGGGCACATGCGCCGCCGGCTCGACCAGATGGCCGAGACCAACCGCCGCTATGGCCACCCCTTTGCCCTCGCCGTTTTCGACGCTTCGGGCCCCGGGACTCGCGACGGCGACGCCGGTGGCGGCCAGGAGACGGTGCTGGCGGTCGTCGGCGCCGCGCTGCGCGACAGCATCCGCCTCGTCGATGAAGCCTTCCGGCTCGAGGAGGACGCGATCTGCGTTCTGGCGCCCAACCTGCGCACGGTCGAAGCGGTGCAGATGGCGGAGCGGCTGCTGGGGCAGCTCGAGGAGCTGGAGCGGGCGGGGGGCCTGCGGATCGCGGTCTCGGCCGGGGTCGTCTCCTGTCCCGACCACGGCGCCGACGTCGACCTGCTGCTGCAGAAGGCCGACGCGGCGATGTGGCGGGCCCGCGCCGTTGGGCAGCCCGTGGGCCTCGGTGCTCTGCAAGATCCCTGACAGATTCCGGAAATCTGTCCATAACTGATGTAAACCCGCATCCGCGGTGGGAGACTGGCGTACGCGCGTCGAATGGATCGCGCACACCACCCTTTCTTCAGATGCCAGGAATCCGAACCAACGCAGCTGCCGAAGTGCTCGGCGTCAGCCCCAACACGCTCCGCAGCTGGGAGCGTCGCTATGGCTACCCGACGCCCAAGCGAACCGTCGGCAACCACCGCAACTACGAGCTGATCGAGCTGCAGACGCTGCGCGACGCGTTGGCGCAGACCGGCAACATCTCCTCGGCGATCGAGCTGGCGCGCCAGCGCCAGGCGGCCCCGGCCAGCGGCGGCGAAATCCTCGCCGCCCTGGAGAGCTTCGACGAGGCGGCGGCCGACCGCGCGATCGAGGAGAGCCTGGCGCTGCGGCCACTGGAGCGCACGGTCGAGGAGCTGCTGCTGCCTGCGATCGACGAGCTCGCCGCCGACCCCGACCGCGAGGCCGAGCTGGAGTTCGCCTCGCGCTGGGCGACCGGCTGGCTGCACGGCGCCCGCCGGCTGGCCCCGGCCGCTTCGCGCCCGGCGGGCATCCTCTTGCTCGACTCGAGCAACGGGCAGGACGCCGAGGCGGTGCACACCCAAGCCCTCGACCTATCCCTGCGCCGCGCCGGCTTCCGTGTCCTCGTGCTCTCCAACGGTCTCGGCGACGAGCGCCTCGAGCGCGCCCTCGGCGCCCTCGACCCGACCGCGATCGTCGTCTGCGGACCCGGTGCCGACACCCAGGGTGCGGTCAGGCTGGTCCGCAAGATCCGCGAGCTCGGCTTCGTCGCCCCGCTCTTCGGCTTCCGCGCAGCCGGCCTGATCGGCGCCGCGGTGCCCTCGGCCGGCGAGAGCCCCAGTCAGGTGACCGGCATGCTCAATGCCGACCTGCGCCGCCGTGCCGCCCAGGCTTTCGCCTGAGCGGCACGCTGGCATCGCTAGAGCCCGGCGATCGAGCTTTTCGCGGCGCTGAGCACGACTTTCGGCAGGGGCGCGAAATCGAGCGCCGCTCCGTAGGCCTGGCCCTTGGTGATGGCGTAGGAGAGGAACTGCTGCAGGAACCCCTTCTGCGGGGCGTTGTGGGGGACGACGGCGTAGGTGAACGTCGAGATCGGGTATGCGGTGGTCGCCTTCTTCGGCGGGTTGGTGATGTTGATCTCGTTGCTCGGTGGAACGCTCTTGACCACCGAGGCGGCGCTTTCGATGTTTTTCAGGTTCGGCAACTCGTAGTTGCCCGCGTTGTTCTGGACGGCCACGGCGCCCAGGCCGGCGGCGATTAGGTAGGAGGCTGAGATGTAGCCGATCGCACCCGGCGTTTTCACGACGGTGGCGGTTATGCCCGAGTTGCCTTTGGCGCCGACGCCGGTTTTCCAGCCGACCGTGGTCGCGTAGCCGACTTCGCTGCGCCAGGCGGGGCTGATTTTGGAGAGGTAGTTGGTGAACGTGTAGGTGTCACCCGAGCCGTCGCTGCGGAACACCGGGGTGATCGGCAGGTTCGGCAGTTTCGCGCTCGGGTTGATCTGCTTGATCTTCGGGTCGTTCCAGTTGGTGATCTTCCCGAAGTAGATTCCCGCCAGCGCCTTGCCGGTGAGGTTGAGTTTCTTCACGCCGGGGACGTTGAAGCCGAGCCCGGTGGCCGACAGCGCCCAGGGGACCTGCACGCAGCCGTTGCAGGCAGCTGCCTGCTGCGGCGTCAGCGGCGCGTCGGAGGCGCCGAAGTCGACGGTGCGGGCGGTGATCTGGGCGATGCCCGCGCCGGAGCCGACGGCGCCGTATTTGACCGGGATGCCTTCTTTGATTTCGAAGCCGTTGATCCAGTTGGCCATCAGTGGGGCAACCAGAGTGGAGCCGGCGCCGGTGAGCCCGGCGGCGGATGCGCCGGCGGTGCCGACGGTTGCCATACCTCCAACCGTCCCGGCGATCGCGATTAAGAGACCTAGCAACCTGTTGCGAATCAAGGGAATCCTTTCAGTTTGTTTTGACGGCGCTAGGTTCGCGTCAGTGGATTGCCGATTTGTGTCAATCTCGTGAAGAGCGAGGGTTACAAAGATGTAACAGTAAGTGTGAAAGTTCGTAACAAGTAAGGGTGTTGGTTCATCTACGCTGCGGCCGATGAGCAGCACCGCCACCCCGGCAGCCGTCAGAGGCGCCGGCACCAGCCGCGCGCGGGCCTCGCGCCGCAAGCAGGCCGACCGGGTCGGCGACGGGCTGCTCCGCGGCGTCTGCTTCGCCGCCGCCCTGCTCGCGGTCGCCGTGATCGTCCTGATCGGCTACCAGGTGGTGCACGGAGCGAGCCCGGCGATCTCGAAGTACGGGCTGGGATTCCTCACCGATACGACCTGGCAGCCGAACTTCGGCGAATTCGGCGCCGGGTCGCTGATCTTCGGGACCCTCGTCAGCTCGCTTTTCGCGCTCCTGCTCGGCGCCCCGATCGCGATCTCGATCGGCCTCTACCTGAGCCTGCTGGCGCCGAGCGGGGTGCGGGGCGTGGTCGCTCCGCTGGTCGAGATGCTGGCGGCGATCCCGAGCGTCATCCTCGGCTTCTGGGGCGTCCTCGTGCTGGCCCCCTTCGCCCACGAGCACCTCGAGCCCTGGCTCCACGACACGCTCGGCTTCCTGCCGATCTTCGGCGCCCCGGAAACCACCGGCTCCAGCGTCTTCACCGCGAGCCTGATCCTGACGATCATGGTGGTGCCGATCATCGCCTCGATCTCCCGCGATCTCTTCCTCGCGGTGCCGAGCGACATCCAGGACGGCGCCAGCGCCCTCGGCGCGACCCGTTGGGAGGTCGTGCGCGGCGTGGTTCTGCCGTCCACCGCCTCCGGCGTCGCCGCGGCTTCGCTGCTCGGTCTCGGCCGCGCCCTCGGCGAGGCGATCGCGGTGGCGCAGGTGATCGGCGCCGGCTCGGAAATCCAGGCATCGCTGTTCAAGACGGGCGACACGCTCGCGGCCCGGATCGCCAACCAGTTCCCCGGCGCGCTGACCGAGATGCACAAAGCCTCGCTCTTCTACCTCGGCGTGATCCTGCTGGCGATCGGCCTCGCCTCGAACCTGGTTGCCCAGTGGATCGGCCGCCGGTTCGGCTACCGGGAGGCGACGCCGCGGTGAGCGGCGACGCCGGTTTCGACCCCACCGCGCCGCTGACGGCGAGTGGCAACCTGCGCCGGCGGCACCTCTTCAGCCGGCTGGCCGAGTACGGCGCGACGGGCGCGGCCGTGCTCGCCGTGACGGTGCTGGGCATCGTCATCTACACGGTCGTATCGCGTGGAGCCAGCGCGCTCAGCCTCGACTTCCTGGTCCAGGCAGCGCCATCGGGGATCGGCCCGGAGCTGGTCGGCACCGCGGTGATCGTCGCGATCGGGACCGCGATCGCGATGCCGATCGGAGTCCTGATCGCCCTCTTCCTGACCGAGTTCGCCGGCCCCCGCAGCGCTCACGCGATCCGGCTGACGCTGGACCTAATGAACGGCCTGCCCTCGATCATCATCGGCCTCTTCATCTTCGGCCTGCTCGTCAACCAGCGTCAGCAGTCGGGGATCGCGGCCTCGGTGGCGCTGGCGATCATCATGATGCCGCTGATCGCGCGCGGCACTCAGGAGGTTCTCCTGCTCGTCCCCGGCAGCCTGCGCGAAGCGGCCGACGCCCTGGGGGTGAGCCGCTGGCGGGCCGTGGTCGGGATCGTCCTGCCGAGCGCCCTCGGCGGGATAGTCACCGCGACCGTGCTCTCCGTCGCCCGGGCCGCGGGGGAGACCGCGCCGCTGATCTTCGCAACCTCCGTCTTCGACCCAAGCCGCTACTCGCTGAACCCGCTGGAAGCGCTGCCGAACGTGCCGGTGCGGGTCTTCCAGCTGTCCGAAGAAGCGAACCCCGAAGGGTTCGCGGAAGCCTGGGGCCTCTCGTTCGTGCTTGTCTCCTTCATCCTCTTCGCCAGCGTGGGCGCCCGGGCCCTGCTTGTCCGCAGTCGCCGAAGGATGAGCTCATGAGCGGCCTCGGCTCGAGCCCGGCCGTGCCCCCGGCGCGAGTGCGGATCCACAGCGGACCGCTGCCGGATGGAGAGGCGGCAGCCGGCTCCAACGGCCATCGAGCGGTGGCGACGGAAGTGGTCTTCGAGGCCGACCGCGTCTCCGTCTCCTACGGCAGCAAGCAGGCCCTGAGGGACGTCTCGCTGCGCATCCGCCGCGGTCAGATCACCGCCTTGATCGGACCCTCGGGGTGCGGCAAGACGACCTTCCTGCGCAGCCTCAACCGCATGAACGACTCGGTCCCGAGCTTCCGCATCGACGGGCAGATCCGCTACCACGGCCACGACCTCTACGGCGGCAACGTCGACCGGGTCGAGGTACGGCGCCGGATCGGCATGGTCTTCCAGAAACCGAACCCCTTCCCCAAGTCGATCTACGACAACGTCGCCTGGGCGCCGCGGAACCTGGGCCTGAAGGCCGGTCTCGACGAGCGGGTCGAGAAGGCGCTGCGCGGGGCGGCGCTCTGGGACGAGGTCAAGGACCGGCTCAAGGACAGCGCCCTCGGCCTCTCCGGCGGACAGCAGCAGCGCCTCTGCATCGCCCGGGCGATCGCGATCGAGCCCGACGTGCTGCTGCTCGACGAGCCGGCCTCGGCGCTCGACCCGATCGCGACCGGCGCGATCGAGGACCTGATGCACAGCCTCAAAGGCCGTTTCACGATCGTCATCGTCACCCACAACATGCAGCAGGCGGCGCGGGTGGCCGATCGCACCGCCTTCTTCAGCCTCGACTCGGGCGACCTGAAGCCGGTCGGGACGCTGATCGAGTTCGACGACACCGAGACGATCTTCTCCCAGCCGCGCGACCCCCGCACCCGCGACTACGTCACCGGGCGCTTCGGCTAGCTGCCGCGCAGGATCGCGTCGCCGGAGACCTGCGGCAGCAGCGACTTGCCGCACTGCCAGCAGAAGGGGGCGCCGCTGCTGTGCGGGGCTCCGCAGGACCCGCAGGACCCCGCCGTGCCGGTCTCCTCCATGCGGACGATCCTTTCCACCTCGCCGAGTTCGGCATCGGCGTCCTGCAGCTCGACCGCCCGTTTGACCAGCACCTCGACGCTGATCTGGTTGCGGATCGCCATCTCGTAGACGAGGCCGCCGAGGTCCCACTGCAGCTCCGCGACGCGGGCAACCAGCTGGTCGCGCCGGCGCTCGAGGTCGACGACGAACTCCTGGCCGTAGGCCTTGTTCAGGGCCTCGGTCGGCGCCTCGCCGGAAGCCGGCGACGGCGACGTCGCGCTTGGGGATGCGGCCGCCTTGCGGCGCGGCACTCGCAGCTTCATTCGCCGAAGAATTCGCCGGTGAATTCGCCGCCCTTGCAGCCGGCGGCTCCGCTTTCGCACTCGCCTCCCGGCTGCACGGTGGGCGGCGGGAGCTTGACGTCGCCGGCCGGCTTGAGGACTTCCGCGGCCGCTTCGGAGGTGCCGCTGCTGTCGACGGCCTTCTCCGGCGACTTTCCCTTGCCCGCCTTGGTGGCCTTGCTCGCCGCCGCCTTGCCGCCGGTGGTCGCAGCGGTCGCGGTTTCCGCGCCGCCTCCGACCTTGATGATCTGCGGCGCCGGGGCGGCGGCGCTGGAGCTGCCGCTGTCCCCGGAGCGCCCGATCATCACCCCGACCCCGATCGCCAGCACCAGGGTCGCGACCCCGGCGATAAGCGAGGCGTTGGGGGAGACCCGCGGACGCCGCTCCCGAGGGGCCGGGAGCGGCGTCGCGCGGGCGACTGGGTGCTTGACCGCGTCCATGAAGACGACCGCGTCCATGAACGGCAGTCGGGGATCGCCGCGTCGCCGACCGCACTGCAAGCAGTAGCGCTGGTCGACTGCCAGGTGTGCGCCACAACCGGCGCAGCGATCACCGGAGCTGGACACCAGCGTCGGGGGAGAAGGTGCCGGCGCAGAGGGAGTGGGCGCCGACGTCGCCGATGGCTGAGGGCCAGCAGTCACCGAGGCATCTTCGAATCAACCCCCGGCGCTGGTGTTTAAGAGTTGTGAAGCGCCCCATCGCCGCTGGGACTCAGGATGTTCACAACCTGGCGCTGCTCGCGGGCGAGACTGGTCGCGAGCGTGGCCACCCCCGACGACGAGCAGATCCGCCGCGGTGGCCCGCCGGGCAGCTGCGCCAGTTGCGGCGCCGCATTCGCCGGCGATCAGCGCTACTGCCTCGAGTGCGGTACCCGCCGGCGCTCGCTGCCGCCGGCGATCGCGTCGCGCCTCGCCGCGCTGCGGCGGGGCGACGGTGGCGAGGAGAGCTCAGAGGCGGGCGATGCAGGCACGCCGCCGCCGGCGACAAGCCCCGGCTTCATGCCATCGCCCCGGGCCGCGGCCGCGGCGGTGCTGGGGATGCTCGCGCTCGGGGTCATGCTCGGCTCGGCGACGAGCCAGATCGCCCAGAGCGCCGGCCTCAGCTCGATCCTGCTCGAAGTCGCGCCCTCGCCGCCCGCCGCCGAAGCGGAACCGGCGCGGGTGGCGGCCGCGCCCAGCGGCGCGGAATCGGCGCCCCTGCCGGTGGCCACCACCTCGAGCCTGCCGGCAGAACCGCTTCCGCCTGAAGAACCGGCCCCCGAGCCGCTCGCCGAACCGACCCTTCCGCCCGAAATCCCCGAAGCCGAAACGCTGCCGCCGGTCAAGCACGTGTTCCTGATCGTGCTGGGGGAGAACGGCTACGAGGAAACGTTCGGGGCGAGCTCCCCGGCCCCCTACCTGGCGAGGACGCTGACTGAAAAAGGCGAGCTGCTCTCCAACTACTACGCGGTCGCCAAGGGCGATCTGGCCAACCAGATCGCCCTGCTCAGCGGCCAGGGGCCGACCCCCGAAACCGCGGTCAACTGCCCCAACTACACCGACGTCCTGCCCGGCACGGTTTCGCCCGAAGGCCAGGTGGAAGGGGCTGGCTGCGTTTATCCCGCGACGACGCCGACGCTGCCCGGTCAGCTGGTCGAAAAGAAGCTGAGCTGGAGGGCCTACGTGGAGGACATCGGCAACGGCGCCGCCGCCGGCCAGGCGACCAGCTGCCGCCACCCGCTGCCGGGCGGTCCCGACACCAGCCCGGTCCCGCTGCCCGGCGACGCCTACGTGACCTGGCGCAACCCGTTCGTCTATTTCCACTCACTGCTCGACGGCGGGGAATGCGCCGAGAACGACGTCGGCTTCGATCGGCTGGTGGCGGACCTGAAAACCGCGAAGAGGACGCCGGCGCTCTCCTACATCGTGCCCAGCGCCTGCCACGCCGGCGGCGAACTCCCCTGCGAAGCGGGGCGGCCGGCTGGGCCCGTGGCGGCCGAAGCTTTCCTGCAGCTGCTGGTGCCGGCGATAGAAGCGTCCCCCGCCTACAAGGAAGGGGGATTGATCGCGATCACGTCGAGCCAGGCGCCACAGAGCGGCCCGCATGCCGATCCCAGCGGTTGCTGCATCGCGCCGGCCTATTCCAACCTGCCGCCGGAACCCGAACCCGAACCCGCGGCCGCCGCCGGGCCGGTCAAACCCAGTGGCGGCGGCGGCCGCGTCGGCCTGCTGCTGATCTCGCCGTTCGTAACGCCGGGCACCGTCAACGAAACCGGTTACTACAACCACTTCTCGCTGCTGCTCAGCATCGAGCAGCTGTTCGAACTGGAACCGCTCGGCTATGCCGGCGAACTCGCCCTCGCCCCCTTTGACAGCACCGTCTACAACTACGAAACGTCGAGCAGCAGCGCCAGCTGCCGCGACTGCGCCAGCAGGGTGCCGTCGGCCGACCAGAGCTCGCCGTCTTCCTCGAAGAACCCGTGGCGGGCGATGTTCGACCTGAAGGAGACGAGGTAGGGATCCTCGGGGGTTGCGCCCGCCGGCGGCAGCGGCGAGCGGAAGTGGACGGTGTAGTCGATGGTCGGCGCCCCGTACGGACGCTCGAGGCGAACGAACGAGGCTGGGAACCAGGTGTCGAGGAAGGCCGCGGCCAGGGGTGCGTCGAGCAGGCGGGGCTCGCGGCTGCGGATCCAGGCGCCCGTGTGGGGGGCGCCGCCGGAGAAGGCCTGCTCGCCGAGGGCGGGGCGGACGAGGTAGTTCTGCAGCATGTTCGGCCGGCTGGAGCGCTTCTCGGGGTCGATCGCGTGCAGCTCGCCGGGCTCACCGGCGTCGGGCATCGTCAGCTCCGAGTAGCCGTCATCGTCGCTCCAGTTCCCGGAGAGCACCGCCTGCGCGGTCGCCTGCACCTTCCCCTCCTGGGTCATCCGCGCCGAGAGGAAGGTCACCCGGCCGCCCTCGCGCACGACCTCGACACCGATCTCGACCGCTCCCACGAGCGGCGCCCGCTGGTAGTGGACGGTCAGCGAGCGGGGAGGCCGCGCGGCGCCGGCGCGCGCCTGGATCGCCCGCAGGATCACCGCCGCGACGTAGCCGCCGTTGGGCCCTTTGCCGACCCACCAGCGTTCGCTCATCTCGGCCCCGAAGCGACCGCCGCCGAGATCCTCGACGGCGGTGTCGGCCTCGAACCCGGGCAGGGCGACGGTGTCCGCCGCCTCGCTCACGTGCCCTCCGGCTCGATCCGGCTTGCCGCCCCGTGCTCGCTGATCCCGAAGCGCTCGTGCAGCCGGCGCAGCGGCGCGGGCGCCCACCAGTTCCACTTCCCGAGCAGCTCCATCAGCGAGGGGACCAAGAGGGCGCGGACGATACTGGCGTCGATCAGCACCGCCAGCGCCGTGCCGACCCCGTTCTCCTTGATGAAGATGATCTGCGAGGTGGCGAAGGCGCCCATCGCGACCGCGAACAGCAGCGCCGCGGCGGTGACGATGCGTCCCGTCCGCTCCAGCCCGATCGCCACGCACTCGGAGTCCGAGGCGCCGTCGTCGCGGGCCTCCTTGATCCGCGAGAGCAGGAAGACCGCGTAGTCGGTGGAGAGGCCGAAGGCGACCGCGAAGAGCAGGATCGGCATCGTCTGCTCGATCGCCCCGGGGCTCGAGTAGTCGAGGAATCCCTCCAGCCGGCCGTCCTGGAAGATCAGCACCAGCAGGCCGAAGACGGCGCTGAGGTTGAGGAAGTTCATGATCAGCGACTTGATCGGCAGGATCACCGAGCCGGTCATCAGGAAGAGGATGACCAGGGTGGCGACGATCACGATCGCCAGGGCGATCGGCAGGTGCTCGGCGAGGCTGTCCTGGAAGTCGATGAAGTCGGCGCTGGCGCCGCCGACCAGGACCGTCGTGTTCGGCGGCGGCGCGATCTCCCGGATCGCCTTGACGGTGTCCTGACTGGTGTCTGAGACGAAGGGGTTGGCGGAGATCACCTGCAGGGCCGTGACGTCGCCGCGCAGGCGCTGCGGGGGGAGGACCGCGGCAACGCCGGGCACCCCCTTCACCTGGGCCGTGAAACTGGCGACCGCCCTCGGCCCACCACCGTCGACGGCAACCCAGATCGGGGTCTCGCGGTAGGGCGGGAAGCGTTCGCTGACGGTGTCGTAGGCCTGGCGCGCGCTGGCCGACTCCGGCAGCACGGTGGGGTCGACGGTGTTGAACTTGATCCCGAAAAAGGGCAGGCCCATGACGATCAGCAGCAGGGCGCTGAGCGTCGCCACCGGCAGCGGGCGCCGCATCACGAAGCGCGAGAGGCGGTACCAGAAGCCGTTCTCGTCGGGCCTCGCCTCGGCTTCGGCCCGGCGCCGCAGGAACTTCGGCGCGCCGGCGTTGACGCGGGAGCCGAGCAGGGTCAGCACCGCCGGCAGCACGGTCAGCGAGATCAGCGCCGCGAACAGCGCCACCAGCGCCCCGCCGAGGCCCATCGAGTAGAGGAAGCGCTGGGGGAAGACCAGCAGCGAGGCGAGGGCGGCGGCGACCGTCAGCGAGGAGAAGAAGACGGTCCGTCCCGAGGTGGCGAGCACGCGCCGCATCGCCGCCAGGCCGGGCCCGTCCTTGGCGATCTCCTCGCGATAGCGCGAGACGATGAAGAGGCTGTAGTCGATCGCCAGCCCCAGCCCCAGCGCCGTGGTCAGGTTGAGGGCGAAGATCGAGATCGAGCCGAATTCGCTGGCAAGGCGCAGGATCAGGAAGGTGCCGACGATCGCCAGGCCACCGATCATCAACGGCAGCACCGAGGCGACGAGACTGCGGAAGAACAGCAGCGAGAGCAGGAAGAGCAGCGGGAAGGCCAGCATCTCCGCCATTTTCAGGTCGTTCTCGACCTGCTTGTTGACCTGCTCCTGGGCGACCGCGAAGCCGCCGACGACGACGCCCGGATGGGCCGAGAGCTGGTCGGCGATTTCGGCGCCGGCCTCCTGCAGCTCCTTGTCGTTGGTCGGCCTCAGGGAGATGGCGAAGTAGGTGGAGTCGCCGTCGCGGGAGACGAAGGCGGGGGAGCGGGTCTCGTAGTAGCCGCGGACCGAAGCAACGTCGGCGCGCCGGCGCACGCCGCGCTCGAGCGACTCGACCCGGGCCCGGGTCGAGGGCTCGGCGACCGGCGCGTCTTCGACCACGGCGATCACCGCCGGCACCCGCAGCCCCGCTGCCTGCAGCTGCTCCTTCGCCTGCACCGTCTCGGTCGCCGGATCGTCGGCGCCGTAGGGGTCGAGCCGGCTCGCGACCGAACCGCCGACGGCGCCGGCGAGGAGGAAGAAGAGAATCGCGAAGATGCCGATCCGGCGGGCGTTGCCGTCGGCAAAGCGGGCGAGGACGTCGAACATCAGCTGCTCCTTTTCTCGGGCGCCGAGTCGAGGAGCTGCGCCTCGACCCGCTCGCACCAGTCGGCAAACCACTCGGTGAACTCGATGCCGCTGCGCAGGACGATCAGCGGGAAGGGGTCCTCCTTTTCCTGCGCCATCGGCTCCATGGCGTGAAGTTGGGCCGAGACCGAGAGACGGTGGGCGCGCATCGCGCGCAGGATCTCGACCGCCTCCTGGCGCGGCAGGGCGTCGGCGAAGAACAGCTTCAGCAGCCCTTCCTCCCGCATCTCGAAGGTCTCGGGCGGCTGCCGCAGCCAGGCCTTCAGCTCCTCCTCGCCGTCAGCTGTGATCCCGTAGACGGTCCGCCTGCGGCCGCCGGTGGGGGCGTCGACCCCCTCGATCAGGCCGGCTTCGGCGAGTCGCTTCAGCTCGGGGTAGATCTGGCCATAGCTGGCCGCCCAGAAGAAGCGAGTCGTGCTGTCGACCAGGGCCTTGATCTCATAGCCCGACCGCGCCTCGTTGCGGATCATCCCGAGGATCACGTAGGCCGTGGGGCTGAGCTGGTCCATCTGTCTGAATATATATCCAACCGATATATCCTTAGGTGTGATCCGCATCACATAAGGTCGAGCCACTCAGCAGCTTCATTTCATTCCCTCGAAAGGACCCCAGATGCCGCTTGACCAGAGCAAGATCGGCCGCGTAGTGGCGGAGCAGATGGAGGCGATCGAAGGCGACTACGGCGACGATTGCGAGATCGGCGACGTCTGCACGATCGTTGAGGTGGTCGGCCCGCACGGCTCCCATGTCCGCGTGCGCAGCAGCGACATGCGCCCTCACAGCGGCCTCGGTCTGGTCCGCATGGCCGAACAGGCGATGCTCGGCAACCTCGGCGGCTCCTGATCCACCCGCCCGGTGGGCGGCCCGCGCCCTAGGCGGTGACTATCCTCAGATACCGATGAGCGGGGCGGATTCAGACATCGTCGTGATGAAGTTCGGCGGCACCTCCGTCGCCGACGCCGAGCAGATCAAGCGCGCCGCCGGCCGGATCGTCGCCGCCCGCGAGGCGGGCAGCCAGGTCGTGGCCGTCCTCTCCGCGCGGGGCAAGACCACCGACGAACTGGTCAGCCAGGCCCAGGAGATCTCACCGCGACCGGTGGCCCGCGAGATGGACATGCTGCTCTCCACGGGGGAGCGGATCTCCTGCGCGCTCTGCGCGATGGCGATCCACGACATGGGCCACGAGGCGATCTCGCTGACCGGCTCCCAGGCGGGGATCGTCACCGACTCCTTCCACACGAAGGCGCGGATCGTCGACGTCCGCGCCGAACGCATAAGGCGGGCTCTGGAGGAGGACCGGATCGCCCTCGTCGCCGGCTTCCAGGGTGTCTCCACCGACAGCCGCGACGTCACCACGCTGGGCCGCGGCGGCTCCGACACCACCGCGGTCGCGCTCGCGGCCGCCCTTTCGGCCAGCGTCTGTGAGATCTACACCGACGTCTCCGGCGTCTTCAGCGCCGACCCGCGCCTGGTTCCGGGGGCCTGCAAGCTGGCGCGGGTCTCCTTCGAGGAGATGCTCGAGATGTCGGCCTCGGGGGCCGGGGTCCTGCAGCTGCGCTCGGTCGAGTACGCCCGCAACCACGGCGTCCGCATCCACTGCCGCAGCAGCTTCGAGGACGGTCCCGGTACCCTCGTCGTTGCCGAGGAGGAGACCGTGGAGCAACCTTTCGTAACCGCCGTGACCCACTCCAACGCGGAGGCCCGCGTGACGCTGACCGGCGTCCGTGACGAGCCCGGCGTCGCCGGCCGCATCTTCACCGCCCTGGCCGAGGCCAACGTCAACGTCGACGTGATCATCCAGAACGAGCCGGTCGGCGGCGACCAGCTCGCCGACCTCTCCTTCACCGTCGACCGCTCGGACCTGGCCACCGCGACCGACACGATCGCCGCCCTCGGCGACGTCTCGCTCAAGGTCCGCACCGACGAGCAGATCGGCAAGGTCTCGATCGTCGGCGCCGGCATGCGCTCGCATCCGGGCGTCGCCGCCAAGGTCTTCGAGGTGCTGGGCGCGGAACGGATCAACATCGAGATGATCTCGACCTCGCCGATCAAGATCTCCTGCGTCATCCCCGCCGACCGGGTCGCCGACGCGGTGAAGGCCCTGCACGCGACCTTCGAGCTGGGCGACGACGCGGTCCGGCCGGAGGACCCGACCGGGCCCGAGCACCGGCCGACGGTCGCCGGCTGAGCCCGCGTCATACTCGGGCGATGGCCGCTGACGGATACAGAGTCGGAGTCGTGGGCGCGACCGGTTTGGTCGGGACGACGATCCTCGAGCTGCTGGCTGAGCGCGATTTTCCCGCCGCCGAGGTTGTCCCCTTCGCTTCCGAGCGCTCCGCCGGCCGGGAGCTGGAGTGGAACGGCTCGGCGATCGCCTGCCGCGAGCTGAGCGAGGACTCGATCCAGGGCCTCGACGTCGTCCTCTCCTCGGCCGGCGGCGCGATCAGCGCTGAGTGGACCCCGCGGCTGGTCGCCGCCGGCGCCACCGTGGTCGACAACACCAGTTACTGGCGCATGCACGACGACGTGCCGCTGGTCGTCGCCGAGGTCAATCCCGGGGCGCTCGAGGGCCACGGCGGCATCGTCGCCAACCCCAACTGCTCGACCATGCAGATGGTGGTGGCGCTGAAGCCGCTCTACGACGAGGCCGGGATCGAGCGTCTGGTGATCTCCACCTACCAGGCCGTCTCCGGCACGGGCAAGGCGGCGATCGACGAGCTGCGGGAGCAGTCGCGGGCGACGCTGGAGGGGGAGGAGCCGGCGGCGGGCATCTATCCCCACCCGATCGCCTTCAACGTGCTCGCCCAGGCCGGCAGCTTCCCCGACGGCGACGACCACACCGACGAGGAGCGCAAGCTGATCAACGAGACCCGCAAGATCCTCGGCGACGAGGAGATCCGGGTCAGCGCCACCTGCGTCCGGGTGCCGGTGGTGACCGGTCACTCGGAGGCGGTCAACGTCGAGACCAAGCGTGAGCTGAGCCCCGAGCGGGCCCGGGAGCTGCTGGCCGCCGCCCCTGGCGTGACCGTCGTCGACGACCCCGGCGCCGAGCTCTACCCGATGGCCATCGACGCCGCCGGCAAGGACGACGTCTTCGTCGGCAGGATTCGCCGCGACCCCGGCAACGAGATGGCGCTCGACCTCTGGGTCGTCAGCGACAACCTCCGCAAGGGTGCCGCCACGAACACCGTGCAGATCGCCGAGCTCCTAGTCGAGCGCGGCCTGCTCGAGCGCTGACGATTTAGCCAGCCTCCGCAGCACGAAGGGGGCCATCAGCGTGGTCAGGATCGACATCCCGACCACGACCGCGAACAGCTCGGCGTCGATGACCCCCTCCGCCGCGCCGATCGAGGCGACGACGATCCCCACCTCGCCGCGCGGGACCATGCCGACGCCGACGATCGAGGCTTCGTTCCGTCCCAGTCCGCGTGCTCCGAGGTAGCCCGGGATCAGCTTGGTCACCACCGCCAGCGCCACGATCGCCGCCAGCAGCAGCAGGGCGTGGGCGCTGAGGAGGGAGTCGAGGCTGAGCTCGATTCCGATGAAGGCGAAGAAGAAGGGCGGGAAGAAGGCGTAGAGAGGCTGGACTTCCTGCTCGATCGAGCTCTGGTCCTTGGTCTCGGCGACGATCATCCCGGCGAGGAAGGCGCCGATCAACGCCGCCAGGCCGATCTGGGCGGCGAAGGCGGCGAGGCCGAGGCAGAGGATCACCGCCGGCAGCAGCGGCGAGTCGGCGAAGCGGGGAGCGTCGAGTAGTCGGGGCCGGCTCTGCAGCAGCCGCGTCCCACCTAGCGCGACAAAAGCGACGAAGGCAACGGCGACGGCGAGAGCGAGGGCGATCTTGGCGGCGTCGACGCCGCCGTCGGCGGCCATCCCGACCGCGACCGAGAGCAGGATCAGGGCGAGGATGTCGTCGACCACGGCCGCCCCGAGCACAGTGCGGGCGGCAGGGCGGCGGGCAATCCCAAGGTCAAGAAAGGTCGCCGAGGTGATGCCGGCGCTGGTCGCCGCCAGCGCGGCGCCGAGGAAGACGCTGGTTTCGGTGCTCTCACCCAGCACCAGCCCGAGCCCGAGCCCGCCGAGGAACGGGAGGACGACGCCGGCGCTGCCGACAGTGAGCGCGATCCGCCCGACCGCCCGCATCTCCGAGAGCCGCGTCTCCAGCCCGACCCAGAAGAGCAGGAAGACGACCCCGAGCTCGGAGAAGACTTGCAGCACCTCGTTGACCTCGACCCAGCCCAGCACCGAGGGCCCGACCAGCACCCCGCCGAGGATCTCGCCGACGATCGCCGGCTGCCCGATCCGCTTGAACACCTCGTCGCCGAGCTTGGCGGCGAGGAGGACGACGAAGAGGTCGGTCAGGACCCCCGCGGTGTCGCTGGCGGAGGCGAGTGGGAGGGCGGCGAGGTCGATCCCCGCAGGCTATGCGCTGAGTCCGGTGCGCGGCCGAGAAGAAGGCACTCTTCCGCGCCTCACACGTAATGTTTTGTCCGCTACGCTGAACCGGCTATGGAGGCAAGGGCGAAATGGACCGACGATCGGCTCGACGACCTCTCCGGGCGGGTCGGTCACCTCGAGTCGCGTATGGACGCGCGCTTCGACAAGCTCGAAGGGCGCTTCGACCGACTTCAGAACACCCTGATTGTGATGCTGGGCGGGCTCGTGGCCGCCACGCTCACGCTGACGGCAGCCGCGCAGTTCTAGCTGAACCAGCGCTCAGGCCGGTACGCTGGCCAGCCGCTCCTCGACCCAGCCAGTCGAGGCGATGTGCTTGCTCATGCCCAGTTCCTTCGGCTCGGCGCCGAGCGCGAGGCCGACCAGCTGGGGCAGGTGCAGGACCGCCAAGCCGAGGTCGCGGTTGACGACCTTGGCCGCCTCCGGCTGCTGCATGTCGAGGTTGAGGTGGCAGAGCGGGCAGGGGGTGACGAGGCAGTCGGCGCCGGCGTCGATCGCGTCGCCGACGTGGGTCCCAGCCTGTTTCAGCGAGGTCTCGCGGTTCATCGTGATCACCGGGAAGCCGCAGCATTTGCGGGCGCCGTCGTACTCGACGACCTCGCCGCCGAGGGCGACGATCACCTGCTCGAGGTAGATGTCGCGATCGGGGAACTCGTCGTAGCCGAGGCGCTCCTTGGGACGGACGATGTAGCAGCCGTAGAAGGGACCGACCTTGAGGCCGGAGAGCGGCCGCTTGACCTGCGCGGCGAGCTTGTCGAGACCGTAGTCCTCGACAAGCAGCCAGAGGAAGTTCTTGTTGGTGAAGCCGTTTTTGTCCTTCTCGTAGGACAGGCCCTGGCCCGAGAGCGCCTCGTTGACGTGGGCCCGGTACGTGGAATCGGCATCCAGTCGTTGTTGACACTCTGATTGCGCGCCCTGGCAGGTCGAGCAGATGTTCATCATCGAGAGCCCGGTCTCCTGGGCGAGCGCGAAGGTGCGGGCGTTGAGCGTGTCGGCCAGCTCCTGGTTGTGCTCGGCGATGACGCCGGCGCCGCAGCAGTTGGCGCGGTCGAGGGTGACCAGCTCGATCCCGAGCTTCTCGGCGACCAGTGCCATCGAGCCGTGCAGCTCGGGGGTGAAGCCGCGCGAGACGCAGCCGGGCCAGTAGGCGACCTTGATCTGCCCGTCGCTCATGACTCCTCACCTTCCGCGGCCGCGGCCGCCTCCGCCGCCAGGTTGACCTCCGACGGCTCATCGGGCTCGGGTTCGACGTCCTCCTCGCCCTTGATGTACAGGTTGAATTCCTCGTTGTGCTCCTCGGCGTGCTTGTAGATCGCCTGGACCTCGTCCTGGGCGTCGCCGGGCAGCTTGTGGTGGACGCCGGGGATCAGCTTCGGCAGCGAGCGCATCTTGCCGGTCCTGATGCCGCGGAAGGCGGTGGGCAGCGAGCCGAGCATTTCCTTGATCGCCCGTTTGCTCGGTTTCAACTTGCCTTTGACCCCCGGTGCGAATGACTCCTGCAGCAGCAGCGACTCGTCCAGGGTGCCCTTCTTCTCGATGATCTTGACGAAGGCCATCTCGTGGTCGTGGCCGCTGTTGGGGTCCTCGATCCCCTCCTCGCCGGCCTTGCGGCGCAGGCGCATGATCTGGTCCATCGGCGCCACGTCCTTGGGGCAGGCGTCGACGCAGCTGAAGCAGTGGGTGCAGTCGTAGATCCCGTGCGGGTCCTCGGCCAGGTCGTGCAGGCGCTCCTTGGTCTCGGCGTCGCGTGGGTCGCCGACGAAGCGGTAGGCCTTGGCCAGCGCCGCCGGGCCGATGAAGTCGGGGTCGGCTTCCATCGAGAGGCAGGAGGAGACGCAGGCGCCGCACTGGATGCAGGCCATCGACTGGGTGATGTCCAGCATCGATTCCGGGTCGACGATGTACTCACGCTCCGGCGCCTCACCGTGGGGGAGGAGCCAGGGGGTGACGCGGCGGATCTTGGTCCAGTGGGTCGACTCCATGTCGGTGATGAGGTCCTTGACGACGGGCATGTTGCCCATCGGCTCGATCACGATCGTGTTGTCCTTGCTGTCGCCGCCGACCGCACTTGCTTTCTTGTCAGCGAGCTCCTGGGCCTCGCCGATCTGCGTCTTGCAGCCGAGCCCGGACTGGCCGTTGATCTTCATCCCGCAGGAGCCGCAGATCGCGGCGCGGCAGGAGCAGCGCACGGCCAGCGAGCCGTCCTCGCGATCCTTCACCTGCAGCAGGCTGTCGAGGACCGAGAGCGAGGGCTCGAGGTCGACGTTGAACTCCTCCCAGTACGGCCCCTGGCCGCTCTCGGGCTGAAACCTGCGGACTTTGATCCTGTAATCGGCCATCAGTAAGTCCTCGCTTCCGGTTCCCACTGGGTGATGGTCACCTCGGAGTAAGAGATCTCGGGCCCATCGTCGGTCTGCTCGAGGTCGATGTGTTTGAGCCACTCCTCGTCGTTGCGCTCGGGGTAGTCGGTGCGGTACTGGGCGCCCCGGCTCTCCTTGCGCTCCAGGGCGGCGAGGGCGGTGCACTCGGCGTTATCGAGCATGTACCCGAGCTCGATCGCCCCAAGCAGGTCCTGGTTGAAGATGCTGCCGTGGTCGTCGATGTAGGCGGTCTTGGCCTCCTCCTTGAGGCGGGCGACGATCTCGATCGCTTCCTTGATCCCGGCCTCGTCGCGGAAGACGGCCACTTTGGCGTCCATGGTCTGGCCCAGCTCCAGCTTGATCTCGGAGACGCGGCGGCCGGAGCCCTGCTCGCGCGAGTTGATGTCGGCGATCATCGCCTCCTCGTCCTCCAGCACCTTGCGCGAGGGCCGCGAGCCCTCCGTTCGCTTGGCGCGGGCGGCGGCGTCGGCGCCGGAGCGGCGGCCGAAGATCAGCGTGTCGAGCAGCGAGTTGGCGCCGAGCCGGTTGCCGCCGTGAACGGAGACGCAGGCGGTCTCACCGGCCGAGTAGAGGCCGGGGATGTCGGTGCGGCCGTCGACGTCGGTCTTCACCCCGCCCATCGTGTAGTGGTTGCCGGGCTTGATGTGGATCGGTTCCCTGGTGATGTCGACGCCGGCGAAGTCGCGGCCGACGAGGACGATCTCGCGCAGCGCCTCGTGCACGCGCTTCTTCGGGACCACGGTGACGTCGAGGGCGACGGTGCCGTCGGGGAAGCCGCGGCCCTCGTTGATCTCGGTCTGCTCGGCGCGGGAGACGACGTCGCGCGAGGCCAGCTCCATCTTGTTCGGCGCGTACTTCTCCATGAAGCGCTCGCCGTTGGCGTTGAGCAGATGGGCGCCCTCCCCGCGGGCGCCCTCGGTGATCAGGAAGCCCTTGCCCGCCAGCGTCGTCGGGTGGTACTGGATCATCTCCATGTCCATCAGCTTGGCGCCGACCCGGTAGGCCATCGCGATGCCGTCGCCGGTGCAGATCAGCGCGTTGGTGGTCGGCTTCCAGACCTGGCCGTTGCCGCCGCAGGCGAGGATCACCGACTTCGCCTCGAACAGCTCCATCGAGCCGTCGGCGACGTTGCGGGTGACGACGCCGCAGCACTCGCCGTTCTCGTCCATCGCCAGGGCGGTCGAGAACCACTCCTCGTAGCGGGCGACCGAGTCGGAATATTTCATCAGCTGCTCGTAGAGCACGTGCATGATCGCCTGGCCGGTGATGTCGGCGACGTAGTAGGTGCGGGCGGCGGAGGCGCCGCCGAAGGCGCGGGTGCCGAGCCTGCCCTCCTCGTTGCGATGGAAGGTGACGCCGAGGTGCTCGAGGTGGAGGATCTCCTCCGGCGCCTCGCGGGTCATGATTTCGATCGCGTCCTGGTCGCCGAGGTAGTCGGAGCCCTTGATCGTGTCGAAGGCGTGCGACTCCCAGGAGTCGCCGGGGTTGAGCGCGGCGTTGATCCCGCCCTGGGCGGCGTTGGAGTGGGAGCGGACCGGGTGGACCTTGCTGATGATCCCGACCGATACGCCTTCCTCGGCGGCGGCGAGGGCGGCGCGCTGGCCGGCGAGGCCAGCGCCGATTACGAGAACGTCGTGGGAGGGCACGGCGCCGAACTCTATAGCGGGAAAATCCGAGCACGCAGTCGGAATTCGACCGGCCGATGGGCCGATAAGGGGAGCCTATGTCCCCTTATCGGCCCATCGGCCGGGGATCAGAACCAGCGCTGGCCGAGGCGGCGGATGGCGGCCTCGGCCAGGCGGATGCCGTCGGCGACGGTGTCGAAGTTCACGTTCTCGGCCAGGTCGTGCCACCAGTGGTAGTTGGCCGGCTGCTTGAGGTCGGTGCAGCTGCAGATGACGGCGGTCTCGTAGCCAGCCGCCAGCGACTCGAGGCCGTCGGTGCCGCTGCGCAGGCGCAGATTGGGGAAGAGGTGGATGCCCATCTCCTCGGCGAGGCCGTCGACCAACGCCACCGCCCGCGGCGAGTACTCGCGCATCTTCAGGAAGCCCTCGCCACGCAGGACCAGCAGGTGCGGCGATCCGGTCGACTCCAGGCAGAGGAAGAGGGTGCTCTCCTTAGGCAGGCTCGGGAAGTGGCGCTCCCCGAACGCTTTCATCCCCTCGCTGAAGGACTCCTCCGCCCCGACTGAGAGCAGGATCACCCTGATGCCGGCCGGCGGCTCCTCGAGGAAGCGCTGCGCCAGGGCGAGCTCGGAGACGACGGCGGTGCCGTTGTCGTTGGCGCCGGGCACCACCTTGCGCAGGCCGATGTCGGCCATCGCCGCCGCCGAACCGAGGCCGAGGAAGATCCCCAGCTTTGCCAGCAGGCGCTTGCCGGTGAGCGCGCCGAGCGCGGCGAGGATCGGCCCGCCGAGGACCGGCGCCATCAGCATCGGGCTGGTGTCGGTCTTCTCGATCAGGCCGAGGCGATCGGCGATCAGCGGGATCTGGGGATGGAAGACGATGCCGGAGTGGGCGGAGTCGTGATGGGAGATGACGACGACGGTGCGCTCGGCCGCCGGGTCGCCGAGCTCGCAGACGACGTTGTAGGTGGTGCGCGTGGGCAGGGGGCGGCGCAGGCGCCTCTGTCCGGGCGGGAAGTCGTCGGCGATCCCGGCGGCGCCGATCGCCCCCAGCGCGGCGCCGAGCAGGCGCCGACCGCGCAGCGCGGCGATGCCGCCCAGCGCCCCCAGCGCGGCGCCGACCCCGAGCGGCCACCAGTAGGTGCCATGGGCCGGCTCCGCCTCGATTCGCGCCTCCGCGCCGAGCTCGGCGTAGCGGGCGACCAGCCACTCGGCCGCCCGGCGCTCGCCCTCGGAGGCCGAGGGCCGATCGATTCGCTCCAGTTCCTCGAGGCGCTCGCGCAGCCAGTCTTGGTTCGCCGCCATCCGCGCGAGAACCTACCCACTTACCATTGCTGGATGCTCGGTGGCGGCTCCTTCACCCTCTTTCACGTCCGCGGCATCCGGATCGCGGTCGACTGGTCCTGGTTCCTCGTCCTCTTCTTCGTCATCCTCTATATGACGAATTTCTACGAACGGCTGCTGGGCGAGTCCGGCTCGGCGACCAGCCCGTTCCTGCTGGCGCTGCTGAGTGCGGTCGCCTTCTTCGGCTCGATCGTGCTGCATGAGCTCGGCCACGCGGTCGCCGCCACGCGCAACGGGATCGGCATCTCCAGCATCCAGCTCTGGATCTTCGGCGGCATGGCGCGGATGGACCGCGAAGCCGACAGCCCGGGGACCGAACTGAAGGTGGCGCTCGCCGGCCCGCTGGTCACCCTGGCGATCGTCGTCGTCCTCACCCTCGGCGGCATCGCCGCCGTCGGCGCCGAGGAGTTCCGTGACGCGGCGGTGCTCGAATCGAGCTCGGGGGCCTCGGGGCTGATCGGGATGGTCGCCTGGCTGGCGACCATCAACGCCCTGGTCCTGATCTTCAACCTGCTTCCGGCCTTCCCCATGGACGGCGGCCGCGTCGCCCGCGCGATCGCCTGGTGGCGAACCGGCGACCGCAGCTCGGCCACCCGCTTCGCCGCCAACCTGGGCCGGGTGCTGGCCTACCTGATCATCGCCGGCGGCCTGGCCCTGATCTTCACGGGCGACATCTTCGCCGGCGTCTGGCTCGCCCTGATCGGGATGGTGATCAACGGCTCCGCCCGCGGCGCCGCGATGCAGACGGCGATCAGCAGCAGGATCGACAGCCTCCAGGTGGCCGACGTGATGGACCGCGAACCGGTCGCGATCCCCGGCGACATCAGCGTCGAAAGGGCGCTCGACGAGTACTTCCTCCGCTACCGCTGGCCCTGGTTCCCGGTCGTCGACGCGGCCCACCGCTTCCTCGGCCTGATCGAACGCGAGCGGGCGGACGACGTCCCCGAGACCTCCCGCGCCAGCTCCCACGTTTCCGACCTGATCGATTCAGACCAACGTCTCTTCATCCGCGACGACACCCCGCTCGACACCCTGCTGAGCAACCAGAACCTGCGGAGGCTGGGAGCGCTGATGGCAGTCGATGCCGATGGTCGCCTCTCGGGCGTGATCACGATCGAGCAGGTCGGCCGGGCACTTCGCGACGCGTCTCAGGGCGCCTGACCGGCGCATATCCGCGTCCTCGGTCGCTTGTGTGCGGAGCACACGGCGCTCCCTGCGTCCTTGATCTGCTTGGTCAGGCGCCCTGAGACGGGTGGTGGCGATCGATGATCCGGCCGAAGTCCGTTCCAGCTGGCAGGGTGCCGAAGGCCTGGCCCCAGTCGCCGGAGAGGCGGGAGGCACAGAAGGCGTCGGCCGCCGCTTCGTCGCCGTAGCGGACGAGCAGGGAGGCTTGGAGGGCGAGGGCCATCTTCTCGACGACGCGACGGGCGCGGGTCTCGATCGTCTCCAGATCGCCGGGGATCTCGTCGCGGAGGGCGGCTGCGTAGGCGTCCAGCCTGGGCTCGCCGACCGCTCCCTCCTGCACCTCGGCGAAGAAGGCGTCGAGAGCGGCCGGGCTCTTGACCATCGCCCGCAGGACGTCGAGGCACTGGACGTTGCCGGAGCCCTCCCAGATCGAGTTGAGGGGGCTCTCGCGGAAGAGCCGGGGCATGCCCGACTCCTCGACGTAGCCGTTGCCCCCGAGGCACTCCAGCGACTCGCCGGCATGCATCGGAGCGCGCTTGCAGATCCAGTACTTGAGCACCGCGTTGGCGATTCGCTTCAGGCTCTGGGCCTCGGTGTCGCCCGCGATCGCCTCGTCGTAGGCACGGGCCAGGCGCATCGCCGAGATCGTCGCCGCCTCGGACTCGACGCAGAGGTCGGCGAGGACGTTGCGCATCAGCGGCTGCTCGCTGAGCTCGCGGCCGAAGACCGAGCGGTGGGAGGCGTGGTGGATCGCCTGGGCGACGCCCGCCCGCATTCCGGTGGCGCCGCCGATCACGCAGTCCAGGCGGGTGTGGTTGACCATCTCGATGATCGTCCGCACCCCGGCTCCCTCCTCGCCGACCAGCCAGGCGGAGGCGGCGTCGAACTCGATCTCGCTGGAGGCGTTGGAGCGGTTGCCGAGCTTGTCCTTGAGCCGCTGCAGCCGGAAGCGGTTGCGCTCGCCATCGGGCGTCCAGCGCGGAAAGAGGAAGCAGGAGATGCCGCCGTCGGCCTGGGCGAGGACGAGGAAGGCGTCGCACATCGGCGCCGACATGAACCACTTGTGCCCGCTCAGCTCGTACTCGGCGCCGGGGCCGCCGCCGTTGACGGGACGGGCCACGGTGGTGTTGGCGCGGACGTCGGTGCCGCCCTGCTTCTCGGTCATCCCCATGCCGGCCAGGCCACCCGCCTTCTCTGGCGCCGGCAGGTTGCGGGGGTCGTACGCGGCGGAGAGGAAGCGCGGCTCCCACTCGGCGGCGAGCTCGGGCTGGGTGCGCAGCGCGGGGATCACCGAGTAGGTCATCGAGATCGGGCAGCCGATCCCGGCCTCGGCCTGGGACATGCACATGAAGGCGGCGCCGCGGGCGACGTGGGCGCCGGGCCGCGGGTCCTTCCAGGGAGATGAGTGCAGTTCCTGCTCCACGGCCATCCCCAGCAGCTCGTGCCAGGAGGGATGGAACTCGACCTCGTCGACCCGATGGCCGTAGCGGTCGTGGGTGCGGAGCTTCGGACCGTTCTCGTTCGCCAGCCGGCCCAGGGTCTGGGCCCGCTCGCTGCCCGCGATCTCGCCCGCGGCGGCGATTCGCTCCTGAGCCCACTCCGCGCCCTCGCGGCGAACGGCCTCGACCAGCGGCCTGTCCGCCTCGAAGACGTTGTAGTCGACCAGCGGCGGTGGCTGGTTTGCCACCTCGTGGTTGCCGCCGGTCGTTCGCTCCGCGGTTGCCATTCGTGGCGATTGTCGCAGTTCCGGCGCTTTCCGCGCCGGTCACGCGACTGAGACGGTTAGGTAGATAGCATCGCCCGCCGGTGTCGAAGATCCAGGTCAAGAACCCGGTGGTCGAGCTCGACGGCGATGAGATGACCCGCATCATCTGGTCGTTCATCAAGGAGCAGCTGATCCTGCCCTACCTCGACGTCGACCTCGTCTACTTCGACCTCGGCATCGAGAGCCGCGACGCGACCGCAGACCAGATCACCGTCGACGCGGCCAACGCGATCAAGCAGCACGGGGTGGGCGTCAAGTGCGCGACCATCACCCCCGACGAGGCCCGGGTCGAGGAGTTCGGGCTGAAGCAGATGTACCGCTCGCCGAACGGGACGATCCGCAACATCCTCGGCGGCGTCATCTTCCGTGAGCCGATCGTGATCTCCAACGTGCCGCGCCTGGTGCCGGGCTGGACCAAACCGATCGTGATCGGGCGCCACGCCTTCGGCGACCAGTACCGGGCGACCGACATGGTCGTCCCCGGCGAGGGGTCGCTGACCCTCACCTACACCCCCAGGGACGGCGGCGAGCCGGTCGAGCTCGACGTCTACGACTTTCCCGGCGGCGGGATCGCGATGGCGATGTACAACCTCGACGACTCGATCCGCGACTTCGCCCGCGCCTCGATGCGGTATGGCCTCGACCGCGGTTACCCGGTGTACCTCTCGACCAAGAACACCATCCTCAAGCGCTACGACGGCCGTTTCAAGGACCTATTCGCCGAGGTCTACGAGGAGGAGTTCAAAAACGATTTCGAGGCGGCGGGCATCACCTATGAACATCGCCTCATCGACGACATGGTGGCCGCCGCGCTGAAGTGGGAGGGCGGCTATGTGTGGGCTTGCAAGAACTACGACGGCGACGTGCAGTCCGACACCGTCGCCCAGGGCTTCGGCTCGCTCGGCCTGATGACCAGCGTCCTGATGAGCGCCGACGGCAAGACCGTCGAGGCCGAGGCGGCGCACGGCACCGTCACCCGGCACTTCCGCCAGCATCAGCAGGGCCAACCGACTTCGACCAACCCGATCGCGTCGATCTTCGCCTGGACCCGCGGCCTCGCGGCCCGGGGGCGGATGGACGGCACTCCCGAGGTGTCGGCCTTCGCCGAGGCGCTGGAGCGTGTCTGCATAGAGACGGTCGAGAGCGGCAAGATGACCAAAGACCTCGCATTGCTCGTCGGCGGAGGCCAGGAATTCCAGACCACCCAGGAGTTCCTCGCCTCGATCGACGAGAACCTTCGGCGAGCAATGGCGTAACGGTCCCAACCCCCAACTCCAAGGAGACGATTTCGTGAGCACCCCCGTCAAGGTCACCGTCACCGGCGCGGCCGGCCAGATCGGCTACGCGCTGCTGTTCCGGATCGCCAGCGGTCAGATGCTCGGTCCCGACACCCCGGTCGAGCTGAGCCTGCTGGAGATCCCCAACGCCATCACGGCAGCGGAGGGGACGGCGATGGAGCTGGACGACTGCGCCTTTCCGCTGCTCAGCCGGATCGAGATCAGCGACGATCCCAAGCAGGCCTTCGACGGCTGCAACATCGGCCTCCTGGTCGGCGCCCGGCCCCGCGGCCCTGGCATGGAGCGGGCCGACCTGCTCGAGGCCAACGGCGGCATCTTCAAGCCCCAGGGCGAAGCGATCAACGCCGGCGCGGCCGACGACGTCAAGGTGCTGGTGGTCGGCAACCCGGCCAACACCAACTGCCTGATCGCGATGTCCAATGCGCCCGACGTGCCGCGCGAGCGGTTCACCGCGATGATGCGGCTCGACCACAACCGCGCGATCTCCCAGCTCGCGAGCAAGCTCGGCAAGCCGGTCTCGGCGATCAGCCACATGACCACCTGGGGCAACCACTCGGCGAGCCAGTACCCCGACGTCGTTAACGCCCGGGTCGATGGCGCAAACGCCTGGAAGGCGGTCGACGACGAGGCCTGGATCGCCGACGAGTTCATTCCCCGGGTCGCCAAGCGCGGCGCCGAGATCATCGATGCTCGCGGCTCCTCCAGCGCCGCCTCCGCGGCCAACGCGGCGATCGACCACGTCCACGACTGGGTCTTGGGCACGCCGGAGGGCGACTGGGTCTCGATGGCGGTGCCGGCGGACGGTTCCTACGGGATCGGCGAGGGAATCGTCTGCGGCCTCCCCTGCGCCTGCGCCGGCGGCGAGTGGTCGATCGTCGAGGGGCTCGACGTTCCCGACTTCTCGCGTCAGCGGATCGACGCCAGCGCAACGGAGCTGCGGGAGGAGCGCGACGCGGTCGGCCAGCTCGGCCTGGTCTAGGAAGCCGAACGCAAAGAGGCCGGCCCTGGGGCCGGCCTCTTTGAAGTGACTGTGGAGCTGGTTCAGCCGCCGGGGAAGTACTGGCGGCCCTGCTTTTTGACCCGGCCCTCTTTCTCGAGGTCGCCGAGCACGCGGTAGAGATAGTTCGGCTTGATTTTCATCTGCTTGGCCACGTCCGAAGCACTGATCCCGGGCGCTTTCTCGATCAGTCCAACCGCTTGGTCGGCACGGGTGCCGCCACGCCGTTTACGGCGGCGGCGCGGAGTCGGGGTGGCGGTCGAAGCGCGGGAGCTGGTCGCGGTCGAACCAGATTTGCTTCCACGGGGACGACCGGGCGCGCGACGCGCCGATTTGCCGCCTAGCTCCGCCAGCGCGCGCTCGAGGCGCTTGCGCTCCTCGTCGAGGTCCGCGAGACGCTTCTGAACCAGGTCTCGAGCCTCGTCGAGTACGTTCTTCGTACTGGGCATCGTTTTCCTTTCCCATTTTAAAGTGGTTGCTGTGGAGAGTGTCTCACAGTGATATTCACTGTGAGTCTTTATATAGTCAGGATGAGTCCTGCAACTGGCTGTCTGGCCAGTAAGGGGACGTCCCTTGGTGTTGCTGAGCGACTAGCGGTTGCGTTTCCGCGGCAAGGTGCGGAAGACGACGTCCCAGAGCGGCGAGGACACGCCGTAGCCAAAGCGGTGGTCCTGGAAGTGGTGACGCATGTGCTGCTCGCGCAGTTGCTTGCCGAGGTTCGACTTCGGCACGAAATGGTGCACGTAGTAGTGCGTGTAGTCGTAGGCGAGATAGCCGAAGATGAAGCCACCGAAGAGCGGAAAGGCCGCCGGGCTGCCGAAGATCGCCACGAAGCCGAGGAGGAAGAGGCTCGCGAGTGGGATCGACACCGACGGCGGCATCACCAACCGCAGCTTGTCGTTCGGGTGGTCGTGATGGATGCCGTGGATGATGAAGTGCATGCGCCGGCCGAAGGCGTTGTCGGGCTCCCAGTGGAAGATCAGGCGGTGCAGCCAGTACTCGGTCAGGGTCCAGATTCCGATCCCTGCGAGGGAGAGCAGCAGCAACGGCAGGGCGCCGTAGCCGCGGTCGGCCCCCAGCCACTCCATCGCGACGACGACCGGCACGAAGATGACGGCGGGCACGGCTGGATGCACGCGGGAGAAGAAGTTCAGGAACTCGCTCTTGAAGAGCGGGGGCGATGCCGAGAGCTTCTCGGTGCGGTCGTGAGCCTCCATCGGGCTTGAATAGTAGCGACGGCTCCGCGCCCCCCCGCAAGACGCGGGGAACCTGTGTCGACTCTGTGTCAAAGAGGTAGCGATTTGCGGAATTGCTCCTCACGGAAGCGTCACGGCGCTGCCAATATGCCGCCGGATGCCGCGCAAGCCAAAGCCCCCCACCTGCGAGGACTGCTACTTCCACAAGAACATGCTCTGCGCCCTCGAGCTGCAGGAGCCCTGCGCCACCTTCCGCCCGAACCGGCCCGAGGGGCTCGTGCCTCCGCGTCAGCCGGTTCTGCTGATGAGGGCGCCCCGCTGGGCGTCTCGCCCCGCTTAGCGCCGCAGGTTGGCGAGCGCCGCGGGGAGGGGGTCCTGCGGGCGGGCCAAACTGGGTCCGTTCTCGGACCCCCTCCCCGCGGCGCCCACGAGCCGTGGCTGGCTATGTTTTGCGCATGCCGCAACGCGATCTTTTCGCCGACTTCGCCCGGATGCGGCGGGAGATGGATCAGATGATGGGGGATGCGTGGGGGCGCAGCCGTTATGTCGCGCGGCGGACCAGCGGCTTCTCCCCCAACGTCGACGTGTACTACCGCGGGGATCCTCAGCAGGCGGTGGTGAAGGTGGACCTCGCCGGGGTCGAGTTGAGCGCGGTCGGGATCGAGGTCAGCGGCCGGCAGCTGGCGATCGTCGGCGAACGGCCGGTGCAGGAGACCGAGGGGAGGGTCTACCAGCAGGTCGAGATCCCCTCGGGCCCCTTCCGCCGCGTCGTCGAGCTGCAGGTGGAGGTCGACGCCGAAGGCGCCAAGGCGACCTACGAAGACGGCGTGCTGAGGATCGAGCTGCCGCTGCGAGACCCCACCGAGACCACTCGCCGGGTGCCGATAGGGCGCAAGTGATGGAGGGCGCACCCGTGCTCGAAGTGGTCGACTCGCCGCTCGACGCCGAGGACGCGATTCGTGCCGACCAGCCGCTCCCAGACGCGCTGCCGGTGCTGCCGTTGCGCGACACGGTGACCTTCCCCGACACGCTGACCCCGCTCGCGGTCGGCCAGGAGCGCTCGATCAAGCTGGTCAACGACGTGCTCGGCGCCAACCGGATGCTGGTCATGGTCGCCGCCCGCGACCCCGAGGACGAGGAACCCGGTCCCGCCAGCCTCTACGAGGTCGGGGTGGTCGGCGTCGTCGCCCGCATGGTCAAGGTGCCCGATGGCTCGCTTCGTATCCTCGTCCAGGGCACGCAGCGGGTCCGCCTCGGTCCCTTCGTCGCCGAGCGCCCCTACATGGTCGCCCGGGTCGCCGAGCTGCCCGACGTCAGCGAGCCCAGCGCCGAGCTGGAGGCGCTGACCCGCAACGTCCAGCGCACCTTCACCGAGATCGTCGAGCAGATCCCCTACCTGCCGGAGGAGCTGCAGATGGCGGTCGCCAACATCGAGGACCCGGCGGCGCTCGGCTACCTGATCGCCGCCTCGCTGCGGATCGGCACCGAGGAGAAGCAGAAACTGCTGGAGGAGGTGGAGCTCGCCAAGCGGCTGCGCCATCTGCTGCGCATCCTCGCCCGCGAGCTGGAAGTGGTCCAGCTGGGCACCCAGATCCAGACCCAGGTGCAGTCGGAGATCGACAAAGGCCAGCGCGAGTTCTTCCTGCGCCAGCAGATGAAAGCGATCCAGGACGAGCTCGGGGAGGTCGACGAGCAGCAGGCCGAAGTGGAAGAGCTGCGGGAGCGGCTCGACGCCGCCGAGCTGCCCGAGCACGCCCTGAAGGCCGCTGACCGCGAACTGACGCGGTTGGAGAAACTTCCCCCCGCCGCCGCCGAGCACGGCGTCATCCGCACCTACCTGGAGTGGCTGGTGGAGCTGCCGTGGTCGGTCGAGACCGAGGACAACCTCGAGATCGGCCACGCGCGTGAGGTCCTCGACGCCGATCATTACGACCTGGAAGAGGTCAAGGACCGCCTGCTCGAGTACCTGGCGGTGCGCAAACTCAACCCCCACTCGCCGGGGCCGATCCTCTGCTTCGTCGGCCCGCCCGGCGTCGGCAAGACCAGCCTCGGCCGCTCGATCGCGAAAGCCCTGGGGCGGGAGTTCGAGCGGATCTCGGTCGGCGGCGTCCGCGACGAGGCCGAGATCCGCGGCCATCGCCGCACCTATATAGGGGCGCTGCCGGGGACGATCGTCCGCGCCCTGCGGGACGCCGGCTCGCGCAACCCCGTCTTCATGATCGACGAGATCGACAAGATGGGCTCCGATTTCCGCGGCGATCCGGCCGCGGCGATGCTGGAGGTGCTCGACCCGGCCCAGAACGACTCCTTCCGCGACCACTACCTCGACCTCGAGTTCGACCTCTCCGACGTCGCCTTCATCGCCACCGCCAACGTGCTCGACACGATCCCGGGGCCGCTGCTCGACCGCATGGAGACGATTGAGCTGGCCGGCTACACGGTCGAGGAGAAGCGCCACATCGCCCGCCGCTACCTGGTCCCTCGCCAGATCCGGGCCAACGGCCTGAAGCCGTCCCAGATCGCCTTCTCCGACGCCGCCCTGACGGCGGTGATCGAGGAGTACACGCGCGAGGCCGGGGTCCGCGGCCTGGAACGCCAGATCGGCACGATCTGCCGCAAAGTCGCCCGCGATGTCGCCGAGGGCAAGGCCAAGGGCAAGGCGAGGATCTCCGGCCGGAAAGCGCGCGAGCTGCTCGGCCGCCGCCGTGTCTTCGCCGAGCAGCGGCGCCGCACCAAGGACCCCGGTGTCGCCACCGGCCTCGCCTGGACGCCGACCGGCGGCGACGTGCTCTTCATCGAGGCGACGGCGATGCCGGGCGCGGGCAAGCTGACGATCACGGGGCAGCTGGGCGACGTGATGAAGGAGTCGGCGCAGGCGGCGCTCTCCTGGGTCCGCGGCCACTGGGCCGAGGTCGACCCGAAGCTGGGCGAGGCCTGGTTTGCCGAGCACGACATCCACGTCCACGTGCCGGCCGGGGCGGTGCCCAAGGACGGCCCCTCGGCCGGGGTCGCGATGACGGTCGCCCTCTCCTCCCTGGTCAGCGGCCGGCCGGTTCGCAACGATGTCGCGATGACCGGTGAGATCACGCTGACGGGACAGGTGCTGCCGATCGGCGGCCTCAAGGAGAAGTCGCTGGCGGCGCAGCGGGCGGGGATCAAGCGGGTGATCGTCCCCGGCCGCAACGAGGGCGACGTCGATGAGATCCCCGAGCACGAGCTCGGAGACCTCGAGTTCGTCTTCGTCGACGAGGTCTCGAAAGCACTCGACGTAGCTCTCTCCTAGGCGCGATGGAGGCGGCAACCCTCGACCGGGGACGACCCGGCGCCTTCGCCCAGTCCGTTCGTGACGCTGCCCGCGCCCGCTCGCGGGCCTTCTGGATCGTCGCCGGGCTCACTGTTCTCGGGGCCGTCCTGCGCTTCGCGACGCTCGGCGTCCAGAGCTATCACCACGACGAGATCGTCACCGCCAGCCGGGTTCTCCGCGCCGGCTTCGGACACGCGATGGACGCGGTCGGCTTCAGCGAGTCGGCGCCGCCGCTCTACTACGCGCTGGCCTGGCCCTGGACGCAGCTGACGGGAACCGGCGAGTGGGGCCTGCGCTCGCTGTCCGCCGTGGCCGGGGTGGCGACGATCCCGGTCGCCTACCTGATCGGGACCGAGCTGCGCGGGCGCCGGGCGGGTCTGCTGGCGGCGGCGCTGGTCGCGGTCAACCCGATGCTGCTCTGGTACTCGCAGGAGGGGCGGGCCTACGCGCTCCTGACGCTGCTCAGCGCGATCTCGCTGCTCTACTGCATCCGCGCCCTGCAGCGAGGGCGCCGTCGCGACTTCACCCTCTGGGGGATCGCCTCGGGGCTGGCGCTCGCGACCCACTACTTCGCGGTCTTCCCGATCGCCGCCGAGGCGCTCTGGCTGCTGCGGCGGCGCGGTCGGGCGAGCGGGCCCGGCCTCGGGATAGTCGCCCTCTTCGGCTTGGCGCTGGCGCCGCTGGCGATCCACCAAGCGTCGCTCGCCCACGCCGAATGGATCAGCAACTTCACGCTCGGACACCGGCTCTGGGAAACCGCCGCCACCTTCGTCAGCGGCGAGACCAGCGACATCATCGCCCGCCCAGAGCGACCGGAGCTGGCGATCGTGCCGCTCGCCCTGGCGCTCGCCGGCCTGCTCCTGCTCGTCGCCCGCGGGCGACGCGAGGAGCGGCGAACGGCGGCGCTGCCGCTGTCGGTCGCGGTCGCCGCGATCGGGATCCCGGTCCTGCTGGCGTTGATCGCACCCGGCAAGGACTACGTCCTGGCCCGCAACGTGATGCCGGCCCTGGTCCCGCTGCTGGTCGCCGTGGCGATCGGCCTCACCCTGCCGGGCGCCGGTCGCCTCGGCTCCGCTCTCGCCGCCGCGCTGCTCGCCTACTCGCTCGGCTTCTGCGTCTGGGCCAGCTTCGCGCCGGATCTGCAGCGCCCCGACTGGAGCGCGGTGGCATCCGAGATCGGCGAGCCGGAGGCACCGCGCGCGACGGTCACCTGGACGCTGGGAGAGGCCTCGCTGCGCTACTACCTCTCGACCGGCGCGATCCAGGTCACCCCGGCCGACGGCTACGACTGGCTGGTCCACGAAATCGAGTTCGTCTCCGACGGCGTGGCGCCGCCTCCGCCGGCGCGGCTCCTCGGGCCCGGCTTCCGCGAAACCGCGCGCGGGCACGCCGGCCGCCTCTTCGTCAGGCACTTCGAGCTGCCGGGACCGGGACTGGCGCCGCTGCGTCTGCGCCAGCTGCGCGAGGCGCGGCTCGACTTCCGCAACAACGGCGTTCTGCTGGACGGGATCGGGCCGGGATAGCATCGTCAAGTTCGGGTATAAGCTCCCCAAGGACCTGCAGACCAGCGGAGGAGACGGTATGAGCAAGACGACGGCGGCGCGCGCCACCGATATTTACGAGACTGCCCGTGAGAACCCCTACGTGCAGCGGCTGATCGAGGACGACGAGCTGCGCGACAGCCTGCGCGACGCGTTCGAAGCGGCCCGTGGCGCCTACGACCGGGCGACCGGGAACGGCAAGGGCACGGTCAAGGCCGTGACCAGCGACAAGAAGGTCCAGAAGGAACTGCGCACGGCAAGCGAGAATCTTCGCGACGCCTCCGAGCGCTTGCGGGCGCCGAAGCGGAAGAGGAAGGGCAAGCTCGGCCGCCTGATCCTGCTCGCCGTGGTCGGTGCCGTGGTCGCCCTCGCGGTCAGCGAGGATGCCCGCAAGGCGGTGCTCGATGCTCTCTTCGGGGCCGAAGAGGAGTTCGAGTACACGAGCACCACCAGCATCAACGGGTCTTAGGGCGTATCCCGGTAGGGGTTTCGCTTAACTTTTTCGAGATCGGCTGCGGCCGTCCGAGATTCGGGGCGGCGAAAAAGTACAAGACGCTTCACCCCTACCGGGATACGCCGCAGGTTCGCGCAGCTCTGCCGCCCGTCTCTCTCCTAGACTGAGTTGACTATGGAGGCGGCAACTAAAGAACGTGAGCTGAGCGGCGACAAGGCGCAGCGCATCATCGATGCGATGCGCGACAGCGTCGCCCGCCGCGGCGCCGCCGGGTCCACCTTCGAGCACGTCGCGCGCGAGGCCGGGGTCAGTCGCGGCCTCCTGCACTACTACTTCGGGACCAAGGAGAGGCTGCTGGTCGAGGTCGTCCGCCGCGATGCCGAGCTGCGGGTGGCTCGGCTCGACGAGAGGCTGGGCCGGGCGCAGAGCGTCGACGACGTCCTCGACGTCCTCCTCGCCAGCCTCACCGACATGATCGAGAACGAGCCGGACTTCTTCCTGCTCCTCTACGAGCTGTTCAGCGCTGGTCGCCGCAACCCCGACATCCAGCGTGAGGTCGGGCAGCTGTTCGAGCGCACCCGTTCGCACGTGGCCGAGGTGCTCGACGCGAAGCAGCGCGAGGGCGTGCTCAAACTGCGCTTTGGGGCGGAGGCGATCGTCTCCTATCTGTTCGCCGTCGGCGACGGCTTCGCCCTGCAGGCACTCTCGGATCCCGAGCGCGACAACGCCGCGGCGCTCGCCGCCGGTGCCGCCTCGGCGCGGTACCTGCTCATCGCCGAGTAGCCGTCGCTCAGGCCTGGAGTGACGGCACTCACAGACCGTGGGTCGTCGATGCGAAAAGCTGGCCAACCAGCCAATGCGCGACGGAATGAATCGACTTGCGGGAGTTCTCGGGCGCCGCCGCCGTTGGGTCCTCGCGATATGGGCGCTGATCGTCCTCTGCGCCCTGCCCTTCGCCGCCCGCCAGACCGAACACCTCACCGGCGGCGGCTTCGACGTTCCCGGCAGCCAGTCGAAGGCGGTCGCCGAGTCGATGCAGGGTGTCTTCGCCAGCCAGTCGACCGGCATCGCGGTGCTGCTGCGAGCCGAGCCCGGCGCCGGCGCGGCCGAGCGGACCGCCGCCATCCGCCGGGTCCAGCGCGAGGTCGCCAAGGTGGACGGCATCTCGCTGCCCCCGGCGGTCGCCCGCCGCGCCGAGCTGCAGCTGCGGCGCGCCGATGACGCCCTGCTGCCGCTTACCAGCGCCGTCTCCCCCGACGAGCTGATCGATCCCGCGGTCGACCTGCGCGAAGGCCTCGACCCCGGCACCACCGCCGCCGGCGTCACTCCCTACCTGGCCGGCCAGCCCACCGTCTGGGCCGGGATGCAGGAGCTGTCGAAGGAAGACCTGGCGCAGGCGGAGGCGGGCGGCTTCCCGATCGTGGCGCTGATCCTGCTCGTCGTCTTCGGCTCGCTGGCGGCGGCGGCGCTGCCGCTGACGCTCGGCTTCGTCAGCGTGATCGTCACCGGCGCCCTCATCTACTTCATCTCGTTGCAGATGACCACCTCGGTCTTCGTAACCAACATGGCCTCGATGATCGGCATCGGGGTCGCCGTCGACTACTCGCTGTTCATCCTCGCCCGCTACCGCGAGGAGCGCCGCGACGGCCGCGACTGCGACGAGGCGCGGGCCGAGGCTTTGGCGACCTCCGGCCTCGCCGTCGCCTTCTCCGGCCTCGCCGTGATCGTCTCCCTGGCCGGGCTCTGGATGGTCGACAACCAGGCGCTGCGCTCGATGGCCCTGGGCGCGATGACCGTGGTCGCCGTCTCGATCCTGACCGCGACCACGCTGCTGCCGGCGCTGATCGCGATGCTCGGCGACCGTGTCCTGCCGGGCGGGATCGTCGCCCGGGTGCTGCGCTTCTTCAAGCACACGGTTCTGCGCCGCCCGCGGCCGGCAACCGGCTCCAGCGCCGTTGCCGCGGGTCCGGGCTTCTGGGACCGCTGGGCTCGCCGCGTCATGGCCCGCCCCGTCCTCGCCGCCACCGGCTCCGCCGCGGTCCTGCTCCTGCTCGCCTCGCCGGTGCTGTCGATGGACACCGGTACCGCCGCGATCGACCAGTTCCCCAGGGAGAGCGACGTGCGGGTCGGCAACGAACTTGCCGCGCAGCAGCTCGGCGGGGGCGCCGACCCGATTCAGATCATCGCCTCCTTCCCGGGCGCCGCTGATCGCGGCGCCGTCGCCGAGTTCGGCGGCGAACTGCGGGGCCAGCCCGGCGTCAGCTCGGTAGGCGCGCCCGTCTACGCCGGCGACAGCGTCCTGATCGAGGCGACCTCGACCGCCGCCAGCGACACCGACGCCGCCACGGCGCTGGTCGATCGCCTGCGCGAGTCATTCGTTCCGGCCAGCGCCCTGGCGACCGTCGCAAGCGTCGACATCGGCGGCGAAACCGCTCGCACCGACGACGTCCGCCATCAGATCTCGGGCTCGCTCTGGAAGATCGTCGGCTTCGTCCTCGCGCTCAGCTTCGTCGTCCTGATGGTGATGCTGCGCTCGGTGCTGCTGCCGTTGAAGGCGGTGGTGATGAACCTGCTCTCGATCAGCGCCGCCTTCGGCGTCCTCGTCGTCGTCTTCCAGTGGGGCTGGCTCGACAGCGTGCTCGGCTTCGAAAGCCTCGGCGCGCTCGACACGATCAACGTGCCGCTGATCTTCGCGATCGTCTTCGGCCTCTCGATGGACTACGAGGTCTTCCTGATGTCGCGCATCCGCGAGCGCTACCTGGCCCACGGAGACAACGACCGGGCGGTGGCCGAGGGCCTGGCCTCGAGCGCTCGCACCATCTCCTCGGCGGCGCTGATCATGACCGCGGTCTTCTCGGTCTTCGTCCTCACCGGCGTCCCCTCGATCAAAGAGCTCGGCCTCGGCTGCGCGGTGGCGATCGCCCTCGACGCGACTCTGGTGCGGCTGATCCTGGTGCCGGCGGCGATGAAGTTGATGGGCCGCTGGAATTGGTGGATGCCGTCGTGGCTCGACCGGGCGTTGCCCAATCTCAGTTTCGAGGGCCCCGAGCCGGAGCCCGCCGAGGCGTAAGCGCCCATCCCGGTAGGGGTTTCGCTTAACTTTTTCGAGATCGAGTGCGGCCGTCCGAGATTCGGGGCGGCGAAAAAGTACAAGACGCTTCACCCCTACCGGGATGGGCGCTTAGGATGGCGGGGTGGCTGACGAGGGGATTGCGTTTGCGGGGGCGGCTCGGCAGGCCGAGATGGTGCGGGCGGGGGAGGTTTCGCCGAGTGAGTTGGTGGGGCTCTGTTTGGAGCGGATTGGGCGGCTCGATCCGCAGCTGAATTCTTTTCGCGTCGTGCTTGGGGAGCGGGCGTTGCTGGAGGCCGAGCAGGCCGAAGCGCGGCTGAAGGGCGGGGACGAGCGGCCGTTGCTGGGGGTGCCGATCGCGCTCAAGGACTCGACCGATTTGGCCGGGGAGCAGACTACTCACGGCACCGACGGCTTTCCCGACCCCGCCGCCGCCGACTCCGAGATGGTGCGGCGGTTGCGCGAGGCGGGGGCGATCGTGGTCGGCAAGACGCTGCTGCCGGAGCTGGCGATCTGCGGCTTCACCGAGTCCGCGACCTGGGGGGTCAGCCGCAACCCCTGGGATCCGCAGCGCACCCCGGGCGGGTCCAGCGGCGGCAGCGCGGCGGCGGTTGCCGCGGGGCTCGTTCCGATTGCCTCGGCCTCCGACGGCGCCGGCTCGATTCGCATCCCCGCCGCCTGCTGCGGTCTCTTCGGCCTCAAGCCCCAGCGCGGGCGCATTTCCCTCGACCCCGACCTGGAGCACTGGAACGGCCTCTCGGTCAACGGCTGCGTCAGCCGCACCGTGCTCGACACGGCGCTGTGGCTGGACGTGGCCAGCGCCGGCTCGAGGGAGCATGGCGCTCCGCCGGCGCCGAGCCGCCCCTTCGTCGAGTCGGCGCAGACGTCGCCCGGCAAGCTGCGGGTCGCCTACTCGACCGCGCCGCCGCGCGCGGCGGCGCCGCCGACCGTCTCCGACGTCGCCAGGAACGCGGTGGCGGAGACCGCCGAGCTGCTGCGCTCGCTCGGGCACGAGACGGCTCAGCGCGATCCGGACTGGGGCACGATCGGCAACAACTCGGTGCCGCGCTATCTGCGCGGCGCCGCCGAAGATTTCGCCCGCGTTCCCCACCCGGAGCGGCTCGAGCGCCGCACCCGCGGCTTCGCCCGCCTGGGCAGGCTGATCCCGGACAAGGTCTTCGCGCAGGCCCGCCGGGGGGCTGAGGTCGATGCCGCTCGGGTCAACGCGATCTTCGACTCCCACGACGTGCTGATGACCCCGGTGATGGGCGGCACGGCGCTGCCGGTGCGCCGCTGGGAGGGGCGTGGCGCGATCCCGACCCTGCTCGGGATGAGCCGCTTCTATCCCTACTGCATCCCCTGGAACCACCTCGGCAACCCCTCGATGGCAGTTCCCGCCGGTTTTGCCGCCGACGGCATGCCGCTCTCGGTCCAGATCGTCGGCCGTCCCGGCGACGAGGCAACGCTGCTCTCACTGGCCGCCCAGCTCGAGGCCGAGCGGCCCTGGGCCGACCGCCGCCCGCCGATCTCCTGAGTCCAGGCATTCCGTGGTTCCTTTGGGACGTATTTCGTAACTAAGGAACCACGGGATCGAGGAACGCCGCGAGCTGGCGTTCGTAGCGCGCGGGGCCGACGTTCCACGCCTCGGTGTGGTCGGCCTCGGGCACGCGGAAGTAGGTGACCCAGTGCGGCAGCAGCGCCGCGAAGTCGTCGCTGGTGGAGATCGGCACCACCTCGTCCTCGGTGCCGTGGAAGAGCAGGATCGGGAGGTGGAAGTCGTCGGGATGACGCCGCGCGTCGAGGCTCTCCCAGTCGGCGTCGATGCGGGACCCGATCGCCCACTCGACCGGCAGGGCGGCGAACGCGGGGAAGCCCATCTGGGTGGCGTTGAAGGAGAGGATCTCCCGCCAGTCGAGGGCCGGGGCGTCGAGCACGAGGCCGGCAACACGTGGGGCCAGCGGCGAGCGCTGCATGAACTGGCCGACGATCGCACCGCCCATCGAGTAGCCAATGAGGATCAGCCGCCTGGCGCCGTGGGCGAGCGCATAGCGGGCGGCGGCGCCGAGGTCGCGCCACTCGGTCAGGCCCATGTGGTGGAAGCCGTCGGGGCTGGACGGGGCGCCGAGGTCATCGCGATAGGTGATCAGCAGCGTCGGCAGGCCGGCGCGATGCAGCGCCGGCGCGATCCGCAAGCCCACCTGGGGGGTGTCGTTGATGCCGTGCACGACGATCGCCCAGACGTGCGAGCGGCCTGGGATCAGCCAGGCCGGCATCGGCCCGAGCTCACCGGGGACGGAGACGGTGGACGACGGCAGCTTCAATGCCTGCGCCGGGTCGCCCGCGTAGACGTCGGCATCGATGGCAACCTTCATCCCCGGCGCCAGGTACCCACGAACGCCACGTAGCCGCCGGGTCACCGAGTCGTCGTCGCTGGCCAGGACTTCGCCGATGACGGCATGGCCGGCGCGCCACTCGAGGCCGTAGACGCCGGGGCGAAGGGAGTCCTCGGATCTCGAGAGGACGACTCGTCCCGGGGAAAGGGCGCTGACGGTCACCTCGCTCGGCCACTCCGAGCGGTCGGGCACGAGCACCGCCGAAGAGAAATGCCAGCCGGCCGCCGCCACCCCTCCGATCGCGACGAGCAGCGCGATGCCGGCGGCGACCACCCACCGTAGGTGTCCTCTAAGCCAGGCCAGCGACTAGCTCGGGAAGACCTTGCGCAGCCGGGCCAGCTCGCGCAGGCTGCCGCGCGGGCGGATGCGTCGCTGCAGGAGCATCTTCACCTGGTTGGCTTCCGGTTTGCCGGAGGCGACCCAGTCGGCCCAGTTGGACTCGATCACGACGTTCGGGCTGGGTGCCACACCGGGCTCGGCGCGGGTCGAGCCGTTGTCAATCGTCAGGTGCCAGGGGTCGGCGTCGCTGAAGCGCCACTGGTAGACCAGCGGCGAGCCGTTGGCGGCCTTCGGGTTGGCGACGCGGCTGATCACGTCGAAGTAGAGGCGCTGCATCTCCGGCGAGGCGTCCGGCTGGGGCCCGTCCGGCGGGCCGAGGATCCCCGCCAGCATCAGCTTGACCTGGCTCTCGGCGAGCTCCCGCTCGTCTTTGTCCGGGTCGAAGGGAAATACGCCAGGGGGCATCTCCTCCGTCGGGTAGCCGATCGTGCGCCAGCGCTGGCGGATCAGTTTGAGGCCGAAGGCGAAGATGTCCTCGAGGCTGAAGCCGTAGCACTCGGTGTACTCGCGGTCCAGGTTTGGGGGGTAGAAGACGGCGGGACCGTAGGGCAGGACTTCGCGCAGCAGCTCGACCACCGCCGCCCGGTTCTCTTCGAAGCCGGGCCGGCCGTCGGCCAGCAGTTCGGAGAGGACCTTGACGCCGAAGCCGATGTGGCGCTGCTCGTCGCGCGAGACGTTCGCCATCCCAGAGCTGAAGCCGGGCATCGTTTCCTCGGAGGCGAAGAAGTCCTCGATGAAATGCTGGCCGGGCTGGGCCAGGCTGCCCTCGACGATCAGGTGGTACAGGGTGATCGCCTGCGCGTACTTGGGCAGCGAGCGGTCCTTGCGCAGTTCCTCCGCCATCACGTCGAGGCGGTCGAAGATGCCGCGGTAGCCCCAGCTGAGCTGCGGCAAGGTGGAGGCGAGGGTTGACTGGATCGACTCGCCGCCGACGCCGATCACCTCCTTGAAGAAGCGGTGGAAGAAGACCGAGTGGCGCACCTCGTCGACCTGCTGGGTGGCGAGGAAGTAGGCCTGCTCCTCGCTGGGAGCGGCGGTGATGTAGGGCGCGAGGGTGTCGGCGACGCGGTCCTCACCGTAGAAGAACATCGAGTAGATCCACATCGCCGAGCGCCGCTGCATGTCGCTCAACCCCTGCCAGCCCTCGCGGTCGGCGGAGAAGTCGATGTCGTAGGCGCTCCAGTTGCCCCCCTCCCAGCGACGGTAGAGGTCCTCATAGGTGACGTTGTCCATCAGGCTCTGGGAAGCGACGCTCATCTCTGCTCCTTTTGGTGTTGCATGCCTCGGTGGTCGGAGGGTAGCGCGAATCCTGGCTGGCTGGCCAAGCCCGGTGCCGGAACCTGGTCAGGCCGACCCTGGAGGCACGATCTCGCGCTTGAGGATCTTGCCAGTCGGGCCCTTCGGCAGCTCGTCGAGAAACCAGACGAGGCGTGGGTACTTGTAGGCGGCGATGCGGTCCTTGACGTAAGCGCTGACCTCCGCGGGCGCCAGCTCCTCGCCGTCGTGGATGACGACCGCGGCGCCGATCTCCTCGCCCCATTGCTCGTGGGGGACGCCGATCACCGCCGCTTCGCGGATCCGCGGGTGCTCGTAGAGCACCTCCTCGACCTCGCGCGGGTAGACGTTGTAGCCGCCGCGGATGATCAGGTCCTTCTTGCGGTCGACGATGTAGAAGTAGCCGTCCTCGTCGACGCGGGCCATGTCGCCGCTGTGGAACCAGCCTCCGCGCATCGCCTCCGCGGTCGCCTCGGGGCGCTGCCAGTAGCCCTTCATGACGTTGTCGCCGCGGATCACGATCTCGCCGACCTCGCCCCGCGGCACCGGCTTGTCGTCCTCGTCGAAGACCTGCATCTCGACGCCCTCCAGCGGGGTCCCGATCGAGCCCGGCTTGCGCTCGCGGTCGGGATGGTTGGAGCTGGAGACGGGAGAGGTCTCGGAGAGTCCGTAGCCCTCGAGCACGATTGCCCCGAACGCCTGCTCGAAGCCGCGCAGCACCTCGACCGGCATCGAGGCGCCCCCGGTGATGCAGGTGCGCAGCGAGGAGGTGTCGTAGCGCTCGCGGTCGGGGTGGTGCAGCAGCGCTCCGTACATCGTCGGCACCCCGTAGAAATGGGTGACGCGGTCGCGCTGGATCGTCGCCAGCGCCTCGCCGGGATCGAATTTAGGCACCAGCGTGAGACAGGCCCCGACCATCAGCGAGGCGTTCATGCTGACCGTCTGGCCGAAGGAGTGAAAGAGGGGCAGGCCGCCGAAGACGACGTCGCCGGCGGCGATCTCGCTGGTCGTCCGCGAGGAGACGTCGGCGTTGCCGAAGAGGTTGCGGTGGGTCAGCTCGGCGCCCTTGGGCTTGCCGGTGGTGCCCGAGGTGTAGAGGATCACGGCGGTGTCGTCCTCGGCTGTATCGGCCAGGTCGGGAGCCGGCTGGCGCTCGTCGAGCAGGGTCGCGAAGGAGGCGGGCTCGACCTCGATCATCGCCGCTCCTGCGTCGGCCGCCCCGACGCCCGCCTCGGCGGCGAACCCGTGCCAGGCGAGCAGCAGCTTCGCTCCGGAGTCCTCGAGGTAGAAGCCGATCTCGCGCCGCTTCAGCAGCACGTTCATCGGCACCACCACGCAGCCGGCGCGCAGCACGCCGTAGTAGGCAACCGGGAACTCGAGGACGTTGGGGAGCATCACCCCGACCCGATCGCCGAGCCCGAGCCCACGCTCGCGCAGCAGCGTCGCCAGGCGGGCGCTGCGGTCGTCGAGATCGGCATAGCTCAGCGCCGCGTCGCCGAGGCGGATCGCGGGACTTTCCGGCGCCCTGGCGGCGCTCTCGGTGACGATCGATGCGAGGTTCAGGCCCATATCTACGGCGTCGGAGTCTAGGGCGGCGGTCTCCGCTAGGCTCGGCCGATGGACGACCTCGGGGAGCGCAACTCCTATCTGACCGTGAGCAAAGGGGTGCCCGTCTACTCGAGCGACGGCGAGAAGCTGGGCCGGGTCGTCAGGGTGCTCTCGGCGCCCGACGTCGACATGTTCGACGGCATCGTCTTCGACACCACCGCCGGTCCGGGCGGACACCGTTTCGTCGACGCGCCCGAGGTGGGGGAGATCTTCGAGCGCGGCATCGTCCTCAAGATCGACGCCGCGGAAGCAGCCAAGCTGCCGCCTCCCGGCGCCAACCCGGCTGCGCTTTCGGTCAATCCCGCCGATCTCGTGGGCGGCCGGCCGAGCAGCTTGAGACGCGCCTGGGACCGCCTCACCGGTCGCGGCTGATCGCTCAAGCAAGCTTTTGTGGGAGGGGATAGGATGCCCGCCGTGAGCAGGGGCCCGATCACGATCCTCGTCCTGTGTGCGGTGCTGGCTGTCGCCGGCTGTGGCGGCAGCGACGACTCGTCCTCCTCGACCCAGTCGAGCGCGGCGAACGGCGCCGCCGCCGGCTCCACCGACCTCTCGAAGAAGCCCGTGGTCACGGTCCCGTCGGGGCCGCCGCCGAAGCAGCTGGAAGAGGTGGAAGTGGTCGAGGGTACGGGGCCCGAAGCCAAGCCGGGAGACGAAGTCACCGTGCAGTACGTGGGCGTCGGCTATGACAGCGGCGAAGAGTTCGACGCCTCCTGGGGAGGCCAGCCGTTCAGCTTTCCGCTAGGGGCGGGCTACGTCATCGCCGGCTGGGACAAAGGCGTGGCCGGGATGAAGGTCGGCGGCCGGCGCGAGCTGATCATTCCCGGGAACCTCGCCTACGGCGCCGCCGGCTCGCCGCCGGCGATCGGGCCGAACGAAACGCTGATCTTCGTGATCGACCTGCTCGCGGTCAAGTAGTCCGGCTCCGGCGACGGCCGCCATCATTGCCGCGTGGCGCGCTCACCGATCGCCGAACGACTCACCGCCCAGGGGCTGTCCGGACCGCCGCTGGCGACGCCGGTCGCGGTAGCGGAGCGGCTGCTGGCGGTGCAGGGGCAGGACCCGCGCGGCGCCCGCCTCGCGGTTCGAGCGCGCACGTCGGGCCTCAGCGCGGCCGACGTCGACCGGGCGCTGACCGAGGAGCGCTCGCTGCTGATCACCTGGCTCAATCGCGGCACCCTGCACCTGGTCCGCAGCGAGGACTACCCGCTGCTGCAGGCGCTGACGACGCCGCCCCTGCTCACCAGCAGTTCCCGCCGCCTCCGTCAGGAGGGCCTGTCCCCGGATGCCGCCGAGCGCGGCGTGGCGACGATCGAGCGCTCGCTGGCCGCGGAGGGCCCGCTGCGGGCGGCGGACCTGAGGGAGCGGCTCGAGGTGGCGGACGTGCGAATCGAGGGACAGGCCTTCATCCACCTGATGTTCCTCGCTGCCCTGCGCGGCCTGACGGTGCGCGGGCCGATGATCGGCAAGCAGCACGCCTACGTTCTCGTCCGCGACTGGCTCGGCCCGCAGAAGCCGGTCGAGAGGGGAGCGGCGCTGGCCGAGCTGGCGCGTCGCTACCTGATCGGCCATGGCCCGGCCGAGGACCGCGATCTGGCCCGGTGGGCCGGCCTGCCCCTGCGCGACGCCCGCGCCGGCCTCGCCGCGATCGCCTCCGAGCTGGTCGAGCGGCCCGACGGCCTCGTCGACCTCGCCAAGCGCCAGCCGGCGGCGCCCTTGCCACCGCCCCGCCTGCTCGGCGCCTACGACCCGCTGCTGCTGGGCTGGGCCTCGCGCGAGGAAGTGGTCGGCCCGCACAAGATTCTGGTGACGACGAACGGCATCTTCCGCCCCTTCGCCCTGGTCGGCGGCCGCGCCGTCGCGACCTGGAAGCTCGCAGCCGGCAGGGTGACGATCGAGCACCTCGGCAAGGTGACGAGGAAAGCCGCGGCGGCGCTGGAGGCCGACGCCGGGGAGGTGCTCGAGTTCTTCACGCCGCGATGACCTCCACGGGAGGCGGACGGTCGTAGTGTTGAAGGCCAGGTGCCGGACGAGCCGGCGCCGCGAAAGGAGAGCTATGGGACAGCCGGTGGTTCACTTCGAGGTGGTGGGGAAGGACGGCGACAAGCTCAAGGGTTACTACGCCGAGATGTTCGACTGGGAGGTAAACGACGACAACCCGATGAAGTACGGCCTGGTCGAGGCCGGCGAGGGATCGATCGGCCCCGGAATCGCCGGCGGTATCGGCCAGGGGCCGGAGGGCTACGAGGGTCACGTCACCTTCTACGTCGAGGTGCCCGATGTCGAGGCCGCGCTGGCCAAGGCGGAGAGCCTCGGCGGCACCCGGGTGATGGGCCCGGAGACGATCATGGAGAGCGTCACGCTCGGTCAGTTTCGTGACCCAGAGGGAAACGTCGTCGGCTTGACTCAGGCCGCTTCGTAGGGGTGCGCGAAAGAGGAGGGCCTCGTGGCGGCGGGCCCTCCTCGCTCCGCTACGCCTGGGGCGCGGGGGGCGGCATCGCGTCCGATGCCGGCGGCGTCGGCTGGCCCGGCAGCGCCTCCGCCTCCTGCTCCCAGATGTGGTTCAGCGAGACCTGCAGGTAGGCCCACATGCCCGGCGATAGCAGCAGGTAGAGGATCAGCGCAATCCAGCCGTTGACGGGCTCGCGTCCAGCGACTTTGGAGGCACCCTGGACCCTCTTGGTCCCGTTCCAGTAGGAAACGAGGGCGGGGATGATGATGAGGCCGCCGGGGAAGAGGGCGAGCAGCGAGTTGGTGGGGTTTTGGCCGAGGTCAAAGCCCTTGGCCTCGCCGTAGGCCTTCAGCTCCTTGTTGATCTTGTACCACCACACCAGGTGGTAGATGCCGAGGGTGATGATCGGCAGTAGGGCGACGGCCCATGGGCTGCGTACCTTCACCTCATGCTCGGTACCGCGGATTTTCATCTCGTAGGCCATGGTCTCCAATCGGATCGGGACAAGGACGAATCCGAACTTATCCGGCCGCTCGGCCGCTCCGCATTAATGAGGAGGACCGTGACGGACGTCTTGGCCAGGGCGCTCAGCTCAGCTTGGGGCTGCGCCAGGGCTGCGCCAGGCGCGTCGCCAGCTCGTCGCCCAGACCCTCGATCGGGACCCTGGTCTGCTCCAGTGAGTCGCGGTCGCGCAGGGTGACGGTGTCGTCGTCCATCGTCTGGTGGTCGACGGTCACGCCCCACGGGGTTCCGATCTCGTCCTGGCGGCGGTAGCGCTTGCCGATCGAGCCGCCCTCGTCGAACTCGGCCGGCAGCCTGCGGCGCAGGTCCTGGAAGATCGCCCGCGCCTTCTCCGGCATGCCCTCCTTGGAGACGAGCGGCAGGACGGCGACCTTGACCGGGGCCAGGCGCGGGTGCAGGCGCAGCACGGTGCGCTGGCGGCCCTCGACCTCCTCCACCTCGTAGGCGTCGACGAGAAAGGCGAGGGTGGCGCGGTCGGCGCCGGCGGCCGGCTCGATCACGTGCGGGACGTAGCGCTCTTTGGTCTGCTGGTCGAAGTACTCGAGCTTCTCGCCGCTGAACTTGGCGTGTTGCGTGAGGTCGAAGTCGCCGCGGTTGGCGATGCCCTCCAGCTCCGACCAGCCGATCGGGAAGAGGTACTCGACGTCGCTGGTGCCGGACGAGTAATGGGAGAGCTCGTCGGCATCGTGCGGGCGGACGCGGAGGAAATCGGGGCGGATGCCGAGGTCGGTGTACCAGCGCTCGCGGATCTCGATCCACTCTCGGTACCAGCGCTCGGCGTCGGCGGGCGGGACGAAGAACTCCATCTCCATCTGCTCGAACTCGCGGGTGCGGAAGATGAAGTTGCCGGGGGTGATCTCGTTACGGAAGGACTTGCCGATCTGAGCGATCCCGAAGGGGGGCTTCTTGCGGGCGAAGCTGAGCACGTTCTTGAAGTTGATGAAGATGCCCTGGGCCGTCTCCGGCCGCAGGTAGACCTCCGAGCCCTCGCCCGCGACCGGGCCGACGTGGGTCTCGAACATCAGGTTGAACTGGCGCGGCTCCGAGAGCTCGCCGCCGCACTCGGGGCATTTCAGCGCGGCGCTCGGGTCCCCGCCCTCGGCTGCGACCGCCTCGCGCAGATGATCCTCCCGCCAGCGCCGCTTGCACTCGCCGAGGCACTGGACGAGCGGGTCGGTGAAGCCCTCGAGGTGGCCGGAGGCCTCCCAGACTCGCGGGTGCTGGAGGATCGCCGAGTCGAGCGCGACGATGTCGTCGCGCTCCTGCAGCATCGCCCGCCACCACTCGGCTTTGACGTTGCCCTTGAGCAGGACGCCGTAGTGGCCGTAGTCGTAGGTCGAGCCAAGGCCGCCGTAGATCTCGGAGGAGGGGAAGACGAAGCCGCGGCGTTTGCAGAGGGCGACGATCTCCTCCATCGCCGGGCTGGCGGTCGGGCGCGTCTCTGGCTCCGTCGCGGACATGCCGGAACCGTAGCGGCTGCGATAATCCCGCAGCCCGTGCCCATCTACGAGTACAAATGCGACAACGGCCACGTCTTCGACGTGATGCAGAGGATGAGCGACGAGCCGCTGACCGAGTGCCAGGAGTGCGGCGCTCCTGCGGTGCGCGTCCTGCACTCGCCGGCGGTGCATTTCAAGGGGTCGGGCTTCTACAACACCGACTACGGCAAGAAGAAGGGCGGGGCCAACGGCACCGGGGACGGGGCGAAGGAGTCGAAGGGCTCCGATTCGAGCTCGGACTCGGGCTCGAGCCCCACGGACTCGAAGCCCAGCGAGTCGAAGTCGGGCGACTCCAAGCCGAAAGCCGCTGCCGCAGACTGACGCGTTCCCGAGGTTTGAGCCCCCAGAGGGGCCTCAAGTCTGGACTAGCCGTCGAGGAAGCGGTTGACGGCCTGGCGCCGCACCGAGTCCGGGACTTCGATGCTGCCTTCCGGGCCGCTGCCGCAGCCGGCGTTGGCCGAGCCGCAGAGGACTTCGGCTGGGGCGCTGCCGCCGATCGCGGCGGCGAGCACCAGCTGCGGCATCGTCAGGAAGCCCATATCGCTGACGAACGCCTTCGGCGCGTCCCAGCCGATGATCGGGCCCTTGACGAAGTTGTAGGGGGCGCGCAGGGGGTCGGTGAGGCGCCCCTTGATCCCGTTGATGACCGACTGCTGGGCCTTCTCGCGGTCGATGTCGTCATAGCCGAGGGAGTAGGCGCTGGCACCGGGCCCGGGGCATTCGCTGGGCTTGCGGATGCGTGAGTAGGCCAGCGCTTTTTCCCCGTCGAGGGTGTTCTCGCCCTTCTTCAGGCGAAGCGTGATCCCGCCCTGGCCGCCGCCGGAACCGCCGGAGATGTCGGCGCAGAGCTTGTGCGGGAGGTCGACCTCGACCCCGCCGACCGCGTCGATCAGGTCTTCGAAGCCGGTGAAGTTGACGATCGCGACGTGGTCGATCTGGACGTCGAGGAACCCTTCGATCGTCTTGATCTGCAGGGCGGCGCCGCCGAAGGCGTAGGCGGCGTTGATCTTCGTCGGCGCCTGACCGGGGATCTCGGCGTAGCTGTCGCGCGGGATCGAGAGTTTGCGGAAGGCGCCGCCACCGGCGCGGATCAACATCAGCGTGTCGGCGCGGAATTCGCCTTCCGAGCAGGGCGCGTGCGGCGACTCGCCGTTGGCCTGCTGTTCAAAACACTTCTCAGAGGGCGCTGCCCCAGGCTCGTTCGTGTCGGGCGGGCGGGCGTCGGTGCCGAGGACGAGGATCGTCTGCGCACTCGGCAGCAGCAGCGGATTGCCGTGCAGGGCCTCCTTGGCTTCGCCGGAGAGCTTGAAGGACTGCAGCTGGGCGGAGACGGCGAAGGCGAGGAAGCTGAGCAAGATCCATCCCAAAGCGGCGATTCCGACCCACTTCAGAACCCGCTTGACGGGAGCGCTCGGCGCTCGCAGGCGGCGCCCCTCGCGGGGCTCGCGATCGCGGCTAGGCCGCTTGCCAGGCAGCTTTGCGCGCTCCCGCAGGCCGGCGAGGTCGGCCGATCGCAGCCGCGACAGGAAGCTCCTGCGGGACCGGTAGACCTTGTAGTCGGGCGGTCCCGAAGGCCGCTGCTCTCCACTGTCGGGCATAAAAGGGCTAGAAATCATGGCGATGTCTTCGGTCGATCGCCTTCCAGCCCCCGCCTGCCTGTGAGCGCAGGCGAGACGATCGGCGTCGATCTGGGCGGGACGAAGATGCTCGTGGGCGTGCTCGACGGGACCAAGATCCGCCACGAGAGCCGCGAGGCCTCGACCGGCCAGAGCGAGGCGGAGCTGGTCGAGCTGCTGGTGCGCGAGGTGAAGGAGGCCCGCGAGGCCCGGCCCGAGGCCAGCGCGGTCGGGCTCGGGATTCCGGCGACGATCGACCATGACCGGGGGGTCGCGGTCTCGGCGGTCAACCTGCCGCTGGCGGACCTGCCGATCCGGGACCTGGTCAGCGAGCGGGTCGGGCTGCCGGTGTTCGTCGACAACGACGCCAACGTCGCCGCCCTCGCCGAGTACCTCTACGGGGCCGCCCAGGGAAATCCGAACACGGTGATGCTGACGGTGGGGACCGGGATCGGCGGCGGCCTCGTCCTCGGCGGCGAGATCTATCGTGGCGCCACCGGCGCCGGCGCCGAGCTCGGCCACACGGTGATCCAGGCGGACGGACCTCCCTGCCAGGGCAACTGCCCCAACCACGGTTGCGTCGAGGCGCTTGCCTCCGGCACGGCGCTGGGGCGCGAGGGCCGGGCGGTGGCGGAAAGCTCCCCCGACTCGGCCCTGGGGCAGATGCTCGCGGCGGGGGAGACGATCGACGGCAGGGCGGTGACCGTGGCGGCGCTCGACGGGGACGAGACCGCGATCGGCGTCTTCGAGCTGATCGGCAGCCGGCTCGGGGTCGCCTGCTCGAGCTTCGCCAACATCTTCCAGCCGGACGCGATCGTCGTCGGCGGCGGCGTCATCGCCGCTGGCGACCTGCTGCTGGACCCGGCCCGCCGCGAGCTGCGCGAACGCGCGCTCAACCCGATGAACCGGACGCCGGTTCTCGAGGCGACCCTTGGCAACGACGCCGGGATGATCGGCGCGGCGGCGCTGGCGCGGATCGAGCTGGAGCGGGGACAGGGCTGATGGCCGGGAGGCTGATCGTCTGCCCGACCCCGATCGGCAACCTGGACGACGTCTCCCCGCGGGTCCGCGAGGCTCTGGTCAGCGCCGACTACATCGCCTGCGAGGACACCCGTCGCACCGGCTCGCTGCTCGACAAGCTCGGCATCCGCCCGCACCCGCGGCTGGTCTCCAACCACGAGGGCAACGAAACCGCGCGGGCGACCGAGCTGGCGCAACGGATCGAGCGCGGCGAGAACGTTGCCCTCGTCTCCGACGCAGGCATGCCGGCGATCTCCGACCCCGGCTACAAGCTGATCCACCGCTGCATCGAACGCGACCTCGAGGTGACGGTCCTGCCGGGACCCTCGGTCGTGCCGGTCGCCCTGGTCGCCTCCGGGCTGCCGACCGACCGCTGGCGCTTCGAGGGCTTCCTGCCGCGCCGCGCCGGCGAGATGGAGCGGGTGCTGCGCTCGACCGAGACCGTCGTTGCCTTCGAGTCCCCGCGCCGGGTCGGCGAGTCGCTGGCGGCGCTGGCCTCGCTCGCCCCCGATCGCCACGCCGCCGTCTGCCGCGAGCTCTCGAAGATGCACGAGGAAGTTGCGCGCGGCTCCCTCGGCGAGCTGGCGCGGCGCTTCCGCGGCGACGTCAAGGGCGAGATCGTGCTGGTGATCGGTCCGGCCGCCGCCGACTCCCACGACAAAGACGTCGGCTTCGCCGTCGACGCCCTCCGCCACCTGGTCCAGTCGGGGCTCGCCCCCGCGCCGCCGCCAGCGTCGTCGCGGCGCTGACCGGCACCCGCGCCAACGATCTCTACAAGGCGCTGACCGGACGCGAGGCTCGGCGCTAGCGCCGGTCTCATAACTTAGGCGCAGGGCAAATCATGGGCTATTACGTCACCACCCCGATCTACTACGTCAACGCCGAGCCGCACCTCGGTCACGCCTACTCGACGATGGCGGCCGACGTGTTGGCCCGGCACATGCGCCAGCGCGGTGCCGACGTCTTCTTCCTCACCGGCACCGACGAGCACGGCGAGCCGATCGAGACGGCGGCGGAGCGTGAGGGCATCTCGCCGCAGGAGCTGGCCGACCGCAACGCCGCCAAGTTCGAGGCGCTGCTGCCGATCATCGACGTCACCAACGACTTCTTCATCCGCACCTCCGACCCGCGCCACAAGGAGAAGGTGGCCGAGATCATGCAGCGGGTCTACGACAACGGCTGGGTCAGCAAGGGCATCTACGAAGGCTGGTACTGCCCGCGCTGCGCCGACTTCAAGACCGAGCGAGAGCTCGGGCCCGGCAATACCTGCGCGATCCACGAGATCCCGCTCGAGAAGGTGCGGGAGGAGAACTGGTTCTTCCGCCTCTCGGCCTTCCAGGAGAGGCTGGAAGCTCTGTATGAGGGGCAGCCCGACTTCGTCGTCCCCGACTTCCGCCGCAACGAGGCCGTCTCTTTCATCAAGGGCGGGCTCGAAGACGTCTCGCTCTCGCGCCCCTCGCTGAAGTGGGGGCTGCCGCTGCCCTGGGACCCCGAGCAGCGCATGTACGTCTGGTTCGACGCCCTGCTCAACTACGTCACCGCGCTCAGCTTCGCCCGCGAGGGGGAGGACCTGACCGAGCGCTTCTGGCCCGCGACGCTGCATCTGATGGCGAAGGAGATCCTCAAGTTCCACGCGGTGATCTGGCCGGCGCTGCTCTGGGCCGCCGACCTCGAGCCGCCACGGCGGATGGCGATCCACGGCTTCCTGCTGATGGGCGAGAAAAAGATGTCGAAGTCGCTCGGCAACGTGCTCGACCCGTTCGAGGTGATCGATCGCTTCGGCGCCGACGCGCTGCGCTTCTACCTCTTCCGCGAGGTCAGCTTCGGCCAGGACGGCTCGATCTCCACCGCCGGCTTCGAGGCCCGTTACGAGGCCGAGCTGGCCAACGACTACGGCAACCTGGCCAGCCGCGTGCTGGCGATGGTCGAGCGCTACCGCGACGGCACCGTGCCGGTCGCGGCGGTTGACGCGGTGCTGGCCGAGGACTTCGAGGGGGTCGTGCCGAGATTCAGCGAGCTGCTCGACCGGGCGGAGCTGACCCAGGCGCTGGAGCAGGCCTGGAAGCTGGTGCGCCGCCTCAACCGCTTCGTCGAGGAGACGCAGCCGTGGGTGCTGGCCAAGGACGAGGCCGACCCCGAGCGCCTCGACGAAGTCCTCTACAACCTGGTCGAGGGCCTGCGGGTGGCGACGCTGCTGCTGGTCCCCTACCTGCCGCGCGGCAGCGAGACGCTGCTCGCGGCGCTGGGGGAAGAGGGTCGCGAGCTCGCCGAGCTCGGCTCGCGGGCCGGCGGGCAGAAGGTCGACCGCATTCCGGCGCTCTTCCCCAAGATCGACACGCCCGGCTGAGGGTCCGCGGGCCGCGGCGGCCGCGGCTACACATCGTTGATGCTGAATGGTCCATTAGACTGGACTTTCTGTCTTTGGCGAGGGAGGTTTAGCTCGATGGGTTCGCTCCTGGGAAGGGCTCCGGTTTCGAGGGCGCTGGCGATCGCGGCGCTGGCGCTGCTGTCCATGCTGCTGCTGGCGGTCGCGACGAGCCAGCCCGCCGCGGCGGCCCCGCTGGTCGGCAAGGACGGCAGGATCCACGCCTGTTACAAGGCCAAGGGGAAGGCGAAGGGGACTCTGCGAGTGGTCCGCGGCGCCAAGGTGCGATGCCCCCGCGGCTGGAAGAAAACCGCCTGGAACGCCGCCGGAGCGCCGGGAGCGGCCGGCGAAAACGGCGCCGCCGGCGGCGACGGACAGCCCGGCTCGGGAGGGGGCACCGGCGCCACCGGGACGGCCGGCGTCAGCGCGAAAGTCACCTCGCTCGAATCGCAGGTCTCCGAACTGCTGACCAAAGTCAAAGGCCTGGAAGGCATCCTCGCCGGGGTCAACAACGAACAGCTGCTGAAAGCGATCGCCGCCGTGCCGATCGTCGGCGAACTCTGCGGTCAGACCAAAAAACTGAACGAACAGACCACGGCGCTCGGCACGACGCTGAGCGGCCTGAGCGTCGTCGTCGACGCGCTGACCATCCTCGGCCTCCCGGCCGTGCCGCTCGCGCTCCCCAGCTTCACCTGCGCTCCCTTCTGAGGGCCGCGGATCAGGGCGCCGCTGCCAGCAGGCTGGGCCCGATCTCCTCGGGCCGGGTCAGCCCGCACAACGCCATCGTCAGGTCGAGCTCGGCGAGGATCATCTTCAGCAGGGCTTCGACCCCGGCCTGTCCCTCCAGCGCCAGAGCCCAGACGTAGGGGCGGCCGAGGCAGACCGCGTCGGCGCCGAGGGCCAGCGCCTTGAGGACGTCGGCGCCGCCGCGGACGCCGCTGTCGAAGAGGACGGCGAGGTCGTCGCCGACGGCGGCGGCGATCGCCGGCAGGGCGTCGAGCGAGGCGACGGCGCCGTCGACCTGGCGGCCGCCGTGGTTGGAGACGACGATGCCGTCGACGCCGCGGCGGACCGCCTCGCGGGCGTCCTCGACGTGCTGGATCCCCTTGACGACGATCGGCAGCGAGGTCTGCTCACGCAGCCAGGCGAGGTCATCCCAGGTCAGCGAGGGATTGGCCTGGACCCCGAGGAAGTGCCCGGTGGCGGCGCCCTGGTCCTCCTCCGGCGACTTTTCCAGGCCCTCCCGGAAGACGGGGTCCTGGAAGTAGTTGGCGACGCCCATGCCGTTGAGGAAGGGCAGCCAGGCCTGCTGCAGGTCGCGCGCCTTCCAGCCGGGGACGAAGGTGTCGACGGTGAGGACGATCGCGGCGTAGCCGGCGCGCTCGGCACGTTCGACGAAGCTCTGGGCGAGGCGGCGGTCGTTGGGCCAGTAGAGCTGGAACCAGCGTGGCGCCCCCTCGCCGCCGGCAGCGGCGATCTCCTCCATCGAGAAGTGCGAGTTGGTGCTGGCGATCATCGGCACCCCGACCGCGGCGGCGGCGCGAGCGGTCGCCAGCTCGCCCTCCTCGTGGAGGACTGACTGCACGCCGATCGGGGCCAGCATCAGCGGCGCCGGCATCGCCGTCCCGAGCACGCTGGCGGAGAGATCGCGGACGGCGACGTCGCGCAGCATTCGCGGCACGATGCGGTGGCGGCCGAAGGCGGCGGCGTTGGCCCGGATCGTGTCCTCGCTGCCGGCCCCGGCGCCGACGTAGTTGGCCGCCTTCGGCTCCATCGCGGCGACGGCCGCGCGCTCCAGCTCCGCGACCGCGACCGGGATCGCCGGCGCCTCGCCGCCCAGCCCGCGCAGGTAGATCTCGCGGTAGTAGTCGGCGAGGTCGGCCATCCGCCGCAGGCTATTCGAGCCCGCTGGAAGATCGAGCGCTCCGTGTGTGGGCCGCGGGGGCTCCCCTCGCTCCTAGACTCTCCCGGGTGATCGACTCTCACACCCACCTCGTCCTCTGCGACGGGGACGAGGCAGCGGTGGTGGCGGCGGCGGGCGCCGCCGGCGTCGGCCGAATCCTCACGGTGGGCATGGACGCCGGGACCAACGCGGCGGCGATCGCGGCCGCCGAGCGCCACGGCGAGGTCTTCGCCGCCGTGGGGCGGCACCCGAACGAGGCGACCGGGTTCGACGACGAGACCGTCGCCGAAATCACCCGCCTCGGTAGCCACGAGCGGGTGCGCGCGATCGGCGAGACCGGGCTCGACTACTACCGCGATCACGCTGACCGCGAGGACCAGCGCCGTGCCTTCGCCGCCCAGATCGAGATCGCCCTCGAGCTCGGCCTGCCGATCGTGATCCACGCCCGCGACCCCGAGGGCGGCAGCGAGGCGGTCGACGAGATCTTCGCCACGCTCGACGCCAAGGCCACCGGCCACCCGGTCGTCCTCCACTGCTTCTCCGCGCCCGAGCGGGTCGCCGACGCAGCCGCGCGCGGCTGGTACTGCTCCTTTGCCGGCAACGTCACCTACCCCTCGGCGGCGGCGCTGCGGGAGGCGGCGACGGCGGTACCGGAGAACCGCATCCTGGTTGAGACCGACGCCCCCTACCTGTCGCCGCAGGAGAAGCGCGGCAAGCGCAACGAGCCCGCCAACGTCGTCGCCACCGCTCGCGGCGTGGCCGCGGCGCGCGGGGTCTCCTACGAGCAGCTGGAGCGCACGGTCGAGGAGAACGCCCGCGCGCTCTTCGGCTGGTAGCGGGCGACCTTGGTCCGGCTCGGCCAGAACTTCCTCGCCGATCCCAACCTGCTCGACGCGATCGTCCGCGACGCCGCGCTCGCGCCGGCCGACGTCGTGCTCGAGGTCGGCGCCGGCGAGGGGGTGCTGACCGCCCGACTCGCTGCTGCAGCCGCCCGGGTTCACGCCGTCGAGATCGACCGCCGGCTGGAGCCGGCCCTGGCGCCCCTGGCGGCGCTGCCCAACGTCGACCTGCACTGGGGCGACGCGATGAAGCTCGACCTGGCGGCCTTTGCGCCGGCGCCGACGGCGATGGTCGCCAACCTGCCCTACTCGGTGGCGACGCCGCTGATCCTGCGCACGATCGAGCTGTTGCCGTCGCTGGCGACCTGGACGGTGATGGTCCAGCGTGAGATCGCCGACCGCCTGCGCGCTGCGCCCGGCAGCCGCACCTACGGCTCCCCCAGCGTGCTTGCCCAGCTGGCCTGCGAGGTCGAGCTGGCGCGCCGCGTCGACCCGGCCGTCTTCAAGCCGCGGCCGCGGGTCGACTCGGCGATCCTGCGCCTGCGCCGGATCGCGCCCGCAGCCGACCCGGCGCTCAGCCGCCTCGTCCGCGCCGCCTTCGCCCATCGCCGCAAGTCCCTGGCCCGCTCCCTGGAGCATCGCCGGGCCGGCTCGCTGGCTCCGGCGCGCGCCGCCCTCGCCGAGCTGGGCCTGGCCGAGGACTCGCGGGCGGAGGCCCTCTCGCCAGGGCAATTCGCCGCCCTGTCCGCGAAGCTCCATTTCGACGGCTGACCTCGCCGGCCCGACGCGATGCTCGTTCACGCCCCCGCCAAGCTCAACCTCTGCCTCTACCTCGGCCCCCGCCGCGGCGACGGGCTGCACGAGCTCTGCTCGCTTTTCGAGCCCCTCGCCCTCGCCGACCTGCTGAGGGTCTCCGAGGCCGAGGAGGACGAGGTGATCTGCGCCGGGGTCGAGGGCGAGAACCTGGCCGCCGCCGCGCTGACAGGGCTGCGCAAGCGCGGCTGGCGGGGGGCGCCGCTGCGGATCGAGATCGAGAAGCGGGTGCCGGTGGCGGCCGGGCTCGGCGGTGGCAGCGCCGACGCCGCCGCCGTCCTGCGCCTGGCCGAGGGCGAGGTCGGCGACCTGCAGGGCCTGGCGGCCGAGCTGGGCGCCGACGTGCCCTCGCAGCTGCACCCCTCGTTGGCGCTGGTTCGCGGCGCCGGCGAGCGGGTCGAGCCGCTGCCGGAGCCGGCGTCCCACGCGGCGGTCCTGATCCCCGACGGGGGCGGCCTCAGCACCGCCGCCGTCTTCGCCGAGGCCGACCGGCTCGGGGCGGGGCGCGGCGCGGCGGAGCTCGACTCGCTGGCCGCGCGGCTGCGGGAGGCGGCCGGTGCCGGGGCCTCGCCGCTCGCCTATCCCGAGCTGCTCTCCAACGACCTCGAGCCGCCGGCCCGCTCGCTGCGCCCCGCGATCGGCGACGCGCTCGACGAGCTGCGCGAAGCCGGCGCCCCCGTCGCCCTGCTCAGCGGCTCCGGCCCGACCGCGGTCGGGCTCTTCCCGGACCTCGCCTCCGCCCGCGCCGCCGCCGCGGCGATCGACCGCGACGACGCGGTCGTCTGCGCGGCGGGGAGGGCCCCGTGAAGCTGCCGGGGGAGGGCGAGGGAAGCCGGAAAAGCCTGTTCCTCGCGATCGCCGCCGCCGCGATCGCCGCCGGCTACTACTTCATCGGCCGCGAGCTCGGCCACGTCGACCTGCAGGGCCTGCTGGAAGACGTGTCCAACACGCTCGGCGACTGGACCTATCTGCTGGTCGGGTTCTTCGCCTTCGCCGAGACCGGCGCCTTCGTCGGGCTCGTCGTCCCCGGCGAGACGGTGATGCTGCTCGGCGGCGCCGTCGCCGGCCAGGGCGCGATCGACATCTACCTGCTGATCGCGATCGCCTGGTTCGCGGCCTGGGCGGGCGACACCACCAGCTTCTTCCTCGGACGCCGCCTCGGCCGTGGCTTCGTGATGGAGCACGGGCCGCGCTTCGGGATCAGCCACGAGCGCTTCGAGAAGGTCGAGGACTACTTCTCCCGCCACGGCGGCAAAACGATCTTCATCGGCCGTTTCATCAGCCTCGTGCGCGCCTTCGCGCCCTTCATCGCCGGCAGCTCCGGCATGCGCTACCGCGACTTCGTCCCCTACAGCGTCCTCGGCACCGGCCTCTGGGCCAGCGCCCACATCCTGATCGGCTACTTCTTCTCGCGCAGCATCGAGACCGCCGCCAAGTACGCCGGCAAAGGCGCCTTCCTGCTGGGCACGCTGATCGTCGTCGTCGCCGGCTCGGTCTTCCTCTACCGCCGCTTCCGCGAGGAGGAGAACCGCCGCCAGGCGGTGCGCTGGATGGAGGCGCACGCCGCCACCCGCTGGATCGTGACGCTCGGCCGCCAGCCGCAGCTGCGCTTCCTCTGGGACCGGGTCACCCCAGGCGGCACCTTCGGGCTCGAGTTCACCTCGCTGATGGCGGTGCTCTCCGTCTCCCTCTTCGTCCTCGTCGCCTACATCGTCGTGGTCGGGGGCGACCTGGGCCCGACGCCGGGGGACCTCACCGCGATGGATCTGGCGGAACGTCTGCGCGCCGGCTGGCTCACCGACGCCACCAAGGTCTTCACCTACCTTGGCTCCGCCGTCGTCATCTGGGGCTTGACCATCGCCTGCGCGGCATTTCTCGTCGCCCGCCGGCGCTGGGTCGAGCTCGGGGTGCTGCTGGCGGGGATGGCTCTGACCACCTTCGGCTTCCACGAGATCAAGGTCGCCGTCGACCGGCCGCGACCGGAGGATGGGCTGGTTGCCGCTTCCGGCTCCGCCTTCCCCAGCGGCCACGCCGCCTACTCGGTGCTCTACGTCTGGCTGGCGGTGACGATCGTCCTGCGGCTGCGGCCGGGCATGGCCCGGGGCGCGGCGGTCGTCGCCGGCGGGATCGCGCTCACCGCCGCGGTCGGGCTCTCCCGCGTCTACCTCAACGTCCACTACCTCAGCGACGTCAGCGCCGGCTGGGCGCTGGGGGTTGCCGCCTTCTCCCTCTGTGCCGCCGTCGCCCTCGTCATCTCCACGGTGCGGCAGAATCCCCCCCGATGACGCTCTATGCGCTGGCCAAAATCGGTCACCAGTACTTCCTCTTCGGCGCCGCCGGCCTGGTCTGCCTGGTCGCCTTCGTGGTCCTGATCCTGAGCCCGGCGCTGAGCGCCCACGGGCGCCTCTGGGAGAAGGCCGCCGCCGGCTTCCTCTCATTCTTCGTCCTCGCCGCCCTGCTCGTCGTCGGCGTCCTGGTCGGGCTGGTGATCGTCTACTACTACACCGACATCTCGAATTTCGTCAACGGTTCGTAGGTCAGTCGCGGCCCGGGCCTTCCGGACTGGCGCCCCGGTGGCGATAATGGGCGCATGCCGGCAGCCTCGAGAGGGTCTGAAAGCCCTGCAAAAGTTGGAGATTCCGGGCTGCTCGACGCGCTTTCCGAAGCGGTCGAGTCGGGCGCCGGCCTGCCCGCGGTGGCGCGTGCGGCGGCGCGGCTGCTCGACGCCAGCGTCGCCCTGATCGACCGCTCCAGCGCCGTCCTCGCGGTGGCGGGAGCCTCGCCGGACCAGGAGAGGAAGCTGCTCTCGGGCGGGGAGGGGGTGACCGCGGTGGAGCTGCGGGTCGCCGATGCGGCTGTCGGCGAGCTGCGCTATCGCGCCAAGGCGCCGCCGGACCCGGCGATCGCCCGCATGGTGACGACGCTGCTGGCGCTGGAGCTGGAGCGCTCGCGTTCGCCGGAGTGGGAGAGCGCCGAGGTCGCGAGCGTCTTCGTCGCCGACGTCTTCGCACGGCGGGTGACCGACCGCGGCGACATCGTCGCCCGCGCCGCCGAGCTCGGCGCCGACCTCGACCGCGGCGCCGGCGTGCTGGTGCTGCGGGTCGCGCCGCGGGCGGCGCAGACGGGGGAGTGGCGGGAACGGGTGCTGACGCTGGCGCTGCGGGCGCTGCGTTCCCTCGCACCCGGCTCCCTGGCGACGACCGAGGACGGCGAGGTCGCGGCGGAGATCGCCGTGATCGTCCCGGCCGAGGACGACGAGCGCCTCGCCCGTGCCGCCGTCGGCCTGGCCCGCGAGCTCGACGACGGCCTCGCCGGCTTTCACCTGACCATCGGCCGCAGCCGCCGTAGCGCCGACCCGGTCGACCTCTACCGCGCCGGCAGCGAGGCTCGCCTCGCGGTCAACGTCGGCGAGGCCGAAGGCCACTCTCCGCTCGCCTTCGAGGACACCGGCGCCTACCGCCTGCTGCTGCCGGCGATGAGCGAGGACCCGGGTGAGCTGGAACGCTTCTACGCGGAGACGGTAGAGCCGCTGTCCCGCTACGACGAGCAGTACGAGACCGAGCTGGTGAGGACCGTCGAGGCCTACCTCGACAACGACGGCAACGTCGCCGCCACCGCCAAACAGCTCTTCACCCACCGCCACACCGTGCGTTACCGGCTGGAGCGGGTCAAGGAGCTCTGCGGCCATGACGTCTCCGCCACCGAGGGGCGGGAGAAGCTCGGCCTCGGCCTCAAGGCGATGCGCGTCCTCGGCATCGCCTCTCCCCGCGGCCCGGCCCTCGAGCCCGGGGCGAAGGGCGGCAAGGTCCCCAGAGGCTCCGCGGAGGAGTAAAACTCAAGGCGTTGGGGAGTCGGCTAATGGTAGGCCACTGGCTTTTGGTGCCAGCCGTCCCGGTTCGAGTCCGGGCTCCCCAGTAGGCCGCCGAGGACGAGAGGTGCATTTTCCGTCCATGCGACGTCAAATGCACCCTTCGTGTCCGTAGTCGTGCATAGGCTTTTCGTGTGGAGATCGGAGGAGCGTCGATGGACCCGGAGGTCCGCGAGGGGCTGGCCAGGAGCTGGAAGGCTTTGATGACCGTCGGCGTGCTGGCGATCGTGATCGGCTGCGTCGCGATCCTGGTGCCCGCGGTGGCGTCGGTCGGGACGGCGATCTTCATCGGCTGGATCCTCGTCATCGCCGGTGCCTTCCTGGTCGCCGCCGCCTTCTCGGCGCACTCGGTCGGGACCGTCGTCCTGCGCCTGCTGTGGGCGGCCCTGACCGTGGTCGTCGGTGTCTGGCTGATCGTCGAACCGCACAACGGCACGCTCACCCTGACCCTCGTCCTCGGCATCTACTTCCTCTTCATGGGGCTGACCCGGATCGCGGTCGCCTTCATGGCCCGGGGTCAGCAGAACGCCGGCCTGGTTGGCCTCAGCGGTTTTGCCGGCCTGCTGATCGGCATCCTCGTCCTCGCCAAGTTCCCCTCGTCCGCCGACTGGGCGATCGGCCTCCTGGTGGGAATCGATCTGATTTTTGCTGGCTGGACGCTGACCTCGGTCGCCCTCGTCGGCAAGGACCTCGCAGCGCGGACCTGAGGGAACGGGCTCGTGTGCCCCTCCCCCAGAGGCTCGCGGACAGACAAACTGAATCGCGGCTCGCAATCTGCTGCGCAACGGCCTCTGGGGGAGGGGCACACGAGCCCAGACGCAATACGATCCAGCGGTGAGCTCCCCCTTGGTTCTCGTCATGGCGGCGGGGAAAGGGACGCGAATGCGTTCTTCCTTGCCGAAGATGCTGCATCCCGTCTGCGGGCGGGCGATGGTCGCCTGGCCGATTCTCGCTGCGCGTGAGGCTGGGGCGGGGCGCATCGCCGCGATTGTCTCTCCCGGACAGGACCTCTCCGCCGGCCTGCCGAACGAGGTCGAGACCGTCGAGCAGCCCGAGGCCGATGGCACCGGCGGCGCGATCCGGGCGGCGCAGGGCCTGATCGAGGCCAGCGAGACCGTCCTCGTCCTCTCCGGCGACGTGCCATTGATCTCGGCCGAGACGATCGCCGGCCTGCTCGAGGCCCACGCGGCCTCGCCGGCGGCGGCGACGATGCTGACGATCGAGCTCGAGGATCCCGCCTCCTACGGCCGCGTCGTCCGCGCCGCCTCGGGCGAGGTCGAGCGCGTGGTCGAGGCCAAAGCCGCCGGCGACGCCGGCGCCGAGCAGCTGGCGATCCGGGAGATCAATGCCGGCACCTACGTCTTCGACGCCGCTCCCCTCGCCGCCGCTCTCGCCGGGCTTTCCAACGACAACGCCCAGGGCGAGTACTACCTGCCCGACGTCTTCCCGGCGCTGCGCGAGGCCGGCCACACGGTCGCCGCCCACCTCGCCACCGATCTCGCGGTGACGATGGGGGTCAACGACCGGGTCGACCTGGCCACGGTCGAGGCCGAGGCCCGGCGCCGCCTGCTCGAGGCCCACATGCTGGCCGGCGTGACCGTCGTCGATCCCGGCTCGACCTGGATCGACGTCGGGGTCGAGGTCGAGGCCGACGCCCGGATCGAGCCCGGAACCACCCTCCGCGGCGAGACCAGGATCGGCGCCCATTCGGTGGTCGGGCCGCTGACCACGCTCGTCGACAGCTCCGTCGGAGTCGAGTGCACGGTCGTCCAGTCCCATCTGGTCGAGTGCGAGGTTCGCGACGGCTGCACGGTCGGCCCCTTCACCTACCTGCGGCCCGACACCGTGCTCGACGCCGGCGCCAAGGCGGGCGCCTTCGTCGAGATCAAGAACTCCCACATCGGCAAGGGCGCCAAGGTCCCGCACCTCGCCTACGTCGGCGACGCCGACGTCGGTGGCGGCAGCAACCTCGGCGCCGGCACGATCACCGCCAACTACGACGGATTCCGCAAGCACCGAACCGTGATCGGCCGGGACGTGCGAGTCGGGGTTGACACGATGCTGATCGCGCCGGTAGAGGTCGGGGACTCCGCCTACACTGGCGCTGGTGCCGTGGTCAAGGACGACGTCCCCGAGGGGGCGCTTGCCGTGAGCGAGAACGAGCAGCGGAACATCGACGGATACGCGGCCGCGAAGGCCGCGAAGATGCGAGAGGAAGAACAGGGCCCGTGAGCACGATCGAAGAGCGTCCGCAGGTGTCCAGCGCGATCCCGCACGACTACTCGAAGCGGATGATGGTCTTCGGCGGACGCAGCTCGATGGACCTGGCCGCCAAGGTCGCGAACAAGCTCGACATCGACCTCGGCCAGGTGACCCTGAAGACCTTCGCCAACGGCGAGGTCTACTGCCGCTACGAGGAGTCGATCCGCGGCGCCGACGTCTTCATCGTCCAGTCGACCTGCGCCAACGAGCCGAACGACATGACCCCGAACGACTCGCTGATCGAGCTGCTGACGATGATCGACGCCGCCCAGGGCGCGTCCGCGCACCGGATCATCGCCGTCATGCCCTGGTACGGCTACGCCCGCCAGGACAAGAAGTCGGCGCCCCGCGAGCCGATCACGGCCCGCATCGTCGCCAAGTGCCTGGAGGGGGTCGGCGTCGACCGCGTCCTCACCATGGATCTCCACGCCGGCCAGGTCCAGGGCTTCTTCCACGTTCCGGTCGACCACATGACGGCGATGCCGATGCTGACCCAGTGGTTCATCGACCAGAAACTGAATGAGGAGCTGGTGATCGTCTCCCCCGACGCGGGCCGGGTGAAGACGGCACGCAACTTCGCCCGTCGGGTCGGCACCCACTGGGCCGTGATGGAGAAGGAGCGCCCGGCCCAGCAGGTGGCCGAGATCGGCTACGTGGTCGGCGACGTCAAGGGTCGCACCGCGGTCCTCGTCGACGACATGATCGACACCGCCGGCACCCTCTGCGCCGCCGCCCAGACCGTGCTCGACGAGGGGGCCGCCAAGGTGATCGCCTGCGCGACCCACGGCGTCTTCTCCGGCCCCGCCTACGAGCGGCTCGCCTACGAGAGCTCCGGGATCGAGCGGATCGTCGTCTCCGACACGCTGCCGCTGCGCCCCGGCGCGCCCGACAACATCACCGTGCTCTCCACCGCCGGCACCTTCGCCGACTCGATCCGCCGCATCTTCACCGACGACTCGGTCTCCGAGATCTTTGCCGGCGAGAACCAGCTCTTCTAGGGCCGGCGCCATGGCGGGCCTGCCGGCCAGGTGGTTCGGCGGCGACGCGAGCCTGGGGCCGTGGATCTGCCTGCCGTTGCTGGCCTTTTTCCTGGTTGGGATTGCGGCCACGCAGGTGCCCGCGCCCGACTGCCTGGGGGCCGGCACGGGCACCGGCTCGGATGACGGAGAACAGGTGGCGATCATGGTCTCCCTGGCGGGGGTGGCTTCGCTTCTCGCGCTTGGTGGCGCGGTTCAGCGGCTGCTGGCCCTGCGGCGAGCCGGCGCTTTCAGCGCCCGGCGGGACGGGGCGATCGGCGCTGTCGTGGCGATCGCGCTCCTCTTTGCCACCGTTGTCCCCGCCTCGCGCCGCCACGGCGATCTCGGCGCCGGCCTCGAGGGCCTGTTCCTGGCCGGCCTGGCGCTGGCGATCCTCGCGCTCCTGCTGCTCTTGGTTGCCTGGGCGGCGCGCCGCCGCCTCGATGGCGTCGGGGTGCTGCTGCCGGCTTACCTGATCGGCGCCGGCGCGTTCGCCTACCCGCTCGTCGCCTTCCTCGGCCTGGTCAGCAACAGCGGGGTCTTCTGTTGAGCGCGCCGGCGGCCGGCGCCCCCGCGCCGAAGCTGCGCCTGGTCGGCCACAAGGGCGCCGACCTGATCGCTCCCGGCAACACGGTGGAGAGCTTCCGCGCCGCGGTCGCGGCCGGCGTCGACACGATCGAGTTCGACGTCCTCTGGCTGCGGGATGCCCACCTGCCGCTGGAGCAGCGGGCGCCGCTGGTCGTCGCCCACGACTGGGCCGACGCCGCCCGCCGCACCCCGCTGACCCTGACCGAGGCGCTCGACGCCTTCCTCGAGCCGCCGCTGGACGAGGTCGAGATCGACCTCGACATCAAGCTCCCCGGGCGCGAGGAGGAGCTGGTGGAGGCGCTGCGCGAGCGCGGGCTGACCCAGCGGGCGATGGTCTCGACGATGGAGCTCTACTCGCTCGGCCGCATCCTCGAGCTGGCGCCGGAGCTGCGGCGCGGCTGGACCTATCCCAAAGTGACCAAGGACTGGACCGCGAAGCGCTGGGCGAGGCCGGCGATGCCGGTCGCGCTGACGGCGATGCGCTACCGCCTGCCGGGCTTGGCGGCCCAGCAGCTGCCGCGGCTGGGGGTGGAGGCGATGTGGGTCTACCACCCGCTCGTCAGCGCCCGCCTCGCCCGCATCTGCAAGCTGACCGGGGTCGAGCTGATCGCCTGGACGGTCGACGAGGAGAAGCGGATGCGGCAGCTGCTCGCGGCCGGCGTCGACGGCATCTGCTCCAACGACCCACGCCTCTTCGCCGGTATCCAGGCCTGAGGCCGCGATGGGGGCTCCAACGCCGGAGTGTCGGGCCATCTAGTCGGCGACGTCGCGCCAGCAGATCAACGCGGTTCCGATCGCCGCCAGGCCGAAGGACCAGGCGGCGAAGACGAGCCCACCGTTGACCTGGCTGAGGCCGTCGTCCTGGGGGTTGCCCTGCAGGGAGCCGAGCGTCTGGGCGGGGAAGTAATCGCCGAGGTCGCCCGGCAGCAGTTCCGGCAGCGGCGAGAGGATGAAGAAGAAGGCGATCGCGGCGACGATCGCGCCGACCTGGTTGCGGACGACCGCGCCGACGCCGAAGCCGAAGGCGCACATCAGGGCCAGCGAAATCACCACTCCGCCGTAGACGCGCAGAACCTCGCTCGTCTCCGGCAGCTGGCCGCCGCGGCTGTCGAGCAGCGGCAGCGCCAGGCCACCGTTGACGATCGCGAACGCCAGCCCGACCAGGACCCCGACGATCAGCGCCAGCGCCAGCTTCGCCAGCAGCACCGGGTAGCGCCGCGGCGAGGCGAGGAAGGTGGAGCTGGAGGTGCCATGGCGGAACTCGGTGGTGACCAGCAGCACGCCGAGGACCAGCATCAGCACCAGGATCAGCCCGACCCCGGTGCCGAATTCATTGATTTCACCGATGTCGCCAAGTGAGGCCAGGCCGACGAAGAGGCCGGCGAAGAGGGCCTCCCCGAGGAGCCCGATGCCGATCATCACCCAGGTGGTCCGGGTCGAGAAGAGCTTGATCCACTCGCTGCGCAGCAGGCTCATCCCGGCTCCCCTTCGCCCATCACCTCGAGGAAGCGCGCCTCCAGGCTCGAGTGCTGCGGGGCCAGCTCATGGATCGCGATTCCCCGCTCCAGGGCGAGGTCGCCGATCTGCTCGCCGCTGAGGCCGCTGACCAGCAGCGCCCCGTCCTCGCCGGCATCCACCTTGGCGCCCCGCTCGGCCAGCGCCGCGGCGAGATGCTGCGCCTGTGCGGCCCGCACCCGCGACGGCGCCCGGCCGCCGGCCGTGAACTCCTCCAACGTCGTCTGCGCGATCAGCCGGCCCCTGCGGATCAGGATCAGTTCGTCAGCAGTCTGCGCGACCTCGGAGAGGACGTGGCTGGAGACCAGCACCGTCCGCCCTTCCTGTGCCTGGGCCCGCAGCAGGTCGCGCAGCCAGCGCATCCCCTGCGGATCGAGGCCGTTGGCGGGCTCGTCGAGGATCAGGATCCGGGGCTCGCCGAGCAGGGCCGCGGCCAGCGCCAGGCGCTGGCGCATCCCCAGCGAGTAGCCGTTGACCCGGCGGTCGGCGGCACCGGTCAGCTCGACCATCGCCAGCACCTCCTCGATCCGCGGCGCCGGGATGCGGGCGGCGGCGGCGAGGGTGCGGAGGTGGTTGCGGCCGCTGCGGCCGGGGTGGAAGGCGGTGGCCTCCAGGGCGGCGCCGATCGTCCGCAGCGGGTCCTGCATCGCGACCGGCGAGCCGCCCTCGACCAGGGCCTCGCCGCGGCTCGGCCGCAGCAGGCCGAGGAGGGCGCGCATCGTGGTCGTCTTGCCGGCGCCGTTGGGGCCGAGGAAGCCGGTGACCCGGCCGGCCTCGACCGCGAAGGAGAGATCGTCGACCGCGACCGTCTTGCCGTAGCGCTTGGTCAGGCCGCGGACCTCGAGCTCGGGCACCGCAGACCTGTCAGACCGTGCCGGGCGTGGCCGTCGGCGGCGCGTTGCGGCCGCCCTTCTTCGCCTTTACCGCCGACTCCAGCTCCTCCTGGGTGAAGCCGCCGACGGTCTCGCCGTCGAGCGCGTAGCGGTAGAGGGCGACGCCGAAGATGCCGCTGAGCGCGCGCGAGATCAGCATCGCGATCGCCAGGACCAGGGCGCCGATTACGACCAGCACGGCGCCGAGGAAGGAGGCGGAAGACCAGAGCAGGACCCCGGCGACGATCAGGATCGCCGCCGGCAGCACGCCGATCAGGAAGATGGCGCCGCCGATGGCGATGTTGCCGGTGATCTGCTGGCCCCAGCGCTCACGGAACATCGAGGCCGAGCGCTTCAGCGTTTCGACCGGGCCGGTGCCCTCGATCGCGATCACCGGCACCGCCAGGAAGGTGACCAGGGACCAGGCCATGCCGACCAGGCGGGCGGCGATCTGGCCGCCGATGCCGCCCTGGTTCTCAAGCACGCCCATCAGCACGCTGATCGCGGTCGAGATCGCCGCCCAGCCGCAGATCTGGCTGAAGCGTTCGCGGGCGACGGCGAGGCCGTCGGCAACGGTGACATTGGCCTGGCCGCGGAAGATCATGTCGGCCGCCGCGGCGAGGCCGACGCTGAAGTAGAAGCCGACGACGCTGAGCACGTAGACGCCGATCACCAGCAGCGGGATCGCGCCGCCCAGCGAGTCCTGGTCGAGCAGGTAGAGCCCGGGGCCGAGGGTGACGATCGCCAGCAGCGTGGTGGCAACGGCGCCGTAAAGCGGGAAGCGGATCAGTTCGCGGTGCCCGTTCAGCAACGCCCAGCTCTTCTTGGTCAGGCCCCAACCGCGCTTGATTCGCTGCATCGCTCCTCCTCTGGTGATCCTGCCTGCTGTCTCAGGTGATTTCGGCGAGCCCCGGGGTCCGCTCGACCCCTCTTTCCTCGAAGTAGTCCCATTCCTGCTGGCCGAGCTCGGTCGCGGGCGGGTCGGCGTAGACCCATTCGCGGAAGATCCGGTGCCAGTTGCGCTTAGCGCGCAGCTGCCCGAGCACGGCGACGACGCCGATTTCCATCCGCCGGCCCATCAGCTCCTCGGCCGGGAGCGACTCGCGTCGCATCAGATCGAAGTACTCCGAGCGCGGGTCGTTGGTCGACTCAATGATCTTCATCACCCGTTTCGGGGTGATCTCGACCTCGCGGTCTTCGAGATACCAGCCCCCGACCGCGCCCACGTGCTCCAGCAGCCGCTCGGCGTCGAGCTTGGAGGGCTTCTTGACGAAGCCGAGGTCGTGCAGGGCCTGGCGGAAGGCCTCCGGGTCTTCGCGAGTGGCGGCGTCGAAGGCGCGCTGCTCGAGCACGATCTGCTCGCGGTCGAGCTTCTTCGTCATCCCGAAGTCGAGGAAGGCGACGCGGCCGTCCGCCATCAGGATGAAGTTGCCGGGGTGGGGGTCGGCGTTGAAGTGCTGCAGGTTGACCATCGAGCCGAGACTGCCGCGGAAGACGATCTCGCCGAAGCGGCTGCGCTCCTCGTGCGGCAGCTCCTTGATTTCCTCGAACTTCATCCCCGTGACCAGCTCGGTGACGAGGATCCGCCGCCGCGAGAGCCGGGTGACGACTTCGGGCACGTAGATGAACGGGTGGTCGCGGTAGGCGCGGGCGAAGAAGCGCTGGTTTTGCGCCTCGTACTCGTAGTCGAGCTCCTCCATGATTCGCTCGCGCAGCTCCTCGGCGATTGCCTTGGCGTCGAGACCGGGCGCGATCGCCTTGGCCAGGCGGACGATCGTGCCGGCGTTGCGGAGGTCGGCGTCGAGTGCCTCGGCGATCCCCGGGTACTGGATCTTGACCGCGACCTGGCGGCCGTCGAGCAGCTCCGCTCGGTGCACCTGGCCGATCGAGGCGGCGGCGAAGGCCTCAGTCTCGATCTCGGCGAAGAGCTCGGAAAGCGGCTCGCCGTCGTACTCCTCCTCCAGCACCTTGACGACCTTCTCCCAGGGCATCGCCGGGGCGTCGGTGCGCAGCTTCGCCAGCTGCTCCTGGTAGACCTCGCGGTACTCCTCGGGGATGAACTCGGTGTCGATGAAGGAGGCGAACTGACCGAGCTTCATCGCCGCGCCCTTCATCTGCCCCAGCGCCCCGACCATCTTCATCGCCGTCTCCAAGTGGCGCTGCTCGAGCCGCTCCTTGCCATCCTCTTCGGAGCGGCCGACGTTGGTGGCCCTGGTTCCCGCGTAGCGGGCGCCCTGGACGCCGACGATCGAGCCCAGCTTGGCGGAGCGGCGAACCCTGCCCTTGGGAATCTTCGAGTCGTCGGCCACGGGCCAAGATTGCCACAGGTGCCCTTTGCCGCGGGTTCTCTATTCTCTTCCGTCCGATGGCAGGCGCACGCTCAACCCTGAAGGTCGCTCCCCGCGAGGAGTTCGGCTCCCGCACCACCCGCCGCCTGCGCGGCCAGGGCTTGGTGCCGGGCGTCGTCTACTCCGGCGGCGCCGAGGCGAAGGCGTTCCAGGTCGCCGAACGCGAGGTGAGATCGGTTATCGGCGAGGGCGCCGCCCTCTTCGACCTCGAGATCGAGGGCAGCAAGGCGGTGCCGGTGGTCGTCAAGGATCAGCAGCTGCATCCGGTCCGCGGCAGCCTCCAGCACATCGACTTGCAGGAGGTCAAGCTCGACGAGGCGATCCAGGCGGAGGTGGCAATCGAGCTGGAGGGCGTCGAGATCGCCCCCGGTGTCAAAGGCGGCGGCGTGCTCGAGCACGTCACCCGTGAGATCACCGTCGAAGCGCTGCCGACCGATATTCCCGACCGCATCCTCGTCGACGTCTCGTCGATGGAGATCAACGACACCCTGCAGCTGACCGCGGTCGAGGCTCCGAACGGCGTCACCTTCATGGCGGAGGACCCCGAGGAGGTCACGATCGTCACCCTCTCGCCGCCACGCGTCGAGGAAGAGCCCGAGCCCGAGGTCGAGGAGGAGACCGAGCTCGTCGGCGAGGGCGAGGCCGAGTCCGAGGGCGACGCCGCCGAGGCCGACTCGGGCGAGTCCGAGGGCGAGTAGCCCCTGTCGCTGCTCCGCCGCCGTGACCGCGGCGAGCAGGGGGGCCGCATCCTCATCGTTGGGTTGGGCAATCCCGGCCCCGAGTACGAGAGCACCCGCCACAACGTCGGTTTCGCGCTGGCCGCCGAGCTGGCGCGGCGCTGGGACCTGCCGCGGCCGCGGCAGAAGTTCAACGGACTGCTCGCTGAAGGCAGGACCGGCCCGGGTGGGCCGCGGGTCGCCGTGCTGCAGCCGCTCACCTACATGAACGATGCCGGCAACTCGGTCGGCCCGGCGCGCGGCTCGCTGAAGCTGCCGCTCGATCGGGTGATCGTGCTCCACGACGAGATCGACCTGCCGTTCGGGGAGGTTCAAACCCGGCTCGGGGGCGGCCTCGCCGGCCACAATGGCCTCAAGAGCCTCAAACGGGGCTTCGGCGACGCCGGGTTCTGGCGCGTCCGGGTGGGAGTTGGGAGGCCGGACTCGACCGACCCGGAGATTGTCTCCGCCTACGTGCTCGGGCGTTTCCGGGAGTCCCGCGACGAGGTCGAGGCGCTGATCGGGCACGCCGCCGACGAGGGCGAGCACCTCGTAAAACAGCTAGGTTCCAGCGCATGAGCGAGAGCAGTGCGCTGACCTGCTACGCGGTTGACGAGAACGGCGTCGCCCTGCTGCGCTTGGAACGGGCCAAGTCGCGCAACGCGATCAATACCCAGATGCTCGTCGAGCTGCTCGAGCACCTGGCCGTGGCGCGCTCCGACGACGCGGTGCGAGTGCTGGTCATCAGCTCCGCCGACCATCTGGGTCTCTCGGCCGGCGCCGACGTCCGCGAGGAGCTCGACAGGGAGGGCAGCATTCGCCGCACGCAGCTCTTCGTCGACTTCTACGAGATGCTCGTAGCCTTTCCGAAGCCGACGATCGCGGTCTGCCACGGAGACGTGGTCGGCGGCGGCGCCGAGCTCGCAATCGCCTGCGACATGCGGATCGGCGGCTCCAACCTGCGGATGCGCTTCCCGGGGGCCGCGCTGGGGGTCCCGGTCGGCCCGGCCCGGCTGGTCACCCTCTGCGGGCTCGCCACCGCCAAGTACCTGCTGCTCTCCTCGCGCACGTTCGGCGCCGAGGAGGCGCTGCGGCTGGGGCTGGTCAACCGCGTCGCTCCCGCCGCGGCTGCCGAGGCCGCGGCGCTGGAGCTCGCCGCCGCGGTTGCCGCCTATTCCCCTGAGAACGTCGCTCGGCTGAAGCGGATGCTGCACGAGTGGGACGGCGTCGAGGGCCGCTCGGCCCGCGAGGGCGAAGCCCACGTCGCGTTGGCTCGCGGCGGCGCCAGCCTGCCACAGTACGACTAGCGGGACCGCGCTTTCTCGCTGTCTACCATCGTCGCATCGCACCCACCTGGCTCGATCGCCGCGTCGCACCCGCTCGGCTCCCTGGACAGGCGCCGAATCGGCTGAGCGCGCCGTCGCCGCGGCCGCCTCTGCCGCCCGGGCCCTACCTGGTGGTCGGCCTCGGGCGCGCCGGTTTCGCCGCGGCTCGCGCGCTCGCCGAAACGGTCGGCCCCGAGGTCGTCCGGGTTTGGGACCTGGCGGCCGACCCTGCCCAGCTCGAGCGAGCGGCCGCGTTGCGCCGGATCCAGGTGGACGTGCGGCTCGGTGGGAACGGCTTGGAGGCGCTGGGCGACGCGCGCACCGTCGTCAAGAGCCCGGGCGTCCCGCCGGAGATCCCCGTCGTGGCGGAGGCGATCCGACTCGACCGGGGGATCCTCGACGAGTTCGAGATCGGCTGGCGCCTCGTGCCGGCGCCGACGGTGGCGGTCACGGGCACGAACGGCAAGTCGACGGTTTCGGCGCTCACCCTCGCCGTGCTCGCGGCCCACGGCCTGGAGCCGGTTCTCGCCGGCAACACCGAGTACGGCCCTCCGCTCAGCGCGCTCGCGAGCGATGCCCCGCGCTCCGTCGTCGCCGAGGTATCGAGCTATCAGACGGAGTTCGCCGCCGAGCTCGCCGTCGACGCCGCCGTCTTCACCAACCTCACTCCCGACCATCTCAACCGGCATCGGGACATGGAGGCATATGGCGCTGCCAAGCGCAGGCTCTTCGTCCGCGACGACTGGGCCGTGCCGCTCGCCTCGCTCAACGTCGACGACCCGCTCGGCCAGCGCCTCGCCGCGGAATGCGAGGAACGGGGTGGGCGAGCGCTGTCCTACGGCGCTGCGCCGGGCGCGGCCTACCGGATCCGCGAGTGCAGGTGGGGGCTGCGCGAGGCCGAGGCGAGGGTGGAAGCCCCCGACGGTCCCGTGCGCTTGGAGACCCGGTTGCCCGGCCGCCACAACGCCGCCAACGCGGCGGCGATCCTGGCGCTTGCCGACGGGCTCGACCTTCCCCGCGACGCCACCCTGGAGGCGCTTGCGAGCGCCGCGCCGCTGCCGGGAAGGTTCGAGGTGGTCGACGTCGACCGGCCTTTCGGCGTGGTCGTCGACTTCGGCTTTCAGGTCGCCAGCGTCGCCAGTGCCCTCGAGACGGCCCGCGACCTGGTTTCGGCGCGCGGCGGACGGCTGTTGACGGTGCTCGCGATCGTCGGCCGGTCGGGGCCGGTAATCGGGCGGGAAGTCGGCGCCCTGGCGCGCCGGCGCAGCGACCACCTCATCCTCTCCGGGGCGAGCTACCGAGGTGAGGCCCGGCTGGTGACCCTGGCCCAGCTGGCGGCCGGAGCTCGCTCCGTCCCCGGCGGCTCGCTGGAGATCGTCATCGACCGCCGTGAGGCGATCGCCCGGGCCTTGGCGGCGGCCCGTGCCGGTGACCTGGTGATGGTCCTCGGGCGCGGCCCCACCACCCATGAAGCCACCGACACCCGTGGCGGCTTCCGCCCCCTGGACGACCGCCAGGCAGTCCGGGAGCTTGCCTGAGCGATGCGAATCCTCATCACCCTTTCCCAGTTCATGCTCGGTGGCACCGAGACCTACTCGGTGACCGTCGCCGAGCAGCTGGAGCGGCTCGGGCACCCCACCCGCCTGTTCGCCGGGCGCACCAACCCGGCGGGTCGGGAGCTGGCGGCGTCGCGCGGGCTCTCGCTCGAGGTCGGCGACCCCGCGACCCTGGCCGATCGAGACGACGTCGACGCGGTCATCGCGCAGGACGCTGCCAGCGCCTACGCGCTTGCCGGCGCCGACGGCCTGCGCCAGGTGTTCGTGGTCCACGGCCTTGCTTCATTCGAGCATCCACCGCGAGCCCTGCGGCCCGCGCCGGCCGTCGTCGTCCTTAACGAGCGGACGCGAGCGCACGCGACGGCGCTCGCCCATCGGCGGGAGATCGTGCGCCTGCACCAGCCGATCGACATCGAGCGATTCCGACCGCGGCGCGCGGCTCGCCCGCGGCCACGACGCGTGCTCGCTCTCAGCAACTACCTCGGCGCCGACCGCCTGACCCTGCTCGAGGGGGTATGTGCCGACCTCGGTCTCGAGCTGGCCCATGTCGGGGTTCAGGGCGAGGCGAGCGTCGAGCCCGACCTGGCGATCGACGAGGCCGACATCGTCGTCGGCTACGGACGGTCGCTGCTCGAGGGGCTGGCCATGGGCCGCGCCGCCTACGTTTGGGATCGTGCCGGCGGCGACGGCTGGGTAACCCCCGAGACCTACGCGGCCCTGGAGTCCAACGGCTTCAGCGGGGCTGCCACCAACGCGGTCATCGGCGCCGAGCGCCTGCGTGCTGACTTCGCGGCCTACCGTCCGGAGCTCGGCACCTGTGGCGTCGACCTCGTCCGCAAAAACCACTCGGCGGCCAAGCACGCCGAGGCGCTCGTGGGTCTGCTCGAGCGGGCGCAGGCACCCAGCGCGGACGGGACCCAGGAAACGCTGGCGCTCCTGGTGCGCGCCGAGGCGCGAGCGGCGAACCGGGCCGGCCAGTTCGAGTTCCAGCTGGGGCTGCACGCGGAGCAGTTGGAGCTCCTCACGCGGGAAAACAAGGATCTGCAGGCGGCGATGGCGGCGGAGCGGGAGGGTCGCCTGGCGGCGGAAAGCAAGCTGGCGACGGTCGTCGGCTCACACTCCTGGCGGCTGACCGCTCCGCTGCGCAGCGCGACGCGCAGGTTGGGGAGGCGGGCCCGTCCCTCCTCCGCGCCTGACGGCTAAGTCGGGGCCCTAGAATCGACCGTCCCCCGGGCCCCGTCCCGGGCTCTTTCCATGCCATGAGCCTCCGTCCGCTGATCGAGATCGCCGCCGAGAACGAGCGCGTCCACGCGCTCGCGGCCCGCGTGCGCGAGGCGGCGGGCGGTGGCGAGGCGGCCACGGTACGCGCCGCGACGATGCTGCGGCCGCTGCTGCTGGCGGCCCTGCTGGAGGACGAGCGCGGCCTGGCCGGACGCCCGGCGCTGCTGGTCAGCGCCGACGACCGCTCGGCCCGCGACCTCGCTGCCGACCTGCGCGCCTACCTGGCGCCGCGCCGGGTGCGCTTGTACCCCTCGCGCGGAACCGGCTACGCCTCCCACGTGACGCCGCCGCCGCACCTGGTCGGCCTGCGAATCGACGCGCTCGATGCGCTTGGCCGGGAAGAGGACGCGGTCGTCGTCGCCAGCGCCGTCGCGCTCGCGGAGTCCGTCCCCGACGCCTCGCTGCGCCCGGCCGGCTTCGCCATCGCCAAGGGCGAGGAGATCGAGCTGGGGGCGGTCGCCGACGACCTCGTCGCGGCCGGCTACGAACGGGTCGAGCAGGTCGAGGAGCGCGGCCAGTTCGCGGTCCGCGGCGGCATCCTCGACGTCTACCCGGCGACCGAGGAGCGGGCGGTGCGGATCGAGCTGTTCGGCGACGAGGTCGAGTCGATGCGCTGGTTCTCGACCTTCACCCAGCGCTCGCTGGGGGATTCCGACCTGGTCGAGCTGGCGCCGGCGGCCGAGCTCGACGCCGAGCACCGGGAGCTGGCCGAGATGGCGGCGCTGGAGGCGGCCGAGGGGGGCGAGCAGCTCTCCAACCTCGCCGAGCTGCTGCCGCTGGAGCACTTCCGCGCTCCCCTCGACCTGGTGCCCGAGGGCGCCGCGGTCGTGCTCGCCGCGGCCGAGGAGATCGAGCCCGCCCTGCGCGACCACTGGGAGGACGCGACCGCGGCGATGCACGCCGACGACGCCCAGCACCTCTACGTCGACGTCGCCGCGCCGCTGAGCGAGCGGGCCGCGCTGCTGCTGCGCGGCGTCGGCGAGGACGACGAGGACGCCTTCCGGGCCGCCCGCGCCGAGTCCCCCGCTCGCAGCGTCAAGGAGGCGGAGGGTGAGCTGGAGAAACTCGTCCGCTCGGGCTACCGCACCGTCGTCGCCTTCGACAACCGCGGCGAGGCGGAGCGGGCCCGCTACGGGCTCGACCGGCTCGACGCGCGGCTGCTCGAAGGCGGGCGGCTCTCGCCCGAGGCCGGGCTGGCCTTCGCCGAGGCGCGCCTGCGCGAGGGCTTCGTCAGCCCCGAGTTGAAACTCGCCGTCTACCCCTTCCGCCGCCTCGTCCACCGCCGCCGCGCCGAGGAGCCGGCGCCGGGCGCGGGGCGCGGCCGGCTCGCCTTCAGCGAACTGCGGGTCGGCGACTACGTCGTCCACGAGGATCACGGCGTCGCCCGCTTCGCCGGTTTCGAGACGCGCGACGTCGGCGGCGTCACCCGCGACTACCTCTACCTCGAATACAAGGGCGAGGACCGCGTCTACGTTCCCACCGACCAGCTGGCGAAGCTGAGCCGCTACGTCGGCGCCGGCGGCGAACCGTCGCTCTCCGCCCTGGGTGGCAAACGCTGGCAGAACATGAAGGCGCGGGCGCGCAAAGCCGCCGGCGCCCTCGCCGGTGAGCTGCTCAACCTCTACGCCGAGCGCCGCTCCCGCCGCGGCCATCCCTTCTCGCCCGACGGCGAGTGGCAGATCGCGATGGAGTCCAACTTTCCCTATCGCGAGACCGCCGACCAGCTGGAAGCGATCGAGGCGGTCAAGGGCGACATGGAGTCGGCGCGGCCGATGGACCGCCTGGTCTGCGGCGACGTCGGCTTCGGCAAGACCGAGGTGGCGCTGCGCGCCGCGGTCAAGGCCGCCGCCGACGGCAGGCAGGTGATGGTCCTGGTGCCGACGACGATCCTCGCCCAGCAACACTTCGGCACCTTCCGCGAGCGGCTCGCCGACCTCCCCTTCCGGGTCGAGGGCGTCTCCCGGCTGCGCCCGGCGGCCGAGGTGAAGGCCGTGCTGAGGGACTTCGCGGCGGGCAAGGTCGACGTTCTGATCGGCACCCACCGGCTGCTCTCGCGCGACGTCCGCGCCAAGGAGCTCGGCCTCGTCGTCGTCGACGAGGAGCAGCGCTTCGGGGTGAAGCAGAAGGAGCTGCTGCGCCAGCTGAAGCTGAAGGTCGACGTGCTGGCCCTGTCGGCGACGCCCATCCCCCGCACGCTGCAGATGAGTCTGGCGGGCCTGCGCGACATCTCGGTGATCGAGACCCCGCCCGAGGGTCGGCGCCCGGTCCGCACCTACGTCGGCCCCTACGACGAGGACCTTGTCCGCAAGGCGATCGAGCGCGAGGTCGAGCGGGGCGGTCAGGCGTTCGTCCTCCACAACCGGATCGACTCGCTGCCGGAGACGGCGGAGCGCCTGCGCGGCCTGATTCCGAAGGCGCGCTTCCTCGAAGCCCATGGCCAGATGGACGAGCACGCGCTGGAGGAGACGATGCTCGGCTTCCTGCGCGGCGAGGCCGACTGCCTGGTGACGACGACGATCATCGAGTCCGGGCTCGACATCCCCACCGCCAACACCCTGATCGTCGAGCGCGCCGACCAGCTCGGGCTCTCGCAGGCCTACCAGATCCGCGGCCGCGTCGGGCGCTCGCGGGAGCGCGCCTTCGCCTACCTGCTCTATCCCTCGGCCGAGGCCCTGAGCGAGGAGGCGGCGGCGCGCCTCTCGACCCTGGCCGACCACACCGAGCTTGGCTCGGGCTTCCGGATCGCGATGCGCGACCTCGACATCCGCGGCGCCGGCAACCTGCTCGGCGACGAGCAGTCGGGCCACGTTGCCGCGGTCGGCTTCGAGCTCTACTGCCAGATGATCGACGAGGCGGTGGCCGAGGCCGGCGCGGGGGACGGGGAGGGCGAGGAGGCGCCGGAGCCGGTCCGCCTCGACGTCCCGGTCGACGCCTACCTGCCGGCGACCTTCGTGCCCTTCGAGGCGGCGAAGATCGACGTCCATCGCCGTATCGTCGCCGCCCGCGAGCCCGGCCAGCTGCGGGCGATCCGCGACGAGCTCAGCGACCGCTTCGGGCCGCTGCCCGCTGCGGCGGAGAATCTGCTGAAGCTGCAGCAGGCGCGGATCGAGCTGGGCCTGGCGGGTGCTCGCAGCGTCGAGTTCCGCGGCGGGCGGCTCAGCGTCACCGGCGTCGAGCTGGACTCCGAGGGGGCGGGGGTGCTCGCCGAGCAGGTCGAGGGGGCGCTCTACGAATGGCGTGAGCAGACCGCCGCCGTCCGCGCCGGCGGCGACCCCGACGAGCGCTTGGCGGCTGTGCTGGCGATGGCCGCGGGGCTACGCGAGGCCCAGCGCTCCGCGGATGCCGCGGCCGCCTGAGTGCCGCCGCCGGGGCCGACGCAGGCGCCAGCGCCTCGCTTTGGCCGCTCTTTAGTCAATTTGACTATGCTGCCCGCTTCGTGGGAGCGAAATCGGGGCAGAGCAGGAAGTCCGGCCGCCAGCGCCTAGCGCTGGTCGTCTTCGGCGCGCTGTTCGTGATTCTCTTCGCCGGCTTCGCGATCGCCGACGGCATCGGGCACCCGAGCGTTCCCGACGGCGACGTCGCGATCGTCCAGGGCGTGCCCGAGGAGGACGGCACGATCAGCGAAGCGGATTTCAAACGAGTCTTCGCTCAGCAGGCGGCTCAGGCCAAACTCAAACCGCTGCCGAAACCGGGCGACCAGAAATACGAGGAATTGAAGACGGCGGTCCTCGGCGAACTTCTGGACACGATCTGGATCCAGGGCGAAGCGGAAGCGCTCGGCATCTCGGTGACGCCGAAACAGCTCGCCACCGAATTGGCCCAGATCAAAAAAACGAACTTCAAAAGCGAAGCCGAATATCAAAAATTCCTGAAAACCACGGGCTTCACCAAAGCCGACGTGCTCGATCGAGTGAAGGTGCAGGTGCTCAGCACCCAGATCCAGGAAAAGATCTCGAAAGAAGCGGCGCCGCCGTCGAGCGCGGAAATCACCGCCTACTACAACGAATCCAAGGAAAGCCAGTTCACGACCAAAGAATCGCGCGACGTTCGCTTTGTGATCAACAGGAACAAGGCGCAGGTCGAAAAGGCGAAAGCGCTGCTCGACAAGGACAACTCCCCCGCGGGCTGGAAAAAAGTCGCCGTCAAGTATTCGAGTGACCCCAGCACCAAAAATAAAGGCGGTCTGCAGCTCGAACTCAGCGAAGCATTTCTTCAGGGTGCGCTCAAAGAAGCGGTCTTCGGCAGCGGCGTCGGCGAAGTCAAGGGACCGTTCAGCCTCCAGGGCAACTTCTTCGTCGTCGAGGTCGAGAAGCTGAACCCGGAGAAAATCAAATCTCTGGGCGAAGTCCGCGCCCAGATCAGCTCTCAGCTGGCGCAGCAAAAGCAGCAGGAATTCTTCTCGGAATTCGTCACCAACTACCAGAGCAAATGGTCCTCGCGCACCTTCTGCGCCGAGGGCTTCGTGATCGAAAGATGCGCCAACTACGTCAGCTCCGGACATCCGGCCAGCGCCCCCGCGACCTGCTACGAAGCCAACCCCAAAGGCGGCACGCCGCCTGAATGCCCCGCTCCGGTCGCCCAGGTGGCGCCGGCGATTCCCGGCAGCGTCAAAGTCCTCAAACCGCAGGGAGAACGGCTGCCGCAGCGACCGCAGCCCGAAGGCCTCAAAGAATCGGGCGAAAGCCTGGGCCTGCCGCCGGGCGCCGTTCCCGGCGCCACCGAAGCGCCGCCCGAAGCCGCGCCCGAAGCCGGCAACTAGCGCGGTCTTCAGCCGCCCAGGTCAATAGACTCGCGCCTCCCGTGAGCGCGATCTCCTCCATTCACGCCCGCCAGATCCTCGATTCGCGCGGCAACCCGACCGTCGAGGTCGAAGTGGCGCTGGAGTCCGGAGCGCGCGGTCTGGCGGCGGTGCCGTCGGGGGCCTCGACCGGTGAGTTCGAGGCGGTCGAGCTGCGCGACGGCGGCAGCGCCTGGGGCGGCAAGGGAGTCTCGCGCGCCGTCGACAACGTCAACGGCGAGATCGCCGCGGCGCTGACCGGCGCCCGCGCCGCCGAGCAGGGCGCGCTCGATCGGACGATGATCGAGCTGGACGGGACCCCCAACAAGGGCCGCCTCGGGGCCAACGCGCTGCTGGGCGTCTCGCTGGCGGCGGCGCAGGCCGCCGCGATGGACTCCGGCCAGCCGCTCTACCGCTACCTGGCCGAGCTCTACGGCGGCGGCGAGCCGACGCTGCTGCCGCTGCCGATGATGAACGTTCTCAACGGCGGCGCCCACGCCGACAACTCGGTCGACTTCCAGGAGTTCATGGTCGTCCCGGCCGGCGCCTCCAGCTTCTCGGAGTGCCTGCGGATCGGCGCCGAGGTCTACCACGCGCTGAAGCGGTCGCTCCACTCCAGGGGCCTCTCGACGGCGGGCGGCGACGAGGGCGGGTTCGCTCCCGATCTCGACTCCAACGAGGCCGCCCTGCAGGCGGTGCTCGCCGGGGTCGAGGCAGCCGGCTACGAGCCCGGCTCCGACGTCTTCATCGCCCTCGACCCTGCCACCAGCGAGGTCTTCGAGAACGACGCCTACGTGCTCGAGCACGAGGGTCGCAGCCTCTCCTCCGCGGAGATGGCCGCCTACTGGGCGGACGCCTGCTCGCGCTACCCGATCGTCTCGATCGAGGACGGCATGGACGAGGAGGACTGGGACGGCTGGAAGCTGCTGACCGAGAAGCTCGGCGACAGCGCGCAGCTGGTCGGCGACGATCTCTTCGTCACCAACCCGGAGCGCCTGCGCCGTGGCATCGAGCTCGGAGTCGGCAACTCGATCCTGGTCAAGGTCAACCAGATCGGCACTCTGACCGAGACCCTGGAGGCGATCCGGATCGCTCGCGAGGCGGGCTACACCGCGGTCATCTCGCATCGCTCGGGGGAGACCGAGGACACGACGATCGCCGACCTCGCGGTCGCCACCGGCGCCGGCCAGATCAAGACCGGCGCCCCCTCCCGCACGGATCGCGTCGCCAAGTACAACCGGCTGTTGCGGATCGAGGAGGAGCTGGGCTCCGCCGCTCGGTTCCCGGGCTTGCAGGCATTCCCCCAGCGTCGCGGTTAATGAAGGAATGCGGCGCCGGGCCGCAAAGGACCGGGCATGGCAGCGCGCGCCTATGCCGGCCGGACCGGAGCCGTCCCCCGTCGGCGTCCGGCGGCCCGCAGGCGGCGTCCGGCCGCGCGCAGCGGCGCCAGTCGCGTCAACTGGGACCGCGTCGGCCGGATCGCCCTGACCCTCGTGCTCGCCGCCGTTCTCTACTCCTACCTGCATCCCGCGATCGACTTCGTCAAGACCTACACGGCGACCACCGCCGCCAAAGCGAAGTTGCACGAGCTCCAGCACGAGAACACCCGGCTCCACAATCGGGTCCAGTCCGCCGACGACCCGATCGTGATCGACCGCATGGCGCGGGCGCAGGGGATGGTCGCCGAAGGCGAGACGCCGGTCGTCATCAACGGCCTCGGCGGCCGGCCCGGTACCTAGAGGCCCCGCGTGCTTAGCCTCGGCTCCTACCTGCTGGGGGTCGTGCAGGTCGCCGTCGTCACGCTCTCGCTGGGCTTCAGCGCATTTCGGCTGCGGCGGCGTCTGCTGCCGGAGTGGGAGGGAGCGCCGGCGCGGCTGGTCGAGGCGATCGTCGCCGTGGCCCTGCTGATCTGGATCTCTGAGGTCCTGGGCACGTTCGGGCTCTTCTACGCTGGTGCCCTGGTTTTCGCCTGCGCCCTGGTTGCTCTTGCCACGGCATTTTCTCCGGCGGGTGGCGGTGGGGCGGGGGTCCCCCGCGGCGCGGAGGGCGCGCAGCGCCCGAGCACCGTGGGGGATGCCGCACCGACAGGACCCGCCGGCCAGAGCGCTGTGGAGCTGTTGGTCATGGTGGGAGTAATCGCCGTGGTGTTCGGACACTGGGCGTTGACGACGAAGCACGCGTTGGACCGAGGGGTCTTCAACTTCGATTCGCTCTGGTACCACCTGCCGTTCGCGGCGGAGATGGTGCAGACCCATTCCGTGACGGGGATGCACCACGTCGACACGGTGTTCACCAACTGGTTCTACCCGCAGAACTCCGAGCTTCTGCATGGCGCAGGGATGCTGCTGACGGGCCGGGACACGCCGTCGCTGTTCCTCAACTACGGGTGGCTGGCGGTGGCCTTCCTGGCGGCGTGGTGCATCGGCAGGCCGTATGGCCGGGGAAGCCTCAGCGTGATCGCCGCGGCGATCCTCCTCGAGGCGCACGTGCTGGTGGTCCGGGAGCCGGGGGCGGCCAAGAACGACCTCATGGCCGCGGCCCTGCTGTTGGCCGCGATCGCGATCCTCGTCAACGCCTGGAACCTCCATCGCCCCCCACGCAACGACAAGACGAGAAGCAGGAACGCAAAGCCCGCCGATGGGCCGATAAGTCGAGCCATGGACGACTTATCGGCCCATCGGCGGGCGGTTCTGCCGGTGGGGTGGGCGCTCGCGGCGGCGGGGCTGGCGGTGGGGCTGGCGGCGGGGACGAAGGTGACGGCGTTGGGGATGGCGGGGGCGTTGAGCGTGGCTGTGCTGGTGCTGGCGCCGGTGGGGAGGAGGTGGGCCGCCGCTGGGTGGTGGTTTGTGCCGGCGCTGTTGGGGGGCGGGTTCTGGTACCTGCGCAACCTGATCGTCGCCGGCAACCCGCTGCCGGCGGTCGAGAAGCTGGGGCCGATCGCGCTGCCGCACCCGGAGCGGCTGCAGATCGGCCGGCCCGACTTCAGCATCGCCCACTACGCGACCGACACCGGCGTCTGGAGCGAATACTTCGCGCCCGGACTGCACAGCGGCTTTGGCGGCCTCTGGCCCCTGGTGGTCGGGGGGGCGGTTCTGGCGGCGCTGCTGGCCTTGCTGAAGGGACGGGACCGCGTCGTTCGCGCGGCCGGAGGAGTCGCCCTCTTCGGCTTTGTCGCCTACCTCTTCACGCCGCTCAGCGCGGCCGGCGCCGACGGCGCTCCCGAGGCCTTCGGAATCAACATCCGCTACGTCTACGGCGCTCTGCTGCTGGGATTGGCGCTGCTTCCCCTGCCGCGATTCTTCGACGGCAACCGCCGTCGCTGGGGCCTGCTGGCGGTGCTGCTGGCGGTGCTCCTCCTGACCGATCGGGCCGACGCGGTCGCCCGCGATCCGGACCGGACCTTCGGCCTGCTGGTTGCGGTGCTGGCCGTGCTGGTCCCGGCGGCGCTGCTGCTGGCCCGGGGAGGGGCGCCAGCCGCACCGTGGTCGCCGGCGGCTTCGCCGCCCTGGCCATCGTGGTCGCCGCGATCGGCTATCCACTGCAGCGCCACTACCTCGACCACCGCTTCGCCAACGAGGTGGCGAGCGAAAGCATCCCCGGGATGCACCTCGACTCCGCCTACCGCTGGGCACGGGGCATCGAGGACGCGCGCATCGGGCTGGCCGGGACGGCGGCCGGTTTCGCCCAGTACGGCTTCTACGGCACCGACCTCTCCAACCGCGTCGTCTACCTCGGCGCCGAGGGGCCGCACGGCGCCTTCAATGCGATCCCCACCTGCGCGGGCTTCCGCGCCGCCGTCAACGCCGCGGAGCTCGACTACCTGGTGACCGCGCCCTTCCTCAACTTCCTCCACCCTGGCGACCCGATCCGCTCGCCGGAGGGGCGCTGGCTGCGCGGTGAGGACGCGGTTGCCCAGGTCTTGCGCAGCGGCCCCGTGACCGTCTGGAAGCTGCACGGAAAGCTGGATCCGGGCGCCTGCGGCCCGCGCAACGCCCCGCTGCGCGAAATCCCGGACACGCCCGGCGGCTGAGCCGGCGTCGCCCCGTGGGTAGTCTCGCTGGCGTGGCCTATCCCCTCGCCAATGCGCTGTTCCAGTGGGAGGAGGGCTACCGCGCGCTCCAGGCGATCTCCGATCGCCGCCACCGCCGCCTCGCCGATCACGTCGTCGACAAGGTCCGGGAGGAGCTGCGGCGCCGGATCGGCCCCACCTTCACCGCCGCCGAGCTGGCCGAGCTCTACGGCCGCGGCACCGATTGGTGCTTGCAGGTGGCGATCGACGTCGCGCCGGCGGCTGAGGGCGACGCCCAGTCCCTGGCCGACGCGGCATTCTGGCTCTACCTGCGCGGCGCCGGTGACTTCGCCGGCGGCAGGCAGCTAGTCGTCTGACCCGGTCGTCTGACCGGCGCATAGCGGCGTCCTCGGTCGCTTGTGTGCGGAGCACACGGCGCTCCCTGCGTCCTTGCTCTGCTTGGTCAGACGACCGGGTGGCCGCTGCGGAGCTAACTAGTCGTCTGAGTCGGGATCCGAGTCCGAGCCGTCGGGCTCGGGCGCGGGGGAGCCGACGCGGCGGATGACGATCTGGTCGGCCTCGATGCGAACGGTGACCTCGCGGTTGCCGGCCCAGTGCTCAACGTAGACGGGGTTGTCCTTGACCGAGGCGTCGAGCCAGAGCCCGTAGCCGTCGTCTTCGCCGTGATCGAAGGTCGCCTCGAGCTCTTTGCGCCGCCCGCGCCCACCGCGGCGGCCGCGACGGCGCCTGCGTTTCGGGCGGGACTCCCCGGACGGGTCATCCTCAGAATCCTCGCCCGCCTCCTCGCCGTCGTCCTCGCCCTCCTCGACGTCCTCCTGCGCGGCGGCGGCCGCCTCGATCTCGGCTTCGATCTCGTCGCGGAGGTCGATTTCGCTGGAGCCGGCGTTCTCGTCGTCGGCGGAGAGGTCGTACTGCTTGCGGAACTCGCGCAGCTCGCTGGCGCTGATCTCGAGCTGGTGGGCGATCCAGGCGTCGGTGCGCCCCTGGTGCACCCAGGCACGGATCTGGTTCAGCTGCGGCTTCAGTGAGCGTCGGGCCATCGGCGCGCGAGTCTATTCAAGAGGGACGGTCGCTCGCGGAGCGCTAGGCCATCAACAGGGCCAGCGCCTCGAACATGGCGACGACGACGACGACGACGGTTACGGTCAGGCAGACGGCGAGGACGCTGAAGCGGACCTTGCCCTCCTGCTCGGAACGGTTGATTTTCCGCGCCCGCGAGCGGTTCGCGGCGCGTCTGCGCAGCTGCTCGCGCCGGCGGCGCTCAAGTGAAGTCTCCTGCTCGAAGGCGTTCTCGAACTGGGAGATGCTCTGTCGCATTCTCATGGGGGTTGGTCCAAAAGGACCGCGGGGCACCGTAGCAAAGCCGCAAGAATCGGTTCATAGTCCGCAGGCGCCCCAGAGGCCGCGCCCGGCCCGCGCCGCCCGCAGCTCCAGGCGCTGGAAAAGCGCACTGTGAAGCGTATTTGGCGGGATCGCCAGGCTCCGCGCGAGCCCGCGGCGCACCAGCTCGGCGTTGACGAACCTGTGACCGATGTACGCGTAGGCGAGCAGGCGGCCGTAGGCGTCGCGGCGCTCGGCGCCGAAGACCAGCCGCACCTGTCGATGCTCGGCCAAGCGCCGGTTGAAGTCCGAGGCGCGGTGGCCGAAGCACTGGACCGGCGTGCCCGGCTTGACCGTCTCCGGAGTGTCGACGCCGATATAGCGGACGTCCTCGAGCCGGCCTTCGACCCGCGCTTCGACCGTGTCACCGTCGACCGCCCGGGTGACGAAGGCCCGAGCCGTATGCGGGCCGGCCCCGGGCGCATCCAGGCTCTCCCACGGGCGCAGCAGCACCGCGGCGGCGAGTAGGAGCAGGACGAAGCTGCCCAGCCGACTGCCGCGGTACGCGCCAAATCCCACCTCCGCTCAAAGCGAAGGTGCGCAAAGACCCTCCCCCTCTGACTAGGGCGTGCGCCGCACGTTGGAGAGCAGCGTTGCCTTGATCTGCTCGATGATCGCCAGCGCCTCGCTCCACTCGCGCTGCCAGACGTTGCGGCCGAAGATGACGCCGGAGCCGCCGGCCTCCATCACCTCGCGGGTGTTGAGCAGGACGGTGTCGTCGTCGGTCCTGGAGCCGCCGGAGAGGACGACCAGGGCGCGTCCGGCCGACTCCACGCACTGGCGGATCGCCTCGGCCTGGTCGATCTCCATCTCGTTGTAGGGCGCCTGCGCGTCCTTGTCCTTCTCGGCATCGATCTTCGGCATGTTGAGCTTGACGATGTCGGCGCCCATCTCCATCGCCATCCGTGCCGCGTAGTCGATCGCGTAGAAGGAGTTGGGGCCGCCCTTGCCGTCGATGTCTTCGCCGCGCGGGTAGGACCAGATCACCAGCGGCATCCCGTAGCGGTCGCAGTCCTGGCGCACCTGGCGCAGCTGGGCGAGGTCCTCGTCCTGGCGCGGCGAGCCGACGTAGAGCGTGTAGCCGATCGCGTCGGCGCCGAGCCGGACGCCGTCCTCGACGCTGGAGTTGCAGGAGGAGAAGGACCTGGCGGAGGAGGGGATGTCGGTCTTGCCGTTGACCTTGAGGATCAGCGGCACCCGGCCGGCGTAGTCGGGGTAGTACTTCTCCGCCATGCCGATCTGGCAGGCGAGCGCCGAGTAACCGGCCTCGGCTGCGAGCCGGAACTGGTAGTCGGGATCCTTGGAAGCCGGGTTGGGGAAGAAGTCACGCGGGCCGTGCTCGATCCCCTGGTCGATCGGCAGCAGCATCAGGGTGCCGTGGCCGGGACCGAACTCGAAAAGCAGCCGGTGCAGTCGGGCACGTTTGCCTGGCGGCAGGGTCGCGAGCAGGGATTTCTGCTCGGTCAGGCTCTTCAGCTCCACGTAAATTCCTCCTCGAAGACGGGTGTTCCGAGAGTATGCCATCGCAAACGGCAGCGGGGAGCGGGACAAGGGGGTTATTCTCGAAGGACCATGAGCGAGACTGAGCTCAGCGTCATTTGCAAGAACTGCGGCTCCGAGGTCAGTCCATATGTAACCGAGTGCCCCTACTGCGGCACCCGCCTGCGCAAGCGGGCGCCGAAGCTGGAGCGCCGTGGCGATGCCCTCGAGGCCCAGCGCCCGCGCCGCCGCCGGCCGCGTCTGCGCCGTTCCAGGGACCGCTCCCCGCGCCCCTTCCGCCCCTACGCGACGCTCGCCGCGATCCTCGGCTCGGCCGTGCTGCTGCTGGTCCAGAAGGCGAGCGGCGATCCGCTCGCCACCTTCGGCGGCCTGCTGGCCCCGCTCGAGGGCGAGTGGTGGCGCTTGCTCACCGCCCCCTTCGCCTACGTCGACGTCGGCTACCTGTTCGTCGTCGCGGTCGGCCTGGCGATCTTCGCGACCGGTGTCGAGCGCCGGTTGGGCAGCGCTCCGACCGCAGTGCTGCTGCTCGCCTGCGGCTCGCTGGGGATGCTGGCCGCGAGCGCCGTCGCTGACGTCCAGGGCGATGTCGCGGTCGTCGCCGGCGGCAACGGGATGGCCCTGGGCGCTGTCGCCGCCTGGTTCGCGCTTCGCCGGGCCGAGGCCCACGGCGCAATCGACGAGGAGTACGACACGATCGGGGTCGCCGTCGCCGCCGCGGTGCTGATCGCGCTGCCGCTGTTCGCCCCGACCGCGGACCTCGTCGCCGGCCTGGTCGGCGGCGTCGTCGGCGGCCTCGCGGGGCTCGCGGCCGCGGCCGTGCATCCCGCCGGCGACTGACTAGGCTGGGCCGGTGCCGGACGCAAGCAACCTCGAGGCCGCGATCGAGCGGCTGCTCGATCCGGAGCGGTTCTCCGCCGCCGAGCGCGTCGTCTCCCAGGCGGCGCCACAGCTGCAGAAGGTGCTGGTCAGCGCCCTCGCCGAGGGTGGCTGGTTCGGAGAGCCGCACGAGGCCGAGGCGCTCAGAGTGGCGACCGTTCCCGACCCCGACGAGCGGATCGCCGCCGTCCGCGCCCTGCTCGCGGAGGAGGCGCGGATGGGAATGATGGTTGGGGTCGCGGTCGGCTGGGCACTGAAGGAAGAGATGAGCGGCCCGCTGGGCGAGGCCGACGAACCGAAGGGAGAGCGCTGAAGATGGAGATCAAGTTTCACGGCCAGTCGTGCTTTGAGTTGAGCGAGGGGGGGACGACGCTGCTGGTCGACCCGTTCCTGAAGCCGAACAACCCGGCCGCGGTGGCGACGGCGGAGGAAGTCGATCCCACCCACATCGCCCTCAGTCACGGCCACGCCGACCACATGGCCGACGTCGTCCCCGTCGCCAAGCACACCGGCGCCGCCTGCGTGGCGATCGTCGAGCTGGCGGAATGGCTCAAGGGTCAGGGGATCGAGGACGTCAGCGACCCCAACCTCGGCGGCACGGTCGAGTTCGACTGGGGCTCGATCAAGCTCGTTCCCGCCTGGCACACGAGCACTCTCCCCGGCTCCGAAGAGGCGCCGTTCAGCGCCGAGCACGGGATTCCGCTCGGCACCCCGGCCGGCCTCGTGATCAAGCTCGGCGGCAAGACGATCTACCACGCCGGCGACACCTGCCTGTTCGGCGACATGAAGCTGATCGCCGAACGCGATCCGGTTGACGTCGCCCTCTTGCCGATCGGCGGCCACTACACGATGGATCGCCACGACGCCGTGGTCGCGGCCGAGTTCGTCGGCGCCGGCACGGTGATCCCGATGCACTACGACACCTTCCCGCCGATCGAGACCGACGCGGCGGCGTTCAAGGCCGACGTCGAGGGCAAGACCTCCTCCCGGGTCGTGTTGCTGAAGCCGGGCGAGACGCACGGCGTCTAAAGAAAACTGGCCAGCTGGCCAGGATTGCTGTAGCCTCGCCGGACCACTACAGCCGACTTGAGGAGAGCTGAGGATGGAGGCCAAAGAGGCGACCGGGACCCAGTCCAGGACGGAGCGAGCCGACTACCAGGAGACCGCCGACCCGGCCCTGATGAAGGCGGCCGACACCACCGCCGACGTCAAGCTGCTCACCTACGAGGAGCTCTACCTGCTCTGGGAGCGCCAGCAGTGGCAGACCCAGGAGCTCGACTTCACGCGCGACCGCGAGGACTGGCACGAGCGGATCAGCGAGGAGGAGCGCTTCCAGCGCATGTACGGGCTCTCCTCGTTCTTCATCGGCGAGCAGAAAGTGGCCGAGGAGCTGGGGCCGATCATGCGCGCCGCCCAGACCGAGGACCAGAAAATCTTCCTCTGCACGCAGATCGCCGACGAGGCCCGTCACGTGCGCTTCTTCGAGCGTTTCTATCGCGAGGTTGGAGTGCTGGAGGCCGATGGACTCAGCGAGATGCTGGAGGAGACCTCGGCCCACCTCAACGACAAGTTCGGGCGGCTCTTCGACGAGATGCTGAAGCAGCGGACCGATCGGCTTTCGGCCGAACCGGAGGACACCGAGGTCCTGGTCGAGGCGGTGACGCTGTACCACATGGTCATCGAGGGGATGCTGGCGCTCACCGGCCAGCACTTCATCATGGACTTCAACGAACGGGAAGGGACCCTGCCGGGCTTCGTCGAGGGCTTTGGCAACGTCGCCCGCGACGAGCACCGCCACGTCGCCTTCGGCTCCGTCTTCCTGCGCGAGAAGGCCCGCGAGGACGAGCGTTACAAGCGGGCGATCCAGCGCACCCTGGAGGAGTCGCTGCCGGTCGCCGACGGCGTCCTCTCACCGCCCTGGGCCGAAGAAGAGGACGAGGACTTCGAGCTGTTCGGCTACACGCTCGAGGAAACCCGCCAGTTCGCCGGGACCTGCCTGATGCGCCGGCTCAAAGTCATCGGGCTCGGCTGAGCCGCGCCGCTGGGTCGCTCTCAGCTAGTGAGCTAGGGCTGCGGTTCGGCGGCTGGAGCGGGGGCTTCGCCTTCGGCCGGGCCGGCTGGCGGTGAGGATTCGGCCGGTGGCGCCGCCGGAGGCGGGGCTGGTTCCGTCGCCGGCGGACTTTCGGCGGGCGGCGGGGGCGGCGGGGCGGAGCCGCCGACGACGACAACGACGAGGGTGCTGCCGCTGCCGCTATGGGCGCCGGGGCTGGTGCCTCCCTGTGGGGTGGCCCCGGTGACGGCTTCCCCGCTGGGGTTGCCGACGCTGACGGTTTCTTCGCCGGTCTTGGACTGCCCGGCGCTTTCCTCGACGGCGATGGGGGCTGGCTCCAGAGGCGGCTCCGCCGCGGGCGCCTGCGGGGCGGTCTCGATCGCCGTCGCGGCCGGCGGGGTCACGGCCTCGGGCTCGCTCGCGGGGACCTGCGGGACGCTCACCTGCGCGGGGGAGATCGCCGGGCCGTTGGGCAGCTCCGCCTTGGCGTGAGAGATCTGGGCGCCGGGATTGACCGGCCCGGACGTGCTCTGCTTGACCTCGACCGCGCCGGCGGTGAGCACCGCGGCGGTGACGACACCGGCCACCGCCTTGGTCCCGATCGCGCCGCCGATCGCACCGAGGCCGCCGGCGGCACCGCTGCCGCTGATCGCGGCTCCGACGCCCCCAACCGCGCCGGCCCCGGCCGCGCCTCCCGCAGCCGCCCCGGCGCCGGCGGCGCTCGCACCGGCCGTCCCAGCACTGCTGCCGGCGCCGCCGAGTCCGAGCTTGGAGGCGATGAAGCCCTTGAGCGCGAACAGGGCGCCGGCGGGGAACAGGGCGGCGAGGGCCTTCTCGTTGGAGCGCACCTGGGAGCGGAAGTCAGCGCATTCCTCGCACTCGCGAACGTGGCGGCGGACCGGGGGAGAGACCTTGCGCAGGCCCTCGGCGGCTTCGGAGAGCTCGATCCGGACCTCGCCGCAGGTCAACAGTCTCGCCTGGCTGGCCTCGGCCAGGGAGATCCGCGCCCGTACGAGCAGTGACTTGACCGACGGCACCGTGGTCTCCATCGCCGCCGCGATCTCCTCGTAGGAGAGGGCGTCCATCTCGCGCAGCAGCAGGGCCGAGCGCTGGGTCTCGGGAAGTTTCTTGACGTCGACGAGGAGTTGGCGGAACTCCTCGCGGTTGTGGACCCGCTCGGCCGTGGAGGAGGCCTCGACCGCCGGCACCATGTCCATCGATTCCTGCGCGTCGGCGGTCGGCTTGCGCAGGTGGTTGAGGCAGCGGTTGCGGGCGATCCGGTAGAGCCAGGGGCGCAGGTTGATCTCGCGCTCGTCGCGCAGCATCGCCCGGTAGGCGTTGACGAAGACCTCCTGCAGCACGTCCTCGGCGTCCTCGGTGGAGTGGAGCATCTGCCGGCAGAAGCCGAGCAGGCGGCCCTGGTAGCGGTCGACGATGGTCTCGAAGGCGCCGGGATTGCCGGCCCGGGCCATCGCGATCAGCTTGGCGTCCCCTTGGAGCTTGAGCAGCGGCGAACGGCGGGCAAGGAGTCCGCGGCGACTGGCGTGCGTTAGGGCTGATGCCTCCAAGCTCTCCTCCAGGGAAGGCGCGTTCTATGACTAAGGACACCGTAACAGCGCTCGAGTTGCGCCCCGGCAAGATTTACGGCGGTTTTATGTGCGTGCAAGCGGGATACCATCCGCTCTGCCCGGGTGGCGAAACTGGCAAAAGCGGCGCCCTTAAAAGGCGCTGCCCTTTCGAGGGCTTGCGGGTTCGAGTCCCGCCCCGGGCACTCCCCGGCGCATGGGTGCCACGGGAAGGGGGTCCTGCGGGCGGGGCAAACTGGCTCCGTTCTCGGACCCCCTTCCCGTGGCACCCATGCGAGCAGCGCTCCGCTAGGCTCGCGCCCGTGGAGCACGGGGGGCGCCTAGTTGCGAAGGTCCTGAGGTCGAGAGGGGTCGACCAACTCTTCACGCTGTCGGGAGGACATCTGTTCTCCATATACGACGGCTGTAAAGAGGAGGGGATCGGGATCGTCGACGTGCGGCACGAGCAGACGGCCGCCTTCGCCGCCGAGGGGATGGCGAAGGCGACCCGGGGGCTGGGCGTGGCCGCGTTGACCGCCGGGCCGGGGGTGACCAACGGGCTCAGTGCGATCGCCGGGGCGCAGGCGAACAACTCGCCGGTCGCGGTGCTCGGCGGGCGGGCGCCGGAGATGCGCTGGGGGTCGGGGTCGCTGCAGGAGATCGATCACCTGCCATTCGTCTCGCCGCTGGTCAAGTCGGCCGAGACCGTCAAGGAGCCGGGGCGGATCGCGGCGATGACCGCGGCCGCGCTGGACCTGGCGCAGGCGGCGCCGAGCGGGCCGACCTTCCTCGACTACCCCCTGGACGTGGTCTTCAGCGAGGCGGAGGTCGAGATTCCGGCACTCCCGGCAGCGCCGCCCGGCGAGCCGGCGGCCGGCGTCGAGGCGGCCGCGGCGCTGCTGGCGGCGGCCGAGCGGCCGGCGATCATGGCCGGCAGCGGGCTCTACTGGGGGCACGGGGAGGACGAGCTGCGGGCGCTGGCCGAGGCCCTCGGCATCCCCGTCTTCCTCAACGGGCTCGGCCGCGGCTGCCTCCCGGCCGACCACGAGCTGGCTTTCAGCCGCGCTCGCGGCGCCGCGCTGAAGGGGGCGGACGTGGCGCTGGTGGTCGGCGTGCCGATGGACTTCCGGCTCGGATTCGGCACCAGCTTCGGCGAGGAGACCAAGGTCGTCCGGCTCGACGTCGCCGCCAACGCGCTGACCGCGAACCGGGCGCCGGAGGTCGACCTGGTCGGGGATGTGCGGGCGAGCCTGGCGGCGATCCGCGAGGCGGCGGGTGGTACGGCGCGCAGCGAGCGCTGGCTGGGGGAGCTGCGCGAGGTTGAGGTGGAGAAGCGCGCGGCCGAGCGATCCGAGCTCGACGATGCCCGCTCGCCCCTGCATCCGGTCCGGGTCTATCGCGAGCTGGCCGAGGTGCTCGACCGCGACGCGATTGTCGTCGGCGACGGCGGCGACTTCGTCTCCTACGCCGGCCGCTTCATCGACACCTATCAACCCGGGTGTTGGATGGACCCGGGGCCGTTCGGCTGCCTCGGCGCCGGGCCCGGCCAGGCGATCGGCGCGAAGGTCGCCCATCCGGACCGCCAGGTCTGCCTGCTGCTCGGCGACGGCGCCTTTGGCTTCGCCGGCATGGAGTTCGACACTATGGCGCGTCACGGCCTCGGCGTGGTCGGTGTCATGGGCAACAACGGCATCTGGGCGCTGGAGCATCACCCGATGAAATTCCTCTACGGCTACTCGGTCGCGGCGGAGCTGCAGCCGGAGACCCGCTACGACCAGCTGGTCGAATCGCTGGGCTGCGATGGCGTCCTCGTACGCGATCCTGGGGAGCTGCGACCGGCGCTCGAGCGGGCCTTTGAATCAGGCAGGCCGACCCTGGTCAACGTCCTCACCGATCCTGAGGTCGCCTATCCGCGCAAGTCGAATTTGGCTTAGATAAGCCAGATTTTCGATGTAGAAGGATTGGCGCTGGGCTGGTGCATTCCGGGCAAACGAGAATCGGCCGCCAATGCTGGCGGCCGATTCAAGCTGGTCCCCCAGGACGGGCAGGGGTACGTCTTCAGGGACCATGTGTATTCGATGGGCTCAGACGGCGGGAGGCGCCATGATGCGGCAATCGCCTAAGCCCTGTACCAGTTCCGAGCGATGGACGATCCACAACTCTTCCCCGGTGAGCCGATTATGTGCTCGACTGTCCGCTTCGTCTAGTCGGTTACAACCCCCGTACTCATAATCAGGTAGTAAAGAGCTACCAAGTTTTCGGGCTAAGGGTGGAAGCTCTACCCATCCGTCCTGTTCCGGGGAACCGCGCTGTCCACCCGGTACCGAGAAGTTCTTCGAGCGAAATACTCGGTACTTAAACGCCTTTCGCGGCCCTTGCGAGCGCCGTCCCGTAGAGGATGTCGTGCTCGGAGACCTCGATCTGCTCGAGCCCGAAGGCTCGCATCGTCTCGACCAGGATGACGACGCCGGCGACGATCGTCGGCGCCCGATCGGGGTGCATGCCGGGAATCTCCACCCGCTCCGATAGCGGGGTGGAGGCAAGCCGCGAGAGCATCCGCTGAATCGCCGGCAGCTGCAGGACGTGGCCGTGGACCCGGGCGGGGTCGTAGGGCTCCAGCTCCATCTCCACCGCGGCCAGGGAGGTCGGGGTCCCCGCGACCGCGATGCCGGCGCTGGCCTCGACGCCGCCGCCGACCCCCGCCTCGATCAGCCCGCGGACGTCGGCCGCGAGCGATTCCAGCTCGATCGCGGTCGGGGGATCGCTGGCGACGTGCCGCTCGCTGTGGCGAACGACCCCCGCCTGCAGCGACGTGTGAAAGGAGATCTCCGAACCGGTGCCGACGATCAGCTCGGTCGAGCCGCCGCCGATGTCGACCACCAGGGTCGGCTCCGTGGGCACATGCTCGGAAGTGGCGCCTAGATAGGTGAGGCGGGCCTCCTCCTCGCCGTCGAGGACTCGCGCCGAGAGCGCGAACCGCTCCCGCAGCTCGGCGACGAAGGCGCCGCCGTTCTCGGCGTCGCGAACGGCGCTGGTCGCGATCGTCTCCACCGTTTCGGCACCCAGCTCCTCATACGCGGCGACGTAGGCGCCGATCGCGTCGCAGGCCTCCTCGATCGCCTCGGCCGAAAGCCGCCCCGAGAGGTCCACACCCCGCCCCAGCCGCGTCACCCGGCTACGCCGCTCGACCGGCGTGACCATGCCGCCGGCGACGTCGGCGACCAGCAGCCGCGCCGAATTGGTGCCGACGTCAATCACCGCAACCCTGTGGGAGCCCCCTGGCATGCGTCGGCACTCTAGAGAGAGGCCGAGCCGAGACGCCCCTTGCGCAATCCCAGCCCAGCCCCGCTTCCCTCGGGCCATTGCTACCATCCGCAGTCCGCCGCGGGGTGGAGCAGCCAGGTAGCTCGTCGGGCTCATAACCCGAAGGTCGCAGGTTCGAATCCTGCCCCCGCTATAGGAAAAGGCCCCGCAAATGGGGCCTTTTTTATGGTCAGAGAAAGGCTGCTTTCGACCCCTTTTCATTCCCTTGAGAGGCGTCGTTTGAGACCGCGCAAGTCACCATCCCTCATGAGAGACGATCATCAGCCCCAGTTGGATTCAGGGCGGACGAAAAGGGCGAGCAGGAAGATGTCCACGCTTGGACTCAATCACCTTGTCGCTCTGGGTCGTCGCGGATAGGCTGGGCTGAGCGTCGCCTAGCGTCGTTGCCTCGTTTGTCAGCGGCGATTCACCGTACGAAGACGAGGAGCACTTCAAATGTCGGCTGAGCAGAGCGGCACGCACCGGCTGGCTGCGCTCGTGGCGCTCGCCAGCACGGCGGTCCTCGTAGTCCTCGGCATCGACATCGTCCTTTCTCAGTTTCCCCGAGGGCTGATCGTCCTCGCCGGCCTTGTGATCGCATTTGCGGCGGCTTGGTACGGCCTGACCCGCACCGGGGGAGCGAGGCTTCTGGGATCGGGAATCGCGATCCTGGCAGCGGCGGTGACCGTTGCGGTGTTGCTCGCTGATGGCGATCACGTCGCGCAGGCCCTTGTGATCGTGGTGGGCCTGGGATTGATGGTCCTTGCGACGCGATCAGCCTTCAAGATTCACGTTCCGCTCCACAGGGCGCCGGATCCCCTTCACCCCGTGCTCTTCTACAACCCCAAGTCGGGTGGGGGCAAGGCCGAGAAGTTTCACCTGGCCGACGAGGCGCGAGACCGTGGCATCGAGCCGATCGAATTGAAGCTAGGCACCGACCTCGAGCAACTTGTGCGGGGCGCGGTGGCCGACGGAGCCGACGCGCTGGCGATGGCGGGCGGCGACGGCTCCCAGGCCGTCGTTGCGATGGTCGCCGCCGAGCAGGGTCTGCCCTATGCCTGTATTCCGGCTGGGACCCGCAACCACTTCGCGCTCGACCTCGGGGTCGACCGCGACGATGTCGTCGGCGCGCTCGACGCCTTCGTCGGCGGTCGCGAGAGGCGGGTCGATCTTGCCGAGGTCAACGGCCGGGTATTCGTCAACAACGTCTCGATCGGCCTCTACGCCGAGGCCGTCCAGCGGGAGGGCTACCGGGAGGCGAAGCTGCGGACCATTCTCGACACGCTGCCCGAGGTGCTCGGGCCTGACGGCAAAGGACTGGACCTGCGCTGGACTGGACCCGAGCGCCAGGAGCACTCCTCCGGCGCGGCGATTCTCGTCTCCAACAATCGCTACCGCCTCGGGCGCGCGGTCGGCTCGGGCACCCGGCCGAGGATCGATGACGAGCTGCTGGGGGTCACCGTCGCCTCCCCGCCGGTTGCAGGTTGGCGTCTCCTCCAGCGTCCCTGGCGAGAGTGGTCCACGCCCGCGTTCGAGGTCGACGCAGACGGCCCGATCGCCGCGGGCATCGACGGCGAGGCCGTAACTTTGGACGCGCCTCTGCGCTTCAGAATCCTGCCGGCGGCGCTGGGGGTGCGAATCGCCGCCGCACATCCCGGAGCTTCTCCCTCCGCGGCGATGCCCGAGGGCGCCGGGGAGATCGTTCTTGCGCTGGTGCGGATCGCCGTGGGCAGGGTGCCGAAACCAAAAACTCAACGGAAGGAGGTTTGACGGGCGCCTTCGAGGTCGAGCTTGAGATCATCGCCCGATGACCGGGTGGCTCAATGAGGCAAAGGCCGTCGATACCGCCATCTACGGAGCGATCGCTGCCAGCGACACTCCCTCGCTGGACATCGCAATGCGCGGTCTCACCCGCGCAGCCGACCACAGCAAGCTCTGGTTCGCTGTCGCCGCCGGGTTGGCCCTCCTTGGCGGGCACGGTGGCCGGCTTGCGGCTCGGAAAGGTCTCGTCTCGCTCGGCATCGCTTCCGCCTTTGCCAACCTCGTCGCCAAGCCGCTGACCACCCGGCGGCGCCCTGCGAGGAGGGAGGCCGAGGAGCTCGCGAGGCGCCACGTCCAAATGCCGCGCTCGAGCTCCTTTCCCTCTGGCCACGCCGCATCCGCCTTTGCCTTCGCCACCGGCGCCGCCAGCGCGCAGCCGATGCTCTCGGCATCGCTACGGGCCCTGGCGACGCTGGTCGGATACTCCCGAGTTCATACCGGTGTCCACTATCCCGCGGACGTGCTCGCGGGAGCGTTCATCGGGGTTAGCGCGGCGGAGTTGACCGGCCACCTGCTGGACCATTGAGCGTGCGGCGGATTTGTGGCGACTGAAGGACTGAGGCGCGCGAAGGTTCGACGGCACGCCCTTGCCACCTAGCGCGTCGGGCTCGAAGGAGGGTGTGCCGCCCGGCCACCTGAAAGCTAGATTGAGCCGGCTATGCCTTCCAAGAATCCGCGAAGCGTCGCTCCTCGCGGCGGACGACGATGAACATTCGGATCGTCTGGCGCGCCCTGCTGGTCCTGCTGCTGGACGCCCTCGCCCTGCTGCTTCTCTCCGCGCTCTTCTCCGGTTTCGTCCTCGACGGCGCCCTCGCTGCGCTTGGTGCGGCGGCGGCGATCGGCTTGCTCAACGCGCTGATCTGGCCGGTCCTGGCGCGGATCGCGCTGCCGCTCACGGTCCTCACCCTCGGCGGCGCGGCCCTGCTCCTCAACGGCGTTCTCGTCACCTTCGCCGTCAACCTCCTGCCTGGCGCCCACCTCGACGGGGTGCTTGAGGGGATCGTCGTCACGGTGGCGATGACGGCGCTCACCGCCGGCTTCTACTCGCTGCTGGCGATCGACGAAGACGACTCCTGGTACCGCAATGTCGTCGGCCGCCAGGCGCGGCGGCGGGGGCAGCACGTGGAGAGCGAGGTGCCGGGCGTCCTCTTCTTGGAGATCGACGGGCTCGCCCACGATGTCTTGCACCGGGCGCTGGCCGCCGGCGACGCGCCCAACCTCGCCGCCTGGCTGCGTAGCGGCTCCCACCGGCTGAGCCGGTGGGAGACCGACTGGTCCTCGCAGACCGGCGCCTGCCAGGCGGGTTTGTTGCACGGCTCCAACGAGGACATGCCGGCCTTTCGCTGGTGGGAGAAGGACCGCGGCGCGGCGATCGTGACCAACCACCCGCGCGACGCCGAAGAGCTGGAGCGGCGGCATTCGGACGGACGGGGGCTGCTGCATGCGGGCGGCGCCAGCCGCGCCAACATCCTCTCCGGCGATGCGCCGCACTCGATGCTGACGATGAGCACGGTGCTGCACCGTCGCCGGCCGATCGGGGTCGACTACGCGGCTTATTTCGCCCGGCCCTACGCGGTCGCCCGCACGCTTGTGCTGGCGATCACGGACATCTTCCGCGAGCGCCGGGCGGTGCGCCGTCAGCTCCGCGATGACGTCCACCCGCGGATCGCCCGCCCGCGCTCCTACGCCGCCGTGCGCGCTTGGGCCACGGTGGTGCAGCGGGACCTGCAGGTGGCGAGCGTCGTCGGCGACGTCCTCGCCGGCCGCCCGCTCGTCTACACGACCTTCCTCGCCTACGACGAGGTCGCCCACCACTCCGGGATCGAACGCGACGATGCCCTCGCTGTGCTGCGCGACCTCGACCGCCAGATCGCCAGGATCGTCCTCGCCTGCGCCGAGGCTCCGCGCCCCTACCGGCTGGTCGTGCTCTCCGACCACGGCCAGTCGCAGGGGGAGACCTTCCGTGACCGCTATGGGGAAACGCTCGAGGAGCTGGTCCGGTCGGCCTGCGACCCGGAGAGCACGATCGCGGTCGAGGAGGGCGAGGACGACGCGCTCGCCTACCTCAGCGCCGGCCTCACCGAGGTCGCCCGCGACGACACGATCGCGGCCCGCACGGTTCGCACGGCCACCCGCGGCCGGCGCGATGACGGCGTGGTGACGCTCGACGCCGAGGTCCGCGAGGAGGTGGCCCGGGCGCACGGAAGAGAGGTGCCGGAGCTCTCGGTGATGGCCTCGGGCTGCCTCGGCCTGATCAGCTTCCCGCGCGAGCCCGGCCGGCTCTCCCTGGAGCGCCTTGAAACGGTCTACCCGCTGCTGATCCCGGTGCTCCGCGAGCATCCCGGGATCGGGTTTCTCCTGGTCCGCTCGGCGCGCTTTGGGGCGGTCGCGATCGGGGCGGGCGGCACCCACTTCCTCGACGAGGATCGCGTCGAGGGCGAGGACCCACTGGAGCCGTTCGGCCCGCATGCCGCCGACCACCTGCGGCGCACCGATGGCTTCCCCCACTGCGCCGACCTGATGGTCAACAGCACCTACTGGCCGCAGTTCGGCGAGGTCGCTGCCTTCGAGGAGCTGGTCGGCTCGCACGGCGGCATGGGCGGGACTCAGTCGCACCCCTTCGTGCTGCACCCGGCCGAGCTGGCCTGGCCGGCGGAGGACGTCGTCGGCGCCGAGCGGGTCCACCGGGTGTTCCGAGGGTGGCTCGCCGGCCTTGGGCACGACGGCTACGCCAGCGAGGTCGCCTCGCCGGCGGTCAGCACCCGAAGCTCCGACTGAGGCGCCAGCTCCCGCATCCAGGTGGCGAGCTCGCGCGGGGGAGAGCGCAGGGGGCCGGGACGCAGCCGCGCCAAGCCGAGCGGGTAGAGCGTTCCCCAGTGGATCGGGACCACCATCCGCGGCGAGAGCAGCGCCGCCGCCCGTGCCGCCCGCTCGGGGTTGAGGTGCCCGGCACCGATGTTCGTGCCCCAGCCCCAGATCGGCAGCAGAGCGAGGTCGAGTTTGTCGCCGCCGATCGCCTCCATGCCGTCGAAGAGGTCGGTGTCGCCGGCGAAGTAGATGCGCTGCTGTCCGGCGAGCTCGAAGCCGATCGCTTCCGAGGCTCGCTCGAAGCGCCGCCCACTGGCCGGGTGGTTGGCTTCGGTGGCGGTGACGCGGACGCTGCCGACGTCGCCGGAGTCGCCGGGGGGCAGCTCGCGGACGTCGGAGAAGCCGAGGCGATCGAGGAAGGCCCCCGCCCCGGGCGCGGCGAGCACCGGCACCGTCCTGTTCAGCCGCCGCAGCGAGGGGACGTCGGCGTGGTCGTGGTGCAGGTGGGAGATCAGTACCGCGTCGACCTCCTCCGTTAGACGCGGGTTGGGGGGCGCCCCGTGGCGCCACAGCGGGCCGACCCGGCTCCGCAGCACCGGATCGGTGAGCAGGCGGACGCCATCGATCTCGACGAGGACGGTCGCGTGGCCGACGTAGGTGACCCGAGCTGCCGCGGTCACCGCGCGGCTCCGCCGTGGCTGTGGGAGAGGGCGGCAGCCAGGAGCAGGCACTGCTTGTGATCTCGATGGTAAGAAATCTTTTTGCCTGTGTCGGGAGGCGACTGAAGTGATCTTGGCGAGCAGCTACCGAGCTTATCTTCGAGTTCTTTTTGCTGTTTGCCTGGATCTGGATTCTCGTCTCGATCCTCTCGGACCTCTTCCGCGACCACGAGCTGTCGGGTGTGGCAAAAGCCGTTTGGGTGTTCTTCTTGGTCTTCCTGCCATTCCTGGGGGCGCTGCTCTACCTGATCGTTCGCGGCAATGGGATGCGCGACCGCACAATCAAGGAGCGCTTTCGGCTGAGGAGTTCGATCAGGCCAAGGCAAAGTTGCTTGCCTGAGCGCCTGTGGTCTCAGGGGCTGGTCCTGTCGGTTCGGAGGAGCCGGCAGCTAGCCGCTTCCGGCGCTGCCCTCCAATCGAATCGCGGCAACGGCCGCCTCGATGGAGGGATAGAAGTGATCTTTGTCGAGCGTGTCCATCAGCCCGTAGCGCAGAGTCAACTCTTTGAGGCGATCGCGCAGCTCGACGAAGGCGAGGTGTATCCCGGACGCGTTCAGCTCGCGGTCGAGCTGCTCGAGCATCTCCGCCGCGGTCACATCGACGTCAGTGATCGCCTCGCACTGCAGGACGATCCAGTCAGGCTCACGCTCGCGTATGAGCCGCCTGATCTCGTCGCGGAACCTGCCCGCGTTGGCGAAGAACAGCGGCGCCTCCCAGCGGTAGACCACGACGCCCGGGATCTCCCCGGCGTCAGGGTAGGAGGTGACGTCGTGCCATCCCTCCACGTCCTCGGGGCGCCCCAGAACCGCCCCATGCGGCCACCAGTTACGGCGGAAGAAGAGGATGATCGCCAGCAGGACCGCAACCACGATTCCCTGCAGGACGCCGAGGAGCACTACCCCGGCGGTGGCTACCAGGGACACGCCGAGCGCGCTTCTGCGCATCTCGTAATAGCGGCGCAGCAGGGGCAGGTTCATCAGCGATATCGCTGCGGCGATCACCACCGCCGCGAGCGCCGCCTGCGGCAGGTCGGCGAGCAGTGAGTTGAGGAAGAGAAGGAGAGCCCCGACCAGCCCGGCCCCGACCAGCCCGGCCAGCTGGGTCTTCGCCCCCGACTGCTCGGCGACGGCGGTCCTCGAGCCGCTCGTCGAGACCGCGAATCCCTGAAAGAAGCCGGCCGCAACATTCGCGGCTCCGACGCCGATCATCTCCTGGTCGGGCTTGACCTCCTCTCCGCGTCGGGCCGCGAAGCTGGTCGCGGTCGCGATCGTGTCGGTCAGCGACACCAGGGTGATGCCGAGCGCTGCCAGCAGCAGTGCGGGGACGTCGCCGGCGTCCGTCCAGGGAAGCCCGGGGGTGGGCACGCCCTGGGGCAAGGATCCGACCGTCGCGACCCCGTGGTCGGCGAGGCCGAAGGCCGCCGAGGCGACGGTGGCCGCCACGACTCCCACGAGGATCGCCGGCAGGCGCTTGCTGGCAAGCGGAAGCAAGAGCAGGATGCCGAGGACCGCGAGCCCAAGCACGAGCGTGGTGGTGTGCGTCTGGCCGAGACCTTCGACGAATGCCTTGACGTCGCCGAGGAACGAGTCGGCGTCGGTCGAGAAGCCGAACAGCTTCGGCAGCTGTCCGACGATGATCGTGATTCCGAGGCCGTTCATGTAGCCGACCTGCACCTCTTTCGAGAGCAGGTCGGCGACGAACCCGAGCTTGCCGAGGCCGAGGCCGATCTCGATCAGACCGACGAAGATCGCGAGCATTCCCGCCAGGACGATCGCCGACCCCGGGTCTCCCACAACCAGCAGCGGCGTAATCGAAGCGAGGATGAGAGGCGAAATCGAGGAGTCGGGTCCGAGCACCAGGACCCGGGAAGGCCCGAAGAGGGCGTAGCCGACCAGGCAGGCGATCGTCGTGTAGAGGCCGGTGACCGCCGGCAGCCCGGCGAGCTCCGCATAGGCCATTCCCTGTGGGACCAGGATCGCGGCCAGCACGACTCCCGCCACCAGATCGGGGCGAGCGGATTGCCCGGGATAGTTCTGGATGAGCTCGACCCCCGGTACCCAGCGACGTAGCCGGCGGGCGTGGTGGGGTGGCCTTCCCGATACGGGGGACTTCGCTCTCTGCATGTGTCTGCCGTTCGGTCGCCGATCCGCGGGTTAGGCAGCCGGGCTTTTGCGTCGCCGTTTCTCTTTCAGCTCGCGGCTTTTCACCTTTGCGTCGGCGTAGGACGAGCCTACGAGCGCTTTGCCGCCGCTCCAGCCGAAGACCCAGGAGACGAGGACGACGGCGAAGAGGACGTTCCAGGCCGAGGTGACCAGCTGCTGGCTAATCGAGTAGGCGGTGGCGGTCGCCGCGTCGGTCGAGCCGGAGAGCGCGACCGAGTTCATCGCCTGGGTAACGCCGACGCCGCCGGGCGTCGCGGAGAATGAGTTGGAGATCGAGTTCGAGGCGGTGACCGTGGCGACGTTGTGAAAGCTGGCTGGAATTCCATAGGCGCCGAGGAAGACGGCGACGATCGCGAGCCGTGCCAGGTAGCTGCCGAGCGAGGGGGCGACGACGTCGAGCAGGAATCGGCGAGGCTGGCCGAGGACCGCGCCGCCCTGCGCCACCTGCGCGCGCAGCTTCGCCAGCTTCGGCCAGAAGATGCGGCCGAGGAGGACGAGGAGGACCGTGCCGCCGACCAAGATCCCGACTACGAGCCCGGTGTGGTCGGCGAGGAAGCCGAGCTTGACCGAGAAGGAACCGGCGACCGAGAGGAAGAGGTAGAGGTAGAGCGCGAGGTTGAAAACGGTGAACGGGATCTTCTGGACGACGATCCCGGAGAGCATCATCGTGACGGTCGCGCCCGCGAACAGGGTGGTGAACATCAGCAGCATCACCCAGGTGCCGATGTTGGCCGGCAGGAAGCTGTTCAGCGCCACCGCGGTCGCGTAGGAGGCGAGCACGATCCGGTAGCTGACCCCGGGCCCGATCGGCGCCGCGCGCAGGATCCCGAACCAGGCCAGCGCTGCCAGCGCGGTCTGGGTGCTCTGCAGGACGACGCCGGCGACGATCGCCCAGGTCGGGATCTCGCCGAGCTTGTCGAACAGTTCTTCGATCCACTCCCGCACCGGAATCCCGAGCAGGTCGAGGACGAAGATTGCCAGCGCGACGCCGCCGATCCAGAGGACGATCCGGGTCAGACGCCGGCCGAATGACTGCGAGCGCACGCCAGCAGCGTATTTCGCGTTGGAAGGTTGTTGCGGTTTGCCGTCCCGTTCACCTCGTTGGCGCCAGAGTGATCGTGTTGGATGGACCGGCGGTCATAGCTTCGGTCGGAGGTAGTCCGGCCGCTTCCTCTTCAGCTCGTCTTGGAGTCGTCCAGAGCCTGGCAGCGACAGGCCTACGTCTACGACTATCCGCGCGACGGCGGCAGCCGTCGCTTCTTCGTCGAGGCCGGCTTTGACTCGAAGGCCGAGCTTGCCGTTCTCCTCGCCGACTACCGCCGTCAGGCCGAGCGCCTCGGCTCGGCTCCGCAGAGAGCGGGGCCATCCGTGAACGGACGGTCATGCCAGCCTCAGAAACCACTCCAGCGGCGGAGTCGAGGCAAAGCGCGGAGCGCTAACTGGCGCAGCGCTCAGCGACGAAGTCCTCGATTCCTCGCCGTCGGCCCTGCGACCGATTCGTAGCGCCAAAACCGCGGTCATCAGCCTGCAGCATCTACGTTCGCCCGCGACATACGCAATTGAAACGGCCTCGGCGGCGATGGAACGCCCCGGGGCCCGGCACCGAAGACACAGCTTCGCTGCGCGGCGCTGGTGTGCTCGCGGCGATCTGCGCAGGAGAGCCCAGGACCCTCTGTCTTCGGACCCGTCGTGCGAGCTGTCCATCGCCACCCGCCGCAGTAGGCTCCGCGCCCTCGCCAGGTCTTACCGCCGCCGATCACGACCGACCTCTCGCCCCTGCTTCGCGACCCCGACACCGGCCCCGTTCAGGAGGAGGTGATGTTCACCTTCGACGATATGCACGCCGGCACCGGCAAGGTGCGGGAGGTGGTGCCGGCGGCCGGCCGGATTCGCTGCATCCGCGAGGCCCGCTTCAAGTACGCGCGCTACTTCCACGCCGAGGGCCGCTTCCCGGTCGAGGTCGAGATGTACGACCTCGCCGAGGACCCCTACGAGTTGGAGAACCTGGCCCACCCCGAACATCCTCGTTTCGAGGACCCGGGGGTGGCCGCTGAGCGCGCGCGCCTCGCGGCCAAGCTCGCCGAAGCAGAGGACCGCTTGGCGAGGCCGCTCCCCAGCTGAGCCGTCCCAGTCGGGTCCCAATGCTCTGGTCGTTCCGCTCGCCTCAGAACAATTACCTGTTCGATTCTGCGTGACCATGCGCGTCTCGGCTTCGATAAGTACGTGGCTGAAGTTGAGGTGACGTTCACCCCCTTCGTGCCGTTGCTGCTTACTTACAACCAGATGGTTGTAAGTAAGCCACCCAACCGCGACGACGAGAAGGCCGCCGACCTGCTGTTCGGGGCGCTGTCCGACCCGACCCGCCGCGACATCCTCCGCCGCGCCCACGAGGGCCGGTTCTCGGTCTCGGCCCTGGCCCGCGAGTACCCGATCAGCGTGGCGGCGGTGCAGAAGCACGTCGCCGTGCTGGAGCGGGCCGAACTGGTGAGCAAGCACCGGGTCGGTCGCGAGTCGATCGTCCGCGCCGAGACCGATGCCCTCGCACGCGCCCACGCTGCGCTCGACCGCCTGGGGGTGGTCTGGCGCGATCGGGTTGAGCGAATGGACCAGATCCTCGAAACCAACAAAGGAGACAGCTGATGCCCGTCACCGCAGTGAACAGAGACCTCGATGCCCTGACCATGACGATCACCGCCGAGCTCGACGCCAGCGCCGACCGCGTCTGGGAGCTGTGGTCGGACCCGCGGCAGCTGGAGCGCTGGTGGGGGCCGCCGTCCCATCCGGCGACCTTCGTCGACCACGACCTCTCGCCCGGCGGGCGCACCACCTACTTCATGGCCGGGCCAGAGGGCGAGAAGTTCCATGGCCGCTGGCGGGTAGAGGACGTTGAGCCACCCAACCGGCTGCGCTTCGCCGACGACGACACCGACGAGGAGGGAAAGCCGAACGACGGGGGTCCGGCGGAGATGACTGTGACGATCACCGAGGTCGACGGCACCACGACGATGTCGATCGAGTCTCGCTTCCCAGATCGCGAGGCGTTGGAGCGGGCGATCGAGATGCGGATGGAGGAGGGCATGACCGAAGCGCTCGGCCAGATCGACGGGCTCCTTGCGGGCGCCGGAGGGTAAGCGCCCGAACAAGATGGCCTGCCTCAGGGAAGAGCAGACGGTCAGCTCGCGTGGGGTGGC
>CAVXKQ010000002.1:0-172474 GCA_963762325.1 uncultured Solirubrobacterales bacterium | reverse complement strand
GCATGTCGAGCACGTTCTCCAGCTGTTCGCGCGAGAGCTCCCGGAAGGACTCGGTGGCGGTGACCAGGCGCTCGACCGCGTCGACCTCCCACTCGTCCATCGCCGCCATCGAGACCAGGTGCTGGGCGAGCACGTCGAGCGGGTTCTGGGGGATCGTCGTCTCCTCGATCTCGCCTTCGCGCATGCGCCGCGCGACGACCGCGCACTCGAGCAGGTCGCCCCGGTATTTCGGGAAGATCCGGCCCTTGGAGACCTCGCCGAGGCCGTGGCCGGCGCGGCCGATCCGCTGCAGGCCGCGGGTTACCGACTTCGGCGACTCGACCTGGATCACCAGGTCGACGGCGCCCATGTCGATGCCGAGCTCTAGGGAGCTCGTCGCGACCAGGCAGGGGAGCTGGCCTGACTTCAGCAGCTCCTCGACCAGGGTGCGCTCCTCGTGGGAGAGCGAGCCGTGGTGGGCACGGGCGATCTCCTCGTATGGAGCGTTGCTAGGAGAGCCGGGAGAGGGTCCTGCGGGCGGGGGCTGCGCCTCCGTTCTCGGACCCTCTCCCGGCTCTCCCGAGCGCCCAGCGTCCTCGGTGACGGGGGGGCCGTCAGCGTTCGTGGCAGCGTGTCCCCCGTGCTCAGTGGCTGGAAGCTCTTGCTCGCCTTCGCCGTTGGCCAGCTCGTTGAGGCGCTTGGCGAGGCGCTCGGAGGCGCGGCGGTTGTTGACGAAGATGATGGTTGACGTGTGTTCTTGGACCAGCTCGAGGAGCTTGGGGTAGATGGCGGGCCAGATCGAGCGGATGTGGGCGGAGGGCTCGACTTCGGGGGAAGGGACGCCGTCCTCGGAGGGGTAGGCGGGAGCGCCCGGATCCGACATGTCCTCCACCGGCACGACGATCTCCAGGTCGAGCTCCTTGGTACGCCCCGCATCCACCACCTCGCACTGTCTCTTGGGACCTACCAGGAACTGGGCAATCCGCTCCAAAGGCCGCTGCGTCGCCGACAACCCGATCCTCTGGATCCCTTGGTCACGCGTCCGTGACGAGGGATTGGGGGAGGGCTCTGACGAGCCTCCCCGCTGTTGCTCGGCAGAGTCCTCCCCCAACCCCTCCCCCGCGTGCGCCTGAACGAGGTCGTCCAACCGCTCCAGCGTCAGCGCCAGATGCGCCCCCCGCTTGGATTGCGCCACCGCATGGATCTCGTCGACGATCACCGCTTCGGTCGTGGCGAGGATCTCGCGCACGTTGGAGGAGAGCATCAGGTAGAGCGACTCGGGCGTGGTGATGAGGATGTCGGGCGGCGTTTTCGCCATCGCCCGGCGGTCTTTCTGGGACGTGTCGCCGGTCCGCAGGCCGACCGAGATGTCGGCGCCGATTCCGCGCAAGGGGGCGCGCAGGTTGCGCTCGATGTCGTAGGAGAGGGCCTTCAGGGGCGAGACGTAGACGAGCCGGACGCCCGTGCCCAGCCGCGGCGAGCGGGCGAGCTTGTCGATCCCCCAGAGGAAGCTGGCGAGGGTCTTGCCGGAGCCCGTGGGGGCACAGATCAGCGCGTTGTCCCCGCCTGAGATCGCCTCCCAGCCGCCCGCCTGCGCGGGCGTCGGCCCCTCGAAGGAAGCCTCGAACCATTTCCGCACGGGGGCGCTGAACGGCGCCAGCGGATCGGATCCCACAGTCGATTTCGTCCTAGTGGCCAACCCATTGATCTTACGCAGCCGCGGCCGCCGGCTCGAAACCCCCGGCCGATGGGCCGGAAGCGTCCGTTATTTAGACGTTTGAGGCCCGTCGGCCGGTCGCTAGGGGGTGCCGCCGGCGAACTTCACGAACTCGAACCAGGAGCGCTTCGGCACGAAGCCTTTGGCGAAGAGGCCGGAGCCGTCGCAGAAGTTGCAGGCGCCGGGCGCGTCGTCGACCGAGAACCAGTAGATCCGCTGGATCTTCCATTTCACCTGGTTGCGCTCGAGCAGGTTGAAGGCGCCCCTGAGCTGGGTGACCTGGCCCCTCGGCCCCTTGGCGAAGGAGTTGGAGCCGTCGGAGCTGGGAGGACTGGAGCTCCAGCCGAGCTCGGTGATCCAGAGCTGCTTGGCGGCGTCATTGTGCTCGCGCAGCACCGTGCGGACTTCCTCGATCTTGGCGGTGAGGTTTTTGTAGCTGCCGGTGTAGGGGTGCAGGGCGATGCCGCTGAACTTCGCCTTGACCCCCGGGGTCGATCTGTACATGCGGTTGAGGAAGTCGGCCGCGAAGTACGCCTGCGGGGGTTTCTTGTTGAAGGTCGCCTCGATCGGCGTGGCGAACAGCCCGCCGAGCACGAGCTGGGCGCCCGGGTCGACCGTCTTGATCGCCGCGTAGGAGAGGTTGACCAGTTTGCCGTAGTCGGGCGGGTTCGGCCGGGCGACGAAGTACTTGAAGTTCTCCTCGTTCCAGATCTGCCAGGTGCGGATCGGGCGCTTCGGCACTCCCGGGTTCTCAGCCCAGAAGCTGCCGTTGGGCCCGTAGCGCAGCACCGCCTGGGTGACGAAATTGCTCCAGCCCGCGCGCTGGGCCCCGGACTTGACCGGCAGCGTCGCGGGGCTGCCGAAGCGGTGGTCGACCGCGACCGCCCAGCTGGGCGCGCCGGAGAGGAACGGCAGGACCTCGAGCCCGGCCGTCGCCGCGCCCCGCACGACCGCGTCGACTCCCGACCACTCGATCGGCCCGTTGGCGACGGGCTGCACGGCGCTCCAACCGATCGGGGTGCGGATGCTGTCGGCGCCGCCGCGCTTGAGCCGCTGAAACTGTTCGAGCGAGAGGGTCGATTGCGGCACGACCCCCCAGAACTTGGCCGGGACGGCGCCCGCCGGCGCGGCGAGGGCGCCCGCCGCCAGCGCGGAGACCGCCAAGGCGGCTATCCAGGCACGCAACTTCCCCACAGTCGACTTCCTCTCTTTCGGCATCGGCTAGCTCGCCTCGGGCGAGACACGCGCATCGGTGCCGCGGCGCTGCCGCCGCTGCCGGAACACGACCACGCCGATCGCGGCGGCGATCACGAGTGCGAGGGCGATCAAGATCGGCACCAGCGGCGAGGAGCCGCCATCGTCGCCCGTATCCGAGCTGGCGAGCGGCTGTGCAGGCGAAACCTTCGAGGTGCCTGAGCCCTTGTCTGGGCTACCCTGCGCCTTGCCTGGGTTGCCCCCTTGCGTACCGCCGTCGCCATTACCCGTTCCCCCGCCTGCCCCGGCGTCTTCTTCCGTGGATTCCTTACCCGTCGCATCCGGATTCGTCGAGCCAACCTGGGGCTTGGCCTCGTTCTTCTTGGAAGCGGTCGCCGGCGGCCCGGAGCTGGGAATTTCGTTTCCGGTGGCGGTTGGAGGAGCGTCGCGGTATTCGATCCCGCTCGAGTCGGCCTGAGCCATCGGTACAAAGCAAGCCAATGCCAGCAAAGCCAGCACTGACGGAAGTCCGAAAACCGAGTGGCCCGAGCGCGCGGCCGGGCGATGGCGCATCCCATGCATGGCGCGGAAGGTTAGACCAAACAGCGGCGTTGATCGCGCCGGTCGTCTTGATCGGCGGCCTGGCGCTGGCCGGCGGCGGCTACGACCTGTCGGCCCGCCATATAGCCGGGCTGGGCGTCTGGCTCGTGGTGGTCGGCCTGCTGGCGCTGGGAACCGCAACGAGGGCGGCGCTTGGCCGGCCCTTCTACTGGGCGACTGGGTTGATCGGCGGTCTGGCGCTGCTGTCTGCACTGTCATCCCTTTGGTCGGGGTCGATGGAGCTGAGCGTGATCGAGGCGGATCGCGTGCTCGTCTATCTGAGCTTCTTCCTAGCCGCGTTCCTGATCGCCCAAACCGACCAAAGGCGCCAACGTTTCGCTGAAGGGCTGGCGATCGCGGTCACGCTCGTCGCGCTTCTCGCTCTGGGAAGCCGTCTCCTGCCCCATGTGCTGGAGGTCGGCAACTCCCTCGGCGCCGGTCCGCGGCTGCGCTACCCGCTCGGCTACTGGAACGCGAACGGGGCGATGTTCGGGATCGCGGTGGCGATGCTGCTGTGGACCAGCAGGCGCTCGAGCTGGGCACCCGGGCGCTGGCTCTCCGTGGCGGCGATGCCGGCCGTCCTGCTGGCGCTCTACTTCACCTACTCGCGCGGCGGCCTGCTCTCCCTGCTCGTCGCCACCGGCTGCCTGCTGGCGCTCTCGCGGGACCGGCTCTGGCTGACCGCGACCCTGGCGATCGGGGTGGTCGGGGCGCTCCCCGCGGTGCTCGCAGTGCAGGCGCGGCGCAGCCTGGCCGACAGCATCGCCAGTCAGGCGACCGTCGACCAGGGCGTGACGGTACTGGCGATCCTGCTCGGCGGCACCGCCCTGGCGCTGCTGCTCTTCGCCGGCCTGCGGCTGATCGAACGGCGCGAGAGCCCGCTGACCGGGCGGGCGGTGCGGCTCTCGCAGAGCCCGGTCCTGCTCAAACGCCTGGCGATCGCCGCGGCGCTGCTGGCGATCGCCGCCGCGATCGCGGTCGGCGGGCGCGCCTGGGACCAGTTCTCGAGCTCCGACCTGCAGTTCCCCAACCAGCCCGAGCAGCACTTCGGCCAGCTCTCCGGCGCCGGGCGCCATGACTTCTACCGCGTCGCCGTCGACGCCTTCGGCGAAAAGCCGCTGCTGGGCCACGGCGCCGGCACCTACGAGTTCTCCTGGGAGCGGCTGCGGTCGATCGACATGCCGGTCCACAACGCCCACTCGCTCTACCTCGACAGCTTCGCCGAGCTGGGGCTGCTCGGCGGCGGGCTGGTCCTCGCCCTGTTCGGGGTCCTGCTCTGGACCGGGTTCTCCGCCTGGCGCGCTGCGAGCGGCGGCGAGCGCGAGCGCAACGCCGTGCTCTTCGCGGTGATGCTGGCCTTCGCGATCGGCACCGGCCTCGACTGGTTCTGGGAGATAGCAGGCTTCGGGGCAGTCTTTTTCCTCGCCGCCGGTGTCGTTGTGAGCGTGAAATGCGCGCAACTCGCCGCCGAGCCGGCGGGGAGGAAACGGGAAGTGCGCCGCTACGGGCTGGCGGTGAGCGGCCTGGTGGTCGCCTGGATCGCCGCGATCGCACTGATCGGGCCGCTGCTGGTCCAGCATGAGCTGAAGTCGAGCCAGCACTCCGCGGCCGACGGCGACCTCGCCGCCGCCGTCAGCCACGCCGACACCGCCCGCTCGATCGAGCCCTGGGCCGCCTCGCCCTATGTGCAGCTGGGCCTGCTCGCCCAGCTGCAGGGCGATCTGCCGACCGCCCGCCAGCGGCTGACGGAGGCGATCGAAAGGGAGGACCGCAACTGGCAGCTCTACTACCTGCGCTCCAAGGTCGAGCACGAAGCCGGCGACGAAGGCGCGGCGGCGGCCGACCTCGACCGGGCGCAGCAGCTGAACCCGCTCGAGACCTGTTTCCGATCCGGTTGGAACTGTGGATGAGCGCGAGATGAGCCGGCAGGCCCAGAAAGCCCCCGACCGCCGGGTCGCAGCGCCGCGCGCGACCGGCGCGATGGCGCAGCCACCGCGGACCGACGCCGCCGCGAGGCTGGGCCTGATCGGCCCGGAGGGGTCGCGGCGGCGCGGCGCGCTCCTGCGCCGCCTGCTGGCCGCGGGCGACTGGGCCGCCCTCTTCGGAGGGCTGTGCGTGGCGACGGCGACGACCTCGACCACCGACGTCGCCGTCCTCTTCTGGGCGGTGATGTTCAGCCCCGCCTGGATCCTCGTGATCAAGCTCCACGGCCTCTATGACAACGACCACCGGCGCATCCGCCACAGCACCCTGGACGAGCTCTCCAGCCTGATCTCGGCCAGCGCCCTCGGCACGCTCGCGCTCGACGGGCTGCTCGCCCTCGGCCCGACCGGCCCGCTCTCGCCGCAGAGCGCGATCCTGGTCGGGATCGTCGCCTTCCTCGGCAGCTTCCTCGCCCGCGGGGTGCTGCGCTTCTGCTGGCACCGGCTGACCGGCTTCGCCGCCGGCGTCGTGATCGGGTCGGTGGAGGCGATCGGCGTCGTCGCCCGGCGGGTCGCGACCCACCCCGAGGCGCGCCTGCGCCTGGTCGGCTACGTGTCCCTCGCTCCGGAGGCGATGCGAGCGACCCCGGCGGGGCTGCCCTGGCTGGGCTCGGTGGCCGAGATCTCGCGGATCGCCGAGGAGAACGACGTCGAGCGCGTGATCGTCACCGAGCAGGAGATGAGCGAGCCGGCCGCCGAGCGGCTGATCGAGGAGTGCAAGGAGGTCGGGCTCGGGTTGACCTTCCTGCCCCAGCACTTCGGCCTGCTCGGGCCGGGCATCGAACTGAACCGCCTCGCCGAGCTTCCCGTGCTCGACTTCCGCTTCTCCGACCCGCCCCGCTCCACCCTGGCGCTGAAGCGGACGCTCGACGTGGTCGTGGCGGCGACGGCCCTGGTGCTCCTCTCCCCAGTGCTGCTGGCGATCGCAATCGCGATCCTGGTCGATTCCGGCCGGCCGGTCCTGTTCCGCCAGCGTCGCGCCGGCATCGAAGGCGAGCCGTTCACGATGCTGAAGTTCCGCACGATGGTCGCCGACGCCGAGGAGCGGCTCGGCGAGCTCGTCGACCTGGGCGATCTCGAGCAGCCCGCCTTCAAGATCGTCGACGACCCACGGGTGACCCGGGTCGGGCGCTTCCTGCGCCGCTACAGCCTCGACGAGATCCCCCAGTTCGTGAACGTGCTGAAAGGCGAGATGTCGCTGGTCGGGCCACGGCCGGAGGAGGAGGCGGTCGTCGCCCTCTACGACGAGCGTCAGCAGATGCGGCTGGCCGTGAAGCCGGGGATGACCGGGCCGATGCAGGTCTACGGCCGCAGCGACCTGACCTTCGAGGAGCGGCTGGCGATGGAGCGCGACTACCTCGACAACCTCTCGATCGCCGGCGACCTGGCGATCCTCCTGCGCACCCCCGGCGCGGTCGCCCGCGGCGACAGCGCCTCCTAGCCCGCGGCAGATGAGCGCCCCCCTCGACCTCGAGGTCGCGATCGTCAGCCACGGCGCCGAAGCGCTGCTGCGGCGCTGCCTGCGCTCGCTGCGCGAGCACCCGGCGAGCGGCGGGATGCGGGTCACCGTGGTCGACAGCGGCAGCCCCGACGGCACCGCCGACATGGTCGCGCGCGAGTTCCCCGAGGTACGGCTGCTGCGCCGCGGCAACATCGGCTTCTCGGCGGCCAACAACCTGGTCCTGCGCGAGAGCGATGCCGCGGCGGTGCTCCTGCTCAATCCCGACACCGAGGTCTACGCCGGCACCCTCGACGCCGCCCTGGCGCGGCTGCGCTCGCAGCCGCGGATCGGGATGGTCGGGGTCAAGCTGGTGCTGGAGTCTGGCGAGCTCGACCACGCCTGCAAGCGCTCATTCCCGACGCCGCTCAGCGCCCTCGCCCACTTCACCGGGATCGGTCGCTCCGCCGACGCCAGCAGCGCCCTGAGCCAGTACCGGGCGACGAACCTCGGCGACGACGAGGCGGGCGAGGTCGACGCCGTCAACGGCGCCTTCATGCTCTGCCGGGCCGAGGCGATCCGCGAGGTCGGCCTGCTCGACGAGGGCTACTGGCTCTATATGGAGGACCTCGACTGGTGCCACCGCTTCTGGGACGCCGGCTGGAAGGTCTTCTACGAGCCCGCCGGCGTCGCCCTCCACGTCAAGGGAGCCTCCAGCGCCGGCCGCCGCCGCCCCAAACAAGAGATCGCCTTCCACCGCGGCATGGCCCGCTTCTACCGCCGCTTCAACGCCCCCGAGCACACCCCCCTCCTCAACGCCGCCGTCTACGCCGGAGTCGCCGCCAAACTCGCCATCACCCTCGCCCGCACCGCGCTCTCGCGGCCGATGGGCCGATAAGTCGAGCCTGGGCCGACTTATCGGCCCATCGGCCCTAGAACGGGAGGGTGTCGGCGAGCTCGGCGAGTTTGGGGGCTGACTTGTCGCGGTCGCTGAGCAATGGGTTCGCTACCTGCCAGTCGACGGCCACGTCGGGGTCGTCCCAGGCGATGCCGGCCTCGGTCAGGGGGTCGTAGTCGCTGGAGAGGAGGTAGGTGACGTCGGCGAGCTCGCTGAGGACGGCGAAGCCGTGGCCGAAGCCGACCGGGACGAAGAGCTGGCGGTGCTTCTCGTCGTCGAGCACGTGCGCCTCCCACTGGCCGAAGGTGGGCGAGTCGCGGCGCAGGTCGACGGCGACATCGAGGATCGCCCCGCGCGGGCAGCGGACCAGCTTCGCCTGCCCCGGCTCGGTCTGGAAGTGGATGCCGCGCAGCGTCCCCTTGGAGGAGCGCGAGTGGTTGTGCTGGACGAACTCGACCCCGATCCCCAGCTCGGCCCAGCTGCCGCTGCGGTAGGTCTCGACCATGAAGCCGCGGGAGTCGCCGTGGACGGCCGGCTCCAACAGCACCACCCCGTCCAGCTTCGTCGGCAGCAGCTCCGGCATCAGCCCAGCGCCTTGCCGTACTGTTTTTCGTAGTACTCGCGGTACTCGCCGGAGCGGATCGGGCCCCACCACTCCTCGTTGTCGCGATACCAGGCCACCGTCTTCTCCAGGCCCTCGGCGAAGTGGACCTGAGCCTCCCAGCCCAGCTCCTCCTGGAGCTTGACGGAGGAGAGCGAGTAGCGGCGGTCGTGGCCCGGGCGGTCGGCGACGTACTCGATCAGCGACTCGTCCTGGCCGGTCAGCTCGATCACCCGCTTGATCACCTCGATGTTCTCGCACTCGTCGGGGCCGCCGACGTTGTAGGCCTCGCCGGCGCGGCCCTTCATCAGCACCGTGTGGATGCCGCGGCAGAAGTCCTCGACGTAGAGCCAGTTGCGGACCTGCTTGCCGTCGCCGTAGACGGGCAGCGAGTCGCCGTGCAGGGCGTTGAGCGTGATCAGCGGGATCAGCTTCTCTGGATATTGGCGCGGCCCGTAGTTGTTGGAGCCGCGCACGATCGAGGCCTCGATGCCGTAGGTGTGGACGTGGGCGGCGACCAGCAGGTCCCCTGCCGCCTTGGTCGCCGAGTAGGGCGAGGAGGGGTCCAGCGGCGAGGTCTCGGTGAAGGAGCCGGACTCGATCGAGCCGTAGACCTCGTCGGTGGAGACCTGCAGGTAGCGGGAGACGCCGAGCTCGCGGGCGGCGTCGAGCAGGGTGCCGGTGCCGATCACGTGGGTGCGGGCGAAGGCGTCCTGGTCGTCGATCGAGCGGTCGACGTGGGACTCGGCGGCGAAGTTGACGACCGCGTCGGCCCCCCGCATCGCCTCGCGCACGATCGCCGGATCCTCGATCGCGCCCTCGATCAGCTCGGTGCCCGCGGGCAGGTTCTCCGGCCGGCCGGCGTAGGTCAGCTTGTCGAGCACGACGATCTCGTGCTCCTGCCCGGCGATCCGGACGTAGGTGGAACCGATGAAACCGGCGGCGCCGGTTACGAGCAGTCTCATGCTGCCTCCCTCTCCGCTTGTCGTTGGGCGAGATAGCCGGCCAGCCCGTCCTGCCAGGAGGGCAGCCGGATCGCGTGCTCACGCTGGCTGGTCAGGGCCGAGAACGGCGGCCTCGGCGCCGGCCGGCCGAATTCCTCGGTGGTGATCGAGAGCACTTTGCACTCGACCTTGGCCTGCTCGAAGATCTCGCGGGCGAACTCGTACCAGGAGCACTGGCCGGCGGCCGCCATGTGGTGGATGCCGTACTCGATCCCCTCTATCAGCCGCACGATGCCGTAGGCCAGGTGCCAGGTGTAGGTCGGCGAGCCGACCTGGTCGCGGACGACGAGCACCTCGCCGTGGTCGCCGGCCAGCCGCAGCATCGTCTCGACGAAGTTGGGGCCGCCGATCCCGAACAGCCAGGCCGAGCGGACGACGAAGTGGCGCTTGTTGGCGGCCGCCGTAGCCTCCTCGCCGGCCAGCTTGGTGCGGCCGTAGGCCGAGAGCGGCACGACCTGGTCGCTTTCGACGTAGGGGGCGCCCTTGGCGCCGTCGAAGACGTAGTCGCTGGAGACGTAGACGGCACCGGCCCCGACCGTCGCCGCGGCCGCGGCGACGTTGCCGGCGCCGGTGCCGTTGACGGCGAAGGCGGCCTGCTCGGCCTGCTCGGCGCCGTCGACGTCGGTCCAGGCGGCGCAGTTGATGACGACGTCGGGGCGCTCCAGCTCGAACTTCTTGGCCAGCGCGGCGGGGTCGGTGACGTCGAGCTCGGCCCGGCCGAAGCCGACGACGTCGTGACCGGCGTTGCCGGCGGCCAGCATCACGTCGCGGCCGAGCATCCCGGCGGCACCCGTCACCAGGACCTTCATGCGGCCCCGTCCATCAAACGATTTCGATCTCGCAGTTGTCGCCGACCAGCAGCCGCAGGGTCTTCGGCATGCCGTCGCTGCGGGTCAGCTTGACGTTGCGGCCGAGCAGGCTCGCCTCCATCCGCGTTTCCAGGTCCTCGACCACCGAGTCGGCGAGCACGATCGAGTGCTCGACCTCGGAGCGGCGCACGTGGACGCCGTTGCCGATCGAGGTGTAGGGGCCGATGTAGGCGTCCTCGATGCAGGCCCCGGCGCCGATCACGGCCGGGCCGCGGACGACGGAGCGGGTTAGCGAGGCGCCTTCCTCGAGCACGACGCGGCCCTCGACCCGGGACTCCCCGTCGATCTCGCCCTCGAGGCGGGTCTCCAGCTCCTCCAGCACGAGCCGGTTGGCCTCGAGCATGTCCGCGAGCTGGCCGGTGTCCTTCCACCAGCCGCGCACGACCTCGGACTGGACCTTGTGGCCGTCGTCGATCAGCGCCTGGATCGCCTCGGTGATCTCATACTCGCCGCGCCAGGAGGGATCGAGGCCGCGGGCGGCGTCGAAGATCGCCGACGTGAACAGGTAGACGCCGACCAGAGCGAGGTTGGAGGGCGGGTCTTTCGGCTTCTCGATCAACCGCACGATGTGGTCGCGCTCGTCGAGCTCGGCGACCCCGTAGGACTGCGGGTCGTCGACCGGGGTGAGCAGGATCAGCGCGTGCGGCTCGTCGGCGCGGAAGGTCGCGACCAGGCCGCGCAGGCCGTCGCGCAGGAGGTTGTCGCCGAGGTACATGACGAAGGGCGAGTCGCCGATGAAGTCGGCCGCGGTCAGCACCGCGTGGGCGAGCCCCGCCGGCTTGTCCTGGACGATGTAGGTGATCTTCGCCCCGAACCGGGAGCCGTCGCCGGCGGCCTCGCGGATCTCCTCGCCGGTCTCGGGGGCGATGATGATCCCGATCTCCTCGACCCCGGCGTCGACCAGCGCCTCGATCCCGTAGAAGAGCACGGGCTTGTTGGCGACGGGCACCAGCTGCTTCGCCGAAGTGTGGGTGATGGGGCGCAGCCGGGTTCCGGCGCCACCGGAGAGGATCAGTCCCTTCAGAGGCTCCATGCGAGGCTGCAACCCTACTTATCGCGAGAAAGAGCTGTGCGACCCGCCGTCTACATACCGAACTACAACGGATCCCAGCGCATCGGCCGCGCCCTGCGCAGCCTGCGCGAGCAGACCCGACCGACCGACGTGGTGGTCGTCGACAACGGCTCCGACGACGACTCGCTGGAGCTGCTGCGCGAGCAGTTCCCGGAGGTGGAGGTGCTGGCGCTGGGGCGCAACCTCGGCTTCGGGCCGGCGCTCAACCGCGCCGTGGCCGAGCATCCGGCCGACCCGCTGATCCTGCTCAACGACGACGCCGAGTGCGAGCCCCGCTTCGTCGAGGCGCTGCTCGACGCCGCGGTCGAGGGCGTGCAATCGGTGGCCGGGGTGCTGGTCCAGGAACGAGCGCCGGACCTGATCGACTCCGCCGGAGTCGTCGCCGACCGCACCCTGATGGGCTTCGACCACCTGCACGGAGAGCCGCTCGAGGCGGCGGTCACGGCGGCCGACCCGCTGGGCCCGACCGGCGGCGCCGCGCTCTACGACCGCGCCGCCTTCGCGGCAGTGGGCGGCTTCGACGAGCGCATCTTCCTCTACTACGAGGACCTCGACCTGGCCCTGCGGATTGCCGCTGCCGGGGGCCGTTGCCGGCTCGCCCCGGGGGCTCGCGCCGTGCACGCCTACTCGGCCAGCCTCGGCGCCGGGAGCGGCCGCAAGTTCGCCCGCACGGGTTGGAGCCGCGGCTACATGCTGCGGCGCTACGGGGTGATGTTGCGACCGCGCGACGCCGGCCGCGTGCTGGCTACCGAGGGCGCTATCTGCGCCGGGCAGCTGCTGCTGGACCGCACCGCGGCGGGCCTGCGCGGGCGCCTGCGCGGCTGGCGCCAGGGCGGCGGACTGGAGCGCCTCGAGCTCGACGGAGCCCCGCTGCTGGACATCTCCTGGCGCGAAGCGTTGGCGCTGCGACGACGGCGCCGCGGCTGAGGGTCCGGTTGTTGTTCGTCGCCCTCTGGGCGACAAACAACAACCGGACCCCGCACCGCACCTCACCCTCGCCGGCCATCTACGCGCCGAGCCAACGGCGGGCGCGGGTTGGGTCGCCCTCGCGGCGCAGGCGGCGGCGCTCGCGCAGCAGCCGCGGCAGCCAGCGCAGGGCGGCCAGCTTGCCGGCGAGCGTCGGCCCGAAGCGGCGCTGGGCGGCGGCGCGCGCCAGCGCCCCAGCCTCGACGGCGGCGATCCGCGGCAGCGCCCGCGGCGGCATGAACTTGACCTGGGTGGCGAGCCGGTTGCGGGCGACGAGACGGGCGTTCCAGGCCCCGGGACGCTCCGTCGCCGCCTGCCAGGAGGCGTTGCCGACGTGCCAGACGACGGCCTCGGGGACGTAGGCGAAGCGCCAGCCGGCGATCCGCGCGCGCACGTTGAGGTCGACGTCCTCGTAGAAGGCGAAGTAGCGCTCGTCGTAGCCGCCGAGCTGGTCGAACAGCTGGCGGCGCAGCAGACAGGCGGCGCCGCAGACGCCGAAGATCTCGTGGATGCCGGGAGGGCGCGAGGACTGGGGCCGGCCCGCCCCCAGCTCGAAGGCGCGCCCGTCGGCGCTGAGCGCCTGGCCGGCGCTATAGAGGCGCGCCGCCGCCGGATCCAGCTCCCGCCCCTGCTCGAGCTGGAGGATGCGCGGCTGGACGCCGCCGAGCCGCGGATCGGCCGCGAGCGCGCCGGCCAACGCCCCCAGGGCCCCCTCCTCCAGCACGGTGTCGGCGTTGAGGGCGAGGATCGCCGCGGCCGGGACCCGGGCGGCGCCGAGGTTCACCGCCGCGGCGAAGCCGGTGTTCTCCCCGAGGGCGATATGGGGGACGCCCTCGCGCTCGAGAAAGGCGACGGTGCCGTCCTCGGAGCCGTTGTCGACGACCAAGACGTCGCACTCCTCGTCCTGGGCGGCGAGGGAATCGAGGCAGCGGGGCAGCAGATCCACCGAGTTCCAGCTTGGGATCACTGCGGTGACGGACGGGGAGCCGGACACGCGGCTAAGCCTGACAGCTGAGGTGCCGATGGCCGCCGTCCCCAGCGAGGTAGCCTGCGCGGGGATGAACGAGCCGCAGACGGTGGACGGAGCCCGCACGGACCAGCCGGCCGCCGCCCCTCCGATCTACATCGACGCGCGCACGGTGCTGGCCGGGCGCTTCCTCTTCGGCGAAGGTCTCGAGATCGGCCCCCTGCACCAGCCGCTGACGCTGCCGCCGCAGGCAACGGCCCGCTACGTCGACCGGATGAAGGTGGACGACCTGCGCAATCACTATCCGGAGCTCGCCGACTGGGACCTTGCCGCGGTCGACGTGGTCGACGACGGGGAGACGCTGGCGACGATCGGCGCGGAGTCGCAGGACTTCATCGTCGCCAACCACTTCCTCGAGCACACCGAGGACCCGATCGGGACGATCGAGACCCACCTCGGGAAGCTGAAGCCCGGCGGCATCCTCTTCTACGCCGTGCCCGACAAGCGCTACACCTTCGACTTCCGCCGTCAGGTGACGCCGCTGGAGCACATGGTCGCCGACCACGAGGAGGGCGCCGAGCGCTCGCGCGCCCAGCACTACGAAGAGTGGGTGCGGCACGTCTTCCCCGAGGAGGGCCAGGGCGAGAGTCGCGCCCGGGAACGCGCGCGGGAGCTGGAAGCGGACGCCTACTCGATCCACATGCACGTTTGGACCCAGGCGGAGTTCCTGCGCCTGATCCTCGCCTGCCGGGAGCGGTTCGACGAAGCCTTCGATCTCGAGGCCTCAGCCCGACAGGGGATCGAGTACATCGTCGTGCTGCGCAAGGCGGGCTCGCTGCCGCCGGCGCCGCCGCCTCCACCCCCCACTCTCGCCGAGCGCGTCGCGGCGCTGCCGCGGCGCGTCGCCCGGCGGCTCCGACGCGGGCCGAGCCGCGCCTAGCGGCAGACGCGAGCGCCCTGCGGCGCTTCGACCCGCAGGATCCACGGCTCCGGCGCACGGTCGCGGGGGATCGTCAACCTGGTCACCGAGCCGCCGGGAACGCCTTCGGTGAGCACCGGGTATTCGCCGACGGCGAAGCGGCGCAGGGCCAGGGAAGCGGCGGGTCCTGGCGGAACCTCGATTCTGGTCAGGCCGGGCGCCAGGCGCAGCTCGAGAGGGTCCGCCCCAGCGCCGGCGCGCAGCGACACGCAGCCCCGAGCCTTCCCGCCGATGGCGGTGCCGGGTGCGGTCGAGCGGGAGAGCGGCAGCGCCCGGCTCAGCACGACGTCCGCCTGGCGGCGCCCCGCCTCCGGCGCCGCGGCCAGCTCGGCCGGGGTGTAGGCGGGGGAGCCGTACTCGCGCACCGCGGGGAAGTACTCGGCGGCGTCGACGTCGATCAGCGACGGGGTTCCCGCCACTTCCGGGTCCAGCTGGAACGCCGGCGAGATCGTCCGCCTGGCGATCTCCATCGCCCCGGTGTCGGCGCGGGTGAGCACCGTCTGCGTGGCCAGCCAGTCGCCGCCATCCTCGAGTTCGCTGAAGTTGAGTGCGGCGGCGGCCACGACGACGGCGCCGATGACCGCGAGCGCCCTGGCGCCGAACCGCGTCCCGCGCAGCAGATCGGCCACCGGCAACAGGAGGAGGATCGCGCCGACGTACATGTAGCGGCTCGTGGTCGCCTCGCCGCCGTCGCCGCGGTTGATCGCCGTCAGCACCCAGAAGCTCGCCGCGGCCGCGGCGGCCGGCCAGAAGCGGGCGGGGACGGCGCCGCGGCGCCGGACGACCCAGCCCAGCGCGGCGGCGAGCAGGACGAGCGCGGCGAAGCCGAGATACGGCCGCCCCTGGGGAACACCGCCCAGGGCGGTGAGCCCGGTGAGGGCGCCGACCGAGCCCGAGAGCCCCTTGACGACGAACACCGGCGAGTGAAGCACGTTGTGCAGCGAGACGGTGCTGCTCGCTTCGCGGCCGTAGGCCAGGTACCAAACCGCGTAGAAGGCGAGGGGGACGGCGGCGACGTAGAGGCGCCGCAGGCCGAGGGCGCGGCGGCGCTGGAAGACGTCGACGACGACCGCGAGCGCGAAGGGAAGGCCGAGGCTCGAGAACCCGATCGAGACGAGCAGCAGCAGGCAGGCCGCAGCGCCCCCCGGTCGGTCTTCGCGTTCGAGCGCGAGCAGGACGGCGATCCCGGCCGTCGCCGAGCCGACCAGGGCGATCTCGAACGGCCACAGGAGCACCTGCCAGGCGGGGCCCAGGAAGAGGACCGCGACCGCGGCGAAGAGGCCGGGCCAGGGGCCGAGGCGGCGGCGCACGTAGACGAAGAGGAGCACCGCGGTCAGCGCGAGCAGCAAGTCGAGCAGGACGTATTCGGGCAGCGCCGAGGTCATCCCGAACAGGGCCAGCTGCAGCTTCTGCAGCAGCACCGGGATGACGACGAGGTGCTCGTTGTGGGGCTCGAAGATCACCTGGCCGCTGAAGCCGCGGCGGTGCATGAGGAAGGCCCAGGTGTCCTGGAAGAAGGTGAGGCCGGAGCTGAGCGAGAGCAGAAGCGCCGTCGAGCCGACGAGGGCGAGGCAGAGAAGGAGGAGTGGGAGCCTGCTCTCGCGTTGGGAGACACCGGCGCTGGGGCGCCGGCCGAGGGCGGAGGCGTTCACAAGCGCAAGCCTGACACGGCGCGACCTCGCTAGCGTTCCGGCGGTGAGCGGCGCGCCGGCGATCCAGGTCGAAGATCTGCGCAAGTCGTTCCGCATCCCCACCCACCGGGTGGACTCGCTCAAGGAGCGGATGGTGCGACCGTTCGCCGCCCGCGACTACCGCGAGCTGAAGGCCCTCGACGGGATCTCCTTCGAGATCGGCCAGGGCGAGTTCTTCGGCATCGTCGGCCGCAACGGCTCCGGCAAGAGCACCCTGCTGAAGCTGCTGGCCAGCATCTACCGGGCCGACGCGGGGACGATCCGCATGGCCGGGCGGCTGGCGCCCTTTATCGAGCTGGGCGTGGGCTTCAACCCCGACCTCAGCGCCCGCGAGAACGTCGTCCTCAACGGGGTGATGATGGGCCTCTCGCCGCAGGAGACGCGCAACCGGCTCGACGCCGTGATCGAGTTCGCCGAACTGGAGGAGTTCGTCGACCTGCGGCTGAAGAACTACTCCTCCGGGATGCTGGTGCGCCTCGCCTTCGCGCTGCTGCTGGAGGTCGACGCCGACATCCTCCTGATCGACGAGGTCCTGGCCGTCGGCGACGCCGCCTTCCAGCAGAAGTGCGCGGACGCCTTCCACGAGATGAAAACGGCCGGCAAGACGATCGTCCTCGTCACCCACGCGATGGCGACGGTCGAGGAGTACTGCCATCGCGCGATGCTGATCAGCGACGGCCAGATCGACTACCTCGGCGAGCCAAGGGAGGTGGGGCGACGGTACCTCCGCCTCAATTTCGAGACCGCCGGCGCCGCGGCCGCGGCGCCGGTCGCGGGGCCGGGCGGCAACGCCGCGGTGAAGATGCTGGACGCCCGCCTCGTCGACGCCGACGGCGAGCGCATCAACTCGGTCGAGCACGGCGACAAGCTGCGGATCGAGATAGAGATCGAAGCGAGGGAGGACTTCGCCGCGCTCAGCGTCAGCTGCCTGCTCGTAGACGGCAGCGGCGTCAGCGTCTCCCAGTGGCGCGCCCCGCTCGGCGGCGACCCCCCGCCCCCGGTCAAGGCGGGAGAACGCTTCAAGGTCGAGACGACCGCCGACAACCTGCTCTCGGCGGGCCACTACGTCGTGCACTGCGGCATCAACCGCCTGCTCGAAGGGGGGATCGCGCTCGACGTCCCCAGCGCGCTCGACTTCGTCGTCTTCGGCGGCCCGGAGCACCGCGGCCTCGTCGCGCTGCCGCAGGAGACGAAGACCACCGCGATCGGGAGCGGTGGGGCGTGAGCGAGGCCGCCTCAAACGCCGTCCTGCGCAAGGTCCGCGGCCCGTCGGCGCTCGGCGGCGGCCGCCAGCGCTTCTTCGACCTGCTCTGGCTGATGGCGGTCACCGAGTTCAAGCGCGTCTACTTCGGCACCGTCCTCGGCTACCTCTGGTCCCTGATCAGGCCGCTGATGCTGTTCGGCGTCCTGCTCTTCGTCTTCACCCAGATCTTCAGAATCGGCAGCGAACAGGTGGAGCATTACCCGGTGATGCTGCTGCTCGGCATCGTCCTCTTCACCTTCTTCCAGGAATCGACGACGAACGGGGTCAGCTCCGTGGTCGCCCAGGAGGGGGTCGTTCGCAAGACCCAGTTCCCCCGCCTCGTGATCCCGCTGGCGACGGTCCTCACCGGCGCCTTCAACCTCGGCCTCAACCTCGTGGTCGTCTTCGCCTTCGTCCTCGCCTTCGGCGTCGACCCGACCTGGACCTGGCTGCTGCTGCCGGTCGCCCTGGCCTTCCTTTTCATCTTCACCGCAGCGGTCAGCACCGCTCTCTCGGTCCTCTACGTGCGCTTTCGCGACGTCGCGATCATCTGGCTCGTCGTCGCCCAGATGCTGTTCTACGTGACGCCGATCCTCTATCCGGTCACCGCCTTCGAAGACTCGACCAAGGAACACCTGCTGATGATCAACCCCCTGGCGGTGATCTTCGAGCAGGTGCGGGTCTGGATCCTCGCCGAACCCGACGCCCCGACCGCCGCCGAGGCCGCCGGCGGGGCGCTGCACCTGCTCCCGGCGGCGGCGATCTTCGTCGGCATCTGCGCCTTCGCAGTCTGGATCTTCAACCGCGAGGCGCCGCGGATCGCCGAGGACCTCTAGGAATCCCTCATGGGGCACGGAAACGCCCAAGTAGACTCGGCCGCGATGTCGCGCAGCCCTACTCCGGCGGAGGAGCTCGCCCGGGAAAGGGAGGAGGTCCTGAGACTGAGGGGCCTTCTCGTCGCCAGGGACGCGGAACTGGGCACCGCGCGCGGCCGGGTCCTGGAGCTCGAGGCGCGTTCGAGATACCTGCTCGGGGCGGCCAGGAGGCTGCGCGCGCTGTCGCCGGAGTTCGTCTGGCGCATCGCCGACAGGCTCCGCAAGCCGCGGAGCTAGGGTGCCGGAGCCGCGGTTCTCGATAGTCACGCCGGTCTATGAAACCCCGGCCGACGTGCTGCGGGCGATGCTGCGATCGGTCCGCCGCCAGCGCTTCCGAGACTGGGAGCTGTGCCTGGTCGACGACGCTTCGAGCGAGCCCCATGTCGCCGCCACGCTCGCGGCGGCGGCGAGCGGCGACCCGCGAATCCGGACCGAGCGCCGCGAGGCCAACGGCGGCATCGTCGCCGCCTCGAACGACGCGCTCGCGATGGCCCGCGGGGAGTTCGTCGTCCTGCTCGACCACGACGACAAGCTCCACCCCGACGCGCTGACCTTCGTCGCCGAGGCACTCGACGACCAGCCCGACGCCGACTACCTCTACACCGACGAGGACAAGATCAACCGCCTCGGGCTGCACTCGGGGCCGTTCTGCAAGCCGGACTGGTCGCCCGAGCGGATGCGCACCCAGATGTACAGCTGCCACCTCAGCGTGCTGCGGCGAGCCCTGGTGGAAGAGGTCGGTGGGTTCGACCCGGAGTTCGAGGGCTCCCAGGACTGGGACCTGATCCTGCGGGTGACGGAGCGGGCCCGGAACGTGGTCCACGTTCCGCGCGTCCTCTACCACTGGCGCGCGCTGGAGACCTCGGCAGCCGGGGGCGGCGAAGAGGCGAAACCGTGGGCGTTCGAGGCGGGGCAGCGCGCGGTGCAGGCGCACTGCGAGCGGATCGGGCTGCAGGCGCACGTCGAACGCGACGAGGAGCTCCCCGGCGTCTACCACCTGCAACCGGCTCTGACCCGGCAGCCGACCGTGAGCATCGTGATCCCGACCAACGGACAGAGGCGGGAGATCCGCTACCAGGAGGTGGCGCTCGTCGAGCACTGCGTGCGCAGCATCGTCGAGACGTCGACCTACGCCGACTACGAGATCGTCTGCGTCGCCGACTCCTCGACGGACCTCGCCGTGATCGACGAGCTGACGGCGATCGCCGGCGATCGCCTGCGCCTGGTCACGTTCGACCAGGAGTTCAACTTCTCAGCCAAGATCAACCTCGGGGCCGCCCACAGCGAGGGCGAGCTGCTGCTGCTGCTCAACGACGACATGGAGGTGGCGACCCCCAACTGGATCGAGCGCCTGGTCATGTACGCGCAGCATCCCGGCATCGGCGCCGTCGGCGCGCGCCTGCTCTGGGAGGACGGGCGCCTGCAGCACGCCGGCGTCCTCTTCGAGAACGGCGGGCTTCCCGGCCACATCTACCGCGGCTTCACCGGCAACTTCAAGGGCTACGCGAACAACACCCACGTCGCGCAGAACTTCCTGGCGGTGACCGGCGCCTGCATGATGACCCCGGCCGCCGCCTTCGACGAGGTGGATGGGCTGTCGACCGCGCTGCCGATCAACTACAACGACATGGATTACTGCCTGAAGCTCGGCGCCAAGGGGCTGCGAGTGGTGTACGACCCGGACACCATCCTGTACCACTTCGAGTCGTCCAGCCGTTCCTCGGACGTCGAGGAGTGGGAGAAGGAGGAGCTGGTGGGTCGCTGGCTGCCGTCGACGGCGGTCGACCCCTCGACCAATCCCTATCTCGTCCACGGAATGCCGCGCCTGCGGGCGCACTTCGCCTGGGCCTCGCGCCGGCTGCCGCGGCCCTAGCCGCTGCTCGGCTCAGGCGGAGATCGTCGCGCACAGCACCGCCCGCGCCGCGACCGCTCCGTCGTCGGCTCGCACACCGGTGTCGTTGTAGCCGGCGTCGGCGACCTGCCGCGGCGCGGCGCGGCGCCATCCCTCCGGGGTGTGACGGAACACCGCCTCCTGATGGCGGGTGACACCGGCGGCGCTCAGCAGCTCGTCGACGTCCTCGCGATCGAACTGCCGCAACCAGCCGTGGTCCTCGCGGCGACCGAAAGGCACGCTGAGGTGGAGGCGGCCGCCGCGACGGACGACGCGCAGCAGTTCGCGCAGCGCCTGCGCCGCCTCGGCACGGGGCTCCTCGGCGCGCGGGCCCGCCGCGCCGTAGACGGCGTTGTCCATGCCGACGTGCTCGAGCGTCGAGAGGCAGACGACCTCGTCGAACCAGTCATCGCGAAAAGGCAGCCGGCGCATGTCGGCGTACAGGTAGGAAACGCCAAGGGAGGTGAAGGCCACCGGCTCGGGCGCCAGGGTCATGATCGTGAGGTCGTCGACGGCCGGCAGCAGAGCCTCGACCACATGCCGGTGGTTGAGCACCGAGCCGGCGTCGAGGACGCGTCCCGAGAGCCGGCGCGAGAACAGCCACGGGTACTCGACGACGCGCTCGTCGAAGCCGGCGCCCAGACCGGGCGGCAGCTGCGCGCCATCCTCGAAGCGCGCAAGCCACTCCTCGCTGTCGAGCAGGGAGGAGACCAGCGCCCGGTGGACGGAGTCGTAGGCAAGCGTGCGCGGCGCGGCCGTCGGCGGGAAGCGGCGCGCCCACCTGCGCCCGAGGCGGCGGCTCGCGGGCAGCAGGCGCTCGCGCGCCGCGGGCGGGGGGTCGACCAACTCGAGCCTCAGCGTCGTCGCCTGCGCCTCGCTGGCGTCGACCGCGCGCACCAGCTCGCCTGGATCGGCGGGCAGCTCGGCCCCCGCCCCGCGCGCTTGCAGTCCCAGCGCCCGGTATCCGTCGATGACCGAGACCGGGTCGATCAGCGCCTCCCGCAGCCCCTGCGGCCGGAACTCGACCAGCAGGACGGGGCGTGAGCGCTCGAGCAGCCGCCGCACGCCGCGCACGACCAGGTGCTCCCTCGCGTCCGCATCGCAGATGCAGATCAGGTCGACCCGATCCGGCAGCGCCCGCTCGAGCCCCCCGGGGGGGTCGGACTCGACGGCGACGACGCGACCCGAGGGGCCCACCAGCTCGGCCATGAGCAGCGCGGTGTCACCGGCGTCCGCGCCGACGTCGACGGCGGTCATGCCGGGCCGCAGGAGCAACCGCAGCTGGCCGGCGAGCTCGTCCTCTTCGAGGTTGGCTTGGACCACCGCCCGAGTATTCCCGATCCTCGGCTCGGAACGAGCGCCAGCGGCGGCGCTCTCCGCCGCGAGATCGTAGGCTGCACGGATGCTCACCCGCGAGCAGGTCGTCTCGGTCTACCGCCAGGTGCTCGGGCGCCCGCCGGACGAGGAGGAAATCGACCACCAGCTCGCCACCGTGGGCACCCTCGACGGGCTGCTTCGGATCGCGCTGGACTCCGACGAGTACACCGCGAAGTCGGAGCGCAGGATCGCGTCGGCGCGCTCGCCGGCCGTCGTCAACTGCTTCCATCCCGATCTCGCCCAATGGGGACTGCCGCCAGGGACGCGTTCAGACGACGACGTCGCGATCGTCGGACACGAGGGCTGGCTGTTCCTCTGCGGGGGAACCAACGCCAACCTCGGCCAGTACGTCGGCGCCGTCGCGATGGAGCCCGACTGGCTGGAGGAATGGCAGCAGGTGATTCGCCACCGCGACGAGGAGTCGCGCGCCCTCGGCATCGCGACGGCATCGCTGGTGGTGCCGGACAAGCTGGCCGTCTACGAGGAGCGCTACCCGGAGGACCTGACCCGGGTCGGCCCCCGTCCGATCGAGCGCCTGCTGGCGGTGCCGGAGCTGCCGATCGTCTACCCGCTCGCCGAGCTCCGGGCCGCCGCGGCCGCCGGCGAGGAGGTCTACCTGCGGACCGACACCCACCTCACCTTTCGCGGCAACGAGCTGCTGTTCTCCTCGCTGCTGGAGCCGCTGGAGATCGAGAGCCCGCCCGATCTCACCGCGCTGCCGCAGCGCTCGTACCCGATCGCCGGTGACCTCGGCGCCAAGTTCGACCCCCAGATCGTCAGCATCGTCAGCGAGCCCGGCTCGCTCCATCACGCCAGCATCGTCGAGGACAATCGCGAGCAGATCGAAGCCGTCGACGGGCACATCGGGACCCGGCGCGTCTTCCGCAACGAGCAGGCCGCCGACGCGCGCGTCGCGGTCGTCTTCGGCGATTCCTTCGGCTTCGGCGCGGCCTACTACCAGGGACTGTCCTGGTTCATGGCACAGGTCTTCCGCGAGGTGCATTTCGTCTGGATCCCGTTCGGCTGGGATGCCGCCTACGTGCGCCAGGTGGGTGCGAAGGCGGTGCTGGTCCAGGGCGCCGAGCGCTTCGTCGCCCGCGTGCCGCACCTCGACGTCGACGTGGCGGGCCTCGCCGAGGAGACCCTGCGCCGCAAGCAGCCGGTTGGGATCGAGCGCGTCTCCGACTGAGGACCGTCCCGTCGACTCGCGTCGCCCCCGAGCTTCATAATCGGCCGCGATCGCCATCGAGGAAGGGGCTGGCTGGGGTGAACATCTGCACGATCATCGCGAGGAACTACGTTGCCCACGCGCGGGTCCTCGCCGAGTCGTTCCGGGCGATTCACCCCACCGGCACCTGCAGCGTGCTCGTCATCGACGACCCCACCGGCTTCATCGATCCCGCCGACGAGCCCTACGAGCTCCTCACCATCGATCAGATCGGCCTCCCCGATGCCGATCGGATGGCCGCGTCATACGACGTGATGGAGCTCTCGACCGCGGTCAAGCCGTGGCTGCTGCGGCATCTGCTCGAAAGGCCGGGGGTCGACTCGGTCGCCTACCTGGACCCGGACATCCAGGTCTTCGCTCCGCTCGACGAGATCTTCCGCCGCGCGGAGCTCCACGACGTCGTCCTGACCCCGCATTTCACCACCCCGCTCCCCCGCGACGGCCGCAAGCCGAGCGAAGAAGACATCCTCGTCGCCGGCTCCTACAACCTCGGCTTCATCGCTCTGGGAACCGGGGAGACGGCCCACCAGCTGCTCGACTGGTGGTCGGAGCGACTGGAGACCGACTGCCTCAACGAACCCGAGTACGGGCGCTTCGTCGACCAGCGCTGGATCGACCTGGCGCCGGGCCTGTGGCCGGGGATCGACGTGCTGCGGGAGACGACCTACAACATCGCCTACTGGAACCTCGCCACTCGAAGCCTGGAAGACGACGGTGGCGGTGGCTACCGGGTCGACGGCGAGCCGCTGCGCTTCTTCCACTTCAGCGGCTTCGACCCGCGCCACCCGACCGAGCTGAGCAAGCACCAGAACAGGGTCAAGGTCGCCGCCAACCCCGCCCTGACCCGGATCTGCGGCGAATACGCGGAAGCGCTGCTCGGCCACGGGTTCGAGGAGGCGAACGGCTGGCCCTACGGCTGGGGGCTGATGCCCAACGGCGTCAAGCTCGACCGGGCAGCGCGGCGCGTGTTCCGCGACGGGGTCGAAGCCGGGGCGATCGATGAGTCCGTCTTCAGCCAGGGCGGCGCCGATCGCTTCGCCGACTACCTCCAGCAACCGATGACCGGTGGGTTCGCCGACGGCGGCGTCAACCGCTATGCCAGGGCGCTGTGGGATTCGCGTGAGGACTTTCGCCGGATATTCCCGAGCATCGCGCGCGAGCGCGGCCCCGCCTTCGTCGAGTGGGTGCGCGCGACCGCCGGCGACACCGGGATATCCGTCGGGCTCCTCCCCGCTCCCGCAGCGGCCGACGGGGGCGATCCGCTGGCGGCACGGCCGGCTCCCACCAAGCCCGGAGTCAACCTGGTCGGGTACCTGAGCTCGGAGCGCGGGGTCGGGGAGGCGGCGCGGATGATGCTCTCGGCGCTGCGGTCCGCCGACGTCCCGGTGGCGACGATCGACTCCCCAACCGAGCCAGAGAAGATCGCCGCCGCCCTCGGAGACCTCGCCGACGAGGATCACCCCTACGACTTCAACCTGATCTGCGTCAACGCGGACATGCTTCCCGTCGTCGCGACGGCCCTCGGCCGCCGCTTCTTCGAGCACCGCCACTCGAGTGGGCTCTGGTTCTGGGAGATCTCCCACTTCCCCGACCAGTGGCTGCCGTCCTTCGACTACGTCAACGAAGTCTGGGCCGCCTCCGAGCACATCACGGAGACGCTCGGGCCCCTCTCCTCGACCCCGGTCAGCACGATCCGGGTGCCAGTCGCGCCCGGGGAGCCGGAGCAGCTGAGCCGGGCGGAGCTGGGGATGCCGGAGGGATTCTGCTTCCTCTTCCTCTTCGACTACCGCAGCGTCTTCCGCCGCAAGAACCCGCTCGGGGTCGTCGAGGCGTTCCGTCAGGCGTTCGAGCCCGGCGCGGGGCCCTCGCTCGTGATCAAGTCCATCTGCGGCGAGCAGTTCCCGGCCGAGCGCGAGGCGCTGGTGGCGGCCGTCCGCGATCGCCCCGAAATCCACCTGATCGAGGAGACGATCCCGCCGCAGATGAAGGACGCGATGATCGCCAGCTGCGACTGCTACGTCTCCCTGCACCGGTCCGAGGGGCTCGGGCTGACGATGGCGGAGGCGATGTACTTCGGCAAGCCCGTTATCGCCACCGCCTACTCCGGCAACCTCGACTTCATGACCGAGGGGAACAGCTACCTCGTTCCCCACGCGATGGTCGAGATCGGCCCCGACGCCAACCCCTACCCGGCGAATCAGGAGTGGGCCGAGCCGGATCTCGACCAGGCCTCGGCGCTGATGCGGGAGGTCTTCGAGAACCCGGAGCTGGCCGCCCTGCGGGGGCGGCGGGCCGCCGACGACATCCGCCGCACCCACTCGCCGGAGGCGGCCGGCGAAGCGCTCAAGCTGAAGATCGGCGAGGCCAAGCGGGCCAGCCTGTTCGCGCTGCTCAAACGCCCCAGCCCCGCCAACGTGGCGGTGGGAGCGCTGGGAGGCCGCGGCCTGCTCGAGCACCTGCTCCACTTCTCCGAGCCTCCTCCCCACGGCAGGGTGGGTAGGGCCAAGGCCTCGGCCAAGCGCCTCTACCTGCGCCTGCTGCGCCCCTACGCGGCCCACCAGCAGCGCATCAACGAGAGCGTCGCGGAGTCGCTGGACGAACTGCGGGAGGTGCTGGGGGAAGCGCTGCGGATGGACGTCGAGAGCGATCGGACGCTGCGTGAGCTCGGCCGGCGGATGACGAAAGCGGACGAGCTGGTCGAGGCCGCGGGGGCAGCGCCGCACTTGGCCGAGGACCGCCTCGGGCCGAGGACCGATCCCGCTCTCGGCGAGACGATCGGCTTCCGCGGTGGCGGGGAGAAGGCGGAGGGGGACGGGCACCGCGGCTTCGAGGACGTCTTCCGCGGTCCGGAGCAGACGATTCGCGACCGCCAGCGCGTCTACCTCGACCTCCTCGCCGGCCACGAGCCGGTACTAGATGCCGGCTGCGGCCGGGGCGAGTTCCTCGACCTGCTCGCGGAGCGGGGAATGGAGTTCCAGGCGCTCGACCTCGACGCCCGCCAGGTCGAGCGCTGCCGCGAGAAGGGTCACGAGAACGTCGCGCAGGGCGACCTGATCGACGTTCTCGAGCGGACCCCGGCCGGATCGCTCGGCGCCATCTTCAGCGCCCAGGTGATCGAGTACCTGGAGCTCTCGCAGCTGCGGCGCTTCCTCGAGCTCGGCCTCTCGCGACTGCGACCGGGTGGGTTGCTGATCGCCGAGACGGTCAATCCTCACTCGGCGGCGGCGCTGAAGTCCTTCTGGGCCGATCCCGCCCATCTGCACCCGCTCTTCCCGGAGACGATGCTGGCGCTCTGCGCGCTCAGCGGCTACGCGACGGGCGACGTCTTCGCGCCGGTTGGGACGGGCGACTGGGACGAGGACCGGACCAGAGCGGACGAGTACGCGCTCGTAGCCCGGGCGCCCGGCAGCAGTTCCTGAGCGGCGCGGAGGGCCCTACGCGGTCGAGACCGGGCTGCCTTCGCCGAGCAGGGCGAGGTCGGCGTCGATCATCACTTTGACCAGCTGCTCGAAGTCGACCGTCGGCTCCCAGCCCAGCTGCTCACGCGCCTTGGTCGGGTCGGCGATGAGCAGGTCCACCTCGGCCGGCCGCATGAAGGCGGGGTCTTCCCGCACGTACTCGGACGGGTCGAGGTCGAGATAGCCGAAGGCGATGTCGACGAGGTCCTTGACCGAGTGGACGACACCCGTCCCGACCACGTAGTCGTCGGGCTCGTCGCCCTGCAGCATCCGCCACATCGCGTCGACGAAATCCGGCGCGTAGCCCCAGTCGCGGCGCGCGTCGAGGTTGCCGAGCGCGAGCTGAGAAGCAAGGCCGAGCTTGATCGCGGCGGCCGTGTGGGTGATCTTGCGGGTGACGAACTCGAGGCTGCGGCGCGGGCTCTCGTGGTTGAAGAGGATGCCGGAGCAGGCGTAGAGGCCGTAGCTCTCGCGGTAGTTGACCGTGATGAAGTGCGCGTAGACCTTGGCCACGCCGTAGGGGCTGCGCGGGTAGAAGGGCGTCATCTCGTTCTGGGGGGTTTCCCTCACTTTGCCGAACATCTCGCTCGAGGAGGCCTGGTAGAAGCGGGCCTCCGGAGCGACTTCCCGCATCGCCTCGAGCATCCGCGTCACCCCAAGCCCGGTGAACTCGGCGGTCAGGGTCGGCTGGTTCCAGGAGGCGCCGACGAACGACATCGCCGCCAGGTTGTAGATCTCCTCCGGTTCGCAGGCCCTCATCACGTCGCCGAGCGAGCGCTGATCGAGCAGATCGCCGGTGTGGATCGTGATCCGGTCCCGGATCGCCTCCAGGCGGTGGTGGTTCTCGCTGGAGAGGCGGCGCACCATGCCGTGCACCTCGTACCCCTTGTCGAGCAGGAGCTCGGCCAGGTAGCTGCCGTCCTGGCCGGTGATGCCGGTGATCAGCGCGCGACGCGACATAGCCGCAGACTATCCAAGGGCTGGCGGGTCAGGAGGAAGCGGGTCGATACCAGTCCACGTAGCGGCCGCAGGCACGGGCGATCGGGACGACGCGGGCGGGGCGCCCGGCGGGGGTGGCGACCACCTTGTCGAAGATCGCGATTGCCGTCGGCAGCGTCAGCGGCGTGTCCGTGACGTGCAGGGAGATCGTCAGCGGCCGCTGGCGGCGCAGCGTGATGCGGCCGATCGGCAGGCGCGGGCCGGGGCGGTCGAGGTTGGCGGGCAGCGTCGTCCTCAACCCCGGCGCCGTCACCTCCACCGGCAGCGGGCTCGTGTAGGGCGTCTGCAGGTCCCAGGTCCCGGCCGGCAGGGTGAGGCGGGCCATGACGGTGCCGTTGGGCCCGGCCGAGCCCCCCGCAGCGGCGAACGGCAGCGGCCTCACCGCCGCCACGCCCCCCGCCGCCAGGATCGCGCGGCCCTCCTTCGTCTCGCACTTGAGCACGGCACCGGGCCATTCCCCCTCCGCCAGGATCGAGCGTTCGCGGACTCGCCCGGTCCGCTGCCAGAGCTGGAAGTCGTCGGTGCTGCGCCGCAGGCGCAGCTGCGGCGGCGGGGCGCTGGCGGCGGCGTCGCGAGGGGTGACGAACCATTCGAAGCCGTTCAGGGTCGAAGCGCGCACCGAGTCGAAGTCCAGCGCCTCCCCGTACTCCCAGTCCTTCTGAGGGCGGAGCGGCTGCACCGGCGTGGCCGCGAGGGTGGCGAGCTGGGCCGGGACCCCGGCCAGCTCCCAGGCGACGAACTCGTCGCCGCCGATGAACAGCGTCGAGCCGCCGTCGATCAGCGGGCGGAAGCTCTGCAGCTGGTCGGCGTGGCCGGTGGGCCCGACCGGGCTCCAGCGCAGCGCCCGCAGGTCGTCCCTGCCGACCTGGAGGAAGAGGACCAGGCCGAGCAGCGGCGCCAGCAGCCACGGCGAGCGCCATGGCGAGCCCCGTCGCGGCTCGCGGTCGACCAGCGGCAGCACCGCGAGCGTCAGCAGCAGCGGCGAGGCGATCACCAGCGCCTTGGCGGAGACGTAGGGCGACTGGGTGTGGTCGGTGACCGCCCAGATCGCCATCGCCCCGGCGGCGGCGAGCGGCAGCAGCCAGCGGCCGCGGCGGAAGGCCCAGAAGACCCCGAAGAGAACGAGCGCGAGCACGAAGAGGGACCAGAAACCGCCCACGAACGGAGCTGAGGCGGGGAACCGGAAGTCGGCGTTGTCCCAGATGCCGAGGGCCTCCCAGCCCGGCAGGGCCCCCACCAGGTTGCCGAGTTCGTCGACCGAGATCCCGGTGCCGCTCTCGCGCACGGCGACGAAGTTCCAGATCCGCTCCGCCTGCGGCAGCAGCCCGGCGAGGAGGACGGCGAGGCCGATTCCCAGCGCCGGCAGCTCCCGGCGCAGGGCCGCCGGCACCTGGCGCAGCCGGCGGTGCCGGGCCGCGATCGCGAGCAGGCCGGCCACCCAGAGAACGGCGATCGCCAGCGGCCAGAGCAGGCCGGCCAACGAGTAGACCGAGACGATGCCGCCGAGCAGCAGGGCGAAGGGGACCCAGCGGCCGCGTCCCAGTACCGGGCCGAAGCCGCTCAGGCTGAGCACGATCGCCAGCACCAGGCCCGCCTGCGCCACCTCCTTGAACGATCCCTCGCCGTAGTAGGCGGCGATCAGGAAGGGCATGCCGGCGACGGTCGCGAGCACGGCCTTGCCGAACCAGGAGGCGCGCCGCGCGACCGCGAGGACGGTCCAGGCGTTGATCAGCGGCAGCGCCATCGTCAGGCCGGAGAAGGCGGGGACGGGATCGATGCCGAAGCCTTTGCTGAGCAGCGCCGTCAGCGCGTGCGGCCCCAACGGGTAGTCCGAGGGCAGCGGGCTGACGGAGGCGACGGTGGACGAAAGGAAGCTTTCGAGGAAGGTCAGGTGCGCCGCCATATCGTTGTCGACCGTGACCCCGAGGATCCCCGCCCGGCCCGCCGCCACGAAGGGCACCAGGACCAGCAGGCCGACCGGCGCCGCCGCGAGCAGGCCGGCGAGGGGCGGCCGGTGCGGCGGCGAGCGCAGGCACCAGACGGCCGCCACCACCGTGAGGCCACCAAGCAGCAGCGCGACGGTGACGCAGCGGCCCGGCACGTGGACCGCCGGCGCCGCCAGCAGCATCGCCAGCGAGAGCCCGACCGGCGGTGCCAGCCAGCTCCACTCGCGGGCGCCGGCCAGCCGCAGCGCCGCCTGGCCCAGGAACAGCGCGATGGCGCAGGTGGCCGCGGCACAGAGGAGAATCGCGACCAACGGCTAGCCCTGTCCGATGCCTTGCATGGGCCGGCAGTCTGCCTGGTTCATCGCCCGCGAGTCTCCCGGTCGGGGCGGAGGAACGGGACCCGAGCCCCCGATCCCCAGATGGGTAGGCTGCCCGTCCGTGAACTACGAGCGCCTCTACTCATACCGTTTCCGCGGCATCGATCAGGACGGCCGAATCGCCGTCTGGCGGGAGATCAGCCCCCACGTCCACCAGCTGATGGGTCGGCCGCAAAAGGTCCTCGACCCCGCCGCCGGCCGGGGTGAGTTCATCGGCGCGGTCCCCGCCAAGGAGACCTGGGCAGTCGACGCGGTCAGCTACGAGGAGGCCGCGCACAAGCCCGACACCACCGTCATCACCGCTCCGATCATGGACGCCGAGCTGCCGGACGGGCACTTCGACGGCGTCTTCGTCTCCAACTTCCTCGAGCATCTCTACGACCAGGAGGCGATCGCCGCCTTCCTCGAGAAGATGCAGGCGTCGATGGCGACGGGTGGGCGCATCGCGATCATGGGCCCCAACTATCGCTACTGCTCGGACGAGTACTGGGACTGCGCCGACCACTACGTCGCGCTCACCCACGTCGCGATCGGCGAGCACCTCTACGCCGCCGGCTTCGAGCCCGAGCGGATCATCCCCCGCTACCTCCCCTATTCGTTCAGGGGCATCCTGCCGCCTTCGCCGCGGCTGACCCGCATGTACCTGAAGACGCCTCTCGCCTGGAGGCTGCTCGGGAAGCAGTTCCTGGTAATCGGGCGCAAGGAAGGCTGAGCCGGCCAAGCCGGCGGACCATGGCCATCGGCCGCGAGCGCGCGGCGCTGCTCTCGTGCTGGGGGCTGGCGGCCCTGAGCTGCGTCCTCGGCCTCCTCGCCCGGCCCTCTCTCGCCCACGACGCCGGCGGCGGCGCGCAGCTGCTCGACCTGCTGCGGATCCTCTGCGCCACCGGGCTCTCGGTCACGTTGCTGCTCGGCCCAGGGCTGATCTGGCGCGGCGCCGCCGGTCCCGCCAAACCGAGCCTCGGATTCCTCTTCCTGCCGGGCCTGGCCCTGCTGATCCTCACGGGCGGCCTCGCCTGGGCGCTGGCGGGGACGCTCGAACCGCGCCTCACCTGCCTGATCGTCTTCGCGCCCGTGCTGGGCCTGATGCTGGCGGGCCTTCTCGCCGCCGGCCCAGAGGACCTGCTCGAGCGCGAGGAGCAGCTGGTCCTGCTGATCGCCGGCTGCGCGCTGGGCTTCGCGGTCGCCCGCGCGGTCTGGTCGGGCGGCCCGGTCGGGGAGCTGTATGCCGGCGGGATCTCGCGGACGCTCGAGGTCGGGAACCGCTCCGACAGCCGGATCTCCTACATCATTCCCCAGCTGGTCGCCCACGACACCGCGCCCTACAGCACCCTCGGCAGCTCCTATTTCGCCCCCTACAACTTCTCCAGCCGCGGCCCCCTGGCCGGCCTGGCCAGCACGCCGATGGTCTTCCTCAGCGGCGGCAGGCCGCCGCAGGGGCTGCCGGAAATCTCCTGGCTTCCCTTCGATCCCCAGGGCTTCATGGCCTACCGACTGGCGATGATGGCCTTCGCCTGCTCGGCCTTCCTCTCGCTCTGGGACCTGGTCAGGCGCCTGGGCGGCGCGGCGGCGGCGCGAGTGGCGCTGATCCTGGCCGTGACCACCCCCTTCCTCGTCCACGAAATCTGGTTCACCTGGCCGAAGCTCCTGGCCGCCTCCTTCGTGCTCCTGGCCGGTATCCGCATCCTCGAACGGAAGCCCCTGAGCTCGGGGCTGCTCGTCGGCATCGGCTACCTGATGCACCCAGGGGCTCTGCTCGGGCTCTCCGGGATCGGGCTGCTGGCGCTGTGGCCGCTGCGGGGCGCCAGCTGGAAGCGGCCGAACCTGCGCGCCGCGGCCTTCCTCGCCGCCGGGGTGGCGGTCAGCCTCCTCGCCTGGCGCCTCGTCAACGGATCCCACTACTCGCAGAGCGGCTTCAGCGAATATCTGCTGACGGCGGGATTCGAGCTCGACCCGAGCCCGCTGCACTGGCTCGGCTACCGGCTGGCCTCGGTCGGCAACACCCTGGTGCCGTTGCTGCTGCCTGTCATCTCCGCCAACTCCGTGTGGATCAACGCCGTCGGCGAAGGCTCTCCGCGCGCGATCCACTTCTTCTTCCAGTACTGGAACGGGCTGCCCTTCGGAGTGGGCATCGTCTTCTACCCCCTGCTGCTGATCTCGCTCGCCCGGGCCTGGCGCCGGTGGCGCTGGCCGGTGACGGCGACCGCCCTCGTTCCCTTCGCGGTCTTCGCCGTCTACTGGGGGGCGTCGCAGACGGGGATGCTGCGGGAGGGCCTGCAGGCCTGGGTCCTCGCCCTCTTCGCGGTGGTGGCGCTGCAGCAGGCCGGCGCGGGCTTCCCCTGGCTGCGCTCGACGCCGATCCGGGCGATCCTCGCGCTGCGGCCGGTCGAGCTGCTGGCCATCGCCCTCGGACCGGCGCTGACGACGAACCACCTGCTGGTCAGCTCGCGGTTCGCGCTCACCGACGTCGCCGCGCTGGTGGCGATGGTGGTGCTCGCTAGCTGCCTCGGGTTGCTCGTCTGGCGGACGACTCCGGCACGCCTCGGACCTGGTAGTCGCCGCGGCTGAGCGTGCTCTCCAGCCAGACGTAGAGGACGATGAAGAGGTAGCGGCTGCCCATCTCCTTCATCGCCAGCTTCGGCACGCCGCTGGTGCGGTTGGTCCACGAGGTCGGGATCACCTCGTAGGAGTGGCCGCGGACGATCGCCTTCAGCGGCATCTCGACGGTCAGGTTGAAGTGTTTGGAGAGCAGCGGCTGGATCGTCTCGATCACCTCGCGCCGGTAGGCCTTGAAGGCGTTGGTGGTGTCGTTGTAGCGGTGGCGGAAGAGGACCCGGATGAACTGGTTGGCGAGCCGGTTGATCGTGTACTTCAGCCGCGGGTAGTCGTGGACCCTGGCGCCCGGCACGAAGCGCGAGCCGAAGGCACAGTCCCAGCCGTCTTCGAGCAGGCGGTGGTAGCGGACCAGGTCCTCGGGGTCGTCGGAGGCGTCGGCCATCACGATCGCCACGGCGTCGCCCTCGAAGACGTCGAGGCCGGCCCGTATCGCCATCCCGAAACCACGTTCGTAGTGGGAGCGGTGAACCCGCACCCGCGGGTTGTCGGCCCCGATCGCCGCCACCACCGCTTCGGTCGAGTCCTCGCTGTCGTCGTTGACGACGATCACCTCGTACTCGATTTGCTCGCGCTCCAGGGCGGCGACCACGCCTTCGACCGTCGCCCCGACCGAGCCCTCCTCGTTCTGGGCCGGCATCACCACCGAGAGCTTCACGGGGCGCTCACCGTCCAGCGCTCGAGGTTCTGCTCGTGCATCTCACGCAGGATGTCCTCTACCCCGTAGCGCAGCTTCCACTCGGGGTAGTCGGCCTCGAACGGGGCCAGGTCGGAGATCCACCAGCGGTGGTCGCCGATCCGCGGCTCCTCCCCCATCTCCCAGCTCAGCTCGCGGCCGGAGACCCGCTCGCAGATCTCGATCGCCTCCAGCATCGAGCAGTTGGAGAACCGCCCGCCGCCGATGTTGTAGACGGCGGCGGCGCGGGGGGCACGGCGGAAAGCGTCGAAGGCGGCGATCAAGTCCGCGCTGTGGATGTTGTCGCGGACCTGTTTGCCGGCGTAGCCGAAGACGGTGTAGGGGGTGCCGGTGACGGTGCACTTCATCAGGTAGGCGAGGAAGCCGTGCAGCTTGGCGCCGGCGTGCTGGGGCCCGGTCAGGCAGCCGCCGCGGAAGGCGACGGTGGGCATCCCGAAATAGCGCCCGTACTCCTGCACCAGCAGGTCGGCCGCGGCCTTGGAGACGCCGAACAGCGAGTGGGTCGAGGAGTCGATCGACATCGAGGTGTCGATGCCGCCGAAATAGGGGTGGGACTCCGGCAACTCCAGCCGCTTCTCCAGGTCTTCCAGCGGCAGCCGGTTGGGCGTGTCGCCGTAGACCTTGTTGGTCGAGCAGAAGACGAAGGGGGCGTCGGGACAGTGGGCGCGGGCCGCCTCGAGCAGGTTGAGGGTGCCGTTGGCGTTGACCCCGAAGTCGGTCTGGGGGTCGCTGGCGGCCCAGTCGTGGGAGGGCTGGGCGGCGGTGTGGACGACCAGCTCGATCTGGCCGGCGTGCTCGCGAAAGACGCGGTCGACCGTGTCGGCGTCGCGGATGTCGGCGTTCTCCCAGCGGAACTCGGGGTGCTCGGCGACGAGGCGCTCGGTCACGTGCGAGGTCGAGGACTCGGGCCCGAAGAAGCTGGCCCGCATGTCGTTCTCGATGCCGACCACGTCGAAGCCCTGGGCGATGAAGTGCTCGACCGCCTCGGAGCCGATCAGCCCCCCCGCCCCGGTGATGATCGCGACCGGCATTCGCCTACCCCCTTCCCCCCGCGGGGGTGTCGATGTTGAGTGCCTGAGCGATCCGCTCCGGGTCCGCCGCGATCCACTCGTGGATGTCGGCGAGCACCTGCCGGGCGCCGCGCCGCGGGCGCCACTCGTCCAGGCCGAAGATCTTCGCGCAGTCGGAGAGGTATATCGGGACGTCGCCGGCGCGCGTCTGCTCGACCGGCTCGATCGGCACCTCGACGCCGGTCAGCTCGCGGCAGATCGCCGTCGTCTCCCGCAGCGAGAGGCTGCACTCGCGGCCGCCGCCGACGTTGACGGTGCGCCCGTCCCACTCGGCGGGAGCCAGCAGCTGGCGCTCGACCAGGTCGACCAGGTCCTCGACGTGGAGCAGGTCGCGCACCTGCTTGCCGGCGCCGCCGAAGCCGATGTAGGAGAGCGGGTTGCCGAAGTGGTGGGCGAACATCCAGTGGGTGAAGACGCCCTGGTCGACCTTGCCCATCTGCCAGGGGCCGGCGATGACGCCGCAGCGGTCGATCACCGCCGGCACGCCCAGCCCCGCCCGGTACTCCTCGATCAGCAGCTCGGCGGCGAGCTTGGTGGCGCCGTAGAGGGTGCGGGCGCCGTCGAGCGGGAAGCGCTCGGAGATGCCCGCCGCCGAGACCCCGGGGACCGCCTGCTCGGCGGCGATCTCGAAGCGCGTCTCCCCCTCCTCCAGCTCGAGATCGACCTGCGGCGCCACCGGGTAGACGCGGCTGGTCGAGAGGAAGACGACGAAGGCGCCGTCGCGGCGGGCCAGCTCGAGGCAGTTGTAGGCACCGGTGAGGTTGGTGTGGACGAGGTAGCCGGTGTCGCCGTCGACGCCGCTCATCACCGAGGGCTCGGCCGAGCACTCGATCAGGGCGTCGGCGCGCGGCACCCGGGCCAGGTCTTCGGGCTCGCGCACGTCGCCGCGGACGAACTCGACCCCCGCCTGCTCGAGCCGCGGCAGATTCAATTCAGAGCCGCGCCGGTAGAGGTTGTCGAGCGCCACGACCTCCCAGTCGGGGTGGCGGGCGGCGAGCGAGATGGCCAGGTTGGAGCCGACGAATCCGGCCCCGCCGGTGATCAGCAGGCGGTTCAAGGTAGGCGACGGTATCGCAGACGGGGAACGGCTCCGCCCCGCTCGGGGACGATCCAGCGGCCGACCTCACGCTGCCGTTCGGCTAACTTGAGGGGGGTGATCCGCCTGGCGGGGATACTCGCGCTCTCCCTCCTCTTCCTCGGCGCCGCCAGGGCCGAGGCCCTGACCCTGCAGCCGATCGGCAGCTTCGAACAGCCGACCTACGTCACCTCCGACCCCGGCGACGCCAGCCGCCTCTTCGTGGTCGAGCGCAAGGGCAGGATCCAGCTGGTCCGCGGCGGCGTGAAGACCCTGTTCGCCGACCTCACCGCCGAGGTCGGCTGCGGCGCCGACTGCCAGGGGGAGCGGGGCCTGCTGTCGATCGCCCTCTCCCCCGACTTCGACGCCAGCGGCCGGCTCTTCGCCGCCTACGCGAACGACGTCGACGGCAAAATTCACGTCGACGAACTCGTCGCCGCGGCGCCGGACCACGCGACCGCGAGCGGGCCGCCGAACCCGTTGCTGACGATCGACCACGCCGAGGCCGCGAACCACAACGGCGGCCAGCTCCAGTTCGGCCCGGACGGCAACCTCTATCTCTCGACCGGCGACGGCGGCGGCGCCAACGACCAGTTCCACCACGCTCAGGACCCCAGCAGCCCGCTGGGGAAGATCCTGCGGCTCAGCCCGGGGCCGGCGCCCCCTTACGCGATCTGGAGCTCCGGCCTGCGCAACCCCTTCCGCTTCTCCTTCGACAGCCTCAGCGGCGACATGGTCATCGGCGACGTCGGCCAGGGGCTGCGCGAGGAGATCGACTTCGCCCCGAGCCCGCTGCCGGGCGTGGTCGGCGGCAGCGGCGCCAACTACGGCTGGAACTGCCGTGAGGGGTCCCTTGCCGGACCCGCCACCGACCCCCAGTGCGCCGCCTTTCCCACCGCGGCCTTCTCGCCGCCGGTCTTCGACTACCCGCACGACCCCGATCCCGATCTCGGCGGCAACCGCTGCGCCGTGATCGGCGGCTACGTCGCCCGCGACCCCTCGCTCGGCGCCCTCTACGGCCACTACCTCTACGCCGACCTCTGCTCGGGCGCGGTCCGGGCGCTGCAGCTTCCGACCGGGGCCGGCGAGCGCGCCAGCGACGACTGCTCGCTGGGCCTGCGCCTGAGCGACCCGGTCTCCTTCGGCGAAGATGCCGCGAAACGGCTCTACGCGGTGGAGGAAGGCGGCCAGGTGTACCGGCTCGCCGGCCTGCCGCCGGCGAGCTGCCCGTCGCCGCCGGAACCGACGACGACGCGGGCGCAGCTCGGCCCCACCTTCATCGGCCTGCGCGCCCAGCGACGGCGGGTCGAACGCGGCAGGCGGGCGTTCCTGACCGTCTGGGTGTCCCCCTGCGCGGGCCGCCGCGGGGAGCCGGTCAGGCTCCTGCGCAACGGCCACGCCAACGGAAGCAGGTTCCTCAGCCGCGCCTGCACCGCCCGCTTCGTGCCGAGGATCCGCCGTGGCACGAGCTTTGCCGCCGTCGTCTTCGCGCAGCGCGGCTACGCGGAGGGGAAGTCGCGCCGGCTGAAGATCCGGATCGCCCATCGCCACCGCAGCCGCTAGCGGGCGCGCCGCCTCGCCGTCGCCGCCCTCCGCCCCGGGCCGCGAGGAGATCCACGTCTGGCGGGCGGCGCTCGACGCCCCCGGCTGGCCCCGCGCGGAGCGGCTGCCGGGCGCCGAGCGCGAGCGGGCCGCGCGGATCGCCGGGGCGGCGGCGAAGAGGCGCTGGGTGGCGGCGCGCTGGGCGCTGCGCGGGGTGCTCGGGCGCTGCCTCGATCGCGACCCGGCACGGATCCCGTTCCAGCTCGGCCCCCATGGCAAGCCGGCGCTGAGCGAGCCGGACGCCCGCCTGCGCTTCAACCTCAGCCACTCCGGCGAGGTCGCCCTCGTGGCGGTGGCCTGGGAGCGGGAAGTCGGGGTCGACGTCGAGCGGATCGAGTCGCGGCGCGACGTCCTCGCGCTTGCCGACCGCGGGCTCGACGAGGCGGCGGCCGCCGCGGTTCGCGAGGCGCCGGCGCGGCACCGGGTCGCGGCCTTCCACCGCGCCTGGGCCCGCCACGAGGCAACCGTCAAGTGCCTGAGCAGCGGGCTCGGCGGCGAGCGACCGGACATCGCGGTCGCGGTCGCGGAGCTCGAGGCGGGGCCCGGCTACGCCGCGGCTCTGGCGGTCGCCGCGGACCGGCTGCCGCCGCTGCGGCGGTTCGCGCTCACGCCTGGGCTGGAGTGCCGTCCGCTCGAGTCTTCCCCAGCAGCCGGTCAGCGGCGCTGAGCCCCAGCGCGTCCCCTCCCGACCTTCAGCGGCAGACCGTCGCCCCCTGCGCGGCTTCCGCCTGCAGGCGCCACGGCCGTGCCGCCTCGTCGCGGGGGATGTCAAGCAGGGTCACCGAGCCAGCCGCGATGCCTTCGCTGACCAGCGGGTAGGCGTCGGCGGCGAAGCGGCGCAAGCGGATCGTGCCGGGCCCGCCCGGAGCGAACTCGACCGTCGCCACCCCCGGGCGCAGCGGCAGGGGCGCGGTGGCGCCGGCGCCGGGCGGGATCTCGGTGCAATCTCCGGGCCGCTCGCCGGGGGCCGCCGCGCCGCCGACCTCGATGCTCACGGGCAGGGCGTTGGCGAGAACGACGTCCGCCTGTTTCCTGCCGGCCTCGGGAGCTCGCGCCAGCTCCGCCGGCGTGTAGGCGGGTGAGCCATATTCGTCGACCGCCGCGAGGTACTCGCCCGCCCGGATCTCGTTGAGGAAGCTGGTGCCGGAGATCTCCGGCGGCAGGGCGAATGACGGGTCCACCGTCCGCTCGGCGATCTCGATCGCGGCCAGGTCGGCGCGCGTCAGCACCGTCTGGGACTCGAAGAAGTCGCGGCCTTCGCGCAGCGGCACGAGGTTGAAGCCGACCGCGACGAGGGTCAGCGCGGTGCCGGCGAGCAGGGCCCGGCGGCCAAAGCGGGCCCCCTCGAGCAGATTCGCGCCGATCAGCAGCACGAAGAGCGCGCCGACGTAGAGGTAGCGGCTCGAGTAGGCCTCGCGGCCCGCGACGGTGTTGAAGCCGGCCAGGAACCAGAAGGCCGCGGCGGCGGTGAGGACGGGCCAGAGGCGGGGCGAGACGCCCGGCCTGCGGACCTGGCGATAGACGACCAGGGCGACCAGGACGGCGAGCAGGACGAAGCCCCACTTCGACCGGCCCACCGCTTCGTCGGCGATCGTCGCCAAGGCCAGCAGCGAGTCGAGCGAAGCGGCGAAGCCTTCGACGACGAAGCGCGGCGAGACCAGCACGTTGTGCGCGGAGACGTGGGTTTCGGCGTCTCGCCCCCAGCCCGCGTACCAGGCCGCGTAGAGCGCCAGGGGCACGGCCGCGACGTAGGCACGGCGCCAGCCCCGCTCGCGACGGCGCTGCAGGACGTCGACGGCGGCGCCCAGCGCGAAGGCCAGGCCGAGGCTGGAGAAGGCGATCGAGAGCGCCAGGAAGGCGCAGGCCGCCGCGTCCCAGCGGCGCTCGGCGCGGTCAAGCGCGAGCAGCGTCGCGACCCCGAACAGGGCCGAGCCGACGAAGCCGATCTGAAACGGCCAGAGCAGGTCCTGCCAGGCGGGGCCGAGGAAGGCCAGCAGCACCGCGGCCAGCAGCGCCGGCCAGGGCCCGAGGCGGCGGCGGACGTAGACGAAGAGCAGCGCCGCGGTACCCAGCAGCAGCGCCGTCAGCACCACGTATTCGGGCAGCGTCGAGCCCATCCCGGAGATCCGCAGCAGCAGCTGCTCGATCAGGACCGGCGCCAGGACGATGTGCTCGTTGTGGGGGTCGAGCAGGGCGCCGACCCCGAAGTCCCGCCTGTTCATCAGGAACTCCCAGCTGTCCTGGAACCAGGTCAGGCCGGCGCTGTAGTCGAACAACACCGCCGCCGCGACCAGCAGGGCGAGGCCGAGGAGCAGGGGCGCGGCGTATCGCGTCAGCCGCTTCTCGTCGCGCCCGTCGTTTCCGTCCATGCCCGCACGCTTCTCGTCGCCCCCATCGTTCCCCTCCATGCCCGCGAGCCCGATCTAGACGTCAGGGGCGCGCGCGGCCGCCGGTGAGCGCGACAAAGGCGCGCCAGGCCGGCTTCGGCTTGAAGCGCGGGCCTTCGCGGAAGAAGCCGACCGAGTCGCAGAAGTCGCAGAGCCCCTCGAGGTCCTTCCAGGAGAACCAGTAGACCTGCTTCAGGTTGAGCCGGGCCCGGTTGGCGAGCAGGTATTCGTAGGAGTCGCGCAGCTGGCGCACCTGGCCCTGGATCCCCTGCTCGAAGGCGTCGTGCTTGAAGTTGTTCTCCGAGCCCCAGCCGATCTCGGTGATGTAGAGGCCGGGGCGATCGTGGTTTTCGACGGCCACGTCGTGGAAGCCCTCGACCAGTTCTTCCAGCGTTTCGGCGTCGACCGCGTAGGGGTGCAGCGAGATGCCGTCGAAGCGGCTCTTCAGCCCGGGGACGCGGTAGAGCTGCTGCAGGAAGGTGGCAGCGGGCATGCCGCGCTTGCCGCCGGCCGTCGGTTCCCCGAACAGCCCCGAGAGGACCACCTTGGCGCCCGGCCGCACCGATTTGATCGCTTTGCTCGAGATCGTCACCAGCTTCGCGTAGCGGGAGGCGGAGACCGGGAAGGCGAAGTAGAAGAAGTTGGACTCGTTCCAGATCTGCCAGGCGCGGATCGGCAGCACCGGAATCGCCGGTTCGTAGTTGGGGCTGATGCCGCCGGTCATGTGCTCGCGCCAGAATTTGCCGCCCGGCCCGTAGCGATCGACGGCCGCGCTGAGGAAGGCCGACCAGGCCTGGCGCTGCCGGGCGCTGTCGATCGGCATCGTCGTTTCCTTGCGGGTGACCCAGCGGGGCGGCGAGCCAATCGAGGGCAGGATCTGCACGCCGGCCCGGGCGGCGAGCGCGACCACCGGGTCGAAGCCGCTCCAGTCATAGGCGCTTTTCGCGGTCGGCTGGACCGCCGCCCAGATCAATGGCCAGCGCACGCTTTCGATGCCGCCGGCCTTCATGTAGCGGAAGTCTTCGGCCGTCAGCGACGTCTGCGGCGCGACGCCGAAGAAGCCCGGGGGCGCGGCGATCGGCGGCTTCGCCGCGCCGAGCTGCGCCGTGAGGAGCGCGGCGAGGAGGCAGGCAAGGAGCAGGGCGGCTGAGAGGCGTCGTTTCATCGAACGGGGAAAGGTAGCGGTCGGGTCACTCTGCAACCCGGAGCGGGGTTGGATGTAGCGGAGTTGTCAACGGCTCAGTAGGTCCCGCCCAGCTTGCGGTGATCCCAGGTCGCGGTGCGGACCGGCTTGAAGTGGATCGCGACCCGTTTCGGCGCCTGCGCTTCGAGCGCCGCCTTGGCGTCCCCCTCGACCGCGGAGATGCCCTCGGCATAGCGCAGCGTCAGCTCCTCGGCGAAGCCGATCACGGTCTCGAAGTCGCGGTGGATCTCCGCCTCTGCCTCGATCATCGCCCCGCGCAGCTCGCCGTACTCGTGCCCGGTCTCGACCAGCACCGTGGCCCGGGGGTCGCGCTCGAGGTTGCGCACCTTCTGCGACTTGGCATAGGTCCAGATCCAGACCTCGCCGTCGCGCGGGACGAACCAGAGCGGCATCGAGTGGGGCCAGCCGCGCGGCCCGAGGCTGGTGACGACCGCGATCCGCTCGGCCGCCAGCAGCTCCATCAGCTCGGCGTCGCTGAGGACGATCTGGTCGCGGCGGCTCATCGCCGCGGACTCTAAACGCCCGTCCCAGCTTCCCTTGAGGACTTGACGTGGCCAGGACCCCGTTAAGTGCTCAATCCTGCCGCGCGGCTTGCCGGGCCCGACGCTCAGGCGAGTGCCGGCCGAAACGCCCGCCGGTAGGCGGTCGGCGTCGTTGCGGTGGCGCGGCGGAAATGCTCGCGCAGCGAGGCGGCGGTGCCGAAGCCGCAGCGCCAGGCGACCGCCTCGACCGGCAGGCCAGACTCCTCCAGCAGCCGCCGCGCCTCCAGCACCCGCTGGGCGAGCAGCCACTGCAGCGGCGTCGTCCCCATCTCCTCGCGGAAGCGGCGGGCGAAGGTGCGGGAGCTGACGCCGGCGTGGCGCGACATCGCGGCGACATCGAGGGGCTGATCGAGCCGCTCGGCGGCCCAATGCCGCGTCGACTCCAGCGAGCCGCCGCCATCGGCGGGTGGCGCCTTGACGAACTGCGCCTGACCCCCTTCGCGGTGGGGCGGGGCGACCATGTGGCGGGCGACGCGCTCGCCGACGGCGGCGCCGAAGTCCTTGCGGATGACGTGCAGGCTGAGGTCGATGCCGGCGCTGAGCCCGGCCGAGGTCAGCGCCTGTCCTTCGTCGACGTAGAGGGCGTCGGGGTCGACCGCGACCGCGGGGAAGCGGCGAGCGAGCTCACCCGCCCAGGCCCAGTGGGTCGCCGCCCGGCGCCCGTCGAGCAGGCCGGCGTGGGCGAGGGCGAAGGCGCCGGTGCAGACCGAGAGCACCCGGGCGCCGCGCCCGCCGGCGGCGCGCAGGGCGTCCAGCGCCGCCGCCGGGGGCGGCTCAAGCAGCCCGGCGTAGCCCGGGACGACGACCGTGTCGGCCCGGCGCAGCGCCCCGAGACCGGCAGCCGGGCTGATCCCGAAGCCGCTGGTGGTGCGCACTTCCGCCGCTCCCGACGAGCAGGTCGAGAACTCATACAGCGGCTCGCCGGAGCGCCGCGCGGCCAGCCCGAACGCCTGCGCCGGCGCCGTCAGGTCGAAGGCGACGAGGCCGTCGAGGCAGAGGGCGACAACGCGGTGCATGGCAGGAATCTAACGGACATTGGCATTCCTGCCGCTGGCGCGCGGGGCTCGCGAGCGCCAGAATGCGCCCATGAAGACTTCAATACTCGTTTTCAACGGCATCACCGCCCTCGACGCGATCGGCCCCTACGAGGTGCTGCGCTCGGTTCCCGGCTGGGAGGTCGAGTTCGTCGCCGCCGAGACCGGCGAGGTGCGAACCGACAGCGGTCACCTCGGCATCAGCGCCGATCGCGCCATCGCCGAGGTCGAGGCGACCGACATCGTCCTCGTCCCCGGCGGCGCCGGCAACCGGCCGCTGCTCGAGGACGAGGAGGTGCTCGGCTGGCTGCGCGAAGTCGACCGCCGGACCAAGTGGACGACCTCGGTCTGCACCGGCTCGCTGGTGCTCGGCGCCGCCGGCCTGCTCGAGGGCAAGCGCGCGACCGGCCACTGGCTCTACCTGGAGCCGCTGCGCGCCTACGGCGCCGACCCGGTCGGCGGGCGCTTCGTCGAGGACGGCAAGGTCCTCACCGCCGCCGGCGTCTCCGCCGGGATCGACATGGCCCTGCACCTGGTCGGCCTCGAGGCCGGTCCCGAGGTCGCCCAGTCCGTCCAGCTGGCGATCGAGTACGACCCGCAGCCGCCCTTCGACGCCGGCTCGCCGGACAAGGCGCCCACCGCGATCGTCGAAGCCGTTACCGCCTACGCCGCGGCCGACGGCTCGCAGCTAAACCTGCGGGACTAGCTCCAGCTCCGACCAGGGGCCCTCGCCGGCCATCGGCTGGGTCCGCCCCTCCAGCCAGTCGGCCTGGAGATCGTCGTAGTGGGGGCTGGCGGGATGGCCGGACTGGCCGGTGAACATCTGCCAGCGCGAGCGGTCGGGATCGGCCGGGTCGGCGACCATCCGCCAGCTCGGCGCCCAGACGGCTTTGTAGGGGTCGTTGGGGTCATAGGCGATCTGGCTGACGGTCTCCTGCGCGCCGCCGGCGCGCAGGCGGCGGTTGAGCAGGCGCCGCAGCAGTGGGTTCGCCTCGCCCAGCGGGTGCGGGAACTCCATCTCGTGGACGCGGCCCCAGCGCCAGCCCTCGGGGTCGGGGCCGAAGCGCTCCTCGAGGTCGTCGATGGCGCCCGCCAGCGCCTCCAGCACCAGCCCCTCCCAGGGCCGCCCGATCAGCTCCTCGTCGCCTTCCTCCCAGAGCGCCATCAGGTGCGAGTGCCAGCGCCAGGGCGAGGTGATGTGCGGGGTGAAGCCGTTGTCGGCGCGGTCGAGCCAGCGCTCGCAGAGGTCGCGGTCGCCGATCGCGGCGCGGGCGACCTCGCGGGCGAGACGCAGCAGGAAGGCCTGGTAGATCGTGCCGGCGATCGTCTCCGGGTCGAGCCGGCCGTCCCAGCTGCGCAGCCGCTCGATCGCGCTCAGCTCGCGCTGGCCGCCGGGGGTGAGCCGCCCCAGCCGCTTCGCCGCCTCGATGCCGGGCAGCGAGAGGTTGTCGGACTGCATCGCCTCGAAGCCGGCGAGGTCGTGCTCCTCGCTCTCGCCCAACAGCTGCTCGATCCGCTTGGCGCGGAAGCCGTCGAGGTATTCGCTGGTGATGTGGTGGGGGTACTCGTCGCCGACGATGCGGTTGTTGGCGGTGACCAGGAAGCCGCTCTCGGGATCGACCGTCTCCGGCAGCTCGTCGTAGGGGACCGTCCCCTCCCACTCGAACTCGCCGCTCCAGCCCGGCTTCGGCAGGTCCGGGCAGCCGCCGCGGCGCAGCGGCAGGCGGCCGATCAGCTTGTAGCCGATCGAGCCCTGGCGGTCGGCCCAGATCAGGTTCGAGGCCGGCGCCGTGTGGCCCTCGAGCTTGGCCACCAGGTCCGGGCCGGAGGCGATCTCCAGCATCTCGAACATGCCGACGAAGGCGGTCGGTTCGTAGAGCGCCTGCCAGCTGAGGGCGAGCGGCTCGTCGGCGTCGGCTCCGAGCGCCCCGTTGACGATCGGCCCGTGGTGGGTTGCCCGCACCTCGAGCTCGACCGGCTCCTCGCGCCCCTTGACGACGATCTCCTCACGCCGCGTCTGCAATGGCCGCCACTCGTCCTCGAAGAGGTAGGCGTCGCCCTCGATTTTCTCCACGAAGAGGTCCTGGACGTCGGCCATGACGTTGGTGAAGGTCCAGCAGACGTCGTTGTTCTGGCCCATGTAGACGCCCGGCATCCCCGGCATCGAGGCGCCGCGGACGAAGCGCTCGCCGTGGCGCAGCCCCACCTGGTACCAGATGCCCGGCATGCTCGGGGGCAGGTGGGGGTCGCCGGCGATCAGCGGCCCGCCGGTGGCGCTGAGGTCGCCGCTGACAGCCCAGTTGTTGGAGCCGCTCGCCTCGGCGGCAAGGCCCATCGAGCGCCGCACCGCGTCGATCTGCTCGACGATCGCGAGGCCGTCGCCGCTCCAGGCTTCCTGAGTGACGACGGGGTTGTCGGCGGGATAGGTCGGGTCCAGGCGCGCGCTCAGCTCCGGGCCGAGGGCGCGCAGCATGTCCGCCCGCAAGAGCTCCCGCTCCCAGTTGGTGGAGAGGCCGAAGGCGAGGAGCTTGCCGAGGCTGAGGATGTCGACCGGCCGCCAGGGCTTCCACTCCAGCCGCAGCAGCTGCATCTCGAACGGCAGCGCCGGGGCGGTCGCGGCGGCGGCGTTGACGCCCTCGCAGAAGCGCTCCAGCAGGGACCGCAGCTCGGGCTCGAGCACCGCCGCCTCCTGCTCGGCGGCGTGGCGAATCCCCAGCGTCCGCATCAGGCGGTCGATCGGCAGGCCCTCCTCGCCGGCCATCGCGGAGATCTTGCCCTCGACCGCGCGGCGGTAGAAGTCCATCTGCCAGAGCCGGTCCTGGGCGTGGGCGAAGCCCTGGGCGAAGTAGAGGTCCCGCGGGGCGCTGGCCTCGATGTGCGGAACCCCCCAGCGATCGCGCCGCACCCGCACCGGGCCGGCCAGGCCGGCCAGCTCGATCGTGCCCCGCTGCTTGGGCAAGGGGCGCCGGGCCAGCCAGTGCCAGGCCGCGGCAGTCGCCGCAGTGGCGATCCCGACGCCCGCGGCGCCGGCGACCAACCCCACCCGCGCCGCACGATTCTTGCTCAGGCGCCCCATGGAGATTGTTTATCAGCTGGCTGGCCGGCCAGGAAGTCCGCCTAGCCCTTGGGCGGGCGCCCGCCCTGACCGCTACCTTCGAGCTGCTTGGGAGTTCTAGGGCCGGCAAGCCGAACGACGCACTGGGGAGACATATCGAGATGAGTGGGCAGAGGCGGATCCGACCAGCGGGAATGACGGTCACGATCTTGGCCTGCCTGATCGCGGTATTCGCCGCGAGCGTGTCGCCGGCAGCGGCAAAGAAGAAAGGTGGGGCCGCGAACCTCGCCGGGCGCCTCGACCCGAGCTTCGGCAAAGCCGGCAAGACGACGATCCCCTTCCCCGCCGAAAACGCGGGCGACGTCGGTGTCAAGTACACGCTCCCCTTCCAGTTCACCCCGGGCCACCTGCTGATGGCGCCGGCGCCGGGCGGCAAGATCGTCGTCGCCGGCAGCACCAGGATCGCCCGCCTCCTCGCCAACGGGAAGCCGGATCGCAGCTTCGGGGCCAACGGCCTGGCCACGATCGCCCGGCCCGCCGGCATGAGCTTCGTCCTCGCCGGGGTCGCCGTCGACTCCCAGGGCCGCATCCTGGTCGGCGGCTCCGCTCGTCCGCTGCCCACCAGCACGACCCCCGACCCGCTGATCAGCTCGGCGGCGGTGATGCGCTTCGCCGCCGATGGCTCCCCCGACCCCGGCTTCGGGCAGGCCGGCACGCTGGTCTCCGACTTCGGGATCAAACCGCCTGAAATCGGCTCCGGCCGCTACAAAGCGGCCGCCGTCGGCCTTCGCAGCCTCACCGTCGACTCGCAGGACCGGCCGCTGGTGACCGGGGGCTCGGTCACCAAGATCGTCAGCTGCTACTCGCCCGAGACCGCCATCTCGACCGGCTTCGTCGCCCGCCTGACCGAATTCGGGGCGCTGGACGCCGGCTTCGGCGAAGGCGGTCTGCGCCAGATCGCCGACCTCACCTCGTTCGAGCAGGGCAGCCTCGTCCCCGGCGGCAACCTGCTCGCGGTCGGCCTCGGCAAGGCCAGTTGCGGCGCCGAACGAGGTGGCCCGCCCGTCGTGCTGACGGGATTCGGCCCCGAAGGCAACCTCGACCCCGGCTTCGGCTTCGCCGGCTTCCGAGCCGTCGGGTATCGCGCCGCCCCCGTCGCCACGGTGTCGCCCTCGGGCAAGATCGTCCTGCTCGGGGCCAAAGACAAGGGGAAGCAGCTGGTGCTGCGGCTGCTCCCCAACGGCGCCGCCGACCCCGGCTTCGGGCGCACCGGGCGAGTCCAGGTGGCCGGGCCCAAACATGCGGCCCTGGCCGCCGTCGCCGTCGACCGGCGCGGCCGCCTGCTTTTCGCCGGACGCCTCACTAAGCGGGTGTCGAAGAAAAAGAAGAACCCCCTGACCCGATCGACTTTCCTGCTGGCGCGGATGGATCCGGAAGGCAGCTTCGACCGCTCCTTCGGTCGCAAAGGGACCGTCACGACGGGGTTCGGCGGCCCCTCCAGCAGCTTCGCCACCCAGGTCATGCTCGACGCGCGCGGCCGGATCGTTGTCGGCGGCGGCATCTCGACGCCGCGCCTGGGCACCGGCGGCGGCTTCGCCATCGCCCGCTATCTGAGCGGGCGCTAGGGGGTCAGGCCTCGAGGCCGTCGGGCAGCCGGCCCTCGTCCTCGAGCTTTTCGAGGTGGGCCTCCATCGCCATCGCCGCCATCGGCAGCAGCTCGACCGGGACGTCGTCCCAGGCCTCGGCGAGGAGCGCGGCGCGGGAGCGCTCGCCGCGCTCCAAAGCGGTGAGCAGGCGGCGCTCGCGCATCTCCCGGTGCTCGACGTATTCGGCCAGCTTGGCGGCCGGATCGGTGACCCAGGGGCCGTGGCCGGGGGCGATCAGCCCGATCTCCTCCGCCTGCAACCGGCGCAGCGAGCCCATGAAAGCCGCCAGCGAGCCGCCTCCGGGGGGCACGATCGTCGAGCCAAGGCCGAGCACCAGGTCGCCGCTGAAGCAGACCCCGTCGTCGCTGAGGAAGCAGACGTGGTCGTCGGCGTGGCCCGGAGTGGCCAGAACGCGCAGGCCGCCGTGGACCTCCCCGTCGGACGGGAGCAGGATCTCGGCGCCGAGCCGGTCGGCGCCGGCCGCGTGGTCTCCGTGCGAGTGGGTCAGCAGGACGAGACCGATGCCGCCTCGTTCACCCGCCGCGGCCCGGATCGCCGCGAGGTGCCCCTCGTCCTCCGACCCGGGATCGATGACGACGCACGGGTCCGCCCCGTATAGATAGGCGTTCGTCCCTTCCAACGTCATCGGCCCCGGATTGGGCGCCACCAGCTTCAGAACCTCCGGGTGGCCAGGCGCCGGCGCTGGACCGCTCATCACGACGAGGTCCTCATTTTCCGTCTATACGACGTAAAACATGGATCTCGTCATCGCGCCACCGGTGCCCAGCCCGCGATCTCCTTGGCGATCGCCGCGCGGGCGTCCTCGGGCTCGAGCACGACCAGGTCGCCGGCGCCGCGGAGGATCTCCCGCACCAGCCAGGACTTGCCGGCGTAGGGAAGCTCGACGACGACGGCGCCGTCGGCGAGCTCCTCGACCACGGTGCGCTCCTCGCGCAGCCAGCGCGCCCGCTCCGGCGAGACCCAGACCCGGGCGACCTGCGCGGTCGGCATCTCGCCGTGCGTCATCCAGCCCTCGACGCCGGCGAATTCCTCGACCTCGGACCGGGGCTCGAAGCTCTGCTCGGAGAGGCTCGCCTCCTTGATCCGGTCGAGCTTGAAGTGGCGCACGCCTTCTTTGGTCAGGTCGTAGCACTCGACATACCAGCCCTCGCGCCCGTTCTCGAGCCGGTAGGGCTCGACCCGGCGATCGGTGAACTGGTCCTCGTTCTCCTTGTAATAGCTGAGCTCGAGCACCTTGCGGGCGGCGATCGCGTCGTTGACCATGCGCGCCACGGCGGCGTCGCCTCCGCCGGCGGAGGCGATCTCCAGCCCCTCCTCGGAGGGGTCATGACCGAGCGCCTTGACGATCTTCTGGCGGGCGCTCTGCAGGTCGCTCTGGGGCAGGTGGTCGCCGAAGAGGTCGATCGCCGCCACCAGCGCCTTCGCCTCCAGCGGCAGCAGGCGCGCCGGGCGGGCGAAGTTGTCGCCGTAGGGCTCGGAGTCGACCTCGATCTCGCCGCCGAGGATTTCCGCGTAGAGGACGTAGGTGCCGCCGCCGAAGTTGACGACGTTGAGCAGCTCGACGTCCTCGCGCAGCTCCTCGTCGGTCAGTTCGAGCCGCTGGCGCAGCTCGGCGATCTGCAGGCGCTCTCCCTTTTTCGCCGCTTCGATCAGCATCCCAGCGAGGGTGACGAGGCGGGCGAAACGCTCGGGCCGGATCGCCGCCTCGCCGCGGCCGTTGGAGCGGCTGCGCCGGGGCGCGTCGCGCAGCGGCCGGTCGACGATCTCGGCTGGCTCGAACCCGTTGTGGTGACGCTCGTGGAGCAGCGCCAGCCGCGCCTCGACGTCCTCGCGCAGCTCCTCGGGCGCCAGCACCTGGGCGTTCTGGCGCCAGCGCAGGACCCAGGCGATCAGCTCGCGGACCGAGGCGTAGGAGGTCTCGAAGACCTGGCCCTTGCCGGGCGCGCCATCGGACTTCTTCGCCGGGCGCAAGGTGCCGAAGCTGCCGAAGTCGCGCTCGATCAGCCAGGCGATCCGCTCGCGGATGAAGATCGTCGCCGTGCCCTGGACCTCTCCCAGCTGCCAGTCGGCGCGGCTGCCGTAGTCGCGGCGGTCGAAGTCCTCGGGGGGGGTGAAATCGTGCTCGGCCTTGGAGGCGTAACCGACCTTCCCCTGGATGCGGGAGAGGCGGAAGACCCGCACCGCCTCGCGCTCGTGCGAGTGGCCGATCAAGTAGAACTGGCCGCCGCGGAAGACCAGGTGGAACGGGTCGACCTTGCGCTTCTCGGTCTCGCCCCGCTCCATCGTGTAGTAGGTGAACTCGATCGTCTTGCGGCGGGAGATCGCGGTCTCGATCTTGGACAGGCGCTGGGAGAGGTCGCGGCCGCCGGCGGAGGCGGTCATCGCCATCTCGATCGGCGCCCGCTCGCCCTCGACGAGCGGGTTCGGATGGCCCCAGGCGACCTGCTGCAGCGCCAGCCGCAGCGGCTCGGCGTAGGCGAAGCCGCCGTCGGTCAGCAGCAGCAGCGCCGTGCTCAGCGCCGCCAGCTCCTCGTCACTGAATTTGATCGCGTCGAGGTAGAAGTTCTCCGGCGGCAGCGAGTACAGCTCCGCCTCGAAGAAGCCCTCGCCGGGCTTCTCGACCCCGAGCTGGATGCCGAGGCTCTCCAGCTCGGCCCGGTCCGCGTAGAAACGCCGCGCGAACGCGTCGTCGTTCATGTCGCTGTACCCCTCCACCTCGCGCTTGATCTCGAGCGCCGAAACCGGCCTGCCCTGGGCCATCAGGAACGAGATCAGCGAGAGCTGGCGAATCAGCTTCTCGGTGTCCTTCGCCACGGGTCGCAGGATAGTGTGCGGCCCACGCCGTGGACATCCTGCGCAACATCTTCGGCACCCTCACTTCCGGCATCGTGCGGCTCCTGGTCACGGTCGGAATCCTCGCCGCGGCCTACCTGTTCATCGTCAAGCCGGTTCTCCACACCACCGACAAGGCGATCGAAAACGCCAACGAGAGCTTCCGTCAGTCATTCGGCGAGAACGGCCTCGGCGACCTGCACAAGACCTTCGAGGACGTCAACAGGCAGGTCGAGCGGCAGATCCGCCGCTCCTTCCACACGGCGAAGAAGGACGGCAACCCGAAGCGCCTAGTCCGTTGCATTCAGCATGCCCACGGCGACGTGCACCGCATCCAACGCTGCACGGTCAAGTTTTAAGCGCGCGCTGAGCTACGCCGCGCGGGCGCCGAAGTAAGCCGAGCCGGAGAGCGCCCGGTCGAAGCCCGACCAGGACTCGCCGGCGGGGAGCTGGCGCTCGAGGCGGTCGAAGCTGCCGAGGCGGCCGCCGAGGTTGTCGATCATGTGGACGAGGACGGCCTCGCGGGTGGCGGGGACGACCGGGGAGCCGTGCTCTAGCTGGCCGTGGTGGCTGAGGATGATGTGGAGCACGGCCTGGGCCAGCCCGGAATCGAAGCCGGTGATCTCCTCAATCTGACGGCGCACCAGGTAGTAGCCGAGCGGGATCTCACCCTGCAGGCGGCCGAGGTCGGTGAGGTCGATCGCCAGCGGGTCGTCGTTGTAGGCCTCTGTCTTGCCGATGTCGTGCAGGAGGGCGCCGGTGACGGCGACGTCGCGGTCGATGCCGGGGAAGAAGTTGGAGGCGGCGCTGACGGCCTGGGCGACCGAGAGCGTGTGCTCGAGCAGCCCGTGGCGGTAGGCCTGGTGGTAGACCTTCGCCGCCGGCGCGTCGCGGAAGCGCGCCCAGGCAGCGCTGTCGGCGGCGAAGAAGGAGTCGAGCAGCAGGCACAGTTGTGGGTCCTGAACCGTCGCTAGCAGCGAACGCAGGTCCGCCTCCAGCTGCTCCAGCGAGACGTGCGACTCGGGCGCCAGGTCGCCGGGCTCGTACTCATGGGCCTCCGCCTCACGCAGATCGGCGATCTTGATCTTCGCCCCCCAGCGCTCGCTCATCTCGAAGACGCCGGTGAGGAAGATGGCGCAGCCGGGGGCGCAGAGCGCGTAGCGCGGCTCCGCCTCCTCCCAGCAAACCGCCTCGGCGCTGCCGCTCGCGTCGCCGACCGAGAGCCGCAGCCAGGGCTCGCCGTTGCGCTTGCGCCGCAGCTCCCGCTGGCGCACCGCGTAGACGCCGCGCACCCGCTGGCCGTCCTCGAGGTCGCGCAGCGCCACTCGTTCGGCCGGCGTCGGGATCGCCGTCTGCTCGGGCGCCGGAATCGCCACCTGCGCGGGCGCCGAAACCTGATCTAGCTGGGGAGTGGGGATAGCGGTCTGCTCAGCCATCTAGCAAGTCAAGGTAGTGACGCCAGCGGACGGCCGATCGCGCACGCGCCACATCGCCGACGGGCCGAAAAGGTCCGCATATTGGACCTTTTCGGCCCGTCGGCCGGCTTGCTTAGAGGGCGCCGCCGAGCCAGTGGCCGAGGGCGACGGCGGCGAAGCCGGCGGCGAGGGGGACGGCGATGTTGAGCCAGGCGAGGCGCGCCTGGCCGCCCGTGCCGAGGCGGTGCGAATCGAGGATCCAGGTCGAGAAGGTGGTGAAGGAGCCGAGGCAGCCACCGGCGACGATGACCAGCGCCTCGCCGTGCAGAGCGGCCCCGGCGACGACGCCGAGCGCGAGCGCGCCGCTGAGGTTGACGGCGAGGATCCCGAGCGGGAACTCGCTCTTCGCCCGCGCGGCGATCTCGGCGTCGATCGCGAATCGGGCCGCGGCGGCAACGCCGCCGAGCAGGCCGACCGCGAGCCAGCCCAGCGCGGTCACCGCGCCGGCTCCGGCCGGCGGCCCTCGAGGCCGATCCCTAGTCGCACGCAGAGGTAGCCGGCGGCGATCGTGAGCCCGCAGTAAGCGGCCGCCAGGCCGAGGTGGCCGCCGTCGACCATCTCGTAGAGCTCCAGCTGCAGGGTGGAGAAGGTGGTCAGCGTGCCGCAGATGCCGATCCCCAGGAACGGGTGGTGGAGGCTCTCCGCCGGGCGCTCGCGGAAGAGGGCGAAGAAGTAGCCGAGCAGCAGCGCCCCGGCCATGTTGACCGCGAAGGTCGGCCACGGCCAGGCCCCCGCCGCCGGTGGGAACTCCTGCGCCAGCCCGACCCGGATCAGCGCCCCGATCACGCCGCCGGCGTAGATCGCCGCCAGCTTGCGCCCCGCCTCTCCCCTCAGCACCATGGGCGCGCATTATCGACGCGCCGAGCCCGCACCCGCCTCGGCGCATCCCGGACAAGCGCGCACCGGCGCACGACCGGTCCGTACCTAATTGAGGATCGCTTAGTATTGGGCGATGGCGCGGGGGAAGCGCAGGAGGCAGGAGCCTGTGGCGGAGCCGGAGGTCGCGCCGGAGACGTCGGAGACCGAACCCGAGTCCGGGCCGGAGCGCGAGCGCGAGCGCGAGCTGCCCAGCGCCCTGCCGCAGCCCGCCGCCGCGGCCCTCGTCTTCGTCGCCGCCGGCGCGGTGCTGATGCTGGAGATCCTCGCGGTGCGGCTGCTGGCGCCCTACGTCGGCCTCACCCTGGAGACGACGACCTCGATCATCGGCGCGGCCCTCGCGGGCATCGCCATCGGGGCGGCGGTCGGCGGCTACCTGGCGGATCGCACCGACACCCGACTGCTGATCGTCGGCCTCTTCATCGGCGGCGGATTGCTCAGCCTGCTGACCGTGCCGGTGGTGCACTGGCTCGGCCCCGGCGCCCGCGGCGACGGCGACGCCGCCGCGCTCGGGATCGCGGTGATCTCGCTCGTCCCCGCCGCCGCCGTGCTCAGCGCGATCTCGCCGGCGGTCGCCCACCTGCAGCTGCACGACCTGACGGTCAGCGGCACCGTGGTCGGGCGGCTCTCGGCCTGGGCCACGGCCGGCGCCCTGATCGGCACCTTCGGCACTGGCTTCGTGCTGGTGCCGGTGATGTCGATCAACACCGCGGTGCTCCTGATCGGCGTCGTCCTCGTCCTCGTCGGGGTCGCCCTGGGGACGACGACGAGGGCGTTCTCAGTGGCGATGGCGGGCGGCGCGATCGTCGCCGTCGGCGCCCTCGGGGCGGTGGCGGGGGCCTCCGACGCCCCCTGCCTGCGCGAATCGAAGTACCACTGCCTCAACGTCGAAAAGGACCCGGAGTCCTCCTCCGGCTACAACCTGATCCTCGACAGCACCTACAACTCCTACGTCGACCTCGACGACCCGACCCGGCTCGAGTACGAGTACACGCGCTGGATCGCGGAGGCGGTCAACACCTCCTTCCCGGCCAAGAGACCGCTGGACGCGGTCTTCGTCGGCGGCGGCGGCTTCACCCTCCCCCGCTGGCTGCTCGCGACCCGGCCCGGCTCGCACGCGCAGGTGCTCGAGCTCGACGAGGACATCGTCGACCTTGACGAAGAACGGCTCGGCCTGCGCCGTTCAGCCGACCTCGAGGTCGCCGTCGGCGACGCCCGGATGACGATCCGCGACCTGCCCGACAACAGCACCGACTTAGTCGTCGGCGACGCCTTCAGCGGCGAGACCGTCCCCTGGCACCTGACCACCTCGGAGTGGGACGAGGAAGTGCGGCGGGTGCTCAAACCCGGCGGCCTGTACGCGATGAACCTGATCGACTTCCGGCCGCTGGACTTCGTCCGGGCCGCGGCCGCCACCCTGATGGAGGACTTCGCCGACGTGCGGATGACCACCTACGTCGGCGAAGACGGGCTGCCGTTCGGCAGCAACGCGGTGCTGCTGGCCTCCGAGCGACCGCTGGGCAAGAGGGTCGGCGCCAATACGAAATCGGCGGCCACCTACCTGGAGTCGGCGGTCAAGGAAGTGGTCGACGGAGCCGAGCCGCTGCACGACGACTACGCCCCGGTCGACCAGCTGCGCAGCGACGGATGACGCTAGCTTGACCGGGTGGCCCGCCGTGCCCTCTGCCTCGCCGTCCTCTGCCTGACCGGGATCGCGGCAGCGGCGCCGGCGACGGCCGACCGGGCGACGCACTCATTCGAGCGCCGGGGCTTCCAGCTCGGCCCGATCGACGCGGCGACCAGGCAGCGGATGACCGGCGCCTCCTGGCGCCCGGGCTGCCCGGTCGGCCTCGACCAGCTGCGCCTGCTCGAGGTCAGGCACTGGGGCTTCGACGGCAGGGCGCACCGCGGCCGCCTCGTCGTCAACGGGGACTCGGCTCGGGGGATGCTCCGCGTCATGCGCCGGCTCTTCCGCCTCCACTTCCCGATCCGGCAGATGCGGCTGGTCGACGCCTACGGCGCCGACGACCACCGCAGCATGGACGCCGACAACACCTCGGCCTTCAACTGCCGCTTCGTCTCCGGCACCAGCCGCTGGTCCGAACACGCCTACGGCCACGCGATCGACGTCAACCCGATCGAGAACCCCTACGCCGACGGCGACGGCTACGTCTCGCCGCCGGCCGGCGGCCCCTACGCCGACCGCAGCCAGCGCGCCAGGGGCCTGATCCACCGCCGCGGCCCGGTGGTCGCCGCCTTCGCCGCGATCGGCTGGGAGTGGGGCGGCAACTGGGCCTGGCCCAAGGACTACCAGCACTTCTCCGCCGGCGGCGGCTGAGCGCCGACTTCCTTAGGGTGCCCGGGTATATGAACCTGAGAACCTTCCGCTACGTCGCCCTTGCCGAGGCGACCAGCTTCCTCGCCCTCCTCGTCGCCGCCGTGATCAAACGCACCGACGGCGGCGAAATGGGCGTCCAGATCCTGGGCCCGATCCACGGCCTCCTCTTCATCGCCTACGTCGCGATCGCCCTGACGATCCGCGCCGAGGCCGGCTGGAGCGGCAAGGTCACCTTCTGGATCCTGGTCGGCGCCGTGCTGCCCGGCGGCGGCTACGTGGTCGACTGGTGGCTGCTGCGCCAAGAGCGCCGCGTCGCCGGCTGACCCGCCGTCCCAGGGCGCGCCGCGCGCCGATCAGGCGAGGAAGTCGCGCAGCAGCGCCGCCAGCCGCGCCGGCTCCTGAGCCATGAAGGCGTGGCCGCCGCCGGCGAAGAGCTCGACCTCGGCATGCGGCCAACCCGCCGCGAGCAGCTCGGCGTTTGCCGGCGGGATCACGACATCCTCGGTCCCGTGGACGATCAGGAGCGGCGGCTGCTGGCCTTCGCTCCCGATCCGCGGCTCGGCATGCCAGCCGTCCATCGCGCGCTCCTGGGCCAGCAGAGTGTCGAGCGAGAGCGCCGCCCGCGCGGCCGCCACCTGCTCCCCGAACTGGCGGTCGATCTCGCTCGCGACCGCAGCTGGGAAAAGCAGTGAGAGGAGGCGCGTGGCGCGCTGCCGCGGCGTCCCCGAGTGATCGGTCAGCTTCGCCCAGACCTCAGGGCTGGCCACAGCCGCCTCCGGCCCGCCCGGATCGGTCGAAAGCAGCGCCAGCGCCGCGACCCGGTCCGGCGAGCGCGCCGCCAGCCGCTGCGCGACGAAGCCGCCCATCGACCAGCCGGCGACCGCCAGCCGCTCGAGGCCCAGCGAGTCGAGCAGCGCCTCGAGGTCGGCCGCCATCGAGTCCACCGTCAGCCTGCCCGTCCCGAGCGTCGAACCGCCGACGCCGCGGTTATCGGGGCAGATCACCTCGAACGAGCGGCCCAGCTGGGTCAGCAGCTCCGGGTCCCAGTCGGCCCCGGTCGCCGCGTAGCCGTTGATCAGCAGCAGCGGCGACCCGCTGCCGACCGCCTGCCAGGCGAGCGTCCGCCCCTCGATCTCGACCTCACCGCTCCGTCCCGCCGCCACGTCGGCAACCTACCCTCCGGAAGCATGGCGAGGGCGGGATTCGAACCCGCGACACCACGATTTTCAGTCGTGTGCTCTACCAACTGAGCTACCTCGCCTGGGCGCACGGGGTGGCCGCGCAGCGCGAAGGCTAGCGGCCGGAGAGGGGTCGAGGCTGATTGCATTGGGGGGTGGTCTGGACTCGAGCAGTGCTTGGGTTGGTTGCCGCCGGGGCGATGGGCCTGGCGCTCGTCTCGGGCGGGTCCTCGGCCGATCCACGGACGCCCGCGGGGCTGCCCGGCCTGCCGGCACCCTTCCTGGGCACGGCGGTGGTCGGCAGCAGCGGCCTGGTGGCGGCGATCGATGCCTACGGGGACGTGGTCGACCTGCGAGCGCCGGGACCGGCGGGGAGGGCGCTGATCGATAACCCGGTGGAGCGGCAGCTGGCCGGGACCGTCCCGGCCGACACCGGGATCGTGCCGCGAGCGCGCCTCGAGGGCAGGTGGCAGCCGCTTTGGCGCGCCGACCCGGTGGGGCAGCGCTACCGGCCGGGCTCCAACGTGCTCGTCACCGCGGCGGAGCTCGGCTCGAGCCGGGTCGTGGTGGTCTACGCGGCGCGCCACGGCCGGCTCGCCTGTCTCGTCCGCAGCAGTGGGCCGCCGGTCTCGATGGGCGTGGCGGAGCCGGCGGTCGCCTCCCGGCTGCGCTGCGACGATGGGCCGGCGCGGCGCCTCGTCCGCGGCGCCGAGCGGTCGGACCGGCGCTGGCTGTCGCGCGCTCGCGGCCTCGGCGCCCCGGCCCCTCCCTGGGCGCGGAGCATGTACCGGCGCTCGCTGTTGACCCTGCGAGCCCTGACCGACCGTCGCACGGGCGCCGTCGCGGCGGGCGCGCGGGACGGCTGGGCCTACGTCTGGCCGCGGGACGCCGGCACCGCGGCGCTCGCCTTCGCCGCGGCGGGCTACCGAGACGAGGCGCGGCGGGTCGCTCGCTTCCTGCTCGGCCTCGACCTCGGCGCCGCCGCCCGCTTCCACGGCGACGGCACGCCGGTGGCGGGACGCGAGGCGCAGGGCGACGCCGGCGGCTGGGTCGAGGTCGCCGCGCGCGGCGGCGGGCCTCCGGTCCCGAAGCCGACCCCTCCCCTGGCGCGACCGCGCCGATTACCGGGAGGGCGACGCCGGCGACTACCTCGGCAACGCGATCGCCGACGGCGGGCGCCAACCCTTCTCATATGGAGAGCACTCGACCGACCCCCGGTATGAAAGGGGATCGACTGATCCACGCCGGGCAAGCCTGATCGCGAGGGCGTTCTGGACGCGGGGCGGGCTCGCAAGGCGGGCCGGGGACCCGGACTCCGGCCTCGACTCGGCGGCGGCCTGGGCGGTGCGACCGTTCCCCCACCCCGCGCTCTTCGCGCCGGCTCGCTCGACCCTTCTCCACCTCGCCGCCGCGCAGACCCGCTTCGGCATCGCCCCGGGAGAGGACTGGCCCGGTAGCGAGCCCTGGACCGCGCCGACCGCCGGGACCGCCTGGAGCCTCGCCGCCCTCGGCGAGCGGCGGGCTGCGCTGCGCCTGCTCGCCGCCCTGCGCCGCGCCGCGACTCCGGCCGGAGCGCTCCCCGAGCGGGTCGACCACCGCACCGGCCTCCCTCGCTCGACCACGCCGCTCGGCTGGTCCCATGCCTTCGCGTCCTCGCCCTGCGTCAGCTCTGGCCCTAGGCGTACCCGCGGATGCATCCGTGCGCAGTTGTCCCCGCCTACCGGGGACAACAGCGGTCGCGTCAGGTCGAGCGCCGCCAGCGCTGCCGCCACCGCCTGCTCCGGGCTCTCGGCCGGAATCACGCCAGGGGCGCCCTCCATCCGCTCGCGCCCGTCGAGCGTCCAGCTGCGCAGCGCCACCACCGTGCGCCCCAGCGCGCCGCGCGAGGCCGATCTCCGAGAGCGTCCCCCACTCGCCGCCGACCGCGATCACGACCTCCCCGGAGCAGACGACCGCGAGGTTGCGGGCGTGGCCGATGCCGGTCGCGACCACGTGGGTGCAGTGCTCGTTCGCTTCCTCGGTCGAGTGCCCGGGGACGATGCCGATCGCCGTTCCGCCGGCTTCCGCCGCGCCGCGGGACGCCGCCTCCATGACGCCCCCGAGGCCGCCGCAGACGATCGCGGCACCCGCCTCCGCCAGCAGCCGCCCGACCTCCTCGGCCAGCGCCCACGGCTCCGACCCCTCCTCACAGCTGCCGGAGCCGATGACGGCCACCTGACGCGCGCGCTCGGAGGGGGGGAGTGGGCCTCGACGGAACCTCCCCGCAGTTCGTGACGGCGAGGCCCACTCCCTCCCCTCACGCTGCTCCCTTCATCAGCCCCATCAGCTCCAGCGCCCCCGCCTTGTGCAGCGGTTCGTTGAGGTTGCCGCACTTGGGGCTCTGCACGCAGGAGGGGCAGCCGGACTCGCAGGGACACTCGGCGATCAGGCGCTAGGCGTCGCCGAGCAGGCGCTCGAACTGCTCGTAGCCGCGCTGGGAGATCCCGACCCCGCCGGGATGGCCGTCGTAGATGAAGATCGTCGAGCGGCCGGTCTGGAAGTGGACGTTGGTGGAGAGGCCGCCGATGTCCCAGCGGTCGCACATCGCGATCAGCGGCAGCACCGCGATCTGGCCGTGCTCGGTCGCGTGCAGGGAGCCGAGCAGGACGTCGCTCGGCAGCGCCCCGCTGAGCTTCTCCGGCAGCACGTACCAGAGCGCCTGGGTGACGAAGCTCTGCTCCGGCAGCTCCAGGGCGACGATGTCGATCGGCTCCTGCTCGGAGATCGAGACCCGCTGGAAGGCGATCACCTGCTCGGTCACCGAGACGTCGCCGAAGTTGAGCTGCACCCCGGCGACCTGGCGCTGCTCGCGGGTCCGTTCGATGTAGATCTCGGTCTCCTTTTTCGGCCGCGTGTACCAATCGCCGTCGAAGCTGGAGACGATCGCCCGCCGCTCCTCGACGTCGAGCCGCTCGACCTCGTAGGAGCGGCCGAGGTGGAGGTAGATCGCGCCGGGGTGGATCGTCGTGAAGGCGCGCTCGGCCTCGACCAGGCCCAGCATCTCCCCCGACTCGCGCTCGATCACCGCCACCGAGTCGGCCGAGGCCGAGCGCAGGGCGATCCGCGAGGCGACGAAATCGCTGCGCCGCGGCAGCAGCCCGCCCGCGACCCGCCGCAGCTCGCCCGCCGCCAGCAGCCGCTCCGCCCGCTCGCGCCAGCCCTCCCCGAAGACCTCCTCGTCGGCGTCGGTCAGCGGCAGCTCGTAGGCGGCGGCGATCAGGTGTCGGGAGGCGATCTGCTCGTTGGCGTGGTCGAGGATCGCCGCCTCGACCGGCCGCTCGAGGAACTCCTCCGGGTGGCGGCAGAAGAACTGGTCGAGCGCGTCCTGGCCGGCGACGTAGACGGCGAGCCCGCGCCGGCGCCGCCCAGCCCGGCCCCACATCTGGCGCAGGCTGGCGACGGTGCCGGGGAAGGTGACGCAGATCGCCGCGTCGAGCTCGCCGACGTCGATCCCCAGCTCCAGGGCGTCGGTGGCGACCACCGCCAGCAGCTCGCCGGCGCTCAGCCGCGCCTCGATCTCGCGCCGCTGCTGCGGCGTGTAGCCGCCGCGGTAGGGAGCGATCCGCGCCGCCAGCTCCGGCTTGCCGCGCCGCTCCAGGTTTTCGCGGGCGAAGCGCTGGATCAGCTCGATCCCGCGCCGGCTTTTGAGGAAGCAGATCGTCCGCACGTCCTGGGAGACCAGCTCGGCCAGCAGGTCCGCCGCCTCCGAGAGGGCGGAGCGGCGCGCGCCCGTCGCCTTGTCGAGCAGCGGCGGATTCCACATCGCCACCTCGCGGCCGGCCCGCGGGGCGCCGTCGTCGTCGATCAGCTCGAACGGCGTGCCGACCAGGCGCTCGGCCAGCTCGACCGGGTTGGCGATCGTCGCCGAGGCGAGCAGGAAGCGCGGCTCGGACCCGTAGGCGCGCGCCACCCGCCGCAGCCGCCGCAGCACGTTGGCGACGTGGGAGCCGAAGACGCCGCGGTAGGTGTGCGCCTCGTCGACGACGACCCAGCCGAGGTTGGCGAGGAAGTCGCCCCAGACCTTGTGGTGGGGCAGCAGGCCGACGTGGAGCATGTCGGGGTTGGTCAGGACGAGGTTGTTGCGGCGGCGGATCGCCGGCCGCTCCTCCTTCGGCGTGTCGCCGTCGTAGATCGCCTCGCGCAGGCCGGGCGGGCGCAGCAGCGCCAGCTTGCGCGCCTGGTCCTGGGCCAGCGCCTTGGTCGGATAGAGGTAGAGGGCACGCCGCTTCGGCTCGCGGGCGATGCCGTCGAGCACCGGCAGGTTGAAGGCGAGGCTCTTGCCCGAGGCGGTGCCGCTGGTGATCACCAGGTTGGTCTGGGCGGCGGCCTCGTAGGCCTCGAGCTGGTGGGTGTAGAGCGAGTCGATGCCGGCCCGCTCCAGCGCTTCGACCAACCCCGGGTCCAGCGAGTCGGGAAGCGAGACCGGCCGCGCCCCCCGCTCCCCCTCGGCGCTCTCGGCGACGATCCGCCCATCCCGCCGCGCCGGCTCGACGGCGACGGCCCAGTCAGAGGCCAGGAGGCTCCCGCGGCGCGCCATCAAACCCCCCGCCGATGGGCCGATAAGTCGCCTATATCTCCACTTATCGGCCCATCGGCGGGCTGTTGGCGGGTGATGCGGGCGGCGACGCGCATTGCTTGGAGGGAGCTGCGGTCGTGGATGCGGAGGACGTCGGCGCCCGCTCGGACCGCCAGGGCCACCGCGGCGACCGTGCCCCACTCGCGCTCGCCCGGAGGCAGGCGCTCCTCCCACGAGCCGGCCAGCACGGCGCCGATGAAGTCCTTGCGGGAGAGCGAGACGTAGAGCGGCAGCCCCAACGAGCGCAGCTCGCCGAGCCGCCGCAGGATCTCCAGATCCTGCGCGGGGCTGAGGTCGAAGTCGAGTCCGGGGTCGATCGCGATCTGCTCCTCGGCGACCCCAAGCTCCCGCGCCAACTCGACTCTCCCCTCGAACCAGGCCTTGAGGTGGTCGACCACGTCGCCGTACTCGCGCCAGGGCCGGTCGACCCGCGGCGGCCCCTCGATGTGCATCAGCACGTAGCCACAGCCGCGCTCCCCCACCAGCCCGAACATCTCCTCGGAGCCGCCGGAGATGTCGTTGACCGCGTGCGCGCCCGCGTCCAGCGCCCGCCGCGCCACCTCGACCGAGAAGGTGTCGGCGGAGATCGGCGTACCGGTCGCGCCGCGTGGTTCCTTGGGGACGTCATTCGTAACTAAGGAACCGCGCGATGCAGAGGCCGTCGCCAGCCCTTCAATCGCCGGCACCAGCGCGGCCGCCTCGTCCTCGACGGTCACCGGCGGCCCGGCCTTCGCCGCCACCGCGCCCACGTCGAGCATGTCGAACCCGGCCGCGGCCAGCGCCAGCCCGTCCTCCACCGCCTGCTCCGGGGTGCCGCTCCGCGCTCCCTCGAACATCGAGTCGACGGTGACGTTGACGATCCCCGCCGCCAGCGGCTGTGCCAAGTCGAGGGTCCTGTCAGCCAGCCGCCAGGGGGTCAAGAATCGTGCTTCCCTCGCTCGCGAGGAGTCAGATTGCGACGCTTCGCTCGGTCCGCACTCATGCGTCGCTACCGTAGCGGCCGGGCCGAATGGGACTCAGCTGCGTCTACACCGACCTCGACGGGACCCTGCTCGGCAGGGGCAGCTCGCTCTTCCGCGATGCCGAGGGCGGCTTCTCGCTGGCGCAGGCGCGCGGGCTCGAGGCCTGCCAGCGGGCCGGGGTCGAGGTCGTGATCATGTCCGGCCGCCGCGAGCCCCAGGTCCACGAGGCGGCCCGGCTGATGGGCCAGGCCTCCTACATCTACGAGGCCGGCTGCGCCTACGCGATCGAGGGCGAGACGACGCTGATGACCGGCGAGATGGCGCCCAGCGAGGAGGACGGCACGATCTATGAGCAGATCGAGCGACGGGGCATCCCGAAGATGCTGTTCGAGCACTTCGAGGGGCGGCTCGAGTACCACGCGCCCTGGCACCACGGCCGTGTCCTCTCCCACCTCTTCCGCGGCAAGGTCGACGTCGACGAGGCCAACGTCCTGCTCGGCGAGCACGGCGACGACGACCTGCGGCTGCTCGACAACGGCGCGATCGGCCGCACCATGCCGGCCGTCGACGGCCCCACCCACGCCTACCACCTGGTCCCGCGCATGGTCAGCAAGGCCGCCGCAGTCGCCGCCCACGCCCGCGCCCGCGGCTACGACCCGGCGGACTGCATCGCCGTCGGCGACTCGGTCGAGGACCTCGAGGTGGCGGCGGCCGTCGGCCGCTTCTTCGTCGTCGCCAACGGCCCCGAGCGCGACCCCGGCCTGCGCGCCGCCCTCTCCTCCTGGGACAACGCCACCGTCACCGAGGGCAGCATGGGCGACGGCTTCTACGAGGCCGTCGTCTCCACCCTGGTTGAGCGTCGCTAGTATCGAATCGATGACCGAGGCGACCGTCGCAGAGCAGGAGTACCTCGAGATCATGTTCTGGCTGGAGGAGGCCGGGCTGCCGATGACCGGCGCCAACATCGCCCGCGCGATGCAGCTCTCGCCACCCACCGTGCACGAGATGGTCGGTCGCCTGGTCGACGACGGCTACATCGCGCGCAAGCCCGACAAATCGCTCGAATTCACCGGTTCCGGCCGCGAGCACGCCAGCCACATCGTCCGCCGTCACCGCATGATCGAGCGCTTCCTCACCGACGTCCTCGGCATTCCCTGGGACGAGGTCCACGAGGAGGCGGAGCGGATCGAGCACGCGATGTCGCCGGTGCTCGAGGAGCGGATGCGGGCCGCGATCGGCGACGCCACCACCTGCCCGCACGGCCACCCGATCGTCGAGGGCGCCCGCGAGCAGGGCTCGCTGCTGGCCGACGTCGAGGTCGGCGCCGAGGTCACCGTCCTGCGCTTCGAGAACGAGGCCGAGGAGCTGCTGCACTACCTCAAGGCGGCCGGGCTGGACCCGGGTCTCGAGGGCAAGGTCGAGAGCTCCGACGAGGAGCGGGTGACAATCTCCACCGGCATCGGGATCCACGAGGTCAGCCGCAGCGTCGCCGAGACCGTCTCTGTCCGCGCCGACCCGGCGCCGCCGCCGCGCGCGGCGATCCCGGAGCAGCTGGTCCTCTCCTCCGACCGCTACGGCCGCTAGGCGGGCGATAGCCGGCGCCTGGGGGTGTCCTCGGTCGGGCGCCTCGGGTCACGCACGGGAGTGCGCTCCCCTCGTTGCCCTCCCTGCGTCCTACCCAGGCTTGGCTCTCGCCCGCCTACTGAACCGGGATGGTGACGATTGGCGCCGAGGTCGGCGATTTGCTGCCGCCCCGGGGCTCAGCCGTAACCATCACCGCTTCGACGCCGCCCATGTCGGGAAGTTCGGTGCTGGCGCGGCCTTCGCTGTCGGGTACGAACAGGGCTCGCACCGGTTCCACTTCGCCGTCGCGCTGCACCCAGGCCTCGAGCACGCGGTCGCTCGGTAGCTGCCGCACGTTGGCGAGGTGGAGCGTGCCGCTGTCGCCTTCGTCGATCATCTTCGCGGTGACCCCGGGTGCCTGGCCGGCGACGACCGTGCTCTCCCCGCCACCGTCGGAGCCTCCCCCGATGCCGCCGCCGATCGCGTAGCCGGCGACGGCGACCACGACCAGCGCCGCGACGGCGACGCCGGCGACCGGCCGCCGGCCCATCGGGCCCGATCCCAGGTCACGCAGCCAGCCTGAAGCTCGCTTCAGCAGCCCCGGCCGCACCTCGCGCCCATCGCCGCGGACGGCCGTGGACCGGCCCGCCTCGGCACGCACCTCGTCCAGCAGCCGCGCCCGCAGCTGGCGCGGCGGCGCCTGCCGCTCGACGCTCTCCGGCAAGGCGTCGAGCGCCGGCGCCAGCCAGCGGATCTCGGCCCGGCAGCGCTCGCAGTCCTCAGCGTGGCGCTCGAGCGCCACCGCCTCCTCCGGCTCCAGCGCCCCGAGCATGTAGCCGGCGACGTCCTCGTGGAAGCGATCGTGATTCGTCTCGGTCATGCCAGTCCCTCCGCCAGCTCGCCCCGGATCTTCTCCAGGCCAAGTCTCATCCGTCCCTTCACGGTGCCCAGCGGCACCCCCAGCATGCGCGAGATCTCCGACTGGCTGAAGCCGCCGAAATAGGCGAGCTCGATCACCTTCGACTGCTCTCCGGGCAGCTCGCCAATCGCGCCTCGCAGCTCGGTCGCCGTCTCGCGCTGCATCGCTTCCTCCTCGGTCAACTCGTCGGCCGGGCGCTGCTCGAGCGTCGCATCGTCGTCGAACATGAGCTTCGGCGCTTTGCCGGCGCGGCTGCGCAGTGCGTCGATCGCCCGGTTGCGGACGATGCTGAGCATCCACGAGCGGACGCTGCCACGGGCCCGGTCGAAGCGGGCGCCGCTGCGCCAGACCGAGATGAAAGCCTCCTGGGTGACATCCTCGGCGGCCCCCTTCTCACCGACGATCCTGTACGCCAGCGAGTAGGCGACGCCGCCGTGGCGGTCGTAGAAGACCTCGAAGGCCTCGGGGTCCTTTTCCCCGATCAACGGCATCAGCTCCTCGTCGGCCAGCCGCTCGGCCCTCTGCCCTCTACCGGTCATCTCGATCCATCATCCACTCTTGGGTCGCCGGGCTAGGCGATGAACGGTTCGACCGCTTTCAGCACCTGCGCTTCGCCGAGCGCGGGATCGAAGGCTTCGGGAGCCGGTTCTTCGCCGTTCTGCAGGCGGATCGCCGCCGCGTGCCGAGCCTCGACCTGGACGATCGAGCCGGCCGCCCCGAGCACTTCCTTGGACTTGATCGACGGGCCGGCGCCGTTGTAGGCGCTGACCCCGGTGTCCTCGAAGGTCTGGGCGAGCTTGAGGAAACCGGCGGTGTCGCCGTAGCTGAAGTCGAATTTCGGCTCCGCCACGGGCTTGCCGCCGAGCTGCTTGATCGTCGCGGTGAGCGCTTCGACGTGCTGCTTCTCGTCCTCGGCGATCAGGTTGATCAGGCTCTTCAGCTCGCCGCTCGCCCTGGCCCGAGTCTTCGCTTCGTCGTAGAAGGCCGACTCCAGGTACTCGAGCGTGAGGGCGAAGTTGAGGATGCCGACGTCGCCGCCGGGGGACATCGCCAGGGCCCTGCGGACGAAGGGACCGACCATGAAGGTGCCGTAGACGGCGCCCGCGGCCAGCGCTCCCTTGAGGATCACCTCGCTGCGCGAGAGGTCGCCCCCGTCGACGTCGACGTGGACGCCGGCGAGCTCCGGATGTGCGAGTTCTTGCTCGTTCATTGGCTTCTCCTTGCTTTCTCGCCGGGTCAACTGACGATGAAGGGTTCGACGGACTTGAGCACGACCTTTGCGGTCGCCGGTTTGGCGAAGGCCCCGTCCGGGACGATCGACTTGCCGAGCAGCGTGTTCAGCGCGGCGGCATGCCGGCCCTCGACGCTGTGGATCGCCAGGGCCGAGGCGAGGACGTCCGGGCTCTTGATGTTGGCGGCCTGGCCGAGGTAGGCCGCGGCGCCGAGGTTCTCGACCGTGGCCGCCAGTTCCAGCACCGACTTGGCGCCTTTCAGCGGGAATTCGGTTTTCGGCTGCGCCGCCGGCTTGCCGCCCATCTGCTTCACGGCGGCGGTGAGGGCGGCGACGTGTTCGGCCTCCTCGGCGCCGAACTTGCGGATCGTCTCCAGGTCGGCGCCCTTGAAGAGGCCGCTTTTGACCACGTCGGCGTAGAAGGCGGTCTCCAGGTACTCGAGCGTGAGGGCGTAGTTGAGGATGCCGACGTCGCCCTTGCCGAACTGCGCGGTTTCGCTGTTGGCGCCGCCGCCGGATGAGGTCATCGTGGTCGTGCCGTCGTCGCTGCCGCAGGCGGCGAGGAAGGCGGCCGCGGCGGCGGAGCCGCCGGTGAGCGCCATGAACCTGCGGCGCGAGACCGGATCCTTGACCGCGCGGGCCACAGCACCCTCTGCTGGCGCCGGTGCTTTCTCGCGTTCCTTGCTGTCTGGCATGTCGTGGTCTCCTCGCTGGGGTTTGCGCTTCTACCGCTCCCCTACGCGGGCCCCGGGCCGCCCGGATCATTAATTCCAAGGCCCGCCTTGGCTTCGCGGCGGCGCTGATCCAAACGGCCCGCGAGCGCGTACGCATTGCTGGGACCCGCCCGTCCCACGGTCGGCGCCGCTCTCCACCTGTCGGCCGTCGCGCCGCCCTTACCGGTTGGCCGCGGCGGCAGCGGCGACGGCGTCGACCGATCTCTTTCAGCCCCGGCGGCCGCCGGGCGGTGAGGACCGACGGGACGGCGGCTCAGGCGGGCGAGCCGGCGCGGATCCGCTCGAGCGCCGCGGCGATGCGGGCGACGCCCTCGGCGGCACGGTCCGCCGGGACCGGCGCGAAGGAGAGGCGCAGGCTGTTCTCGCCGCCCTCGATCATGAAGTCGGGGCCGGCGACGAAGGTCGCGCCCTCCGCCTTGGACTCGGTCAGGAGCGCCGTCGTGTCGGTGCCCTCGGCGAGGTCGAGCCAGAGGAAGTAGCCGCCCTCGGGGACGACGAACTCCGCCTCCGGAATCCGCTCCCGCAGCGCCGCGACCACGGCGTCGCAACGAGCCTTCAGCTCGCCCTTGACGAAGGCGATGTTGCGGTCCAGCTCACCGGAGCGGCAGAGCTCGAGCACGATCGACTCGGCCAGCATGTTGGGCGAGATGTAGGTCTCGTTGGCGCGTTTGGCCAGCTTGGCGATCTCCTCGGCAGGCCCGGCCAGGTAGCCGACCCTCACCCCGGGGCTGACCGTCTTCGAGAACGAGGAGGCGTGGACGACGCGCCCGGCACCGTCCAGGGAGAGCATCGTCTCCAGCGGCTCGCCCGCGAAGGGCAGCTCGCGGTAGGGGTCGTCCTCGAAGATCCAGAAGCCGTGCTCGGCTGCCAGCTCGACCAGTCGCGCCCGCTTCGCGGTCGCGAGCGTGCAGCCGGCCGGGTTGTGGGCATTGGGGATGATGTGGGCGAGCTTGATCGGCCCCTCTGCCAGGGCAGCCTCGAAGGCGCCCAGGTCGAGCCCATCGGCCTCCAGCGGCACCGGCACCAGCTCGACGCCTAGCTGCTGGAGGAGCAGCAGGGTGCGGTCGTAGGTGGGCTGCTCGACGACCACGCGGTCGCCGGGTCCCAGCAGATGCGCGAACAGCATCGCGCCGGCCTCGAGCGATCCGTTGGCGACCATCACCTGGCGACGCCTCGAGCCCGCCGTGCCGCTCGGCGATCCACTCGCAGAGCCCCGGATGCCCGATCCCGGTCCCGTAGGAGAGCGCCTTTTCCCAGTCGCTCTCCAGCGCCCGCGCCGCCGCCCCCCGCACCGCCTCACGCGGCAGGATGTCGGCGCTCGGAGCGCCCCGCGCAAAAGAAATCGTCTCGCCAGCCATCGCACTCGACCCTAGCAACGCGAAGCGCTCCGCCGACCCCTCGCAATTCCCAAATCCGAGGGGAGAACCGCAGGCGTGTCTGACCTTAAGGCCCTATATGGGACCGGGAAGTCAGACACGCCCGTTGGGGGAGGATGGAATGAGGGCGAGGGAGCGGGAGTTGGCTCGGCTGGCGACGCGGCAGCATGGCGTTGTCGCCCAGCGCCAACTGCTGGCAATCGGGTTCAGCGAGAAGGCGATCAAGGCACGACTGGATGCCGGCAGGCTCAACGCACTCCACCGCGAGGTGTATGCGGTTGGCCATTCCAGATTGAGGCGTAATGGCCGCTGGCTGGGGGCGGTCCTCGCTTACGGCGACTCCGCCCTGCTCAGTCATCGAACGGCCGCGGCGCTCCGGGGACTTGCCAAGCCGCGCTCGTCTCCGATTGACGTGAGCGCGCCCGTTGGGCGCCAAGGCCTACGACGCCGCAGCGGGATCTGGATTCACCGCAGTCGGCTGCATCCCGAGGACCGAGACGAGTGCGCGGGGGTCCCGGTCACGACCGTCGCCCGCACCCTGTTCGACTACGCGGAAGTGGTCGACTTCCAGCGGCTGGAGCGCGCTTGGGAGGAAGCGGACCGGCTCGGATTGCTGCGGCTGCGCGAGGTCGAGCGGGTCTGCGAGCGCGGCTACGGCCGCCGCGCCCTGAAACCGATCCGACGCCTCCTCGCCGAAGCGCGGGCCGTGACGCGGACCCGCTCGCCGCTGGAGGACCGTTTCCAGGACTTCTGCCGCCACTTCGACCTGCCGCCGCACAGCGCCAACGTCAACGTCCTCGGCAAAGAGGTGGACGTCCTCTGGCCCGCCGCCAAGCTGATCGTCGAGCTTGACAGCTGGGAATTCCACAGCCACCGCGCCGCCTTCCAGCGCGACCGCGCTCGCGACACCCGCCTCCTCGTCGCCGGCTATCGGACCGCCCGTGTCACCCACGATCGCCTGGACCGCGAAGCCGGCGCCCTGGCCGCCGAGATACGGGCGCTCCTGGGCGCCCAGATGGTCTCGTCACCTGGACCCAGGTAGACAAGAGCGGCGACCTCGGCGCAGAACTAGGAGCCGCGCAGAACTTCGACGGCGATCGCCGCCGCCTCGGTCGGGCTCTGCCCCACCCGTACGCCCTTTGCTTCGAGCGCGTCCTTCTTCGCCTGCGCCGTCCCCGAGGAGCCGGAGATGATCGCCCCGGCGTGGCCCATCTGCTTGCCGGGAGGGGCGGTGAAGCCGGCGATGTATGCGACCACCGGCTTCGAGACCTCGGAGGAGATGAACTCGGCCGCCCGCTCCTCGGCGTCGCCGCCGATCTCGCCGACCATCACGATCAGCTCGGTCTCGGGGTCCTCCTCGTACATGGTGAGGATGTCGATGAAGTCGGAGCCGACGATCGGGTCGCCGCCGATGCCGACGATCGAGGAGTTGCCCGCTCCGGCCTGCTTCAGCTCGTTGCCGATCTGGTAGGTCAGCGTGCCCGACTTGGAGACGACCCCGATCGAGCCGGGGTCGAAGAACTGAGCGGGAATGATGCCGACGTTGGCCTTGCCAGGCGAGAGCACACCGGGGCAGTTGGGGCCGATCAGCCGCACCCCTGCCTCCTTGGCCTTCCAGTACGTGTTCAGCATGTCGAGCACCGGGATCCCCTCGGTGATCGCGATCACCGTCTCGACCCCGGACTCGATCGCCTCGTCGATCGCCGCGGCGGCGAAGCGGGCCGGCACGAAGATCATCGAGGTGTTGGCGCCGGCCTCCTCGACCGACTCCTTGATCGAATCGAAGATCGGCACGCCCTCGACGTCCTGGCCGCCCTTGCCGGGGGTGACACCGGCGACGAGGTCGGTCCCGTAAGCGCGGTTACGCAGCCCATGGAAAGAGCCCTCGCGGCCGGTCAGCCCGGAGATGACCAGCTTCGTCTGCTCGCCGACGATGATGCTCATCGTCAGACGCCCTCTCCGTCAGCGGCCAGCTCGACGACGCGGCGCGCGGCGTCCAGCATCGTCTTCTCCTGGTGCAGGTTGGGCAGGTCGGCCGCGGCCAGGATCTCCAGGCCCTCCTCGGAGTTGGTGCCATCGAGGCGGACGACCAGCGGCACGCCGAGGTCGAGCTGGCCCGAGGCGGTGACGATGCCCTTGGCGATCTCGTCGCAGCGGGTGATGCCGCCGAAGATGTTGAAGAGGATCGCCTTCACCTTCTGGTCGGAGACGATCACTTCCAGGGCGTTGACGATCGCCTCCGCTTTGGAGCCGCCGCCGGCGTCGAGGAAGTTGGCCGGGGCACCGCCCGCCTGGGCGACGACGTCGAGCGTCGACATGCAGAGCCCGGCGCCGTTGGCGAGGATGCCGACGTTGCCGTCGAGCTTGACGTAGGTCAGGCCCTTCTCCTTCGCCATCTGCTCCTGCGGATCGTCGACCGTGTCGGCGATCTCGGCCAGGTCCTGGTGGCGGAAGAGGGCGTTGCCGTCGATCGTCACCTTGGCGTCGAGCGCGACGACCTCGCGGCCGGCGGTGACGATCAGCGGGTTGACCTCGATCAGGCTGGCGTCCTCGCCCTTCGCCACCTCGGCCAGCTTCACCAGCACCTCGGCCGCCTGGTCGCGGACGTCCTCGTCGAGCCCGGCGGCGTCGACGATCGCCCGTGCCGCGCCAGCGTCGAACTCGCGCGTCGGGTCGATGTGGCGCTTGACCAGAGCCTCGGGGCTCTCGGCCGCGACCTGCTCGATATCCATCCCTCCCTGGCTGGAAACCATCGCAAGAAGCTTCTTCTCGCCGCGGTCGAGGATGACCGAGGCGTAGTACTCGGCGGCGATGTCGGAGCCGCCCTCGATCCAGACCTGATCGACCCGGAAGGGACCCTCGCCGTGGGGGCCGACGATGTCCATGCCGATGATCGCGTCCGCGTACTCGCGCGCCTCCGCGGCGTCCTTGGCGATCTTGATCCCGCCCGCCTTGCCGCGGCCCCCGATCAGGACCTGGGCCTTGATCGCGCAGGGGTAGCCGATCCGCTCCGCGGCGGCTACGGCGTCCTCGACGTTGGCGGCGACCTCGCCGCTGGGCACGGCGACGCCGTGCTTGGCGAACAGCTGCTTGCCCTGATACTCGAGGAGGTCCATAGAAGCGGCACCCGGAGGCGCGGTCGCGCACCCTATCCCAGACCGCTGGGCGCGCGCGCCGTCGCCGAGTCCCCCTAGGTGACTCCCCCGGCCGGGGACGATTGCCATAATGCCGCGCTGGCCATGGCCCTTCCCAGTCTCAAAAACATCAAATGGGTGACCGCCGATTGCTACGGCACCCTGATCGATTGGGAGAAGGGGATCATCGAAGCCTGCAAGAAAGAGGCCGCCAAAGACGGCTTCAGCTTCGAGGAAGGCCCCTTTCTCGCCCGCTTCATGGAGGTCCAGGCCGAAATCATGGCCGGCTCCTACGAGCTCTACGCCGAGGTGCTGCGCCGCACGATCGTCAAGGTCGCCGGCGAGCTCGGCTGGGAGGTGGAGCCCTCGCGGGCCCAGTTCCTGCCCAACAGCGTCGCCTACTGGCTGCCCTTCCGCGAGGCCAACGCGGCGATGGACCGGCTCGGCAAGAAGTACGACCTCGGGATCATCACCAACACCGACGACAAACTGCTGGGGATCTCGCGCCGCCACCTGCGGACCGAACTGGACCTCGTCGTCACCGCCCAGCAGGTGCGCAGCTACAAGCCCGACCCGGTCCACTTCAAAGAGTGCGCGCGGCGGATCGGGGGCAAGAAAGGCTGGCTGCACATCGGCAGCGACTACGCGACTGACATCGCCCCGGTGCTGAAAATGAACGTGCCGGTGATCTGGGTCAACCGCCACGGCGAGAAACTGGAAGGGCGCAAAGCCCCCAGCGCCACGGTCAAAAACTTCCGCGAAGCAGCGAAAAAGCTCGGCGCGTCCTGAGCGTTTTCTAGCGTTCAGGCGCAACTCCGGCGAGAGGCGCCGGTTTCGACCCCTAGTCGTCTCCTATGAATAGGTTCGCGCACCCCAAGACTCAGATGCGCGCCCTCCTCGGCGCGCGGCTTGCCCTCGCCGCGAGCGTGCTGGCCCTGCTGGCCGCGCTGCTCTTCGCCGTCGACCAGGAGAGCGCCGACGCCGCCTCGCCGGTGGCGAGCGCCGCGAAGCGGCAGAACACCCTGCTCCCGGCCGGGCAGAAACCGAACTTCGTCGTGATCCAGACCGACGACCAGACGCTGGACCAGCTCTACGCCACCTACGCCCCGACCGGCGCCGCGGTGATGCCCAACACCCTCGCCTCGATCGGCGCCAAAGGAATCGCCTTCAACCGCTATTACGTCTCCTACCCGCTCTGCTGTCCTTCGCGGGTCAGCCTGCTCACCGGGCGCTACGCCCACAACCACAACGTCCGCGGCAACGTCCCGCCAAACGGCGGCTTCACCGGCTTCGCCAACCGCCAGGCCTACAGCCACAACGTCGCCACCTGGCTGCAGGGTGCCGGCTACCGCACGATCCACATCGGCAAGTTCCTCAACGGCTACGGCGACGAACCGTACGACAACGGCCAGAACGTGCCGCCCGGCTGGACCGCCTGGCACACCGTCCTCAAGGCCGACACCGACCACTACTTCTACGGCTACACGCTCAACGACAACGGCTCGATCGACGGCCCCTTCGGCGACTCCGGCAGCTGGGAGACGCGCGAATACGGGGTCAGGGACGACTTCGGCTGCCCCTTCGCCCCGCTCAACGGCCTCCCCTGCCTGTACGAGACCGACGTCCTCACCCGCATCGCCAGCGAAGAGATGCTGGGGACGGCGGAAACCCAGCCCTTCGACCTGCAGCTCGACTACACCGCGCCGCATGGCGACTTCAGGCGACCCGCGGGGCCCGAGCCCGCGACCCGGCACTACGAAATCTTCGCCGGCGCCCCCTACCCCCACGGCCCCTCGGAAGGGTTCAACGAGGGCAACGTCAACGACAAGCCGCGCTTCATCCGCGAAGCCTCCTACCTCTCCCCGACCGAGACCCACACCTACCGCGTCTACTACCAGAACGCCCTCGCCTCCCTGCGGGCAATCGACGAGGGCGTGCAGCAGGTCGTCAACACCCTGGGCGCCATGCACCGGCTGCGCAACACCTACATCATCTTCACCTCCGACAACGGCTTCTTCTACGGCGAGCACCGGCTGACCGGCGGCAAGTTCCTCGCCTACGAGCCATCAACCCACCTGCCGTTCCTGATGCGGGGACCGGGGATCAAGCCCGGCACCTCGACCGGCGAGCTGGCCTCCAACCTCGACGTCGCCCCGACGATCCTCGAGCTGGCCGGCGTCGAAGCCGACAAAAGCATCGACGGGCGCTCGCTTGTCCCCTACCTGCTCGACCCCGAACTGCGCACCAGGCGGCCGCTCCTCTTCGAGTCCTTCGTCGAGACCGCGGACGTGGAAGAGAACGGCGGTGGCCCGGCGGCGACCCCGACGCCTCTGGCGCAAGGCGTGGCCGGGGGGGGCGACAGCGTCAACTCGCGGTCCAACCAGGCCAGCGCCTCGATCGTGGCCCCGCCCAAGGACTACGAGGGAATCCGCCTCGGCCCCTACAAGTACATCGAGTGGCCCGACGGCGAGAAAGAGCTCTACGACATCACCAAGGATCCGTATGAGCTCAACAACAAGATCCGCGACAAGAACTTCGGCCCGATCCGCGCCTTCCTCCACAGCCAGCTGATCCGCCTCGAGACCTGCATCGGCCGCACCTGCCAGGAAGTCGCCCCGAAATTCCCGTTGACCCGCGAACAGCAGCGCAAGGTCGACAAGCAACGGCGCGAAGAAGAACGTCAGGAACAGAAGGAACGGGAAGAAAAGAAGCACCACGAAAAAGGATCTAAAGCGGGGCGGTAAGGGTGTCGGGAGGGCCCTCCCGACAAAAGCGGGGAGTGTCGGGAGGGCCCTCCCCCGACACCCTGCACAGGCCTGCGGTGGCTACTTACTCGATGGTGGCTAGGTGCAGCTGTTATTACTCGATGACGGCTAGGACGTCGCCGGAGTTGACGGCGGCGCCTACCTCGACGTTGAGGGAGGTGACCTTGCCGGCGCGGTGGGCGGCGATCTCGTTCTCCATCTTCATCGCCTCGATCACGCAGATCAGGTCGCCCTCGGCGACCTCGGCGCCCGGCTCGACGGCGACCTTGAAGACGGTGCCCTGGAGCGGTGACGGCAGGGACTCGCTCGAGGCGCTGGCGCCGCCACCCGCCTTGCGCTCGCGTTTCGGCGGCTTCCTGCCGGCCGCCGCGGGAGCGGCCCCGCCGCCGGCTCCAGCCTCGCCGATCACCTTGACGTCGAAGAGCTTGCCGGAGACCTCGACCTTGTAGTCGCGGCTGACCAGTTCAGCGCCGTCCGCGGCCTCGGGGGCGGCGACCTCCGCGGGTGCGGTCGACTTGAGCCACTCGCGGTCCTCCATCAGCTCGCGGCAGGTCTCCCCCCGCGCCCACTGCTCGGTCGCCAGGATCGCCTTGTGGAAGGGGATCAACGTGGTCAGGCCGCCGACCTCGTACTCGTCCAGGGCCCGCAGCATCCGCCGCGTCGCTTTCTCGCGGTCGACGTCCCAAACGATCAGCTTGGCCACCATCGGGTCGTACATCGGCGTCACCTCGGAGCCGGCTTCGACGCCGGAGTCGACGCGGACGCCCGGCCCGGCTGGCTCGCGGTAGGTGGTGATCGCTCCTGGGGCGGGGGCGAATTTCTTGTGCGCGGCCTCGGCGTTGATCCGGCACTCGATCGCGTGCCCACGCAGCTCGACGTCCTCCTGGGCGACCGAGAGCGCCTCGCCGGCGGCGACCAGGACCTGCTCGCGGACGATGTCGACGCCGCAGACCATCTCGGTCACGCAGTGCTCGACCTGGACCCGCGTGTTCATCTCGAGGAAGAAGTACTCGTCGCCGACCTGCATGCCCTCGACCGTGCCGGCGCCGCGATAGCCGACGGCGGCGGCCGCGTCGGTGGCGATCTTGCCGATCCGCGCCCGCATCTCGGCGTCGACGTGAGGCCCCGGGGCCTCCTCGATCACCTTCTGGTGACGGCGCTGGATCGAGCAGTCGCGCTCGCCGAGGTGGATCACGCTGCCCTGCGAGTCGGCCAGGACCTGGACCTCGACGTGGCGCGGGTCCTCGAGGTAGCGCTCGACGTAGACGCGGTCGTCGGAGAAGAACTTCTCGCCTTCGCGGGCGGCGCCGTCGAAGGCCGCCTCGAGCTCCTCCGGGGTCATCGCCACCCGGAAGCCCTTGCCGCCGCCACCTCCAGCCGCCTTGCAGGCGACCGGGTAGCCGGCTTCCTCGGCCTGCTTGCGGGCGGCCTCCACGTCCACCGCCGGCTCGGTCGCCCCGGGCACGATCGGCACCCCGGCCTCGGCCATGATCTCGCGCGCCTTGGTCTTCGAGCCCATCGCTTCGATCGCCTCCGGCGGCGGACCGATGAAGACGAGGCCGGCGTCGGCGCAGGCGCGGGCGAAGTCGGCGTTCTCGGCGAGGAAGCCGTAGCCGGGATGGATCGCCTCCGCCCCGGCCTCCTGCGCCGTCTCGATGATCTTGGCGATGTTCAGGTAGCTCTCCGCCGGGACCGCGGGGCCGATCAGGAACGCCTCGTCCGCCTCTCTCACGTGGGGGGCGTCGCGGTCGATCTCGGAGTAGACCGCGACGGAGACGATCCCCATCTCCTTCAGCGTCCGGGCGACGCGAATGGCGATCTCGCCGCGATTGGCTATCAGCACCTTCTCGAACACGGCGGCGCAGTTTATTTGTGGGCGGGGTGGTGGGTCGCGCGCCCCCTCCCCAGACACAGCTCGCTATGGCTCGCTGTTGAGTGTCTGGGGAGGGGGCGCGCGACCCACCACCGGGCAGAGCTAGGCTGCGCCGTCATGTTGATCGAGCTGCAGAGCCATTCGACGGTCTCGGACGGGCAGCTGGCGCCGGCTGAGGTCGTCGCGGAAGCTGCCAAGGCCGGCGTCACCACGCTGGCGCTGACCGACCACGACGCCGTCGCCGGCGTGCCAGCGGCCGCGGAGGCGGCGCGGCGGGTTGGAATCGATTTGGTGCCCGCGATCGAGATGTCCTGCGTGCACGAGTACGCCGAAGACCTGCACATCTGCGGCTACTGGGTCGACCTGGAGAGGATCGGGCCGGCCTGCGAGCGCGCCCAGCAGGAGCGCCGCGACAGGGCCGGGGAGATCGTCGAGAACCTGCGGCGCGAGGGCTTCGACCTTACCCTCGACGACGCGATCCGCGAGGCCGGCGCCGCCGACTCGATCGGCCGTCCCCACATCGCCCGGGCGGCGGGCGCGACCGGCGACCTCGGCCCCTTCTTCGAGGAGTACCTGGTGCCCGGCGCCAAGGCCTTCGTGCCGCGCCGCTGGCCCAGCGCCGAGCAGGCGATCGCGCTGATCCGCGAGGCCGGCGGCGCCGCCGTGATCGCCCACCCCTACTGGGACGTCTCCGAGCCCGAGAAGGTCGAGGAGCTGATCCGCTCGCTCGGCGCCGACGGGGTCGAGACCTTCTACCCGAGCCACAGCAAGGAGCAGACCGCGCACCTGCTCGAGCTCTGCGAGGAGCTCGAGCTCGTCCCGACCGGCTCCTCCGACTACCACGGGCCGACCCACAAGACCTTCGCCGAGTTCGGCGCCTACGAGACCTACGGACTCGGACAGCCGCGGGTCCCGGCTCGGCCGTAGATCCAGCTTTTCCCTATTCGGGTACCCTAAGTTAGGTCAACCTAATTAGGGTGTCCTAAGCTCCACGGCCGATGGGGACGTCGGGCGCCCTCCATCTTCAAAGGAGCGGGCCCTTGTATCTGGTGATGAACGTCGTCCACGTGCATGAGGAGAGGCGGGAGGCCTTCGAGCGCGCGTTCCTGGAGCGGGAGAGCCACGTCCACAAAGCCGAGGGCTTCGCCAGCTTCGAGCTGCTGCGGCGCGACCGCGACGGCGAGTACGTCGTGCTCAGCCGCTGGCAGAGCGACGAGGCGTTCAAGGCCTGGGTCAACAGCGACCTCTTCAAGATGAGCCACCGCCACGCCGACGGCGAGCTCGCCCACGGCAGCGAGGTCCGCAACTACGACGTGATCGACGCGAGGGTGCCGGCGTGAGCTGGGGCCTTCCCCGCCGGCCGCGGGCAAGGGGCGCCGGGGCGGCGCTGCTGGCGCTCGCGGTCGCGCTCTGCCTGCCGGCCGCGAGCCAGGCGGCGCCGCCGCAGCGGATCGTCGCCCTGACCCCGTTCGCCGCCAACACCCTGGCCAAGCTCGGCGTCACCCCGGTCGGCGATCGGCGAGACGCTGGGCGGCAACGAACGCTTCTCGCCGAAGCTGAAGGGCGTCCCGAAGCTGCCGCTCTCCCACCCCAACGGGCCCAACCTCGAGCAGCTCGCCTCGCTGGACCCCGACCTCGTCTTCTCCTCCAAGACCTGGGCGAAAGGGAACCAGGCGATGGGGAGCCTGGGAATCGACGTCGTCCTCCACGACCCGCGCTCGATCGACGGCGCCTTCGCCGACACCTTCAAGATCGGCACGATCGTCGGCCGCAAGCACTACGCCCGCGACCTCCTGCAGTCGATGCGCAAGCAGGTCGAAGCCGCCAACACCGGGATCCGCAGGCACCCGAAGGTGATGCTGATCCTCGGCGTCGGCCGCACCCCCTTCACCTTCCTGCCCAACAGCTGGGGCGGCGACATCGTCACCAAGGCCGGCGGCAGGCTGCTGACCGGCGGCGTCGAGTCCAGCTCGGGCTTCGAGCGGATCTCCGACGAAGTCGTGGTCGCCGAAAACCCGGACGTCATCATCGCCGTCCCCCACGCCAATGCCGACGACATCCCCAGCCTGACCGAGTACCTGCGGGCCAACCCTGCCTGGGCCAGCACCACGGCGGCCCGGACCGGCCGGGTCTACGTCTCGGTCGACAACTCGCTGCTGCAGGCCGGCACCGACATCGCCCGCACGATCCGCAAGGTCCGTCGCGATCTACCTGCAGAACTGACCGGTTTGGCGCGCCGGACCCTGGTCTTCGCGGCGCTGCTCGTCGCCCTCGCCCTCGCCACGATCGCCTCGCTGGCGCTGGGCGCGGTCAAGGTGCCGGCCGCCGAGGTGATCGACATCCTGCTCGGCAAGGGCGGCGGCGGCACCGACCAGCAGATCGTCGAGGCGCTGCGGCTGCCGCGCACGGTCGAGGCGCTGATCGTCGGCGCCGCGCTCGGCATCGCCGGGGCGATCCTGCAGGGAGCGCTGGCCAACCCGCTCGCCTCGCCCGACGTGATCGGGGTCACCGGCGGCGCCGGCTTCGGGGCGATCCTGATCATCATCCTCTTCCCCGGCTCGATCGCGCTGCTGCCGGTCGGCGCGCTCTTCTTCGGCCTGCTGGCGGCGACCCTGGTCTTCGCCTTCGCCTGGTCGGGCCGCAACCGCGGCAGCACCGGCAAGGTGATCCTGGCCGGGATCGCGATGCTCTCGCTGTTCACGGCGGGGACCACGGGGCTGCTGGCCGCCTACCCGGAGCGGGCGCCCTCGGCGATCTTCTTCATCGCCGGCGGCCTCACCTCCAGCGGCTGGCAGGAGATGGAGACGATCTGGCCCTACTTCGCGGTCGGCTTCCTCGTCGCCGCCTGCCTGATCCGGCCGCTCGACCGCCTCGCCCTCGGCGACGACGTCGCCGCCTCGCTCGGCTCGCGCCCGCAGCTGATCCGGCTCGGGGCCGGGATCGCGGCGGCGCTGCTGGCGGCCGCCTCGGCGGCGATCGCCGGCCTGCTCGGCTTCCTCGGCCTGGTCGTCCCCCACGTCGTGCGGATGGCCGGGCGGCACCTCCAGCCACACCTTCGTCGTCCCCGCCTCGGCGCTCGGCGGCGCCGCCCTGCTCGCCGCCGGCGACACCCTGGCCCGCACCCTGCGCGCCCCAATCGAGATGCCCGTCGGCCCCTTCATGGTCCTCCTCGGCGTGCCCCTGTTCCTCTGGCTCCTGCGGAAGGCGGTCTGACCGTGACCTCCGAGGAAAAGGGCCGGAGGAGGGGGTCCCTCCGTCGGGCGCACGGCCCTATGGGCGTTGCTGGAGGCCCGCCGGAGGGACCCCCTCCTCCGGCTCAGCTGCTCGAGGCACGCGGGATCGAGGTGGAGATCGCGGGAACGCCGATCCTGCGAGGGGCCGACCTCAGTCTGAAAGCTGGTGAGCTGGTCGCGGTGGTCGGGCCCAACGGGGCGGGGAAGTCGACGCTGGTGCGGGCCGTCTCGGGGCTGCAGCGGATGGCCGCGGGCAGCGCTCGCTGGGCCGGGCGCGAGGTGAGCGCGATGCGGGGGCGCGAGCTGGCCGAGCTGCGCGCCTTCGTGCCGCAGCGGATGCCGGTGCCGGCCGGCGTCAGCGTCCGCGAAGCGGTGACGATCGGCCGCTCCGCGCGGTTGCGCCCGCTGCGCCGGCTGACCGCCGAGGACCAGGCGGGAATCGAGCGAGCGCTGGAGCGGGCCCGCGTCAGCCAGTTCGCCGAGCGGGCGCTGACGACCCTCTCGGGGGGCGAGCTGCAGCGGGTCCAGATCGCGATCGGGCTGGCCCAGGAGGCGCCGGTGCTGATCGCCGACGAGCCGACCTCACAGCTCGACCTCGGCGCCACGATCGGCGTCGCCGGCCTGCTCCGCGACCTCGTCGACGAAGGCCTGGCGGTGCTGCTGGTCGTCCACGACCTCGCCCTCGCGGCGGCGATCGCCGACAGCGTGGTGGCCGTCTCGGCCGGGCGCACGGTCGCGGCCGGCAGCGCCGAAGAGGTTCTGAGCAGCGAGCGCCTGGCCCAGGTCTGGGGCGCCGACGCGCGCCTGACCGCGCACGACGCGCGCACCGCCCTGCACGTCGCCTGGCTCTCCGAGGGAGGCATTAGGACACCCTAATTCCTACTTTGTTAGTGTGGATTTATTAGGGTGCCCTAATTCAAGGCTACCGTCGAGTCCAACGCACCTCGTGCGCAGAGAAACAAGGAGACCTTTCGAGAATGAGTTCGAACGAAGCGAGAAGGAGCAGGCTGGCGGCCAGCCTGCTCGCCCTCAGCGCCACCGCCGCGATGACCGCCGCCCTGGCGGGTCCGGCCAGCGCCGCCAGCGGCCAGGGCGAGGCGACGATCGTCGCCGCCAACCACAGCAAAGGGCGCACCCTCAGCGGCCAGGGCGTGAAGCTCGCCGCCGGCCCCGGCGTCAGCGGCCAGGGAGGCAGGCTGAACCTGCCGATCCTCGAGCTGACGACCGGGGCGCAGCCGGCGGCGACCAGCGCCGGCAGCCTCAGCTTCAAGCGCGGCAAACGCTCGCTGGCGCTGACCGCGATTCGCTTCGACCTCGGGGCGGGCACCCTGGTCGGCAAGCTCGGCGACGCCGAGATCCCCGTCTTCAAGCTCGGCGCGACGCCGGTCCTCAGCGGCGACTCGGCGGTCCTCAGGGACGGCAAGCTGCAGCTCACCACCGCGGCGGCGACCCTCCTCAAGCAGAAGCTCGGCCTCGGACAGCACCCTGGTCAAGAAGGGCGTCGGCATGGTCTGGCTGCAGGCGCGGACCACTACCAGCATTCCCGCAGCCCCGATCACGCCGGGGCCGAAGGATCCGGAGGCTCCGAAACCGTCTCACGCCGCCGCCAAGGCGATCGTCGGCGGCGACGCCGACTGGGGCGTGCTGGCGAGCTGGCGCGCCTACGTCCTCGGCCAGCAGGGACCGCCCTCGTCGATCGGCACGATCAGCACCGGCGAAGGCGCGACCTCGACCGGGACGCTGACCGAAGCGGGATCGTTCTTCAGCTTCCCGAACGCCGGCGGCAGCTATGAAAAGGGCCTCGGCGGCGCCACCGACAGGATGACGGTGCAGACGCAGGGCAACGTCGTCTTCGCCAAGCCCGGCCACTGCATCATCGAAGTCAAGCTCTCGAACCTCGAGCTGACGATCGACGGGGCCGACTCGTCGATCGCGCTCGACTCCGTCTACGACATCGACACCCCGGCAGGCATGAGCTGCACCGACCAGCCGGCCGTGCCGACCGCCGACGTCGAGTTCGCGACGCTCGACGCCAGCGCCGTCACGCCGACCTACTCGGCGGGCGGGAAGACGATCACCTGGAGCGCCGTCCCGGCGAAACTGACCGCCGCTGGAGCCGCCGCCTTCGGCTCCACCTACCCGGCGGGGCAGGAGCTGGACCCGGTGACGATCTCGGTGGAAACCGAATGAGGCGGAGGCCGACCAGCCGGCTCGGCGGTTTCGCGACGGTGGCGATCGCCGCCGCCGCCATCGCCCTCCCCGCGCAGGCGCTCGGCGCCGACGGGGAGACGAAGCTGACGCTGGACGGCCCGGCGGCGAACGCCCTGCGTGAGCAGGGCGTTCGCATCACCCCGATCAAACCCGGGAGCGGCGGCGGCCGCAGGGTCTCCCTGCCGGTCGCCGCCGGGCTTGCCGGCTCGAGCACGACCCTGCTGCGCCACCGCGGCGGCATCTCGCTGACCAGCGCCGACGGCGGCAGGGCGCGCCTGACCAAGCTCAGGCTGCTGCTCGGCGATCGCTCGCTGGTCGAGGCCGAGCTCGGCGGCGAGGAGATCGACCTCTTCAAGGTTCTCCCCGGCGGCAGGCGAGAGATAGACGCGGCGACGGGCAGCGTGCGTCTCGACGGCCTGCGCCTGAAGCTGACCCGCGGCGGCGCCCGTACGCTCGCCGCCAGGCTGGGCCTGGACGCGCTGGCCCCGCGGCGCTTCGGCACCCTCGCCTCCGATCTCGCCGGTCTGACCCGCGGCGGCGGTGGCGGCGCGGCCGGCGGTAGTCCCTCCTCCCCCGGCGAGGCAGCCCGGAAATCGACCGCCTGCCCACTGCCCAGCGGCGCCGGTCCCGCCCCGGAGGAGCCGCTGGTGCCGGCGCCGCGCCCGCTAAGCGCGACCGACGTCGTCGCCGCCTCGATCGACTGGCAGGTGCGCGAGTCCTTCATCCGCTACATCGGCACCGGCGAGGGGACGAGCGTCTCCGGCGGCGCCACGGCCGACCCGCCGGTGCTGCTGTCCGGCGCCTCGGCGGCGCTCAGCTACGGCTTCCACTTCCCCTTCGCGGCCGGGGGCTGGCACGACGCCGGCGCCAACCCGGCGGACCCCGCCGACGACAGCGCCCTGGTCCGCTTCGGCGGCGCCGTCCGCTTCCTCTACAGCGGTCACGGGATCGATCTCACGACCGCCGAACCGGAAATCGAGATCGCCGGCGCCAAATCGCGGGCGATCTTCTCGATCGCCGAGTCGGGCGGGGCGCCGCAGCGGCAGGTGCTGATCAACCTCGATCTCTCCCGCGCCACCGCGATCAGCGCCAGCGGCCACAGCTTCACCTACGAACGGGTGCCGGGAGCGATTCCCTCCGGCACCGCCACCTCGACCTTCGCCGGCTTCTACGCCCCCGGCACCGACTTCGGATGCGCCACGGTCTCCTTCACGACCGCGGGCTGATCACGGCGCTCGCCGCCGCCTCCGCGCTGGCGGTCCTGGCGTCGCTGGCCGCGCCCTGGGCGACCGCCGCCCGCGCCGACGCCGCCCAGGTGACGGTGGTCTCCCCCGGAGGCGCCCAGCAGGCGCTTGCCCTCGCCGCGTTGGCCGGCTCGGAGGACGCCAGCGGCTCCTACGTGCTGCGCTCCTCCAGCGGCGAGAGCACCGCGACGGTCAGCGGCTTCTCCCTGGCGGCGATTCTCGACGCAGCCGGCGCCGACCCCTATGGCTTCTCCTATCTCGAGGTCCAGCGCCCGGCAGGCGGCGCGGTATCGCTGAGCCGCCACCAGGCACTCGACCCGGACGCCTTCGCCGCAGGCTCGCCACTCGTCTACGCGACCGCCACCGCCACCGGCTTCCTGCGACCCAGCGCGGGCCCGGAAGACCTCAACGCCGAGGACAGCTTCGAGGCCCCGCAGGGCATCGCCATCGTCCTCCACAAGGGCTCGCGCCTGCAGGTGCGGGCCCGAGCCTCAGCCCTGCGAACCCGCCCCGGCAAACCGGTCAACTTCAGCGTGATCGTCGAGGGAGCCGGAGCCGGCGAGCAGCTCACCTACTCCTGGTACTTCGACGACGGCGCCTCCACCACCAGCCCGGAAGCAACTCACAGCTTCGCCGAGCGCGGCAGCTACGACGTCGTCGTCGGCGTCACCAGCGAAGGCGACGACACCGGCGCTTCAGCCGTGGTGACGATCCAGGTCGGAGCGCCGATTGCTGGCCCAGACCGTAAGGGAGGCGGCCGCGACGTCAGCGCCACTGCCCCCAACCACGGTGCCGCCGGTCCGCCCGGGGCAGGAGGCGGCGATGCCCCAGATCCCAACCCTCTCGACCCAGCCGAGAGGGCGATCGGCTGTGCCCCGTCGGACACTCAACACGGCCGCAGGCGGTGTGTCCGACGGGGCACAGCCGATCGCCCCACCCCTCAGGCCGAGCAGGGATCCGCCACCGGTGAGCGCGTGGTCGGCGAACTCGTCAGCGCCACTGTCGACACTCCGCCCTCCGCGAAGCCGAAGCAGGCTGGGGCGCGCAGCGGACAGCTCGAGGGCGACGGCGACGGCAGCGGCATCCCCGGCGCCGCCTGGGGCCTGCTCGCCACCCTCGGCCTGTTCGGAGCCGGTGCCCTGATCGAGACCAGGAACCTGCTCCGATGAGAGGCCGGACTACTTTTGTCGCCCTCTGGGCTACAAAAGCGCCTGGAGAGTCGGCGTCGTGATCGAGCAGCTGCTGTTCGACGTCTCCGAGGCGCTGCTGGTGCCGGTCCTGGTCCTCACCGTGGCGGCACTGGCGATCGTCGTCGTCGAAGCCGGCTCGCTGCTGGTGGAGGTGCGCCGCCGTCGCCAGCGCAGCCTCTGGGGCCTGGAGCGCGCGGTCGAGGAGTGCCGCGGCCGGCTTGCCGCCGGGATGCCCGACGAGGCGCTGGCGGCGCTGCTGCCCTTCGCCTGGAACCGGCAGATGGAGGACGCGCTCGCCGGCATCGTCGAGCAATGCGCTCGACCCCACTCCGAGGCCCGGCTCGCCAAGCGCCTGGCCGAGTACGACTACCTCTCGCTGCGCCGCCTCGAGCGCACCCGAATCCTCGTCCGCATGGGCCCGGCCCTGGGCCTGATGGGCACCCTGATCCCGCTCTCCCCGGCCCTCGCCGGCCTCGCCGACGGCGACGTCGCCACCCTGACCGAGAACCTCCGGGTCGCCTTCAGCGTCACCGTCGCAGGCCTGATGATCGGCGCTTTCGCCTTCGCGATCTCCCTCGTCCGCGACCGCCTCTACGCCCAGGACTACTCCGACGTCGAGTACGTCGCCGCCAGCCTCACCGCCCCCGCGGGCAACGGCCACCCGCTCCCCCACAGCCACTGGGCGGTCGCGCCATGAAGGTCACCCCGCGCGCCCGCAGCCGCGACGACCGCGCCGGCGACCCGCTCGACGGCCTCGTCAACCTCTTCGACCTCGGCATCGTCCTCTCCGTCGCCTTCCTCCTCGCCGCCCTCTCCTCCCTCGACCTCACCGAGGCGATCACCGGCAAGGCGAGCACCGAGAAGACGCGGCCGGCCGATGCGGTCGTCGCCGACAAAGACCAAAAGATCAAAGAGGTGGAGCTGAAGCCGAACGAGAAAGTCGTCGGCCGAGGCGAGCCGATCGGGACGGTCTACCAACTCTCCGACGGCCGCACGGTAATCGTTCGCAAGCCCTAGCCCAGCAGAGCGAGGACCTGGCGCACAGCGCTCTCCAGATCCGGATCCGTCGTCAACTCCGGGCGCTCCGGCGCCTCGTAAGGGCTCCCAACCCCGGTCAGGTCGGTGATCTCGCCTGCCCGCGCCTTCGCGTAGAGCCCCTTCGGGTCGCGCCGTTCGCACTCCTCCAGCGGCGTGTCGACGAAGACCTCGTAGAAGGGAATGCCGGCTGCCTCATGGGCGGCGCGGACCTTGTCGCGCGCATCCCGGAACGGGCTGACCAGGGAGGCGATCGCGACCACGCCGGATTCGGCCAACAGCTTCGAGACCTCCCCGACCCGGCGCACGTTCTCGGCCCGGTCCTCCTCGCTGAAACCGAGGTCGGCGTTGAGCCCGTGGCGGAGGTTGTCGCCGTCGAGCATGTAGGCGTTGCGGCCGCCGCTGACCAGGGTGTGCTCGAGCGCGGCGGCGATCGTCGACTTGCCGGAGCCGGAGAGGCCGGTCATCCAGATCGTCGCGCCGGTCGTCCCCAGGGCCTCGCGGCGTTCCTCGCGGGAGAGGCTGCTGGGGTGGAAGGTGATGTTCTCGGCGACGACCGACTCGGTGGCGACGGCCGCCGGCTCGCCGCCGGCGCCGATGATCATCCCCGCCGCCACGGTGAGGTTCGTCGCCGGGTCGACGAGGATGAAGCTGCCGGTGGTGCGGTTGAGTCGGTACTCGTCGAAGAAGAGCGGCGAGGTGGCGTGGATCGAGACCCGGCCGATGTCGTTGACCTCGAGCGTCTCCGCCCCGAGGTCGCGGTGCAGGGTGTCGACGTTGAGCTCGTAGCGCAGCGTCTCGACTTCGGCGGCGATCCAGCGGGTCGTGTGCTTGAGCTGGTACGGCGCCCCGGTGCGCAGCGAGGAGGTCTCGTCGAACCAGCAGATCATCGCCTCGAAACGGCTGTTGGCGGTCGGCTGGTTGGAGGGCCGGCAGATCATGTCGCCGCGGGAGATGTCGAGGTCGTCGTCGAGCAGCATCGTCACCGCCATCGGCGGGAAGGCCTGCTCGACGGCGCCGTCGGGGGTGTCGATCTGGGCGATCGTCGAGGTCCTGCGCGAGGGCAGGGCCATCACCTCGTCGCCCTGCTTGAAGATGCCGCCGACGACCGAGCCGGAGAAGCCGCGGTAGTCGCGGTGCTCGGAGGACTGCGGGCGGATCACGTACTGCACGGGAAAGCGGTTGTCGACCAGGTTGCGATCGGAGGCGATGTGGACGTCCTCGAGCTGGCCCAGCAGCGGCTGCCCGTCGAACCAGGGCATGTTGGCCGAGCGCTCGACCACGTTGTCGCCCTCCAGAGCCGAGATCGGGACGAAATCGAGATCGGTGATCTCGAGCTTGGCGGCGAAGGTGGTGAAGTCGTGGCGGATTTCCTCGTAGACCTCCTGGTCGTAGTCGACGAGGTCCATTTTGTTCACGCAGAGGACCAGGTGGGGCACCCGCAGCAGCGAGGAGAGGAGGGCGTGGCGGCGGGTCTGTTCGAGCACGCCTTTGCGGGCATCGACCAGCAGCAGCGCCAGGCTGGCCGTCGAGGCGCCGGTGACCATGTTGCGCGTGTACTGGATGTGACCGGGGGTGTCGGCGATCACGAACTTGCGCTTGGGAGTGGCGAAGTAGCGGTGGGCGACGTCGATCGTGATCCCCTGCTCGCGCTCGGCCCGCAGGCCGTCCGTCAGCAGCGCCAGGTCGGTCTGCTCGTCGCCGCGCTTGACCGAGGTCTGCTCGATCGCGCTCAGCTGGTCTTCGAAGATCGATTTGGTGTCGTGCAGGAGGCGCCCGATCAGGGTCGACTTGCCGTCGTCGACTGAGCCGGCGGTGGCGATCCGCAGCAGCTGGTTCACGAGTGGCTCCTCCAGTGATCCCGTTGCCGATTCGGCGAGCGAAAATCGAGCTGGCCGCGGACGCAGGGAGGCCTAATACCGGTTGGTATTTGGCCGACCGAGGACAAAGGCCGGCGAAGATTTGCAGCCGCCGAATCGGTGACGGGACTCGCTGGAGGAGCCACTAGAAGTAGCCCTCCTTCTTGCGATCCTCCATCGCCGCTTCGGAGAAGCGGTCGTCGCCGCGGGTGGCGCCGCGCTCGGTGATCCGCGAGATCGCGGTCTCGGCGATCACGGCCTCGTAGTCGGTCGCGGTGGACTCGACAGCGCCGGTGCTGGTCGCGTCGCCGACGGTCCGGTAGCGGACCATCTGCCGCGCCACCTCGGCCCCCTCGGGCAGGGGGAAGAACTCGTTGACGGCCATCAGCAACCCCTCGACCTCGACCACCTCGCGCTCGTGGGCGAAGTAGATCGACGGCAGGTCGACCTGCTCGCGCGCCAGGTAGCGCCAGACGTCGAGCTCGGTCCAGTCGGAGATCGGGAAGACGCGGATGTGCTCGCCCTTCTGGTGGCGGCCGTTGTAGAGGCGCCACAGCTCCGGGCGCTGGTTCTTCGGGTCCCACTGCCCGAAGCGGTCGCGGAAGGAGAGCACCCGCTCCTTCGCCCGCGCCTTGTCCTCGTCGCGGCGACCGCCGCCGAAGACCGCGTCGAAGCCGCCGTTCTTGATCCCCTCCAGCAGCGAGACGGTCTGGTGGCGGTTGCGGCTTTCCAGCGGGTGGCCGACCTTGATCCGGCCGGCGTCGATCTGCTCCTGCACCGAGGCCACCTCCAGCCGCAGTCCCAGCTCGGCCACCGTGCGGTCGCGGAACTCGATCACCTCGGGGAAGTTGTGCCCGGTGTCGACGTGCATGATCGGGAACGGGACCGGCGCCGGCGCGAACGCCTTGCGCGCCAGGTGCAGCATCAGCACCGAGTCCTTGCCGCCCGAGAAGAGCATCACCGGGTGCTCGAATTCAGCCGCGACTTCGCGGATGATGTGGATCGACTCGGCCTCGAGGGTGTCGAGGTCCGACAGCTCGATCGCGGCCGTCCGCACGGTGGTGGTCTCCTCCATCAGCGCTGGGTCTTCAACATTGGACGATCACCGGTATGAACGGCCGACGGGCGCGGTCGCTTCCAGTGCTTCCGCCCAGCCGCTAGTTGATCCCGCACTCCGTCTTTGCGACGCCCGCCCAGCGGCCGTCCCGGGGCGAGCCGCCGGGCCCGACCGGCTGCGTGCAGTGGGTGCAGCCGATCGACGGGTAGCCGTGATCGTGGAGGGGGTTGTAAGGGAGATGGTGCTCACGGATGTAGTTCCAGATGTCGCGCTCGGACCAGTCCGCGAGCGGGTTCAGCTTCCAGAGGTTGAATTTCTTGTCCCAGCCGAACTTCGGCGTCTTGGAACGACTGCTGGAATCTCCGCGCCGAACGCCGGCGACCCAGCAGTCTACGGAAGAAAGCGCCCGCCGCATCGGCTCCACCTTGCGCAGGCCACAGCAGCTATCGGGGTCGCTCTTCCAGAGCTCGTCGCCGTACTCGGCGGCCTGCTCGGCGAGGGTCAGATTGTGGAAGCGATCGAACTCGATCCCCAGTGTCTCGGCCAGCCGGTCGCGGGTCTCGTAGGTCTCCGGGAAGAGGACGTCGGTGTCGAGGTAGAAGAAGCGCGCCTCGGGGTTGAGCTGGCTCGCCATATGCGCGGTCACCGAGCTCGTTTTCTGGAACGAGCAGGCGACGTAGTGGTCGGGCCCGAAGGTCTCGAACATCCACTCCAGCGCCTGCTGCGCGGTGCGGCCCTCGAGCTCGTCGGCGATCGCCTCGTGGTCGAGGTCGGTGATTGTCGGCACGGTGCCGGAGAGAGTGACTGGCGGTGGCTTCATCGCTCTGTGGCGCGAGTTAGATCGCGCACTCCCCCTCGCCGCGCTCGACTTTGTACGGGCTGGAGCGGTTCCAGTCGATGAACTGCTGCATCGTCTCCAGGCTGAACTCGATCGGCATCGTCAGGTCCTTGACGGCCGCTTCGAAGCTCTCCGCCCCGGTCCGCTCGGCGAAGGCGTTGAACTCCTCGCCCCCCTCGCGCTCGGACTCATAGAGCTTGATCCAACGCTCGACCGCCTCCGGCACCCGTTTGGCCGGCAGCCGCGACTTCAGGCGCGTGCCGAAAATGACCTCGCCGCCCTCGTAGTTACCGCCGATGTGCGGGATGTAGGCCGGGAGCTGGCGCTCGCCGACCTTCAGCGAGGCGCCGTAGAAGCCGATGTTGGCGATGTGGTGCTGGCTGCAGCCGTTGGGGCAGCCGCTCATCTTGATGTGGATCTTCTTCGTCAGCGAATCGGTGATGTCCATCGCCTCGACCCGCTCTTTGACCGCCCGGTTGAGGCCCATCGAGCTGGCGATTCCGAGTTTGCAGCTGTCGGTGCCGGGGCAGCTGACGACGTCGGTGATCTCGCGGGCGCCGGCCTCAGCCAGGTCGAGCGCGGCCAGCTTCTGCCAGACGTCGTAGAGGGACTCGTCGCGGACCCAGCGCAGGACGAAGTTCTGCTGCACGGTGCTGCGGGCGTAGCCGCCGGTGTGCTCGCGCATGATCTCCGCTAGGCCGCGGAACTGCTCCGGGGTCAGATCGCCGCGGGTGATCTTCACCTCGACCGTGGAGAAGCCCTCCTGGCGCTGGGCCTGGACGTTGCCTTCGAGGAAGCGCTCGAACTCGGTCCGGTCGCCGTTGGGCGAGGCGGCCTGCGGCGGCTTCGGCGGCGCCTTGGCCTCCTCGTCGTCGTCGTAGCGCAGGCGCTCGACGTCGTCGAAGACGCGCTCCTCGACCCAGTCGCCCTGCAGCTCCTCCTCGACCTGCTCGCGGAAGGCGTCGATCCCGATCTTGTCGATGAGGACCTTGATCCGGGCGCGGGCGCGGTTGACGCGCAGCCAGTCCTGGCGGTCGAAGATCCGCAGGCAGGCCTCGGTGACCTTGAGGTAGTCGCCGTTGTCGGCCTCGACGAACTCGTAGAGGGTGGGCGCGACCCGGGCCATGATCGAGGTGCCGCCGCCGACGCGGATCTCGAACCCCTTGACCCCGTCCCTTTCGCGGGCGAGGAGGGCGATGTCGTGGATGCCGCTGATCGCCCGGTCCTCGGCGGAACCGGTGAAGGAGGTCTTGATCTTGCGCGGCATCAGCTGCGTCGTCGGGTGGCGGACGAAGTAGCGGACGTAGGCGCCGGCGTAGGGCGTCGGGTCGAAGACCTCGTCGGCGGCGACGCCGGCCCAGGGGTCGCCGGTGACGTTGCGCATGGTGTTGCCGCAGCCCTCGCGAGAGGAGAGGCCGGTGGCGGAGATCTCGCGGATCAGCGACTCCATGTCGCGCAGCGGCACGTGGTGGATCTGGATGTTCTGGCGGGTGGTGATGTGGCCCTTGTTGAGGGGCGCGTACTTCTCCACCACGTCGGCGAAGGCGTCCATCTGGTCGGGGGTGACGCCGCCCCAGGGCAGCTTCACGCGGACCATCTGCACGCCGGGCTGGCGCTGGCCGTAGACGCCCTGTTTGAGCCGGAAGCCGATGAACTGGTCTTCCGGCAGGCGCTCGGCGAGGAACTCCTCCGCTTCGTTGTCGAAGTCGTCGAACTCACGCTCGATGATCGGGATGATGTGGCCGGGGACGTTGGCGTAGGACTCCGGGTTCTCGAGCGTGCCGACCCGGCCCTTGCCCCGCTGCTCCTTGTTCTCCGTTACCGCAAGCTCCATATGGAGCAAAATAGCAAAACCTGACAGGGATTCAGGTATTTAGTGCTGAGCAGCCCGTTTCCGCGCCTGCAGGACGGCTGCGGCCTCGCCCGACTCGGCCACGTAACCGTCGTCGGGAGCGAGCGGCAGGCCGGCATCGGCCCAGCCGACGATCCCCTCGCTCAGCTTCGAGGCGTCGTAGCCGGCGTCGGCCAGGGCCGCCGCGGCCATCGTCGAGCGGTTGCCGCCACGGCAATAGAGCAGCACCGGGCGGTCCCTGTCGATCTCGCCGCTGCGCTGGGGCAGCTCGTCGAGCGGCAGGTGGACGGCGCCGGCGATCCGCCCCGCCTCCCACTCGTGGTCGGCGCGCACGTCGACCAGCTGGGCGCCCTCGTCGATCAGCTTGCGGGCCTCCTCGCGCGAGATCTCCTTCCCCGTCTCGTCGCTCATCAGTCGATGTCCGTCCCCTCGATCAGGAAGGCGACCCGCACGTGGGCGCGGTACTCGTCGAGATTCTCACCGCGGATCCCGGTCGAGACGATGTCGACGGCGCGGATGTTGCGCAGGGTGCCCTGCGCCTGGCTCAAGGCCTGTTTCGCCGCATCGTCGGTGGACGTCTTCGAGCTGCCGACCAGCTCGATGATTTTCACGACAGCCATTTTGATCCTCTCTCTAGATCCTGCATGGTCTGCTTGGCGCCGACCCCCTCGATCAGCGCCGCCCGCTGCCAGCGGTTTTCCGCTGCCGGCGCCTCCGCGGGGGCGGCACCGGCCTCTGCCTCGAACCGCCCGATCGCCGCCGCGACGGCAGCAGCCTCGTCTCCACTTGCGGTCTTGCGGCCCACGGATCAAGCCTAGTTCAAGCGCCCCGGTTGCTACTTGTCGCCCAGAGGGCGACAAACGACAACCTCCGTGGCTCAGGTGAGCTCGCGGCGACGGCGCTGGAGGTGAGCCGCGACCCGGTCGATGGTGGCGGCTGGTTCCCGGTCCAGCCGCGGGCCGGTAACTCGGATCATCTCCACCCGATCAGGAGCAGGTCGTCCTGGCGCAGGCGGTCGCGCTCGAAGGCATCGCGAGTGCCGTGGGTCTCGTAAACATCGAGTTCAACCACGAACCGCTCCCGCTCCCAGTAGGCATCGAGCTCGAAGCCGTCGACGACGAAGTTCATCGAGGGCCGAGACAGGCCAGCCTCTTTTACGAGTCGGAGGAAACGGCCCTCGAGCTTGGAGCGAACAAAGGCCGGGTCCTCGCGATAGATGTTGAGGGCGGCGCGCAATCTTGGGGCGCCCCGGTGCCCGACCGAGCGTCTGAGCAACGCGTCGATCGGCCCTAGATCGAGGATTCCCAACTCTTCCGCGCGTCTCAGTGCCTGCCGAAGCCGTTCCTCCGGCAACGTCGATGCGAGGTCCAGGAACGTCCGGGGCAGAGAAGTGAGCGGGATTCCATCGCGTTCCGCCATGTCGGTCTCCGCCATGTCGGCACTGTGGACGACGAACCCCAGCCTGGACCGCCGCTTGGTGGGCGCAGTCAGATGAATAGTGCTCGGACGGGTTCTGAGGAGGCCCCAAATCCAGGCAGCGGTGACGTGGCTCGCCACCGACGGCGAGCAGGCGAGCACCGCCGCGAGACACCGTCCCTCCCAAGTGAGTAGCTCGTGACCGACCGCGTAGATGCCCCGGTGCACCCGCCGCAGCCTGCCAACCCCGTGCGCCTTCGATGCCGAACTTCGCGTGTAGCCGATCCCGGCCAGCTGTCGAGTCGAGACGACGCCGTGCTGGGCCGTCGCCAGTTCGAAAAGCGGTCTATGCCGCAGGGGTTGTTGCTTTTCGTCGCCCACAGGGCGACAAGTGACAACCGGGCTCGGGTTCTCCCCCCGATGCGGGGGTACTGGCGGGCTTGTGCTCTTGCTGGGTTAGCCGTTGAGGCCGGGGACGGGAGTGCCGTGTTTGGTGACCGTGCAGTTGAACGGCTCCGGGTCGAAGGAGTCGGTGAGGGCGCGGCCGGCCGACTTGCCGGTCGGCTTCGTCATACCCATGCCGTTCGGCTTCTTCCTCGGCGGACGGCCGCGGCCGCACTGGATCGAGAAATCGCGGACGCCGTCGCGGGCGTCGATCACGTCGTCGCCGCCGTTGCCGATGAAGACGTCCGCGCCGGGCTGGCCGAGCATGCTGTTGGCGCGGCCGTCGCCGATCAGGACGTCCCAGTCGAAGGAGCCCTCCATGTCCTCGTTCGTGCGCGAGAGGTGGACGCGGCGGCAGCCCTTGACCTCGTCGATCCAGGCGCTGTGCTTGGGGAAGGAGACGATCAGCAGGCCCGGGTGCGCCTGCGTCTCCGCGAAGGAGGCGTCGTCGCGGCCGGGGCCGCCGACCAGGGCGCCGCCGGCGCAGCCGCCGCCGGCCGCCAGTAGGTCGCCGTTGCCCTCGCCGTAGAGGAAGGTCGGGCCGGGCAGGCCGCCGACCAGGCCGTCAGCGCCGTCGCCGCCGTAGAGCTTGTCGGCGCCGGGGCCCGCCTCGATCAGGTCGTCCTCGGGCCCGGCATGGATCTCGTCGTTGCCGAGGTTGCCGGCGAAGCGGACGCTGCCGACGGCGAGCAGCGAGCCTTCGACCCGGAGCTTGTCGTTGCCGGGACCTAGGTCGGCCATCAGCCAACGCCCGGGGCCGGCCGCGGGGCAGGAGATCCTGGTGTTGCTGCGGACGCGAAGGCTCTCCGCCGGCGGCGCGAAGACGCAGCCCGGCCCCACCGCCAGCGGACCCGTCGCCGCGACCCGGTAGGTGGTCGTGGCCTCGTCGAAGGCGACGTGGAAGTTGTCCGGGCCGCCGCCGCCGACGATCTCGAGGCCGGCGCCGCCGCCGGGGGTCGGGTCGAGCTGGACGTAGGCCGAGCCCCGCGGCGCCTTTTCCTTGCCGCAGGAGACGGTGCGGCCCTTGGCGCCGGTGCAGCCGTCGCTGCCCTGACCGCCGTCGAGGCGGTCCGGCCCGCCGCCGCCGATCAGGTGGTCGTCGCCGGGCCCGCCGTCGATGACGTTGCCCTGCTTGCTGCCGATCAGCGTGTCGCGAAAGGCCGAGCCTTCGATGCTCTCGAACCCGAACAGCTTGTCGTGGCCGTCGCCGAGCGCCCGGTGGCGGGCCAGCGAGGCCCAGACACCGTCGCCCTTGCCGCCGGCGACGTCGGTCGCGAAGGAGGCGATGTCCCCCTTGCCGGCGCCGCCCGACATCCGGTCCCAGCCGTAGTCGCCGTGGACCAGGTCTTCGTTGCCGGCGCCGCCGTTGACGATGTCGATGCCGAGATCTCCCGCGGCCTCGTCGCCGGCGCCGGCGCCGCCCAGCACCTTGTCGTCGCCGAGGTCCCCGATCGCCCGGTCGGCGTCGCCGGCGCCACCGTCGACCTCGTCATTCCCACGGCCGCCGTGGATCAGATCGGACCCGGGGCCGCCACAGAGAAGGTCGTTCCCAAGGCTCCCGTAAATCGTGTCGTCCCCCCTACCAGCCCAGATCACGTCCCGTCCCGGCGTCCCCTGAATCACGTCGTTCCCATCCGTCCCCAGGATCTTCGCCTGCCGCCCGTGGCAGATCGGCGTTTCGATCGTGGCGTTGGTCGTCGCCGCGACAGCGCTCACCGCGAATGCGGCAAGCGCCAGCAGCGCTAAAGCGATGACCCCCCTGAACGAGCTCACGTGGGCCGAATCGTAGCCGTCAGGCGCGGCGGATCAGCTTCTTGTTGACGAACTCGTCGGCGCCGTAGCGGCCGAGCTCGCGGCCGAAGCCAGAGCGCTTGAACCCGCCGAAGGGGAGCTCAGGGCTGTCGGCGCCGACCAGGTTCACATAGACCATTCCCGCTTCGATCTTGTCGGCGACCCGACTGGCCTGCTCCTCGTCGGTGGTCATCAGGTACGAGCCGAGCCCGAACGGGGTCTGGTTGGCGAGATCGACCGCCTCCTCCTCGGAGCCGACCCGGTAGACCTGCGCGACCGGCCCGAAGAACTCTTCCTGGGACGCCTCGTCGCCAGGCTCGATCCCGGTGAGGATCGTCGGTTCGAAGTAGTTGCCGTCGCGCTTGCCGCCGACGACCACCTCGGCGCCGTTCTCGACCGCCCGCTTGACCTGATCCTCGAGCCGGTCGGCCGCCGTCGCCGAGGAGAGAGGGCCGACCTCGGTGTCCTCGGCGGTCGGGTCGCCCGGCTTCGACGCGGCGAACCGCTCGCGGAACTTCTCGAGGAAATCGTCGTAGAGATCGTCGGCGACGATGAAGCGCTTGGCCGCGTTGCAGGACTGGCCGGTGTTGTCGAGCCGCGCTTCGGCCGCGGCCTCGGCGGCGCCGTCGAGGTCCTCGGTGCCGAGCAGGATGAAGGGGTCCGAACCGCCGAGCTCGAGCACGACCTTCTTCAGGTTGCGCCCGGCGATCGCGGCAACGGCGGCGCCCGCGCGCTCGGAGCCGGTGACCGAGACGCCGTGCACGCGCGGATCGGCGATCACCCACTCAATCTGCTCGTTGCCCGCGTAGATGTTCTGGTAGACGCCCTCGGGGAAGCCGGCGTCGGCGAAGATCCGCTGCATCGCCTCGGCCGATTCCGGGCACTGCGGAGCGTGCTTGAGCAGGATCGTGTTGCCGATCACCAGGTTCGGCCCGGCGAAACGAGCGACTTGGTAGTAAGGAAAGTTCCAGGGCATGATCCCGAGCAGGGTCCCGAAGGGGCTGCGACGGACCACTGCCGTGCCCTCGCCGTCGAGCAGCTCGATCGGCTCGTCGGCCATCAGATTCTCGGCGTTGTCGGCGTAGAAGCCGTAGATTTCGCCCGCGAAGTCAACCTCCATCAGCGCCTGCTCGATCGGCTTGCCCATCTCGCGGACGATGATCTCGGCCAGCTGCTGGCGGCGCTCGGAATGCAGCTCGCCGACCTTGCGCACCAGCGCGGCGCGCTCCGCGACGGTGGAGGAGCTCGGCCAGGTTCGAGACGCCTCCCCAGCCCGCTCGATCGCGGCGCGCAACTCGTCGTCGCTGATTTGCGGGTACTCCTTCAGGGTCTCGCCGGTGGCTGGGTTGACTACGGCGTAAGCGCTCATTCGGTTCCTCCCGTGGATGCTGGGTTCAAGGATCGCTCAAGGCCCAGGGCCTCCTCGACCGGCTCGTACTCCATGCCTACCCCCTCGGCCACCGCGGGATGCGTGACCTTGCCGGCGGCTACGTTGACGCCAGGGCGAAGGCCGGGGTCGCACCGGATCGCCTCGGCGACGCCGTGGTCGGCGAGCGCGATTGCGTAGGGCAACGTCGCGTTGGTGAGGGCATGGGTGGAGGTAATCGGGACCGCGCCGGGCATGTTGGCGACGCAGTAGTGGGTGATCCCGTCGACCTCGAAGGTGGGGTCGCGATGGGTGGTCGGCCGCGAGGTCTCGAAGCAGCCGCCCTGGTCGATCGCGACGTCGACCAGGACCGAGCCAGGCTTCATCAGCGCCAGCTGCTCGCGCCGCACCACGTAGGGGGCGCGGGCGCCGTGAACGAGGACGGCGCCGATCACGAGGTCCGCCCGCGGCAGCATCTCCTCGACCGCCAGCGTCGTCGAGTAGACCGTCGAGCAGCGGCCGCCGAAGGTGACGTCGAGCTCGCGCAGGCGGTCGATCGAGCGATCGAAGACGAAGACGTCGGCCTCCATCCCGATCGCGATGAAGGCCGCGTTCATCCCGACCACGCCGCCGCCGATGACCATCACGTTGGCGGCGGCGACGCCGGGCACGCCGCCGAGCAGGATGCCGCGGCCGCCAAGCGGCTTCTCGAGCATGAAGGCGCCCGCCTGGGTGGCGATCTTGCCGGCGATCTCGCTCATTGGCGCGAGCAGCGGCAGCCGCCCGCGGCCGTCCTCGACGGTCTCGTAGGCGATGCAGGTGGCGCCGGACCGGCAGAGGGCACTGGTCTGCTCCGGGTCCGGCGCAAGGTGCAGGTAGGTGAAGAGCAGCTGGTCCGGGCGCAGCAGCTCGATCTCCGGCGGCTGCAGCTCCTTGACGTGGAGGATCATCTCGGCCCGCTCGAAGACGGTCTCGGCGTCGGCGACGATCTCCGCCCCCTGCACCGCGAACTCCTCATCGGCGATGGCGCTGCCGGTTCCGGCGCCGGCCTCGATCAGGACCTCGTGCCCGTGCTCGGTCAGTTCGCGTACGCCGGCCGGCGTCACCGCCACCCGGTACTCGTCCGGCTTGATCTCGGTCGGAACGCCGATCCTCATGCCGCCAGCTCCCGGGCCCGCAGCGCCAGCCAGAACTCGATCCGGTCGTGGGCGCGCGAGAGGTCGCGACCGGTCAGCTCCTCGACCTTGCGCATCCGGTAGCGCAGCGTGTGGCGGTGACAGTAGACCTCGCGAGCGGCCTTCTCCCACTGCCCGTTCTGCTCGATGAAGGCCTCGAGCGAGCGCAGCAGCTCCCCGCCGTACTCCTCGTCGCCCTGCTCGATCGGCCCGAGCACGCTGTCGCAGTAGAGGCTGAGCGCCTCGTCGTCCTGGATCGAGAGCAGCAGGGTGAAGGCGCCGAGATCGCGCCAGGAGGCGACTTCGGGCGTGCGGCCGTTGTTGAAGGAGGTCGCCTCGAGAGCGCAGCGGGCCTCGTGGAAGGAGTGGCGCAGGCGGTCGGGGGGCGCGGGGCGGCTGGCCGCCACCCGGACGCCGCGGCGTTCGGGGCTGAGCGCCTTGCGGGCGTCGGCGGCGACGTCGATCGGGTCGCGGTCGGCGGCGTCGACGACGGCGCAGAGCAGCTCGCGGCCGCCGATCGAGTGAGGGGCGACGACGGCCGGGCAGGCATCGGCGGCGAGCGCCCGTTCGAGCGCCCCGACCGCGGTGGCGGGATGCTCAAGCGAGAAGACCAGCACCGCCGCCTCGTCGCCGATCCCAAACGGCTCCAGCCGCCGGCGCAGCTCGGTCGCCTCCATGCGCCCGCCGAGGGCGCCGGCGAGGACGTCGCCGGCGAGGCGGCGCTCGGTCTCGCGGGCGACGCGGCGGCGCATCAGCTCGAGGGCAACGACGGCGACGGCCTGCTGCAGGATCAGGCGCTCGAAGTCGCCGAGCCCGCCGGAGTCGCGGACGATCACCACCCAGGCCTGGGGTGGCCCACCCCCCGGTGAGATCACGGGATGGGCCAGGGCCCGTCCGGCCACCGAGGGGTGGGAGGGAACGAATGGATGGCCGTCGCCGGCGTGGGTCAGTGCCTCTTTGCGGATCGCCCCGATCGCGTCGGCGGACAGCTGGCGGCGGAAGCCGCGCCCGGCGAGGCGCTCGCCGCGACCGTCGAGGACGGCGACGGTGCCGCCGACGGCGGAGGCGATCGTCGCCGCGATTTCCTCCAGCCCGCGCTCCTCCAGGACCAGCCGCTCCAGCCGCCGCTGCACGGCGATGCCGCGCTGCAGCACCTCGTACTGCTCGTTGACGAGTTTCGCGAAGGCCTTCTCGGTGATCGCGATGAACGGGGTCGAGTAGGGGACCTCGAAGAGCGGGAAGTCGCGCTTCTCGGCCTCGTCGACCAGCGCTTTCGGCAGTTTGCGATGGCTGAAGCCGGTGCCGAAGCCGAGCCCGGCGAGGTTGCTGTCGGCGAGCAGGCGGACGAAGGAACGCTGTTTGGCGGCGGTCCCGAGCGGGATCCCGGTGGTCAGCATCAGCTCGCCGCCGGAGAGCCACGGGGTCGGGTCCTCGAGCTCGGAGATGTGAACCCAGCGGACCGGCGCGGCGACCCCCTCGGCGCCCGCCGCGAGGTCGAGGCCGAGCTCGTCGAGCAGGCTCTGGACGGTGAGCACTGGCGCTCCCTACCTCCGTCGAAGCGGCGAGCGAGGCGGTCCTGCGGAGGTGTCGCGGACGACCTGGTCCCAGGCCTCGGTGAGCACACCGCGGAGTACGTCGTGGATTTCTTCGAACTGCTCGGTGTCCGCGATCAGCGGCGGTGCCAGCTGCACCACCGGGTCGCCGCGGTCGTCGGCGCGGCAGATCAGCCCGCGTTTGTAGAGCTCGCCGGAGAGGAAGCCGCGCAGCAGCCGCTCGGACTCCTCGTCGTCGAAGCTCTCCTTGGTCTCCTTGTCTTTGACCAGCTCGACCGCGTGGAAGTAGCCGGCGCCGCGCACGTCGCCGACGATCGGCAGGTCGCGCAGGCTCTCCAGCATCTGCCGGAACTCGCCCTCCTTGGCGCGCACATGGCCGCAGAGGTCCTCGCGCTCGTAGACGTCGAGGTTGGCCATCGCGATGGCGGCGGCGATCGGGTGGCCGGCGAAGGTGAAGCCGTGGGCGAAGGAGGCATCGCCCTCCATGAACGGCTCGGCGACCCGGTCGGAGACGATCAATCCGCCCATTGGCGCGTAGGCCGAGGTCAGGCCCTTGGCGACGGTGATCAGGTCGGGGACGTAGCCGAAGCGTTCGCAGCCGAAGTAGTGGCCGAGCCGGCCCCAGGCGCAGATCACCTCGTCGGAGATCATCAGCACGTCGTGGCGGTCGCAGATCTCGCGCACCTGCTGGAAGTAGCCGTCGGGCGGGACGAAGCAGCCGCCGGCGTTCTGGACCGGCTCGAGGATCACGGCGGCGACGGTCTCGGGGCCCTCGAAGACGATCCGCTCCTCGATCGCGTCGGCGGCCCAGGTCGGCTCGCGGTCCTCGGGCCAGCGGTAGACGTTGGTGTTGGGAACGTGGCAGCCGCCCGGCGCCAGCGGCTCGAACTGGCTGCGCAGCTCGGTGATCCCGGTGGCCGAGAGGGCTCCCAGAGAGGTGCCGTGGTAGGCGACCTCGCGGGCGATCGTCTTGTGCTTCTGCCCTTTGCCGTGCATGCGGTGGAAGTTGCGGGCGAGCTTCAGCGCCGACTCCACCGCCTCGGAGCCGCCGGAGGTGAAGAAGACGCGGTTGAGGTCGCCGGGGGCGAGCGCGGCGATCCGGGCCGCCAGCTCGATCGCGCGCGGGATGGGCGTAGCTCCAGAGCGTGTAGAAGTCGAGCTCTTCGATCTGGCGGGCGGCGGCCTCGCCGTACTCGCTGCGGCCGTGGCCGGCGTTGACGCAGAAGAGGCCGGAAAGGCCGTCGAGGTAGCGGTTGCCGTGCTCGTCGTAGACGTAGCAGCCCTCGGCGCGGGTGATGATCGGGATCTCGTGGTCGGGCCCGTAGGCGCCCATCCGCGAGAAATGCATCCAGAGATGTCGCTGCGCAAGTCCCTGCAGATGCTCGGTGCTCGCTGGGGCCTGCGACGTGGCCATACGACTTTCTCCTCTCGCGCTACGACGTTATGGATAAAGCTAGACCCAAAATGGCACATTCGCAAGTGGTCATTGGGTCAAGTTCTGAGAGCCCTCTTGTACAACAAGTACAAACCGCTGCTGTGCTTTTGGGACATTCGCCACTTGCGCCCTGATCCTGGGGGGCTTACCTTCGCTGCATGTAGCCGCCGGGCACGAGCGTGGCGGGGAGAGGAGAGGGATCGTTGGAGAGCGCTGCAGTTCCCACGCCGGACACGCAGTCCCCCACTCCGCACGGCGTTGAAGACAAGGGCCTGAAGAAGAACGCGATCGGGTTCGTCTCCAGCGTCGTCATCGGCGTCGCCTCCACCGCTCCCGGCTACAGCCTCGCCGCCACCCTCGGCTTCGTCGCCGCCGCCGTCGCCCTGCAGTCGCCGGCGATCCTGATCATCAGCTTCATCCCGATGTTCCTGGTCGCGGGCGGCTACTACTACCTGAACAAAGCCGACCCGGACTGCGGCACCAGCTTCTCCTGGGTGACCAAGGCGATGGGCCCGCAGCTCGGCTGGATCGCCGGCTGGACGATCGTCGTCGCCGACATCATCGTGATGGCCAACCTGGCCCAGATCGCCGGCCTCTACAGCTTCGAGCTCTTCGGGCTGAACAGCCTGGCCGAATCGACCGTGGCGGTGACCGCGCTCGGGGTGGTCTGGATCGCGCTGATGACCTCGATCGTGGTGATCGGGATCGAGCTCTCGGCCCGCACCCAGGTCGGCCTGCTCGGAGCGGAGATCGTCACCCTGGCGCTGTTCGCGATCGTCGCCCTGGTCAAGGTCTTCTCGGGCAGCGCCCCGGACGCCTCGATCGACCCCAGCCTCTCCTGGTTCAACCCCTTCTCGCTCAGCGCCAGCGGAGATCTCGGCCGGCATGCTGCTGGCGGTCTTCATCTACTGGGGCTGGGACACGACCGCCACCGTCAACGAGGAGACCGAGAACTCCAGCGAGGCACCAGGCAGGGCGACCGTGGTCAGCACCGTGATCCTGCTCGGGATCTACCTGATCGTCGCCATCGCGGCCCAGTCCTACGCCGGCGTCGACCAGCTGATCGCCAACCAGGAAGACGTGCTCAGCTCGCTCGGCACGGAAGTCTTCGGCGCGCCCCTGGACAAGATCCTGATCATCGCCGTGCTGACCTCGGCCGCGGCCTCGACGCAGACGACGATCCTGCCGACGGCCAGGACCACGCTCTCGATGGCGCGCTCGCAGGCGATGCCGAAGAGCCTCGGCAAAGTCCACCCCCGCTTCCTCACCCCGCACGTCTCGACGATCCTGATGGGGACGCTCTCGATCGTCTGGTACGTCGGCCTGACGATCGTCAGCGAAGACATCCTCTTCGACTCGCTGGCGGCGCTGGGCCTGATGATCGCCTTCTACATCGGCCTCACCGGCTTCGCCTGCACGATCTACTACCGGCGTGAGCTCCTGCGCAGCGTCAAGAACTTCTTCTTCATCGGGGTCGGGCCGGCCTTCGGCGGCACGATCCTCTTCTACCTGCTGATCAAGAACGCGATCGAACTCTCCGATCCCGCCAACTCGGAATCCGGCGACTCCTGGCTGGGGCTCGGGCCGCCGCTGGTGATCGCCATCTTCTTCCTGATCCTCGGCTTCCTGCTGATGTTCGTGCAGTGGCGCAAGTTCCCGGCCTTCTTCAAGCGCAAGCCCGAGGTCGTGCCGGCCGGCTTCCTCGAGGGTGAAGCGGCGGCGCCCGGCCCCACCGGGGCCGGTCCGGAGGACGTCCCCTAATGGGCCAGATCGTGGTCGGATACGACGGCTCGGCCTGCGGCGACGCGGCGCTGGCCTCGGGGCTCGCGCTCGCCGGCGAGCTGGGCGACCAGGTGACCGTCGTCTTCGGCTACGCGCCGCCCGGCCTCTGGGGCGGCGAGATCGCCGAACACGAGGAGGCGATCGAGGAGCTGGGCGAGCAGATGATGGCCGGCGCCAAGGCGCGCGCGGCCGAGCAGGGCGTGGAGATTGACACGCAGCTGGTGCCCAAGCGCGCCGCCGAGGCGCTGATCGAGGTCGCCGACCAGCGCGACGCGCGGATGATCGTCGTCGGCAGCTTCGGCGACCCGCCGCTGAAGGGCGTGATCCTGGGCTCGACCCCGAACAAGCTGCTGCACCTGTCGGAGCGCCCGGTGCTGGTCGTTCCCGCCAAGTCCTGACTCAGCGGCCGATGTGAAAGCCGATCAGCCCGGGCACCTTGGCCAAAACCGAGGCGATCCTGGAGGGGATGCGGTCTTCGCCCTCGGCCTGCTCCTTGCTCATGATCCCGGCATGGATGACGCTGCCGCCGATCCAGTGAAAGGGCTCGGGCGGGACCCGCTGAGGCGAGGGGTCGACGATCGGCAGGCGTGAGTGCTCGTCGCGGCGATCGAGGGCGAGGGCGGCGAGGGTACGGCCAACCATCTGCGAGGGCCCGACGCCGTTGCCGGTGTAGCCGGCCGCCACGAAGGCGCGGCCGCCGGCAAGGGGCGCGACAACGGGGAGGTGGGTCGGCGAGACGTCGATCGGGCCGCCCCAGGCATGAGTGATGCGTCTGCCCTCGATGCCCGGAAAGTAGGCGCGCAACCGCGCGGCCGCCCGGGCGACGACCTCGGGGTCAACCTCGACCCGCCCGCGCAGGCGCCCTCCCATCGAGATCCGCCCGCCGCCGAGGCCGAAGGCGATGCGCCCGTCCGGGGTGGTGCGGAAGTAGTGCAGCATCGTGCGGCAGTCGGTGATGCACTCGCCCCCGGTCCAGCCGACCTCCTCCAGTAGATCGGGGACCGGCTCGGTGAGGACGATGTGCGAGGAGGTGATCGTGAGCCGGTTGTGCAGCGGGCCGCGCCGAGTCCTGGCGGCGCCGCCGATCGCGACGACCGCGGCGCCGGCCCGTACCGTGCCCCGGGGAGTGTGCGCCTCGACGCCGTCGGGCGCGTCGCGCAGAGCCCGCACCGGGGTCGACTCGAACAGCTCGACGCCACGGGACCGCAGGCGGTCGCGCAGGCCCAGCGCCAGGCGCGCCGGCTGCAGCGTTGCCGAGCTCGGATAGAAGGCGCCGGCGCGGAAGGCGGGAGAGGCGCAGCGGGCGGCGACCTCCTGGGGGGAGAGCGAGCGTACGGCGTCGCCGACCCCCAGCTCGCGGCAGGCGGCGAGCGCCTCCGACCAGATCCGGTCGTGAGCGGCGGCGGTCGAGACCTGCAGGTAGCCGGCCGTGCGGAACCAGGCGTCGACTCCCTCCGTCTCGCAGAACTCGCCGATCTCCTCCACCGCCCGCTCGGCGGCACGGGCGACGGCGAGCGCCCCCGCGTCCCCCCAGCGCCGCCGCATGCTCGGCAGCGAGAACCACATCACGTTGCAGAAGCCGCCGTTGCGGCCGCTGGGGCCGCGCCCGCAGTGCTCGTCGGCCTCAAGCAAGACGACGCGCGCCTCGGGCTCGAGCTGCTTGACGTGCCAGGCGGCCCAGAGGCCGGTGAAGCCACCGCCGATCACGACCACGTCGGCCTCCCGATCACCCTCCAACGCCACCGTCGGCTCAGGGGTCGATGCCTCTTCCAGCCAGTAGCCATGTGCCGTGTGCTTCATAGGCCTGTCCCGGTGGGGATGGAGCGTCTTGTACTTTTTCGCCGCCTCCTTCCGAGGCGGCGGCCACCGCGTCTCCACCGAAAAAGTTAAGCGAATCCCTCTACGTCAACGGCCGCACCTACCTCGCCGGCCCCTACAAAGGCGCCCCGCTCAGCGTCGTGATCATCACCCCCGCGGGTGATTGGGCCCCTTTGACCTCGGCGCGGTGGTGGTGAGGAGCGCTCTTTATCAACTCCGAAACCGCCGAGGTCCGCGCCGTCTCTGATCCCCTGCCGACGATCCTGCAGGCGGCGATCGTCGACACCGCAGCCACCCTGCGCGGCCAAAGCGCGGCCATGTCGTTGATCGCCAACAGCTGCAAGGACAAGAGAAGAGGCGCTAGGAGACCCCCGCAACTACCGCGGGGTTTCCAATGCCGCTATCTTGGTCTCAAGCGGCCAGTCAAGATTGTCTGAGTGGATTCGGACGACGACGGCCGAGACAGCACCAGATAAGGAGCGATCCAATGAAACGCAGCTCGATGCTCGGAGCTCTCGTGCTCTGCACGCTGTCGCTGTGTGGGTTCGGAGCGGTTAATGCCTCCGCGGCCCAGCTGACAGCGGTCACATGCGAAGCGGTGGCGGCCGGAACCGGAAACTACAAAACCTCTGCTTGCGAAACACCGAAAGTGGCGGGGAGCAATTTCGAAACAAAAGCGCTCCCGGTGAATCAGACAACAGAAGTCACCGGCTCGACGATCGGCACCTCAGTGCTGAGGGGAACGATTGCGTTCGTGAACATAGAGGTGACATGCGGGAAAGGCGCGGGAACCGGTCACGTTAAGAACGTTGAACCCAAACCCGGCGAAATGAAGATTGAAGGTTCCAAAATCCTGCTTGATTACACGGAATGTCATGCTTCACTGCAAGCTGACACAACCAAAAAATGCGAAGTCGAAAGCATTACTGGTACTTCTGGGATAAAAGGTACAATCGCGACGAACGAATTGAAAGCTATGACGACCACCGAACATAACGGCAGCATCGAACCGGCAGTGGCGGGTGGCACTTTTGCCGAATTTAGGATTCTTACCGGCGGATGCTCACTTCCGACGACGACGGTTAAAGTCACCGGCTCCGTAAACGGTGTTGCGAGTACAGAAAAACATAGCCACACCACGTTTACTCCAGGGACCAACGGCGGTCTACTCAAAGCGAACGGCGCAGCTGCATCACTGGAAGGTACAGGGACGGGAGTGATGAAAGGAACCACGAATTTGGTTGCTGCTGAAACATTCCCATAACGGCAACTGGTGGTGGGGAAGGACTGCCGGGTCAGGACTCTTAGTCCCGACCCGGCTTTATGCGAGGTAGTGAGCTTGACGCCAAGATAACCATGATTCTTTGATGGGAACGGTCGGCGCCGAAGCCGCATCAATCCCCGGACAGGCCCCTAGACTCGATCGATGGCCTCTCGCGATCAGGACTCGACTCCCTACGTCGACGCTCTGCTCGCCTACGCGGCACTGGACCCCGGCCGCTTCCAGGTGCCCGGCCACAAGGGCGGCGCCGGGGCCGACCCGGCATTGAGCGAGCTGGTCGGGGCGACCGGCCTGCGCAACGACATCCCCTCGGTCACCGAGGGAGTCGACATCGGTCCCGAGCCGACCCCCTTCCAGCAGGCGCAGCTGCTCGCCGCCGACGCCTGGGGGGCGCAGCGGACCTGGTTCCTGGTCAACGGCGCCTCGCAGGGGAACCACAGCACCTGCATGGCGCTCGCCCACGGCGGCAACCGCGTCGTGGTCCAGCGCAACGTCCACTCCTCGGTGATCGACGGTCTGGTGCTGAGCGGGATGCGACCGACCTTCGTCGCCCCGGAGCTCGACCCCGAGCTGGGGATCGCCCACGGGCTGACGCCGGAGTCGCTGGCCGCGGCGCTGGAGGAGACGCCGGAGGCGGTCGCGGCGATGGTCGTCTCCCCCACCTACTTCGGCGCCTGCGCCGACGTCGCCGCCCTGGCCGAGGTCGCGCACCGGCGCGGCCTGCCACTCATCGTCGACGAGGCCTGGGGCGCCCACCTGCACTTCCATCCGGCGCTGCCCCCCGACGCGCTCGCCGGCGGTGCCGACCTCGTCACCTCCTCGACCCACAAGATCGTCGGCAGCCTGACCCAGGCGGCGATGCTCCACCTCGGGCGGGGCAGCCGCATCGACCCGGCCGTGGTCGACCGCTGCGTCAGCCTGGTCGAAACGACCAGCCCCAGCGGGCTGCTCACCGGCTCGCTCGACGCGGCCCGGCGCCAGGCCTTCGTCCACGGCGCCGAGTTGCTCGGCGAGACCCTGGAGGCGGTGGCGGCGACCCGCGCGGCGGTCGAGGAGATCCCCGGCCTGGCGGTGCTCGACGAGCGGATGGTGGGACGGCCAGGCGTCGCCGGCTGGGATCCGCTGCGGCTCTCGATCGACGTGCGCGGGACCGGCTCGACCGGATACCGCCTCGCCAAAGCCGCCTTCTACGCGAGCGGGCTTGACCTCGAGCTCTACTCTGAGAACGTCGTCGTCGCGATCTTCGGGCTGGGTGAGCCGGCGGCGCCGGCCGGCGCGCGCCTGGTCGCCGGCCTTCGCCACGCGGTCGGCGAGCTCGGGGCCGACGGTGGCGCGCCCGACGAGAAGCTGGCGCCGCCGCCGCCCTGGGGCGAGCTGGCGATGACGCCGCGCGAGGCCTTCCTCGGGCCGCAGGAGGTGATCCCCTTCGGCGAGGCCGCCGGACGGGTCGCGGCCGAGGGCCTGGCCGCCTACCCGCCCGGGATTCCCAACGTCCTCCCTGGCGAGCGCCTCACCGCGGCGACGCTGGACTACATAAGGGAGAGCGTCGCCCACGGCGGCTACGTGCGCGGCGGCAGCGATCGCGAGCTGAAAACGCTGCGGGTTGCCCGCTGAGCGCGGTTGTCGTTTGTCGCCCTCTGGGCGACAAACGACAACCGCTAGGGTCCGCGCGATGGCCAGCTTCGACGTGATCGCCGACCTGCCGCTCGAGGTCGAGTCCTGCGAGTTCGAGGGCCGGGAAATCACGCTCGGCACCTTCGAACGGCTGACCACGATCGTCACGCTCCGCGGCGGTGGCGAGGAGGGAATCGGCGAGGACGTCGTCTATGACGCCGTCGATCACATCGCCCAGCAGGACCACGGCCCCCCCGAGGGCCTCGCCTTCTCCGGTAGCTTCGCCGAGTTCTCCGACCATCTCGACGGGATCGACCTCTTCCCGGCCGGCCCACCGGTGCGGGAGGAAATCTCCCCCGCCTACCGCCGCTGGGCCTTCGAGTCGGCGGCGCTCGACCTCGCCCTGCGCCAGGCTGGGACCAACCTCGCCGAGGCGCTCGGCCGCGAGCCGCGGCCGGTCAACTTCGTCAACTCGATGCGGCTCTCGGCCAGCGCCGAGGAGCCCTCCTCGATCGAGCCGCTGCGCGCCCGGCTCGCCGTCTACCCGACCCTGCGCTTCAAGCTCGACCCCTTCAACGACTGGGACGACGAGCTGATCGCCGCCTTGGCTGAGACCGGCGCCATCGACTCGCTCGACCTCAAGGGCTTCTACAAAGGCACGCCGGTCGACGTCGTCACCGATCCCGAGCTCTACGCGAAGCTGATCGAGTCCTTCCCGGATGCCTGGCTCGAGGACCCCGACGTCACCGAGGAGACCCGGCCGCTGCTGGACCCGGTCTCCGAGCGGGTCACCTGGGACGCGCCGATCCACTCGATCGCCGACATCGAGGCGATGCCGTGGTCGCCGCCGCAGACGGTCAACGTCAAGCCCTCGCGCTTCGGCCCGATCCGCGACCTCTTCGCCGCCTACGACTACTGCGAGGAGCGCGGAATCGGCGCCTATGGCGGCGGCCAGACCGAGCTCGGCCAAGGCCGCGGCCAGATTCAGTACCTCGCCTCGATCTTCCACCCCGACACCCCGAACGACGTCGCCCCGAGTGGCTACAACGACCCGGCCCAGGCGACCAAGCCGGGCCTCCCCTCCAGCCCGCTCGAGCCGGCGATCGAGCCGACCGGCTTCCGCTGGCGCATCTGAACGAGGTTGCTTTTTGTCGCCCTCTGGGCGACAAACGACAACCGCACCCGATCAGGTCGCCCTAAGCGCCGCTTCGGCCGACCGAACTCGGCGTTTCGGCTACGTTGGCCTCTCCGCCGCCCCGCCGACAAGGAGCTCCGAGAATGCCTGACAAGTCTTTCGCCGACGCGCTGAACGAGCAGATCGCCAACGAGTTCGCCGCTTCGCAGCAATATGTGGGAGCCGCCGTCTACTACGACGCCGCGACCCTCCCCCGTCTCGCCAGCTTCTTCTATCGCCAGGCGCTGGAGGAGCGCGAGCACGCGATGATGATGATCCGCTACCTGCTCGACGTCGGCGAGGGGGTCCACATCCCCGACATCAAGTCGCAGGAGACCGCCTACGCCGACGGCAGCGCCCCGGTGCGGATGGCCCTCGAGCAGGAGAAGCGGGTCAGCAACGAGATCTTCGCCCTGTTCGAGCTGGCGCGCGAGCTGAAGGACTATCGGGCCGAGCAGTTCCTGCAGTGGTTCGTCAAGGAGCAGGTGGAGGAGGTCGCGCTGATGAGCGATCTGCTCAACGTGGTCGAGCGCTCGAAGGAGAACCTGCTGCTGGCCGAGGACTACATCGCGCGGGAGAGTCTCGGCGAGGAGAGCGGCGACCCGACCGCTCCGCCGGTCGCCGGCGAGTAGGGAGGGGTCTCCCGTCCCTTTCTAACCCAGCCAGCCGGCTCGTTTGCGCACGGTCTTGATCCTGCGGAACTCGGCGATGTCCTCCCTTAGCGCTGCCGGAGCTGGCGCGGGAAGGAAGCGGGCTGGGAGCGGTGACTCGGCGGCGGTTCCCTCGCGCGAGCTGACCCGGTAGGCGCGGGCGCCGCGGCGGGCGGTGACGGCGGCGGGGGAGCCTTCGCCCTCCCAGAGCAGGCCGGCATAGTCGTCGAGGCCGTAGCCGGCGGGCATTCCGTCGCCGACGGCGTCGAGGTAGGCGGCGCGGCGCTCGGGCTCGTTGTTGTAGTGGACGCAGAGGCTGCCGGAGAGCAGGCCCAGCCCCGCCGCCGCCAGCGGCTTGCCGGACGACTTGGTGATGCCGGCCTCGAACCAGCACATCGCGCCGGCGCTCTGGCCGGCGAGGACGATCCCGCGACGCCAGGCGAGGCTGAGGATCGAAGCGATGTCGTGTGCCTCCCAGACCGCGAGCAGGTTGACCAGGCTGCCGCCGCCGACGTAGATCAGGTCCTGGGAGAGGAGGTGGTCACGCAGCGCCATCGGCCGCCGCCCGAGCCGGAAGAGGGAGACGTCGGAGGGCTCGCAGGGGCGCTCGCCGAAGGCGGCGTAGAAGCGCCCGATCTGATCGGAGGTGTCGCCGCTGGCGGTCGGCAGGATGCACATCCGCGGCCGCTCGCCACCGCGCTCGGCGGCAAGTCGCAGCAGCAGCTCGCAGACGGCGCGGTCGGGGGGCCGGGAGGTGAAGTCGTGGCCGCCGAGGGCGAGGATGCGCCGCACCGCAGTCGTCTGGGCCAGCTGGCCCTCGCCGTTCGCGCCGGGCATCACCATCAGGCGGCGACCGCGGTGGAGAGCGCCTCCGGTATCGGTGGGGACGGGACCATTCCGCGTTCGCCGAGGTAGGTGGTGGCGATCCGCATCTCGACCACGCGCTGCCCGGAGACGTCGAGTCGGTAGCCGCGGGCCTGCGGCCGCGAGGCGACCACCCGGCTCAGTTCGGTGCCGGTGAAGTGCAGGGCGGCGCCGTCCTCGGCCGCGTAGCCGGCCCGCATCCCCTCGCGCAGGAAGCCGTGGTAGGACTCGCGCCGCTTCGACCCCGGCTCGTAGTGGACGCAGTTGCTGAACGGCAGCAGGCCCATGCCCTCGAGCCGCTGTGGTGCCCCGTGGAAGCCGGTGACCGCCTCGGCGAACCAGCACAACGATCCGGCCGAGAGGCCGCAGAGGACGATGCCGGCCTCCCAGGCCTCGCGCAGGATCGCGTCGACCCCGTGCGCTCGCCAGACCCCGAGCAGGCTGACGACGCTGCCGCCGCCGACGTAAATCAGATCCTGGGAGAGCAGGTGGCGGCGCAGGTCCTCGGGCCCCCGCTCGCGGCGGAAGAGGGAGATGTGACTGGCCTCGCAGCGATGGGCGGAGAAGGCCCGGTAGAAGCGGACGATGTAGTGGTCGGCGTCGCCGCTGGCGGAGGGGAGGAAACAGACCCGCGGGCGCTCGGCCCTGGTCAGGCCCAGCACGTAGTCGTCGAGCAGCGGGTTTCCGGACTCCATCGAGAAGCCACCGCCACCGAAGGCCACGATCTGGCGGGATGCGGTCTCCATCGGTAAATGGTCGACGGCAATCGGATCGGGCCCGTTGTACAGCGGTCCGAAGTTCTGGGTATCGCGCTCGCCCGCGTGTACAGGCATCCCAGGCGAGTTCCCAATTAGCCGCAAGAAAGTTAATTCGGTACTGATTCGTCCACAGAGTGCTGCTGGGGGTGTACAATCGCGTTTACCTAAACACGGCTGTCTGCGAGGAACCCGAATTGCCGCCCACCGCCTCTCATAACGGGACCAGGCCCAACGCCGAGCCGGACGACATCGGCGGGCTGATCGCGAAGGAACGGCTGCCGGCAGGGCGGAGCGATCTGCCCGAGCCGCTCGTCGCCCACTCCCAGCGCGAACGGATCCTCACCGCGATGGCCGAGGCCTGCGCGGCGAAGGGCTACGGAGCGACGACGATCGCCGACATCGTCGAGCCCGCCGGCGTCTCCCGGGCCACCTTCTACGAGCTCTTCAAGGACAAGGAGGACTGCCTGCAGGCGAGCATGGAGCTCTCGCTGGCGGACGCGATGGGACGGATCGTCGAGGTCTACTCGCCGGACAAGCCCTGGGCGACGATGGTCCGCGACGCCGCCGCCACCTTCCTCGACCTGCTGGCGAACCGCCCCGACTTCGCCCGTATGGCGCTGATCGAGGCGCCGGCGGCGGGCGGGCGCTCCTTCGAGATGTACGCCTCCGGCAAGCGGGTGCTGCAGGCCCTGCTCGACCGCGGCCGCGGCGACCCGATCGAGGAGCAGGCGATCCCCTCCAGCGCCGGCCGGGGAGCCCTCGCCGCCGCCGAGTCGCTGATCGTCGGCCAGATCCTCGCCGGCAACACCGAGCGGCTGCCGGAACTGCTGCCGGACATCGTCTACATCGTCACCATCCCCTACCTCGGCCAGGACGAGGCGCTGCGCCAATCCCGCGAAGCGGAGAGGTCCCTCCGCCCCCAGACGGGCTGAGCCGTGCCCCAGGCCCCCAGGCAGGCCGAGCGCTGGCGGCCCCCGCGCGGGCGCCACGGCCTGCCGCCCGAGGTCGTTGCCCGCTCGCAGCGGGACCGCCTGCTCGAGGCGACGATGCGGGTCGTCGCCGCCAAGGGCTACGCGGCCACGACCGTCGCCGACCTGACCAAGGAGGCGGGGGTCTCCCGCACCACCTTCTACGCGCTCTTCGACGACAAGGAAGCCTGCTTCCTGGCGGCCTACGACAACGCCGTCGACCTCCTGGTGCGGCGGATCTCGAGCGCTTACGAGGGCGAGGACCGCTGGCCCGACCGGGCCCGGGCCGGCCTGGCGACCCTGCTCGAGGCGCTGGCGGCGGAGCCGGCGCAGGCGCGGCTCGCCCTCGTCGACGTCGCCGCGGCCGGGCCGGCGGCCCAGCGGCGCTTCCGCGCCGCGGTGCAGCGCCTGACCCCGTTCTTCGACGAGGGCCGCGACTTCGCTCCGGGCGGCCGGGCGCTGCCGGCAAACGTCTCGCGGATGGCCGCCGGAGCGGTGGTCGGGCTGATCGCCGACGAGCTCGTCGCGGACCGATCGGAACAACTTCCCGGTTTGCTTTCGGACCTGCTTTTTGCCACGCTAGTGCCGTATCTCGGCCCGGATGCGGCAGCGAGGGAGGTGGGCGAAGAAACTAGGTAAACACCTTCGTACACGACGCCGCTATGATCAATGTATCCGGTAGTTCAGCCTCCCTCGAAAGCGGGCCGATGGCAGCCTCCGAATCGCGGCGTCAACTCCTTCTGGCGGCAATGATCCGCGTGGTCGGCGACAAGGGCTACCGCGAGACCGCCGTCGCCGACGTGATCGAGGAGGCCGGCACCTCCCGCACCACCTTCTACAAACACTTCGAGGACAAGCACGACTGCTTCCTCGCCGCCTACGAGATGCTGGTCGAACAGGTCTTCGCCGAGGTCGTCGCCCAGTGCGACCGCGAAGCGCCCTGGGTGTCACGGATGACCGACGGCCTGGCGACGATCGTCGACCGCTTCGCCGTCGACCCGGCGCTGGCCCGGACCGCGGTCGTCGAGGTCGCCGCCGCTGGCGCCGACGCCCGCCGGCTGCACTGGAACGCGATTGCCCGCTTCACCGAGTACCTCGATGCCGGCCGCGAGCTGGCCGGCGACAAGGAGCTGCCGGAGAACATCTCGCTGATGTCGGCGGGGGCGGTGTCCGGGTTGATCTTCGACGAGCTGCTGGCCGGCCGTGCCGACCAGCTGCCGGCGCGCCTGCCCGACCTGCTGTTCGCGATGCTTGTCCCCTACGTCGGGCCCCAGGCCGCGGCCGCCGAGATGCGGCGCGTGGCCGCCGGCGCTCACTGAAGCACGAAGGCGCGGCGCAGTTTGTCGCGAGCCCGGTGCAGGCGGACCTTGACGGTTCCTTCGGGGATGCCGAGGCGCCGGGCGATCGCCGACTGGGTCATGTCCTCGCCATAGCGCAGCTCGAGCAACTTGCGCTCCCTGTCGCTGAGGCGCTCCAGCGCCGCGTGCAGGTCAGCTCGCTCCACGGTGGCGATGACCTGGGCGTCCTCGACTCCCTCCTGTGTCTCGATTGTCGATGTCGGGTCGGGCCGGATGCGAGCGTGCTGGCGAAAGGCCTCGTTGCGGACGATCGTCGCCAGCCACTGGTTGCGCCGGTCGGCCTCGCGCAGGGTCGAGCGACGACGCCAGGCGCGAAGCAAGGCGTCCTGGGCTATGTCCTCCGCCTCGCTCGGATTGCTCGCGTAGCGATACGCCAAGCGAAGACAGACCCTATGCGCCTCACCCCACTCCCAGCCATCGTCGGTGCCGACCCGATGCCCGTTCGGAGTGCTGATCAAACGAACTTACATAACTGGTAACCGAACGAGTGAACTTAAGCGTTGAAACTCTTCTGAGCGAAGCTGAGGTCTGCTTTTCGTGGAGGCAAAAACCGTAGGGGAGGGACTCTCGCGTGACGCGGAGATTGCCTATGAGGCGATCGCCCCCGTCTACGACGACTTCACGGCCCATCACGACTACGAGCTCTGGCTGGGGAAGCTGCTGCCCGAGCTGGAACGCCACGGGCTGCGGGGAGACCGCCTGCTCGACGTCGGCTGCGGGACCGGCAAGAGCTTCCTGCCGATGCTGGCACGCGACTGGAAGGTGACCGCCTGCGACATCTCCCCGGCGATGGTCGAGTTGGCGAGGGGGAAGGTGGGCGACGAGGTCGCCCTCTCCGTCGCCGACATGCGCGACCTCCCCAGCTTCGGCCGGTTCGACCTCGTCTGGTGCCTCGACGACGCAGTCAACTACCTGCTCAGCGGCGAGGAACTGGAGTTGGCGCTGAGCGGGATGAGGCGCAACCTCGCTCCCGGCGGGCTGCTGATGTTCGACGTCAACGCGCTGCAGTCCTACCGCACCTTTTTCGCCGAAGAAGTCGTGGTCGAGAAGGGCGGCAGACGGCTGGTCTGGAAGGGCCGCGCCAGTCCGGACGCCCCGCCCGGGTCGATCGCCGAAGCCAGCTTCGAAGTGCTGCCGCTCGAGGGCGAGGACGGGCCGAGCATCGCGCCGGAGATGCACCGCGAGCGCCACTTCCCCGAAGCGGAGGTGCTGGAGAAGCTCGAGGCCGCCGGCCTCGAGTGCCTCGAGGTCTTCGGTCACGGCCACGACGCGGTCCTGAAGCAGCCGCTGCGCGATGAGGTCCACAGCAAGGCCGTCTACATCGCCCGCGCGGCCTCCTAGTCGCGGGCCGCTGCCGCGACCGGGCATCGCTGGCAATCGTAGCCGCGAGCCCGTACATTCGTGAGCCCTTCGACCAGCCCGAGCCAGGAGCCAGGAGCCAGCCATGACCTCACCGACCACCGTCACCGGCGTCGACTTCATCACCGTCTTCGTCAAGGACTATCCCGCCGCGCTTAAGTTCTACGGCGAGGTCCTGGGCCTCGAGCACTCGGTCGACTACGAGAAAATCCCCGCCGGCGAGTTCGAGACCGGCAGCCTCACCCTCCAAGTCATGGACGCTGCCGCGGTCGGCCGCGAGTTCGAGCCCAGCGGCCACCCGATCGCCCTTCACGTCGAGGACGTCGAAGCGGCCCGCGCCGAGCTCGAGTCCAAAGGCGTCGAGTTCCTCGCCGAGACGATGGACAGCGGGGTCTGCCATATGGCCTTCTTCACCGACCCCGACGGCAACGCCCTGATGTTCCACAACCGCTACGCGCCGCGGACCTGACGGCGACGGGCGTCGCGTCCGCGCCTCACCGAGTACCGCGGACGACGAGCAGCAGCTGGTGGGCGATGAGGGCGGCATCGGTCCCGAGGGTGCGTTGACGATCGCGGCGCCGTGCCTCGTCGAGGCTGAGGCTGAGGCTGGCGCCTCCCATCTCGACCAGTGCCTCCCACGACGCCAGGCCCGGGCGAACCTCGAGCGGCGGATCGGTATCGATTCCCGGCCACTGGGCTGGAGGGCCGATCATCGAGATGTCGCCGCGGAGGAGGTTGACCAGCGCAGGCAGCATGACGAGGGAGCTGCGTTCGAGGAAAGTGCCGACCCTGCTGCGGTAAACGCGGCCCTGGGAGCACACGGCAATCGTCCTGAAGCCGATCAGACCGAACGGCTTGCCGTCCTTGCCCAGCCGCGGACGGCGGATCATGAGAGGGCCCCGGCTGTCCAGCTTCACCGTCACGCCGATGACGGCGATCAGCGGGATCAGGAAGGCCAGCAGGAAGATGCTCATGTTCACGTCCAAGGCCCGGTTCACGATGCGCCACCCCGGCGCTTGGACGGCTTTACCGGTGACGGTCAGGGCGATCGCGCGGGCGGCCCTGGGCAGGCGTGCGCATAGCGGATCGCGCTGAGCGGTTTGCCGTCCAGCGCCCCGAGCTCCGCGAACCAGTCCTGCTCGTAGTCGGCGGCGACCTCCTCGGGGAGGAGTCGAGCGGCGGCCCGGGCCCGACGGGCCGCGTAGTCGGGAATCGAACCCTTGACCTGCTGGCTGATCAGCATGCCGACCACCTGCTTGGCCAACCAGAGAACAGCCAGCGCGGCGGCAACCAGAGTGAGGCTCACAGCGACGCGCTCCGTGGACGCAGCGACGGTCCCGGGTCCGCCGCCGGAGCAGGCGAGAACCGCCGGTGAGCGAGGGCCTCGCGGGCCGCTCTCTCCCCCACGGCCGTCAGCCGATAGAGCCGGCGCCGGGGGCGGCCCTCCTCGCGAGGATCGATCTGCTCACGAGCGGAGCTGAGCCAACCGTCAGCCTGAAGCCGGTGCAGGAGCGGATAGGCGGTGCCGCTGCGCAACTCCGCGCGATCCATCAGCTCCAGGCCGTACCAATCCCGTCCCGGATCGCTCAGCAGGGCTTCCAGCACGCGGACCGTCTGCTTGGTCATCCGCTGCGGCATGCGCCCTATTCTACATAGCTATATCGAATAAGCCCGCCAACTCCGAGAAGCGGGAGCGACGGGACTCGAACCCGCGACCTCCGGCGTGACAGGCCGGCGCTCTAACCAGCTGAGCTACGCCCCCGAGAGACTTCGATCGGGCCGTTGGGATTGCGGCCCGGCCGCAAAGCTAGCGGATGCCAGGCACTGGCCCGCCGGAGCCTGACGTCTTCCCCGCCCGCGATCCGCTCGCCGGCGTGATCTAGGCTGCCCGCCATGAGGCTGGTCAGCTACGACAACGGCGACGGATCGCGGGCGGGGGTGCTCGAGGACGACAGGGTCGTCGACGCCTGGGCGGCGCTCGGCGAGCCGCACCGGGGCGGCCTGCGGGAGCTGATCGCCGACGGCCGGGTCGACGACCTGCGGACGACCTTCGGCAACACCGGGACGCCGGCGCACCCGCGCTCCGCCGTCACCCTGCTGCCGCCGATCCCGGACCCGGACAAGATCGTCTGCATCGGGCTCAACTACGGCAAGCACGCGGCTGAGGGCGGGATGGAGGTGCCGCAGAGCCCGACGATCTTCGCCAAGTACCGCAACGCGCTCGCCGCTCCGGGGGCCGCCGTGCGGCTGCCGGCGAACAGCCGCAAGGTCGATTACGAGGCCGAGGTCGCCTTCGTCGTCGGTCGCCGCGCCAAGGAGGTGAGCGAGGACGAGGCGCTCGATCACCTCGCCGGCTACACCCTGCTCAACGACCTCTCAGCCCGCGACCTGCAGTTCTCCACCCCGCAGTGGATGTCCGGCAAGGTCTTCGACGGCTCCGCTCCCTGCGGGCCGGCGCTGGTCACCCCGGACGAGGCCGGGCCGCACGACGCGATCGGGATCCGGCTGACCCTGAACGGCGAGCAGATGCAGGGCGCCTCGACCGCAGACCTGATCTTCAGCGTCCCCGCCCTGCTCTCCCACCTCTCGCAGCTGATGACGCTGGAGCCGGGCGACATCGTCTCCACCGGCACTCCGGACGGGGTCGGCAGCGTCCGCGAGCCGCGAGTCTGGCTCGCCGACGGCGACGAGATCGTCGTCGAGTCCCCCACCCTGGGCCGGCTCGAGACCCGCATCGCCGCCTGAAAGACACTTCTCCGACTGCGCGGCGCGTTTACGGCCGCTGGATCGTCAGCTCGAAGCGCTTGCCCGGCCGGCCCGTCGCCAGCACCGCGACCCGCAGCCGCGACTGGCCGCAAACCGTGTAGTCGAGGCGATGGCGGAAGGAGACGCCCTCGCGGGAGGAGCGCAGGGTCTTGCCGGAGCGGTTGCGGATCGAGAGCTCGTAGCCGAGACGCGGGTACCCTGCCGGGCCGATGCTGACCTGGCCGTCGAAGGGTGTGCGGAATTCCTGCACGACGGCACCGCTCCGGGGGACCCGTCCCGAGACGGTGAAGCTGTGGCGCCCCAACCAGGGCTGGAGGGTGTCGCGGCGGAGGGCGCGGAGGGACCTCCCGCTGGGTCGCAGCGCCGGCGCCCAGGCCCACTTCATCGCGGCCTCTGGGAAGCGGTTGTAGGCGAAGGACTCGGCGAACGCCTCGCCGGGGTCCTCGTAGTAGTGGGAGCCCTCGTCGCCGGGGAAGTAGGCGCCGGCGCGGTGGCCCTGACAGACGTGCTCGACGCTCGACCAGCGCTCCGTCCCCCAGTCGATCGCCGCCGGGAACGGCGACGGGACGGCACGGTGCTGGGCGACATGATGGCCGTACTCGTGAGCGAGCACGAACTCGCGGCTGGCGCCATCCGGCCCCGCATCGTCGTTGCCGCTGAGGACGATCTTGTTCTCGCCGCTGAAGTAACAGGACTGGGCATCGAAGCCGCAGTCGAAGCCGAGCTCGAACGGGGTGTCGAGCTGGACGGTCAGCAGGTTGACCTCGGGCCCGTGAATGAAGCTGGCGATGGTGCTGGCGATCGCCTGCGGGTCGGCGGCGTTGCACGCCTGCTGGCAGGCGGCGCTGACGGTGACGGCGATCGAGTCGTTGCTGCCGTCTTCGAGCGAGTAGCGACCGCTGGCCGCCGTGGCGGCAATCCGCGCTCCCGCCGCGCCGGGACCCACGAGGACGACGTCCCGCAGCGGCGGCGAGGGGTGCGGCACCGCGAAGGCCGCGCGCTGCAACGCCGGCAGCGGTGTCTCCGCGGCCGCCGGAGCCGCGAGGAGAAGGATCATGGCTATGCCCGCAAGCGCCCCCGCCGGGCGCCTGCTCAAGGGGCGGGACCCGAATCGGTGCGGAGGACCGGCGCTTCTTCCACCTGCCCCGCCCCGCCGGTTCCGGCGGCCGCGATAGGCAATTGGGCGAGCGTCGCAGTCACAGTCAAGACCACCAGGAGCACCGGGAGCCGGTGTCGCCTCGAAGTGCTTCTGGACCTCACGTCTGCTCTGAACACGGTAGCGCTCATGGCGCCGCAGTGGGCAAATTTCGTCACCCGCCCCAGTACCCGAGAGGAACCGCCGCGCCGGTCCACGGCTCGAATCCTCCCCGACCGGGTAGCGGTCAGGGGACTCGATGCAACCGATCGCCGCCTCGTCTCGTATCCACTGCCGATGAGAATCGCGATCGTCGGAACCGGGGTCGCCGGCCTGGTGGCTGCCCACAAGCTGCACCGCGAGCACGAGATCGTCGTCTACGAGGCGGCGGACCGGCTCGGCGGGCACTCCAACACGGTCGCGGTGGAGGACGGCGACGGCGTCCACGAGATCGACACCGGCTTCATCGTCTTCAACGACCGCAACTACCCCAACTTCGAAGCACTGCTGGAGGAGCTCGGCGTCGCCAGCCAGCGCTCCCATATGGGCTTCTCGGTCTCCGACGGAGAGGGTCGCTTCGAGTACTCCGGCACCCCCTGGGGACTATTCGCCCGCCCCGCCCACCTGATCAGCCCCAGCTTCCTGGGGATGCTGCGCGACTGGCGCCGCTTCAACCGCGAGGCGAAGGCGCTGATCGGGATGAACGGCACCGCCCCCTCGCTCGGGCACTGGCTGGAGCAGAAGGGCTTCTCCCAGCACTTCATCGACCGCCTGATCGTGCCCCAGGCCTCGGCCGTCTGGTCGGCCGACCCGGAGCAGATGTGGAGCTTCCCCGCCAGCTTCATGGCCGAGTTCTTCGACAACCACGGCATGTACAGCCTGCGCGACCGGCCCAGATGGCGGACGGTGGTGGGTGGCTCCCGCAGCTACGTCGAGGCGATCTCGGCACCCTGGCGCGAGCAGGTGCGGCTGGGGGCGGCGGTGCGGCGGATCGAGCGCCTGGCCGACCGGGTGCGGATCGAGGCCGAGGGCTGCGCGGGAGAGGACTTCGACCAGGTGGTCATCGCCACCCACTCCGATCAAGCGCTGGCGCTGCTCGCCGACCCCAGCGAGCCCGAGCGCGAGGTCCTCGGCGCGATCCCCTACCAGTGCAACGAGGCGGTTCTGCACACCGACACCTCGCTGCTGCCGCGCCGCCGCACCGCCTGGTCGAGCTGGAACTTCCACCTGGCCGAGAGGGCGACGGCGGGGAGTACCGTCACCTATTGGATGAACAATCTGCAGCGGCTGCGAGCCGAGCGCCAGTACCTGGTCACGCTCAACCGCAGCGAGGAAATCGACCCGGAGAAGACGATCCGGCGCTTCGAGTACGACCATCCGATCTACACGGCCGCCGGGGTCGCCGCGCAAAACCGCCACGGCGAGATCAGCGGCGTGCGCCGCACCCACTACTGCGGCGCCTACTGGGGCTGGGGATTCCACGAGGACGGCGTGGTCAGCGCGCTGCGGGCCTGCGAAGCGATCGGGCCCGGATCCAGTGCCGTCCCGGACGTGTCTGAGGTTGCCCGCCATATAGGGGGGTCAAACTCAGACACGTCCGGGGAGGAGGCGTTGGCGGCGTGACCGCCTCGGCCGTCTACGAGGGCACGGTCCGCCACCGGCGCTTCGAGCCGGTCGAGCACGAGTTCAGCTACCGCCTCTTCCTCATGTATCTGGACCTCGGCGAGCTGCCGGGCGTGCTCGATCCCTACCCGCTGTGGTCGGCGCGTCGCCACGCCCCCGCCCGCTTCCGCCGCGAGGACTTCATGGGCGACCCCGCGCGGCCGCTGGACGAGTGCGCGCGCGACGCGGTCGAAGCCGAGACCGGCAGCCGCCCCGCCGGCCCCGTGCGCCTGCTCGCCGGGCTGCGCTACCTCGGTCACTCCTTCAACCCGGTCAGCTTCTACTACTGCTTCGACGCCGGGGGCGAGCGGGTGGAGGCGGTCGTAGCCGACGTCGAGAACATCCCCTGGGGCGAGCGCCACGCCTACGTCCTCGGCCGCGGCGAGAGCGAGGGGCCGGTACTGCGCGAGGAGCTCGACAAGAGCCTCCATGTCTCCCCGCTGATGGGGATGGGCCAGACCTACGCCTTCCGCGCCGATGAGCCCGGCGGGCGCCTCGCCGTCCACATCGAGTCGCGGCCCCAGGCGGGTCCCCGCGCCAAGTCGTTCGACGCCACCCTCTCGCTGCGGCGCCGCGAGCTGAGCCGGCCGCTGCTGGCGTGGATGCTGGCCCGCTACCCGGCGATGTCGCTGCAGGTGGTGGCGAAGATCTACGCCCAGTCGCTGCGGCTGAAGCTGAAGGGCGCGCGTTACTTCCCCCACCCCCAGGGCAGCAAGCCGAAGGGGTTCGTCTCGCCGTGAGGGACGCGCTGGCCCGGGCCGCCGTCTCCACGGTGATGAGCCGCGGCGTGCGCTCCGGCCGTATCGAGGTGGTCGAGGGCGGGCGCCGCCGCGGCTTCGGCCCCGCCGATGCCGACCTGCGCGCCACCGTCACCGTCAACGACCCGGCCGCCTGGCGCGGCCCGCTGCGGGGCAGCGTCGGCCTCGGCGAGGGCTACGTCGACGGCCGCTGGGAGACCGACGACCTGGTCTCGCTGATCCGCATCGCCGCCCGTGAGCTGCGCGACCTCGACGGCCTGCGCGGCGCCGTCGCCCGCCCGCGCGGCCTCCTGCACAGGGCGAGGCAGCTCGTGCCGGAGAACACGCGAACGGGCGCGCGTCGGAACATCTCCGCCCACTACGACCTCGGCAACGACCTCTTCGCTTCCTTCCTGGACGAACGGATGATGTATTCGTGCGCCTACTTCCCGCGCCCCGGCGCCAGCCTCGAGGAGGCGCAGGTCGCCAAGCTCGACCGCATCTGCGACCGGCTCCGGCTCGACCGCGACAGCCATCTGCTGGAGATCGGCACCGGTTGGGGCGGCCTCGCCATCCATGCCGCCCGCGAGCACGGCTGCCGGGTGACGACGACGACGATCTCCCACGAGCAGCACGAGCTGGCGACGAGACGGGTGCGCGAAGCCGGCCTCGCGGACCGGGTCACGGTGCTGCGGCAGGACTACCGCGACCTGCGCGGGCGCTATGACCGGCTGGTCTCGGTGGAGATGATCGAGGCGGTCGGCTGGCAGTACCTCGACGACTTCTTCCGCCGCTGCGATGAGCTGCTCGCCCCCGACGGCCTGATGCTGCTGCAGGCGATCACGATCGACGACCGGATCTACGAGGCGGAGAAGGGCGCCCGCAGCTTCGCCAACACCCACGTCTTCCCCGGCGGCTGCCTGCCCTCCCAGCGCGCGATCGCCGACTGCGTCGCCCGGGTCACCAGCCTGCGCCAGGTCTGGCTCGACGACATCACCGCCCACTACCCGCCCACCCTCGCCGCCTGGCGCGAGCGCTTCCTCGGCGCCTGGGAGCGGCTGCGTGCGCGCGGCTACGACGAGCGCTTCCGCCGTCTCTGGGACTTCTACCTCTCCTCGTCGGAGGCGGGGTTTCGCGAGCGCCGGATCGCCGACGTGCAGGCGCTGTTCGCGAAACCCGGCCGGTCGTGAGCGAGAGCGGCGAGCCACTGCTGCTGATCCACGGGCTCGGCGGCAGCGGCCGGGTCTGGGACCCGGTGCTGCCGCTGCTGAAGGGGGAACGCGAGGTGCTGGTGCTCGACATGCCCGGCTTCGGCGCGGCACCGCCGCTCCCCGACGAGGTCGAGCCGACCGCCGCCAACCTGGCGGCGGCGCTACAGACGGCCTGCGCGGAGCGGGGGATCGAGCGCCCCCATGTCGCCGGCAACTCCCTCGGCGGCTGGGTCGGGCTGGAAATGGGCCGTTTCGGCTGGGCTGCCTCGGTCACCGCCATCTCCCCCGCCGGCCTCTGGCGGGCGCCGATTGGGCCACGCGAGAACAACGCTCGCGCCCTCGCCAGCCGCGTGCGCCCGCTGGTCGCCGCCGCCCTCTCGATTCCGCCCGTCCGCCGCCGCGCGCTCGCGACCTTCGCCGCCCGTCCGGAGCGGATCCCACCCGCCGCCGGGCGCGAGCTGGTGCTCGGCTGGCTCGACGCCAACGGCTACGACGGCGCCAACCGGGCGATGCGCTCCCACGTCTTCGACCCCGCCGGCTACCCCGAGGGCGTGCCGGTGACGATCGCCTGGGCCGAGCACGACCGGCTGGTCGGACCGCCGAAGCCGGAGCGTCGCCCCGCCGGCTCCCGCTTCCTCGTCCTCCCCGGCGTCGGCCACACGCCGACCTGGGACGACCCCGAGCTGGTCGCCCGCGTCCTGCTCGAGGGCAGCGCCGTCTCCGCGCCCGCTTAGGGGTGTCTGAGCTTGACCCCCGTATGTGGCGGGGAACCTCAGACACGTCCAATTCTGGGAGAGTTTCGGGCCGACCAAACAGGAGGACTGATGTGATCGTCGAGAGGACCGAGAACCCACAGTGGCTGTCCAACGCCTACCTGGTCGCCGACCCGGAGGCCGGCACCGGCGTGCTGATCGACGGCAACGACGAGCTCGGGCCGCTGCTGGAGAGGGTCGAGCGCGACGGGATCGGCATCACCCACATCCTCGTCACCCACCCCCATGGCGACCACGTCGCCGGCCTCGCCGAGGCCCGCAAAGCGCTCGGCAACCCGCCCCTGGTCGCCCACGAGGCGACCGCGGCCGAACTCGACGAAGAGGTCGAGACGATCCTCGGCGACGGCGAGAAGCTGCAGGCCGGCAGCTTCGAGGTCGAGGCGATCTACACCCCGGGGCACGCAGCCGGCCACCTCGCCTACCTCGTCGATGGCACCGACCTCTTCACCGCCGACGTCCTCTTCAAGGGGACGGTCGGCGGCACGATGGCGCCAGGCGCCAGCGGCTTCGCCGATCTCCAGGCCTCGGTGATGCGGCTAATGGAGCTGCCGCCGGAGACCCGCGTCCACCCCGGCCACCGCGAGCCGACGACGATCGGGGCGGAGTGGGAGGACAATCCCTTTGTACGGATCTGGCGCGGCCTCGACGCGACCGGCGAGGAAAGCGTCACGGTCTGGGGCCGGACGGCGACGCTGAAGCTCTGGGCGCCGGACTACGACGGCGGCAACAAGGCCTGGATCGTCTTCGACGACAGCAGCGAAGAGGCGATCGTCGGCGGCTCCCAGGTCGAGCGCGGCTGACCCGGCGCCGCCGGCCCCGCGTGGTTCCCTAGCGACGCATGTCGTGCATAGGGAACCGCGCGACGGCGAGCCCGGCTAAAGGTCGCGCTTGGAGACGGCGCCGCTCTGCAGCGCTCGCTCGACCAGCGCCACCCGCTTCTGGTTCTGCGGCAGGTCGCCGACGCCGAGCTTCTCGAAGAGGGCGCGCATGTGGGTCTTGACCGCGTCGACGCTGAGGTGCAGCTCGGCGCCGATCTCCTGGTTCGTCGCCGGGGTGGCGAAGCCGCCGCCGTCCTTATAAGGACGGCAGAGGGCGAGTAGGACCCGGCGCTGGGCGGGGGAGATCGTCGCCGCGGCGGGGACGTCGGTGGCGATCGCGGTGGCCTCGGGCGTGCCCTCGCCCGGGCGGCGGTAGACGACGGCGGTGCGGCCGAAGCGGATCGCGTCGGCGTCGCGCAGGTGGCGGCGGCCGTGAACCCGCTCCCCGTTGACGAAGGAGCCGTTGCGGGAGAGGCCGTCGTCGACGAGGGTGCACTCGTCCCGCACGACCTCCAGCTGGGCGTGCAGAGCGGAGACCTCCTCGTCCCAGTCGAGCCGCACGTCGGCCGACTCGCTGCGGCCGACCCAGAGCTCCGCGCTGGCGGCCTCGAGCGCGACTATCCGCTGCTCGTCCTCGCCGTCGCGCAGGACCAGGAACGGCCGCCCCGCCCGTTCGGCCTCGATCTGCGCCTTCAGCTCCGGCGCGCTTGCCGCGCGTGGCCCGTTCATGCCCTGATCCTAGGAGCCGCGGCGCCAACCGGGCTGGCCCGCTGGACCGAGGCTTTAATCGCTCGCCGCTCTTTGGACGGATGTGCGATTGGTAGCAGGGCGACATAACCCGCACACTGGTTCGATGCTCGCCACCGAAATACAGGAATTCTTCTTCGCCTGGTACCCCGTCTTCGGGGTCTTCTTCATGGCCCTGCTGCTGTTCGTGTTCCTCAAACTGATGAGCAGCACGATGGGCACGACCAAGCCGGAAACGGTCAAGGCGAACAAGACCGCGCCCGTACTCTGGGAGGAGGTGCAGGGGGTCGATGCGGCCAAGGACGAGCTGATGGACGTCGCCGAGTGGCTGCGCGAACCGGACCGCTTCGCCGCCCTCGGGGCGCAGCCGCCGCGGGGGGTGCTGCTGTTCGGCCCGCCCGGCACCGGCAAGACGATGCTGGCGCGCGCGGTAGCCGCCCAGGCCGGGGTCGACTTCTTCGCGGCCTCCGGCTCCAGCTTCGTCGAGATGTTCGTCGGCCGCGGCGCGGCGCGGATCCGCCGCCTCTTCAAGGAGGCGCGCAAGTCCGGACGCGCGGTGATCTTCATCGACGAGCTCGACGCGATCGGCGGCAGCCGCAGCGGCGGTGGCGGTGACGGCGGCTCGAGCGAGCGCGAGCAGGCGCTGAACCAGCTGCTGGTCGAGCTCGACGGCTTCGAGCGCGACCCCGGCACGGTGATCGTGATCGCCGCCTCCAACTTCGTCGACAAGCTCGACCGGGCGCTGCTGCGGCCGGGCCGGTTCGACCGCCAGGTCCTCGTCGCCCCGCCCGACCGCGACGGCCGCGAGGCGATCCTCCGCAGCCACGCCAGCGGCAAGCCGCTCGCCGCCGACCTCGACCTCACCGACGTCGCCCGCAAGACGACCGGGATGACCGGCGCCCAGCTCGCCAACGCCCTCAACGAGGCGGCGATCATCGCCGGCCGCGCCGGCCGCCAGGCCACCGGTCGCGAGGACCTCGACGAGGCGCTGCTGCGGCAATCGGTCGGCTCCCAGCAGGCCCGGCGCCTGAGCGCGAAAGAGCGGGCGATCGTCGCCTACCACGAGGCCGGGCACGCCCTCTGCCGCAAGCTGCTCGGGCTCGACCCGCCGGAGATCCTCAGCATCGTCCCGCGCGGCCCGGCGCTCGGCTTCGTCGGGCACTCGCCGCAGGAGGACAGCTACCTGAAGTCGCGCGACGAGCTGCTCGACGAGGTGGTGACGCTGCTGGGCGGGCGCGCCGCCGAGGAGGTGGTTCTGAACGAGTCCTACTCGGGCGCGGTCGACGACCTCTCGCGGGTCCACCTGGTCTGCAAGCAGATGGTCGCCGAGTTCGGGATGGGGGTGGCGCTCGACCACGACGGTCCGCCGCCGATCGCGATGCCGATCGGCGACTACGCCGTCTCCGACGAAACCCGCCGCGACGTCGACCTCGCCGCGATGACGCTGGCGCGCGAGGCGTACCGGCGGGCGCGTGCCCTACTCGCCGCCAACCGCGCCTGCCTCGACGATCTCGCCAGCCACGCGCTCGAGCGCGAGACGCTGACCCGCGAGGAACTCGACGAGATCTTCGCCGCCCACGAGCTGCACGGCCTGATCGAGTCGCGGGGCTCGGGAGCCGCCCTGGTGGCCCTTACCCGGGGCGGCGCCAGTAGCATCTGGCCAGACGGCCAATGAGCGAAGAGACCTATTACTTCCCCCCCGGCCACTCACTGGCCCGGCGAGTACACGGTGAGCGCTCGGTCGGGCTCCTCTACGGACAGCGGGCGCTGCTGATCGGGGCGCTGGAACCGCTCACCTACACCGGCACGATGCTCAGCACCAACGCCGGCAACCATCCCTTCACCCGCCTCGCCCGCACGGCCAAGATCCAGGAGACCGTCTTCCTCGGCACCCGCGCCGAAGCCGACAGGGCGCTCGGGGCGGTGCACCGTCTGCACACCCGGATCGAGGGGACGCTGGACGAGGACGCCGGCGCCCATCCCGCCGGGACCCCCTACTCGGCCTTTGACCCGAAGCTGATGCTGTGGACGCTGGCGGTCATCGCCGACTCCGGCCGGGCGATGTACGAGACGATGGTGCGGCCGCTGAACGAAGGCGAGCGCGAAGCGCTCTGGCGGGACTACGTCCGCTTCGGCGAGCTCTTCGGGCTGCCCGCCTCCGAGGTCCCCGGCAGCTATCGCGAGTTCCGCGCCTGGTGGGAGGAGCAGCTCGCCTCACCCGACCTGCACGCCACCCCGCACGCGCTCGAGATGGCGCCGATGGTCGCCTTCGAACAGCCGGTGCCCGCCGCGGCGCGGGCCAATCTGGCCACCCAGAACCTCGTCATCAAGGGCACGCTGCCGCCGCGCGTGCGGGAGATCTTCAGCATCAACTGGACCCGCGGCCACGAGGCCGCTTTCCGCGCAATCGCCGCCAGCCACCGCCGCGCTCGCTTCGCGATGCCACGGCGGATGCGGCGCGGGCGCAACGACGTCTTCTTCGACGTGGTCACCAAAGGCGAGCGCCTGCGCGGCGGCACCGCGACGCCGGAGCTCCCAGTCGGCGCTTCCTGACCCATGAGGCCCCGGCTCCCGATCCTCCTCGCCTTCCTCGCTCTCGGCCTGGCGCTCTTCACGCCGGCCGCGGCGCCGGCGGCGGAACGGACCGTCTCGGTGACCGCCGAAGCCACCTTGAAGGTGCCGAACGACACAGCCAGCCTCGGTTTCTCGGTCAGCAAGGAACGGCGCAGCCGGGGCGCGGCCCTGCGCGCGGTATCCGGCAAGCTGCGCGCCGTCATCGCCGCTGTGCAGGAGATCGACGGGGTCGGCGCCGGCGACGTCACCACCGGCCGCATCTCGGTCCGCAAGTCCTTCCGCGGCAAGCAACCCGTCTACCGCGCCGCCGAGGGCATCGGCGTAACCCTGCACCAGCCCGACAAAGCCGGCGACCTCGTCACGGGGGCAATCGGCGCGGGGGCCACCGGGGTCAGCGGCCCCAACTTCTTCATCGGCGACACCGAAGCGGCGTTCGCCAACGCGCTTGGAGCCGCGTTCGACAAGGCCAAAGCCCAGGCGACCGCACTAGCCGCCCGCGCCGGCGCCACCCTCGGCCCGGCGCTCGCCATCGACGAAGGCGAAGGCCCGGAACTGACTCCCCAGTTCGACGCCGCCGCTCCCAAGTCGACGTCCGCCGCGGGCTGCGCCGCTCCGACTGCCCCGACCGCAATCAAGCGCGCCGCTCCCCGGTGCACCACGGCGCCGCCGCCGACCAAGCCCGGCAGCTCGACGGTCACCGCGACCGTCCACGTCGTCTTCGCGCTGCAGTAGGCGACCCGATGGGCGGTACTGGGCTCGAACCAGTGACCCCCTCCTTGTAAGGGAGGTGCTCTCCCAACTGAGCTAACCGCCCGGGCCCCGGATTATGAACGAGCTTTGAACCCTGGCAAGCGTCTCTGCGTACTCAGGTCCATGACGACGAGTTCGCGGCCCCGGCGCAGGTGGCAGGCAATCGCGGCAATGCTCGCTCTCCTTGCCTTCGGCCTGGCGCTGATCGGGCTGCGAGGGCAGACCGCCTCCGCGGACGCGACGGCGCACGCGAGCGCCGCAGCAAAGGTGACCATCAAGAACTTCGCCTTCCACCCCCCGGCGCTGAGGGTCGCCAAGGGCTCCCGCGTCGTCTTCGCCAACGCGAGCGGGGTGACGCACACGGCGACCCGGGACGGCGGTTTCGACAGCGGCTTGATCAAGCCCGGCAAGTCGTTCGCGGTCAGCTTCAAGCGGAAGGGCACCTTCCCGTACCGCTGCCTGATCCACCCCTCCATGTACGGCCGGGTCATCGTCGAATAGCTCGGCGACCGCGGGCGGCTATGGTCGGCGACCGCGCATGGCCTCCGCAGCCGAGAAGAAGCTGGACACGTCGACCCTCTGGCGGGCGGCGCTCCTGCAGCTCGCCGCCGTGGCGGTCCTCTCGATCCTCCTCGCCCTGGCGCTCCCCCACGACTTCTTCGTCGACTGGGGGTGGATCGCCGGTCCCGGTTCCTGGATCCTCTGCGCTGCGTTCACCGCGCGGGTACTGGCCTTGCCGCTGGTCCCGGCCCTGATCGGCGCGGTCGTCGCCGGCCTGCCGAGCCTGGTCGCCGTCCTCGTCGACCTGCACTGGGCAGGGGCCATCCTCGCCGTCGGCCTCTTCGCCCTCTGGTGCGCACGACTGCCACGAAGCCCCGGCGCTGCCCGGTTCGCTCGTTGACGGGATCGCCCCCCCAGCCTATGGTCGTCGCTATGCGCCTGCCCGCCCTTCTGATCGCCCTCGTCCTGGCCGGTGGCGTGACCGCCGCCAATGCCGCGAGCGTCGAACCGGTCGAAGGCGCCTACAAAGGCAAGACCGCCCAGAAGCTGCCCGTTTACTTCGGCGTCAAGGAAGGCGCCGTGGTGAATGTCAGGTACACCCTCAGATGGGGCTTCTGCGGCAGGTTCACGCGCCATAACGTCCGCGCCGTCACCCGCATCGACGCAAACGGCCACTTCTCCCTGGTCGAACCACAATCCTCGATCGAGGGGGAGTTCGTGGAACCGGGCGTGGTCAAGGGAACGGCGATCTTCGTCGAACACCCCCTAGCCGGCTGCCCCTACAGGGCCGTTCCCTTCACCGCCCGCCTGCGGTAAGCCGGCCTCAGCCCCTGGGGGTGCAGGGAAAGACGTGAGTTATCCCGAGCCTGGTCCCGTCGTTGAACCGGACTTTGCCGCTGGTCATCCAGCTGCCGGTCGGGCAGCTCGCCACCAGAAAGCTCTTCTCGTGGCCCTGGTAGGTGAACGTACGGCCGACCTTCAGGTCGAACTTCGTGACCGAGCCGGCGCCGCCGGCGATCTTCGGGATCTGCGCACTTACCCGCAGGCCAAACCGGTCGCGGTGGATGCGCGTGACCGTGGCCTTGGTGACGATGGCGGTCGGGGCCGGCACGTTGACGTAGGCATGGAGGAGAACCGACGTGGACCCCCCGTGAACGCCGCCATTGAAGAGGAGCACCGGTCCAGCTGCCGAGAACGGCGCCTGTTCGGGGAAAGCCACCTCCACTTCGGCCCTACCCGATCCCACCATCGCGCTGGCACAGGCGCTTCTGGCGGCTGCGGTGTCGTGCGCTTGGAGTTGCGCCGCCTTGCAGGTTGGGAGGCCCAGCGCGTCGATGTCGATCGTCCTGTCCACATCGAAGGCAACAGATTGAAGCGCGGGCGGATGGCTGCCATCGCGAGTGCTGACTTCACCGATGAGGCTCGCCGTGACCGGGGCACTTTGATGCTTCGGAAGCTTGGAGGGCGAGATGCCACCGTCGCCGACAAGGCAGAGGTTCCCAATGCACTCCACCTTGCGGTCACCAAAAGCCGCGGCGGCGGAAATCAGCGCGACGCCAGCCGCAATCATGCTGACGCAAATCAGATATCTGTTCATGCTCCTACCCTGTCCGACCAGGAGCGACCGCCGCTTCCCCGATTTGGAGCCTTACTCGCCGGGAATTCACCAAAGTGGGAAGCGAGCCAAGGGCTAATCGTCTAGCCGCAGCGCGATCTCCAGATCCGCCACCGAGCCCGTGAGAGGACGACCGAGAAGCCCTTCGATGGCGCGAATGCGATTTCGGACCGTACGGCGGTCGACACCCAGCGCAGCGGCGGTCGAGGAGGTATTTCGTTCGGCGCCGAAGTACGCGCGCAGCGTTTCCCGAGCGACCCCGCCACCGTCCCGCGCGCGTTCGAGCGGCGCCAGGTAGAGCTGGCGCAGCGAGTCGGCGACGAGGTCGTCGCGAGCAATCGATGCGAGCACGGCGACGTCGGCGTAGCGGAGCACGGGCTGGCCCCTACGCACGGCGATCGGCAACCCCGCCTTTGCCTGGCGGTGGCTGAACCGCCAGCCCGAGAGCCCCTCACCGGGCTCGCCGACGGTTACGAACACGCCGTCCGGCGCGACCTCGGAGAGTGCTTGCAACGCCTTCTCGGCCTCCAGCTGGCTTCGGCCACCCAGCCAGCAGGCCCAGACCGGCTCCTCCTCGCGACGGACAGCGAGCAGGCGGCGGTCAAGCGTGCTCGCGAGCCCACGCATCAGCTCCTCCACCCCCTCACCCCTAGCCATCAGAGCGAGATGGTGAGCATCGAGGTCATAGCCAAGCTCGGAGTGATCGACGAGTTCTCCGGCGAGCAGGCTCTTGACGCACTCGCGACGTCGCTCCGCGGCGCTGGTGGGCCGGCTCTTCGCCTCGCGCGCATGCTCGATGCTGACTGCGGCGAGCATGCGGTCAGAGACCGTCGCCTGCGCAGCGAGCAAGGGACGGAGGGCCGCATTCGGCACCCCGGCCCGCTCCGCCTCTTCGACGACGAAGTCCCCGAAGAGAGCGCTGCCGGCGAAGTAGCGACGCAAAACGGTGTCCAGGGGAACCCCATCGCGCGCATCCAGACGAGCGTGCGCAAGCAGGACCGATGGAACGACCGGGGCGCGGCGCTCACCCACCTCGAGCACAGCGAGCCGATAGTCGATGGCGGCGGCGACGGCATCCTGAAGACCCTGGAGATAGGACGGGTCGGCGACGTCGCGAGGATCGGAGATCGCGTAGACGCGAGTCGCGATAGCCGCCTTTAGCTCGGGAAGCCTCTCGCGAAGGCGAGCCGCAAGTACCGACCGCGCTTCCTCGGCGGAAAGTGCACCCCCCGACGCTCGACGAGCACGCCCCGCGGCGGCCGAACGTGAGCCATCGCCACGCCGCTGCACCCCTCGCTCGCTCACACAATCACCTTACAGCGAGGAACCAGGCCCGCTTGGACCTTGACCACAGTGAGCGAAATGAAAGACGTGGAACGCGATCCTCGCTCGAACCTTCGACCGTCGGCTAGGTGGGGGTTGCGCCACACAGCCCGGCGAGTCCGATGGGTCTCTGCATAGGATCGGCCCTATGGCAACTGAGGTCGACGTGCTTGACGCAGCTCGGGATGAGAGGGACCGCCTACAGGCTGTCTGCGATGCGGCCGACTTAGCCTTAGCCATGGCAGCGTTCGGCGCTGGTTCGGTCAAGAAGGAGTTCGCGCTCGTGGCCTTGGTCCCAGCCATCCTGCGATGGCGGGCAAGCCGGGAGAAGACCGTGCAGGAGCGCCTCATTGAAGACCCTCCCCGCTATGACTTTGACCAATCCGTAGAGGTGGCGTATGAATCATGGGACAGCAGGCTTTTAAAAGTCACTTCCAAAGATTCCCGCGCTCTCCTTCTCCGCTACATCGACGCATCAATCCGAATCGTCGGCTTCGAGAATGCCTTAATCGACGCGACGGAGAAGCAACTGGGCGCCATCGAGCGAGGTGAGACACAACTCGCCGAAGACAGGGAACGCGAAGCGGAATTCTTTGCTGACGAGGGTGCTCTCGCACTGTTCTTATGCTCCGCCGCGCTTGAAGAGGTGGTGACCAAAGGTTGGATCAGTGAGGAGCAAAGTGAAGCTCGGTTAGCAGTCGCCGAACCAAAACTCCACAAATACTGGCGGGCTGCCAAACATCGTCAAAAGGTTCCCGTGTTCCCGTCGCTTCCAGAAAGGCTCGAACATGAACTGCATCAACTTGGCGTGCCAGCCGACGCGCTTCCGGCTCCGGGATCCGCGATGACCGAAATGTACGGGATGCCTCGCCAAGCCATTGCTCGTTTGCAACGGCGCCTCCTCTTCAACGCCGCGACCAAGCGGAGCCTGGCGGCCACTCTCCAAACTGGGTCTACCCCATCTGGGATCCTAGTTAGGTCATAGGGAGCGGAGTGGATCCCAGTGTCCTACGTATTGAAAGGACGGGGGTCGTTCGCATTAGGAGCTGCATCGCGACAGCGATGCGACCGAGATGCGACAGTGTTTTCATGGGACTCGCTCGGCGCGCAATTCTCGGATTCGCCATCTATGCCTCCGTCCCAGCCGCAGTCATCGTCGCGGGATTCCTCTACGGACGCTTTGGACTTTGGGCGACGATCCTCTGGGGAGTGGTAATCCTCGCCGGTCTCGCTCTCTACGGACGCAAGCGCCTGAGCCAGTCGGACGCCGAATAACTCGGTCGCTTTACCCTTGTGGCCATTCTTAGCTAGAATGTGGCCACTATGGAGAAGGCCACCGTAGGGATCCGCGAACTCAAGGACAAAGCCAGCTCGATCATCGACCGAGTCGAGGAGGGCGAGGCGATCACGGTGACGAAGCATGGCCGTCCTGTGGCAAGGATCGTCTCCACCGCCACCCCGCCCCATCTCGCCGCGTTAGTAGCCGACGGCACCGTACGCCCAAGCGAAGGCCCCCGCCACCTGCCGAAGCCCGCTAGGGCCAAGGGCACCGGCAAAAGCGCCGCGGACTACGTATCCGAGGGTCGGCGCTGAGCCTCTACCTCGATACCAGCGCCCTGGTCAAGCTGCTGGTCGACGAGCCGGGAACCGAGGAGGCACAAGCTGCCTATCGCGACGCCGAAGGTGTCCGAACCACGGCCATCGCCCACGTCGAGGCCACTGCCGCCCTTACTCGAATGCGAAAAGGTGGGCGCCTGACCCCCACTCAGCTACGTCGAGGGCTCGAGGATCTTGAGAACCTCTGGCGCGGGATCTACGTTCACTCCGTTGGTGACACTCTGCTCACCCAGGCCGCCGAGAGCGCCCGCGTTCATTCGTTACGCGCATACGACGCCGTCCACCTCGCCAGTGCTCTGTCCTTCGCCACCGGCGAAGAGCTCCAGTTCGCTTGCTGGGACAAGGAGTTGCGGGAGGCGGCCGACAAGCACAGCTTTTCGCTGATCCCGCTGCAGCTCTGAGCAACCCGATCATCCCGCTCTAGCAAGCCAACCTCCATCAAATTGAAAGGACGCGGGTTGGTGGCCTGGGGAGCGGGATTGCGGCGGCGATGTGACTGAAATGCGACCGTCGTCAGACGGCTGGCTTCCCTACCAGAGCCATGGCTATCAAAAAGATGGAACACGTCGGGATTGTGGTCAACAACCTTGCGGCCGCAATCGAGTTCTTTGTCGAGCTTGGACTTGAGCCGCGAGGCAAAGGCCAGGTCGAGGGCAGCTGGGTGGAGCGCATCATCGCGCTCGACCAGGTCAAAGGAGAAATCGAGCTGGTGAAGTTCCGCTCGCCGCCGACCCAGACCGGCGACCCGCACGCGCCCGCGAACACTCCAGGCCTCCGCCATCTCGCCTTCCTCGTCGACGACATCCACGCCGTCGTTGACGACCTACAAGCCCGAGACACCGAGCTCGTCGGCGAGTTGGTGCGCTACGAGGACAGCTACTGGCTCTGCTACGTCCGCGGCCCCGCGGGAGCTGGCCGAGAAGATCGGCTAACGGTCCCTGCCCGACCCCGAACGACCCCCTGACGTTCCCGGTTTGTGTAACAACCGAGAAATTCAGACGATCTCACGACTCTCTAGCTGTAGCTTCTCACGAGCTTGAGCCAAAGCCTCCGATGCCCGCCTTACAAAAGGCTCATCTGGGGGGAGAGAGCCAACTATCTCCTCCGACTCCTCAAGTAGGGAACGAGCTCTTACCGGATCACTGTCAAGAATGGCCATAAGCGCGATTCCTGCAGCAAGCTCCGATGGATTGGCCGTATCAACCTGTCGGAAGATATCGACGGCTTCTTCAGCAGTTTCAAATGCCCGTTTTTGATCCACTGCAGCATCCGTCGCTGCCAGAGCAACAAGACTTCGCGCGGCACCGATCACATTCCCAGCTTCTTTCTTGAGGGAGACAGCGTCTCGCAGCAGCTCAGCGGCCTCCTCACTCTTTTCCTGCGACACCAGAGCGCCAGCAAGATCATGGCGCGTAATTCCCTCTTGATTCAGGTCGCCGACAGGTAAGTCCTGCAAAATTCTCAAACGCTCCCTAAACGCCTCCTCCGCCTCCGTGAATCTTTCAGCATTGACGAGAACGCGGCCGAGGCCCTGTAAGACGAGGGCTTCATCCTCCGTTTGGCCCAACTCGCGAAACAAAGCCGCCGATTCTTCATATGCCTCAATTGCCTCAGCGTGTCTCCCCTCACGACTAAGGGCAGAGCCGAGGTTATGAAGCGTGACCTCAAGCCCACTGCTCATATCAGCGGTTCTGAGAAGGTCCACCGCCTGATGGTAGTAGTCAATTGCAGCAGACATGTCACCCTGCATTCGCCGAAGATCACCAAGGGAATGCAGCGTAATCCCTTCCTGCCAGCCAAGGTCCTCGTCAAGCGATTGGAGGATTGAAAGTCGCTCAAGACTCGCGGCCTCTGCCGCAGCTGGTTCCTTCAGTTCCTTCAAAACCCCAGACAAGGTAAGCAGCGCAAAGGCGGAGCCTCTTCCGTCTCCACTCAGTCGCCTAGAATCCGCAACCTCTCTGTAACGATCACTGGCGTCCCTCGGTTCACCTCGATCCCGATGAATCTCAGCAATCTCTTCAAGCGTTACAGCCTCTGCGTTCCAATCGCGCTCGGACATTGAGCGGAGGGTTTCGAGACATTCCTCGTAAATTTTAAGTGCCGCCTCCTCTGTTCCGACCTGTCTCTGCATACGGGCAATTGCGACCATCGTGGCAGCAATCTCTTGCGTGTTGCCAGATGCGCGCTTCAGCTGTAACGCTTCCTCATAGAGTTTGATGGCCTCGTCCGGCCGTTCAAGGGAGAGGCGGACATTCGCCAGGTAATGCAGGGTGACTCCCTCCGCAAGCGGGTCCGACCCTTGCTCTAAGCGCAGGAGGTCAAGCCGCTCCGCAAAAGCAGCCTCGGCACCCTCAAAATTCTGGTCGGCTTCGTATGCTCTTCCGAGCATCAGCAGGGTGTATGCCGCTTCTTCCGTCTCACCTGCCTCTTGCCTTTTGTCATGAGCTTGCCGGTAGAGGCTTATCGCCTCGCGTGGGCGCTGGGCAGCCAGCTCGACATCCCCTAAGTCGTGCAGCGCTTCCCCTTCTGCGCTCAGACCGTCCGCGAGTGTCAAAGCTCCTTGATATGCAGTGCGGGCGAGCTCGTGGTTACTGTCCCGATAGGCATCAAATCCTAGGGAACTCCAGTTCAGGCCAACAATAAAAATTTGCAACTCTCGATCGTCAGCGTCGCCGACCTGTTCAGCAAGAGACTGGGCTTTATGGAGGGCCTTGAGCGCCAAATCTGGATTGTCGGCTTTAACTGCACCTGCAACCGCGAGAGCAGAGGTAAAATCGGCTTTATCTAAGACCCTTTCTAAGGACTCCTGACGAGTCGCCCGATAGCGCCCCCTTGCATCCATGCCCTGCTTCTCTAGGTCAACAGCCTCTAGAGTCGCCCCTAGCTCATCACCCAGCTTTTCGACAAGCGAGAACAACTCAAGCCTTACTGACAGCCCTTGCGCCGCCGCATCCTCCTTTTCAAAGATCAACAGTGCTTGCTGAAGTGAATTCCTAGCTTGGCCGAGGACCCCCAACTGACTCTGCAACCGGCCAAGCGCAAACTGGTGCCGAGCCACCTCTAAGGAATTGTGCCCTAGCTCGCCGCGAAGCGCCGGCAATGCCTGCTCATACCGCTCCCGCGCTACAGCAGCTCTCCCTGCCTCCGCCAATAACTCAGCGAGGACAAGCTGATCACGCACGGCCTCAATGTCCTCCGACCCGAGAGCCCGCTCACTAATCGCGACAGCCGTTTCCGCCTGATGGCGCGCCGCATCAAAGTCACCTAAAGAGCGCAATACGCGACTCAACTTGCGGTGACGTAGCCAAAGGTTCCGATGCCCTTCCGGCAGAGCCGCCTCGCCGATCTCTAAGGCTCTTTCAAGATGCGTTCGAGCCTCCTCGGCTTTCCCGAGACCCTCAAGCGCGCCTCCCAAATTGCTGAGAATCACACCGACGGCAGGATGATCGGCGCCAAGGGTCTTTTGTGCAACGCTGAGTGCTTCCTCTAGTTCCTGGCGTGCCTCTTCCCAGTCATCGCGCTCCAAGAGCATGGCGCCAAGCTCACCTCGGACCAAAGCTGATTCAGGGTGGTCAGCACCGACTCTCTGCTCGGTAGCATCCAACGCATCTCGGTATTCCTGCTCGGCCTCGTCAAGTCTCTCCTCTTCAACCAGAAGCCAGGCAAGTCGCCGCTGTGCTCGGCACTTCACTCGATCAAACTTGTTGGGATGATCCCGTAGTGCAGACTCGACCAGCTCGCGTGCAGTAGGAATCTCTCCGAGCTCACCCAGTACCTCTCCTAATGCAAGCCGACTACATTGCAATCCGTCCTCATCCTTCTCTTCGGAGTCCAAATGTGCGGCTAGAGCTTGCTCAAAGGCTTCTCGAGCCTCATGGAGAGCACCCAGCTCCACCAGAACAGAGCCGAGAGCACAACTCATCGAGGCAACTAGCGCTTGGGGGGGAGCGCTCGGTGCCATGGCATAGGCGGATCTTGCGAAATCCTCGGCTTCATCGAAGTGGCCTCTGGCAGTTAAATATTCGGATACCTTCGCCATTATGAAGGCGCCATTCTGGCTATGAAGCTCTATAGCCACAGCACGCTCAATCACCGCACGCACCGGCTCTAATAGCTTCTCTAACAGGCCCCAATTCTCGAAGTCGGTGGGCCGAGCGGGGAGGTCAGTAAGTAATAATGCAAGCGCGGTCTCAACCCCTTTGTTTACGCCGTGAAAGTCCAGCGCCTCATTCACCTGCTCGCGAGCAGCATCAGGGATGCTAAAGCTTCGACCTGTACGTTCAAGGAGCCCCAGACCTTCGAGGAGATCTAAGGCGTCTTTCTCTTCTCTTAGCGGACCAGAAGGGGGCGAAGGGTCTGACACCGCCTTTAGCAAAGAGATGGGCAAAGACTGACTGGGCAGCTGCGCCAGCCCCGCCAATAGCTCGCCTGCTAGCGGCTGCTTCGCGACCAGCTCATCAAAGTCCAAGCCAGTGATCGCTAACCACCTTGCTGGTCAAGATCAGAGCTGATGACGGCAGGTATATGCGATACCGCCTCACCAATCCCGTCCCCTTCTTCAAGTCGAGCAAAGTGAGCCTGAAAACTAGCTGCGATGTGCTCGGAAGCAGGTTGTGACTCTTCGCGATGAAGCTGGTCGGGTTTGCCTCCGTGCAGGTATCGCAGCTGCATGCCCCTCTTGAGACTTGAGAAACCGTGGGGCGCCGTCGCTCTTACTCGCCCATTGGTAGAAGCGCCAACAATCTTTACAAGCGTGGACGCATCGTAATTCAACATCGGAATAAAGACCCCATCATCAACGTCACGCGCCGGACCACGGTACTTCAGATCTGGAAGCTCTCGGGACGACAGCTGTCCTTGAACCAAATCCCCGCGTCCAGTCGGACCCAAGTGGACAACGACCGTCTTTCCCTCACGAATCCGAACAGCGAGACCAGATGCCTCCAAATCAGCAAGAAGGTGAGAGAGGTGAGACTCCGTAAGATCTCCGAGCGCTTGACGTAGCTCGGATCGGGGTATTGCTTTTCCATGGGCTTGATTCAGGAGTTCGACTGCCTCTCGCGCTCTTCCATTCCAGGAGCGCAGAACAGCTAGCTCACCACCCCCGCTGGATGGCGCATTGGCAACGCCAAGGACGACGGATGCGCCGCTGGCGAGTCGAAAAGACTCTGGATGATCCACAGCCAAGGTCTCGCTGTCGGGTCGAACAACTAACTGCGTAAGTTCAAGCGCGCCTTCGGCTAACTCAGCGCGACCGCCGACCCTTATGAGGCGGACCGTCTCCGCGATAATGAGACCGGCAATCTGGACAGCACGGGACGGCAAGGGACCCAATTCCTCGGGCTGTTGCCACGCCTGGTCAAGCGCTCGGACTCGGGCCGAGAGGGGCTTAAGAGCCAGAGAAAAAAGATCGGTCAAAACCAGCTCAGTTCCGTCGTTTAGAGGCATGCGCATTATCCCTAGAAATGACTACCCTGAGCATACTTGAGCGACACTTGATTTGGCAGACATGCAGCTAATCCTGCCGAAATGTCCAAGATACGGAAGCATCAACTGGCCTGATCAAGCCGGAACACGAAGGAGGGACGGCTACCTTCACTGGTCGCCGGCTCAGTTATCTGTTGTCGTTGGATCGCCCAGAACGAGCGATTCTTGGGCTCATTCCAATTGCTTCCGTCCGGGGGCCTTTCGCTCGCACGATTGCAGACAAAGGCTATCCCGAAGAGAGCCTGAACAAGATGTCCTAGCGAGCTTCGGTGCCGCAAGACCTTGGGACTTAGCGACGGGACCAGCAGGATATTCGCCGGACTACGCGCCAAGCGATCGCGACTGGGACCGGCGAAGGTATCGAGGCAAATCGCCACTGCAAGGTTCCCCAAGGGAGAGCTAACAACATCCAATGATCGACCCAACTGGGTGTCCTCGACGATTTCTCTAGGCCCATCGTCGGTGGGGACCGTGCCTGCGGCGGATGACAGCTTCCGGTGGCTCCAGATCACACCCCCCATTGGCCCCAGAACAACAGCCTCATTGAAATAGCGGGCGCGCTCAGGGTGCTCCGCTTGGTCCTCATCGCGACGGTGATAGCGCCCGACAACAGTGAGCGCCGGAGCATTGTTTCCGAGCGCTCGCAGCTCCTCCCCGATGGCACCCACAACCTCATCGACCGCAGCTAGCTCAGGCAGTAACAGCATTCGTGCTGGACCCGCCGCAGCCCGAACCGCCGATCGCACCGCATCCAATGCCGCGATTCGCTGATCGGGCAAAACCTCCTCTTCTCGCAGGGCGCCAACGTCCATCTCAGGGTCGATCCACCATTTAGATAACCCAGCTTCACCAAGCGTATCTAGGTGGATCTCTAAGGTCGGAGCGACATCAATCAGTCCCGCCTCAAGCTTTTGCTGGGCAAGCTCCCATTCAGTTCCGTGTGGACGCACCATGTGGAGTTCGATCTCCGCATGGTCTACTGGGCAAACCGACAAGGCGGGTGCAAGGGTCGTCAACGAAGGGTGCTCATCAGCGGAGGGTGGATACTCCGAGCCGCTCATTCTGCGTACGAGCTCCGACCTCCTCCAAGCCACCACCACCGGCTCCCCATCGATGCCGATGGTCGTGTCAGCCAGACTGGTGTCGGCGTCTCCATATCGACAACTAATTCGCGCCAGAAGCTCGGCAGCATTCCTCAATGGTGATGCGGTGACCCAACCCAGCAGATCCTCATCCATTCCTCGAAATGGCGGTGCATCGAGAGCACGCCGCTGGATGATCGACGGCTTTTCATGGAGCGACCCAAGATCAAGGATGTGTCTTTCAAGCCACGTCCAGAGGAGCGCTATCACTGACGTCATATCGCCCTCCGCCTCTCGGAGTTTCGTCACAAGAATGTCGTCGCTTGGGATGTTTGCTCCCTCTGCCATGGCCGGGATACTGCCATGGCGCCGAGACAAGAACGCCTAGTTCCGAGAGAGCTATCCAATAATCCGACGCACTTGGGAAGCGCTTCTCTGTAGTGGATGCACGTACTTAGCCAACATCGTCTCGACCCGATGCCCAGCGATCTCAGCTAGATCGGCATCGTTAACGCCAGCGCCACGAAGATGGGTGACGTAGCTGTGGCGGCACTCATGGGGGCGGATATCTAGGCCGGAGGTCTCCTGGGTCGGCTTCCAGAGGTCACGGTAGAAGGTGCGCTCGCGCCAGAGACGGCCTCTCGGCGTCGTGAACAGCAATTCGCAATCGTCGCCGTTGAGCCGGATCTGGGCTTCGAGCATCCAGGCCAGGGTCGCCGGCACTGGGACGACGCGGCCGGCGTCGGGCTCGCCGTGGTCGGTCTTCGTGCCCTCAAGGATTCTTCCCTCATGAGCGGTGCGGCGGACCCGGAGAGTCTCGCCGTCGAAGTCTTCTCGCCGCAGCGGCAGCACCTCCCCCAGCCTCAACCCGGTGTCGGTGAAGACGCGGACCATCGTCTCGTAGCGCCCAGCAGCCTTCGCGAAGCGGTGCAGTTCCTCAAAGCTGAAGACACGGCTCGGGCGGGGCTTCTTCTGCGCTCGCGGGTCGTTGGCGCGGATGCGAATGCCCTTGAAGGGATTGAGGTCGCAGACTTCGTCGGTGATCGCGTCCTCGGCCATTGCCGAGAGGGAGCGGAGGATGCCGACGGCGCCGGTGGTGGCTCGACCTTCGTTCGTCAGCATGTGGTCGACCAGGGCGAGGGTGTGGCGGCGGCGCAGCTCGTGCATTGGCCAGTCCGTCAGGGCGATGCCCTCGATCTCGACGTCGGTGACACGGGAGATCCGATGCTCGTAGGTCGCGTTGGTCCGTTCGGATCTCGGGTGGCGCTCGATCCAGGTGGCGAAGTACTCGCCGAGGGTGTCGGGAGTGGCCGCGATCTCGTAGGCCTCATCGATCGCACGCTGGGCTTCGCTCTTTCTGACAAACGTTCCTTTGCCTCGGTTCCAACTCGGTTTGGCGACTCGTCGCTTTCCGTCCCTGGCGGTGTATCTGGCAACCCAGACCACCTCCCCCGACGGATTGCGGCGCTTGGTCGGTGACTCGCGCCTCATGCCGCCTCGTCTCGATGGCGGGCGAGGAAATCCTCGACGTCGGCGGGATCGATCCGGCGGGAGGCGCCGAGCTTGTAACTGGGCAACTCACCGCGCCTGATCCAGTTGCGGATGGTGCGGTCGGAGACCGCCAGGAAGCTGGCGAGAGTGCGCTCGGTGAAGAAAGCGACGGGAGCAGGTTTCCTCTCCATGCCACCTATGTCCAAAGGCGCGGGCATTTGCATCGGTTGACTTGGCCATGCACTCTCACCGCCGCCGGCGAGACCGAAGGTCAGACCCCTGCCGCCCCTCCCTACAGGCGGCCATCGCACGGCGAAGCCGTGCCACAATCGGCCGCCCGGAGGGGCGGCGAGCGCCCCCTTTGCTCCGCCCCGCCCCTCGCTGACGGCACCGATCATGAAGCTGCGGGCTCAGGCACGAATCCGGAGGGTTCGTAGTGTGTCGGGGGTTGAGGTTGGGTGCTGGATAGGGGCCTTGGGTAGCTGCCTGAAGGCCTGATGGACGGGCTTTGTCTTGGCAACTGTTTCTTGGCTGCCTCATCGTTCGCTACTGGATCGTGGTGGCTCATTTTCTTCTGGATTTGGGATTTTGAATTTGCCTATTTGCATCTATGGCGATTGCCATTCGATCCCCGCGACCAATTCATCCAGCGACGTTTCCAGCACTGCCGCGAACTTCATCGCCGAGTCGAGGCCCGGCAGGGACAAGCCGCGCTCGATCTGGCTGATCGCCGTGCGGTGCGTCGAGGTCCGAAAGGCGAGCTCGTCCTGACTCACGTCCGCTGCACTGCGAGCCTTGGCGAGATTGATCCCGAAGCAGCGGGCGAACCGCTCACGTTGCAGGCTTGCGTTGCGCCCCATCGCTACATCCCCTCCTCGATGATCTCGTTGAAACGGAGCGCAGCCCGCGTCGGCAGCACAAGGCCACCGCTGCGGAACAGCAGGCCGACCCCGGTGAGGTCGCGGACAGCACGTTCGATCGCATCTCGTTCTGCGAAGTCCGCCGTCCCGGTGCTGATCTCTCGCACCAATTCCGAAAGCCGTAGATGCGTCGGATAAAGCGTGAGGATCTGGATTAGGACGCTGCCCTGGTCGCCGAGGTCTTGGGCGTGGTTGGAAGCGCAGCCGGTCGGACCGCGATCCATAGAGTTCTGTTCAGCCATGAGGAGCGCAATCTCCTTTTGGTCAGGCCCTCGGTTGGCGTTCCACCGCCAGCCGGGGGCCGCTTCTGAGGCCGGCAGCCAGCTACCGTTCCCGCTGCGATCGGCCTGGTGAGAGCTATGCCGGTCGCCACGGGGCCGGCGACTCCACTCGCGCGGCCCCACTTATGTTTGAGGAGCCAGCGTAGCAAAGCAATCCAAATCTATTGTGACTCCGCGAACCCCTCAAAATCCGAAATCACAGAGAGCGCTTGGCAGCGCGATCCGCGAACTGCGCAGCAAGCAGGGCGACAGCTTGGAAACCCTGGCCGGCGAGGCCGGGATCACGAAGAACATGCTTTCCCTGATCGAGCGCGGCGAAGGCAACCCGTCCTGGGCAACCGTAGAAGGAATCGCGAAGGCGCTCGGGGTGTCCGTGGCAAGCCTGGCAAAGCTCTCCGAAAAGCACCAGTAGCCCTCGACTCACCAGTCCCCCGATGAGACCAGAATGCGACCACGACGACGCGGAATCGCCCGGAAGGCGACGGACGCGATTCGGAGTCTGGGCCGAGGATCTGGCTCCACGCCGGGAAATCCCCGGCACTCCAAGGAACAGCAGCGAATGCGCCCGACGGGAGTCGAACCCGCGACCTTCGGCTTGAAAGACCGACGCTCTTTGGCCCCCCGTAAGGAACCGTTGACCACTGAGCTACGGGCGCCCAGGGGGAACTGTACCCGCGCAGCGAGGTTTGAGCGGCGTCGCTTTAGGCTGGGTCGTCATGGATCTTGGACTTGAGGGGCGGGTGGCGCTGGTGATGGGCGCCAGCAAGGGGCTGGGGCGGGCCACTGCGGCAGCACTGGCGCGGGAGGGGGCGATGGTCGCGATTGCCAGCCGCTCGCTCGAGCGAGTCGAGGACGCGGCCGCCGAGATCGGTCCGCAGGCGGCGCCGTTCGTCGCTGACGCCGCCGATGGTGAGCGGCTGGCCGCGCTCCCGGACGAGATCGCCGCGACCCTCGGGCCCATCGACGTCCTCGTCGCCAACACCGGCGGCCCTCCCTTTGGCGGCGCTCTCGACCACGGGCTGGACGAGTGGGAGAACGCCTATCGCTCGCTGGTGCTGGCGCCTCGCATCCTCGCCGGGGCCGTCGTCCCGGGGATGCGCGAGCGCGGTTGGGGTCGCATCGTCAACGTGGGCTCGATCTCGACCCGGGAGCCGATCCCCGGTCTCAACCTCTCCAACTCCCACCGCATGGCCGCGGTCGGGTTCCTGAAGACCCTCGCCGCTGAGGTCGCGGCCGACGGGATCACCGTCAACACCGTCGCCACCGGGCGCTTCGCCACCGACCGCCTCGCCGACCACGCCGGCTCGCTCGAGGCCGCCGAGGAGGCCGCCCGCGGCGAAGTCCCCGCCGGGCGCCTCGGCCGCCCCGAGGAGTACGGCGACCTCGTCGCCTTCCTCTGCTCCGAGCGCGCCGCCTACGTCACCGGCGCCGTCATCCCGATCGACGGCGGGCTGCTGCACTCGGCCTTTTAGACCCTTCTAGCTGCGCAGCTCCCCCGCCTCGATCTTCGCCGCCATGTCCTTCGACTCCTCGCGGTAGGTGCTGCCGTCCTCGAACTCGATCGTCGGGTACTTGCGCTGGCCGGAAATCCGCTCGAGGTCCTTCCGTTTGCCCGGGAGAAGCGGGCCCTTCACGACCTCGTACTCGACACCCTTCTCGTCCAGCGCCTTCTGGACCCTCCAACAGGGGTGGCCGTCGTACTTCGCGAACATCACTGGGCACCTGTGCAGCTTTACCGCCATCTCGTCACTCCCCTTTCGCCTCACGCATTGCCGGATAGATAATCACGTCACGTAGCGTCTTCGACCCGCTCATGATCATCAGCAGGCGGTCGATCCCAAGGCCGCAGCCGCTCGCCGGCGGCATCCCGTATTCGAGTGCTTTGACGAACTCTTCGTCGTGGGGATGCGGGTCCTCCTCGGCGCCGGACTCCTGGCGTTCGCGCTGGCCGATGAAGCGCTGGCGCTGCTCGACCGGGTCGTTGATGTCGGTGCCGCCGCCGACGATCTCCATCCCGGCGACGATGCCGTCGAAGGCCTCGCAGACCTTGGGGTCGTCCGGATGGACCTTCACCAGCGGCCAGATGTCGATCGGCAGCACGGTGATGTAGGTGGGCTGAATCAGCTTTGGCTCGATCAGCTTACCCTGCAGGGTGTCGACCAGGCCCGCCCAGTCGTCGTTCTCGTCGGCGTCCTCGCCGGCGATCTCGGCCAGCTCGTCGCGGCTCGCCTGGTAGATGTCGACGCCGGTCTCGCGCAGGATCTCGTCGCGCAGAACGACCCGCGGCCAGGGCGCCGCGAAGTCGATCTCCACCCCGTCGCGCTCGACCTTGGTCGATCCCGTCACCTGCTCGACCACGCTCGAGACCAGCGTCTCGATGAAGGCCATGACGCCGTTGTAGTCGGCCCCGCCGACGAACATCTCCAGCATCGTGAACTCGGGGTTGTGCTGGGGGGACATCCCCTCGTTGCGGAAGAACTTGCCGAACTCGTAGACGTCCTCGAAGCCGCCGACGATCGCTCGCTTCAGGTAGAGCTCGGTCGCGGTGCGCAGGAAGAGGTCGCGGCCGAGCGCGTTGTGGTGGGTGACGAATGGACGCGCCGCGGCGCCGCCGGTCAGCCGCTGCAGGACCGGCGTTTCCAGCTCGACCCAGCCGCGCTCGTTCATGTGCTGGCGGATCGCCGCGGTCAGCTTCGCCCGCGTCTTGAAGACCTCGCGCGACTCCTCGTTGGCCATCAGGTCGAGTTCGCGCTGGCGGTAACGCAGCTCCGGATCGGAGATGCCGTGGAAGAGGTCGGGGGGGTCGAGCAGCGCCTTGGCCAGCAGGGTGCACTCGCGCACTCCGATCGCGATCTGGCCCCGTTTGGTGACGTGAACCGGGCCCGCGACGCCTACCAGGTCGCCGATGTCGAGCTCCTCGATCCGCTCGAAAGCCTCCTCGCCGAGCTCGTCGCGGCGGGCGTAGGCCTGGATCGTGCCGGTGATGTCGCGGACGTCGAGGAAGGCGGTCTTGCCGTGGCCGCGCTTGCCGGTGACGCGGCCCATCACCCGGTAGGAGAACTGCTCGTGCTCCCCCTCTCCCAGCTCGCCGGGGTCATGCGCGGCGAGGATCTCCTCGACGTGCGTGCGGCCTTCGAACGAGTGCGGGTAGGGATTGATCCCGCTCTCGCGCAGGCGCTCGACCTTGGCTCGGCGCTGCGCTTCGCTCGCGGCCCCGGAGCGGTCGCCCGTCGCGTCGGGCACCGCCTCCTCGGCCCGCGGCGGGGCCTCACTCATCGATTGCGGCCGGCTTCATGGAGCGAAGCCGACAGTCACCCGCTCGTCACCTTCATAGTCCTGGAGAGTAGTGGCGTCGCGCAGCATCTCGCGCATCGCCGGGCCGTGGTGGGTGTCGTGCTCCATCGCCAGCTTCCAGCCGGAGGGCGTTTCTCCGATCAGCCCGCGGATCACACCGAGCCCGTCCTCGCCGCAGGCGCCGGTGACGGCGATCCGCGGCTCGCGCTGGATCTCCGGCGAGCGCTCGAAGATGGTCGAGTCGGTGACGTAGGGAAGGTTGGCGATGACGAGGTCGATCCCGTCGAGGTCCTCGGGCAGGCCGGTGGCGACGCCGACGTCGAGCTCGAGCCCGAGCCGGGCGGCGTTCTCGCGCGCCGCTTCGACCGCTTCCGGGGAGAGGTCGGAGGCGCTGACGCGCAGGTCAGGGCGCTCGGAGAGCAGCGCCAGGGCGATCGCGCCGGAGCCGGTGCCGACCTCGTGCACGCGGGCGCCCTCGGGCAGCTCGGCCCCGACCTCGACCAGCAGCTCAGTCTCGCGGCGCGGCCACAGCACCCGCTCGTCGACGGCGATTTCGAGTTTGCGGAAAGGGGCGCGACCGAGGATGTAGGCCATCGGCTCGCGGTCGACGCGGCGCGCCACCCGCTCCTCGATCGCCGCGGCGATCTCGGCGGGGACCTCGCCGGCGCTGTCGACCGACAGCTCCTGCGGCTTCACGCCCATCGCGTCGGCGACCAGCGCTTCGGCATCGGCCCGCGCGTTCTCCACTCCCGCCGCGGCGATCCGCTCCGCGGCGGCGTCGAGCACAGCACTGACGGTGCGCGCCGACGGCCCCTCCTGACTCTGTATGTCGATAGCCGCCATTACCCGCCAAGCCTCCCTAGATCAACCGCTCCAAAGTTCTTGCGCAAGACTAACACCGTTCCAGACGCTCGCTCAAGCCGCGGCAGCAGCGTTCGGGGCCGCGGCAGGACGAGCCAGGCTACCGTGGCGGCGCTTGACGACGGCGATCCAGGCCACCCCCGCCACAACCATTGCGAGGCTCTCGAGTTGCGCCGAGGTCAGTCCCAGCGCCGAATCGGCGTTGCGGCGGAGGAACTCGACCAGGAAGCGCTCCGCCCCCGCGTAGACGAGGTACGTCGCGAAGAGGACGCCGGCGCGGAAGCGGTCGCGCAGCTGCCAGAGCAGCCAGGCGCCGAGCCCCATCGCCAGGGTCTCGTAGATCGGCGTCGGGTGGACGGTCTGCTCGGTGGGCACGGTCCCGTCCGGATAGGACATCGCCCAGGGGCCGTCCCACGCCCTGCCGTAGTCGCCGTCGCCGGAGAGCTGGCAGCCGCAGCGGCCGATCGCGTACCCCAGCGCCAGGGCCGGCGCCGCCAGGTCGAGCAGCGTGAGGCCGAGGAAGTCCCGGTACCAGGCCCAGGCGAGCACGGCCAGGGCGCCGCCAATCGCGCCGCCGTACCAGACGAGGCCGGCCCCGGAGAAGAGGTTGCCGAGCAGGTCGTCCTTGACATCGCTGTAGTTCTGGATCAGGAAGTAGACGCGGGAGCCGACGACACCGCCGATCAGCGCCGCGAAGCCCATCTCATAGGCCCAGTCGACCGGCTTGCCGATCTCGCCGAGCCGCCGCCAGATCAGCGCCCCGGCGGCGAGAAAGGCGAGGGCAAACATCAGGCCGAAGGTCTGGAGCGTCAGCGGGCCGATCTCGATGCGCGGATACATGCCCAGGGTCGCGGCTACTCCGCGAGCAGCGCCTCCAGCAGCGCCTTTTGGGCGTGGAGACGGTTCTCCGCCTGGTCCCAAACGGCCGAGGCATCCGAGTAGAGCAGGTCGGCGGTGATCTCTTCGCCGGGGTGGGCGGGCAGGCAGTGCAGGACGATGGCGCGGTCTTTGGCCGCCGCCAGCAGGTCGGAGTCGAGCCGGAAGGGAGCGAGGTCGGCGCGGCGACGCTCGGCCTCGGCCTCGTCGCCCATGCTCACCCAGACGTCCGTATAGAGAGCGTCGGCGGCGGCGGCGGCGGCGCGCGGGTCGCCGCTCAGCTTCACCCCGTGGCCCTCCTCCAGCTGGTAGCCGGACGGCGCCGCGACGACGACCTCGACCCCGGCCAGCTCGCCAAGGATCGCCAGCGAGCGGGCCATGTTGTTGCCGTCGCCGACGTAGGCGAGGCGGAGGCCGTCGAGCTCGCCGAAGCGCTCGCGCAGGGTGAGCAGGTCGGCGAGCGCCTGACAGGGGTGGTGCAGCGGCGTCAGCGCGTTGATGACCGGCACGTCGGCCCCGGCGGCCAGCTCGGCGACCGCCTCGTGCGAGCCGGAGCGGATCACGATCGCGTCGACGTAGCGCGACAGCACCCGCGCCGTATCGCCGACCGACTCGCCGCGGGAGAGCTGCAGCTCGTCGGCGCGCAGGACGACCGGCGTCGCCCCCAGCTCGGCGACGCCGACCTCGAAGGAGATCCGGGTCCGCGTCGAGGGCTTCTGGAAGACGAGGGCGATGCTGCGGCCGGCGAGCGAATCGGCGCCGACCCGCTCGCGCCGGCCGGCTTTCAGCTCCAGCGCCCGCTCGAGCAGCTTGCCGAGCTCGAACGCGCCGAGCTCTTCGCCGGTGAGAAAGTCCCGCTTCAAGGCGGAGATACTAGGGCGATGGAGTTCACCGCCCTCGCCTGGAACCTCTTTCACGGGCGAGATTTCCCGCCCGATCCACAGCTGCGGAGCTGGCGCTCGCGGCTGCTGCGGATCGACGAGCGCAACGCCACCCACGTCCAGGTCAACCGCGACCTCGGCTCCGAGTTCGCGACGATGCTCGCCGCCAGCGCCTGGGACGTCGCCCTGCTGCAGGAGTGCCCACCCCGCTTCGAGCAGCCGCTGTCCCGCGCCTGCGGCGCCGAGGCGCACCGGGCCCTGACCTCGCGCAACTCGCTGGGGCCGCTGCGAACGCTGCTGGCTCGCCAGAACCCCGACCTGATGGCCTCCGGCGAGGGCGGCTCCAACCTGACCCTGGTCCGGGTGCCGGGACGGCTCGGCGGCATCGCCGAGCGGCGCGAGCTGACGATCCACGAGGGCGCACCGGAGCGGCGCGCGATGGCGCTGACCCGGACCGCCTCCGGCGTCTGCGTCGCCAACCTCCACGCGACCAACGACCGGCCGGACCTGGCGACCGCGGACGTCCTCCGCGCCGCCCGCGCCGCCGCCGAGTTCGCCGGCGACGCGCCGCTGATCTTCGGCGGCGACCTCAACCTGCGCCCGACCGAGGATCCGGCCATCTTCGAGCGGCTGCGCGAGGACTTCGGCCTGGCGGCGCCGACCGCCCCGCGGGCGATCGACCACCTGCTGACCCGTGGCCTCGAGGTGCTCGAGCCGCCGACCGCGTGGCCGCCGCAGCGGCGCGAGCTGCCGCTCGACGGGCGCGCGCTGCGGCTCTCCGACCACGCGCCGTTGCAGGCGCGATTCGCCGTCGCCGAGCCACCGCTGCTGGGAAATTGACATAGTCGATTTCGCACCCGCGCCCAACTTCTGTCTGGAGGCACGTCGAGATGGCCGATAAAAAAGCAGCCGCGAAACCGAGCAAAAAAGCGAAAGCGGCGAAACCGAAAGCCAAAGCTAAAAAAGCCTCGCCCCGCAAAACGAAAGTCAAAGCGAAGGCGAAAGCAAAACCCGCGAAACCGGCAGCGCGCAAAAAAGCCGCGACGAAAAAACCGACCGCGAAACGCGGCAGCAGCAAAGCCACGAGCGGACTCGACAAGAGCGTCGCCCAGTTCCGCGAGAGCCTCGAGCACAGCGTCACCCTCAGCCGCGAGCGCCTGCAGGAGGTCGTCGACGACGCCGTCAAGCGCGGTCGCATCACCCGCGGCGACGCCGAGAAGATGTTCAACGACCTGGTCAAGCGCGGTCGCAAACAGACCGACTCGCTGCTGGGCGAGCTCGAGCGACTGGTCAAGCAGGCGCGCAAAGAGGTCGGCGGTCGCGCGCAGCCGGTGCGCAAACAGGCCACCCAGGCGGCGCGCCGAGCGCGGAAAAAGCTCGGTTAGCGATGGAGCAGGCCACCGGCTCCACGCCGGCGGCCCGCGGCCCCCGTCGCGGCGAGCTGCTCGAGGTCGAGGTCGACTCGCTCGCCTACGGCGGGCGCGGCGTCGCCCGCGCCGACGGCTTCGTCGTCTTCGTCGCCGGCGGCCTCCCGGGCGACCGGGTGCGAGTCGAGGTCACCAAAGCGAAGAAGCGCTTCGCCGAGGCGCGCACGGTCGAGCTGCTGCGGGCCGGCGCCGACCGCGTCCCCGACCGCTGCGTCCACGGCGGCGAGCCCTGCCCCGGCGCCCCCTGGCAGGGCCTCCCCTACGAGCGCCAGCTCGAGATCAAGGGCGAACAGGTCGGCGAGGCGCTGCGGCGAATCGGCGACCTCCAGGGCTTCGGGCTGGAGGACATCGTCCCGTCCGCCGAACAGTGGCGCTACCGCAACAAGCTCGAATACTCCTTCGGCGACGACGAGGGTGAGCCGATCCTCGGCTTCCACGCGCGCGGGCGCTGGGACCTCGTCGTCGACGTCGAGGACTGTCACCTCGCCTCCGAGGCCGGCAACGCCGCCCGCAACGAGGTCCGCCAGTGGGCCCGCGACGAATCGGTCCGCGCCTTCGATCGCCGAGCGAGGCGCGGCATCCTCCGCAACCTGGTCGTCCGCGAGGGCCGTCGCAGCGGCCAGCTCCAGACTCGCCTCGTCACCGCCGAACGGCGCTTCCCGAAACCCCCGGTCGACCTGCACACGATCGTCGCCGACGATTCCGGCGACAGCGAGGGACCGACAGGCGTGCTCGGCGAGGAGCACCTGCGGGAGGAGCTGTGCGGCCTCAAGTGGGAGATCTCCCCGAGTGCCTTCTTCCAGACCAACACCGAGATGGCCGAGCGCCTCTACGCGGTTGCCGCCGAGTACGCGGGGCTGAGCGGCAAGGAGAAGGTCTTCGACCTCTTCTGCGGGATCGGCACCATCGGCCTGACCCTGGCGGCCCGTGCCGGCGAGGTCTGGGGGGTGGAGATCGTCCCCGAGGCGATCGCCGACGCCGAGCGCAACGCGAGGTTGAACGGGATCGGCAACGCCTACTTCCTCGCCGCCAACGTCCGCACCGGCGTGCGGCCGCTGCTGGTCCAGGCCGGCAAGCCCGACGTCGTCATCGTCGACCCGCCACGTGCCGGGCTCTCGCAGAAGATCGTCCGCCGCCTGATCGAGTGCGAAGCGAAACGGATCGTCTACGTCTCCTGCAACCCGACGACGCTCGCCCCCAACGCGGCCCAGCTCACCGAGGCCGGCTATAGGCTGAAGCGGGTGAGGCCGGTCGACATGTTTCCCCAGACTCCGCACATCGAGTGCGTCGCCCTGCTGGAGAAAGCGTGAGTCGGGGCTACGGCGTCGCCGCCGGTCTCGACCCGGAGGTGGCGCGGCCGCTCGCCGCCCGCTGCGCCGAGCTCGGCTACGACTCGATGTGGTCGAACGACCACCCCGGCGCCAAGGGCCTGGAGACGCTGGCCGAGTTCGCGGCCGCGGCGCCCGGGGTCGACCTCGGCGTCGCCGTGATCGCCCTCGACCGTCAGTCGCCGGAGGAGATCGCCGCCGACATCGAGCGGCTGGGCGTCGACCCCTCCCGCCTCTGGCTCGGCGTCGGCGCCGGCTTCTCGAAGAAGCCGCTGACGAAGATGCGCGAGTCGCTGCCGGAGCTGCGCCGGGCGCTGCCCGGCGTCCGCCTCGTCCTCGCCGCGATGGGCCCGAAGATGTGCGCCCTCGCCGGCGCCGAGTTCGACGGCGTCTTCTTCAACTGGATGACCCCCGGCTTCGCCGCCGGCGCCCGCGAGAAGGTCGAGGCGGGCGCCCGCGAGGCCGGCCGCAACACCCCGCCGGTGCTCGGCTACGTCCGCACCGCCGTCGGCCCCGACGCGGCCGAGCGCCTGGCCAAGGAGGAGTCCTTCTACCGCGACCTCCACCAGGGCTACCGCGACCACTTCGACCGCCTCGGCGAGCCCGAGGGCACCGTCGGCATCGCCGCGGCCGACCGCGACGATGCCCAGTCCCAACTTGCCGCCTACGAAGGCCCCCTCGACACCATCGTCGTCAGAGGCCTGGCCAGCGCCAAGGTCGAGGCGATGACCGCCGTCGCCGCGGCCGCGGCGCCCTGACCCGGCTGCTTAGGGCTCCCTAAAAGAAGAGGCGCTAGGATGCGCCGCCCATCGCTGCCGAAGCCCACATAGAGCGCCCGCTCGCCCGCACCGTAGGCAGCACCATCTTCATCAGCCGCTGGCTGCAGGCGCCGCTGTACCTCGGCCTGATCGCCGCCCAGGGCATCTACGTCTGGCGCTTCATGCAGGAGCTCTGGCACCTGGTCACCGACGTCGGCCACCTGACCGAGAACGAGGTGATGCTGCTGGTCCTCGGTCTGGTCGACGTGGTGATGATCGCCAACCTGTTGATCATGGTGATCATTGGCGGCTACGAGACCTTCGTCTCCCGGATCAACCTCAAGAACCACCCCGACCAGCCGGAGTGGCTTTCGCACGTCAACGCCAACGTGCTCAAGGTGAAGCTGGCGATGGCGATCGTCGGCATCTCCTCGATCCACCTCCTGCAGACCTTCATCAACGCCGCCAACACCTCCTCCGAGACGATGCTCTGGCAGACGGTCATCCACATCACCTTCGTCATCTCCGCCGTCGCCCTGGCCGCCATCGACCGCTTCCTCTCCCCCAAGCCCGCCGCCGAGCACGTCCCCGCGACCAACGGCCAGGGTCCCGACGGCGTCACGCCCACCCCGGCCAAAGTCACCGGGTAACGCGAACGCGGCTAGGATTGCCGCGAGCATGATTGAGCAAGGGGGACTCAGGCTGAACCTGGCGCTGATCGTCCTGCCCCTGGCGGCTGGGTTCGCTTCCATACCCACGGCCTCGGCGGCGACCTACGAATCGGAACCGGTGTTCTGCGATGGGGCAGTAGTCCGCGACTTCCTGGCTCCCCTCGACAGGCGCGCTCCGCCTATACCCGCTCCCCCGCCCGACGGCCGGCTCGACTTCGGACCAGGCAGCGTGACGATGAAATCGCTTCCCCGGCTGCTCGTCGGCGGGGGAAGGGTCGGCTACAAGCTCTTTCTTCGTCGCGGTGCACCCACCGCACACCCCAGATGGCGGGTCGCCGCAACGCTCAGCCGAGTCCACTTCCTACCGGGCTCGACCCTGTTTTGGGGTCAGGCAGACATCGATCGACCGGTGGTCACGATAAGTCGCAAGCGAGACGCGGCAATCACGTTCGAGGTACCGAGCGAACCCGCTTTCTACCGCGTCACCACGAGCTTCCAATCTTCCTCCGGGCGCGGGTTGGGTTACTACCACTTCAACTTTCGCGTCGTCGCGCCGACGCGCGACGTTCGGCTCGGCTTGAACGCCGACTCCTACCGGTCCGAGAGCACGGTCTTCGGCCGGGTCGAAAACTTCGGGACCGAACCCGCCACCTTCGGCGCGCCATACGCAATCGAGCGCCTGGAAGGATCGCGATGGATAGAGGCGCCCGAGAGCCCTGGAGCCTTCGTCAAGCCCCTCTACCGGGTCGGCGCCGGCCGGACCGGCCAATGCGATGGCTTCTGGATTCCGCCCGCCATGCCGCCGGGGCGCTATCGCATGTCGAAGGGCGTACGCAGCGGCAACCGCGGCTTTACGCGGACCGCCGAGTTCGACATCGTCCCCTGAGGGTCGATGCTCAGTACGGCGGCAAATCGTCGTACCAGACGCCGAGCGTCTTGAAGGCGCGCCAGAAGCGCTGCTTGGCGCCCTCCTCGTCGAGCGATTCGTCGATGTCGGGCACGTAGAGCGCGTCGATCGTGGGCGTGAAGGCCTGAATCTCCCCCTCGCGCTCCTCCACCGGGCGCGATAGCGGGACCTGGAGCCCGTTGAGGATGCGCAGAGCCGGCTCGCCCATGACGACGACGATCTTCGGCTGCACGATCGCCATCTCCTCGACCAGGCGGGCGACGCACTCGCCGGCGGCCAGGTCGGGCTCGGCGATCGGGCACTTGACGCAGAGCGTGCCGTAGACGACCAGCGGGTCGATGCCGAGCCGCTTGAAGCTTTTCATCAGGGCGTTGCCGGAGCGGCCGTAGAAGGCGACCCCCTCCTCGATCTCCGAGGTCATCGGCGCCTGCTTGAGCATGAAGACGTCGGCCTGGGGGTGGCCGGAGCCGAGCACCGGCATCAGCTTGCCGCGCGGGCAGTGCGGGCACTCCTGGATCTCGCGGCTCATCTGGTTGAGCTCGCGAATCGCGCGCTCCAGGTACTTCTCGCGGATCTCGTCGTCGGTGCCTCGCATCTGTCCGGCTTCCTTTGACGAGGCGGGCACGGCTCCTTTCCCCCGCGCCGCCTGCATCAGCTCTTGCTCGCCGAGCCGCGCTTGCGGGGCTTGCCGCCCCGGGCCGGCTTGGCATCGGGAACCCGCCGTTTCGGCGCCTTCGGCCGGCCCGCCGTCTGCAGCAGCTTCAGCGTCTGCACGTAGACCAGGTTCTTGTGCTTGCGGGTGATGTCGGCGTCCCGCATCGCCTCGAGGAACTCCGCCGGGCCCTCGAAGTCGTGGATCCTCACCCGCACGCTGCCCAGCCCCTGGGCGACGTGGCTGTCGGAGCCGGCGCCGGGGACGATCCGGTACTTGCGGGCGAAGCGCTCGGCCTCCTCGTTGAAGGCGGTGACCGCGACCCGCGGGTTGAAGACCTCGAGGATGTCGATCTCCTCGACGATCTCGATCAGGTGCTCGTAGTCGGGCACCGAGTGGAAGCGGTCGAAGGGGTGCGGCACGTAGACGAGCCCGCCCTGGGCGCGGATCGCGGCGATCGTCTCCGCCATCGTCAGCCCCTTGGGGATCTTCTCCTCGAGGAAGAGGCCGATCACCTCGCCCTGCTCGGCGGTCTTCACCTCCTCGGCGACGATCACCTTGATGTCGCCCATCTCGGCGGCGATCCGGCGCGCCTCCAGCGCCCCGGAGACCTCGTTGTGGTCGGTGATGGCAATCGCCCCGAGGCCGCGGTCACGGGCGGTCTGCAGCAGCACCTCGACCGGGGTGGCGCAGTCGGTCGAGTGGTCGGTGTGCATGTGCAGGTCGACCTCGATCAGCTCGCGCTCGGAGATCCGCGCCCGCAGCTCGGGGTCGCCCCCCTCGGGGTGGCGACGGGCGACGAGGCGCCGGTAGAGAACCTCCAGCTCGGCGGCGACCGCTGCCCAGTCGCGGCCCTCCCCGGCGGGCTCGACCAGCTCATAGGAAGCGGGGAAGTACCCCTTCAGCAGCTCCGCAGTCTCAGGCCGGGTGACGGTGCGGGCGTCGATGCGGCCGAAGAAGATCTCGACCAGGGGGCGCGCGACCTGGGTCGAGAGCACCCGCTCCTGGGGCGCGTGGAAGGTGGCGACGTTGAGCGAGAAGGAGTGGCGCAGCGCCGCCGAGGCGACGCTGGGGGCGAACGGCTCGTGGACGTGGACGACGTCGAGCGACCGTGCCTTCAACAGCCTCTTGACGGGATCCCCGGTTCCCACCCGCAGCACCTCGTGGCCGCGCCGCTCGAGCTCGGCGGAAACGCGCTCGGCGAACTCGGTGACCGGGTTCTCGACCCCCCGCCGGAAGGGCGTTACCTGGGCAATTGAAAGCGGCGCGTCCGGCACGGGTCGAAGCAAGAGCATAGGAGCCCGCCGAGGGCGGGCTCCTGCCAGCTCAGGCCTGAGCGGTGCTCGGGGCGTCCGGGGCGGCGGGGGCCGCCGACTTGCCGCGCGCGTTGGCGGCGATGTACTTCTCGGTCTGCTCCCGCGCCTCGTCATCGGGGCGCTGGGTGTGCGGCGACTTCATCAGGTAGCTGGACGGCCCGTCGAGCTGCCCCGAGATGCCGTTGTTGAGCGCCAGCTTGATCAGCCGCACGGCGTCGATGACGACGCCGGCCGAGTTCGGCGAGTCCCAGACCTCGAGCTTCAGCTCGACGGTCAGCGGCACGTCGCCGAAGGCTTTGCCCTCGAGCCGGATGTGCGCCCACTTGCGGTCGGTCAGCCAGGCGACGTAGTCGGAGGGGCCGACGTGGACATCCTCGTCGGGCAGGTCGTGGCCCATGATCGAGGTGACGGCGTTGGTCTTCGACTCCTTCTTGGAGGCGAGCCGCTCGCGCTCGAGCATGTTGTAGAAGTCCATGTTGCCGCCGACGTTGAGCTGGCTGGTCCGCTCCATCCGCACGCCGCGGTCGTGGAAGAGGCGGGCGAGCTGGCGGTGGACGATCGTCGCCCCGACCTGGGACTTGATGTCGTCGCCGATGATCGGCAGCCCGGCGTCTTTGAAGCGCTTGTCCCAGTAGTCCTCGCGGGCGATGAAGACGGGCAGGCAGTTGACGAAGCCGACCCCGGCCGCGAGCGCCTGCTCGACGTACCACTTGACCGCGTCCTCTGAGCCGACCGGCAGGTAGCAGACCAGCACGTCGGCTTTGGTCTCCTTGAGGATGCCGACGATGTCGGCGGTCTCGCCCGGCGCTTTGGTGATTTTCTCTTTCAGGTACTTGCCGAGGCCGTCGTGGGTCATGCCGCGCTCGACCTTGACGCCGAGGTTGGGGACGTCGGCGAACTTGATCGTGTCGTTCTGTCCCGACCAGATCGCCTCGGAGAGGTCCTTGCCGACCTTCTCCGTGTCGATGTCGAAGGCGGCGACGAACTCGACGTCGCGGACGTGGTAGCCGCCCAGTTCGACGTGCATCAGGCCCGGGACTTCGTCGGCCGGATCGGCGTCCTTGTAGTACTGGATGCCCTGGATGAAGGAGTTGGCGCAGTTGCCGACGCCGACGATCGCGACGCGGACCTTCTCGTCGCCGCGGGCGATGCCGTTGGTGCTGCCGTTTGCTCCGTTGCTCTCGCTCATGAAATTGGAAGTCCTCCTAGTCAACGCTGGATGGCAGAACACACCCGGCGACCTTGCTGGTTACAGCTCCTCCGCCTCGCCGCCGTCGCTCCCTGCAACGGACGCCTCGCCGGAAAGCTCGTTTCGCACATGCCACACCCGCTGGATCACGGTGACGATCGTCAGCACCGCGATCACGTAGATCGACGGGGCCAGCAATTCGAAATCGCCGATGCCGGCGCCCTTGGCGAAGATCAAGCCAATCGAAAGTAGCACCACCCTGACCGGCCGGGTGGCCAGGCCGACCTTGCACTCGACCCCGAGCGCCTCGGCGCGGGCGCGCGTGTAGGAGACCATCAGCGAGCCCAGCACGGCGACCACGCACATCGCCGCCGCGAAGTCTTCGCCGCGGGCGGCGAAGTAGCCGGCGACCGCGGCGAGCACGATGCCCTCCTCGATGCGGTCGAGGGTCGAGTCGAGGAAGGCCCCGAACAGGGTCCCCTTGCCGGACATCCGCGAGTAGCGGCCGTCGAGCGTGTCCATCACCGAGCCGAGCACGAAGGCGACGCCGGCGAGGAAGAAGAGGCGCTGGGTGACGAGCGCCGCGGCGACCAGGTTGCCGACCAGGCCGACCATCGAGATCGCGTTAGGCGTCAGCCGCGACTCGATCAGCCGCTCGCGGGCATAGGAACGAAGCTCCTGCCCGTTGCGGCTCGCCGCGCGGCTGTTGCGACGGCCGCCGGGGGCCCTTGGGGGCGCCGGGGATTGCATGGACGTGAGGCTAGTCGGTTGGGAGGAGGTTGGCTTGACCGCAGGGCGCCATCGCGCCTACGCCTCGGCCTCTCGCGCAGGCCTGGCGCGGAAGGACCAAACCTCGGGCCGCGTCCGCGCCAGGCGCTGGGCGACCAGCGCCGCGGTCAGCGCCACCATCCAGCCCAGGACGGCGTCGACCCAGTAATGGTTGGCGGTGACGATCGTGACCCAGGTGACCAGGAACGGCCAGGTCCCCCAGAAGGCTTTGGCGAACCCGTTGCGGCAGACCTTGAAGCCGGTGGCGCCGATCATCATCGCGAAGGCGCAGTGCATGCTCGGCACCGCCGCGTAGGGGTTGATGAGGATCTTCGCCAGGCCGGAGTCGTGATTGACGTTGGAGAAGTCGTTGATCGTGTCGACGAAGCCGTAGTCGGGGAACATTCGCGGCGGCGCCGTCGGGTAGAGCGTGTAGCCGACCAGCGCCAGCCCCATCGAGACCACGAACATGTTGCGGACGAAGTAATAGGACTCGTTGCGGAAGAGGTAAAGCCAGACGAGGAAGCCGAGCGCGATCGAGAATTGGGCGTTGAGGTAGACCTGATTGGCGAAGTCGACGATCCAGTTGGCGGAGAAGAATGCCTGAAGGTCGGCCTCGAAGAAGGTGTGCGTCGAGCGCTCGAGGTCGATGATCCACTGCCCGTGAGCGATCGCGTCGGCGCGCTTGGAGTCGGCCAGCCCACGGGCCACCTCGTAGACGAGGTCGACGACGACGAGGATGCCGATCTGGCGCCCGAGGTCGCCCCAACCCTTGGGCAGCCTGTCGGAGAGGCTTGAAAATGCGCGAGACACGGGACCCTCAATTGTAATCCGCGCGTTAACGGGCCGGTTAGGACACGAAGCTGTGGATGTCCTCGATCGTCGAGGGGTCGTCCATCCAGGGCCAGTGCCCCGCGCCGGCGGCGATCTGGAGCTGGGAGTCGGGAAGGGCGTTGGCGTAGGCCTGGGCGAACTTCGTCGGGAGATAGGGATCGCGGTCGCCCCAGACGACGAGGGACGGGCAGGTGAGCTTGGCGAGGTCCCGGCCGGCGACAGCCAGGCGAGCGGGGTCGGCGTCGCGGTAGAGGGCGAGGGTGGCGGCGTGGGTGCCCTTGTCCCAGTGGTCCCAGACCGAGTCGATGAACTCCGCCGGCATCGTCCCCCAGTCGCCACGGGCCTGGCGCATCAGCAGAGCCAGCGACGACCTCGTCGAGGTCGCGTTGAGGAACTCGCCGAGCGGGCGGCGGCGCCAGAGCTGGGCGATCCAGTGCCAGCGATAGCCGGGCAGTAGCGGCACCGCGTTGATGACGACGAGCCGCTCGACGAGGTCCGGCCGACGCTGGGCGCCGATCAGAGCGAGGCTGCCCCAGTCGTGGGTCACGAGCTTGCGCCGCTCGACGCCGAGCTCGTCCAGGCAGCGCTCGAGAAATGCCGAGAGCCCGTACATCGAGTAGTCGAAGCGCGCCTGGTCAGGCCGATCGGATCGCCCCCAGCCGGGCATGTCGATCGCGATCGCCGGGCCGCCCCGTTCCATGAACGGCAGCCAGTCGTCGCTGTGGGTGGGGTTGCCGTGGCAGTAGACCGTCGGTGTCCCCGCGCCGGCGACGCGCCGGTAGAAGATGCGGACGCCGTCGATTCGCAGCTCTCCCTCTTCGATCTCCCCCATCCCCGCCACCCTAGAGACCGCGTGGTTCCTTATTCACCCCATGCGTGAAAAAGGAACCACGGAACAGGGGCGGACTAGGGTTCGCCGGTGGCCCCGGTGGAGTGGAAGCGACCCGACAAGCGCCGAGTCCGCGCGATTCGCGACCGCCTGCGCGAGATGTACGGGCAACCGGTAAACGAGCCGCACCGGCAGCCGATCGCGGAGCTGATCAAGACCGTGCTCTCCCAGCACACGAACGACCGCAACCGGGACCGGGCGTTCGCGGCGCTGCGGGAGCGGTTCCCCTCCTGGGAGGAGGTGCGCGACGCCCCGGTGGAGGAGGTCGAGGAAGCGATCCGCCCGGGCGGGCTGGGGAGGCAGAAGGCGCCGCGGATCCAGGCGATCCTCGAGCAGCTCGGCGAGGACCCCGACCTCGACTGGACCGAGACCGCCCCCCGGGAGGAGTCGCTGGAGTTCCTGCTGGCGCTGCCCGGGGTCGGACGCAAAACCGCCGCCTGCGTGCTGATCTTCACCTGGGGCATCCCCGAGATCCCGGTCGACGTCCACGTCCACCGGGTCGGCGGGCGGCTCGGCCTGTTCCCGCCCAAGGCCTCCTTCGAGCGCGCCCACGACGAGATGCTGGCGGTGGTTCCGCCCGAGGACGCCTACGAGCTGCACATGAACCTGATCCGGCATGGGCGCGAGATCTGCCGCCCGAAGCCGCGCTGCCAGGAGTGCGCGCTGCGGCGCATGTGCCCTTGGTACCGCGCCGAGAAGTAGTATGCGCGCCGCGAAATGAGCAAGCGCACCTTCATCGTCTTCGGCCTGCTGATCCTGGTCCTCGCGGTCGTGATCCCGTGGCTGGCGTTCCGCTCCAAGGGCGACGCCGAGAGGGGCGACCAAAAGGTCGCCGCCGACCTGAAGAGCGGCCAGTCCCTCTTCCAGACCAACTGCGGCACCTGCCACGCGTTCTACTCGGCGGGGACCGACGGCAACTACGGCCCGAATCTCGACGAACTGCTGGCCCCGTCGGGCCCGCCGACCGGGCCCTCCGCGGCGGCGGCGGTCAAAGCGACCGAAAGCCGCGTCCTGACCGCGGTCGAAGAAGGCGTCGACGGCACCAGCCCGGGCCGGATGCCAGGCGGCATCCTCAACAAAGAGCAGGCCAAAGAAGTCGCCAAGTTCGTCGCCGCCACCGCCGGCGAAGGCTGAGCACCGCCGGCGGCGGGCCTGAAACGTCCAGATCGCGGACGTTCCAGGCCCATCGGCCGGCTTTGGCTTAGTGGGCGAACCGCAGGGAGCTGAAGAGGCCGGCGTGGTCGGAGTTCCAGAAGCCGTTCACCGGCAGCAAGCCGGTGACCGTTGAGCTTCTTAGGGTGATGTCACCCGGGTCGTTCGTCATCACGTGGTCGACCTGGTGGTCGAAGTCGGCGACGCTGCCGCCATCGCCGGCTCCGAGCAGACTCGATTTGAGGCAGCAGCTGAGCGGGTTGTCGGTGCTGCGCTCAACCATGCCCGCCGCAAGCAGGGCTTCGTAGGCGAGCGTGTCGGGGAACGAGACGGTGTCGTCGTCGGAGTTGAGGTCGCCGACGAGGACGACCGGCAGGCTGCCCGTCGCCGGACCGCCCGGCGCGACCAGTTCTTTCGCCTGGGCCTCGCGGATCAGCGGCTGGAACGCCTCGAGGTGCGTGTTGACGAAGTGGAACGGATGGCTGCCCCGAACCTTCGCGTCGGTCTCGGTCCAGCCGCGTTTGATCGGCTGCGGTTGACCAAGGATCGGAACTTCCAGCAGGGTGCTGAAGTTCCCGCCCTCTGCGTTCCAGGTCTGCACGCCGGCGCCATGCCGGGCGAGGATCACGTCGCGCATCGTCAGCCGGCCGAGCATCTCAGCGTTCGGGAAGCCGGGCAGGGGACCGTCGTTGGGCAGGCCGTTGTAGTCCGCCGGCGCCTCCAGGTCGAACTCTTCTTGGACCACGACGACGTCGTAGCGCGGCCCGCTCTGGTTCAGCTCGGCAAGCAGTTCCGGCAGGTAGTCGTAGGCGACCGGCGTCGCGGCGGCGGATAGCGGCGTGGTCTGCCACAGCGCCACCTCCTGCAGTCCGACCAGGTCGGGCTTCTCGGTGAGGAGCTCCTGCGCCAGGCCCTTCGCCCGGGTCGGGAAGTCGTTGTGGACGACTTCGCGCAGGATCTGGCCGTTGGCGGCGGACAGCTCATCCGGAGTGGTCGCGGCGATCGCCGGCCCGAGATCCGCGCCGAGATAGAGGTTGCGGGTCATCACGTCGACCTGCTTGCCGCGCCCGTTGTCGCCGGGGTGGCCATGTCCTGGATGGCCGTGGCCGTGACCCGGGTGGCCGTGATGCCCTGAGCGGCCATGGCCACCGTGCCCGTGGCTGTGGTGAGCGTGCGCCTTGTGGACCTTCGGCGCGGGACCGCGCTGGGGCTTGCCGTGGGCGCCGGCGAGGGCCGGCAGACACAGGGCGAGGACTAGGCTCACGGCGATCAACCATGCCGGCAGTCGTCGGTTCGTACCTGGACTCAAGATGCTCCTCCTCTTCCGTGATCCCAGCCTGGGATCAGTTTGGTCGAGGCACCTCCCGCCAATCACTATAGGCGGGTCACTTGAGTTCCGCTCACGATCTGCCATACTGCCACTTAGATTTCTTAGGCTTAGTTAACGAAACCCCTGGAGGTAGGCGAAGTGGGCAAGACGATCGGCATCGACCTCGGCACGACCAATTCCTGCGTGGCCGTCATGGAGGGCGGCGAGCCAACCGTCCTCGAGAACGCGGAGGGCGGCCGCACGACGCCGTCCGTCGTCGCATTCACCGAGGGCGGTGAGCGGCTGGTTGGCACCGTGGCCAAACGCCAGGCGGTGATGAACCCGGAGAACACGATCTTCTCGATCAAGCGGTTCATGGGCCGCAAGGAGGCCGAAGTCAAAGAGGAGGAGACGATCGTCCCCTACGAGGTCGAGGCCGGCCCCAACGGCGACGTCCGCGTCGACGCGCGCGGCAAGCAGTACAGCCCGCCGGAGATCAGCGCGATGATCCTGCAGAAGCTGAAAGCCGATGCCGAAGCGAAGCTCGGCGAGGCGGTCGACAGCGCCGTCATCACCGTTCCCGCCTATTTCAACGACGACCAGCGCCAGGCGACGACGGACGCCGGCAAGATCGCCGGCCTCGACGTCAAACGGATCATCAACGAGCCGACCGCGGCCGCCCTGGCCTACGGGCTGGACAAAGAGAAAGCCGACCAGACGATCCTCGTCTTCGACCTCGGCGGCGGCACCTTCGACGTCTCGGTGCTGGAAATCGGCGACGGCGTCTTCGAGGTGAAGGCGACCGCCGGCGACAACCACCTCGGCGGCGACAACTGGGACAAAGCGATCGTCGAGTGGCTGGTCGCCGAGTTCAAACGCGACCAGGGCGTCGACCTCGCGGCCGACAAGAACTCGCTGCAGCGCCTCTACGAGGCGGCGGAGAAAGCGAAGATCGAGCTCTCCTCGACCCAGGAGACGCAGATCAACCTACCCTTCATCACCGCCGTCGAGGGGCAGCCCAAGCACCTCGACCTCAAGCTCAGCCGCTCGAAGCTGAACGAGCTCACCGCCGCGCTGCTGGAGCGGATCGTCGGCCCGGTCAAACGGGCGCTCGACGACGCCGACGCCAGCATCGACCACGTCGTCCTGGTCGGCGGCATGACCCGCAACCCCGCCGTACGCGAGCGGGTCAAGGAGCTGACCGGCAAGGACCCGCACCAGGGGGTCAACCCCGACGAGGTGGTCGCGGTCGGCGCCGGGATCCAGGCCGGCGTGCTGGCCGGTGACGTCAAGGACGTGCTGCTGCTCGACGTCACCCCGCTGACGCTGGGGATCGAGACCAAAGGCGGCGTGATGACGAAGCTGATCGAGCGCAACACGACGATCCCGACGAAGAAGTCGGAGACCTTCTCGACCGCCGACGACAACCAGCCGTCGGTTGAGATCCACGTCCTCCAGGGCGAGCGCGAGATGGCCAGCGGCAACAAGAGCCTGGGCAAATTCCAGCTCACCGGGATCCCCCCGGCGCCGCGCGGGATGCCGCAGATAGAGGTCACCTTCGACATCGACGCCAACGGCATCATCCATGTCACCGCCAAAGACCAGGGCACCGGCAAAGAGCAGAAGATCGAGATCAAATCCGGCTCCGGGCTCTCCGACGAGGAGATCCAGGGCATGGTCGCCGACGCCGAGTCCCACGCTGAGGAGGACAGGAAGCAGCGCGAGCTGGCTGAGGCCAGGAACCTCGCCGAGAACGCCGCCTACCAATCCGAGAAAGCGCTGGCGGACGCCGACGGCAGAGTCGACGAGGCCACCAAGGAGGAGGTCGAGGCCGCGATCAAAGGCGTGCGCGAGTCGCTCGACTCCGAGAGCGCCGAGGAGATCAACGCCAAGACCGAGGCGCTGAACACGGCGATGACGAAAGCGTCGGAGCAGATCTACGCGGCCGCGCAGTCGGAGGGTGCGGCCGAGGGCACGACGAGCGCCGGCGACAGCACTCCCGACGAGGACGGTGAAGTCGTTGACGCTGAGGTCGTTGATGAGGGCGACGACAAGTGAGGCCCCATCAGGACGATCCAGGGACCGAGGAGTCCCGGCCGGCGGGTGTCACGGGTGATGGGGGGGCGCTGCGGGCGGGGGAGTCCTCGACCCCCCCATCACCAGCGCCACCCGCCGGAGGGACGCCTGCGGATAGCACCGCGGGACCAGGCCCTGCGGGATCGGGAGAGGCCGATCAGGTGGAGCGGGACTTCGAGGCGCTGTTGGCCGATGCTCAGAAGGAGAAGGACGAGTACCTCGAACTGGCGCGGCGGACGCAGGCGGATTTCGAGAACTTTCGCAAGCGGATGGCCGCGGAGGTGCAGGCGGCGGGGGTGCGGGGGAAGAGCGACTTGATCAGGGAGGTGGTGCCGGCGCTCGACGACCTCGAGCGGGCGCTGCAGGCGGCCGGGCTGGACCCGGAGGGCGACTCGGAGGACGGCTTGGCCCACGGGGTCCTGCTGGTCTTCCGCAGCCTGCGCGAGACGCTGCAGCGCAACGGCGTGGACGCGGTCGACCCGAAGGGGGAGAAGTTCGACCCGCAGTGGCACGAGGCGCTATCGACCGTGGCGGTCGAGGGGGTCGAGCCCGGGACGGTCGTCGAAGTGATGCAGAAGGGCTACAAATTGGGTGAGCAGCTGGTCCGGCCCGCCCGCGTGGTGGTCAACGAGTAAGGGGGTCGCTTGGCGGACGAGCTCTACAAGACGCTGGGCGTCTCCAAGAAGGCGTCGGACGAGGAGATCAAGAAGGCGTACCGGAAGCTGGCGCGCAAGTACCACCCGGACCGCAACCCCGACGACCCGGCGGCGGAGGAAAAGTTCAAGGAGGTCTCGGCCGCCCACGATGTCCTCTCCGATCCCGAGAAGCGCAAGGAGTACGACTCGGGCGGCCCGTTCGGTGGGTTCGGTGGCCAGGGGGCCGGGCCGTTCGGCGGCGGTGCCCAGCCCGGCGGGTTCGGCGGCGGCGACTTCGGTGACATCTTCTCCTCGATCTTCAGCCGCGGTGGCGGTCGCGCCCAGCCGCAGCAGGTCCGCGGCCGCGACCTCGAGACCGAAGTCCAGCTCGGGTTCGACCAGGCCGTCAACGGCACCCAGATCAGCGTCACCGTGCCGAAGGCCGGGCGCTGCCCCACCTGCCACGGCAGCGGCGCCAAACCGGGCACCAGCCCGGTCACCTGCCCCCGCTGCGAAGGGCGCGGCATCGACGCCCAGAGCCAGGGTTTCTTCTCGATCAGCCAGCCCTGCCCGCAGTGCGGCGGCGCCGGCCAGATCATCGAGGACCCCTGCCCCACCTGCAACGGCTCCGGCCTCACCCAGCAGACCAAGCGCTACAAAGTCAACGTCCCGGCCGGAGTCAAGGACGGGGCGCGGATCCGCCTCGCCGGCAAGGGCGAGGCCGGCCCGCGCGGTGGCCCGCCCGGCGACCTCTACGTGACCACCCGGGTCGCCTCCTCTCCGGTCTTCAGGCGGCTCGACGACAGCAACCTCGAGGTGACGGTGCCGATCTCGATCCCCGAGGCGCTGCGCGGCGGCACGATCGAGGTGCCCACGCTGGCGGGGACCAAGAAGATCAAGGTGGCGCCGGGGACCAGGCACGGCTCGGTCCAGCGGCTGCGCGGCGAGGGCCCTCCCAGGCCGAAGGGCGCGGGACGCGGGGACATCCGCTACCGGCTGGAGATCGAGGTGCCGGAGGAGCTGACCGAGGAGCAGAGCGAGGCGGCCGAGAAGCTGGCCGAGGCCTTCAACGGCAGCGACCCGCGCGCCGAGCTCCTGCGCAAGGCGGGTGGATGATGGCCGTGAGCCGCCGCCGGGTTGAGATCTCGATCGACGACGAGCGCGGGGTCTTCATGATCTCGGTCGCCGCCGAGCTGGCCCACATGCACCCGCAGACGCTGCGGATCTACGAGTCGCGCGGGCTGATCAATCCCAAACGCTCGCCGAAGAACACGCGCCTGTACTCCCAGCGCGACGTCGAACGGCTGCGGCGGATCCAGCAGATGACCTCGGAGGGGCTGAACCTGGCCGGCGTCGAGACGGTGCTGGCCCTGGAAGAGCGGGTCGCCAAGCTGCGGGCGGAGCTGGAGCGAGAGCGGCAGCGAAGCGAGGAGCTGGAACGGAAGCGGAAGGAAGAGCGGAGCTGATGCAGGGCGATCGATTCACGGTCAAGTCCCAGGAAGCGGTCGCGTCCGCGCAGCAGCTCGCGGCGCAGCGGCGCAACCCCGAGGTGACGCCGGCGCATCTGCTCCTCGCCCTGCTCGAGCAGGCGGACGGGCTGGTGGTGCCGATCCTGCAGAAGCTCGGGGCCGAGCCGGCGGCGATCGGCGCTCGCGCCGACGAGGCGGTGGCGGCGCTGCCGACGCTCGGCGGCGGCGACGAGGAGCCGCGCCTCTCCGCGGCGCTGGCGCAGACCCTGCGCCGCGGCGAGACCGAGATGGCGAAGTTCGGCGACGAGTACATCTCGACCGAGCACCTGCTGCTGGCCCTGACCGGCTCCGGCGTCGCCGACGTCCTCCCCGACCGCGGCTCGCTGGAGAAGGCGATCGCCGAGGTGCGGGGGCCGCACCGGGTCACCTCTCCCAACCCCGAGGACAGCGTCCAGGCGCTGGAGAAATTCGGCCGCGACCTGACCGCCGACGCGGCGAGCGGCAAGCTCGACCCGGTGATCGGGCGCGACGAGGAGATCCGCCGGGTGATCCAGGTCCTCTCGCGCCGCACCAAGAACAACCCGGTCCTGATCGGCGATCCCGGTGTCGGCAAGACCGCGATCGTCGAGGGGCTGGCGCAGCGGATCGTCGACGGCGACATCCCCGAGAGCCTGCGCGACCGCCGCGTGATCGCGCTCGACATCGGCTCGCTGCTGGCCGGCTCGAAATATCGCGGCGAGTTCGAGGAGCGGCTGAAAGCGGTGCTCTCGGAGGTCCAGGAGGCGGCCGGGCAGATCGTCCTCTTCCTCGACGAGCTGCACACGATCGTCGGCGCCGGCGCGGCCGAAGGGGCGGTCGACGCCGCCAACCTGCTGAAGCCGATGCTGGCCCGGGGCGAGCTGCGCGCGGTCGGCGCCACCACGCTCGACGAGTACCGCAAGCACATCGAGAAGGACGCGGCGCTGGAGCGGCGCTTCCAGCCGGTGCTGGTCGGCGAGCCCGACATCGGCGACACGATCGCGATCCTGCGCGGCCTCAAGGGGCGCTACGAGGTCCACCACGGCGTCCGCATCGCCGACTCGGCGATCGTCGCCGCCGCCACCCTCTCGGAGCGCTACATCGCCGACCGCTTCCTTCCGGACAAGGCGATCGACCTGATCGACGAGGCGGCCTCCAGGCTGAAGATCGAGATCGACTCGATGCCGACCGAGATCGACGAGGTGGAGCGGCGGATCCAGCAGCTGGAGATCGAGCGTGAGGCGCTGAGGAAAGAGAGCGACGACGCCTCGAGGGCGCGGCTCGACGCGCTCGAGGCCGAGCTGGCGGAGCTGGGCGAGCGCTCGGCCGAGATGAAAGCGCGCTGGCAGAACGAGAAGGAGGCGATCGACTCGATCAAGGCAGCCAACGCACGCCTGGAGGAGGCCGGGCGCGAAGTCGAGCGAGCCGAACGCGAGACCGACCTCGAGCAGGCGGCGAAGCTGAAATTCGGCGAGATCCCCGAGCTCGAGAAGACCGTCGCCGAGCAGAAAGACCGGCTGGCCGAGCTGCACGCGGGCGGCGCCACGATGCTGACCGAGGAGGTCACCGAGGAAGACGTCGCCGAGGTCGTCGCCAAGTGGACCGGGATCCCGGTCACGCGGCTGCTCGAGGGCGAGGTGCAGAAGCTGATCCAGATGGAGGACCGCCTGCACGACCGCGTGATCGGCCAGGACGAGGCGATCGAGGCCGTGTCCAACGCGCTGCGGCGCTCGCGCGCCGGGCTTTCGGATCCGCACCGGCCGATCGGCTCCTTCCTCTTCCTCGGCCCGACCGGGGTCGGCAAGACCGAGCTGGCCAAGGCGCTGGCCGAGTTCATGTTCGACTCCGAGCAGGCGATCGTCCGGCTCGACATGTCCGAGTACATGGAGAAGCACACGGTGGCGCGGCTGATCGGCGCGCCCCCCGGTTACGTCGGCTACGAGGAGGGCGGGCAGTTGACCGAGGCGGTGCGGCGGCGCCCCTACGCGGTGGTGCTGCTGGACGAGATCGAGAAGGCCCACCCCGACGTCTTCAACACGCTGCTGCAGATCATGGACGACGGCCGCCTCACCGACGGCCAGGGCCGCACCGTCAGCTTCACCAACACGGTGCTGATCATGACCTCCAACGTCGGCAGCGACCGCATCGTCGGCGACCAGGTCGACGAGGCGATCCGCGAGCAGATCGAAGAGGTGCTGGCGTCCACCTTCAAGCCCGAGTTCCTCAACCGGATCGACGACACGGTGATCTTCCACCGCCTCTCCAAGGCCGACATCGGCCGCATCGTCGAGCTGCAGGTCGAGCAGCTGGTCAGCCGCGTGCGCGAGCGGGGGATCGAGATCGAGCTCAGCGAGGACGCCCGCACCCTGCTCGGCAACCTCGGCTACGACCCCACCTACGGCGCCCGGCCGCTGAAGCGGGTGATCCAGAAGCAGCTGGTCGACAAGCTGGCGCTGAAGATCCTCGAGGGCGAGTTCGGGGAGGGAGACCTGGTCCGGATCGGCGCCGCGGCGGGTGAGCTGGTCTTCGCGAAGGCCACGTCGCCGGCGCCTGCCTCGACTGCGATCTGACGACCGTTCATGCGGTTTTAAGGGATAAGCGCCACAATCCGAAATAGGTTTTTACGGACCAAGCGATGTTCAGACGGCGATCCACCACTTCCGACTCGACGGACGCGAGCGCGTACTCGCGTCGCGCCGCTGTCGCCGATTCGATCTGGGCCGCCCAGGACCGGGTTCGGTCCGGGTCGAGCGCTGGGCTCGGGAAAGTGGTCGCGGGTGCAGACCACGCCCTCGAGCGAGCCTCCTTCCCGCTGCAAAAGAGGGTCCTCTGGCCGCTGGCCGATCGCACCACCGCAATCGGCGCGCCGGTCCGCGCGCTCTCCACCGGCGCGCTGGTCCTGCTCGCCGCCGCGGCGGGCGTCGCCGGCCTGGTCTGGGCCGCGCCGGACGGGCCCCATAACGCCTCGCAGACGACTGCCGTCGCCACCGCCTCGTCGCCCGCGGCGACCGCGAAGGCGCCGGCGGACGAGCCCGGCCAACCGACCCTGCAGGGCGCCGCACCTGTCTTCAAGCCGGCCAAGGGACGAGTCGCCGCGGAGGAGGCCGACCCCGCCAAGGCGATCGTCAAATCGTCGCCGTCCCCCGCCTCCGCTTCCACGTCGGCAGCGACCGACTCAGCGGCCACCGCCTCCTCTGCCGCCGACGGGGCCGCTGCCCAGATTGCCCCGGTCGACGGGCCGCCGGCCGGCCCGGCGGCGATCTCCGTCGCCCGCGACTTCTCCGACGCCTTCGTCGTCTATGAGACCGGCGGCAGCGAAGCCCAGGTGCGCGAGACCTTCGCCGCAACCGCGACCCCCGCGTTGGCCAAAGCGCTGCTGCGCCGGCCGCCGCGGCTGCCAGCCAACCTCGAGGTGCCGAAAGCCAAGGTCGTCAACGTCGTCCCGGGCCCCTCTCACGACCGGGTCTACCCGGTCAGCGTCTCCCTCCTGCGAGTCGGCCTGACCAGTGAGCTACGGCTCGAGATGGAACAGCACAAAGGCGACGGGTGGCGCGTAACCAACGTGCTCGGCTGATGGTCGACGTAGCCAAGATCCGCGCGGTCGCCGCTGCCGCAACCGCCACGGTCGCGCTCTCCGCTCCGCTCGCCGTCGGACAGGCCGAGGCGGCGCCGCCGGTGACCTCCGCCGCCAGCCCGGCCGAAGCGGCGACCCCCGGCGCCTCCCTGGCGGAACCGGCGAGCACGACGGTGGCCCCGGCCCCCGTGCAGGGCGCCACCCTGGCGCCGCCAGTGACCTCCCCCGTCCCCAACGGCGGCGTCACCGCCGGTTCCGGCTCGGAAGCCGAAAGCGGCGAGGGCGGCGCGGCCACCGAAGAAGCACTGGCCCCACCCGAAAGCTCCGCCGGCGCTCTCCCGGTTCCAAGCCCCGCCGCCGCGCTGGCGATTCCCTCGCTGCCGACCTCCACCTGCGCCGCAACCGGGGTGCCGCCGATCCTCGTCCCGATGTACCAGCGGGCAGCGGCGACCTACGGCCTCGGTCCGCAGGGGCCGGCGATCCTGGCCGGGATCAACCAGGTCGAGACCGCCTTCGGCACCAACCTCGGCCCCTCCTCCGCCGGCGCCGTCGGCTGGATGCAGTTCATGCCGGAAACCTGGGTGGCCTATGGAGTCGACGCCAACGACGACGGGGTCGAGGACCCCAACAACCCCGAAGACGCGATCTACGCCGCCGCCGGCTACCTCAGCGCCTCCGGCATGCCCGCCGACACCTACGGCGCGATCTTCGCCTACAACCACGCCGACTGGTACGTCGCCGACGTGCTCGCCAACGCCGGCTGCTATGCCGACGAAGTCGGCGCTCCCGGCTTCGACCCCAGCGCGCTCGGCCCACAGCTCCAAGTCCTCAAATGCACCCCCGCCCCGGGCTGGAAAAACGAGATCCCGCACGAGTACCTGCGGGCCTTCGAGGACAGCGCCGCGCGTTACGAGCTCGGCAAGCGCGGCGTCTGGGCGCTGGCCGCGATCGCCCACCTCGAGTCCGACTTCGGCCGCGGCATGAACGAGAAGCAGCTGCGCAGCACTGGGCCGCTGGGGCTCGAACCGGCCGAGTGGAGCGCCTACGCGGTCGACGGCGACGGCGACGGTCGCATCCGCCACGCCGACCCCGTCGACTCGGCCGCCACCCTGGCCCGCCTGATCTGGTCGCGCGGCAGCCTCAGCGCCGGCATCTTCACCCACAACCAGGCCGAGTGGTACGTCCAGGAGGTGCTCCAGGAGGCCGATCAGATCGAAGGCGACTGCAAGGCCCGCTACGTCGACTGGGCGCTGGCGCCTCTTCCCAGCGGGCTCGAAACCGCCGGGCCCAGCGCGGTCCTGAGCGGAACCCTGGCGATGGCTCCGCAGGGCGCGCCCGCGGCCGTGAAAGCGGCGATCGCGGCGGCCAACTCGATCACCGCGACCCCCTACGTCTGGGGCGGCGGCCACGGCTCCTGGTACTCCTACGGCTACGACTGCTCGGGTGCGGTCAGCTTCGCCCTCTACGGCGCCGGCCTGCTCGGCACGCCGCTCACCTCCGGCTCGCTGGAGAGCTACGGTGAGCCCGGCCCCGGCAGGTGGATCACCATCTACGCCAACGCTTCGCACACCTACATGACGATTGCCGGACTGCGCTTCGACACGGCCGGCAACCCCGAGGGGGTTTCGGGCCCGCGCTGGCATCCCGAGCCGCCTTACCCCGAAGGCTTCGTCGTGCGTCACCCGACCGGTTACTAGACCGCGCTCAACCGGGTACGGTGTCTCCAACTTCGGAGAGGAGACGGAAATGCCCACTTACCTGATGCTTACGAACCTGACCGCCGAGGGAGTCCGGACCCTCAAGAACAACCCCAGCCGTGTCGCCGAGGTGAACAAGGAGGTCGAGCAGATCGGCGCCAAGGTGCTGGCCCAGTACGCGACGCTCGGCCAGTACGACTTCGTCACCGTGGTCGAGGCGCCCGACGAGAAGACGATGGCCAAGGTCTCGGTCGAGCTCGGCTCGCGGGGGACGATGACCAGCCAGACGCTGACCGCGATCTCGACCGACGACCTCACCGGGTCGCTCTAGAGCCTCGTTGAAGATCCTGGTCGTCGGCGGCGGAGGGCGCGAGCACGCGATGGTGCGGGCGCTCGCCCGCTCCGTCCACGCGCCCGAGCTGCTCTGCGCTCCGGGCAATGCCGGGATCGCCGCCGACGCCGAGTGCCTGCCGGGGGTCGCCGCGGACGACGTCGCGGCGATCGTCGCGGCGGCGGCGGAGCGCCGCGTCGACCTGGTCGCGATCGGCCCCGAGGCGGCCCTGGTGGCCGGCCTCGTCGACGCGCTCGAGGAGGCGGGGGTGCCGGCCTTCGGGCCGAGCGCAGCGGCGGCGGAGCTGGAGGGCTCCAAGGCCTTCGCCAAGGAGCTGATGAAGGAGGCGGGGGTGCCGACCGCCTCCTACGTGCTCCTGCGGGATCGCGAGGAAGCGCTCGAGCACCTCGCCACGACCTCCTACCCGGCGGTGCTGAAGGCCGACGGCCTCGCCGCCGGCAAGGGCGTGATCCTCTGCCCGACCGAGGCCGAGGCGCGGGCGGCGGTCGACGTCTTCTTCACCGAGCGCCGCTTCGGGGCGACGACCGTGGTCCTGGAGGAGTTCCTCGAGGGCGAGGAGCTCTCGCTGCTGGCGATCTGCGACGGCGAGAACGTCGTGCCGCTGGCGCCCGCGCAGGACTACAAGCGGATCTTCGACGGCGACAGGGGGCCCAACACCGGTGGCATGGGCAGCTACTCGCCGGTCGCGGGCTTCGACGACGCCGAGCTGGAGCGGATCGTCGACCGCGTCCACCGCCCGATCGTGGCCGCGATGGCGCGGCGCGGCGTGCCCTTCCACGGCGTCCTCTACGCCGGGCTGATGATCGGCGCCGCCGGGCCCAAGGTGCTCGAGTTCAACACCCGCTTCGGCGACCCGGAGACGCAGGCGGTGCTGCCGCGGCTGCGCTCCGACCTGGTCGACCTCTTCCTCGGCGCCCGCGAGCCGGGCGGGCTGGCGGGGGCGAGCGCCGAGTTCAACGAGGACTGGGCGGTGACGCTGGTGCTGGCCTCGGCCGGGTACCCGGAGTCCTCTTCACGGGGCGACGTCATCAGCGGTCTCGAGGAGGCCGGCGAGCTGGCCGAGGTCACCCACGCCGGCACGGCGGCGCGCGACGGCGAGCTCGTCACCGCCGGCGGCCGCGTCCTCAACGTCACCGGCCTCGGGCCGACGCCGGCCGCGGCGCGAGATCGCGCATACGATGCGGCCAGCCGGATCTCCTTCGACGGGATGCAGATCCGCACCGACATTGCCGCCCGCGCCGTCGAGCGCGTCCCCAGCTAATCCAGTCCAGAGAGGAAGCCAAAAAGTGAGCGAGATCTCAGAGGATCCCCAGCCGATCGGGTCGACCGGATCGAGCGGGGCCGTGGAGCCGGCGACGATGCCGGCGGTCGAGGAGGCCTTCGACGAAATCGACGTCGACGAGCCGCTCGTCGGGATCATCATGGGCTCCAAGAACGACAAGCCGAAGATGCAGCCGGCCGGCGCCGCGCTGCACGATGCGGGCATTCGCTACGAGGTCCGCGTGATGAGCGCCCACCGCGACCCCGAGGCGGTGCGCGAGTACTGCACCAACGCCAAGATGCGGGGGCTGAAGGTGATCATCGCCGGTGCCGGGATGTCCGCCGCGCTACCGGGGGTCGCCGCCGCTCACACCGAGCTGCCGGTGATCGGCGTGCCGATCCTCGGCAAGTCGCTCGGCGGCCTCGACGCCCTGCTCTCGGCGGTGCAGATGCCGCCCGGGATCCCGGTCGCCTGTGTGGCGATCGACGGCGCGAAGAACGCCGGGGTGCTCGCCGCCCGCATCATCAACTGCTAGGAAGGAGCGATGATCTCCCGTTACACGCGCCCCGAGATCGGGGGGGTCTGGACGCCTCAGCGCAAGCTGGAGTGCTGGCTCGAGGTCGAGCTGGCGGCGACCGAGGCCTGGGCGGAGGAGGGCGTGGTGCCGCGTGAGGCCGCCGAGGCGGCGCGGGCAAAAGCCGCCTTCACCGTCGAGGCGGTCGACGAGCGCGAGCGGGTCACCGACCACGACGTCGCCGCCTTCGTCGACGTCGTGGCTGAGTCTGTGGGCGAGCACGGGCGCTGGATCCACTACGGCCTCACCTCCTCCGACGTGCTCGACACGGCGCTGGCGCTGCAGCTGCGCCAGGCCGGAGAGATCGTCGTCGCCGGGGCGCGCGCCTACCGCGACGCCCTGGTGGCGCGAGCGCTGGAGCACCGGGACACGCTCTGCGTCGGCCGCACCCACGGCGTCCACGCCGAGCCCACCACCTTCGGCCTGCGCCTGGCCGGCTTCGCCTTCGAGGCCGACCGCAACGTCGAGCGGCTGGAGGGGGCGTTCGCCCACCTCGCCTTCGGCAAGCTCTCCGGTGCCGTCGGCACCTACGCCTCGATCCCGCCCGCGGTCGAGGCACGGGTGATGGAGCGGCTGGGCCTTGGCCGCGAGGAGGTCGCCACCCAGGTCGTGCCGCGCGACCGTCACGCAGCGCTGACCTCCGCGATCGCGATCGCCGGTGCCGGCCTGGAGCGCTTCGCGACCGAGGTGAGGGGCCTGCAGAAGACCGAGGTGCGCGAGGTCGAAGAGCCCTTCGCCGCTGGCCAGAAGGGCTCCTCGGCGATGCCCCACAAGCGCAACCCGATCCGCACCGAGCGCGTCACCGGCCTGGCCCGGGTCCTGCGCGGCTACGCCCAGGCCGGGCTCGAGAATGTCGCCCTCTGGCACGAGCGCGACATCTCCCACTCCGGCGCCGAGCGGGTGATCCTGCCCGACGCGACGATCCTGCTCGATTACATGCAGGACCTGGCGACCAAGGTCGCCGCCGGGATGACCGTGCACGAGGAGCGGATGAGGGAGAACCTCGGCCTGACCCACGGCGCCCTCTTCAGCCAGCGCGCCCTCACCGCCCTGGTCGAGTCCGGAATGAGCCGCGACGAGGCCTACCGCGTCGTCCAGGAGAACGCCCAGCGCGCCTGGGACACCCGCACCGAGTTCCGCGACCTGCTCGCCGAGGCGGCGCCTCAACTCGACCTCGACGCCGTCTTCGACTACGGCGCCTACCTGACCCACCTGCCCGAGATCTTCGAGCGGGTGGAAGCGCTGAAGGCCTGAGTCCGGGCCGATGACCGCGTCGCTCGAGGCCGATGTCGCAATCGTCGGCGCCGGGCTCGCGGGGCTGGTGGCGGCGCGGCGGCTCGCGGCGGCCGGGAGGCGGCCGTTGGTGATCGAGGCGCGCGACCGCGTCGGCGGCCGCCTGCTCAACGAGGAGATCGGCAACGGCAAGGTGGTCGAGGTCGGCGGCCAGTGGATCGGCCCGACCCAGGAGCGGCTCGCGGCGCTCGCCGCCGAGCTCGGCGTCGGCACCTTCCCCACCCACGACGAGGGGCGGCACCTGATCGAGATGGCGGGCAGGGGCATCTCCTACGCGGGGGCGCTGACCGACGCCCGGCTGGCGCTGGTCCGAGATCCTTCCCGGGCGATCTCGCCGCTGGCGCTGGCGGACTTCGAACAGGCGCGCGCCCGGCTCGACCGGATGGCCCGCGAGGTGCCGCTGGAGGAGCCGTGGATGGCGCCGAAGGCAGCCAGCTGGGATGCCCAGACGTTCGCCAGCTGGATCGCCCGCAACACCCGCACCGCTGCCGCCCGCAGCCTCCTCGAGCTGGCGACCGAGGCCGTCTGGGCGGCTGAGCCGGGCGACGTCTCCCTCCTCCACGTCCTCTTCTACACGCACTCCGGGGGTGGCTTCAACACCCTGGTCGGGACCGGCGGCGGCGCCCAGCAGGACCGCTTCCACGGCGGCTCGCAGCGGCTGGCGCTGCTGATGGCGGCCGAGCTGGGGCAGGAGCGGCTGCGGCTCGGCGCCCCGGTGCGGCGGATCGAGCACGGCGAGGACAGCGTCACGGTCCACGCCGACGGCGCGGCTGGCGAGCTGGGCGGCCTGATCGTGCGGGCGCGGCGGGCGATCGTCGCGATCCCGCCGACCCTGGCCGGGCGCATCGCCTACCAGCCGCCCTTGCCGGCCCGTCGCGACCAGCTCACCCAGCGGATGCCGCAGGGCACGGTGATCAAGACGATGGCGATCTACGAGCAACCGTTCTGGCGCGAGCAGGGCCTCTCCGGGCAGGCGGCCAGCGACGTCGGCCCGGCCCGCGTCGTCTTCGACAACTCGCCGCCCGACGGCACCCCCGGCGTGCTGCTGGGCTTCCTCGAGGGCCGCCTCGCGCGCCAATGGGGAGCCCGGCCCGCGGCGGAGCGCCGCGAGGCCGTCCTCGCCGGCCACGCCCGCCTCTTCGGCGAGCGCGCCGCCCGCCCACAGGGGTTCGTCGAGCGCGTCTGGGCCGATGAGGAGTGGACCCGCGGCTGCTACGGCTGCCTGATGACGCCCGGCGGCTGGACCGAATACGGCCGCGCCCTGCGCGCTCCGATCGGCCCCATCCACTGGGCCGGCGCCGAGACGGCGACGGTCTGGAACGGCTACATGGACGGCGCCGTCAGGTCCGGGGAGCGAGCTGCCGCCGAGATCCTCCCCGCCCTGGAGTCCTGAAGTAGGCTGGCTACCCAATGATTCTCTACACCTGTGGAA
>CAVXKQ010000001.1:0-13147 GCA_963762325.1 uncultured Solirubrobacterales bacterium | reverse complement strand
CGAGTAAACAAATGTTCGGGGGCGTTTGGTCGCTCTGATTGATCTACCTGGTTGTTAGTGAACTCGTATATCAGCCAGATCGCAGGAACGCCCACCTCCCTCTACCGCCTCGCGGTGAGGGAGGGAAGGAAGACAGGCAGTCCTCCCTTGAGCCGCGATCTACCCAGATCAAGGGAGCAGGGAGATGAATCCTCGAAACAGCCAGCCGGCCAAGCGGCCGGTGCCAGTAGCCCTATGCCTTATCGCGCTGACCTTCGTCATCGCTTTCGTATCCGCCGCCACCGCCCACGCCGCCGAGTACAAGATGCTCGGCTGCTCTGGGTCGCGCGCGCGATCCCTTCTACACGATCGACAACAACACGACGAGTCCGCAGAACCCGGCGGGGATCTTCAATTTCCAGAACAACTGCGGCGGGCAGGGAGGCGATCCGCCCGGCGGTGCCGCCTACCTGCGGATCGAAGAGAACCAGGCCAACGGCAGCGCCGGCAACAACGCCAAGCTGGCCTTCAACTTCGACACCCCCAACCAGTTCATCCACTTCCGCTCCGTCAGCGCCTACACGCGCGAGCCCGTCTCCTTCAACGAGGGCTGGCGCTCGCGCCTGTTGATCAGCGGCGGCTCGGCGGGCGATCGCGAGCTGTTTGCGATCGGCGGTGGGCTCTGCAACTGCGGCAACCAGTTCCGCCCGACGATCGACTTCGCCCAGCACGGCCGGCCCTTCGGCGGCTACCTGGACTTCACTCGCCTCACTTGGGAAATGGTCTGCATGAGCTGGGGTGCTGCGACCGCTCCGGGGTCAACATCGCCGACCTCAACGGCCTCTCCTTCGTCCTCTCCGACGAATACCGCTCCGCCGTCAACCTTCTCGCCACCGACCAGCCCTTCATGGCCGGCGCCTGGGTCCGCGGCCCCCAGACCATCGCCTACAACTGGACCGAGCTGGGCTCGGGGATGCGGATGGAGCGGGTGAGGGTCGACAACGGCACCTTCGCCGAGCTGCCGCACAACTGCGACGTCGATTGGTCCCCGGCGAGCGGCGATTACGCCCGCACCTACCAGCCCTGCGACACCGCCGCCGACATCAAGCGCTACTTCCCGATCGAAACCGCCAACCTCGGCGACGGCGCGCACACGATCGCCGCCTGCACCCAGGACTACGCCCAGTGGGCCAACCTGGGCGGCTCCGGCGGTGAGAGCTGCGATTCCCGGGTCGTGCGCACCGACAACACCGCCCCGGGCGCCCCGACCAACCTGGTCCTCGATAGCGCCAACCCGAACCGCTACCTCGATCGCTTCGGCGCCCAGTTCGGGCTTCCCCCCAACCAGGGCAGCCCGGTATCGAGGGTCCACTACGACGTGATCAACGCCGCGGGTGCGGTTGTGAAGGCCGAGAAGGTCATCTCGGCAGTCAATCCCACCGCCCTTTCGGGCATCGAAGGTCCCGCGACGGCGGGCGATTATCGCTTGCGCGTCTGGCTCGAGGACCAAGTCGGCTTCACCGGGCCGGCCGCGATCGCGCCGATCCCCCACGACACGGTCCCGCCGGCGGCTCCGCAGGGTCTCTGGGTGGCGACGCCGCAGACCTCGCGAGCCACGGACGGCTTCGACGCTCGCTGGCGCAACCTCACCGATTCCGGCTCGCCGATCGACGGCGCCCACTACCAGGTGCTCGACCCCTCCGGGAAGGTGGTCGTCGCCACCCACGATCTCAGCGGCGAGGACATTCAGTCGATCGCCGACCTCGACGCCCCGAAGGCGCGGGGCGAGGGCACTTTGCGCCTCTGGCTCTCTGACGCCGAGGGCAACGTCGGCGCGCCGGTCAGCGCGCCGCTCTCCTATGACTGCTCTCGCTCTGAGGTGCCCGGGGGGACGAATCTCAGCGCCAGGTTCGGCGATGCCCCGGATGGGTCGGCGCTCGTCGACCAAGGCCAAGGCGCCACGCTGACCGGGAGTCTTCAGGGCGCTGGCGCCAACGCCACGATCTGCGTGTTCAGCAGGATCGTGACGGGCCAAGGCCGGGAATTCCTGGGGGTCGCGATGACCAACCAGGGCGGCGGCTATCAGTTCGCGATCGGTGCCGGTCCTTCTCGCGAAGTCAGCACTGTCTATCGCCCCGACCAGCGCGAACTGACTGCCAGCGCGACGCTGCGCACGACGGTGCATCCGACCCTCACGTTGCGCCGCAAGGTCATCCACAACAAGGGGTTCGGAGTCTTCACGGGGTCGATCCCCGGACCCGATAACGGCAACGTCATCGTCGTCTTGCAGGTCAAGGACGGGAAGAAATGGCGGGCTTTCCGCCGCTACCGGACCCGTGAGGACGGGCAGTTCACGCTGCGCTACCGGTTCACCCACACGAAGAAGCCGACGACGTATGTGGCGCGAGCGGAAGTAGGAAAACAGAGTGGCTACAGCTATGAGGAAGGTCACTCCGACCCGGTCGGGCTGCGGGTGCTGCCGTGAGGGCGCCCGAGCACCTGCGAGGGCACATCGGTTAGGGGCGATCGAATGGCTGAGGATCCCAAGCGCGATGCGGTGACCGCCGCCCACCTGCGCGAATCCCAACGCTCGCTGATCCTGATGTTCAGGAGCAAGGGCTTCCCGGTGGCGTGGGTCAACCGCAACGCGATCGACCTGCTCGCACAGGCCAACGTCGAGTACATGGAGTGGCTGGAGCGACACGAGCCGGAGCAGAGCCCGGTCGGCTGGCTGGTCACCTGCGCCTACCGGCGCGGCCTGAACTTGCTCACCTCCCAAGGCCGAGGGCCGGGGTCGACCTCGATCGACGCGGTCTTCGGCCTCGCCGACGAGTCGACTCCGACACCCGAGCAGCAGGCGCTCGATGACGACCGCCAGCGACGCCTGCGCAAAGCGCTGGGTTGCCTTCCCCAGCGCGAGCGCAAGCTGCTCTCCCTCGTCTACTTCGAGGACTGCTCGGTCCGGGAGGCGGGGCGGCGGCTGGGATGGCGAAGTCAGCTGCCGATCGCCACCATCGAGACGCCCTGGAGCGCCTGCGCGCGCTGGTCGATCCCAGCCTGCTCAGCCCGGCCAGCCTCGGCCTGGCGGCGTGGGTGGCACTTCAGGGGGACGGCTCCCGGCGCTGGGCGGCGGTGGCGAGGGCGCCGCTCTCCCACGCCCAGGAGGGGGCGGTGGCGGCGCTCGAAGGCGCGAGGTCGATCGGCCACCGTCTCGGAGAGACCGCACGCAAGTTGATCCCGCTCACAGACCCCGCGGCCCTCGCCGCGCTCGGCGGCGTTGGCCGCGTCGCCGGCGCCTGCGGTGCCGCGGCGCTCGCGATGGCCTGCGCCTTGCTGGTCGTGGGCGGGGGCTCCGGCGACGATGCTTCCCACCGGCTCCCTCCGGCGCCGCTGCCGAAGATCACGACGGCGAATGAGCCCAGCAGGCCGGCACCTTCTCCGGCTCCCGTCGCGAGGGCGGTGAAACATCCTGCCGCGAAGGAGTCGACCCCGCCGCGAGTCGACCGATCCATTCCCCCGCCGGGGGCGGCGAGGGCGGAGAGGGAGAGCGGGGCCGGTGAGGCCGTGGAGGTGCATCAGGCGACCCATCAGAACGTCGAAGAGGAATTCGGGATCGAGGAGGAATCGAGTCCCGCCGTCGAACCCACGCCGCCGCCTGCTCCGCCTCCCGAGGAACCCAAGACTGCGGCGCCGCCGGCCCGTACCGCGGGCAAGGCGCCTCCTGCCTCTGGCGCCCAGGTTGAGTCCGAGTTCGGGTTGTAGGTCCGGGAATTTCCCGGGGCGTAACCGGCACACACTTGATGTATGTCACCTAACCACGGTGAGCCTCTGCCGGTGCAGGTAGTGGAGCTGAGTGGGTGCGGTTCTGCTTGGACGAGCAGACGCGCTGGGCCTCCGAATAACTCGAGACACACGCGCGCATTGGCGGCCGCGGCGCAGTCGGCTGGGCCCGCTTAATTGTTTGCGGAGAATTTCCGGCGGCGTTTGTGTTGCTTCAATTTGCAGTTCATGTACCTCACCGCAAAACAACACACCGCCGCCGGGCGACTCACACAGTCACTTGGCGGCGGGACAGGAGGCGAGTGCAAGGTGAGGCAAGAGGTAAGTAACAAAATAGGTCCGGCCGACTCAAGTGTCAGGTCGGTGCTGCGCGGCCTCGGGCGAGTGGCGATCTGGACCATGCTCGGCCTCCTGCTGATCAGAGGGATCCTGGCCGATCAACCTGCGAGCGCCCCGGCTCGCGACGGGGCGAGCGCGAGCGTCGATCCCAAGAGCGCTGCCTTTGCGGTGCGCTTCGCCCGCACCTACCTTGCGGATCCAAGCCCGCAGTCGCTCGCGCCCTTTCTCGCCGAAGGGGCGAGGGTCGGGTTCGGGCGGGCGCCTCGAACCGGCAGCGCCGATCTCGTCCAGGCCGAGGTCAGCGAATCCAAAGAGCTTGGCGACGGCCGGTCGGTCCTGACCGTCGCCTGTGAGTTCCGCGACGCGCGCGTCCTCTATCTCGCCGTCCCGATCGTCCGCTCCAAGGCGGGCGGGGTGGCGGCGTTGGGCGCGCCCTCGATAGTCGCGGCGCCCGGCGTGGCTGGGGTCGACTCCGGCGAGCGACCCCAGCCCCTCGCCGGTCCCGACGCGGGGGCGATCCGGGAGCTGGTCGCGAAGTTCCTGCCCGAGTACGTCACCGCCCGCGAAGGACGCTCGCTCTCCTACCTGCTCTCTCCGGGCGCGGTGGTGGCGCCGCTTGCCGGCACCGTGCGGCTCCTGGCGATAACCGGCGTAAGGCAGCTCGGCTCCACCGAAGGCCCGCGACGCACGGTGCTGGCGGCGGCGCGGATCTCAGACCCCGCCGTCGGCGCGGTCTACCCGGTCGTCTACCGCCTCGATCTGTCGCCGCGACGGCCGCTGGTACGTCAAAGCGCTCGCAGGGGACTCGGCATGAGCCGGCGCCGAATCTTCCTCCTGGCGCTCGCCGTGATGGCGCTCTGGCTGGCGCCGCTGGCGCTGCTGCTGGCTCCCTCGGCGCTGGCCGCCGGCAACGACGTTGGCCGCAACCTCGGCACGCTCCTGCGCCAGTACGCGGGGCAGCTCTACGGCGGCATCGTCGCCGTGGTCGGGCTGGTCTTCCTCTTCAACCGGCGCTTCACCGAGCTGGCGATGTACTTCCTCGCGGCGATCCTGGTCGGCTGGCTGGTCTTCAGCCCCGACCAGGTCGCCGACGCCGCCCGGGCGATCGGCCAGAAGGTGCTGCCTTGAGCCAGGGGCGCGAGCCGATCCGCTCCTACCAGCGGATCTTCCGCCCGGAGCGGCGGATCTACCAGGTCGAGGGCCGGGCGCTTCCCGTTCCCGGCGGCGTGCCGCTGCGCTGGCTCGCCTACGCCACCGCCGCGCTCTTGGCGGTCCTGGGGATCGGCTCGGGCTCGATGCCGCTCGCGGTGCTCCTCGCGCTTGCGGCAACGCTTGCCGGACTCTTCATCGGCGACAGGGCCAGCGCCGCGCTCGCGGGCGCTCTTGCCTTCGCCGCCTTCTGGGCCACCGGCTTCCTCCTCGGCCTGCTCGATTGGCCGCTGCGGTTCGTGGTGGTGCCGATCGCCATCGCCACTCTGGCGACGCAGGCGACGCCGGACGGGCGCCGCGCCGATCGCTTCGCCGCGTCCTGGCTCGCCCTGCGCCTGGCGCCGAGACGGCGTTCGCTGGGACGAGCGCTGCCGGTGGCCGGGGTCGCGCAGAGGCGCGGCGGCGCCCTCTGGGTCGCGCCCGATCAGCACGCGCCGCGCCTTCGCCGCGCTCGCGTGCGCGGCGCGGGGACGCTCGTCTTCGCCGCGGAGGTGGGTGTGCGCCGCGGCGGGCCGCGCCAGCGGCTGATCGCCAGTCCGGCGCACGGGCGCTCAGGGCGCAGCGAGATGACGACCAGGCGGCTGGCGCTCGGCGCGGGCGAGGTGCTGGAGGTGCGTCCGTGAGCGGCTTCCCGCTGCGCTACGCGAGGCAGAACGTCCTGATCGGGCCCGGCGGGGAGGCGGCGGCGCTCTATCGCGCCGAGCCGGTCTCCTATCCCTTCCTGCCGGTGGCCGAGAAGTGGGCGCTGCTGCATCGGATCGAGCGCTTCGGACATCTCGTCGGCGCCGACTTCTCGCTGTGGCGGGTGCAGCGCTCCTACCCCGCGGAGCGCTACGGCGCCGAACTGGCGGGCGCCGTCGATGCCCGCCACGCCGACGCCGGGGAGTGGCAACGCTACCTCCAGGGCCACCGGCGCCGGCTCGCCGAGCTGGACTCCCACCTGACCGAGGTCTACCTCGCCGTCTCGCTGCGCGAGCCGGCGAAGGGGCATCTGCGCGCGCTCGATCGCGCCCGCCGCCGCGTGGAGGAGCTTGCCGGCGTCGGCGGTCCGCGGCCGATCTCCGGCGCCGAGCTGCAGGCGCTCGCCGCCGCCGAGGAGCGGACCTTCCAGCGCCTCGGGGGCGTCCTCGGGCTGCGGCGGGCGAGGACTCAGGAGCTGCAATGGCTGCTGCGTCGCGGGAGTTGCCGCGGCGTCGCCGAGCCCGACCTGGATGGCGCCTGGGAGCCCGACGCGCTCGTCCTCGGAGGGGGGAGCTAGATGCGCTACGAGCCGCTCGAACACGACCTCTGGCGCTGCGCCAACGCCCCCATGAGCGAGGACCCCTCCGAGCCGCCCTCGCTGGAAGTCGAGGCCGAGGAGGGCCGCTCCTATCAGGCGTTCCTCTGTGCGGGCGCCCTGGCCGAAGAGGCTGAGTTCCCCGGCCCGGCCGAGCTGCTGTTCGCGCCGCTGGAGGAAGCCGGCTTCCCGGTCGACGCCGTCTTTCACACCCGCTGGATCGGCAACCGCGAGGCGCTCGGGCAGGTGCGAAAGCGGATCATCGACGTCGAGCACGCCTACCGCGAGGCGGCGGAGGGCGCGAGCGGAGGACCGGGCTGGCAGACCGAGGAGGATCGCGAGCTGGCCCGCGAGTACGAGGCTGTTTTGCAGTCCTCCGCGCACCCGCCGATGCTCCGCGCCTACCTCTCGCTCGCGGTCGGCGCCCCGGACCGGACTGAGCTGGAGCGCCGGGTCGAGGTGCTGCGCGAGCGCTTCGGCGAGGTCCGCCTGCATCGCCCCCGCGGACTGCAGCACCGCCTCTTCTTCGACCACCTGCCGCGCACCGACGCCGGCTCGGTCCCCGACTACCTGCAGCAGATGACGGTCGAGCAGTTCGGCGCGATGGTCCCGACCGCGACGACTGAGGTCGGCTCGCGCCAAGGCATCTACATCGGCCACACGCCGACCGGCGCCGGTCGGCCGGTGCGATTCGACCCGACCGAGGCGTCGCGCACCGCTCGTCCCTCCGGCGTGCTCCTGGCCGGCACCCTCGGCTCCGGCAAGACCCTGGCGGCGGAGACGATCGCCTTCGCCGCCCAGCGTCGCGGCTCGCTGGTGGTCGACTTCGACCCCAAGCCCGACCACGGCCTCGACCGGGTCCCGGCGCTGGCCGGGGAGGTCGAGGTGCTGGAGCTGTCGGGCGACCCGCGCCACCGGGGCAAGCTCGACCCGCTGGCGATCGGGCTGCCGGAGCTGCGCGAGGAGCTGGCCTCCAGCTACCTCCTGGACCTCCTGCGCGACCCGCCGCCCTCCTGGGAGAACGCGATCGACCGGGCGGTGCGCGACGCGGTGCGGGCCGAGGAGCGCAGCCTGCTGGCGGTGATCGCGCGCCTGCGCGAGAGCGAGGCGGAGGCCGCGCGGGAGGTGGCGGAGGCGCTGGAGGTGCTCTCGGACTTCGGCCTCGCGCGCCTGGGCTTCGCCGATGGCGAGGTGCCGAGCGCGGAGGCCGCCTCTTCGGTGATCACGATCCGCACGCCGGGGCTCTCGCTGCCCGACCCCGGCGCCTCGCGGGAGACCTACACCCGCGCTGAGCGAGTTTCCGTCGCGACCCTCTCCCTGGTCGCGGCCCTAGCCCTGCGCCTCGTCAGCAGCAACCGCTCACGACACAAGATCGTGCTGCTGGACGAGGCGTGGTTCCTTCTGGCCTCCAGCCAAGGCCGACTGCTGTTGAACCGGCTGATCCGGCTCGGCCGCGGGATGAACGCGACGATCCTGGTCGCGACCCAGATCCTCGATGACCTCGGCGATCTCTCCGAGCTGTTCGGGGTCTACTTCCTCTTCGGCCAGGACTCGATCCCCGGTGCCGAACGGGCGCTTCGGATTCTCGGTCTCGATCCCTCCGACACGGCTCTACGCTCGCGCCAGGCCGGATACCGCCAAGGCATGTGCCTGATGCGCGACCTCGACGGCCGCGTCGGGGAGGTGCAGTTCGACCTCGTCTTCGAGGAGCTGCTGGAAGCGCTCGACAGCAGCCCGAAGGCGGCGGTGGCATGAAGGGGGCTGCGGCGCGTCGGTGGGGGCGGCGGGCTGCCGTCACGCTCAGCTTGTGCGCCCTGGTCCTCTTGGGAGCGCATCCGCTGGCCGGGGCGGCGAGCGATATCTGGGGGAACGTCGGCCCGGCCTCCCAGCTCGGCTCGGGCGCCATCGCCGACCGCTACCCGCTCAGCCACTACCAGCTCGACCAGCACTTCGAGACGATCAGCGCCTCGCTCACCGGCGGGGTCGACGCCAGCGGCGTGGCGCCGACGATCGCCTACTTCCTGGCCGCGGTGCTGTGGGCGCTGACGAGCTTCCTCGCCAGCATCTTGATCTCGCTCTTCGGCTTCGCCTTCAGCCTCGATCTCCTGAACGGCTCGGGGTCGAGCGGCGGCGCCGGGGCGCTGGGGCCGGTCTCCGCGGCGATCCACTCGATCTACTCCAACGTCCTCGGAGCGCCCTGGCTCGTCCTCGCCGTCGCGGTGGTCGGGATCTGGGCGATGTGGAAGGCGCTGGTCCAGCGCCGCTACGCGGAGACCGCCGGCGCCCTGGCCCTCTCGCTGATCTACGTCGTCGCGGCGCTCTTCTTCGTCGCCCAGCCCGCCGCGACGATCGGCAGCGCCTCGCAGTGGACCAACAAGATGTCGGTGGCGTTCCTGTCGATCTCCGGGCGCGGCAGCGCCACCGATGGGGGCCAGGCGAAAGACGACGCCGCCCGCCAGCTCTTCGACCTCCTCGTCTTCAAGCCGTGGGTCGTCCTGCAGTTCGGCGGGCTCGAACACTGCGTGGCGCCCGGTACTGGACCCGGGGACGGCGATCCCGAATCGGTCGCGGTGCGCCCGCTCTCCTCAGACCCCGCCCGCGACGCCGCACTGGCGCGCCGCCTTCGCGCCGGGGGCGAGGTGAGCGCCGACGGGAAGATCTGCGTCAACAACGCCGAGAAGTACGCCCCGCACTTCCTGCGCTTCGGCTTTTGGACCGAGGAGCGCGATGCCGAGTATGAGGCGCTGGACGCTGGGGACTCCTCCAAGCTTCCGGCAGCTGACCCCGCCAGGGCCGGCTACCGGCTCGGCGCCGCCGACCGTCCTGCCAGCGACGCGATGGAGGAGGGCGGTCAGTACCAGCGGCTGCTGATCGCGATCGTCGTCTTCGTCGGGGAGATGGGCGCCTTCTGCCTGCTGGGCTCGCTCGCGGTCGGGATCGTCCTCGCCCAGATCCTGCTGCTTTTGCTGTTGGCCTTCGCCCCGGTGGCGCTGGTCGCGGCGGTGATCCCCGGCCGCGGCCATGACTTCTTCAAGGGCTGGCTGGAGAAGCTCGCCGGCTACCTGCTGCGAAAGGCCGCCTACTCGCTGATCCTGGCGATCCTGCTCGCCGTCAACGGCGCCCTGGCCAGCGCCACCGAGCAGCTCGGCTGGCTGATGTCCTTCGGCCTGCAGGCACTCTTCTTCTGGGCGGTCTTCCTGCAGCGAAAGTCCTTGAGCCAGAGCCTGGTCGGGATCGCGACCGGGGCGGGGTCGCCGGGGCGGGAGGGAGCGCTGCGCGTGCTGACCCTCTACGCGGGCGCTCGAATGGCGGCGCGGCCGCTGCGGGGGATGCGGCGAGCAGCGGGAGGCGCAATCTCGGCCCCGGGCCGCCTGGCCGGCGGCGTGGCCTCGCGCGTGGGCGGGGGCAAGGACGCTCGAGCTAGCGGCCCCGGCGCGCCGCCACCTCGCTTCGGCACCACCTACAGCGCCCCGGTCGGCAGCGGCGCTCCCAGCCTCGACGCGCCGGGGCCAACCGAGCGCCCCGCGGCCGCCTCGCCCGACGCCGATGGGCCGAGCGCAGCGCGCCGGGCCTCGAAGGCCGCCAAGGGCAAACCCGCTCCGGCGAAGACCGCTGACACGCAGGCGCAGGCCGGCGGCGGGAAGCAGGCAGTCGACCGCTCCCAGGGCCACCAGCCTTCGCAGTCGCCGCAGCGATCTGACCCGACGCATGGGCAGGCCGTCACGGTGGACTCCGAGAGCCTCGGCGCCGAGCTGCGCCAGGATCGCGAACGCCGCCCGAAGCGACCGCCTCGACCGTCCTCCGACCTGCCGAAGCCGTCGCCGACGAGCAAGCCCGCCGCCTCGCGGCCCAAGCGCAAGCGCAAGTGGCGGAGAGGGCGCGGGCGATGATCGGCCGCGGACGGCGCTACCTGCCGGTCTGGGCGCTCGGCGGCGTCGTGGTGATGGCGATCGTCCTCGTCGCGATCGCCGGCACGCTGATGGCGATCCTCGGCGCCGATCTCGCCTGTCTGGGCTCGGGTGGCTCCGCGCTCGCTGGCCCCCCGACCAGCGTGGCGGTGAAGGAGATACCGGCCGAACGTCTGGCGCTCTACCAGCAGGCTGGGCAGCGCTTCGACGTCGAGTGGGCATTCCTCGCCTCGATCGGCTACCAGGAGTGCGGCCACGGAACCTGCGCGGAGGTCAACCCCTCCGGCTGCGGCGGCCCGATGCAGATCGGGATGGTCCGCGAAAGCGCTTGCAGCCCAGGGTCAGGACCGACGATCTGGGAGCGCTTCCGCGTCGACGCGGACGGCGATGGCGCCGACCCGTTCAATCCGGCCGACGCGATCTTCACCGCCGCCCGGATGATGCGCCCGGTCTTCGGGCTCAAGGGCGATTCCTTTGCCGCCTATCGCCAGGCGGCCTGCAACTACTACGGCGCCTGCGGGGATGGCGTCGCCGATTACGCCACCGAAGTGATGGCGCGGGCGCTCAGGTACGGGTTCGGCGGCAAAGGCGCCCCGGCGCCTTCCCGGAGCTTCGCCGCCGAGCCAGCTCCGAGCGGCGGGGGATCGGTCTGCGGCGACAGCTCGATCTCAGGGGCGAGCGGCAGCGAGATCGTCCGCATTGCCCAGAGCCAGCTCGGCCGGGTCGAGAGCCCGCCAGGCTCCAACTGCAACCCCTACGGCCCCTGCGTGGCCTGGTGCTCGCTCTTCGTCGCCTGGGTCTGGGAGCGGGCGGGGGCGCCGCTGAAGGGCGGGACCGCGCCCTATGCCTACTCGGGCACGATCTATGAATGGGCCGCGGCCCACGAAGGCACCGGCCTGCCTGGCACCACGGCTCCCGGCGATCCGCCCTTCTCAAGGACTGAGGCCAACGGCGCTCGCGCCTTGCCGCCTACCGCGACGCCGGCTCCAGGCGACGCTGTCCTCTACGGCAGCGGGCCAACGGCCAGCGATCACGTAGGCATCGTCGAGCGCGTCTTTCCCAACGGGGAAATCACCACGATCGACGGCAACTTCGGCGATCGGGTCGCGCGCTCTGGCCCGTTCCTTCCTTCGCAGGCCGTGCGGTACGGGATGCCGGGGCCGGTCTACGGCTACGCCCACCCGCCGAGCGGCGAGGACGGCGCCGATGGTTGACCGGCTCCGCGCACTGCTCGATCGTCCCCTCGATCCGAGCGCCGGGCGGGCAATCCTGGCCCTCGCCAGCGCGATCCTGCTCGGGCTGGCGGCGCTTTTCATCCTCGCCGGCGATGAGCCCGACCGGCCGACCACGCATGGGGTCCGGCCGGCGGCGGCGTCCCCATCGGTTCCTGCCACCCCGGTCGAGGAGGTCGAAGGCGATCGGACCGAACGTCGCTCGCTGACCCCTCGGCAGGATCCCCAGGACATCGAGGGCACCGCCGCCGCTCGGCGGGCTGAGGCCGCCCTCCGTTCGCATCGGGCGCTTCAGCACGTTCCGTATCGGGACGGTGAGCTGACAGTCGCGCTGACGGGGGCGTGGGGGAGCCGGGCCGTCCTGCGCGTCAGCGCTCCCACGATCCGGGACGCGCGGCGTGGATGGCATCGATTCCTGCGGCGCTATCGCGACTCGGGACGGATCTACGTTCCGGTGTTCAAGGCGGCTGGCGATGGACGGCCGAGGGGTGGGGAGTGAATGTCGGAAGCCTCTTCGCCGGAATCGGCGGTTTCGACCTCGGCTTCGAGCGCGCCGGAATGCGCGTCTCATGGCAGGTCGAGCACGACCCCTACTGCCGAGCGGTCCTCGCCCGCCATTTCCCCGACGCGCCCGCTACGAAGACGTGCGCGATGTCGGCGATCGACAACCTCGCCCCGGTCGACCTCATCTGTGGCGGATTCCCCTGCCAAGACCTCAGCGCCGCCGGCAGAGGAGCCGGAATCGACGGAGCCCGCTCGGGTCTTTGGTCCGAGTTCGCCCGGATCATTTGCGAGCTTCGACCCCGCTACGTCGTCGTGGAGAACGTCCCCGCCCTCCTCACCGGAAAAGGGAAGCGATGGGACCGGGGACCGGTCGGCCGAGTTCTCGGAGACCTGGCCGAAGCTGGGGTATGACGCGGAGTGGGCGTGCCTATCGGCTAGAGAGTTCGGGGCACCCCATCTGCGAAAGCGGGTCTGGCTCGTGGCCTACCCCGCACGGGATGCCGAAGCCGGGGCAGCGACGGAACCCGGGTCCGAGCGGCACCGAGCTCGGGCGGGCGGTCACGAGGCCGAACGGCAGACCTGGCCGACGCCGATCAACGGCGCCGGCCAAGGCGGACGCCAGCTGCGAGAAGCCGTGGCGCGGGAGTCAATGTTCCCAACGCCGAAGGCCCAGGACGGAAAGCACGCGGCGCCGACAGATTGGGAGAAAGCCAACCGGCCACGAGACCTTCATGTTCGGATTGGTGGGCCGCTGAACCCGGCGTGGGTCGAGTGGCTGATGGGGTTCCCCATCGGGTGGACCGCCTTGCCGCCTGCGGAAACGCCCTCGTCCCGCAGATCGCCGAGTGGATCGGCCGCCGCATCCTCGCGTACGAGCGTGCTACGGGACCGGTGAGGCGGTGAGCTGATGCAGCCAGGAC